>NZ_QXCP01000014.1 GCF_003711805.1 Brachybacterium sp. EE-P12 | reverse complement strand
GAGGACGAGGCCTCGCGCCGTGCGCGGACGTCGTGGAAGTACCAGCGGTACATGCGCGACTACCTGCGCTGCGTGCAGGCGGTCGACGACTCGATCGGGGAGATCCTCGAGCGCCTCGACGCCGAGGGGATCGCCGAGGACACGCTGGTGGTCTACACCTCCGACCAGGGCTTCTTCCTCGGCGATCACGGCTGGTTCGACAAGCGGTTGATGCTGGATGAGTCGTTGACCATGCCGATGCTGCTGCGCTGGCCGGCGGCGATCCCCGCCAGGCACCGTGTCGGCGACATCATCTCCAACGTCGACTTCGCTGCGACGCTGCTGGAGGCCGCGGGGGAGGAGCCCTCCGCGCTGCCCGCCCAGCAGGGTCGCAGCTTCCTGCCGCAGCTGCGCGGCGAGAGCGTCCCGGACTGGCGTCAGGCCGTCTACTACCGCTACTGGGAGCATGACGACCCCGAGCACCATGCCCCTGCCCATTACGGGGTGCGCACCCGGGAGCTGAAGTACATCCGCTATTACAACGACGGGCTGGGCAGCCCCGGCTCCTCGGACCGGATCATGCCGGTCGAGGATGAGCTCTACGACCTCGTGGCTGATCCGCGGGAGTTGACCAATGTCGCCGCCGACCCGGCCTATGCGCAGCGGCTCGTCGAGATGCAGGAGCTGACCGCGCGGCTGCAGGCCGAGTACGGGGACGCCCCCTACGAGGGCCCGGACACGCCCCGCCTGGAGTGGCCGACCGCACGGTGA
>NZ_QXCP01000007.1:1069-76505 GCF_003711805.1 Brachybacterium sp. EE-P12 | reverse complement strand
TCAACCACCTAGTCAAAACAGCCTGACCAAACCAACCGACTGACTCCAACCAGCTTGACAGTCAACGGAACTGCACATTTCCCGGTGGCGGTCCGTGCGGCGGGGCGGTGCTAGAGCCGGCCGGCGGCCTTGAGGGCGAGATAGGTGTCGGCCAGGGCCTGCGGGGCCCGGTCCGGCGGGGCGTCGACCACATGGGCACCCACCCGCTCGAGCGCATGGGAGACCCCGGCGCGCTCGCCGCGGGCCTGCTCCGCGGCGGCCGCCCGGTACACGCTCTCGAGATCCTCGCGGCCGGCGGCGAGCTCCTCGAGCGCGGGATCGGCGACCGAGGCGAGCACCAGCGGATGGTCCTTCGCCAGGCGCGCGGCGACCGGCAGCAGGCCGGAGTGCACCACCTGCGCCTCGACAGGGGTGATCAGCACGACGAGGGAGCCGCGCCGGGTGCGGGACTCGATCGTGGCCGCGGCCCGCTCCCAGTCGGTCTCCACCAGCGCCGGCTCCACGGCGGCGGTCGCGGCGACCATGTCGTGCAGCACCTTGGTGCGGGTCGAGCCGAGCACCGAGACGTGCGGGATCCGGTCCACGCACAGCAGGTCCACCCGGTCCCCGGCTTGTCCCGCCAGCGCCGTCAGCAGCAGCGCCGCGTCGAACGCCGCGTCCAGACGGGTCGCCTCGCCGAGCCGGCCCGCGGAGGTGCGGGAGGTGTCCACGACGATCAGCACGTGCCGGTCCCGCTCGGGCCGCCAGGTGCGCACCACGACGCTGCGCCGGCGCGCGGTCGCGCGCCAGTCGATCGAGCGGACGTCGTCGCCGTCCACGAAGTCGCGCAGCGAGTCGAACTCGGTGCCCTGGCCGCGCTGATGGATCGCGGCGAGGCCCTCGATCTCCCGCAGCCGCTGCACCCGGGAGGGGAGGTGCTTGCGGGAGCCGAAGGGGTGCAGCGCGAGCATCCGCCCCGGCGCCTCGGCACGGGCGCTGCGCCGGGCCAGGCCCATCGGCCCCACCGAGGCGATCAGCAGCTGCCGGGAGCGGTGCTCGCCGCGCCGCGTCGGTGTGAAGGACTGGGCGATCGCACGCCGCTCCTGCGCGGGCACCGTGAGGCGGCTGTGCTGGGAGGCGAGCCCGGCGGTGGGGTTCCAGGCATCGCGCACCTCGAGCCGCGCCCGACGGGAGGTGGGATTGGTCAGCAGCACGCGCCCGGTCACCGTGCCGCCCAGCCGCACCTGCGTCGGCGCCTCGCGACGCACCAGGACCCGCCGCGGGTCCGCCGCGGCGAACGCGTCGGCGAGCACCACGATCCCCCACAGCGCCAGCAGGACCAGGAGCACCCACCACCGCGGCCACAGCACGATCACGGGCAGCGCGAGCAGCGCGACCAGGGCCGCGCGCGGGGTCAGCGAAATCCTCATCGGTGCTCTCAGCGGGGGACGGGCACGGAGGCGAGGGTCGCGGCGAGCACGGACTCGACCTGGGTGCCCTCGAGCTCCGCCTCGGTGGTCAGGCGCACCCGGTGGGAGAGGGTCGCCGGCGCCATGGCCTTGACGTCGTCGGGCGTGATGAAGTCCCGGCCGGAGAGGTACGCCCAGGCGCGGGAGGTGCGCAGCAGCGCGATCGCGCCGCGCGGGGAGACGCCCAGGGTGAAGCTGGGGGAGCGGCGGGTCGCGCGGCACACGTCCACGATGTACTGCACGACGGGGTCCTCCGCGGCGACGCCGGCGACGTCCTGCTGGGCGCGGTGCAGGGAGGGCACGTCCACGACGGCGCGCAGCCCCGTCGCGGCCAGGTCCGTGGTGTCGAAGCCGTCGGCGTGACGGCGCAGCACGTCCACCTCGACCTCCCGCTCCGGCAGCGGCATCACGGCCTTGAGCAGGAAGCGGTCCAGCTGAGCTTCGGGCAGGGTGTAGGTGCCGTCGAACTCGATCGGGTTCTGGGTGGCGACGACGAGGAACGGGTCCGGCAGGGGGCGGCTCGCCCCGTCGACGGTCACCTGACGCTCCTCCATGGCCTCCAGCAGCGCGGACTGCGTCTTCGGAGGGGTGCGGTTGATCTCGTCGGCCAGCAGCAGGTTGGTGAACACCGGACCCTCGCGGAAGACGAGGTCGCTGGTGGTGTTGTCGTAGACGAGCGAGCCGGTGATGTCGCCGGGCATCATGTCCGGCGTGAACTGCACGCGGCGCATCCGCACCTCCAGCGCCTCGGCCAGCGAGCGCACCAGGAGGGTCTTCGCCACGCCCGGCACCCCCTCGAGCAGCACGTGCCCGCGGCACAGCAGCGCGACGACGAGGCTGGTCACGGCCGCGTCCTGGCCCACCACGCCCTTGTGGATCTCGGCGGCGAGCCCCTGCAGCTGCCCGCGGGTGTCGACGTCGACCGGCGGGGCCGACGGGGTATGCGAGTCCGACGGGGCCTGCGGGCCGGCGGGGTCGTCGCTGCGCGGCGGGGTGGGGTCGGTCATCGGTCGATCTCCTTCTCGAGACGGTCGAGGTCGTGGGCGAGGCGCACGAGGTCGCGGTCGGTGGTGACGGGGGCGGGGCCGAGCAGCGTGCGCAGCTGCTCCGCGGTGGCGTCGACGTGGGGGTCCAGCGCTGCGATCAGGCCCTCGAGCGCGGACTCGTGGCGCAGCCCGAGCCGGTCGGCGAGCCGGGTCGCGGCGGCGGCGCGCAGCGCGGAGGCGGCGGCGTCGCGGGCGGAGGAGCGCTCGAGCAGCCGGGCCCGTCCCAGCACGAGCTCCTGGGGCCGCACCGTGACCGGCAGCGGCTCGACGACGACGGGGCCGGGACGGCGACCGAGGGCGAGCAGCGCGAGGACGGCGACGAGCACCAGCCAGGCCGCGAGCGGGCCCGCCCAGTCCGGCAGGTGGTCGAGCAGCGAGGGCGAGGAGGTGCCCAGCGGATCGGTCGCGGAGGGCACGTACCAGGACAGCTGCTCGGAGGCGGACAGGGCGTTCAGGACGAGGGCGGAGTTGTCGGCCCGGCCCACCCCGTCGTTGGTGAGCAGGTCGGCGCTGCCGAGGACCAGCACGCCCTCGTCCTCGGCGGCCAGCGCCCCGGAGTCGGCCGCGAAGCAGGTCGCGGCGTCCCCGCCGCGCGCGCTGTAGAGCGTGGCGGGACCGCGCAGGCCGTCCTCGGCGGAGGGGACCTCGAGCACGCGGGCCTCATGGGCGAGGTCTGCGCAGTCGGGCCCCGCCTCGACCCGGGTCTGCTCGCGCAGCGCGCCGGTGGGGGTGATGCCGGGGGCGAGAGAGGACAGGGCCACGAAGTCGGGACGCACGAGGACCAGGCGTCCCCCGCCCTCCTCCCGGGCTTCGGCGAGGAGGTCGAGCTGCGCGCCGCTGAGGCGCGCGGGGTCGGTCAGCAGCACCGTCCCGCCGTCCTGGAGGTCCTCCGCGGCGTCGGCGGTGTGCCGACGGGTCTCGACCTCGACGCCGAGGCCGCCGAGCACCTCGACGACCGCCTTCGAGCCCTGTCCGGTCGGTGCGTCGGGCTCCAGCGGCCCGTCGCGGTAGAGCCCGCGCGCCACCGAGAGCAGCACGGCGGCGAGCACGGCCACCGCGATCGCGACGGCGAGCCAGCGGCGGCGCCGGCCCTCGGCGTCCTGCGGCGGCGTGCCGGGAGAGGGGAGGGGGGAGCGCGAGGACGGCGCGGCGGCCCCGGCGGACGGGGCGTCAGCGGAGGACGCGGCGTGTGCGGCGCCCGGGGCGGCGGCGCTCATGCCCCGGCTCCGCTCGCTCCGGCCCCGGCGCCCGCGTCGGCGGGCTGGTCAGCCGTGAGATCGGGGGCGGTCTCGGCGATGTACTCGGCCAGGCGCAGCAGGTCCTCGGCCGGCTTCTGGCCGGCGCTGCGCACGGAGTAGGCGGCGGTGTCGAAGGCGTCCGCGCCGCGCTGGAGGCGGCCGCGCAGGTCGGGGAAGGCGGCCGCGGCGCGGTGGGCGGCCTCGTGGGCGGTCATGCCGGTCGCGACGTCCAGCAGCGTGCGCTCCTCGAGGTCGCGCACCAGGGCGCGCAGCGCCAGTACGGTCCCGTCGTCGCTGCGGCCGGCGTCGATCGCGGCCCGGGAGGCGCCGCGCAGCTCCTCGCCGCTCAGCACGGGCTCGGCGTCCAGCGCGGCGTCGACCGCGAGGGAGGGGCTGCGGCGCAGCATCCCGGTGCGGCGCAGCACCAGGACCACGACGAGGGCCAGCGCGAGCACCACGAGCACCGCGATCACGGCCTGCGAGGTCGAGGAGCCGTCGATGCCGTCGAGCAGCCCTGTGAGCCAGTCGTCGATCACGCCGAGCAGCCAGGCCACGAAGCCGGGGGAGTCGTCGTACTCCGCCTTCGAGAGCTCCTCGAGGATCCGCTCGCGCGCCTCGTCGGGACCCAGCGCCGGTGCCGCGGGGATCATCGGGTGCCGTCCGCCGCCCAGGCCTCGCGCGCCCGGCGCGTGAGCTCGACGTCCCAGGCCTCGTCGCGCATGCGCACATCGGCGTACAGCGCCGCGACGCCGGAGCAGAGGAAGGGGGCCAGCAGGAACGTGGCGAGATAGCTGCCGAGCATCGCGAGGATCGTCATCACCGCGACGCCCAGCACGACCGCCTCGAAGCTGCTCACCAGCAGGATCGCGACGTAGGCGATGCCGGCGATCGTGCCGATCACCCCGGAGATCACCTGGACGACGACCATGTACAGCGCGTAGAGCAGCACGGCGATGCCGAGCACGCGCCAGAACCGTCGGCCGCGGGTGAGCGCGAAGCCGCGCCGGATCGCGCCGAGCACCCCCAGATCCTCGAGGACGAGCGAGGGGATCGCGAGCACGGTCCGCGCCCAGAGCCACAGCATCGCCAGCAGCCCCACCAGGGTGCCCAGCAGGATCGGGAGGATGGTCAGCCAGCCCGGCTCCTGGACGATCAGGATCGGCGCCAGCCCCAGCAGGAAGGGCACCGCGAACAGGATCGCGCCGAGCACTGCGAGCAGGAGGCTCGTGCCGAGGGCGGGCAGGCCGCGGCGGCGCATCGTCGCCCACACCTCGGAGGTGGGCACCGCCTCGCCGATCGCCTCGCCGAGCGCGAGCCGGGTCAGCGCGACGGTCACGAGGGAGGCGGCGACCGTCGTGATCAGGCCTGAGATGACGCTCGTGACCACGGTCAGCACGATGTCCCCGATCGAGCCGGTGAAGGGCACCTCCTGCGCGGCGGTCGGGTCCTGCAGCGAGGCCTGCATGTCTCCGATCATGGGCACCATCCCGGCGCCGGTCAGCAGCGTCAGTAGCACGAAGGCGATCCCGTACACGGCCGCGGAGACGCCGAGCACCGCCTTGGGGCGCAGCCGGTAGATCCGCACGGCGGCGCCGAGGATCTCGCCGAGGCCCAGCGGTCGCAGCGGGAACAGCGGGGTGGACTGGACGAGCTCCCGGCGGGGAGCGCCCTGCGGCGCCCGGCCGTCCTGCGGGGCGTGACCGTCGGCGGGGGCGGGGCCGGGCAGGCCCCAGGTGCCGCCGGACGCGCCGGTGCCCGGGGGCGTCGGCTCGTCCGGGACGTCTGCTCCGGGGGCGGTCCACGGACTGCTCATCGGTGCTCCTTCGTGAGGCGGTGCTCGCTCCCGACTCGGCCGGACCGGGCGGGACTGCTGGAGCCGACCTTACGGAGCCGCGACCCCCTCGCCGATCCGACGAACGTCGACACCCGGGCGTCTTCCGCCCATCCCGCAGAGCGGGCACGCGCGCTCGGGCACCCCCTCATTACCGCGCGGACACCCCGGGGCAGGGGGCTGCGGGGTCCTCGACGCGGCCGGTGGCACAATGACCTCCATGACGACGCCTTCACGGATCCTCGTGGTCGACGACGATCAGGCGATCGCCGAGATGGTCGGGATCGTCCTGCGCGGCAAGGGCTTCGAGGTCGCGACCTCGCCCGACGGCGCCTCCGCCCTGGAGGCGTTCCCGCGGCTGCGCCCCGACCTCGTGCTGCTGGACCTCATGCTCCCGGGCATGGACGGCATCGAGGTGTGCCGCCGCCTCCGCCGCGAATCGGGGGTCCCGATCCTCATGCTCACCGCCCGCACCGACACCGCCGATGTCGTCGAGGGGCTCGAGGCGGGGGCCGACGACTATCTCACCAAGCCCTTCGAGCCCGAGGAGCTGGTCGCGCGGATCAAGGCGCGCGTGCGCCGCGTCGAGCCGCCGACGACCGAGCAGCTCGCCATCGGCGACCTCACCATCGACGTGGACGGTCACGAGGTGCGCCGGGACGGCGAGCTGATCCCCCTCACCCCCCTCGAGTTCGACCTCCTGACCCAGCTGGCCCGCAAGCCCTGGCAGGTCTTCACCCGCGACGTGCTGCTGCGCGACGTGTGGGGCTACCGTCACAGCGCCGACACGCGCCTGGTCAACGTCCACGTCCAGCGGCTGCGCTCCAAGATCGAGCAGGACCCGGAGAACCCCTCGATCGTGGTGACCGTGCGGGGGGTCGGATATCGCGCGGGCAGCGGGGCCTGAGCATGCCGGTGCGGCGGTGAGCGCGCCGGAGGGGCCCGCCCCTGCTGCGTCACCCGACGTGCCCGAGGCGTCCGCGCCGCTCGGCCGACGGGACCGGCTGCTGCGGGCCGTCGATCCGCGCAGCTGGTCGCTCGCCCTGCGGGTCGTGCTCGTGACCACGCTGCTGTCCACGATCGCGCTGCTCGCCGTCGGCGCGTATCTCTCCACCGTCATCGCCGACGGCCTGTACGAGCAGCGCCGCGACCGGGTGCTCGAGGAGACCGTCGAGGTGCGCGACGACCTCGGGGAGTCCCTGGCCCAGCTCCCCGGGGCCACCAGCACCCAGCAGCAGGACGCGGTCAGCGCGTTCGTGCAGTCCACGGGCGGCCAGGGCGGAGGCGACCGGCGCGAGGTCGCGCTGATCCCGGTGGAGACCACCGGCACCGTCTTCCCCGTCGCCTCCTCGGACCGGACCCTCTTCGACGAGGTCGACGACGAGTTCGCGGCCGCCGTCGCCGCGCAGCCGGACGCCGTCTCCTGGCGCTCGATCGGACGCGAGGACGAGGACGGGCGGACCAGCCCCGCGCTCCTCGTGGGCACCCGGGTGGTGGTGCCGGGCGCCGGCTCCTACGACCTCTACCTGATCTACTCGCTGCAGGAGGAGCAGCAGACCCTCGCCTTCGTCCAGCGCGTGATCCTCGGCGGCGGGCTCGTGCTGCTGAGCATCATCGTCGGCATCGCGATCGTGATCGCGCGCATGGTCACGACCCCGCTCAAGCGCGCGGCGCGCGCCGCGGAGCGGATGGCCGGCGGGGACCTCACCAGCCGGGTCGAGGTCTCCGGGGCCGACGAGCTCGCCCGGGTGGGCGAGTCCTTCAACGACATGGCCCGCAGCCTCGCCCAGAAGGTCGACGACCTCACCGAGCTCTCCCGCGTCCAGCAGCGCTTCGTCTCCGACGTCTCCCACGAGCTGCGCACCCCGCTGACCACGATCCGCATGGCCTCCTCGGTGCTGGACTCGCGCCGGGAGGAGCTGCCCGGCGAGCTGCAGCGCACCGCCGAGCTGCTGGCCGCGCAGGTCCAGCGCTTCGAGGTGCTGCTCGCCGACCTGCTGGAGATCTCCCGCTTCGACGCCGGGGCCGCGGAGCTCGAGGCGCTGCGGGAGGACATGGACGCGCTGGTCATGCAGGCGGTCGAGGATGTGCGCCCTCTGGCCGGCGCGCGCGGCTGCCTGCTGGACGTGCGGCTCGGGGACGACGCGTCCACCGCGGTCGTGGATGCGCGGCGCGTGGATCGGATCCTGCGCAACCTCCTGACCAACGCGATCGAGCACGGCGCGGGCCGTCCGGTGCTGGTCCAGACCGCCGGTGACGAGGATGCGGTCGCGGTGGTGGTCCAGGACTTCGGCCACGGCATCTCCCCGGAGGACGCGCGTCGCGTCTTCGACCGCTTCTGGCGCGCCGATCCCTCGCGTGCCCGTACCCTCGGCGGGACAGGTCTCGGCCTGTCGATCTCGGTCTCCGACGCGCACCTGCACGGCGGCTGGCTGCAGGCCTGGGGCCAGGAGGGGGAGGGGGCGGTGTTCCGCCTGACCCTGCCGCGCCGGCCCGGCACCGAGCTGGTCCGCTCCCCGCTGCGGCTGGAGCGGCCCTTCGACCGCGAACGCGCCGAGGACGCCGTCTCCCCGACGCCGACGGGGGAGATCCGCATCGGCCCCGACCTGCTGCCGGACCTCGAAGCTCCCGGCACCGAGGAGCTCGCCGACGAGGACGCGGCGAGCGGAGAGGAGACGCGATGATCCCCGCCCGCCGCACCGTCCTGCGCGCCGTCGGCGCGGCCGCCCTGCTCGGCCTCGGCTCCGGCTGCGCCCGCATCCCCGTGGACTCCGGCATCGACAGCCGCACCCTCTCGGGCCGCTCCCATCCCGGAGCCCCCTACGTGCGTGCGCTGCCGCCCGAGCCGGGCGCGACGGCGCAGGAGGTCCTGGCCGGATTCGTGCAGGCCGGCGTCGGGTCCGAGGACGACTTCGCGGTGGCCCGCGCGTATCTCACCGAGGAGGCGAGCGCGCAGTGGGACCCCACCGCCCGGGTCACGATCTACTCCGGCAGCAAGGAGCTGCAGGTGAGGGAGGAGAGCGAGGGGCATCTCGTGCTCGCCCTCCAGGCCGTCGCGATGGTCGATGCCCGCGGGGTGCGCAGCGCGCTCGCCGGGCCCACGCCGCGGGAGCTCGCCGTCGCGGTCGAGGAGGTCGACGGCCAGTGGCGCCTCCGCGAGGTGCCCGACGGCATCTTCCTCTCCGAGGCGGCCTTCGAGAGCCTCTACTCCCCGGCCCGCCTCTACTTCCTCGACGCGCGGGAGACGCATCTGGTGCCGGACCATCGCTGGGTGCCGCTGCGGCGCGGCGCGGCCGCGGTGCTCGAGGGCCTGGCCGCCGGACCGTCCGCCTTCCTCGAGGAGGCCGTGGGCAGCCATGTCCCGCAGACCACCGTGATCAGCGACGACGCGATCGAGAGCGGGGCCGACGGCACCGCCCGGGTGGAGGTCCCCGCCGAGATCGCGGAACTCGCCTCGCAGGAGCGCCTGCTGGCGATGTCGCAGCTCGAGGCGTCGCTGCGCTCGCTGCGCGTCCTCTCGGGCGTGCGCCTGGTGCAGGACGGGCAGGACGTCGACCTCGGCGAGGAGAGACGGGTCGAGCGCGCCCTGCCCGGGCACCGACCGCTCGCCGCGGGAGAGACCGGAGTGGTCTCCCTGGCCGATGCGAGCAGCGCCGAGGACCCGCCGCAGCTCGTCCCCGATCTCGCCGAGCTCGAGATCGCCTCGCCCGCGATCATCCAGGGCGGCGGCCTCGCCGCGGCGCGGAGCCGTGACGGGTCGACCGTGCTGATCGCCTCGACGGACGGCTCCGTCCCTCTGCGCGAGGCCGCCACCGGCACCGGTTTCGTCCCGCCCCGTGTGGACGGCGCCGGCTGGGTGTGGACCTCCGTGGGCTCCAGCGCGGGCGCGCTGCTGGCCCTGTCCGGACAGGGCGCGGAGCAGGACGCGAAGGTCGACGCGCTCTGGCTCTCCGGCCGGGAGGTGCGGGCGTTGGACGTCGCCGCTGACGACACCCGCATGCTCGTCCTCTCGGGCGAATCCGGGGAGGCCCGGCTGGAGCTCTGCGCCGTGGTGCGGGATGCGGACGGCACTCCCCTCTCGCTGACCGAGCCGGTCCTCGTGCGCACCTTCCTCTCCGACGTGACGCAGATCTGCTGGTATGACGAGACAGCCGTCGTGATGCTCGGGACCGATCCGTCGAGCGAGGAGCTGCGCGCCCAGGTGCTCGACCTCTCCGGGGCCGTCGAGCAGCTGCCGGTGCCGGCCCCGGACACCGTGAGCCTGGCGGGCTCCGTCGTCGCCGAGACCGTGTGGGCGGCGAGCGGATCCGGGCAGCTGAGGCGCATGGACGGCGAGGGCTGGCAGGACGTGGAGGTCAGCGGGCGCGACCCCGGGTTCTACTGACCGCGGCGCGGGGCCCGGGGCGCCGACGTCCGTCCCTCCCCAGCAGTCGTGCGTCCACAGCCCGCGGCCCGTCCGCCCGTGCCCTCCCGACACCTGCTGTGATCACCCCATGGACGATGCGGGCGGATCGGGGGAGCGGGCATCGCATCGCGCCGTCCCGCTGCGGGCGAGGACGCGGGGTGCGGGGGCGCTCGCGGTGCTCGCCGAGATCGCCGCGCAGACGTGCTCCCTCGTCGCGCCCCGCCGCTGCCCCTGCGGGCACGAGGGGACCTGGCTGTGCCGGAGCTGCCGGGCGCTCCTGCACGGCCCGCCGCTGCGCGTCGACCCCTCCTGCGACGCCCTGCAGATGCTGACCGCCGCCCGGGTGCGCGAGGAACGACGGGACGGCCGACTCCTCCCCGCCGGGGTGGATCTCGCCCCGCTGCTGCCCGTCCTCGCGCTCGGCGAGTACGAGGGCGATCTCCAGCGCCTCGTCCTCGCCTGGAAGAACGGCGGGATGCTGCACCTGTGCCGCACCCTGGCCGTCTCCCTCGCCCCGGCCGTGGACCGGCTCGTGCAGGAGGCGGGTGCGGCAGAGCCCCTGCTCGTGCCCGTCCCCTCCCGGCGCGGGGCCCGGCTGCGCCGCGGCGAGGACCACACCGGCGAGCTGGTGCGCGCCCTCGAGCGGGAGGGGGCCGGCCGCGCCATGCTGCTGCGTGCCACGCCGACCACCGCGCAGGAGGGCCAGGGGGCCCGCGCTCGCCGACGGCGCCGGATCCGGCTCGAGCCCTCGGCGGCCCGCCGCGTCGCCGTCCGGAACCGACCGGTGGTGATCGTCGACGACGTGGTCACCACCGGCGCGACCCTCCGCGGCATGCACGAAGCGCTGACGGCGAGCGGGATCGAGGTGCTCGGCGCGGTCGTGATCGCTTCGGCCCGGATCCCCCGCGACCCCGCTGCGCGGCACGGCCGGAGGGTGCCGTGAGCCTCGAGCGCCGGGTGGACGGCGCACGGAGCGGACGAAGCGGACAGCGCCCATGACCTGGCAGGGGAGGCCCACGATCCACGGGACCGTCGGACAGGAAACGCGGAGGGAAACGTGGCATGCTTGGTGTTCCTCGCCACACATGGGCGAGTCCCCCTCGATCAGGAGGTGCGCACCCAGCCGAAGAGCCATCGCGGCCGGGCTCCGAGCGGCCGCACCCGGACAGGAGGAGAAACCACTCATGGAGATCAATGTCGTCGGACGTCACATGGACGTCCCGGATCGTTTCCGCCGCCATCTCACCGAGAAGCTCGACAAGGTCACACAGCTCGCTCCCGCGGCGCTCCGCGTCGACGTGGAGATCTCGCAGGAGAAGAACCCCCGTCAGGCAGAGCTCAGCGACCGGGTCGAGCTCACCGTGCACGAGAACGGGGCGGTGATCCGCTCCGAAGCCCGTGCCGACGACCTCTACGGCGCGCTCGACATCGCTTACGGCAAGCTCCTCGAACGACTCCGCCGCGCCCGAGACCGGCGCAAGGATCACCGCCGCGGACGCGTTCGCGCCCACCAGGGGACCGGCGCGAGCCTGCGCACCATGCCCGCGGACCAGGAGATGCCCGAGCCCCTGCGACCGGCCGAGGACCCGGCTGAGCAGGACTCGGAGTCGAGCCAGCAGGCCGAGACCTACGAGTCCGACCTCGCCGAGGCCGGCAGCCCCGTGATCATCCGCGAGAAGAAGCACACCGCCACCCCGATGAGCGTCGACGACGCGCTCTACCGGATGGAGCTCGTCGGCCACGACTTCTTCCTCTTCGTCGACGCCGAGTCCGGCAACCCCAAGGTGGTCTACCGCCGCAAGGGCTGGAGCTACGGCGTGATCGAGCTCGACGGAGAGCAGAAGGCGTCCTGACGCAGACCCTGCTCCCACGGGCGGGAGGGTGCCGCACGGCGCCCTCCCGCCCGTCCGTGCGCTCAGCGGGAGCCCGCCCATGGCCGATCGGCTGAGCTGGACCGCGGCCCGGCGCATCGCGCTGCGCGCCCAGGGGATCGGCGGCGCGCGGCGCACCGCGATGCCGTCGGTGGCCGGGAGCAGGCGCGCCCTGGTCCGCACGCTCGCGCGCACCCAGCTGCTGCAGATCGACTCGGTGAGCGTCTTCGTGCGCGCGCACCACCTGCCCGTCTTCACCCGTGCCGGGATCTGGGACCCCGCCGCCCTGGACCGCGCCTCCCGACCGGGACGCCACCGTCTGGTCCACGAGACCCTCGCCCACGAGGCGGCCTTCGCGACCGAGGAGGTCAGCGCGCTGCTGGACTTCCGCCGCCGCGCGACCTCGCAGAGGGACTGGGGCGTGCTGCGCGATATCGCCACCACCTCCCCGCACCTGTTCCCCCGCGTCCGCGAGGCGCTCGAGGAGATCGGCCCCGCGAGCGCAGCCGCCGTCACCCGCCACCTCGGCGACACCGAGCGGGGCGAGGGCTGGGGGTGGCGCCGCACCCGCAGCCAGTGGGCCGTGGAGTACCTCTTCCGCAGCGGGGAGCTGGACTGCGTGGGCCGCACCTCCCAGTTCGAACGGCTCTACGTCCCCGCCGCGCCCCGCGAGACGTCCCCGCCGCCCGAGGCGGAGTCGGTGCGGCGCCTGGTCTCCCTCGCCGCACGCTCCCTCGGCATCGCCGAGCAGAGCTCGCTGGGCGACTACTTCCGCCTCTCCGCCGCGCAGACGCGCCCGGCCGTGGCGGAGCTCCTGGCCGGCGGCGAGCTCGAGGAGGTCGAGGTCGCCCACCCCACCGGGACGCGCACCCTGCTGCGCCACCGCGAGGCGCCCGGACCGGGCCCGCTGCGGGCCAGGGCGCTCGTGAGCCCTTTCGACCCGCTCGTCTTCCACCGGCCCCGCCTCGAGCACCTCTTCGACGTCGACTACCGCATCGGCATCTACACCCCCGCCCACCGGCGCACCACCGGCTACTACTCCCTGCTGTTCCTGCTGGGCGACGTGATCCCCGCGCGCGTCGATCTCCGCGCCGACCGGGAGCAGGGCGTGCTCGAGGTGCGCGGCGCCTTCGCCGAGCCGCTCCCGCACCTTCCCGCCCGGCAGCGCCCGGGAGCGGACCACGTCGCCGCCGCTCTCGCCGAGGAGCTCGACCTGGCCGCGCGCTGGCAGGGCCTCGAGCGCATCGAGGTGGCCACCGGCGCGGGGACGGGCGCGCTCTCCTCGCCGCTGGCCGCCGCGATCGCAGCGGGCTGAACGCCCCGCGCACGGCGGTGTGCCGCCCGTCGGCCGCCTCCTGGCGAGCGGCCCGCCGGGTGAGGAGGCCCGCAGGTGCTCTGCTCTCACGACGGTGACGCTTACGATGGGTCCGGCATCAGCCGTCCATGGGGACGTCCCCAACACCTACGGGAGCACACGAGTGGTCAACCTCTTCGACAAGATCCTGCGCGCCGGCGAAGGGCGGGAGGTCCGCAGGCTCGAATCCATCGCGCAGCGCGTGGGCGAGGCGGAGGACGTCTTCTCGGAGCTCTCCGACGAGGAGCTGCGCGCCGAGACCGACCACTTCAAGCAGCGGCTCGAGGACGGCGAGACCCTCGACGACATCCAGGTCGAGGCGTTCGCGGCCGTGCGCGAGGCCGCGCACCGCACCCTCGGCCAGCGCCCCTACGACGTGCAGATCATGGGCGGTGCCGCCCTGCACCGCGGCCGCATCGCCGAGATGAAGACCGGTGAGGGCAAGACCCTGGTCGCGACCCTGCCCGCCTATCTCAACGCCCTGGCGGGCAAGGGCGTGCACATCGTGACGGTCAACGACTACCTCGCCGGCTACCAGAGCGACCTGATGGGTCGCGTGTTCCGCTCGCTGGGCCTGACCACCGGCGTGATCAAGTCCGGGATGACCCCGGAGGAGCGGCGCGAGCAGTACGCGGCCGACATCACCTACGGCACGAACAACGAGTTCGGCTTCGACTACCTGCGCGACAACATGGCCCTCTCGCCCGAGGAGCGAGTGCAGCGCGGCCACTTCTTCGCGATCGTCGACGAGGTCGACTCGATCCTCATCGACGAGGCCCGCACGCCGCTGATCATCTCCGGGCCCGGCTCGGGGGACGCGAACAAGTGGTTCAGCGAGTTCGCGAAGGTCGTGAGGCTCCTGCGCCGCGACCGCGACTACGAGGTCGACGAGAAGAAGCGCACCGTGGGCGTGCTCGAGTCCGGGATCGACATGGTCGAGGACCACCTCGGCATCGACAACCTCTACGAGTCGCTGAACACGCCCCTGATCGGCTTCCTGAACAACGCCATCAAGGCCAAGGAGCTGTTCAAGCGGGACAAGGACTACGTGGTCCTCAACGGCGAGGTGATGATCGTCGACGAGCACACCGGGCGCATCCTCGCCGGCCGACGCTACAACGAGGGCATGCACCAGGCCATCGAGGCGAAGGAGGGGGTGAAGATCAAGGCGGAGAACCAGACCCTCGCCACGATCACCCTCCAGAACTACTTCAAGCTCTACGAGAAGCTCTCGGGCATGACCGGCACGGCCGAGACCGAGGCCGCCGAGTTCATGAACACCTACAAGCTCGGCGTCGTGCCGATCCCGACGCACCGCCCGATGCGTCGGGAGGACCAGGCCGACCGCATCTACCGCACCGAGAAGGCGAAGTTCGACGCGGTCGTCGAGGACATCGTTGAGCGCCACGAGAAGGGACAGCCGGTGCTGGTGGGCACCACGAGCGTGGAGAAGTCCGAGTACCTCTCGAAGCTGCTCACCGCCCAGGGCGTCACCCACGAGGTGCTCAACGCCAAGAACCACGCCGGGGAGGCGGCGATCGTCGCGATGGCCGGCGCGAAGGGTGCGGTCACCGTCGCGACGAACATGGCCGGGCGCGGCACCGACATCATGCTCGGCGGGAACGTCGAGTTCATGGCCCACGCCGAGCTGGAGCGGCGCGGCCTGGACGCCGAGGAGGACCAGGAGGCGTACGAGGCGGCCTGGGACGAGGCGATCGAGCGGGCGAAGGAGGAGGTCGCCGAGCAGCACGACGAGGTCGTCGAGCTCGGCGGACTGTACGTGCTGGGCACCGAGCGGCACGAGTCGCGCCGTATCGACAACCAGCTGCGCGGCCGCTCCGGCCGACAGGGCGACCCGGGGGAGTCCCGCTTCTACCTCTCCCTCCAGGACGATCTGATGCGGCTGTTCAACTCCGGGGCCGCCGAGTCGCTGCTCGCCCGCGGCGGGGTGGACGAGTCGATCCCGCTGACCGGGCGGATGGTCTCCGGTGCGATCCAGCGCGCGCAGAACTCGATCGAGTCCCGCAACGCCGAGATCCGCAAGAACGTGCTGAAGTACGACGACGTGCTGACCAAGCAGCGCCGGAAGTTCTACGAGGAGCGCTCGCGCATCCTCGAGGGCGAGGAGCTCGATGAGCACATCGAGCGCTTCATCGAGGAGGTCATCGGCGGCACGGTCGACGCGCACACCGCCGGCAAGCCCGCCGAGGACGTCGACCTCGAGGAGCTGTGGGGCGCGCTGCGCCCGGCCTTCCCCGTCTCCCTCACCCCGCAGGACGTGATCGACGAGGTGGGCGGCAAGGAGAACCTCGAGGCGGGGCTGCTGAAGGAGGAGATCCTCGCCGATGCCCGGGTCGCCTACGAGAAGCGTGAGGAGGAGCTCGGCGAGGAGGGGCTGCACCAGCTGCAGCGCCGCGTGCTGCTGTCGGTGATGGACCGCCGCTGGCGCGAGCATCTCTACGAGATGGACTACCTCAAGGAGGGCATCGGCCTGCGCGCCATGGCCCAGCGCGACCCGCTCATCGAGTACGAGCGCGAGGGCCACCTCATGTTCAACGACATGATGGCCGGGGTGAAGGAGGACGTGGTCGGCTACGTCTACAACCTCGAGGTCCAGGTCGAGAAGCCCCAGTCCGTCGTGCCGAAGGCGGTCAGCGCCCTGCTGCGCGGCGCGAGCGCCCGAGCGGCTGCGCCGACGACGGCCGACGGGGCGGGGTCGGGCACCGATCCGGAGGCGCCGTCCGCCGATGCGGAGGCGACCGACGCCGCCGCGGGCACCGCGGACGCCGGGGGAGGCGCCAGGTTCGCGGAGCGCACGGGAGCCGACGGCGAGCGTCCGGAGAGCGGCTCCGAGGACGCCGACGCCGCAGCGGCCGACGCATCGGAGGAGGGGGAGGACTCCCGCGCCGAGCAGCTCGAGGCCGAGAGCAGCGTAGTGCTGCGCGCCAAGGGGCTCGACGACGGCCCGAGCGACCGTCAGCTGCGCTACAGCTCCGCCGAGGGCAGCGGCGTGCAGGACGTCGGCACGCTCACCCGCGCCCAGCGCCGTCGCCGCGCCCGCACCGGGGACGCCCCGGCGGCCGAGACCGTCTCCGACAAGCCCGAGGGCGCTCCGCAGGGTGACGGGATGAACCGTGCCCAGCGCCGCGCGGGCCGGCGCCGCAAGGGCTGATCGTCCCTCTCATCCGATCTCGAGGACCGTCACCCGCCACCCGGTGTGCCGCAGCTCCCAGCGCATGGCGAGGAAGCGGGCCCGGTCCGGCTCGCGCAGCACGCAGCTCGCCTCGACGGTCTGCGGATTGACCACGCAGGTGCGCACGCCGGTGACGACCAGCTGGCGCGGCGGCGCATAGCCCGTCGCGGAGCGCAGCCGTCGTGTGAGCGCCGCCCGTCGCGCCAGGGTCTGCGCGACCTCGGGGGTCACCAGGCGCGACAGGGCGCTGGCCGGGCACATGTCGCGGATGATCTCGACCGCCCGGCGCGCGACCGGCTCGATCATCCGCTCCACCAGCAGCGGATCCTCGGACGCGCGAGCGCCGGGTCGCACAGCGGCGTGGACGGGACGCTGATCAGTGGTGCTCATGACGCCGCCTCCTCGTCGAGCGCGGCCGGCACGGTGAGCACCTGGCCGGGCCGCAGCAGATCGGGATCGTCCCCGATCACGGCGCGGTTCGCCTCGTGCAGCAGCGGCCAGGAGCTCGCCAGCAGCGCGGGATCCTCCGGCGCGGGGCCGAGCACGTCATCGGTGATGGACCACAGCGAGTCCCCCGGCTGGACCACCACGGTGCGCCGCGTCGAGTCGGCCTCCTCGTCGGCGTCGCGACCGGTGCCCTCCTCGGACCCATGATCCTGGGCGGCGGCGTCGCCCCCGTCGGGGGCGTCGGACTCCTCCGGGACGCCGGCGGGCGGCGTCTTAGAGTCGGTCGACTCCTGCGCGCCGCGCGGAGCGTCCTCGTCGCCGGCTCCCGCCCCGGCGGCGGTCTCCTCGGCAGGGGGCTCCTCCGCGTCGGCCGTCTCCGGCTCGGCCGCTCCCTGCGCGGGATCACCGCCCCAGCCGAGCGAGGGGAGGGGCTCCTCGGGCCCGTCCTCGCTCTCGTGGGCCGCCACGGGATCCTCCTCCGGCAGCAGCTGCGAGGTCTGGAGGACCGTGGGACGCTCCTCGGGCCCGCCGGGGACCTGCTCGCTCGCGAGCGCGGGGCCGAGCACCAGCCCGGTGGCGGCGGTCGCGACGGCCGCGCCCATGCTCACTCGGCGCGCCAGGCGCGGCGCCAGCACCCGCAGCGCCGGGAGCAGCACCCGGCCGAGGCGTCCCGCGGGACCGGCGAGCTGGATCGCGGCGGCCAGGGCCCATACCAGGGCGAGATAGAGGCACAGCAGAGCGCCCGCCGCGGCGAGGCCGAGCAGCATCCAGCCGATCAGCTGCTCCTGGCCGTGCACGCCCCGGGTCCCGCGGCGAAGGCTCGCCGCCGCGGCGCTCATCGCGCACGCACCGCCGCCGGCGAGCACGGTGCCCAGCAGGGAGGTCCCCGCTCCCCGCGCCCCCTGCGCCTGTCCGCTGTCCCCCATGACCGTCCCCTCGCCTCGTCCGGGTCGCCGCCGGTTCCTCCGACGGACGTCCTCATCGTGGATGTCGTTTGATGCAGTTTGCTGCGATTCGATCGCGTATGCAGAAAGGTAGCCGGGTGTGATGCGGGACGCAACCGCCTCGAGCGCGCCTGTTGATCCGAGGCGGCTGTGGAGGAGAGGTCGCACCGCTCGTCGCGGGGGCCGCCCTTCGCGGAGGCCGGGCGCTCTAGAGTGAGCCCATGCGTTTCGAGAGGATCTTCGAGGACCTCGAGGGGCGGCTCGAGCACCATGAGCAGGAGGAGCTGCGGGCGGTCTCCGAGGATCTCGCGCGCGCCGAGCGCGCCCAGCTCACCCTGGCCGATCGGCTGCGCGGCGCGGGCGAGCGCGAGCTGACCGTGCACATCGGCGCAGACCTGCGCCTGTCCGGCGTCGTGCAGGAGGTGGGAGCGGAGTGGGTGGCGCTGCGCGAGACCCGCAGCGCGCAGCGTGCCGTCGTGCCGCTGGCCGCGATCGGGATCGTCGAGGGGCTTTCCTCCCGGGCGCGGCCCGCGGAAGCCACGCTGCGCTCGCCGCTCGGGCTCGGCTCTGTGCTGCGTGAGATCGCGCGTGATCGCAGCGTGGTCCGGCTGGAGACGAGCGCGGGGGCAGTCCTCGGGCGGATCGCCGCCGTCGGCGCGGACACCCTGGACGTTCTCTCGCTGCCGACGGGGGAGTCCGCGAGCGTGCCGGGCTCCACGCGGCTCACCGTGACGACGGACTCGCTGCTGGCCGTGCTGCCGCGCTGAGCGGACCGCGCCGGAGCTCAGGCTCCGCGACGGCTCAGGAGCGTCCCTCGGCGGCGTCGCGCTCGAGGGCCCGCTCCTCCTCGAGGAGCGCCTCGGTGCGGCGGTAGCTGCGCTCGATGTAGGACTCGAGCTCGCTGACCTCGACCCGCCACTGACCGCGACCGCCCACCTTGATCGCCCGCAGCTCGCCCGAGCGCACCAGGGCGTAGGCCTGCGAGGCCGAGATCGACAGCGTCTCCGCGACATCGGAGAGCGGGACGAAGCGTGGCGGCATCGATGATCCTTCCGGCCGGGACGGGGCAGTGCTGCGCACAGTCTCTCACCTCGCCGGGGCACCCGCCCCCGGGATGTGGACAGCCCCGGCGTCTCGGAGGAGGGGATCGTCCTGCGGACTGGGCTGTCCACAACGACGGCGGTCCGCCCCCATCCCGGCCCGGACTGCCGTAACCTCCCGTCAGGTCCGTCAGCAGCGGGCCGACGCCGAGGGGACGGACGAAGGGGCCGGAGGATGACAGTGGGGGCCGATGCACCGGTGATGAGGCTGCGCCGACCGCGATGGAAGGATCCGCGCCTGATCGTCGGGATCGTCCTCGTGCTCGCGAGCGTGCTGATGGGGGCGCTGCTGGTCTCGAGACTCTCTGCCACCACCCCGGTGCTCGTCGCCCGCGGCACGATCGTCCCCGGCGATCCGCTGGAGAGCGCGGACCTCGCGACCGTCGAGCTCCGGCTCGGGGATCACCGCGATCAGTACATCGGCACGCTCGAGGCCATCCCCGAGGGCGCCGTCGCCACCGCGGCCGTCCAGGCCGGCGAGCTCCTGCCCGTCTCCGCCGTCGGACAGAGCGGGGACGTCCCGCTGCGGCCCGTGGTGATCCCCGTCGAGCAGACCGTCGCCGAGTCCGTGGTCGCGGGAGCATCCGTGGAGCTGTGGCACACCTCGCCCTCCGTCGCCGACGGCGGCACGGGCGAGGCGGAGCTGCTGGTGCCCGATGCCGTCGTGCGTCGCATCGACGAGGGCAGCTCGCTGGGGATGCGCTCGATGTCGGTCGAGGTGCTGGTGCCCGCCGAGGATCTCGCCGCCGTGCTCGAGGTGCTCTCCCAGGACGAGCGCCTGGACGTCATCGGGGTGCCCGGAGCCCACGGAGTCACGCCGTGATCGACATCGTCCTGTGCGCCTCCGGCAGCGAGGAGGTGCGGATCGTCCACGACCTCGCGATGGACCGCACCCGCCCGGCACGGGTGGTGAGGCGCTGCGCCGACCTCACCGAGACCCTCGCCGTGGTCGCCGCGGGCATCGGGGACGTGGTGCTGATCGACCTGTCCGTGCGCGGGCTCAGCCGCGACGCCGTCGCCTCCATGCTCCGCAGCGCGGCCGTGATCGGGCTGCGCTCCCGCGAGGAGGCCGAGGGCACGACCGTCGGCCTGCGCCATGTGCTCGAGGCCGACGCGCCGATCGAGGAGATCCTCGCCGCCGTCACCGCCGCGGTCTCCTCCGACGAGGAGCATTCCGGCTGGGTGCAGGAGGGCGAGGAGCCGGCATCGGAGCGGGAGACCGGACGACTGGTGGCCGTCTGGGGTCCCGCAGGAGCGCCCGGCCGCTCGACCGTCGCCGCGAACCTGGCCGCCGAGGCGGCGCTCGCCGGGCACGGCACCGTCCTGGTGGATGCCGACACCTACGGCCCCTCGCTCAGCCAGATGCTCGGAGTGCTCGACGAGGCGCCCGGGCTCGTCGCCGCCGCTCGCGCCCACGACCGCGACACCCTCACCGAGGAGACCCTCGACGCGCTCCTTCCCGTCGTCCAGACGAATCTCCGCCTGCTCAGCGGCATCGGCGTGCCCGCGCGATGGGCCGAGCTGCGCCGCGGGGCGATGGACGGCGTGTGGAGCGCCCTGCGCCGGCGCGGCGGGATCGTCGTGGCGGACATCGCACCCGTCCTCGAGGAGGACGAGGAGCTCAGCTACGACACCGCTGCGCCCCAGCGCAACGCCGCGGCGCTCAGCGCCCTGGAAGCCGCCGACGCCGTGATCGCGGTGGTCGCCGCGGACCCGGTGAGCATCACGCGCCTGCTGCGCGATCACACCCGGCTGCAGGAGCTCGGGGTGGAGGAGCTGCACGTCATCGTCAACCGTGCGGGATCACCCGTGCCCGGAGACCGGATCCGTGAGCTGATCGCCTCCCGGATGCCGGTCGACTCCCTGCACCTGCTGCCGGACGACCCGGTCTCCTGCCGCACCGCCGCCTGGGACGGGGCGCTGCTGTCCGAGGCCGCCGCACGCTCCGCGCTGCGCCGAGGGCTGCGCGAGATCGCCTCCTCCCTGCTCGTCCCGGACCCCGCGCAGGAGAGCTCGACCGCGGCGGAGGAGAAGGCCGACGTCACGGCGGGCGGGTGAGAGGATGACGCCATGAGGATCTACCTTCCGCTGACCGCACCGGACCGTGCCGCGCTCGAGCTCGCGAGCACCCGGCTCGAGCTCGCGGAGGGCCGCCCGGCCTGGGCCGTGACCGCCGCGGCGCAGCGCGGCTTCCCGGGGGAGGACCTCGAGGACCTCGAGTACGAGGCGCTGCAGGACGCCGTCCACGTCGCCTACGGGACCGGCTCCGCGAACCAGCGCGCGCTCGTCGTCGCGGCCGACGTCCCCGATGCCGCGCTCGGCGAGGCCGCCGACGGCGGGGCTTTCGGCACGGTGCTCGTCTCCTCCGCCTCGGCGAGGATCGCGAGCTTCCACGTCACCGAGCTCGACGCCGCCGCGGCGGAGGCCGACGACACCGACCCCGCTCTGCTGTGGTTCGACGCCACGGAGGCCGCGGATGCGCTCGCCTATCTGGACGGAGCCACGACCGAGGGCTGAACGGCCGTCGGCCTCAGGCGCCCTGCCGGTCCCGATAGGTCGCCGCGGAACGCTCCTCCGCGCGCAGCACCGTGGAGACGTAGGGCACGGCGGCCTTCTCGATGCGCGGCCCCAGCAGCGGCACCTTCGCCACCAGGTCGCCGTCGATCTCGACCTCGCTGCGCTCCTGATCCGCCGTCCGCAGCCGCAGCGTGGCCGTGAGACCGGCCGGGGTGCCCACGACGTCCAGCCGCATCGTGCCCGTGCGGGAGCCGTCCTCGCCCGGCGCGGACCAGGTCTGCACCTCCCGCACCGTCACCGAGGAGCCGACGAAGGGCCTGACGATGTCCGGCACTCGGTCGGTGGGCAGGGACAGCTCGGAGGTGACCGTGAACGCGCCGGAGGGGTCGCCGTCGACGTGCGAGGACGCGTCGGTGGCGCCGAGGGTGTCCCGCCGGATCGCCGTGTACTGCGCATCGGCGTACATCACGGCGGCGGCGCGGGCAGGCAGGGGCAGGTGCAGGGTCTCGCGGAGCTTCATCGGGGTCCTTCCTTCGGGACGATTCCGCGCCAGCCTAGAACAGCGGGAGCCGTCCGCCGGACCCGTCGCGGACCCGGGCCGGGGGCTGGGTGGGCGATTCGCGGACGACGGGGTCGGGACCCCTATCCTTGGCCCATGCCGTCTCTGTCCAAGTTCCTCGCCGACAACCGCGATCTCACCGAGAAGGAGGCGGACTGGCTGCAGCACCTCGTCGGGGACTGGAACCTGCTCTCCGACCTGCTGCGCTCCGACCTCGTGCTGTGGCTGGCCGAGAACGAGGGGCCGCTGGCCGTGGCGCACTGCCGCCCGGCGACGGGCTCGACCGTGTACTACGAGGACCCCGTCGGCACCGAGCACCGGGCCGACGACGGATCCGCGCCGGACCCGGAGGGCGCGGAGATCTCCCGCCTCCTCGCCGGCGGCGATCCCGCCGCGGAGCCCACCCCGATCCAGCGGGAGGGCCGCAGCGCGACCGGCGTGCTCGTCCCGGTCCGCAAGGACGGACGCACTCTCGCCGTCCTCGCCGCCGAGTCGCCGGAGCCCGAGGGCGCCCCGAGCGACAACGAGATCCATCAGCGCCTCCTCGGCGCGCGTCTGCTGGACATGCTGCAGAACGGGGCGTTCCCCATCGAGGGCGCCCCGATCCCGCCTCGCCGCGGCGCGCCCCGGGTGGGCGACGGCGTGGTCGAGCTCGACGAGGCCGGTGTCGTGAAGTGGACCTCCCCGAACGCCCGCTCGGCCTTCCACCGCTTCGGCATCGACGGGGACATGACCGGCGCCACCCTCGCCGAGCTGTCCACGGAGGTGCTGCAGTCCCGCAGCCCCGTGGACGAGTCGCTGCCGCTGGTGCTGATGGGCCGGGCCGCCTGGCGCTCGGACATGCAGGCCCGCGGCGGGACCCTCTCCCTGCGCGCCGTGCCGCTGACCGAGGACGGCCGGCGCACCGGCGCCGTGATCCTCGTGCGCGACGTGACCGAGCTGCGGCGGCGGGAGCGCGAGCTGATCACCAAGGACGCGACGATCCGCGAGGTCCACCACCGGGTGAAGAACAACCTCCAGACCGTCGCGGCGCTGCTGCGGATGCAGTCGCGGCGGATGAAGACCGACGAGGCCCGCGAGGCGCTCGCCGAGGCGATGCGCCGCGTCTCCACGATCGCCCTCGTGCACGAGTCGCTGCTGCAGGGCTCCGAGGAGGCGGTCCACTTCGACGAGGTGATCGACCGGTGCCTGCGGCTCGCGGTCGACGCCGCCAGCGCGACCGTGCACCGCGTGGGCACGCCGCAGATCGCGGATGCGCAGGTCGAGGTGCGCACGGAGAAGATCGGGCGGGTCGGCACGATCCGCGCCGAGGAGGCGACGCCGCTCGCGCTCGTGGTCACGGAGCTGGCGACCAACGCGGTCGAGCACGGGCTCTCCGAGACCGGCGGGACGCTCACGATCCGCAGCGAGCGGACGGGATCCCACCTCGTGATCTGCATCGAGGACGACGGCAACGGGATGGGCGCCGCGAAGCCGACCGGGCTCGGCACGAATATCGCCCTGACGCTCGTGCAGGGGCAGCTCGGCGGCACGCTGACCTGGGAGGATCGTCCCGAGGGAGGTACCCGCGCGGTCGTCGACGTCTACCTGGACCCGCTGACCATCTGAGACGGCCGCCGGGCGGTCCGAGCCGTCCTCCGGGAGGTCAGCTCGCGCGGCGGGCGCGCGCGTTGCGGCGCTTGAGGGAGCGGCGCTCGTCCTCCGACAGACCGCCCCAGACGCCGGAGTCCTGACCGGTCTCGAGCGCGAACTTGAGGCACGCCGTCATGACGTCGCACTTCTGGCACACCGCCTTCGCCTCCTGGATCTGCGTGATCGCCGGTCCGGTGTTCCCGATCGGGAAGAACAGCTCGGGATCATGGTTGAGGCACTCGGCACGGTGGCGCCAGTCCATCGTCACTCTCTCTTTCCAGGACGTCGCGCCCGGCCCCGGAGCGGGGCGAGGCGCGGCGAGGGTCGCTCCCTGCGGGGCGTTCTCGGGTTCTCCGCTCGCCGTCGCCCGGCCGGATGCGATGCGCATCCGTCGGCCTCGGCGGGACGAGCCGCTGTCCATTCTCGGCGGCATCTCGTGACGTCGACAAGGGTCTGGACCACCGGGCCTGGTGGCACTTCCCACACGGGGACCTCCGGGAGCGCGGAGGGGGTGATGCCGGGCACGAAGCCGTTGCCAGCAGTGAGCGGAGGTGCTTCAGGAGCGGGCCTCCGGCGACCGGTGACGACCGATACAGTGCCCCCATGCCCACCGCCGCACGTCCCTCCCGGCCCGTCGACGCCGAGGATCCCTCGCCGCGCTCGCGGCCCGTCGCCGCCGTCCTGCTGGGCCTGGAGGCCCTGCTGCTGGTGGTGACGGCGAGCTACTTCCTCCTCGCCGCCGCGGGCGGCGGGGTCGCGGGCAGGCTCGGGATCGGGCTGGGCCTGTTCCTGCTGCTGTTCGCCGTCGGCGTCGCGGTCGCCGCCCGCTCGGTGCTCGTCAGGGGCCGGTTCGGGACAGGCTTCGGGATCACCTGGCAGCTGTTCCAGGCCCTCGTGGGGGCCAGCATGCTCAGTTCCGGGATGGTCTGGCAGGGCGGGCTCGCGATCCTGCTCGCGATCGTGGCGTTCGTGCAGCTCGCCCGCCTGGTGCGCTCGACCCCGCTGCCCTCGCGGCTGGACTGACCCGGGCCCCGCCGGACAGCGCATGTCCGACGGGGCCCGGCCGCGACCGGTCCGGCCCTCAGTCGCCCGAGGCGAGGGCGGCAGCGGGCGCGGTGCGCGCGGCGGACCGTCCCGGCAGCACCGAGGCGAGCGCCCCGGCGGCCAGGGCCAGCACGAGCACGATCGCGAGCCGGTCCCAGGGGATCGTGATCGAGACCGGATAGGTCGAGCCCAGGATCGCGATGATGCCGAGCACGCCGTAGAGGCTGCCGATCAGCAGGCCCAGCACGGCGCCGACGGCCGCGAGGAGCAGCCCCTCCCAGCCGAGCATCGCCCGCATCTGCCGGCGCGTGGTGCCCAGCGCCCGCAGCAGCGCGTTCTCGCCGGTCCGCTCGACCACGCCCAGGCTGAGCGTGTTCGCCACGCCGACCAGTGCGACGAGCACCGCGACCGCGAGCAGGCCGACCGTGATGCCCAGCAGCACGTCGAGGATCTGCGCGTAGGACTCCCGCTCGGCACCGCCGGCGTCGCTGCTCGCCCCCTCGAAGCCGTCGCCCGAGGTGACCGTCTCGACGGAGGTGATCAGCTCGTGCACGTCCACGCCCTCGCGCTCGGCGGTGCCGGGGTCGGCGAAGTCGGCGAGCACGGTCGGGGTGGTGCCCTCCCCGAGGAGCTCCTCGAGAGTGCCGGGGGTCACCAGGGACATCTGCAGGTTCGCATCGACGTGCACGCGCAGGTCGTGGTTCTGCCCGTCGGCTCCCTCCAGGGAGAGCACCTGCCCGTCGTGGAGCCCGAACCGCTCGGCGCGCTCCTGCCCCAGCAGCACGGTCCCGTCGGCGAGCTCGTCCGCCATCTCGGGCCGGTGGGAGATCTCCCGGACCGTCTCCGGGCTCGCGGAGTACAGGGTCATCGGCTCGTCGGCGCCGACCTCCACGTCCCCGCGCGCACCGGCGAGGGCGGAGTCCATCCCGTCGATCGCGGCGATCTGCTCGGCGGCGTCCGCGGGCATCTCGTCGGCGGAGAGGACCAGGTCGATCGGGCGACGCGAGTCCAGCTCCGAGGTGAGCGTCGCCTCGGCCGTGCGGGCCCCGACGGTCATCATCGTCATGAGGGTGGTGCCGATCAGCAGCGCCGCGATCGTCGCCGCGCTGCGGCGGGGATTGCGGGCCACGTTCGCGCCCGCGATCCGGGCGGGCAGCCCGCCCAGCAGCGCCCCGACCCGGGCCGCGAGCGCTGCGAGAGGACGAGTGAGCACCACGAGCACGAGCATCAGGCCGGTGAAGCTCACGATCCCGCCCGCGATCGCCGCGAGGATGCCGGGACCGGCGCTGCCGCGCACGGACAGCACCGTGCCGGCCACGAGCGCGGCGACGCCGGCCACCACGGCGAGCAGGCCGAGCACGCCCCGCGCCCCGAGCCCGCGCGTGGCGGCGGGCGGTGCCGGGCGCAGCGCCTGCAGCGGCGCGACCCGGGTGGCGGAGCGGATCGGGGCGAGGCTCGCCAGGACCGTGATCGCGATGCCGGCGAGCAGCGGCAGCAGCACCGACCACAGGCTCACCGGGACGGGCGCGACGCCGTGCAGCCAGCCGACGGCCGCGGCGCCCGCGAGGGCGGCCTGGACCAGGAGGTGGCCGGCGACCACGCCGAGCACGGCGCCGAGCGCGCCCACGACGAGCGACTCCCGCAGCACGACGGAACGGACCTGGGAGCGGGTCGCGCCGAGGGTGCGCAGCAGGGCGAGGGAGCGGGTGCGCTGGGCGAGGGTGACCGCGAAGGTGTTCGCGATGACGACGGCGCTGGTGAACAGGGCGATCACGACGAACACGGCCAGCACCAGGCCCAAGGCGGCGAAGCCCTGCAGGAACTGCCCGGCGGCCTCCTCCTCGGCCTCCTCGACGCTGTGCACGGCGATCCCGGGCCCGGCGGCGTCCTGGGCGGTCTCGGCCGCCTCGGCGGGGTCGGTCCCGTCGGGGACGGTGGCGAGCCAGGTGTCGGTGAGCGTCCCGGCGCTCGGCCCGAGCACGGTCGCGGCGTTGACGTCCTGGACCACCAGGCGGGGTGTCCCGCCGAAGACGGCGCCGGCCGGGTCCGCGGCGATCCCGACCACCTCGAGGGTGGTCTCCGCGTCCTCGCCCGCGGCCTCGGGATCGGTGGCGCCGGCGACGTCCACGGCGATCGGGTCGCCGACGCGGACGTCGAGCGTGTCGGCCGCGGAGCGGCTGAGCACGATCTCGGACTCGGAGCCGGCGGCGCGGCCCTCCTCCAGGTCGTCCTCCTGGCCGGGCGGGAGCATCGTCGCCTCGAAGAAGCCGCTGCCGGAGGTGGAGCTCGCCTCGAGGTAGCTCTGGGGGGCGGGCCACACGGCCTCGGCGCCCTCGACCTCGGGAGCCTCCAGCGGCTCCTCGGCGGCCCAGTCCTCGTCGCTGAGCTCGCGGGTGACCGCGAGGTCCGCTCCCTCGTAGATCTGGGAGGCCTGGGAGCGCAGGGAGGCCTGCATCAGGTTCCCGGCCAGCACCATCACCGCGACGAAGGCGCAGGACAGGGCGATGGTGATGACGGCGGCGAGATGGCGTCGCAGGGGCGTGAGCTTGACGGTGGAGCGGGCCATCAGCGCTGCCCTTCCTGGGCGCGCGCGGCGAGGTCGGCCGGGGCGCCCCGCCGGGAGCGGAGGTCCTCGTCGGCGGCGATCCGGCCGTCGGCCAGGGTGAGGATCCGGTCGGCGCGCTCGGCGGCGTCGCGCTCGTGGGTGACCATCACGACGGTCTGCCCGAACTCGTCGACGGAGAGGCGCAGGAAGTCCAGCACCTCCTCGGTGGTGCGGGAGTCGAGGTTGCCGGTGGGCTCGTCGGCGAAGACCACGGCGGGGGAGGTGACCAGGGCGCGGGAGATCGCCACGCGCTGGATCTGTCCGCCGGAGAGCTGGGAGGGCAGGTGGTCCAGCCGGTCCGCGATGCCGAAGGCACTGGTGAGGGTCTCGAGCCAGGCCCGGTCCACCCGGGTGCCGGCGAGCTCGAGCGGCAGCAGGATGTTCTGCTCGGCGGTCAGCATCGGCAGGAGGTTGAAGGATTGGAACACGAAGCCGATCCGTTCGCGGCGCAGCCGGGTCAGGGCGTCGTCGCGCAGCGTGGTCAGCTCGGTGCCCTCGAGCTCGATCGAACCTGAGCTGACCTCGTCGAGGCCGGCCAGGACGTGCAGCAGCGTCGACTTGCCGGAGCCCGAAGGGCCCATGATCGCGGTGAACGCGCCGCGGGCGATGTCGAGGTCCACGGCGTCCAGCGCGGTGACCGTCCCGGCGCCGGTGCCGTAGGTGCGGGTGACGGCGCGGGCACGCAGCGCGACGGGATCGCCTGCGGTGCCGGCGGAGGGCGGGGGTGCGGCCTGGGCGGCGGTCGTCATCGGGACTCCTTCGTGACGGGGTCGGGGTGTCGACTCCGATGCTTCCCGAGCAGGGCCCCGGCCGTCGTCAGCCCACGGTCGTGCGCTCGCGCCGGGAGAGGGCCCCCGGGAGGGGGAGGGGTCATACCGGGGGATGACCCGGGCGCGGCGCGCGGAGTCCTGGCCCGCCGGCGGCCCGTCGGGCGCCGGCGACGCCCGCCCTGCGCTGCGGAGGCCCTGCCGCTCAGTGCTCGCCGGGGGAGACCAGGCCCGTCTCGAAGGCGATGATGACGGCCTGGACCCGGTCGCGGGCGCCGAGCTTCGCCAGGACCCGTCCCACATGGGTCTTCACCGTAGCCTCGGCGACGAACAGCTCCGCCCCGATCTCCCGGTTCGAGAAGCCGCGCCCCATCAGGGTCAGCACCTCGCGCTCCCGCTCGGTGAGCTCGTCGAGGACGGAGGTGTCCTGCTCGGCGGGCTCGGGCGTGGAGACGACCCGGGCGAGGAGCCGGCGAGTGGCCGAGGGGGCGATCACCGCGTCGCCGCGGTGGACGGTGCGGATCGCGCCGAGGAGGTCCTCGGGCTGGGCGTCCTTGAGCAGGAACCCGCTGGCGCCGGCGCGGATCGCCGCGACGACGTACTCGTCGAGGTCGAAGGTGGTCAGCACGATGATCTTCGGGGCCCGCTCGGCGGGCAGGCGCTCCAGCAGGGTCGAGGTCGCCTCGATGCCGTCCATCCTGGGCATCCGCACGTCCATCAGCACCACGTCGACGCTGCGGGCGGACAGCTCGCGCACCGCCTCGGACCCGTCGGTCGCCTGGAGCACGACCTCCATGTCGTCCTGCGAGTCGATGACCATCGCGAAGCCCGTGCGCACGAGCGGCTGGTCGTCGACGAGGGCGACGCGCAGGGGGCGGGAGTCGGTCTCGGTCATCGGGTCTCTCCTGGAGGATGCGCGGCGGCGGGCGGGATGTCGGACGGTGCCCGGGGCGCGGCCGGGTCGGAGGCGGGGACGAGCGGCACCGTCGCACGGACACGATAGCCGCGCGAGGGCAGCGGCCCGGACTGCAGCGTGCCGCCGAAGACGCTCATCCGCTCCCGCATGCCCGTCAGTCCGTGGCCGAGCCCGTCGGAGTCGGGGTCGGTGCCGCGGCCGTCGTCGATCACCTCGAGCGTGAGATCGGCGGCGGTGCGGTGCAGGCGCACGGAGGCGGTCGCTCCCGGTCCGGCGTGCTTGAGCACGTTGGTCAGCGCTTCCTGCACGAGGCGGAACACGGACATGCCGACGGCCTGGGGGATCCCCTCGAGCGCGCCGTCGACCTCGAGGGACACCTCGAGCCCTGCGGCGCGGACGCGCTCGAGGAGGTCGGGCAGCTGCTCCGGGCCGGGCTGCGGGCCGAAGCTGGTCTCGTCCTCCTGGCGCAGCACGCCCAGCAGGGAGCGCATGTCGGCGAGCGCCGCGCGACCGGTCTCGCCGATGGTGCCGAGTACCTCGACCGCCTTCTCCGGCTTCTGCGCGGCGACGAAGCGGCCCCCGTCGGCCTGCGCGATGATCACCGAGAGGGAGTGGGCGACCACGTCGTGCATCTCCCGGGCGATGCGGGCCCGTTCGTCGGCGACGGCGAGCGCGGTGCGCTGCTCCCGCTCGCGCACCGCCTGCTCGGCCCGGTCCCGGGTGAGGGCGAGCTGGCGCACCCGGGCGCGCTGCAGGTTCGCCAGCGCCCAGATCGCGACGATCGTGATGGTGCCGACGACGTTCAGGCCCAGGAAGGTCACCGCCGCCTGCATCGGCCCGCCGTACTCGTCCCGCAGGGCGAGCACGCCCCAGTACCCGGACTGGGAGAGGGTGCCGAGCACGCCGGCACCTGCCCCGATCCCGTGGACCAGGGGCGTGCCGTAGGCGACGGCGCAGAACATGGCGTAGAAGGTCATCGCATCGCCGAGGACGACGGGCATGTTCAGCAGCAGGTGGGTCACGGCGAGGCCGCCGATGACGATCACGCCCAGCAGCGGCCGCACCCGGCACACCGCGCCGGCGAGCACCATCGGCACGGAGAACAGCGTCCACCAGCCGAAGGAGCCGGTGCCCACGGCGAAGAGCAGGACGAGCAGGGCCGCGGCGCCGAAGCCGATGAGGTCGACGGTGCCGGGGTTCTCGATGATCCAGCGGAAGGGGTCGTGCCGGCCGGAGCGCGCTTCGGCCTCCGACGCCGGTGCGCGGTCGGGGGAGGCGGGCCGCGAGGGGGCGGCGTGCGAGGGGCCGTCGGTCATGGCACGAGGGTACGGGCGGGGGCCGGGGAAGGCGTCAGACCCGGGGCGGACCCGGGGCCCGCGAGAGCGGGAGCCGCCTCACAGCTGCTGCGTCACAGCAGCCGCTGCGGTCCTTCGAGCAGCTCGGGGCCGTCGTTGCCGACCTTCCCCACGGCCGGGTCGACCTCGCGCACCTCGAGGCTCGAGTCCTCGATCAGGTGGGAGTCCTCGAGGATCCACTCGGCGGCGGCGCGGCGGTCGTCCATCGCGGTGTCGAGCCAGGCATCGACCGCCTCGCGGCGCAGCATCACGGGGGTGCGGTCGTGGATGTCGGCGAGCTCGCCGGTCGCGGCGCGGGTGATGATCGTGGCCGAGAGCAGGAAGGCGCCGTCCTCGCTCGCGGCCGGTCCCTCGTGGCCGCCGGGGCCCTTCCACCAGGACACCAGCGCCGCCATGTGCAGGGGCGAGCCGTCGGCCGGGGCGATGAAGCACGGCTGCTTGCGCGTGCCCTTGTCGTCGCGCACCCATTCGTAGTAGCCGTCCATCGGGACGATCGCGCGATAGCGGGAGAGGCTGCCGCGGAAGCTGGGCTTCTCGCCGAGGGTCTCGCGGCGGGCGTTGAAGGTGCGCGAGGAGAAGGACTCGTCCTTCGCGAACGGCGGCAGCAGCCCCCAGCGCGCCGCGCGCAGCGCCCGCAGCACCTGCCCGGTCTCCTTGTCGATCGACTCGGTGACCACGTGGATCGGGGCGGTCGGCGGGATGTTCCAGCGCGAGCGCAGGCGCGGATCCTCGAGGTCGACCGCGCCGAGGTCGTCCAGCAGCGGCTCGATCTCCTGGAAGAACGCGAAGCGCCCGCACATCTCAGGAGTCCTTGGTATCCGTGCCGCCAGCGCCCGGGGCGTCCGTCGCGCCGTCCGACGCGGTGGGGTCGGTGTCCGGGGAGACGGTCGGCACGCCGTGGCGCGGGGTGAGGCGGGCGTCCTCGCCGGTGTAGGCGTCTGCATCGTGGTGGAGGTTGCGCAGGCGGATGTCGCGGCCCTCGTCCACGATCGCTTCGCGCTTCTGATCGGCCTTCTCCGCCCCGGAGGACTCCCGCATCGGCAGGGCGAGGGAGTCCTCGGCGGGCTTGCCGGCCTCGAGCTCGCGGGCGCGTTCGTACTCGGCGTCGACCTCGGCGCCGAGGATGATCACGATGTTGATGACCCACAGCGCGAAGAGCACGGCCATGATGCCGCCGATCGCGCCGTAGCTGGAGTAACCGGCGACGGTGCCCATGTAGATCGACAGCGCCACCCCGGCCACCGCGATGCCGAGGATCGCGAAGACCCCGCCGGGGGAGATGAAACGGAAGGGCTTGTCGATGTTCGGCGCGCCCCAGTACAGCAGCGAGATCAGCGCGAAGGCGATCACCAGGATCACCGGCCACTTCACCCAGGCCCAGATCGGCAGGAAGGAGTCCAGCAGGAAGGCGAGCACGCCCTCGGCGCCGATGGAGGAGGCGATCGGCCCCAGCAGCCCCTCGACCAGCGAGGCGCTCAGCAGCAGCGAGACCATCACCAGCAGGATCCCGAGGATCATCGCGAGGGTCAGCAGCAGCATCGTGCCGTTCATGCGCACCGGGCCGCGGCCCTCGGGGACCTCGTAGACCTGATTGGCCACCCGCCCGTACGCCTTCACATAGGCCGAGGCCGACCACAGGGCCGTACCGATACCGATGATCAGCGCGATCGTACCGCCGGTCGCGGAGCCCATGAGGGACCTGACGGTGTCCCGGACGGCGTCCTCGGCGCCGAGCTCGCTGCCGCCGGCGGCCTGCTCGACGACGTCCACCAGCAGATCCGCGATCTGGTCCTGGATCCCGGCCAGCAGCAGGGTCGCCAGCGAGAACACCGCCAGCAGCGTCGGCGCGATGGAGAGGACCATGAAGTAGGTGAGCTTCGCGGCCTGATCGGTGCCGCCGTCGCGGAGGAACTCGGCGATGACGCGCTTGGCCATGTACTTCAGGGTGGGACGGGACAGCTTCGGGGCGTCCTCGCCCGCGCTGGTGGTCTCGGCCATGGGAAGCTCCTCGATGGAAGACGGCTCGTGGACTGCTGTCATCCTGCCATGGGAGGGGCCGGGGAGAGTTGTCCACATTCCCTGGAGACGTGCGGCGAGCGACGGAGTTTCGCCCTAGAGTAGCTCGCGTGCCGCGATCTGCGTCACAGCACCGCTCGGTGGTGGGACCGGGCGGTAGGCCGGGAGGGGAGACGTTGGACGCCGCCACCATCATCGAGAGCGAGTCGCGGGAGCTGATCAGGCGCCGCGGCCTGGACGTGCACGCCGATCAGCTCGAGCCGCTGATCCGCGAGGTCCTCGCCGACTACGACCGTCGCTCCTCCTCGGGCGAGGTGCCGGTGCTGCACGACGACGACACCATGGTCGCGCAGGTCGCGGCCCGGATCGGCGGCTTCGGCCCGCTGCAGGAGATGCTGGACGACCCGAGCATCGAGGAGATCTGGCTGAACTCGCCCTCCCAGGTGTTCGTGGCGAGGAACGGGCGCAGCGAGCTGACCACCGTCGTGCTGACCGATGACGAGGTGCGCGGGATCGTCGAGCGGATGCTCGTCTCCAGCGGGCGCCGCCTGGACATGTCCAGCCCCTTCGTCGACGCGCTGCTGCCGGACGGGTCCCGGCTCCACGTGGTGATCCCCTCGGTGACCCGCACCCACTGGGCGATCAACATCCGCAAGTTCGTCGCCGGCGCCCACGACCTCCAGGGCATGGTCGCCCTCGGTTCCCTCACCCAGCAGGCCGCGGACTTCCTCGACGCCGCGATCGCCTCCGGGCTGAACGTCATCACCAGCGGGGCGACCGGGGCCGGGAAGACGACCTTCCTGCGCTGCCTCGCCCAGTCGATGGGGGCACGGGAACGGATCGTGACCATTGAAGAGGTCTTCGAGCTGAACCTCGCCCTGCGGGACGTGGTCGCGATGCAGACCCGCCAGGCGAACCTCGAGGGGACCGGCGAGATCACGCTGCGGCGCCTGGTGCGGGAGGCGCTGCGGATGCGGCCCAGCCGCATCATCGTCGGCGAGGTGCGCGAGGCCGAGTCCCTCGACATGCTGATCGCCCTGAACAGCGGCCTGCCGGGCCTTGCGAGCATCCATGCGAACTCGGCGCGGGACGCCGTGACGAAGCTGTGCACGCTGCCGCTGCTGGCCGGGGAGAACGTCTCGAGCCGCTTCGTGGTGCCGACGGTCGCGAGCTCCATCGACCTGGTCGTCCACCTCGACATCCTCGCCGACGGGCGCCGCCGGGTCCGGGAGATCGTCGGCCTCAGCGGGCGGGTCGAGGAGGAGGTCATCGAGGTGACCGATGTCTTCTCGCTCCAGGGCGACCGGCTCGTGCGCGGTGACGGACATCCCCCGCATGCCGAGCGCTTCGCCCGGGCGGGCCACGACCTCGCCGCCCTGCTCGGCGGCAGGAGCGCAGCATGACCGACGGCGCCTTCCTCGGCCTGGTCGCCGGGCTCGGACTCCTCGCGATCTGGTGGTCGCTGTGGGAGCAGGAGGGGGCGGTGCAACGGCCGGGCCGTCTCTCGCGGTGGATGGAGCGCCTGCGAGACGACCTGATCACGGTGGGGCTGGGCACCGTGCCGCCCGCTGCGGTGCCCGCGCTCAGCGCCGGGCTGGGGCTCGTGGTCACCGCGACGCTCTGGGCGGTCTCGCACGCGCTGGTCCCGGCGCTCACGATCGGAGCGATCTCCACCGTCCTGCCCGTGCTTCTGCTGCGTTCGGCAGCACGGCGGCGCACCACGGCGATGCGCGAGGTGTGGCCGGAGGCCGTGGACCACATCAACTCCGCGATCCGCGCAGGGCTCTCCCTTCCCGAGGCGCTCGTCCAGCTCAGCCGGAAGGGTCCGGAGGGGCTGCGGCCCGCCTTCTCCGAGTTCGCCCTGGACTACCAGGCCAGCGGCGACTTCGCCGCCTGTCTGGACCGGCTCAAGGTGCGACTGGCCGATCCCGTCGGGGACCGGATCGTCGAGGCGCTGCGGATCACGCGGGACGTGGGCGGCACGGATCTCGGGGCCCTGCTGCGCACCCTCTCCGCCTTCCTGCGCGAGGACTCCCGCACACGGGCCGAGCTCGAGGCCCGACAGTCCTGGACCGTCAACGCCGCCCGCCTCGCCCTCGTCGCGCCGTGGATCGTCCTGGCGCTGATGTCGACGCGGCCCCAGGCCGCCCAGGCCTACGACTCCGCGGCCGGCATGGTCCTCGTCGTGGTCGGCGGGGTGCTCTCGCTGATCGCCTATCGCGTGATGCTGACGATCGCCCGGCTCCCGCAGGACGAGAGGGTGCTGCGATGAGCGTCACGCTGCTCGCCGGGGTGCTGCTGGGCCTCATGCTCGGCACTGGGCTCTTCCTCCTCGCCTCCCAGCTGCCCTGGCTGCGCCACCGTGATCTGGGCAGGCGCATCGATCCGTACCTGAGACGCTCCCGGAGCGCCTCCCTCTTCGCGGCACCCGCGACGACGAGCCGGACGCGCACGGTGGTGGAGAACCTGTTGGGGCCGGTGGCCGTGCGCGGACTGGGGCTGCTCGAAAGGCTCACCGGGGGAGCGGACCAGCTCGAGCGTCGCCTGCGCCTGGCGGGACGGCGCACCTCCACCGACTCGTTCCGCATCGAGCAGGTGGTCTTCGGCGCGGTCGGCCTGGTGCTCGGGATCGCCATCGCGGTCGCGGCGATCGTGCTGCGGGATGCGAGCGCGATGCTGGGGCTGTTCATCGTGGTGCTGGGCGCGCTGCTGGGCGTGCTGCTGCGGGACTACCTGCTGGGCGTGGAGATCTCACGACGCGCCGCGCGGATGGCGCGCGAGTTCCCGACCGTCGCGGACCTGCTCGCCCTGGCCGTCGCCGCGGGCGAGAGCCCCATCGCGGCCATGGAGCGGGTGGCGCGCACCTCCACGGGAGCGCTCCCGGACGAGTTCGCCGCGACCATCGCCGACATCCGCTCGGGCGCGAGCGTCGCCCAGGCCCTGGCCTCCCTCGGGACGCGCACACCGCTGGAATCCCTCAGCCGCTTCGGGGAGGGAGTCTCGATCGCGATCGAGCGCGGAACGCCGCTCGCCGAGGTGCTGCGGGCCCAGGCGCAGGACGCCCGCGAGAACGCGAAGCGCGAACTCATGGAGATGGCCGGGAAGCGCGAGATCGCGATGCTCGTCCCCGTGGTGTTCTTCGTGCTGCCGCTCGTGATCGTGTTCGCGATCTTCCCCGGCCTCGCCGTCCTGGAGATCTCGCTGTGAGCCCGCCCCGTCCCCGCCCCCGCTCGCCCGCGCGACCGGGCCCCGACCGCCCCACCCGCTGCGCTCCGCCGCATGCCGAAAAGTACTGCACCACCCCGTCCCGACCCCGACCGGGCACCCGCCCGGAGCCGTCCGCCGAGGAGGCCGACATGACCGTCCACCGCCCCCGACTCCACCGTGACCGACTCCGTCGCCGAGGGATCCACAGCTCGCACACTGAGAGGTCCGCACCGTCCCCCTCCGGCCGGGGTCTCGGCCGACGGCTGCTCGCCCGCCTCGCCGCCGAGGACGGGGACGTGCCCGGCTGGGTGCTGATCACGCTCATGACCGCCGGAATCGTCGTGGCGCTTTGGGCCGTCGCCTCCGACCAGATCGTCCAGATCTTCGAGAATGCGATGGCGCCGTTCCTCGGCGGCAGCCTCTGACCGCGGCCGCCGGTCTCAGCGAGCTCCCGATGCTCCGCGCTGCCCCGACCCGCTCCCGCGCCCGCGTCCCCGCGGCGATGCGGGAGCTCGACCTGACCGGACGCGGGGCAGTCGCGGCACCGGCGCACCGGAGGCGCGTACCTGACCGACGACGACACGACCGACGGCGACGCGACCTGCGGCGACGTGACCGCGACACGTCCGGGGTGCGACGTGGTGGCGCTCGATCCCTCGCCGCACGACTGCGCGAGGACGACGGGGCGGCCGTCGCCGAGTTCCCGATGGTCGCCGTGCTGATCGTGATGATCGCGCTGCTGGCCATCCAGGCGGCGCTGATCGTCCACACCCGCAACACCCTCGTCGACGCCGCGGTGCAGGGCGCTCATCACGCCGCGCTCGCCGGATCCACCCCGCAGGACGGCGCTGAGCGGGCGCAGCGGCTGATCGACGAGCGTCTCGGCCGCGGCCTGGACGCGGAGGCCACTGCCGTCGAGGAGGCCGACGGCACGATCCGCGTGCAGGTCGACGCGACACTGCCGCTCGTCGGCCTGCTCGGTCCCGCAGGGGCGCTGAGCGTCGACGGCCGCGCCGTGGACGAGGAGGTCTGGTGACCCGCCCGCAGACCCCGCCCCGCTCCCTCCGTCACGCCGGTCCGCTGCGCCACCGGCTCCAGGACGAGCAGGGCAACGCCCTGGTCGAGTTCGTGGTGCTCTCTGCGGCGCTGCTGATCCCGACCCTCTACCTCGTGCTCACGCTCGGCAGCGTCCAGGCCGCCGCGTTCGCCGCTGACACCATCGCCCGTGACACCGCCCGGATCCACGCGACAGAGACCGACCCGGACCGCGCCGACGCCCGCGCGAGCCGGCACATGGAGCTGGTCCTCGAGGACCATGGCCTGCCCGTCTCGGACGTCGTGGACCTCAGCTGCAGCGAGGACCCGTGCGCGACCGCCGGCGGGATCGTCACCGCGCGCGTGCGCATATCCGTGCCCGTGCCGGGGCTCGGGCCTGTCCTGGGCAACACCGGCCCCGTCGCCGTCGGCTCCTCCCACGCCGTGCCCGTCGACCAGTACCGGGCGGACCTGTGACCCCCGACCGCGAGCATCTCCGACCCGCCGTCACGGCTCCGAGCGACGGCGGAATGTCGCCGGGCGTCCGGCCCGCGGATCCCACCACGCGGCACAGCAGGCTCGCCGCCCTGCGCGAGCGATGGGCCGAGACCCGTGGGTCGATGACCATCCTGACCACCGGGGTGCTCGTCGTGATCCTCATGGTGATCGCCGTCGGCACCGCCATCACCGGCGTCCAGCTCGAGCGCAACGGTCTCCAGCACGCGGCCGACAGCGCCGCGCTCGCCGCCTCCCAGGCCGTGGACCCCGCCCGCATCTACGACCTCGGGGACGGCCCCGCGATCCACGCCCGCTCCGCGAGGGAAGCGGCCGCGGAGCACCTGCGCAGCTACCCCCACGACACGACCAGCACCGAGGACATCCACCTGCAGGGCGTCACGGTCGACGCCGACGGGACCGTGCACGTGACCCTCGGAGCCCGCACGAACCCTCCGCTGGTCGGCTGGTTCACCCGCGGCACCGGCACCTCGATCCCGCTGACCGTGACCGGCGACGCTCGCGCGCGCTGAGGAAGACTCTTCCTGACCCCACACTCCCGGACCCGCCCACCCGACCTACCAGAAGGACTTCTCCATGACCCGCCTCCTCCTCGCCCCGGACAAGTTCAAGGGCTCCCTCACCGCCGCGGACGTCGTCGCCGCCCTCTCCCGCGGGCTCGCCGCCACCGCCCCGGACATCGAGATCACCGCCTGCCCCATCGCCGACGGCGGCGACGGCACCGTCGATGCGGCCCTCGCCGCCGGTGCCACGGCGCAGCCCGCCACGATCACCGGCCCGACCGGCGAGGTGCGCGAGACGGTCTGGGCGCTCGAGGGCACCACGGCCGTGCTCGAGCTCGCCGACGCCGTCGGCCTGAAGGCGCTGCCCGGCGAGGAGCTCGCTCCGCGGTCCGCGTCCTCGTACGGGCTCGGCGAGCTGATCCGAAACGCGGTCCGCGCAGGCGCCCGCGAGATCGTCGTCGGCCTCGGCGGCAGCGCCTCCACCGACGCCGGCGCCGGGCTGCTCCAGGCCCTCGGCGCACGCCTGCTCACCGCCGACGGCGAGGACATCGCCCCTGGCCTCGCGGGCCTGGAGACGCTGGCGAGCGCCGACCTCACCCCCGCCCATGAGCTGCTGGACGGCATCAGGCTGATCGCCGCGAACGACGTCGCGAACCCCCTGCTCGGTAAGGACGGGGCGGCCGCGGTCTACGGCCCGCAGAAGGGCCTGGACCCGGAGGCCGTCACCGCAGCCGACCAGGCCCTCGCCGCCGCCGCGACCCTGCTGGATGCGAGCGGTGCGGCGGCCCCGTCCGAGGGCGCCGGAGCCGCAGGCGGCGTCGGCTTCGCCCTGCTGCTGCTCGGTGCGATCCAGCGCTCGGGCGCCGACGTCGTGCTCGAGCTCGCCGGCTTCGATGCGCGCCTGGCCGGCGCGGACCTCGTGGTGACGGGGGAGGGGAAGCTCGATGCCCAGACCCTTCAGGGGAAGGGACCTGCCGAGGTCGCCCGCCGCGCCGCGGCCGCCGGCCTGCCCGTCCTCGCCGTCGCCGGGGCCGTCACCCTCACTGACGAGGAGCTCGCGGGCGCCGGGATCACCGCCGCCTTCGACCTCCTCTCGCGCGCCGCGGACGTCGACGAGGCGATCGCCCGCGGCCAGGGGCTGCTGGAGGAGGTGGGCCGTGAGATCGGACGCTCGCTGCCCGCCCTGCTCGCCGATGCCCCGGGGGCCGAGGCTCCTCTGCCGTAGACTTCCTGATCGTGGCTTCCATCGACTTCTCCGAAGAGATCCCCCGGCTCCGCTCCACCCTGTCCTCGATCGAGCAGGTGACGGACGTCGACGCCCTCGATGCGAAGATCGCCGACCTGGAGCAGCAGGCCTCTGCCCAGGACCTCTGGGACGACGTCGAGAACGCCCAGAAGGTCTCCGCCGCCCTGTCCCATGCGCAGTCCGAGCGGCGCCGCATCTCCGAGCTCGCCTCCCGCATCGAGGATCTCGAGGTGATGGTCGAGCTCGCCGCCGAGGAGGACGACGCCGACACCCTCGCCGAGGCCGAGGCCGAGCTGACCAGCATCCACAAGACCCTCGACGAGCTCGAGGTGCGCACCCTGCTCTCGGGCGAGTACGACGAGCGCGACGCCGTGATCACCATCCGCGCCGGCGCCGGCGGCGTGGATGCCGCGGACTTCGCCGAGATGCTCATGCGCATGTACCTGCGCTGGGCCGAGAACAACGGCTACTCCACGAAGGTCATGGACACCTCCTACGCGGAGGAGGCGGGGCTGAAGTCGGTGACCTTCGAGATCGCCGGGCCCTTCGCCTACGGCACCCTCTCCGTCGAGGGCGGCACCCACCGCCTGGTGCGCATCAGCCCCTTCGACAACCAGGGCCGTCGCCAGACCTCCTTCGCCGCGGTCGAGGTGATCCCGCTGATCGAGTCGACAGACCACATCGAGATCCCCGAGAACGACCTGAAGATCGACGTGTTCCGCTCCTCCGGCCCGGGCGGCCAGTCCGTGAACACCACCGACTCGGCGGTGCGCATGACCCACCTGCCCACCGGCACCGTCGTGTCGATGCAGGACGAGAAGTCCCAGATCCAGAACCGCGCCGCGGCGCTGCGCGTCATGCAGTCGCGCCTGCTGCTGCTGAAGAAGGCCGAGGAGGCCGCCGAGCGCAAGGAGCTCGCCGGAGACGTCAAGGCCTCCTGGGGCGACCAGATGCGCTCCTACGTGCTGAACCCGTACCAGATGGTCAAGGACCTGCGCACCGAGTACCAGGAGGGCAACCCCTCCTCCGTGTTCGACGGCGAGATCGACGCGTTCATCGACGCGGGCATCCGCTGGCGCGCCGAGCAGGGCAAGTCCGACGACTGACTGATCCTGCACGGGGTGCCCCGCGCCGCGGTTCGTCCCGGCCGACCTGCGTGCGTGACCCCGCCTCGTCGTGGTGATCGGCCCCACGCGGGCTTGACCAGGTTTTGACCAGACCCCTGTCCACAGCGCCGTGGAATCCCCCTCCTGCGCACCTACGCTGAGGGAACACCACAGTTCCCCGATGTGACAGGCAGCAGTGATCCGTTTCGACGACGTCACCAAGACGTACATGCGTGGCCAGCACCCCGCGGTGGAGAACCTCGACATCGAGTTCGCCCGCGGCGAGTTCGTGTTCCTGGTCGGCGCGTCCGGCTCGGGCAAGTCGACCCTGATGCGGATGGTGCTCAAGGAGGTCGCCCCGACCCGCGGCACCGTCTACGTCGCCGGGAAGGACCTCTCCCGGATCCCGTCGTGGAAGGTGCCCTCGCTGCGGCGCGACATCGGGATGGTGTTCCAGGACTTCCGCCTGCTGCCCTCGAAGACCGCCTACCAGAACATCGAGTTCGCGCTCGCGGTGATCGGCACGCCCCGCAAGGTGGTGCGCCGCCTCGTGCCGGAGATGCTCGAGATGGTGGGTCTGGAGGACAAGGGCAAGCGGCTCCCGCACGAGCTCTCCGGCGGTGAGCAGCAGCGCGTCGCGATCGCCCGCGCCTACGTCAACCGCCCCTCGATCCTGCTGGCCGACGAGCCCACCGGCAACCTCGACCCGGCGACCGCCGAGGGCATCCTCGACCTGCTCGCAGAGATCAACGAGCGCGGCACCACCGTGGTCATGGCCACCCATGACAGCGCGGCCGTGGACCGCATGCGCCGCCGCGTCGTCGAGATGGTCGGCGGGAAGGTCGTGCGCGACGAGGAGCAGGGCGGCTACGAGTCCGCCGCGCCTGTCAGCGTGATCTCCGGGAACCTGCCCGACGACTCCGCCCACCGCGAGGAGCACCCCCTGGACGACGAGCAGCTCGTCGCCGACTGGGACGGCGCCCCCGAGCCGGCCGGGCCCGCCGCCGAGGGCGCCGACGCCGCCCCGGAGGAGTCGCCCACCGGCCGCCAGGCCGCGTCGTCCGAGGATCCCGCCCCGCACCACGACCCGGCCGAGCCCGCCCCCCGCGACGTGCTCCAGGAGGAGCTGATCGACGAGCGCGAGGCGCTGCGCGCCAGGGAGGCCGACGACTTCGGCGATCCGTTCTCCGACGACGTCGACCTGGACGGGGAGGGCCGTCGATGAGGGCCCGCTACATCCTCGGGGAGATCCTCACCGGCCTGTGGCGCAACATCGCCATGGTCATCTCCGTCGTGATCGTCACCGCCGTGTCCCTGACCTTCGTGGGCGCCGGCGCGCTCATGCAGAAGCAGATCATGGACATGAAGTCGACCCTGGTCGAGCAGTCCCAGGTGACGATCTTCCTGTGCTCCCCGCACTCCACCACCGCCTCCTGCGCCGGCGGCGCCGCGACCGACGCGCAGATCGACTCGGTGCGCGAGGCGCTCGACGGGGACGTGCTCTCCCCGTACATCGCCTCCTACGAGGAGCGCGACCAGGAGGAGGCACTCGCGATCTACCAGGAGCAGTTCGCGGGGGAGTCCTTCGTCTCGAACTTCACCGCCGAGGACATGCCGGTCTCCTTCCACATCACCCTCGCCGACGCGGACGACTCCGCGGCCGTGGTCGAGTTCTTCCAGGGCCGCGACGGGGTGGACGAGGTCACCGACCTGCTCAGCGCCTTCGCCCCCTTCATCGACGTGCTCAACCAGTCCACCCTCTTCGCGCTCGGGCTGGCGGTGCTGATGCTCATCGCCGCCGTGCTGCTGGTGGCGACCACGATCCGCATGTCGGTCGCGGGGCGACGCCGCGAGATCGCGATCATGCGCCTGGTGGGCGCCTCGAACCTCTTCATCCGCCTGCCGTTCCTGCTCGAGGGGGCGGTCGCCGCGATCATCGGCGGCCTCATCGCCTCGGGCATGCTCTGGCTGGGGCTGCACTATCTCGTCCAGGGATGGCTCGCCCCCACCCTCGGCGAGCAGCTGATCACCGTCTCCACCGCGGACCTGCTGTGGGCCGCGCCCCTGCTGGTCGCCCTCGGCGCCGCCCTCTCGATCGCCTCCTCGGTGGTCTCCCTGAACCGCTACCTGAAGGTGTGAGCATGACCGTCAGAAGCCTCCGCCGCTCCCTGTGCCTGATCGCCGCCGCCGCGATGGCGATCGCGCCGATGCTCGCCGGGCCCGTCTCCCCGGCCTCCGCCGAGGGCAGCAAGGACGACAAGATCGCCGAGCGCGCCGAGGTCGAACAGCAGCTCGAGGACCTGCGCATCCAGCTCGACGACGTCAACGAGGAGCTCGCCGACACCTATCTCGCGCTCGCCGAGACCGAGCTGCTCATCCCGGAGGCACAGCAGGACCTCGAGGACGCGCAGGCAGCGCTCGAGGAGGCGCAGGAGGAGGACCGCGCGATCGGCGAGCGCCTCACGGATGCGGAGGACGAGGAGCGCCGCCTCTCCGGCGAGGTCGAGGAGGGCCAGCAGGAGGTGGACCGCAGCGACGACGAGCTCGCCACGGTCGCGCTGTCCGCCTACAAGGGCGGCGGCCTGCCCAGCCCTGCGGCGGTCTACGTCGGCAACCGGTCCCCGCAGGACGCGGTGGACCGCTCCATGAACTACCGCCTGACCATGGCCTCCCAGGGCACCCGCCTGGACAGCCTGCGCACCGACCAGTCCGTCACCGAGAACTCTGCCGAGCGCCTCACGGCCGTGCGCGAGGAGATCAAGCAGCTCAAGATCGACGCGGAGGAGGCGCTCGAGCGCACCCGCGTCGCCGAGCAGAAGGCGACCGAGGCCAAGGAGGAGCTCGACTCCCTCTACGAGACGCAGAAGACCCAGCGCGACGCCCTCGAGACGAAGAAGACCAAGTACGAGGGCGATCAGAAGACCCTCGAGACGCGCAGCTCCACCCTGGACGAGGAGATCGAGGAGCTCGCCCGCCAGGAGCGCGAGCGCGAGGAGAAGGCCAAGGCGAAGGCCGAGCAGAACAAGAGCAGCGGCGGCGGCAACGCACCCGTCGCCGGCTCCGCGAACACCGGCGGCGGCTGGGTCCATCCCGTCGACGCCCGGCTGAACTCGAACTTCGGCTGGCGCGTGCACCCGATCTACGGCACCCGGAAGCTGCACGCCGGCGTGGACTTCCCCGTCGCCTGCGGAGTCCCCGTCGGCGCCGCTCACTCCGGTCGCGTGATCGCCACCACCCACAACAGCGGGGCGGGCAACAAGCTCATCCTCAGCCACGGCGTGATGAACGGCCACCTGGTCACCACCTCGTACCACCACCTGCAGGGCTTCGCGAAGTCCGTCGGCGATCAGGTCTCGGCGGGCGACAAGATCGGCTATGTGGGCACCACCGGCTCCTCGACCGGCTGCCACCTGCACTTCGAGACCCACGAGGACGGCAACGCCGTCAACCCCGCGAAGTTCCTCTGAGTCCGCAGCCCGGCATGTGCGCCGGGGGAGAAACCAGTCGCCATCCTGGGCAGCCACGTCGTACGCTGGGGCGTCCGGCCGCGACCGCGGCCGCCCGGTGCAGCATCCGGTGACGGAGAGAAGGAGGACCCATGTCCGCGAAGAAGGCCGACAAGAAGAAGGCCGCCGCGAACGAGGGACCCCAGAAGAAGCTCATCGCCTCGAACAAGCGGGCGCTGCACGACTACTTCATCGACCAGACCTGGGAGGCGGGCATCGTCCTGACCGGCACCGAGGTCAAGTCGCTGCGCGACCGCGGCGCCTCCCTGATCGACGGCTACTGCTACGTCGAGGGCGGCGAGGTGTGGATGGACAACGCCCACATCGCCCCTTACGTGAAGGGCACCTGGACGAACCACGCCGCGCGACGCAAGCGCAAGCTGCTCATGCACAAGCAGGAGATCGTGAAGCTCGCCAGCAAGTCCCGCGAGAAGGGCTTCACGATCGTGCCGCTGGAGATGTACTTCCTCGGCTCGCACGCGAAGGTCAAGATCGGCCTGGCCCGCGGCAAGAAGGAATGGGACAAGCGCCAGACGCTGCGGGAGAAGCAGGATCTGCGCGAGGCGCAGCGCGCCATCCGCCACCGCGAGCTCGCCTGAGCCGCGGCTCAGGCGCTCAGCGCTCCAGGTCGCGCCGCTCCAGACGCCTCACCAGCCGTCGGCTCGAGTCGATCACGTCCTCCTCGGCGACCCCGAGCCGCTCCCGCATGTACAGCGCCCGCTGCGCGTCCTCGAGCGCGGCCTCCCACAGCCTCCCCGCGGCCAGCGGACGCTGATCGCGCTGCTCGGCAAGAGCATGCTCGAAGCGGCACTTCGCACGGTGTTGGAAGACGGTGGCGAGGATGCTGAGCGAGGAGGGGGAGGTGGGATCCTCGAGACCGCTCTCCTCGGCGGCGAGGTCCAGCTGCTCCTCCGCGGCGACGAAGGCGCCCTGCCACTGCAGCACGTGGGCGTAGCGGGCGCGGCGCACGGCTCGCATCAGCGGGGAGCTGACCTCCTGGGCGAGCGCCTGTCGGCCCGCGATCGCCGCCTCGTCGAGCCGGCCCAGCATCCGCAGGTAGGCGACGGTGCGCGGATCGGCAGGATGCGACCGGCACCAGGCCAGCAGCGCCTCGGGGTCCGAGACGACCTCCCGCTGGGTCTCCTCGTCGAGGTGGATCGTGACGCCTGGGGCGTCGAAGCTGGACATGCCCTCCATCCTCCCGGCGGGCGGGGGCACGGTCCAGCCCTGCCGGCTTCGCCGTGGGCTGAGCGATATCCGCTTCAGATCCTGCGGCGTGCGCGCTAGACTGATGGGGCACGGAGCGGGGAGACCCGCGCCGAGTGGGTGTTTGAGAACAGAAGAGTGAGTGCAAGGGCGACCTGCGAGGTCGCCGATATCTGTGCTGTACCCACGCCAGGGGCCGATCGGTTTCGACGGTAGCTGTCCAGCGAGGGGAAGCGGGCCGAGAACCCAGAGTCATCTCGTTAATGTCCTCTGGAAACCAATAAGTGCCGAACCCAAGCGCACTGACTTCGCTCTCGCTGCCTGATCAGCGTTAGCAGTCTGGAACCCCGGGGGTGCTCCTGACCCGGATCGTTCCATCATCAAAGGAGCCACTGCTGCCGACCCTGGTCACCGGGGAAGGGTGAACACCTCAGAGTGACTGAGTCCGTCGACGACGCGTTCGCACGAGCGTCGGGACTGAGAAAACGCCATTGCGAACTGCGCCCGGAGAAGTCCTCGCTCCGCACTATCGGACGCGGGTTCGATTCCCGCCGGCTCCACGATTGCACTCACCGAGAAAGGCCCCCTCACCTGCGCTGACGCGCGGGGGAGGGGGCTTTTCGCATGCGTGGACAGCGCCCTCTGCTACTCCTGGGTACCGCGGGCGCCGAGCAGGTCCCGGACCCTGTTCGCCACTCGGTTGAACTCGGGATCGGCCATCGTCGCGCCGTACTCTCGCTCCGCCGGGAGGTCCACCTCTTGGATCTCCACGATGCGTCCGGGACGTGGGCTCATGATCACGACGCGGTTGGCGAGATAGACGGCCTCCGCGACCGAGTGGGTGACGAACAGGACGGTGGTGCCCGTCGCGCGCCAGATCCGGTTCAGCTCGACGTTCATCTTCTCCCGGGTCAGCGCGTCGAGCGCGCCGAGCGGCTCGTCCATCAGGAGGATCGCCGGATCGTGCAGGAGCGCGCGGCACACGGCGACGCGCTGCTGCATGCCCCCGGACAGCTCGTGGGGGAGCGATTTCTCGAAGTCCTGCAGTCCCACCATCTCGATGAGCTCGTCGCACCGTGCGTTCGCCGCCTGCATGTCGAGTCCGCGCATCTCGGCCTGCAGCATGATGTTCTGGCGCACGTTGCGCCATTCGAGCAGCGCGGGCCGCTGGAACACGTAGCCGATGTCCGGACGCGGCCCGTCGATCGGGCTGCCGTTGATCTCCACCTCGCCCGAGGAGTAGCTGCTGAGGCCGGAGACGACCTTCAGGAGGGTGGACTTCCCGCAGCCGGAGGGGCCGACGATGGAGATGAACTCCCCCTGGGTCACCTCGAGGTTCGCGTTCGACAGGGCCGTGACCGTGTTCCGGCGGGAGCTGAAGGTGACCGAGGCGTCGCGGACGGAGACGGCGGGCGTCGAGGTGGTGGTCTCGTGCGTTCCTGGTGAGAGTGTTCCGGTGCTCATGGGGTGTCCTTGTCTGTGGCAGATGCGCGGGGTGGGGAGCGGAGAGCTCAGGTGGCCGGTGTGAAGCCGGTGTCCACGTAGTCCTCGAGGGACCCGTCGGCGCCGATCATCTCCGCGTCGGCGAGGATCGAGATGGTGGTCTCCCAGTCCTGTTCGGTGTTCGTGCCGGGCACGTCGCTCGTGCTGTTCTCGGTGGTGAGCAGGTCGATGGTTCCGTTCCACTGCTCCAGCAGAACGTGCGGCTCCGCGATCTGCGGGTCCTTGCCGCGCATCGCGGCGACCGCGGCCTCCGGGTCCTCACGGGCGGCGGCGAAGGACCTCGACGTGGCGTCGAGCATCGCCTGGACGATGTCACGATCGGCGGCGATCTGCGCGCCGGACGTGATCAGGCCGTTGCTGAAGAAGTTCAGCCCGACGTCCGCGTAGCTGATCGAGTCCAGCGTCTTTCCGCTGGCCTCAGCGATGATCGGGCTCTGGTCGTGGGCGAAGCCGATGAGGGCGTCCACCTGTCCGGTGATCAGCGCCGAGTTCTTCCCTGCTGGGTCGATGTTCTGTTCGGTCACCTCGCCGGCGCCGAGGCCGGCGGCCTCGAGGAACAGCGGGAAGGTGGTGGTCGGTGCGTCCCCGGCCGAGGTGGCGATGGTGAGCCCGGCCAGGTCCTCCGCCGAGTCGATCCCCGAGTCGGCGAAGAACTGCACGGCGGACGGGGTGGTCTGGAGGAAGACCCCGATGCTCTTCACGTCGACCCCGTTGTCGATGTTGCCGAGCACCACCGGAGTGTCCGCCCAGCCGAAGTTCACCTCTCCCGCTCCGACGGCCTGGGTCGTCTTCGCGGCGCCCTGGCCGGGTTCGATGCGCAGATCGATCCCGTGCTCCTCGAAGATGCCCTGTTCCGCTCCGTAGTAGAACGGCGCATGCTCACCGTAGGGATACCAGTTGAGCATGAAGCGGACGGTGGTCGTGCTGCCATCGGTTCGGGTCACCGTGCGGTTCCCGCAGGCGGCGAGGCCGAGCGGTACGAGCACCGCGGCCGCGAGAGCGGGGCGCCGGCTGAGCCGTGAGGTGTGGAGTTCCATGATCATGCTCCTCTCGCTCACGCCTGGGCCACCACTGCGGAGCTGCCGTCGGACCGTCGCGAGGCGTGCCACGGGATGAGCAGGTTCTCGGCAAGCTGGATGATCGCGAAGAGCACGATGCCGATCGCGGACATGATCAGGAGCGCCGCGAACAGGGTGGCGGTGTCCATGTTGCCGTTCGCCCGGAGGATCACGTATCCGAGGCCCTCGTTGCCGCCGACGAACTCGCCGACCACCGCGCCGGTGACGGCGAGGGTCGCAGCGACCTTCATGCCGGAGAGCAGCTGGGGGAGCGAAGCGGGGAACTGGATCTTGGCGAAGGTCTTGATCTTGCTCGCCCCCATGGTCTTGGCCAGGTCCAGGATCTCGGGGTCGACCGACCTCAGTCCGGCCAGCCCGGAGATCACGATGGGGAAGAACGCCATCAGCACGGCGACGGTGATCTTCGGCCCCATGCCGAATCCGAGCCAGACCACGAACAGGGGAGCGATGGCGATCTTGGGGATGACCTGCGCGACGAGGATGATCGGGTAGATCGTCAGCTCGAGGTTCTTCGAGCGGACCATGAGGATCGCGACCAGCTCCCCGAGCACGACGGCGATGAGGAATCCCAGGACGGTCTCGTAGGTGGTGATCCACGTGTGCTGGAGGAAGTAGGGGGTGTACTCGACCAGGTTGCCGAAGGTCTCGCCGGGCGAGGGGAGGATGTACGGCTGGACCCATCCCCGGGCGGTCACGAGCCACCAGGCGACCGCCGCGACCGCCAGGAAGGCCAGGGCGCGCCAGCTGCTCCGCCACAGTCGCAGGACGCCGCTCTCTGCTCTCGGGGCGGGGGACCTCCTGGCCAACGCGCCTGCAGAGGCATCGGTGGACGAGGTCGTCGAGTCCCGGGTCAACTGGGTCACGGAGTTCTCCACTTCATTGGGGAAACGCTTTCCGTGCAATTTAGGTCACAGTGGTCCGAAGGTCAAATCGGGCCGGGAGGAGGCGGCCGCCGGCATCGCGGTTCACGATCGCGGCTCGGCCCCGACGGTGCGGTGGTCGCCCTGCGCTCCCGGTCGGATGCCGAGGACCCGACGAAGGGGCCCGCCGCCGGTGCGACGGCCCCGCCGGGTGGTCAGGCCGAGCAGCTCAGGCCGAGTAGCTCAGCCCATGCCCCAGCTCGTACCGGTTCCCGTCGGCGTCCACGTACACGTACGCGCGGCCGTCCATGTGCTGCTCCTTCGCGAAGCCGGGCACGTCGTTCGGGGAGGCGCAGCGGCCCTCCTCGTCGACCGCGATCGCCGCGGCGTCGGCCGGGAAGGTGATCGGCAGGCGGCCCGTCGGCGCGAACTCGCCGAGCGCCGCGTCGACCAGCACGCCGCGGTCCGTGTCGAAGCCGACCAGCAGCGCGTCGGCGAGCGGCTCGACGCCGTCCAGCAGCCAGGGGAACTTCGCGTCCAGCGCGATGACCATCGTGTCCACGCTCGCGCGGATCTCCCGCACCTTGGCGATGTCCACGTGGGAGTGGTCGTCGATCGCCAGGTCCCCGATTCCCACGAACTCGAAGTAGCTGCCGATGAACGGGGCCAGCAGCACGATCGCGACGTCCGCGCCGCGATGATCGGTGGTGAAGTCGATCTCCGGATGCGCGGCGGCGACCTGTCGGCGCAGCGCCTCGAGGTCCCTCACCAGCAGGTCCTTGGCGAACAGCTCGAGATGGACCCGTTTGCCCGCGAGCTGCTCGGGGCGCAGCGGGAGCACCGAGCCGTGGTTCTTCGCGAGCACCACGGAGCGGCGGTGCGCCTCCAGGGCCGCGGCGGTCGCCTCGGGGTTCGCGACCACGCGGTCGGCCTCCTCGGGATCCGCATAGGGGTTCTCGAACAGGCCCAGCGCGAACAGCTCCTCGAGCAGCAGGGTCGCCGCCTCGTCGAGCCGCTGGGAGGTGAACAGCCCCTTGACGTAGGCCTCGCGCACCGCGTCGACGTCGTTGGTGTCGGCGAACATGTCGGTCCCGGCCATCACGGCCGCGCCCACGCGCTCGGCGGTGGTGAGCTCCTCGACGCCCCAGGCCATCTTCGAGAGCACGCCGGAGTCGGAGTTGATGTAGCCGCGGTGGCCCATCTGTCGCAGCAGGTCGAGGATCTCCCGGTTGAAGGCGAAGCCGACCTGCTCGAACTCGCTCACCCGTCCCTGCGGGGTGGAGGACTTCTCATCCGACGGGATCGCGTAGCAGGGTATCACCGAGGAGGTGCCCGCATCGATCGCGGCCTGGAAGGGCGGGAGGTGGTACTCCTCGAGAGATCCGGGGGTGGGGTAGATGTTGAAGCGACCCTCGGCGTAGTGGGGGTCGGTGCCGTTCTCGCGCGCGCCGCCGCCGGGGAAGTGCTTCGTGGTCAGGGCGACGCCGTCCCGCTCCAGCCCCTCCGCACCCTGGAAGCCGCGCACGAGCGCGCCGATCGCGCGGGAGACGAACTCGGGGTCCTCGCCGAGGGTGCCCTGACCGCGGAACCAGCGCGGATCGGTGAGCACATCGGCCATGTACATGTAGCCCTTGCGCAGGCCGGAGGCGACCCACTCCCGACGCGAATGCGCGGCGAAGGACTCGATCACCTCCAGGGACCCGGCCGCCGCGAGACCCAGCGTGCCCGGCCACTGGGCGAAGGGCTGGTCCTCGGGAGTGCCGCCCATCTTGAAGCCGCCGGTCTCGTTCTTCGAGTTCGCCGCGACGATCACCGGGATGCCCCAGCGGGTCCCCTCCGCCACCTCGTTCATCGCGTTGATCCAGGTGGCGATCCGCGAGCCGGTGGGCTCCTCGCGCATGATGAAGTGCCGCATGTGCATGCCGCGGATCATCTCGGTGGTGCCCTGGAAGGGAATGCCGGCGCTCGTGTGCGGGTCGAGCTTGATCGGCAGGTGCTGCTCGTCCAGCGCACCGTCGTGGCTGGTGAGGTCCTTGTTCCGCTGCGAGATGCCCATGGGGCGGGAGCTGATGACCATCAGCCCGAGCTTCTCGTCCGGGGACATCCGCGCCACGAGGTCCGCGGCGCGCTCGGCAGGGCTCAGGCGCCAGTCCTCGTAGGGGGTGAGCTGGCCGTCCCCGTCGAGGTCGCGGAAGCGCAATCCGTCGACCTCGATGATCTGCTTGATGCGGCTGGAGAGGGGGACCTGCTGTGTCATCGACGACCTCCTGTGGTGGGCTGCAGGGCGCGCCGACGTCCTCGGCAGGGTGCGGGCGGCCTGCCGGTCACCGTACTCAGCACCGCGCGCGACCTGTCCGGACTTCCCGCCGATTGCCGCCCGTGCCGGTGCCCGGGCGTGCGCGGATCCGGCGGTTCTCGTTCCTGCCACCGCGGCGCCCGGTACGGTGGCGGGATGACCGGCATGCCGGAAGTCGCCCCCTCCCTCCCTCCTGCCGACCTGCCCGTGGACCTGCGTCGCATCGAGCTGCTGTGCGCCCGGCTGCGCCCCGAGGAGGGGGTCGAGCTCGAGGCGATCAGCTGGGCGATCGGGAAGCGTCCCCTCGGGGAGGGCTGGGACAACGTGCTGTGGCCGATCGGGACGCTCCAGGGGCGCCCGCTCGTGCTCCGGGTCGCCCGGCGCCGCGCCTCGCGTGCGCTCCTGGGCCGCGAGGTGACGGTGCTGCGCCGCCTGCGCGGGCTCGGGACCTCCCTCCCGATGGGTCTGCCCCGCGTGATCGCCACGGCGGAGGACGCCGTGGTGGTCGAGTGGATCGAGGGCGCGACCGTCGCCGAGACGGACAGGGCGGTGCAGGCGGAGGCCGCCGAGGACCTCGCCGCGATGCTCGCGACCATCCACTCCGGCCCCGCTCCCGAGGTCGGGAGGAATCCGGTGCGCGGCGTGCCGCTGGAGACCCGCGCCGATGCCTTCCGGGCGGATCTGGACCGCGCCCGTCTCCTCACGGCCGATGCCCGCCGTGCCGAGCGGAGGTGGCGAGCGGGACTGGCGGCCGAGCCGTGGCAGGGGCGGGAGCTGCTCCTGCACGGGGACCCCCACCCCGGCAACGTGGTGATCCCGCCGGCGACGAGCGCGGAGCCGCCCACGCTCATCGACTGGGGCGACACCACGCGTGGCGACCCCGCGAGCGATCTCGGCGCGCTGCTGCTGCATGCTCCCTCGGCCGCGCTGCTGGAGGCCTACCGCCGTCGCGCGGCCTGGATCGGGATCGAGGACGACGCGACGTGGGAGGCGCTGCAGGCCCGCGCCTGGGCCTGGGCGAGCCGCATGGCGCTCTCCCTCGTCCTGGCCTATCCCGACGCTCACGAGCTGGGGCGGATCGGTCGCCGCCTCCTCGAGGACGGCGCCCCGAGACCCTGAGCCGCCGCCCCCGGACACCGCCACCGGACACCCCGACGACGCCCCCGCACTCGGCCGTCAGCCCTCCTCGGCTCCCGCCACGGCGCGGACGTGATCGGTCGGAGCGAGGCCCAGGCGTTCGCGGGCGATCTCCGGACCCCGGCAGGCGAAGTTCTCCGGCTCGTCCCAGCCGCCGCCCAGCGGGCCGCTCATCAGCGGCCCGTCCTCGTGCTCGAGCACGTCCTGCACGTGCAGGATCCGGTGCGCGGCGAGGTCGAAGGCCTGCAGCCCGTGCTCGTGGGCGAGCTGGGCGAGCCGCCCGATCACCCGCCGGTTCGGCCCGCGCAGCACCGGCGTGAACGTCTCCCCGAGCGCATCCTCGGCGGTGTCGGAGTACTTCCATGGCGAGCGGTCGTCGAGCGGGTCCGCGGGGAACTCGGCGAGCACCGCCTCGGCGAAGCGTGCGATCCGCGGGCAGGGCGGCTGCTCGGCGGCCGGCGAGTCGACGAACTGCCCGGAGGTGTGCATGCGGGTGTGCAGGTCCGCGCAGGCCGACTCGTCGTCGACGGGGGCGGGCCCGATCCAGAATCCGATCCGATATCTCATGGCACGGATCCTGCCTCGGCGCAGGACGGCACCTGCCGCTCATCCACAACGCCGAGGTCAGCGGAGGGCGTGACGGTTCCTCCCCAGCGCCGCGCCCCCGCCGCGCCCCCCTCAGCGCCCCCGCCGCGCCCACTCCGCGTCCTCGCCGGGCCGTGCCCTCTGTGCCGCCCGTCGCGCCGAGCCGGAATCCCCACGACGGCCTTGGAGCGGCCACGTAGAGTGGCCCCGCCATGACCACGCCCTCCTCGCGCCCCGAACTCGCCGCCCCGCGCCCCGCCGAGCAGACCCCCGCAGCGGGCCCGCGGATCACCTACCCGGGGGACCTGCCCGTCTCCCAGCGCCGCGAGGACATCCAGAAGGCGATCGCGGAGCACCAGGTCGTCGTCATCGCGGGCGCGACCGGCTCCGGCAAGACCACCCAGATCCCGAAGATGCTGCTCGAGATGGGCTACGGCCGGGACGGCCGGATCATCGGCCACACCCAGCCGCGCCGCATCGCGGCACGCTCCGTCGCCCAGCGCATCGCCGCCGAGCTCGGCGAGAAGCTGGGGGAGGGGACCGTCGGCTACCAGGTCCGCTTCACCAAGGAGACTTCCCGCGGCACCCGGCTGAAGCTCATGACCGACGGCATCCTGCTCGCCGAGATCGGCCGGGACCGGCTGCTGGAGCGCTACGACGCGATCATCATCGACGAGGCCCACGAGCGCTCGCTGAACATCGACGTGATCCTCGGCTACCTCCGCCAGATCCTCCCGCAGCGCCCCGACCTCAAGGTCATCATCACCTCCGCCACGATCGACCCCGAGCGCTTCGCCGAGCACTTCGCACAGGCTCTCCCCTCGGGCGAGAAGCGCCCCGCTCCGATCATCGAGGTCTCCGGGCGCACCTATCCCGTCGAGATCCGCTACCGGCCCCTCGTGCTGGAGCCCGAGGTGGACGAGGACGACGAGCTGGAGGACATCCACTCCATCGAGCGCGACCTCACCCAGGCCGTCACCGACGCGGTCGACGAGCTCGCCGCCGAGGGGCCCGGGGACATGCTCGTCTTCCTCCCCGGGGAGCGGGAGATCCGCGAGATCTCCGACGCGCTCGAGGCACATCTCGCCCGCGGCACCCGCGGCCGCTCCGCTCTGCCCGTCGAGGTCCTGCCCCTGTTCGGCCGGCTCTCCGCGCAGGATCAGCAGAAGATCTTCTCCCCGCCGAAGGCCGGCACCTACCGCCGCATCATCCTGTCCACCAACGTCGCCGAGACGTCCCTGACCGTCCCCGGCATCACCTATGTCATCGACTCGGGGCTCGCGCGCATCTCCCGCTACTCCCAGCGCACCAAGGTGCAGCGCCTGCCCATCGAGCCGATCTCCCAGGCCAGCGCGAACCAGCGCTCCGGCCGCTCGGGCCGCACCGCCCCCGGCATCGCGATCCGCCTGTTCTCCGAGGAGGACTTCGAGGGCCGGCCCGAGTTCACCGAGCCGGAGATCCTGCGCACCTCCCTCGCCTCCGTCGTGCTGCTGATGACGAGCCTGGGACTGGGGGACGTGGAGTCCTTCCCCTTCGTCGAGCCGCCCGCCTCGCGCGCGATCACCGACGGCGTGCGCCTGCTCGACGAGCTCGGCGCCCTCGAGTCCGACCCCCGCGCCCCCGGCGGGCGCCGTCTCACGCGCGTCGGCCGCACCCTCGCCCGCTTCCCGCTGGACCCGCGCATGGCACGGATGCTCATCGAGGCCGACCGCCTCGGCGCGCTGCGGGAGGTGCTGATCATCGTCGCCGCCCTGTCCATCCAGGACCCGCGCGAACGCCCCCTCGGCCAGGAGCAGCAGGCCAAGGAGAAGCACAGGCGCTTCGAGGACGAGACCAGCGACTTCCTCGCCTTCCTCAACCTGTGGAACCATCTGAAGGCACGCCGGGACGCGCTGTCCTCGAGCGCCTTCCGCCGCGAGGTGCGCTCCGAGCACCTCCACTACCTCCGCATCCGCGAATGGTGGGACCTGCACGCCCAGCTGCGCGACATGGCCAAGGACGCGGGGCTGACCCGCAACGACAACGACGCCTCCCCGCAGGCGATCCACCAGTCGCTGCTGGCCGGGCTGCTCAGCCACGTCGGCCTGCTCGATGAGCGCACCCGCGAGTACTCCGGCGCGCGCGGCGCCCGCTTCACGATCTGGCCCGGCTCGGCGCTCGCGAGGAAGCGCCCCGACTACGTGATGGTCGCCGAGCTCGTGGAGACCTCCCGGCTGTGGGGTCGCACCGCAGCCCGCATCGACCCGGCCTGGGCCGAGGAGACCGGAGCGCACGTCGTCCGCCGCTCCCACTCCGCTCCGCACTGGTCCTCCAAGCGCGCCTCCGCCATGGCGCACGAGAAGGTCACCCTGTACGGGGTGCCGCTGGTCGCCGACCGCGTCGTCGGCTACGGCCGCATCGACCCCGAGGCCGCGCGCGACATCTTCCTCCAGAACGCGCTGATCGAGGGGGACTGGCGCACCCGCCACCACTTCTTCCGCGACAACCGCGCCCTGATCGCCCGGCTCGAGGAGCTCGAGGCGAAGACCCGCCGTCGCGACCTGCTGATCTCCGATGAGCAGCTCTTCAGCTTCTACGACGCGCGGATCCCGCAGGAGGTCGTCTCCGGGCGTCACTTCGACTCCTGGTGGAAGAAGGCCCGCCACGAGACCCCGGACCTGCTCACCCTCACCGAGCAGGACCTCCTCGCCGCCGACGAGGAGGTCACCGAGGCGATCCGCGCCGACTTCCCCGACACCTGGGTGCAGGGGGACATCACCCTGCCGCTGAGCTACTCCTTCGGGGAGGTCGGTGCGAAGGGGGCCGACGGGGTGACCGCCACCATCCCGCTCGCGGTGCTGAACCGCCTCGCGCCGCGCGGCTTCGACTGGCTCGTGCCCGGCATGCGCGAGGAGCTCGTCACGGAGCTGATCCGTTCCCTGCCCAAACCGATACGCCGCCACCTCGTCCCCGCGCCCGAACGTGCCAAGGCCGTCGCCGCGACCCTGCACGACGACGACCCCGGGACGGGGGAGCCCTTCGTCGAGGCGGTCGCCGACGAGCTCGTCGCCCTGCCCGGCGTGCCCGAGGACCTGCCGCTGTACGGCCCCGAGTTCGACCTCGCGAAGCTGCCCGCGCACCTGCGGATGCACTTCCGCGTCGTCGACGACAAGGGGCGCCAGGTCGGTGCGGGCGACGACCTCGAGACGCTGAAGGCCCGGCTGAAGGAGCGCGTGGACACCACCGTCTCCGCGCAGTCCACCGACATCGCCCGCAGGGACCTGCCCACCTTCCCCGCCGACGGCGTGCCGACGCTGCACGAGTCCACCGTCGGCGGGCTGAAGGTCACCGGCTATCCCGCGCTCGTCGGCCGTCGCGGGAAGGACGGACGGCTCGAGCGGGTGGACCTCGCCGTCCTCGCCACCGCCGACGAGCAGGCCCTCGCCCATCGCGAGGGCGTGATCGCGCTGATCGACCGGGAGATCGACGCGGACCTCTCCCGCGTGCTGAACGCCCTGCCCAACCCCACCAAGCTCGCCGTCTCGGGCTCCGAGTACGCCTCCACCGCCGCGCTGCTGGCCGACGCCTCCCGCGCGGCGACGGTGCACCTGGCCGGGCGGGCCGAGGTGCGCACCCGCGCCGAGTACGAGCAGCTCCTGGACCGGGTGCGCGCCCGGCACGACGAGCTCGCCGCCGCCGCGGTGAAGGACGCCGCCGCTGCGCTCGCCGTGAACGCGAAGCTCCAGCGCGAGCTGGGCCGGGCCACGTCCCTCGCCGTGCTCTCGCACCTCACCCAGATCCGCGAGCACGCCGCCTCGCTGCTGGGCGACGGCTTCATCTCCCGCACCGGCATCGACCACCTCGGCGACCTCACCCGCTACCTGCAGGCCGATCTGCACCGGCTCGAGAAGCTCCCGGAGAACCCGGGCAAGGACGCGCAGCTCGCATGGCAGATCGGTGATCTCGAGCAGTACTGGGCCACGCAGAGGGCGGCGCTGTCCGCGAGGCGTCGGGCCGAGCCCGAGGCGCGCGAGATCGACTGGCTGCTCGAGGAGCTGCGGGTGAGCCTGTTCGCCCAGAGCCTCGGCACGAGGCAGACCGTCTCCGACAAGAGGATCCGCAAGGCGATCGCCGCGCTCGGCGACTGAGGCCGGCCCGGACCAGCGCATCGTGACCTCGACGTGACCTGCGCCCCTCTGGCGGCACCTCCACGCGCTCCCACGAAAGCTTTACCGAATCCCTCCGCGCGGATGTTCCGCCCCCGCCGCGCCGTCGCTCCTGAGCCCCGGACAGTCGTCCAGGAGACGCCGCGACCGGGAGCGACTCCCCGTCGGCCCTTCCGCGACGGACTGTCATGACGAGGTCATGTCCCGATCAAACCGCAGGTCGCAGCGGTGTCAGCGCCGATCGGAGGGGGTTCACACGGTCCCGGGGGCGTCGTTACGTTGTCGACGCCCTGCCCCGGGAGAGCGAAGCGCCCGGAGCCCCCTGCACCGAAGGACGTCTGATGCCCGCCACCTCGACCGCCGCCCTCTCCCGGCGCCACCTGCTGCTCGCCGGCATGTTCGGCGCCACCGCCCTGGCCGGGCTCGGCACCCTCGCCCCCTCGGCCCGCGCCGAGGAGGGATGGACCGAGGAGTTCATGACCCGCGACGAGACCCGTGAGGGATTCCTCCTGGACGCGATGGACGACTGGCAGGTCGACAACGCGAAGTTCATCATCGCCGTGATCAAGGGGCACGAGCTCGACGAGGAGGCCGCGATCATCACGCTCGCCACCGCGATAGTGGAGTCCTGGCTGCGCAACTACGAGCCCGCCGTGGACCACGACTCCGGCGGCCTGTTCCAGCAGCGCCCCTCGATGGGATGGGGCAGCTACGACGAGGTGCGCCACAAGAAGCGCGCGATCGACGCCTTCCTGGGCCTGGGCGACCACTCGGAGGCCCCGGGCCTGCTGGACCTCGCCCCCGACTACCACGACCGGGAGCCGGGCGAGGCCGCCCAGGCCGTGCAGATCTCCGCCCACCCCGAGCGCTACGCCGAGCAGATCCCGGCCGCCCGCACCCTCTGGGACCGCTACGCCGAGGACGTCTCCCCGTACACGGACTGACCCCGTCAGGGGCCGTGCCGGGCCTGATCTGAGAGACTCGGTGCCGGCGGCGAGGACGCGCCGCCCCGGACGAGCGGAGATCCATGACGACCCGACCCCCAGCCCACGCCCGCACCGTGCGGGGGGTCGGCACGGCCCTGGCCCTCTCCCTGCTCGTCGTCGCCTGCGGCACGCCCCAGGAGCTCGACGCCCAGGACGCAGAGGCCCACTACGACGAGGTCGTCGCCGACGTGCAGGAGGCACTCGAGCCGCTGGGTCATCACCTGGTCCACGCTCCTGCGACCCGGTCCCTCGAGCTGGTCGACGGCGTGTGCGCCTACACCCCCGGCAGCTACGAGGCCGAGACGCTCGGTGCGGACCTCGCCGAGGAGGAGAACTGGGACGCGGTCCTGGACGTCCTCGATCCCGTGCTCGTCGAGCACGGCTTCGAGTCCGTCGACGCGCCCGAGCGGCAGGGGGCGGTGCTGATGGCGGTCGTCGAGGACGAGCACGGCGCAGAGCTGAGCCTCGGCGGGACGGGGGTCGTGCGGATCGCGGGGGCGCCTGTGAGCGCGGAGGCCTGCGAGGGCCGGTGAGCGCGGTCCGTCGGACTCGGGCCATAGCGGCCGCTGTCCGGCCCTCGGGCGGTCCGGCCCCCGCTCACAGAGGCCGCAGCAGGACCGCGCCGCGTCGTTCGCGCGTGGAGGCGCGCACCCCGGCCACGAGCACCGCTCCGGCCCCCGGCACCTCGATCGCCTGCCCGGGACGGGCGGCCAGGTCGAACACGTCCCCACCATCGCGTCCGCGCAGCACGACGTAGGCCGAGTGCTCGTCCGCGAGCGTCCGGTGGACGACGAGCACCGCATCGCCGATCCTGATCTGACCGGCTTGTTCCACCATGGTCTCCTCCGGGGGAGGGGCCGTCCGGTCGTGGGCGTCCGACGGGCCGTCGGCGGGTGTGCTGTGCGTGCTCATGATTCTCCGATCCCGGTCATGACGATGTCGTTGGCGAACATCGGGTCCTCCGGATCCACCCTGACCTCCTGGACGCTGCTCGAGTTCGAGCCGTGCGGATTGGTCAGGATGGCTGCGCGCTGCAGGCCCGCCAGGTCTCGCGGAAGTCGGCGGCGTCCGGACCGGTCCACGCCGCTGCGGCGACGGTCGTCTCGAGCGCCTCGCGCACCGCGGTGACGCGCTCGTCGCCGGTCCGCAGGGCGCGGGCCTGCTCCAGCAGCTGCGCGGTGTCCGCCCCCCGGGGATCACTCAACCAGGGTTCCCTCGCGGGCGCCATCGGCAGAACTCCCCATCGACCGGAGAGGGACCGCCCTCGCCCGGCCGGAGCCGTGAACGCTCACGTGCCGGCCGTGCCGCGTCGTGTCGTCCGCAGGGTCCGTGCCTCGCTAGGCTGTGTCGCATGTCACCGATGCCATCCGTCAGCTACTCCATCACCGTCCGCCTGGAGTTCGCCGCCCGCAGCGCCGCGGTCAGCGACATCACGGGACGGATCGAAGAGCACGGTGCGACGGTCACCGCGCTGGACGTCTCCGCCTCCGGACCCGAGCGGATGCGGGCGGACATCACCGTCCTCACCGGCGGGCACGATCACGCGATGGAGGTCGTCGAGGCGCTCAAGGGCCTGGAGGGAGTGGAGCTCGGCAAGGTCTCCGACCGCACCTTCCTCGCGCACCTGGGAGGCAAGCTCACCGTCGAGTCGAAGCTCCCGATCCGTCATCGCGACGACCTCTCGATGATCTACACCCCGGGCGTCGCCCGCGTCGTCAAGGCGATCGCCGAGAACCCCGAGGACGCGCGGCGCCTGACCATCAAGCGCAACACCGTCGCCGTCGTCACCGACGGCTCCGCGATCCTGGGCCTGGGCGATCTCGGGCCGCTCGCCGCGATGCCGGTCATGGAGGGCAAGGCCGCTCTCTTCAAGCGCTTCGCGGACATCGACGCGTTCCCTATCTGCCTGGACTCCCACTCGGTCGACGACATCGTCGCCCACGTCAAGGCGATCGCCCCCGTCTTCGCCGGCATCAACCTCGAGGACATCTCGGCCCCGCGCTGCTTCGAGATCGAGGACCGCCTGCGCGCCGAGCTGGACATCCCCGTCTTCCACGACGATCAGCACGGCACCGCGATCGTCGTCGTCGCCGCGCTGCGCAACGCCCTGCGCGTGGTCGAGAAGGACATCTCCACCGCCCGCATCGTGCTCTCCGGCGCGGGCGCCGCGGGCACGGCGATCCTGCGCCTGCTGCGCGCCGCGGGAGCCCGCGACATCATCGTCACCGACATCGACGGCATCGTCCACGAGCAGCGCGAGCAGCTCGAGGGCCGCCTGCCCTGGATCGCCGAGGTCACGAACCCCCGCCAGCTCACCGGCACCCTCCAGGACGCCGTCGCGGGGGCGGACGTGTTCATCGGGGTCAGCGCCGGGGACATCCTCACCGCCGACGACGTCGCGACGATGGCGGAGCGCTCGATCGTGTTCGCGATGGCGAACCCGACCCCGGAGATCGACCCGGCCGAGGCGGTCAAGCACGCCGAGGTCGTCGCCACCGGCCGCAGCGACTTCGCCAACCAGATCAACAACGTCCTCGCCTTCCCCGGCGTGTTCCGCGGCCTGCTGGACGCGCACGCCACGAGGGTCACCGACAGGATGCTGCTGGCCGCGGCGAAGGCCCTGGCCGATGTGGTCACGCCCGAGGAGCTGAACCCCACCTACATCGTCCCCAGCGTCTTCCACGACGGGGTGACCAAGGCGGTCGCGAGCGCCGTCGAGCAGGTCGCCCGCGAGGACGCCGGCACCGTCGACACGATCACCGGGACGATGGCCGCGGTCTACGCCGACGAGATCACCCTGGACGGCTGAGCCCGCCGTTCGCGGCCGGGCCCACCGCCGCACCCTCGCTCCTCGGCCTGCGGTCCTCGGCCCCCGCTCCTCGGCCACCGCTCCTCGGCCCTCGCTCCTCGGCCTGCGCTCCTCGGCCCCCGCTCCGCGAGTGTGCGATTCTGAGCCACATTCGGCCCGCATGTGGCTCAGAATCGCACACTCGCGGGCAGTGGCCAGCGGCCAGCGGGCAGCGGGCAGCGGGCAGCGGGCAGCAGGCAGCGGGCAGCGGGCAGTGGGCAGCGGGCAGCGGGCAGCGGGCCTGCTCAGCGGTGCGTCTGCTCGAGCGGGGGAGCGGCCGGCTCCACCTCGCGCTCCGTCGCGGCGCGGCGCAGCACCCGCTCCCCGGCCCACGCCACCAGGCCGAGCGCGATCCCGACCACGTCGAAGAGCACGTCCAGCGCGTCCCCGGAGCGGCCGGGGATCGCCAGGAGCTGCACGAGCTCGATCACGACGGCGTGGACGAGCGCGACGAGCACGATCCAGCCGATCGGGAACCGGCGCCGCGGCGCGAGGAGACGCCCCGCGGCGAAGACCGTCAGCGCGAACACCAGCAGGTGCACGGCCTTGTCCAGGCCCGGCAGGGCGAGGCCGCCCGGGGACAGCGGCAGATAGAAGCCGATGTTCACCAGCAGCGCGAGGCCCAGCAGTCCGGCGCGCCAGGGCAGCGAGCCGCCCGCCCGCGTGATCTCGGCGGGGACCCGGCGGAGGTACTCGGCGACGGCATCCATGGGGGAAGTGTCCCAGGTGCCGGACCTGTCCTCGTGGAGGCGGGGCCGCTAGGCTTCGACGAGCACGCACGCGACCGAGGAAGAAAGCGAGGGAGGCCGCCATGTCCTCCACGTCCGACCCGTCCCGGATGGATCCCTACAGCGACGACCCGGGGGCGGCGCCCACCGCTGTCATGGACCGTCAGGTCCAGGAGCAGGAGAGCACCACCGACGACGGCGACCACGACCGGTTCGCCCACTACGTGCGCAAGGACAAGGTCACCCAGGCCGCCCTCGGCGGCACCCCGGTGATCGCGCTGTGCGGCAAGGTGTGGGTGCCCGGCCGCGACCCCGACAAGTACCCGGTGTGCCCGGAGTGCAAGGAGATCTACGAGAGGATGCGCGACCCGGACGACGGCGGCGACGGCAAGGGAGGCTCGGGCCGCGGCGGCGGCTTCCGCGGCTTCTTCGGCGGGCGCCGCTGAGCCCTCGCCCCGTGCGGGCCATGCGCTGACCTGTACGCTCGCGGCCATGGGCAGGACCGCTGCGTCGCGTCCCGCCCGCGCGCCGGGCCGGGCCCCACCTTCGCTGCACGCACGGCTCCGTCCCGCGACACACCAGGCGACTTCCTCACATCGGCCGCATCGGCGGGTCGTCGGTCCCCGGTTGTACGGTGGTCCTCGCCGTGAACACCACTCCTTCCCTCTTCTCCCAGAGCGACCCGCGCCAGCCCTCCGAGGCGGCCGCGAGGACGCTCCCCGTCGCCTATCCCGAGCGGGCAGCCTGGGGCACGGTCCCCAAGCTCCGTGCCTGGCAGGCGGAGGCTCTCGAGCTGTATCGCACCCGCGCCCCGAAGGACTTCCTGGCCGTCGCGACGCCCGGCGCGGGCAAGACGACCTTCGCCCTCCAGATCGCCGCCGGGCTGCTGTCCGAGGGGACGGTCCGACGGGTCACCGTCGTCGCCCCCACCGAGCATCTGAAGACCCAGTGGGCCGACGCCGCCGCGCGCGTGGGCATCTCCCTGGACCCGAACTTCACCAACTCCCAGGGTGCCCACGGCTCCCACTACCAGGGCGTCGCCCTCACCTATGCGCAGGTGGGCATGCATCCGGCGCTGCACCGCGCCCGCACCGAGGCCGACCGCACGCTCGTGATCCTCGACGAGATCCACCACGCCGGCGACTCCCTCACCTGGGGCGACGGCGTCCGCGACGCCTTCGACCCGGCGACGCGCCGACTCGCCCTGACCGGCACCCCGTTCCGCTCGGACTCCTCCAAGATCCCCTTCGTCACCTACGAGGAGGACGGCGAGGGGTTCTCCCGCTCGAAGGCGGACTACACCTACGGCTACGGCGAGGCGCTGCGCGACCACGTGGTGCGCCCCGTGCTGTTCATGACCTACTCCGGGCGGATGCACTGGCGCACCAAGACCGGTGACGAGGTCTCCGCCCAGCTCGGCGCGCTCGAGACCAAGGACATCACCCAGCAGGCCTGGCGCACCGCCCTGGACCCCAGCGGCGAGTGGATGCAGTCGGTGCTCTCGGCCGCCGACCGTCGCCTGACCGAGGTGCGCCGCCACGTCCCCGATGCCGGCGGCCTGGTCATCGCGACCGATCAGAAGGCCGCCCGGGCCTACGCCGCGACGCTCCAGGACATCTGCGGGGAGGCGCCGACGGTGGTGCTCTCGGACGACGTCGGCGCCGGTAAGCGCATCGAGGACTTCTCCGCCTCGACCGACCGCTGGATGGTCGCGGTGCGCATGGTGTCCGAGGGTGTGGACGTGCCGCGGCTGTCCGTCGGCGTCTACGCGACCTCGACCGCGACCCCGATGTTCTTCGCCCAGGCCGTGGGCCGCTTCGTGCGCTCCCGGACCCGCGGCGAGACCGCGAGCGTCTTCCTGCCGACCGTCCCGATCCTGATGGCCCACGCGGCGGAGCTCGAGGCCGAGCGCGACCACGTGCTGGACCTGCGCCCGGCCGCCGGGGACGAGGAGACCGGCCTCGACGAGTCCCTGATCGAGCAGGCCAACCGCCCCGAGCAGGCCAGCGATCAGCTCGAGATGAGCTTCGAGGCGCTCGAGTCCGAGGCGTCCTTCGACCGGGTCCTGTTCGACGGCGGCGAGTATGGCGCCGGCGGCATGATCGGCTCCGAGGACGAGCAGGAGTTCCTCGGGATCCCCGGTCTGCTGGACGCCGACCAGATGCGCGTGGTGCTCCAGCAGCAGCAGGCCCAGCAGCAGGCCCGACGTCAGAAGAGCGGCGCGGGCTCCTCGCCGACGACCCCCGGCGTGGTCGACCATCGCCGCCTCATGGACCTGCGCAAGGAGCTCAGCTCCCTGGTCTCCGCGTGGGCGAAGAAGTCCGGCACCCCGCACGGCGCGGTCCACAACACGCTGCGCTCCCGCAGCGGCGGGCCCGCCGTCGCGCAGGCCAGCGCCGAGCAGATCGAGGAGCGGATCGCGATCGTGCGCGGCTGGTTCGTCGGCCGTCGCTGACCCCGCCCCGGCCCTGTGCCGTTCTGGCTCCAGCACCCTCTCGGACGCGGGCACGTCTCCACCCCTTCGGCGCGGGTGATGGTCAGGTGCTGGCGTCTGGCGTCCCACTACGGATATATCGCCGTACCGGTACGCCCTGCGCCAGTGGTCGACCATCGCCCTTCCGCGCCCGACGCGCACCCGGGCCGGACGGTCAACGCAGCACGCGGGCGGCCTCCGCGCCGTCGGTGAGGGTGGGGATCGCGACGTCCCCGTCGGGGCCGTCGTCGGCCGAGAGCCCGAGCTCCGCGAGCGAGGCGGCGTGACGCTCCCGCGCCGCCTCCAGCCGGGCCGGGGCGCGCTGCGGGGCGAGGTCCTCCCCGCCTCCGATCAGCGGGACCTGCAGCGGGCGCAGCTTGGTGTGGGCCCAGTCCGGGTTCGAGGTGCCCGAGATCAGCTCCGCGGTCAGCTCCCGCTCGAACTCGGCGACCTCCGCCTCGCCCGGCAGCACGAGCTCCGCGCGTGCCCGGCCGCCGACGACCATGCGGTAGGCGGCCTTGCCGGCGCCGAGCGTCGCCTTGTCCTGGGAACGCTTTCCGACCGGGTGCATCGTCCCGTCGGCACCCTCGCGCTCGACGAGCTTGTACACGAAGCCGGGCGCGGGGTGCCCGCCGCCGGTGACCAGGCGCGTGCCGATGCCGTAGCCGTCCAGCGGGGAGTCCTTCAGCTCCTCGACCCGGTATTCGTCGAGGTCGCCGGTGGCGGTGATGCGAGTCGAGGTCGCCCCGAGGGAGTCCAGCAGCGCCCGCACGTCCGCGGCCTGTTCGGCGAGGTTCCCGGAGTCCAGGCGCACCGCGCCGAGACCGGGGCCGGCGATCTCGACCGCGGTGCGCACCGCGGCCTCCACGTCGTAGGTGTCCACCAGCACCGTCGTGCCCGGGCCCTGCGTGGTGAGCTGGGCGCGGAAGGCGTCCTCCTCGCCGTCGAACAGGAGGGTGAAGGCGTGCGCGGAGGTGCCGGCGACGGGTACTCGGTAATGGGCGCCCGCGGCGAGGTTCGAGGTCGAGGCGAAGCCGACGAGATATGCGGCGCGGGCCGCGGAGATCGCGGCGTCCTCGTGCACGCGTCGCCCGCCCATCTCGATCAGGGGCCGGCCCCGCGCGGCCGTGACCATCCGCGAGCCGACCGAGGCGACGCCGGAGTCGTGGTTCAGGATCGAGAGCACCACCGTCTCGAGCATCACCGCGTCCTCGAAGGTGCCCTCGATGCGCAGCACCGGCGAGTTCGGGAAGAACAGCTCGCCCTCGGCGTAGCCGTGCACGTCGCCGGTGAACTCGTAGCGCGCCAGGTGGTCGAGGGTGTCCTCCCGCAGCGTGCCGGTGGAGGCCAGGTAGCGAAGGTCCGCGTCGTCGAAGCGGAAGTCCTTGATCGCGTCGAGCACGCGGCCGGTGCCCGCGAGCACGCCGTAGCGGCGACCGGCGGGCAGGGAGCGGGTGAACACCTCGAAGACGCAGCGGCGGGAGGCGGTGCCCGCGTCCCGGGCGGCCTCCAGCATCGTCAGCTCGTAGAGGTCGGTGAGCAGGGCGGAAGTCACGGTGTCCACCGTAGTGCGTGGCGGGCGGGCAGGCGGGACGGCGCGCCCCGTAGACTCGGTGCGCCGCCCACCCGGCGCCCCGGGGCGCGGCGAGACTCAGGAGGGATGTGCATGCCGGTGGACCTGCCGCGGGCGGAGGCGCGGACGCGGACCCGCACCGACGTCGCGCCGGAGGAGCGCACGACGCTCGAGACCGAGGGCCCCTGGTGCACCGTCGTGTGGAACGACCCGGTGAACCTCATGAGCTACGTCGTGTTCGTCTTCCGCCGCTACTTCGGGTACTCCCGGGTGGTGGCCGAGCAGCTGATGATGCAGGTGCACGAGGACGGCCGCGCGATCGTCTCCCGCGGCTCGCGGGAGAAGGCGGAGACCGACGTGCAGGCCATGCACTCCTTCGGCCTGCAGTCCACGATCGAGAAGGCGGGGGAGAGCTGATGGCGCATGCGTTCCGACGCCGCCCCGACGGCTCCCTGGCCTGCCGGCTCGACGGTGAGGAGAAGGCGATCATCGCCCAGGTCGCGCAGGAGACCGCCGACCTGATCCGCGCCGATCTCGGGATCGACGCGGGCGGCGACGCGCTGCGCCGCGCCGCCGAGAGCGAGGACCCGCTGCGGAGGCTGGAGGCCGAGTTCGCCGGGCGCGAGGCCCGCACCCCCTCCGACTCCGCCGTCCGGCGCCTGTTCCCGGCCGCCTCGGAGGACCCCGCGCTCGCCGAGGAGTACCGGCGCCTGGGGCAGCGCGACCTGGCCGACGGGAAGATCGCGGACCTGCGGCGCGTGATGTCGATCCTCGATGCGGCCGGGGGCGGGCACGGCGAGGTGGTCCTGGACGAGGACGAGGCGCTCTCGGTGCTGCGCGCCCTGAACGATGTGCGGATCGTGCTCGCCGACCGGCTGGGCCTGCAGCGCGACGGCGACTTCGACACCGTGCGGATGCTCCAGCAGATCGGGGAGCAGGTCGAGGGTGCGGAGAGCTCGGGGGACGACGAGCACGTCGGCTCCGACATCGTCATCGCCGTGTACGAGCTGCTGAGCTGGCTCCAGGAGAGCCTGCTCAGAGCCCTGGACTGAGCTCGGGCCGGGCACGGATAGTGTGGACGAACTGTGAAACGGCACGCAGTGAGCGTGCCGTCACTGTCCTGGACGGCCGTCCACACTAGCCTTGCCGGGATGAACAACGCGCCGATCGGGATCTTCGACTCCGGGGTGGGCGGCCTCACGGTCGCCCGCGCCGTGCTGGATCAGCTGCCTCAGGAGGAGCTGCTCTACATCGGCGACACCGCGCACGGCCCCTACGGGCCCCGCCCGATCGCCGAGGTGCGCTCCCTGGCGCTCGAGATCATGGACGATCTCGTCGCGCACGGGGTGAAGATGCTGGTGATCGCCTGCAACACCGCGTCGGCCGCCGTGCTGCGCGATGCGCGCGAGCGCTACGACGTGCCGGTCGTCGAGGTGATCCAGCCGGCGGTGCGCCGCGCGGTCGCCGCGACCCGCAACCGCCGGGTGGGCGTGATCGCCACCCAGGGCACCGTCACCTCCTGCGCCTACGAGGACGCCTTCGCGGCCGCCCCCGATCTCGACCTGATCACCCAGGCGTGCCCGCGCTTCGTGGAGTTCGTCGAGAACGGCGTGGTCAGCGGCCGGGAGGTGCTCGACGTCGCCGAGGAGTACCTCGCCCCGGTGCGGGAGGCGGAGGTGGACACCCTCGTGCTCGGCTGCACCCATTACCCGATGCTGGCCGCGCCGATCAGCTACTTGATGGGTCCGGACGTCACGCTCGTCTCCTCCGCCGAGGAGACGGCGCTGGACGTGTTCCGTCAGCTGCACGCCGCGGACGCGCTGCGAGAGTCCGTCCGCTCGCCGCGGCACGTCTTCTCCCAGACCGCCGACGGCATCGGCAGCGAGCACTTCGCGCTGCTCTCGCGCCGCTTCCTCGGCCCCACCCTGGACATGACCGGTTCGCTGCCGGTGGTGAGCGCGTGAGGGTCCACGTGATCGGCTGCTCGGGCAGCTTCGCCGGCCCCGAGGGCGCCGCCTCCAGCTATCTCCTCGAGCACGAGGACGAGGGCGGCCGCACCTGGCGGGTGCTGATGGACCTCGGCTCGGGCGCCTTCGGCCCGCTGCAGAACGTGATCGATCCCGCCGATCTCGACGCCGTGATCATCTCTCACCTGCATCCCGACCATTATCTCGACCTCACCGGGCTCGAGGTGTTCTGGGCGTATCACTCCCGCACCGACCTCGGCCAGCTGCCGATCCACGCCCCGGCACCGCTGCCGGAGCGGCTCTCCGCGGTGCTCAGCCGCGTGGGCGACGTGCCCGACGGGGTGACCTGCTCGCCGTTCGCGCACCACGCCCTCGCCGACGGGTCCCGCTTCACGATCGGGCCCTTCGAGATCGAGGCCCGGGCGGTGCTGCACCCGGTGGAGGCCTACGGCTTCCGCATCGCGGCCGACGGGGCGACGCTCGCCTACTCCGGCGACACCGACGAGTGCGAGGCGCTGGACGAGCTGGCCCGCGGCGCGGACCTGTTCCTGTGCGAGGCGGGCTACATCGAGGGACGCGACGACCGCTTCGCCGGCGTGCACCTGACCGGCCGCCGCGCCGGCCAGGCCGCGACCCGCGCCGGAGTGGGACATCTCGCGCTCACCCACATCCCGGCCTGGACGGACCCCGCGATCCCGCTCGCGGAGGCGCAGGAGGTCCACTCGGGGCCGATCACGATGGTCCGCCCGGCCGATATCCTCGAGGTGACCGCCTGACCCACCCCTGAGGAGGCAGCTCCTGTGAGCCCCCAGACCGAGACCTTCGTCGGCGACCGCGTCGACGGCCGCACCCCCGAGCAGCTGCGGGAGGTGCGCATCACCCGGGGCTGGCTGGACCAGGCCGAGGGCAGCGCGCTGATCGAGTTCGGCCGCACCCGCGTGCTGTGCACCGCCTCCTTCACCGAGGGCGTGCCGCGGTGGAAGAAGGGCTCCGGCTCCGGCTGGGTCACCGCCGAGTACGCGATGCTGCCGCGGGCGACGAACACCCGTTCCCCGCGCGAGTCCGTGAAGGGGAAGATCGGCGGGCGCACCCACGAGATCTCCCGCCTCATCGGCCGCTCTCTGCGTGCCGTGATCGATCTGGACGCGCTCGGCGAGAACACCATCCAGCTGGACTGCGACGTGCTCCAGGCCGACGGCGGCACCCGCACCGCCGCGATCACCGGCGCCTACGTGGCACTGGCCGACGCGGTGAGCTGGGCGAAGCAGCACACCGACCTCCCCGCCGCGACCGAGGTGCTCACCGACACCGTGAGCGCGATCAGCGTCGGCATCGTCGAGGGCCGGCCGCTGCTGGACCTCGAGTACCGCGAGGACGTCACCGCCGACACCGACATGAACGTCGTGGTCACCGGCTCCGGCGGCTTCGTCGAGGTGCAGGGCACCGCCGAGGGGACCCCCTTCGACCGCGTCGAGCTCGGCACCCTCCTGGACCTCGCGACCAGCGGCTGCGCCCGCCTCGCCGAGATCCAGCGCGACGTCCTGGCCGCCGCTCGATGAGCGCCGGCGCCGACGGCCCGTCGGCCGGCGATCAGGACGGGGCGTCCTGCGACGTCCAGCACGGGGCCACCGCCGCCGTGCCGACGGGCGCGCGGGTCATCCTCGCCTCCCACAACGTCAAGAAGCTCCGCGAGCTGCAGCGGATCCTCGCCGCGGCGGTGCCCGGCCTCGATCCCGAGCAGGTGATCTCCTCCGCCGGGATCGCCCTGCCGGACGTGGTCGAGGACGAGGTGAGCTTCGCGGGCAACGCCCTGCTGAAGGCCCGCTCGGCCGCGGCGGCGACAGGCCTGCTCGCCGTCGCCGACGACTCGGGCCTGGCCGTGGACGTGCTCGGCGGCTCCCCGGGGATCTTCTCCGCCCGCTGGTCGGGCCGGCACGGCGATGACGAGGCGAACAACGACCTGCTGCTCGCCCAGCTCTCCGACGTGCCCGATCAGCACCGCGGTGCCCGCTTCGTGTGCGCGGCCGCGCTCGTCGCCCCGGACGGCACGGAGCTGGTCGAGCACGGCGAGATGACCGGGATGCTGCTGCGGGAGCGGCACGGCGGGGGCGGATTCGGCTACGACCCGCTGTTCCGTCCCGACGGGCAGACCCGCTCCGCCGCGGAGCTCACCCCCGAGGAGAAGGACGCGATCTCCCACCGCGGGACGGCCTTCCGCGCCATCGCCCCGCACGTGGCGCGGCTGCTGGGCTGAGCGCCGGGCCGGCCGGCCCCCGGTGTGCGAGGTGGCGGACCGGCCTCAGGCCGCGCCCATGTGGGCGAGCGCCCGGCGCACCAGCAGGTCCCGCCCGCCGTCCATCTCCGTCAGCGGGGAGGACTCGCCGAGCAGCTCGTCCACGCCGAACCAGGACAGCTCCAGGGCGTCCTCCTGCGGGGCGGTCTCCCCGTCGATCGGGACCACGTAGGCCAGCGAGATCGCGTGCTGGCGCGGGTCGTGGAAGGGGGAGACGCCCGGCGTGGGGAAGTACTCCGCGACCGTGAAGGGGACGGGGGAGACGGGGATCCGGGGCATCGCCATCGGGCCGAGGTCCTTCTCGACGTGGCGGGCGATCGCCTCTCGCAGCGTCTCGTGGATCAGCACCCTCCCGGAGACGATCGCGCGCACGATCTGCCCGGCGCCGGAGGCGCGCAGCAGCAGACCCACCTCGGCGACGGCGCCGTCCACGTCCGTGCGCACGGGCACGACGTCGACGTAGGTGATCGGCAGGTGGCGGCGCAGGTCGGCGACGCGCTCCGGATCGAACCAGGAGCCCTCGGAGTCCACGGCGGTGCGGCTGCTCATGCGTTCCCTCCCGGGATCGTGGCGGAGGCGGCGACGTGATCGTCGGCGCCGGTGACATGCGCGCCGGGGATGAGCTGGGCCTCGTCGACCACGAAGCGGGGGTTCTGCGCCCGCGAGGGCACCTCGACCGCATGGTCGACCTCCCGGCCCGCGATCATCCGCACCCGCCAGGTGGTGCCCTCGAGCTCGATGAGCGACAGCGTCGCGTTCGGGATCGAGTCCAGCGGGCGCTCGATGATCCCCGAGAGCAGGAAGCGGATCAGGGTGCCGTGGGCGACCAGCAGCACCTTCTGCCCGGGGAAGCGGGTCTCGAGATCCTCGAGCGCGTCGTAGCCGCGATCGGCGACGGCCTGGTGGTCCTCCCGGCCCGGGAAGGAGCGGCCGGGGTAGCGGGCCTCCATCTCCTCGACCGGCTGTCCCTCCGCAGCACCCCAGTCGATCTCGACCAGTCGGCCGTCGGTGCCGCCGAAGGGGATGGCGTGGTCGCCGGCGATGATCCGTCCGGTCTGCTCGGCGCGCTGCAGCGGGGAGGTGATCACCACGTCCCAGCCCACCTCGGGCAGCGCGTCGAAGGCGGCGTGGGCCTGCGCGATCCCGGTCTCGTTCAGCGGGATGTCCGAGGACCCCTGGAAGAGGTTCTGCAGGTTGTAGTCCGTCTGCCCATGGCGGACGAGCCCGAACAGGGTCATGGAGCGCTCTCCTCGTTCTCGAGCCGTGCGTGGTCGTCGCCGTCGCGGCGGGTCGTCCAGGTGCGGTGCGGCACGGGGCCCGCCGCAGGACGACCAACAGCGTAGACGCTCGCACGGGCTGGACCCAGCACGGCCCCCGGCCTCGGGATCAGCGACGGGACGCGATCCTCTCCACCCGTGCCTCGCCGACGTCCATGACCTCCCCGATCGCCATCCGGTCCAGGCACCATCGCAGGTGCCAGTGCGGCTCCCGCTCCGCGTTCGCATGCCCCTCCTCGAGGAGAAAGCTCGCCGCGGGACCCGTGGAGGCGAACTCGACCTCGCCGTCGGGCAGCATGACGATGAACTCGGACTCGTCGGTGACCATCTCGTGCCCTTCGACGTCGGATGTCTCCCGCCTCGACGTCACCGCTGGTCACCGCCCAGGCACTGCGTGCGCGAGAGGGGACTCGAACCCCCACGCCCTAGGGCACTGGAACCTAAATCCAGCGCGTCTGCCAATTCCGCCACTCGCGCGCCGGACCAGCCTAGCGGGCGCACCTGCGTGCTCCGGTAGGCTCGGGCGGTCGACGGTGCACGACCCGGCCGGTCCCGGCCCGGCGCGCGCGGTCACCGTCACGGACCTCGATCCCCGATACCTCAGGAGTTCCCCATGAGCGCCCTCGCAGGCAAGACCGCCGTCGTCACCGGATCCTCGCGCGGGGTCGGTGCGGCCACCGCGAAGCTGCTCGCCGCCGAGGGCGCGAACGTCGTCATCAACTACCGCCAGAAGGCGCCGCGCGCGAACAAGGTGGTCGCCGAGATCGAGGCCGCCGGCGGCAAGGCCGTCGCCGTCGGCGCGGATCTCACCGACGCCGAGGGCGTGCGCACCCTGATGCGCACCGCCGTGGACACCTTCGGCGGCCTGGACCTGCTGGTCCTGAACGCCTCGGGCGGGATGGAGACCGATCTGGGCGAGGACTACGCGATGCGCCTGAACCGCGACGCGCAGTCCGATGCGCTCACCGCCGGGCTCGAGCACCTCTCCACCGGCGGCCGCGTGGTCTTCGTGACCAGCCACCAGGCGCACTTCATCGACGAGGTCGAGACGATGCCGGAGTACGAGCAGGTCGCGCGCTCCAAGCGTGCGGGCGAGACGGCGCTGACCGAGCGGATCCCGGAGATGCGCGAGCAGGGCGTCTCCTTCGTGATCGTCTCGGGCGACATGATCGAGGGGACCGTCACCGCGACCCTGCTCAACCGGGCCCGCCCGGGGGCGCTCGAGCAGCGTCGCGAGGCGGCCGGCAAGCTGTACTCGGTCGAGGAGTTCGCCGCCGAGGTCGCGAAGATGGCCACGGCCGACGTGGAGACCGGGCACGTCGAGCTCGTCGGCGGCGCGGAGGACTTCCTGGCCCGGACCCAGGGCTGACCGCCCCGCGCACGGACCCGACCACGATACGATCTGCACAGCAGACCCAGAGCACACCGGAGGCAGTGGTGGCAGACAAGAAGAGCCTGGACGACATGCGCGACGAGGCCTATCGGCGTCAGGACAACCTCGCGTCCGACATCGACGAGCTGATCGACCGCGTGAACCCGAAGAACGCCGTGACCCGGTGGAAGAACGAGCTGGTCGGGTCCGTGAAGGGTTTTTCGGACGCCGGTGACGGGAAGTCCGCCTCGACCCTCCCGGTGGTCGTGGGCGGCGTCATCGGCGTGGTCCTGATCGGTGCGGGCATCGCGACCGCGGTCGCCCTGTCCCGGCGGGAGCCGACGCGCGGCCAGAAGGTCGCCGCCGTGATGAAGGACGCGCGGCGCAGCACCGAGCGTTCCGCGAAGAAGGCCGCGAAGTCCGTGAAGAAGTCCTCGCTGCCGCGCTCGAAGGAAGCGGAGAAGCACGCCGCGGAGCTCGGCGCGATCCTCCAGGACGCGGCGAAGCGAGCCGAGAAGAAGGTCGCCTCCGCCGGCAGCTGACCTCCCGTGCGACGTTCCTGACGTCCCTGTGCGACGCCCCGGATCCCGACGGATCCGGGGCGTCGTCATGTGCTCACGGCGCCCGTCTGCTCAGCCGACGTCCCCGTCGACGTAGAGCCACGCCCCGCCCTCGCGCACGAACCGCGACCGCTCGTGCTGACGGGACCGGCCGTGCGGCCCCGTCGAGCGGGCGAGGAACTCGACGGTGCCGACGTCGTCGAAGGGCCCCCCGTCGGCGGTCGCGAGGATCTCCAGGCGCAGCCAGCGCACCTCCTCGGCGAGAGAGGCGGCGAGCTCCTGCCTCGTCGGCGCGGTCGAGGGATGCCAGCTGCGCAGCAGGTGCTCGAGGTCCCGCACCGCGAAGGCGGTGTAGCGCGAGCGCATGAGCGCCTCCGCCGTGGGGGCGCGCCGTTCGCCGCGCAGGACGGGCCCGCAGCAGGCGCCGAGCACATCGCCGCTGCCGCAGGGGCAGCGGGCGTCGTCGGGCAGGGGAGCAGGAGTCGCGGTCATCGTCCCAGTATCCCGGCCCGGACCCGGCCGGGAGCTCGCGGCGCGGTCGGGAGTGGAGCGCTCCGCCAGGTGCGGCGCGTCGGCCGTGGGCGGATCCTGGCAGGATCGTCCCATGACCGACGACGACCCCGCCGACACCCAGCTCCCGGACGGATACCGTCTCGAGCACTCCGCGCCGAGGAGCCAGGAGTACGTGCGCCTGCGCGCGATCGCCGGCCTCAGCCCCCGCACCCCGGAGCAGGCAGCCGGCGCGCTCGCGAACAGCTGGGCCTGGACCACCGTCCGCGCCTCGAGCGGGGACCTCGCGGCGATGGGCCGCACCCTCGGCGACGGCACCTGGTACTTCCATCTCGCCGACATCGCGACCGACCCGGAGCATCAGCGCCGAGGTCTGGGACGCGCCGTGATGGAGGATCTCCTGGCCCGGATCGAGCGGGCCGCGCCCCCGCATCCCTACATCACCCTGCTCGCCGATCCGCCCGGGCAGCGGCTCTACCGCTCGCTGGGCTTCGTCGACTCCGCACCGAGCCTCGGGATGCGCCTGCCGCGCTGAGCGTCGGCCCGCGCCGGCGCGGGATGCCGCGTCGGAGATGAACGCCGCTCTTGCCGGGGCGGCCGTCGCGCCGTCTGCCGCCCGCGCTCGTCCGGGGCCATACCCTGGGGTGATGAAGCCCTTCACCCTCGACGAGGACGATACCCGCAGCCCGCTCGAGCGGATGCGGGCAGGGGACTGGTATCGCGCCGACGACCCCGAGATCCAGTCCGCCTTCCGCCATGCGCTGCGCGAGACGGACCGCTTCGGGCGCGAGTACGCGCAGGATCCCGACGCCGCCCAGGAGATCCTCCGCGACCTGCTGGGAACCTTCGGGGAGGGGGCGCACGTGCGCGCCCCGCTGCACGTGGACTACGGCTCCCGCCTCCACATCGGCGCGGGCACCTTCGTGAACTTCTCCCTGACGGCGCTGGATGTGGTGGACATCCGCATCGGCGGCGACTGCCAGCTGGGCCCGAACATCCAGCTGCTGACCCCGATCCACCCCCTCGAGCCGGGGCCTCGCCGGGAGGGCTGGGAGGCGGCGGAGCCGATCACGATCGGGGACAACGTCTGGATCGGCGGAGGAGCGAGCATCATGCCGGGGGTGAGCATCGGGGACGATTCCGTGATCGGTGCCGGCTCCGTGGTCACCCGCGACGTGCCGCCGCGCAGCCTCGCCGTCGGCAGCCCCGCGAAGGTGCTCCGCACGCTCTGATCGAAGCTGCTCCGCACGCTCTGCTCAGCGGCGCGACCAGCCCTTCGTGGACGGACCCACCGTCGGCCGCCATCCGGTCTCGGACATGAACCGCACCGAGGAGACCCGCAGCGAACGACGCTGCACCTCGAGCCGGGTGCCGACGATCGCCTGGGTGATCTCGGGGTAGAACTTCGCGGGCGTCTCGACTCCGGCCTCCATCGCGAGGTCCTTCGCCCAACGCCCCCGGGTGATCGGCTCGCCGCCGACGTTGTAGAAGCCGCTGCCCGCCCGCAGCGCGGCGACGAAGGCGCGGCCCGCATCGCTGTGGTGCAGCAGGGTGATGTAGTTCTCCGGCTTGCCCAGCAGGATCGGGTCGCCCTCGCGGGTGGCCTTCAGCGCATGGGTGGACTGAGGGTCGCGGCCGAACAGCTGGCCGAGCCGCAGCACCACGGCGCTGCGGCCGGCGGTCGCGAAGTCCACGGCCGCCCGCATCTCGCGCACCCGCGGTCGGAACGCCTGGTTCCGCACGGACAGGGACAGGTCCTCGGTGATCCAGTCCGTGCCGTTGTCCGGATAGAGGAAGACGGAGGACTCCTGGATCAGCTTGCGCACCCCGGCATCGGCGGCGGCCTTCGCGATCGCGACGGAGGCCTCGAGATGGAGGCGGTCGTCCTCGCGCCAGGCCAGGGGGCGCAGCCCCGCCATGCCGACGGGCACATGGGCGAGGGTGTTGATCACGGTGTCGTGGCCGCGGAAGGCACGGGCCAGGTCGCTCGGGTCGAAGACGTCGGCGACGATCGCGGCGCCGCCGCGGCCCTCGACGATGGGGACACCGGAGTCGCGGCGCGTGATGCCTGTGACCTCGTGCCCGGCGGCGACGAGCGCCTCCACAGCCTCCTGGCCGAGCACTCCGGTGGCACCGGTGACCGCGATCCTCACGCTGACCTCCTCCTGCGAGCAGCCTCCCCGGACCCTCGCACCGACTTCCCTGGGAGGCACGAGTCTAGGGGACCCGTGCAGGTCCGCGCGTCGGCGAGCGTCCCGATGGACGCGCAGGAACCGTGAAGATCCGGAGGGGGCGGAGAGTCCGGCGGCGGCGCCAGGAGACGCCATCGTGGCAGTCCTTCGCGGGGTGCGGTGAGGGTGTTCTTTCCTCCACAGGGGGTGGTTGTCCACATTTTCGAGGGGGTGCTTGCGGCGGGGGGTGAGGTGATTCCGATCCGCCGGGAGTCGTAGTGCGGTGAAGCGTTGCGACCTGTGGTGATGCAGGTTCTGTGCTGGGAGTGCGCTGCGCCGTCGGTGACGTTTCCTCCCCGCTCGGAGTTATCCACAAAATGCCATCGAGTCTTTCTTTTGTGGGTGTGTGTGGGGAGGATCGGGGTATGTCTCTCGCGGTGCAGGACCTCGATCCGGCAGT
>NZ_QXCP01000007.1:0-1059 GCF_003711805.1 Brachybacterium sp. EE-P12 | reverse complement strand
CGGGAGGGCCGCAGCGTCTGGCGGCAGAGCTCGGCGACCGCGCTCACGATCTGCGCGCCCTGACCGGTGTCCCGCAGGAGCTCTTCGTCCCTGCCGACTCGTCGGCGGAGGTGTTCCGTGACGTGGTCGGGAGCCTGCAGGCGATGCGCAGCGCGCTGGAGGTGCTCGAGGTCCATGCGGTGGTCGCGCTCGCGGATTCCCTGACTCTGCGCAAGCAGGCCGAGGCCCGCGCCGACGCGGCACAGGAGCCGGGGGAGGGCCCGGCTCCTGCGTCGGTGTTGCGGGCGGCGTCGCGGGAGGCGGCGCGGGAGGTCTCGCTGCTCACGCGCCGCTCACCCGCAGCCGCGTCGCATTCGCTGGCGGCGCGGCGTCGTCTGGTGGCGGATATGCCGGAGATGCTCACCGCGCTCGCGGACTGCCAGGTCACCGCCGCGGATGCGTATCGCACCTCCCGCTCGTTCGCGCCGTTGACGTCTGCGCAGCGGCGGGAGGCGGATCGGCTGCTGGGGCAGCGTCTGCCGTATCTCGATGGTGCCGGGTCGCAGGAGTGGGACGACGCCCGTGCTGCGGCGATCTCTCTGGCCGACCCGGAGGGGGAAGCGCGTCGTCACCAGGTCGCGAAGCGGGAGCGGCATGTGAAGGTGCGGCGCGGGGAGCATGGCATGGCCACGCTCTCCGCGCACCTCACGGCGCTGGATGCGGCGCTGATCCGCAAGCGTCTCTCGCTGGAGGCCGAGCGTCTGCGCGCCGGCGGGGACCGGCGCGGGCATCAGGCGATCCAGGCCGATTCCCTCGTGGACACGCTCCTGGGACGCGGGGGTGGGATGGAGCCGATCACCCTGGACATCGGGGTGATCATCACCGACCGGATGCTGCTGGATCCCGGGGCCGGGGACCTCGCCCAGATCGAGGGATACGGGACCGTGCCCGCCGAAGCGGTGCGCGAGAGCCTGCGCGGACCGCTGGACGCCATCATCGCCGCCGACCAGCACGACCAGCACGACCAGCACGCCCAGCGCGCCCAGCAGGACCATCACGCCCATCACGATCCGTGCGACC
>NZ_QXCP01000010.1:1060-238076 GCF_003711805.1 Brachybacterium sp. EE-P12 | reverse complement strand
TCAACCACCTAGTCAAAACAGCCTGACCAAACCAACCGACTGACTCCAACCAGCTTGACAGTCAACGTGGACTGCCAGTTGTGCATGTACGCGCCCTTGGCCCGGTAGTCGGTGCCCTCCAGGGCCGAGGTGAGCTCCTCGGCCAGGTCCGCGAAATCGTCCCAGGTCCAGCTGCCGTCCGGCTCGTCGATGCCCGCCGCAGCGAACATCTCCTTGTTGTAGTAGACCACCCACGAGTCCTGGCGGTAGGGCAGGGCGTAGATGCCGCCGTCGAGATCGAGCAGGTCGACGTCGATGTTGCCGTCCTCGCGCAGGGCGGAGGCCTGGTCGGTGAGATCGGCGAGCGCGCCGTTGGACTGGTAGTAGAAGTACGGCTCGAGATTCTTGAGCGGGAAGACGTCCGGTGCGGAGTTCGCCGAGAGATCGGTGGTCAGCTGCGTGTCGTAGTCATCGGCGCTGTACTCCTTGAGGGTGATCGCCGCATCGGGATGGGCGGCCTCGAATCCCTCGACGATGACCTCGAACTCCGGGGTGGTGGCGATCGCCCATGCGGCCATGGTCAGCTCGATCTTGCCGTCGGCGTTCCGCTCGGCCTCGCCGCCGCCGCACGAGGCGAGGGCGAGGGCCGGCACGGAGACAGCGGCGGCACCCAGGAGGCTGCGGCGGGTGGGGGTGAACGTCATCGGTCTTCCTTCCACGGTGAAGCGGGCTGCGCGAAGGCAGCCACGTCGAGCCCGGAGGCCTGCGGATCATGCTCCGGCGAGCGGTCGCGGCGGGGAGCTCCGATCCGGGAGCTCCGAGAGCGACAGTCGGTGCGAGGTATCCAACAGTGATCACAATCGATCTGTCAAGGTGTCTTTCCGGCGGCGTATGGTCCGTTGCTGATCGTTCGTGATGCTTTATGATGTGTTCGCGGGAGCCGCCTATCCTGTCGAAGCGGTCCCCGACCTCGCTGCGGCGGGTATGGCAGGTGCGGTCCGGGGCGCACCGAGGAACCGCGGCACGGCCCGGGTGGAAGGACCTGCACCGCTCTCCGAGTCCCCGCGCCGCACAAGAGAACGGAGACCTCATGGCGCAGACGCGTTCGCTGCCCGTCGGTCGGCGCGAGGAGATCCTCGACCGTGTCAACGCGGCCGGCGAGGCCCGCGTCGCCGACCTCGCCGCCGAGCTCGGCGTCTCCGTCATCACGGTGCGGCGTGACATCGCCGTCCTGGCCGAGGAGGGCCTGCTGCGGCAGGTCCGCGGCGGCGCCCACCGTCTGGCGCTGCGTGACGAACCGGACCGGAGCTCCGGTCGTGCAGCCGCGGCCGGCGGCGCTGCGATCCTGAAGGACATCGGGGTGATCGTCCCCTCGCTGACCTACTACTGGCCCCGGATCCTGCAGGGCGCCAGCTCAGCGGCCGACGGGCACGGGGCACGCCTGCACATCGAGGCCGCCTCGCCCCGCGCCGAGGACTGCCTGGAGAGCCTCGCCCGGCTGACCGGCGAGGGTGCCGTCGACGCGCTGCTGCTCGCTCCGGATCTTCGTTCGGGCGCGGCCTCCGAGGAGCTGCTCGCGCAGCTGAGGGCGCTGGAGGTCCCGGCCGTGCTCATGGAGCGCGACCTGCGAGACCTGGATCCGACGTGCGCCGGCGTGGACTCGGTGCGCACCGATCACGAGCAGGGCGCGCTGGAGGCCTTCGCCCATCTGCACCGACTCGGGCACCGCCGGCTCGGGCTGCTGCATGACCGGACCAGTCCCACGGTGCCGCAGATCCTCGTCGCCTGGCGGCGTGCGCACGAGCTGTTCGACCTGTCGGCGGAGGATTCCGCTCTCGGTGTGCTCGACACCCACGGGACGGCCCCGGCACAGCAGATCGACTCCTTCCTGGACCTGTGCCTCGAGCACGGCGTGACGGGTGTCCACGTCCACTCCGACGAGGCGGCGCTCCTGGTCATGCAGCAGGCCAGCCGTCGAGGGATCGATGTCCCCGGGGAGCTGTCGATCACCGCCCACGACGACGAGCTCTCCACCCTCACTCGGCCGGCGCTGACCGCCGTCGGCCCGGACAAGCCGGCCCTCGGTGCTCGTGCGGTGCAGATGCTCATGCGGCGCCTGGAGACGCCCGCCGCCCCCTGCGAGCGCACCGAGCTCCTCCCGAGGCTCCATGTGCGCGGAAGCACCGCACCGCCTCCGGGTCGCGCGTCGGCTACCCGGGACTGAACCCAGCAACCCCTTTCGGAGGACCTCCGTGACCACCCAGCCTGTCCGGCCGAGCCAGCACGCCCCGTCGGCGCGTCCGGCCGCCCTGCTCGCCATGAGCAGCGGTCTCGACGCGGAACTGTTCACCCCCGAGCAGCGTCGCCGCCTGGGCGGGCTGGTGACGCTGCTGGCCGAGTCCGCCGTCCCGGATCTCGGTGCCGTCCCGGACGAGACGGCGGCGCGGGTGGAGATCCTCGTGACCGGATGGGGTGCCCCGCGGATCGACGCGAGCGTGCTCGGGCGCATGCCCAGGCTGCGAGCGATCGTGCACACCGCGGGGACGGTCGCCCCCTTCGTGGGGCGGGCCGTATGGGAGCGCGAGGACATCGTGGTCAGCACCGCCGCGCAGGCCAATGCGGTGCCGGTCGCGGAATACGCGCTCGCCCAGATCCTGCTGGCCGGCAAGCGGTCGGTGGCACGCTCCGCCGACCATCGCCGGGCACGGGGCCGGGAGGGGGCCTGGACCGCGACCGGTCGGACCGGCAACTACGGGGCGGTGGTGGGCCTCATCGGCGCCTCCCGGACCGGGCGGCTCACGGCGGAGCATCTGCAGCGTTTCGACATCGAGGTGCTGGTGCACGACCCCTTCGCAGGAGCCGAGGAGATCGCGGCGCTCGGGGCCCGGAAGGTGGACCTCGAGGAGCTCTTCCGCGCCAGCGATGTGGTCAGCCTGCACGCCCCGGACGTTCCCTCGACCCGCGGGATGATCACCGCCGAGCACTTCGCGCTGATGCGCGAGGGGACCACCTTCCTCAACACCGCCCGCCCCGCGCTCGTGGACGAGGACGCGCTGCGCGCCGAGCTCGTCAGCGGCCGGATCAGCGCCGTGCTCGACGTGCACGACGACCTCGCCCCCGACGACCCGCTGTGGGACCTGTCGAACGTGCAGCTCACACCCCATATCGCCGGCTCGCAGGGCAACGAGCTGCACCGTCTTGCCGACAGCGCCCTCGAGGAGCTCGGACGGCTCTCCCGCGGCGAGACGCCGCTCCATGCTCTGGATCGCAGCCGGCTGGACATCACGGCCTGAGCCCGCAGCTGCAGTGCATGCCGCCGCGGACCCCGGATGCCTCGGGCCGCGCCCAGGTCAGGCGGATTCGCGACGGACGATCGAGGACGGAGGGATCGTCCACTCCCCGGGATCGCGTCCCAGGCTGACCCGGGCCGCGCGCCGCCCGAAGATCTCCGCCTCGATCCGCACGGTGGTCAGGGTCGGTCGCCAGATCGCGGAGTGGCGCGATTCGTCGAAGCCGATCACCGCGAGGTCCTCGGGCGCTCCCAGGTCGAGCTCGGCCATCGCGGCCAGCGTGCGCAGCGCCGTCTCGTCCTCGAGGCCAGCGATGGCCGTGACCTGCGGGGAGGTTCGAGCGAGGTCGGAGATCGCCCGTCGTGCGGCGGCGGGCTCCTCCCCGATCTCCACCTCGCGCAGGGTCTCCAGCCCTAGCCGCGCGGCGGCCAGCTGGGCCGCGCCCCGTCGGGCCTCGAGCGTCGCGCTCTGACGCGTCCGGGGCGGGATCGCAAGGGCGATGCGCGAGTGCCCGGCCTGGATCAGGTGCCGCAGCTGGGTGAGGCTGTGCGCGGCCATGCCGTCGACCCATCCGCCGTCGCTCCCCTCCGTCCCCAGGGAGTAGGGACGGGTGAGGTCGAGGACGGTGCGAGGGCGCACGCCGGCGAGGATCCTCTCCACCGTCGCGGGGGTCGAGCCGACGGGGTGGACCACGAGCGCGCACCCCTCCGCCTCGAGCTCGGAGCGCATCCCGGCGATGAAGCTCCTCAGCGCGCTGCCGATCCCCAGCTCCTCGACCAGGAGCAGGACGATCCGGCTGCTGCCCTCGCGCAGGGCGCGGGCGGTCCCGTGCGGGGCGTAGTCGAGCTCCCGTGCCGCGGCCTCGACCCGCCGCCGGGTCGTCTCGGAGATCGTCTGTCCCGGGGTCCGGTTCAGCACGAAGCTGACGGTGGTCGGCGAGACCCCGCTGGCCGCCGCGACGTCCTTGAGCGTCGCGCGTCGATCTCCCACCTGCATCCCCTCCTCATTCCTGGGTTCTCAGGATATCCTGCGCTAAATCGATACAGCGGCCCGTGACGAGGCCGCTCTCCGTGCCCCGGTGCCGTCCGGCACCGGGGCACCTGCCCAGGAAGAGGTTCCTCATGCGATCAGTTCATGTCACCGGTCCCGACACCACCGGCTGGGTGGAGGTCGACCGGCCCGTCTGCGGCCCCCGGGACGTCCTGCTGGCCATGCGGGCCTGCGGGATCTGCGGGTCCGACGACCTGTACACCCGGCACGGCGGGATCCCGCCGCGACAGGGCGCGACCCCGCTCGGACACGAGCCCGCGGCCGAGGTCGTCGAGGTCGGCGCCCAGGTGGAGGGCTTCTCCGTCGGGGACCACGTCGTCGTGGACACCATGGCCTTCCGCGACGGTCTGCTCGGATCCGGCGGGGCGCAGGGCGGCCTTTCCGAGCACGTCCTGGTCGAAGAGGCCGAGCCGGGCCGGCAGCTGCGCGTCATCCCGCCGCACGTGCCCTGGGAGGTCGCCGCGCTCAACGAGCCCATGGCCGTCGCCTATCACGGGGTGAACCGCACGGATCCGCAGGAGGGCGACAAGGTCGTCGTGTTCGGCGCCGGGCCCATCGGTCTCGGCGCGGTGCTCGGCTACCGCCGGCGCGGGGCCTCGCACGTCGTCGTCGTCGACGTCCAGCCCGACCGTCTGGAGACCGCGCTGCGGATCGGCGCCGACGCCGTCATCGACTCCACCCGGGAGGACGTCGCCGCGCGCCTCGTCGAGCTGCACGGCGATGGCGCGAGCGCGCTCGTGCGGGGAGTGCGGCTCGGCACCGACATCTACCTCGACGCGGCCGGCGCCGCCGTCGTCCCCCAGAGCGTGACGCGGATGGCGAAGCACGGGGCGACGCTCGGCGTGGTCGCCGTGCACAAGAAGCCGGTCGAGCTCGACTTCGCGGAGATCCTCACCACCGAGCTGAACCTCGTCTGGGCGATGGGATACCCGACCGAGATCTTCGAGGTCACCGACGACATCATCGAGAACTGGGAGAAGTACTCGCTGATCATCAGCCACCGGATCCCCTTCGACCGGGCACTCGAGGCCCTGGACCTCGCCCGCACCCCCGGTGCCGCCGACAAGGTGGTCGTCACCTTCGGGTGAGACGGAGCGGGCTCGCGACCAGGCCGACCGTGCGCCCGTCCCCGCGTCGCCCCTGGGTGTCTCTGTCAGGGCCTGGCTCGCCCTGGCAGGGGGTGGTGGACTCGCCCTGTCCCCATCCCCTGCGCGAGGAAGGCCCCCGCCTGCCGTGACCACCACCCGTCCCGCCCCCGCGGCACCGGCCGTCTCCCGGGCCTTGCCCTGGATCCTGCTGCTGCTGACGGTCTTCGGGCCCATCTCGATGGACCTCTATCTCCCGGCGCTGCCCGCGCTGACCCGCGAGCTCGAGGCGACCACGTCGGTCGCGCAGCTGACCGTGACGGCCTGCCTGCTGGGGCTCGCCGCCGGGCAGCTGCTCGCCGGGCCCGTCTCCGACCAGCACGGATGACGCCGCGTGCTGCTCATCGGTGTCACGGCCTACGTGCTGACCTCGACGCTGTGCGCGCTCAGCCCCAGCATCGAGGTGCTCGTCGCAGCGCGCTTCGTGCAGGGGCTGGCCGGAGGCGTCGGCATCGTGATCGCCCAGGCCGCGGGCCGCGACATCTTCGACGGGCGCGAGCTGATCCGGTTCTACGGCCGGCTCGCGGTGGCCGGGCCGACCGCCGCGATCGTCGGTCCCATGATCGGCGGGATGCTGAACACGGTCGTGGACTGGCGCGGGCTGTTCGGCTTCCTCGCGCTGGTGGGACTCGTGCTGCTGCTGATGTCGGCGCGGCTGTTCACCGAGACGCATCCGCCCGAGCACCGCACCGCGGGCGGCCTGCGACGCACCGGCGCCGCCCTGCGCATCCTGGTCGCAGACCGGGTGTTCCTCGGCGCGGTCCTCTCCCAGGGCTTCGTCTTCGCCGCGATCTTCTCCTATCTCGCCGGCTCCACCTACGTGCTCCAGGAGATCTACGGACTGTCCCCGCAGTGGTACGCGGCCGCCTTCGCGCTGAACTCCGCAGGCGGCGTGCTGTTCGGCTGGCTGGGCGGGCGCACCGCCGAGCGGTGGAGCGTGCACGGCGCGCTGTTCCTCGGCATCGCGCTGACGGCGGCGGGCTGCCTCGGGCTACTCCTGGCCGGCCTCATGCCGATGCCGCTGGCAGAGGTGATCGCCTCGCTGTTCCTGCTGGCCTCCGGAGCGCAGTTCTGCTCCCCGGCCGCGACGACGCTCGCCCTGGCCGAATACCCGCAGATGGCCGGCACCGCGGGCTCGATCCTGGGCACCGTGCGCTACGGCTTCGGGGGCCTGGCCGCGCCGTTCGTCGGGATCGCGGGCTCGCTGAGCATCCTGCCGCTGGGCGTGACCACCACCGGCGCCGCGCTCCTCGCCGCCGGGGCCGCGCTGCTGACGCTGCGACGCGGAGCGGAGCCGCTCGAGGACGCTCCTGCGGCGGCCTGACGTCGGGGCAGGGGAGCGCCCGGCCCCTGGCGGGGCGGGGGAGGGTTTCAGTCCCCGGCCGCGAGCGCCGTCGACTCCCGCAGCTGCACGTCGCCGCGCACGTGCACCTCGCGCGCCGCGGCGTCCGCGACGTCTACGCCGGCTGCGTCTGCGCCGGCCGCGAGCCCGCTCCCGGACTGGCCGTCGGCCGCCGGGGGCGCCGCCGATGCGCCCTCGAGCACCCACTCCACCGCGCGCCCCGCCATCTGGGCCAGCGGCAGCTCGATCGTGGTCAGGGTCGGGTTCGCGTCGGCCGCGGCGACGACCCCGCCGAAACCCGCGACCGCGACCCGGCCCGGCACGTCCAGGCCGCGACGGCGCAGCTCGCCGAGCGCGCCGAGGGCCATCACGTCGGCCGGGGCGAACAGGCACAGCGGCTCGGAGCCGGCGCCGGCGGAGCCCTCGAGGTGCTCGGCGACCCGGGCGGCGGCCTCGAGGCCGCCGTCGCGGGTGAGATCCGCGGCGATGCTCAGCTCGGGCTCGATCCCCGCCTCGGTGAGCGCGGCGATGAACCCGCCGGTGCGGGAGCCGGCCGAGGGGATACCGGCGATGCCCTCGACGACCGCGAAGCGCCGGTGCCCCTCGACGACCAGGGCGGTGGCGAGCTCGTGGGCGGCTCCGGCGTCGTCAGCCACGATCGTGCGTCCCACGCCGAGGGACTGTCCGAGGCCGACGACCTTCCCGCCGTTGCGCTCGAAGCCCTCCAGCAGGGTGCTGATCGCGGTGTCGTCCTCGGTGCCGTAGCGGTGGGAGCCGACCAGCACGAGCGCGTCGACCTGCTGGGCGATCAGGGAGCGCAGCGCCCGCACCTCGGTGTCGATCCGTCGATCGGTCTGGGTGAGCAGCACCTGGGACTGCGAGGCGAAGACCTGCTGCTGGACCTCGCGCGCGATCGTCGCGAAGTAGGGGTCGGCGATGTCGTGCACGACCAGACCGATCAGGCCGGAGCGCGAGCGGGCCAGGGCCTGCGCCTGCGCGTTGGGGACGTAGCCCAGACGGTCCGCGGCGGCGCGCACCCGCTCGGCGACCTCCTTGCCGGGCACGCGGGCCGAGCCGTTGAGGACCCGGGAGGCGGTGGCGAGCGAGACGCCCGCATCTTTGGCGACGTCGCTGAGGCGCACGGCGGGCATCGGGGCTCCTTCTTCCAGGGTGGGCGCACCGGGGTGGTCCGACGGACGGCCGGGAAACGCTGTCCCGGGAGGGCCAGCATAACGATCCGGCCATGGCCGCGAGGGCGTCACGGGAGGTTCGGGGCTGTGATCTCGCCCCGGTCGCGCGCGGCACGCGCAGCGCTCTCAGCGCGCGATCTCCTCGCCGGCGGTGATCAGGGTGCGCAGCGCATCGGCCTCGCGCTGCAGCAGCGCCGGGTCGTCGCCCGGGACGAACTCGAGCAGCGCGTCGCGGTCCTTGCCGGTGGCGGCGAGGATCGCGAAGGCCGCCTCCCACAGGTCGGAGCGCTCGGCGAGCGGCAGCCGCTCGCTGCGCGGCCACCAGGAGAACACGTGGATCGTGGAGGTGCGGGGCAGCGCCGCGCGCAGCGTGTCCAGAGCCTCCCGGGTGGGCATGTCCTGGTGGGGCTGCCAGTAGGTGGTCACGTTCGCGCGCCCCACCTCGTCGAGCAGGCGCAGGGTGGAGCCGATCTCGTCGGTGAGGGTGCGGCCGTGGAACTCGAGGCCGATCTCCAGGCCGTGCTCGGCGGCACGGTCGGCGAAGTCCTGGATCCGGCCGACGGCGCGGGCACGATCCTCGGCGGAGGTCTCCTCCGAGCCGGTGCGGGTCGCCCACACCCGGACCCGCGGGACGCCGAGGGCGCGGGCCGCGGCGATCACCGCCCCGCCCTCGGCGTGCACCGCCGAGTCGGTGCCGACGAAGGACAGGTAGGAGCCGTAGGAGGTGACGACGAGGCCGGCGTCCTCGGTGAGGGTGCGGGCGTGCGTGGCCGCGTCGAGATCGCCCGGCGGGACGTGCGCGTCGCCGGCCCATTCGATGCCCTCGAGTCCAGCGGCCGCGGCGTGGCGCACCACGTCCTCGGCCGGCAGCTCGCGGAAGGTGACGGAGCACAGGCCCGGGCGGATCATGCGGATCCCTCCGATCGCGACGAGGCAGGAAAGCGATTGTGGCCACCGTATCGCAGGCCGACGGTGCTTCCTCGAGGCGCTGCAGGCCCTCGGGGCCCACGACGGCGGGCGGTGAGCGAGCGCATCGGCCACGGTGAGCTCAGCGTACGAGGCCTCATGGTCTACGGGGCGAGCGTGACGAGGACCGAGCGCCCGCCCAGCCCGGAGGTGTCCACGGTGAGGTCGAGGCGCCCCCGCACCTGCCTGACGCTCACCCGGTCCGTGTCCGTCGCCTGCAGGCGCGGGGCGCCCTCGAGCTCGAGACGGACGGTGTCCTGACGGTGGGTCGGATCCGAGATGCTGAGCTCACGCGCGCGCCCGACGTCCTGCATCATCACGCAGGCGGGTCCCCGCGCCGCGACGTCCCGCACCCGTCCCTCGGCCCAGAAGTTCACTGCGAGCACCCGACCCGCACGGACCGCCTGTGCGACGTCGTCGTTGCGGACGATCTCCGCGCCGGGGTCCGAGGCGGCGCGGCGGGTCTCCTCCTCCCCGGCCCCTGGCAGCAGCACGTAGGCGTACGAGGAACCCTCCCCGGGGTGCACCGCCTCGAGCGTCGCGTAGTGGCGGCGGAGGGTCTCCTCGCTCCCCGATGCGTGGTTGCGGCTCCAGCTGCCTGCGCGCTCATCCTGCACGGCCCGCAGGCGGGTGTCCTCGAGCAGCACGTACCCGCCGGTCCCCTCCAGATGGGCCCAGGTCGCGCCGTCGACCTCGACGGGGTCCGCGCCGATCGCCTCCCCGTCCACCAGCAGCCGGCCCGGCCGCGCGCCGAGGTTGCGGTGCTCGAGGACCGTCTTCGTCTCGGCGCGGGTGCCTGTGCGGATGTCGCTGCCCAGGGCGACGATCCGGTCCTCGAGCAGCAGCCACGTCTTGCGTGCGGTGAGGCCGGTGCCGCCCGGGGCGATCAGGTGCTGGCCGGCCAGCGTCATCGTCCCGAGGGTGGTGGCGCCGGCCCATTCGGCGTCCTCGGGGACGGACTCGCCCCACTGTCCTTCGACCCGGGGCGGCAGCGGCGTCGTGTCGACGGTGGTGCCGGGCAGCCCTTGCAGGTCGCAGGTCGCCCAGAACTCGTCGTCGAAGTGGTTGTCGGTCTGGGGCAGATAGAGGTAGACCATCCCCTGCGAGGTCAGGCTCCCGTGCTCGTTCTCCCCGTTGCCGCACTCGTACCAGGCGATGCGGTCGCTGCACATGGCCACACAGGCGCTCCAGCCGCTGCTCCCGCGATGGACCACCCGGTCCATCTGTGGGAACACGGTGGGTCCCGGCGGCAGGCGGTGCGCGCCCACGTCGGAGTCCATCAGCGCGCTCACGAGGGCGAGGCGGGTGATCGGGCCCTCGTGGAGGATGGTCGCTGCGGAGTTGTCCTCGATCCAGCCCCGGCACAGGCCCCGCCACCTCTGCGCGGTCTCCTCGTCGACCGCTTCGGACAGCCGCAGGACCGCCTCGATCGCATCGTTGCCGTTGTCGAGGGAGCGCTCGGCCTCCCGGGAGATCGCCCGGCCCCGCACGGCGTCCATCATCCGGCCCTCGTGGATCAGCGGGGCGAAGGAGCGCTCGATCGCATCGGTGAGGTTCGCGCGGGAGGGGTCGTCGATGTCGTGCGCCGTGCCGGCGAGCAGGGCGAACAGCCTCGACAGCCCGGAGAGCAGCACGAGGCCGTAGGTTCCGGTGTAGCCGATCGTCGAATGCTGGATGAACGAACCGTCCTCGTAGAAGCCGTTGCCCTCGTCGACGATCTGCCAGACGGCCGAGAGCCCGGCGATGGCGTGCGCCAGCCTCTCCCGGTCGCGCCCGACGATGGAGCGGATGATCACCGCCTGGCACAGATCGACACGGTTCGCTCCTTCGGAGGTGATCCGGCCGCGCTCCTCGGGGAACTGCTCCCAGGGGTCGGGGACGTAGAAGTCGATCGAGTCGCCGAAGGCGGCGACGTCCTCGTCGGCGAGGTGCTCGCGAAGGATCGCCATGGCGTCCGCGAGGGCGCGCGTCACCCCGATCTCCCAGGTCCACCAGTTGCCGTACTCGGGCTGGGACGGGTTGTAGATCCGGGACCGGAAGTCACGCAGGCCGACGATGACGAGATCGCGGAGCGTCGCGTCGTCGTGGTGCCGTGAGCCGGGCGTCGCCCATGCCGTCGCGAGGTGGGCGAGCCGCTGGACGGTCGTGGTGAGGTTCGGGTCCGCGTCGTAGTCGAGATCGGCGAAGACGGTGGCGGAGCCGGCGGGGTTCAGCTGGTCCAGGAACTCGTCGGCGTCGCTGTCGATGTCCTCGATCAGATCGTCGAAGCGGGCCTGGCCGGGGACGAGCAGGTGCCGGCCGGTGAGCTGGTCGACCCAGCGCGAGGCGAGCTCCTCGAACCCGTCGTCCTCGAGCTCCGGTGCCGCGGCGGCGAGATCCGGGGCGAGCAGGGCGAGGGCGCCGACGAGGCCGCCCGCGCCGGCTGTGTGCAGGAGATGACGACGAGTGGGCTGCATGAGGACCTCCGGGGTCTGCTGCACGGCTCCCGGGGCGGCGGTGCCGCGGTGCGCCGGACAGGCGATCGGTGGGGGAAATCGCATTCCGCTCTCGACGTTAGTGCGTCCGGGTTCTCTGTCAACGGACAAGTCGGACGACACGGCCGCTGCGGGCCTCGCCTGCCCGCAGAACTCACCTATTGCTGCCCTGCACGGCCGCGGCAGCTTCCCCGGGCAAGCGTCTGCCGATAGCGTGGCGACTGCTCTGCTCCGACTCCGAGAGGTCACGGTGACGATGTCTGGCAGGTCCCCGGGCGACACGCCCCCCAATGTGCTGCTCCTGGTCACCGACGACCAGGGGGCCTGGGCGCTGGGCTCGAGGATGCCCGAGCTGCACACCCCGACGCTCGACCGCCTCCAGCGGGAGGGCATGACCTTCGACCGGTTCTTCTGCGCCTCACCGGTCTGCTCGCCGGCCCGCGCGAGCCTCGCCACCGGACGGATGCCCTCCGCCCACGGCGTCCACGACTGGATCCGACCCGAGGCCCTCGCCCGCACCGCCTCACCGACGCCGCCGTTCGACCCGGACTTCCTCGAGCGCGCCGCGGGAGCCGATTCGATCGCCGCGATGCTCTCGCGCGGGGGATACCGCTGCGGGATGGTGGGCAAGTGGCACATGGGCTCCTCCGACCGCCCCGCGCCCGGCTTCGACTACTGGTGGGCGCACCAGCTCGGCGGCGGCCCCTATCACGGCGCCCCGATCTGGCGGTTCGACGAGGAGACCGGGACCCCGGTGCGCCCCGCGGAGCCGGCCGAGGAGCCCGCCCATCTCACCGACGCGATCACCCGGCAGGGCCTGGACTTCCTGCGCCGCATCGACGAAGGGGACGACACCGCCCCGTTCTTCCTCCAGGTGAACTGGACCGCGCCCCACGACCCCTGGTTCGACGGCAACCATCCCCAGGAGCTGCTCGACCTCTACGCGGACACCGACTTCCCCTCCGTGCCCGCACCTCCGCTGCATCCGTGGTTCCGCGAGGAGAACTTCCGGCGCGCCGTGGCGGACCGGCACAGCGCGCTCGCCGGCTACTGCGCAGCGGTCAGCGGTGTGGATCGCAGCATCAGCGCGCTCCTGGACGATCTCGAGCAGCGTGGTCTGCTCGAGAACACGATCGTCGTCTTCACCTCGGACAACGGATTCTCCTGCGGGCATCACGGGATCTGGGGGAAGGGGAACGGGACCTTCCCGCTGAACTTCTGGGAGCCGTCGATCACGGTTCCGTTCATCGTGCGCTGGCCGGGACGGATCCCGGCCGGTGCCGTGGACTCACGCCCGGCCTCGGCGGTGGACCTCCTCGACACCCTCGCGGAGCTCACCGGCGCCGTCCCGCACGAGGATCCGCTGCGCGCAGGGCGTTCGCTGGCCCCGCGCCTGCTCCACGACGCAGCAGGGGCACCGGGCACCGTCGAGGGCGAAGAGGCGGCGGTCGTGATCCATGACGAGTACGGGGCGAACCGCATGCTGCGCACCGAGCGCTGGAAGCTGGTCCTGCGCCGCGAGGGCCCCACGGAGCTCTACGACCTGCTGGAGGACCCCGACGAGGTCCACGACCTCTCGACGGATCCTGCGTACGGCAGCAGGCTCCGGGAGCTCAGCGGGGCGCTGGAGGACTGGTTCGCGAAGCACAGCACGGAGTCGCTGGACGGCTGGCACTCCACCATCGACGGCACCGGCCAGGTGGCGCCCGCTGACCGGACGACACCCCCAGGAGGAGACCACGATGCGCAGCGACGCGCCTGACAGACCCGACATCCTGCTGATCGTCTCGGACGATCACGGATATGCCGACCGTTCGGCGCGAGGCAGCACGGATGCGCGCACACCGCACCTGGACCGCCTGGCACGCGAGGGCACGGTCTTCGACCAGGGCTACGTCACCGCACCGATCTGCTCACCCTCCCGCGCCGGCCTCATCGCGGGCGCCCACCAGCAGCGATGGGGCGCCCGATGGTTCGACACCTCCGCATTCCCGCCCCCGCATCAGCCCGTGATCCCCGAGGTGCTGCAGCAGGCCGGATACCGCACCGGGTACTTCGGCAAGGTCCACTACGGGCCCGAGCGGCCGGGGGACCGCGCCTGCCCCGAGAACCACGGCTTCGACGAGAGCCTCTACGGCCTGGCCGGGTTGAGCATGGGCCGTCTGCACTACCTGCACCACTCCCGCGCGGCCGCCGAGGAGTACGGGGAGGCGGCGCCCGCGCACGGCGTCGACCCGCTGCGCGAGAACGGGCGCGAGGTCGAGTGCGAGCAGCACCTGACCGTCGAGTTCACCGACCGCGCGCTGGAGTTCATGGGGGAGGGCGGCGAGGAGCAGGACCCGTACTTCTGCATGGTCGCCTACAACGCGGTGCACAACTTCGCCTGGCAGCTGCCGCAGGACGAGCTCGACGCCCGCGCGCTGCCCCGTCACGACGACTTCGATCCTGCGAGCACCGACTATCTCGACTGGTACGACGGAGCGATCTCGCCCCGTCTCGAGCACGGGCGCGAGTACTACCTCGCGCAGCTCGAGATCATGGACCGCGAGATCGGGCGGCTGCTCGACCACCTCGAGGCGACGGGCCGACGCGAGAGCACCCTGGTCGTCTATCTCACCGACAACGGCGGCTCCACCTGCAACTACGGGGACAATGCACCGCTCGCGGGCACCAAGTACAGCCTCTTCGAGGGCGGGGTGAGGGTGCCGTTCCTCGTCTCCTGGCCCGGCACCGTCCCGGCGGGCGCACGCTCGCAGGCCCTGGTCTCCTCGCTGGACCTGCTGCCCACCTTCGCGGCGGCGGCCGGCGCGGACCTCTCGCCGGCCGCTGTGCTGGACGGGCGCGATCTGCGCACGGCGTGGGAGGCCGCGGCATCGACCCCGGCAGGGGCGTCCGGCGCGGCCGACGGCGGCGGTCACGAGGCGCTGCACTTCGACACCGGCTTCCAGTGGGCGGTGCGCACGCCCCGGTGGAAGCTGCGCTGGGTCGACGCGAGCACCGGCCACCGTGAGCACCTGCTCGCCGTGGAGCACACCGACATCGGCGGCGGGCTCAGCCTGGTGCCCCTCGGCCCCGGGGAGCATGACGAATCCGTCGCGGCCGACGTCTCCGCGCAGCACCCCGAGGTGGTCGCCGAGCTCACCGCCCTGCACGAGCAGTGGGCGGAGCAGATGGCGCCGGCGTGAGGAGAGGCCCGATCGTCCGGAACCGGGACCGACCTGATCGCTTCGGGCACTGATCCGCTCGGGCTCCGATCCCTCGCGCGGACCGACGCCGCCGAGGACGTGCGCTCAACCGCGGCCGAGCAGCTTGCCCATCGGGACGAAGTCGGAGAACTCCGCGTCCACGGTCGAGGTCGCCCCTGCAGGAGCTCCGTCGGCCGGCCCCTCGGAGGTCTCCGACGGGGCTGCCGTCGTGCCGATCCCGGCCCGCAGCATCGTGGCGAGCTCCGAGGCGGCCCGGCGCACGCGCACCGCGAGCGGCTGCTCATCGGCCTGGCCCTCGGTGTCGGCACCGAGATCGGCCGACGCCGCGAAGACGGCGGTCGGCACGACCTGCGCCTTCAGGTATCCGAACAGCGGGCGGATCGCGTAGTCGATCGCGAGGGAGTGTCGCGCGGTGCCCGCGGTCGCGCCCAGCAGCACCGGCTTGTCGTTCCAGACCTCGATGTCGATCGCGTCGAAGAAGGTCTTGAACAGGCCGGAGGGGCCGAGATTGAACACCGGCGTCACGGCGATGACCGCGTCGGCCGCGCGCACGGACTCGATCACCATGGACAGCCGCTCGCCGGGGAAGCGGGTGAGCAGGGCGTCGGTGATGTCGTGGGCATGCTCGCGCAGCTCCACCGTGGTGACCTCGACCTCGGCGCCGTCACGGCCGAGCGCGGCGGCGGCGGCGCGGGAGAGCTGGTCGGCGAGCATGCGCGTCGAGCTGGGGGTGGACAGCCCGGCGGACAGGGCGACGAGGCGAACGGTGTCGGTCATGGGGGAGCCTTCCAGGGAGCGGGGCGAGGGTGTGTCCCGGCGGTGGCCGGGCCGAGCCGGGCCGGGCGGCGCGGTCAGCGGGTGGTGCTCTCGGCGTCCTCGGCGCGCAGGCCGGTCCAGTTGTCGCCGGTCTCGAAGCGGTAGGCGTCGTCGAAGGCGCCGTGCTCCGCCTCGGCGGCGGCGACCCGGGCCGCGTGGGTGGGCGCCTCGGGGACGTCGGCGGGCTTGCGCGTCTCGAGCTCGCGGCGCAGCACGGGGACCACCTCGGTGCCCAGCAGCTCGATCTGCTCCAGGACGGTCTTCTGCGGCAGACCGGCATGGTCCATGAGGAACATCTGGCGCTGGTAGTCGCCCACGTGGTCGGCCATGGTCAGGTAGCGCTCGATCACCTGCTCGGGGGAGCCGACGGTCAGCGGGGTCTGCGCGGTGAAGTCCTCCATCGAGGGGCCGCCGCCGTAGACCGGGGCGTGGTCGAAGTAGGGGCGGAACTCGTTCCATGCGTCCTGGGAGCTCTTCCGCATGAACGCCTGGCCGCCCAGGCCCACGTAGGCCTGGTGGGCCTTGCCGTGGCCGTAGTGCTCGTAGCGCTCGCGGTACAGCTGCACCATCTGTGCGGTGTGGCTCAGGGGCCAGAAGATGTTGTTGTGCAGGAACCCGTCGCCGTAGTAGGCGGCCTGCTCGGCGATCTGCGGGGAGCGGATCGAGCCGTGCCACACGAACGGGGCGACCCCGTCGAGCGGACGCGGGGTGGAGGTGAACTGCTGCAGCGGGGTGCGGAACCGGCCCTCCCAGTCCACGACGTCCTCGGTCCACAGCCGCCGCACCAGGTCGTAGTTCTCGATCGCGATCTCGATGCCCTTGCGGATGTCCTGCCCGAACCAGGGGTAGACCGGGCCGGTGTTGCCGCGGCCCATCACGAGGTCCACGCGACCGTCGGTGAGGTGCTGCAGCATCGCGTAGTCCTCGGCGATCTTCACCGGGTCGTTGGTGGTGATCAGCGTGGTCGCGGTGGAGAGGATGATCTGCTCGGTCTGCGCACCGACGTAGGCGAGGGTCGTGGTGGGGGAGGAGGTGACGAAGGGCGGGTTGTGGTGCTCGCCGATCGCGAAGACGTCCAGACCCACCTGCTCGGCGAGCCTGCCCTGCTCGACCATGTTCTTCAGGCGCTCGTTCTCGGTGGGCACCTTCCCAGTCGTCGGATCGGGCGTGATGTCGGCGATGGTGAAGATTCCGAACTGCATGGGATGTCCTCCGGTGATGGGGCGCGATGGGCGCGACGTCTAGATGGTTCAATTCTAAACTATCCTCGTCGAGACTGGCAAGGGGTCGCCGAGGGGCCGGCGAGCGCCTGGTGGGGGCGGGGTGGCGTCGTCGGTCATACGGGACGAAAGCGACATGAAAGGCGGTGCCGGGAGTCTGCCGCGCGGTCGGAGCCGACGTCGTCGGCGACGCCTGCAGCCAGAGAGGATCGGAGCCCGCCGCATGACAGTCCCGCTCACGCACGCCCGCCGGGACGAGGCCTTCCTCGCACCCACCGGCGTCGATATAGTCCCGCCAATGACGATCAACGTCATCGGAAGGTTCGAGATCACCGACGATCACGGGGCCCGCCAGGTCGTCGGCACCCTGCAGCGCCTCCTGCTCGCGCTGCTGACGCTCCGCGCCCCGCAGTGGACGTCGCCGGACACGCTGACCGAGGCGCTGTGGCCGGACGAGCCCTCCTCCGCAGCCGACTCCCGGCTGCATCTGCACATCCACCGACTGCGCGGCCGGCTCGCGACCGGCGCCATCGAGAGCGGCCCCGACGGCTACCGCCTCGACGTGCCGCCGGAGGCCGTCGACGTGTGGCGCTTCGAGAGCGCCGTCAGCGGCGTCCTCGCCGATCACGTCCGCGGCAGGGCCGAGCCCGAGCTGCTCGAGCGCCTCGAGCACGTCGCCGAGCTCTGGGCGGGAGCGCCCTTCCCCGATGTCGAGCACCCCGACGTCGTGGCCGAGCGGTATCGGCTCGAGGACATGTACCTGCTGGCGCAGGAGACGCGGTTCGCGCACCTCCTGGACCGCGGGGAGCACGACGCCGCGCTGGACGTGCTGGCGCCGGTCGCCGCCGAGCACCGGAGCAGGGAGAGCCTCCAGGTGCTGTGGATGACCGCGCTGAACCGGGTCGGTCGACGTTCCGAGGCCATCGCCGTCTTCGAGGCGACCCGCGAGGCGCTCGAAGTCCTCGCCCTCGCCCCGGGCCGCGAGCTCCTCGCCGCACGGGCGATGGTGCTCGAGCAGCCCGCCGACCGGGACGCGCGCGACCGGGCGGGGACCGTCGCCTCCGACGACATGGACGAAGGGGTGCTGCGACGGGAGCTGGCCAGGACCAGCACCCGGGAGCAGGCCCTCCGGGCGAGGAGGCGGCTCGCCCGGTCGCTCGCGATGAAGGGGAAGCTCGACGAGGCCCTCGAGCTGCTCGGCCAGATCGAGGCCGTGCACCGGGCCGCCGCACGGGAGGACGAGGTCGCCACCACGCTCGGCGACCTCGCGGCGGTCATCGGCATCACCGGGGACCTCTCCCGCGCCGAGCACTATCTCGACGAGGCGCTCGAGCTGGAGGAGCGCACGACGGGGACCGACCTGAGGCTCCGCCTGGTGCGCGCCCTGCTGCTCGCCCACTCCGGACGGATCGAGCAGGCCGCCCGGATCCTGCGCGAGGTCCCCTGCCCGCCCGACTCGACGACGTCGATCCCGGCGCTGGGGGCCGCCGCGATGTGGTGGCGGGTGCGCAGCCAGGTGGATCGGCGCCGCGGCGACCCCGAGGCGGCCGCGGCGGCGGCCCGCCGCTCCCTGCACCTCGCCTCCCGGCCGGGCGTGCGCGCGGATCGGGGACCGATCCTCGTCGAGCTCGCCAGCTCCCTGCGCGACGGCGGCCACGACGAGTGCTTCGAGTGGTTCCACCGCGCCATCAACGCCGCCCATGAGGACGGGCGCCTGCCGATGGCCGCCTTCGCCCACGCCGCGATGGCCAAGGCCCAGCTGATGTGGGGAGGCCCGGAGGCGGCACGGCTGCACGCCCGGGAAGCGCTCAGCATCGCCCGCCGCTGCGGGTGCTGGGGCTTCGCCGCCCGCGCGGCGACGCGGGCCGGCGACGCCGCGATGGCGCTGTCGGAGCCGATCCGCGCCGCCTGGTACTACTCCGAGGCGCTCTCCTTCTACCGCCGAGTGGGATACCCGCTGCTGCCGCAGGTCCGTGCCGAGCTGGTTCAGAAGGTCGGCCGCGGTGCCTGATCACAGCTCGATCGGGGCCGCCTTCCGCCCCGCGCCCCGCCCCTCGACGTCGAGGCTCGGCGCTCGTGCAGGGCGGCCGAGCGTGCGGTACTCCCACCCGGCCTCGGCGTAGCGCCGCTCGTCCAGGGCCTGCCGCGCGTCGAGGATCCGACGCTCGCGGACCAGTGCGCCGATCTCCGCGGCAGGCGCGGCGAGGAACTCGTCCCATTCGGTGAGCAGCACCGTGACCTCGGCTCCCAGCACCGCGTCGCCGAGGGTGGGCACGAGGCACAGCTCCGGATGTGCGCGCCGGGCGTTCTGCGCCGCCTCCGGGTCGTAGACGCGCACGTCGGCGCCCTCGAGCTGCATCCGGCGGGCGACGTCGAGAGCGGGGGAGTCCCGCACGTCGTCGGAGTCCGGCTTGAAGGCGGCGCCGAGCGCCGCGACCCGCACCCCGAGGAGGGAGCCGCCGGCCAGCTCCCTGACCATCTCGACGGTGCGCGTGCGACGACGGGCGTTGATCTCGTCCACGTCCTCCAGGAAGCGCACGGCCGCTCCCGCGCCGATCTCGCGGGCGCGATGCCGGAAGGCGCGGATGTCCTTGGGCAGGCAGCCGCCCCCGAAGCCGAGCCCCGGGCGGAGGAACTTCCCGCCGATCCGCTCGTCGAGCGCGAGGGCGCGGGCGAGGACGCCGACGTCGGCGTCGACGCTCTCGCACACCTCGGCCATCGCGTTGATGTAGGAGATCTTGGTGGCCAGGAACGAGTTGGCCGCCACCTTCACCAGCTCGGAGGTGGGCAGGTCGGCGACGATCAGCGGGACGTCCTGCTCGAGGAGGGGCCGGTAGACGCGGCGGAGGATCCGCTCGGCCCGTGTCGAGGCGACGCCGAGCACGAGCCGGTCCGGGTGCAGGGTGTCCTGGACGGCGAAGCCCTCCCGCAGGAACTCCGGGTTCCAGGCGAGGTCGAGCTCCTCGCCGGCCGGCGAGAGTCCGCGCACGAGTCCGCGCAGCCTCGCGGCGGTGCCCACCGGGACGGTGGACTTGCCGACGATGAGGGCCGGGCGGGTGATCCGGGCCGCGAGCGCGCTCGCGGCGTCCTCGAGATACCGCAGGTCCGCCGCCTCGGAGCCGGACTGCTGCGGGGTGCCGACGCAGAGGAAGTGGACGTCGCCGAACTCCGCCGCCTCGGCGAAGTCGGTGGTGAAGCGGAGCCGTCCGGAGGCCGTCGCCGCCTCGAGCGCCTCGGGCAGTCCCGGCTCGTGGAAGGGCAGACGGCCGCCGGTGAGCGCCTCGATCTTCGCGGCGTCCACGTCGACGCCGAGACCTCGAATCCCAGCTGTGCCATGCAGACCGCATGGGTCGCGCCGAGATATCCGGTGCCGATCACGGTGATCCGGGGCGGGAGGTCGGTGGGGGTCTCTGCTGAGTGCACAGGGTTCTCCTTCGTCGGTGCGGTGCAGGTGTCGGTCGTTCTGAGGATGTCGGTGGTCATGACGATGTCCTCCGGGGTGGTCATGGGGCGTCCGCGTCCTGGACGCAGTCGGTGGTGGCGAGCTCCTGGTCGGTGCCGGAGACCTCGTTGCTGCACTCGACGACGTTCTCGAGCTCCGGGGTGAGGGCGAAGCCGCGGCCGTCGTCGGCCGTGCCGGTCATGTCGGCCGTGTTGTGGCGGAAGACGTTGCCGGTTCCCCAGCCGTCGAGGATCTCGTGGGTCTGGAACCCGTCGGCCGGGGACCCCGTGCCGGTGTTCCCCTCGATGACCCAGTCGTTCCCCTTCACGTCGACCCAGGAGTCGGCGTGGTCGTCCCCGTCGATCGCCGAGCCGTCGAAGGTGTTGTTCCGGAGGATCCCGCCGGTGGTGCCCTCCTTGATGTCGACGGCCTCGGCCGTGACACCCTCGATGCGGTTGTCCTCGATGAGGTTCTCGTCGGAGGTGTCGGGCGCACCGTCGGTGAGGTCCTCCCAGTTGCTCTCGGCCGAGCCGACGTAGATGCCCTCGCCGAACTTCGGCTTCCGCAGGCCGGTGCCGGAGACGTGGTTGCCCACGACGACGTTGTGCGAGCTGTGGGTGCGCAGATGGATCGCCTCGTCGCCGACGTCGGAGACGGCGAGCCCCTCGATCACCGAGTGCTCGGTGCCGTCGAGCATCACGCCCTTCTGCCCGCCGGTGACGGAGAAGCCGAGCAGATGCCAGTGCGAGGCGCCGTCGAGGTGGAGGGTGTAGCCGCCGTCGGGCTCCCCGCCGTCCAGGACGGCGTCCCGATCGCCGCACAGCGTGATCGGGGCGTCCTGCGTGCCGGCCGCGCGGGCGGTGAACTCGCCCTCGTAGACGCCCGGCGCGAGTCGGATGACGTCCCCCGGGCGCGCGCTCTCGAGCGCGGTGCGCAGCGTCCCGGAGTCCTCGACGTCGGTCGTCGCCTCGGGGCACTGCGTGGTCCGCTCGACGCTGCCCGGGACCGGGCCGCCGCCAGGGGCGGGCCCGTCGGGAGCGTCGGGGTCGGTCGCGCCGGGCGCCGAGCCGCCGTCGTCCGAGCCCCCGTCGTCGGAGCCGACGCCTGCGGTTCCGCCGTCCGACGGTCCGCCGCCGGTGGGCGCGGGCTCCTGCGACGGGCCGCCGAGCAGCACGATCCCGACCGCCGCGGCGAGGATCAGGGTGCTGAGGGCCGCGGTCAGGGCGGCGGCGCGGCGTGGTCCGTGTCTTCTCTGCGTGGTCATGCGTGCGTCCCTCCTCGGGTCGCGGTGCGGGGTCGGTCGTGGGGGCGCCCCGGGGTGCCGGGTCCGTCCCCGACGACCGACAGGGAGCGGCGGCGCCTGCCGCGCGCGGCGGGGGACGGGGCCCGCCCGCGCTGCTGCGCCTCGACCGGTGCGGCCTGCGCCGGGGCGGGCACCACCCCGGCGCTGAGCTGCATGAGCGGGGTGCGGTCCGCATACGGGTGGGTCCGTCGCCCGCGGCCCGGGCCGCGCCGCACGGTCGCACCGGCCGTGACCAGCAGGAGCAGGGCGATGGTCAGCCAGAGCACCGTCAGGGGCTGGAAGATCCGCTGGAGGATCACCGGCAGCGGCTTGGTGACCTCCCACTGCGCGGCGGAGTTCGCGATCAGCACCGCGCTGGTCCCGGAGCGGGAGGTGTCGATCGCGGCGGGGCCCTTCCCCGCGATCGAGTTCCGGGACACCGTGGTCGTGCCCGACTGGTCGATGACGGTGATGCCGTGGTTCGTCGCGCGGCGGATCACGTTCCCCGCGACCTCCCCCGACGCGCCGCGCGCATAGATCGCCGTATCCGCCCCGCTGATCGTGTTCTCGCTGATCAGTGCGTCGGCGACGTCGTCGCGGAGGCTGATGCCGTGCTCGTCGCTGAAGCGCACGCGGTTGCCGGAGATCTCGGGCTGCGAGGCGGCGCCGACCACGACGATGCCGCTGGTGTGCCGGGAGACCGCGTTGTCGCGCAGGGTCGTCCCCGCGCCGCCGATCACCTGGATCCCGTAGCGGCCGTTGCCCGTGACGGTGCTGCCGGAGACGGCATGCCCGCCGAAGACCCCGGTGGCGAGGCCGGTGGCGCCCGGGCCGTCGGCGAGGGCCGAACCTTCGAGGGTGATGCCGTTGCCGCGGTTGCGGGAGACCTCGGCCTCGTCGATCGACACGTCGGTGGTCCCGCGCCCCGCACGGATCCCGTCCCCGCCGTTGGAGTGCGCCCGGACCCCGCTCAGCCGCGCCGCGGTGACGAAGCGATGCAGCACCACCCCGTCCAGCAGGTTGCCGGTGAAGTCGCTGTCTCTGACCGTCAGCTGCGCCGTGTTCGCGGCGAACAGGCCGATCGCCGTGCCGCGTGCGGAGACGCGCTCGAGCGTCGCGGAGACCGTGCGGTCGCGGTCCTCCTCATCGGGGTCCGGGAGCAGGACCGGTGAGCTCGGATCGGGCTCGACGGCGCTGGGCTCCTCGGGGTCCGCGACCACGTCCCCGTCCGCGGTCCGGATGGCGGGCGCGTCGGAGCCGGTCAGCGCGAGGCCGCCGGTCGGCCCGGACCAGAAGCCGAGATGCCTGAGGTCGACGTCCCGGGCGGTGACCGACCCCGCCAGCGCGCGGACGTAGGCGCGGCCGTCGGAGGTGTCCTCGTCCGCCGCGTCGCGGGAGCTGTCCCAGCCCGAGATCTCCACGGGGTCCTCCTCCCCGCCGGCGATCTCCAGGTCGCCGCCGAGGGAGACGATCGAGGCGAAGCCCTCGGGGGTGCTCCGCAGGTGCACGACCAGCCCGTCGTCGTCATGGATGCGCAGGGTCGCGCCGCGGTCGACGACCAGGTGCGAGGAGATCAGGTACGAGCCGTCGTCCTCGCGCTCGACGGCGTCGGGCACGATCTCGGCGAGCTCCGCCAGCGTGTAGGGCGTCTCGCGGGCGAGCAGGACGACGCTCTCGGCATCCCCCGAGGGCAGCGACAGCGGCGCGGCGCCCTCGGCGAACGCCCACCGCGTGGAGTCCACCATCGCGGCGACGTCCGTGAGCCGGCGCCCCTCGGCGCGCGCCTCCGCCGACTCGCGGGACGGGTCCCCGGGATAGTCGGGCTCGACCTCGGCCGTGTGGGACCGCCCGCCCTGCCCCTCGGCGAGGGCCGGAGCCGCGCCGAGCGGCAGGGCGGCCGCGGCCAGCAGGACGGCTGCGGCGACCAGCACCGCTGCGGCCCGCAGCCCGGCGGCGCTCAGCGGGCAGTCCGTGACCGGGCGGGATGCCCCGGCGAGACGACGGAAGAGAGGGCGCGCGGGGTTCATGACGCCACCTCGACAGGCTCCGCGAGCGCTGCGGAGGCGGCCGGAGCGGCGGCCGCCGTGAGCGTGCCGGAGGTCTGGCCGTCGCCGCCGAGCGCGTTCGCGCTCCGGGTCAGCCAGCCCTGCTTGTTCATCGTCACCAGGGCGAAGACCTTGATGGGCAGCGCGATGAAGATGACCACGAGCACGACCACCGGGAGGATCACGATCTCCTGCGGGTGCCGGCGAAGATGCGAGATGCCGCGGATGCCGCGGGTCAGGATCAGCCACAGCAGCGGGGCGATGATGCCGATCTGCGTCAGCTCCACGCGGCTGAACAGCAGATAGGCGATGGTCATGCCCATCGTGACCGGGGTGAGCAGGATCTGCAGCACGGTGATCTTCGTGATCACGGGGACCCGCCACAGCCACCCCTTGAACGCCGCGGTCAGATAGCAGCGGTAGGAGTTCCTGCTCCAGCGCACGCGCTGCTTGACGAAGGCCGTGAACGTGGCGGGGAACATCGACAGCGCCTTGGCGGAGCGCTGGTGCACGGTGCGATAGCCGGAGGCCAGCACGAGCCAGGTGAGGCGGCCGTCGTCGCCGGCGATGCAGCGGCGCCCCAGGAAGAACTCGTCCTCCATGTCGGTGACCACCGGCTTCACCGCGGCGGCCCGGTAGGCGGCGGTGCGGCCCGAGAGGCAGGCGACGGCGCCGAACCTGCCCTGCGCGGGCACGTAGTCGTGATAGCGCAGGTCGACCAGCCAGTCCGCGATCCGACGCCACAGGCTCGTGGTGCGCTGGTACACGTTCTGCTGCGTGCTCACGCCGCCCACATCGGGGTCCGCGAACGGCTTCTGGACGTTCTCCAGCAGCCCCGGCGTCCATCGCGTGTCCGAGTCCACGAGCACCAGCACCTCGCCCTGCGCGGCGCGGATGCCGACGCCCAGCGCGCTGCGTTTGCCGACGTGGTCGAAGAGCACCGGATGGATGCGAGGGTCCCCGAGCGCGGTGATGCGCGCATGCGCCTCCGTGTCCGCGACGTCCAGGACGATGATGATCTCGTCCGGGTTCTGCTCCCGCCAGGTGTCGAGGCAGTCCATCAGGATGTCGACGTCCTCGTGGTACGACGGCACGATCACCGAGGTGCTGGTGCGGAAGTCGCTCTCGATCGGCGGCGTGGTCCAGGACAGCACCGCTCGGATCAGCCAGATCAGCCAGACCACCGTCCCGGCGACGGCGATCGGGGCGTACGGGCCCATGTGCCCGGCCAGGTCGAGCACGACGGAGCCGATCCGTCCCAGCCCCTGGGCGAGGGTGTCCACCGTGTCGCCTGCGGGCGAGGCCTCGAGCGGTGGTGCGGTCATGCGGTGCAGCACGTGGTCTCCTCCGGTTCTGTTCACGACCCGGAGATGGTGGAGAGCCCGGCTTTCCCCGGACTTTCAGGTATGCCTGACCTGCCCGGGATGCGAGGATGGCGAGCCATGACCTCCACGAGCATCGAGACCCTGCTGGACGCGACCCGACTGACCGGGCTGGAGACCACCGAGGGAGGCCGGATCGTGGCGCGGGTGTCGGCGCTCGACGCCAAGGGCACCTCCTACCGCGGCGCCCTCGTCGAGATCGACGGGGAGAGGCTCGTGCCCCTGACCCGCGGCAGCGCCTCCATCGGCGCCGTCGCCCTGGCCGAGGACGGCACCACCTTCTTCACCGCCAAGCGCGTCGGCGAGGACGGCGAGGAGACGGAGGACGCCCAGCTGTGGGCGCTGCCCCCGCGCGGCGAGGCCCGCGAGCTCGCCTCCCGCCCCGGCGGGTTCGGCGGCCTCGCCGTCGCCGGCCGCTACCTGCTCACCGAGCTCGAGATCCACTCCCAGGCCACCGACGAGACCACCCACGCCGAGCTCTCCGCGACGCGCACGAAGGCCAAGGTGACCGCCGCCCTCCACAGCGGCTTCCCTACCCGCTACTGGGACCACGACCTCGGCCCCTCCCGCACCGTCCTCGCGATCGCCGCCCTGCCCGAGGACCTCGCCACCGCCGAACGCACCCCCGCCCCGACGGCCGAGGAGGCGGGCGGCGACGAGGACGCCCCCACCCAGGTCCTCCATCTCCGCCACGTGACCATGCCGCCCGGACGCCTGGTGGACTGGACCGTCGACCGCACGGGCGAGCAGGCGCTGGTCGCCATGGCCGACACCCGCGACGACCGCCTCGCCGTCACCGACCTCTACCTCCTCGACCTCGTCGGCGCGCAGCCGCCGCGCCTGCTGCGCGAGGGCACGAACCAGCTCGAGCACGGACCGGGCGAGTTCAGCCCCTCGGGCGACCGCGCCCTGATCGGCCGCCACCGCGTCTGGACGCAGACGCAGACCATGTCCGTCGGCATCGAGCTGCTCGACCTCGCCACCGGCGAGTCCGCCGCCGTCTGGCCGGAGCTGGACCACTGGGTCGAGCCCGTCTGGCTGGACGAGAACACGCTGGTCGCCACCAGCGACGACACCGGGCGCGGCGCCGTCTGGATCGGGGGCGTGAGCGATGCGGCTCCGCGTCGCCTCGCCGGCGGACCCCAGCAGGACCTCGCCTTCTCGGACCTCTCGATCGCCGGCGGCGCGATCATCGCCTCCGCCTCCGGCATCGCCGTGGCCCCGCATCCCGTGCGGATCGACCGCAGCAGCGGCGCCGTCGAGGCGCTGCCGAACCCGGCCGACGCCCTCGCCCAGGAGGGCACGCTCACCGAGGTCACCGCCACCGCCGAGGACGGCACCGCGCTGCGCGCCTGGCTGCGCCTGCCCGCGGGGGAGGGGCCGCACCCGCTGGTCGTCTTCGCCCATGGCGGCCCCTGGGGCTCCTGGAACGCCTGGACCTACCGCTGGAACCCCGGCCCCTTCGTCGCCGCCGGCTACGCCGTGCTGCTGCCCGACCCCGCGATCTCCACCGGCTACGGCCAGTCGATGATCGACCGCGGTCAGCACGAGCTCGGCGGCGCGCCGTACACCGACATCATGGCGCTCGTCGACGTCACGATCGCCCGCGAGGACATCGACGAGTCCGCGACCGCCTTCGCCGGCGGCTCCTACGGCGGGTACATGGCCAACTGGGTCGCCGGACACACCGGCGACCGCTTCCGCTGCATCGTCACCCACGCCTCGCTGTGGGACACCGAGACGATGGGCTCCACCACCGACAACGCCGGCTGGCACCGCCCCATGATCGAGCAGAACGCGCGCTACAACCCGAAGGACTCCGTGCGCGAGATCGTGGCGCCGATGCTCGTCATCCACGGCGACAAGGACTACCGCGTCCCGATCGCGCAGGGCCACGCCCTCTGGCACGACCTGAACGAGTACTCGGCCACCCCGCGCGACGAGCACGGCCGCACCCGCCACCGCTACCTGTACTTCCCCGACGAGGGGCACTGGATCACCGGCCGCGGCAACGCGCAGGTCTGGTACGAGACCTTCCTCGGCTTCCTCGACGAGCACGTGCGCGGCGAGACCTGGGAGCGTCCCGCGACGCTCGGGTGAGATGCCGCCTGCCCGCTCGCGAATGCTTCGTTCTCAGCCGTCTCGGGGCGGGATGCGGCGGAGAACGAAGCATCCGTGAGCCATGAGGGCCTGCCCCGCCTCAGAACGAGGAGAGCAGCGTCTCGCTGTGCTCGTCCTCGAGGAAGGCGCGCACCGTGTCGCTGGTCATCGCCCGCTGCAGCGCCTGGATCTTCGCGGAGTCCTTGTTGTCCTCGCGGGCGACGAGCGAGATCGCGAAGCGCTGGTCCACGGTCTCCTCGAGCAGCAGCGCATCGGCCGGGGTGAGCCCCACCTTCGAGATGTAGGTGGGGTAGTTGTAGACAAGCGCGATGCCGTCCTCGTCATAGGCGGAGGCGAGGTTCAGCAGGTCCACCTGCACGAACTCGAGATCGAGGGGGTTGTCGACGATGTCGGCGATCCGCCCCTCGAAGCCGGCGTCCTCGGGGAGGGACAGCAGCTCGTGCTCGTGCAGGATCGCGAGCGCCCGGCCCTCGTTGGAGACGTCGTTCGGGATCGCGACCTTCGCGCCCTCGGGGATCTCCTCGACGTCGGAGTACGCCTTGGAGTAGTAGCCGACCTTCGCGTCGTAGATCGCGGCGAGCTTCACGAGCTCTGTGCCGTTCTCCTCGTTGAAGGTGGTCATGTACGGCTCGTGCTGGGCGAAGTTCGTGTCGACCTCGCCGTCGGCGAGCAGGCGGTTGTACTGCACGTTGTCGCTGACCTGCACGAGCTCGACCGTGTACCCCTCCTCGGCGGCGACCTCGGCGGCGGTGGTGACCACGTCGGTCATCGGCGGCAGGTGCGAGGCGACCTTGATGAGGGTGTCGTCGCCGCCTTCGGACGCTTCGCCCGAGGCGGAGCCACCGACGCCGCAGGCCGCGAGGCCCAGCGCCGCGCTCCCGGCGAGGGCGGTCAGGCCGACGGCGCGTCGGCTGGGGAGGGCTGCGACGGTGCGGGCGGCGGGACGGGGCGCGGCGGTGCGGGAGGCGGGGGAACGGCGGAGGGAGGGAGTCACGGGATGTCTCGTTCCTGATCGGGGCGGATGAGGGAGCCGGCGGGGGCAGAGGAAAGGTGCGGGCAGAGGACCGGCGAGGTCAGCGCCCCCGTCGGTCCAGGGAGCGCGAGAGCAGCGTCCCCGCCCCCTGGATGAGCATGACCGCCACGATCATCAGCACGATCGTGGCGTACATGAGGTCGTACTCGTAGGTCTGGTAGCCGTAGCGGATCGCGAAGTCGCCCACCCCGCCGCCGCCCACGACGCCCATGATCGTGGAGTAGCTGACCATCGAGATCGTCACCGTGGTCAGGCTGAGCACCAGCCCGGAGCGGGCCTCGGAGTACAGGAAGCGGGTCACCAGCTGCAGGGGGCTCGCGCCGAGGGAGCGGGCGAGCTCGACGGTCTGCTCGGGCACGTCCAGCAGCGTTTGCTCCGAGAAGCGCGCATACAGCGCGGCGGCGACGAAGGCGAGTGGCACAGAGGCGGCGGTGGTGCCGAAGGAGGTCCCCACCAGCCAGCGCGTGAAGGGGATCAGCGCGACGACGAACAGCAGGAAGGGCACCGAGCGCACCACGTTGACGTAGACGTTCAGGGCGCTGTGCAGCCAGCGCCGCTCATAGGGGCCGCCGGGCCGGGCCAGGTACAGCAGCGTCCCCACCGGCAGGCCCACGAGGACCGCGGCGAGCAGGGAGTTGCCGAGCATGTAGCCGGTCTCGACGATCGAGGTGATGATCTCGCCGCGGTACTCGGTCAGACGCGCGAGCAGCTCGCTCATGCCAGGAACTCCGCGGCGCGCTGCGCATAGCTGCCGCTGCGCTCGCGCGGCGGCGGGGGCGTGACGTCGGTGTGCGCGGCGATCCGGCCCTCCTCGAGCACGACGGCTCGGTCGCAGGAGCTCTTCACGGTCTCCAGCTCGTGGCTGACCAGCACGATCGTGGTGGAGAACTCGCGCCGCACCTTGCGCAGCACGTCCATGACCTCCTCCGTGTGGCCGGAGTCCAGGGCCGAGGTGGGCTCGTCGCACAGCAGGATCCGCGGCCGGGTCACCAGGGCCCGCGCAATCGCGACGCGCTGCTTCTCGCCGCCGGAGAGCCGGGCGGGGTGCTTGTCGCGATGGTCGGCCATCCGCACGAACTCGAGCATCTGCAGCGCCCGGTCGCGGCCGCGTCGGCCCTGGAGCCGCAGCGGCAGGGCGACGTTCTCGAGCACGGGCGAGTTCGCGAGCAGGTTGAACTGCTGGAACACCATGCCGATGTCGCGCCGACGGGCGCGCTGGGTGCGGGCGGGGAGGGCGTCGAGGTCCTCGCCGGCGACGAGCACGGTGCCGGAGGTGGGCGCCTCGAGGTGGTTGATCAGGCGCAGCAGGGTCGACTTGCCGGAGCCGGACTCGCCCACGATCCCCACCATCTCGTTCTCCGCGATGGTCAGGTCGATGCGGTCCAGGGCGGTCACGGTGGCACGGCCCTGCATGAACGTCTTGCTGACCTGTCGGAACTCGATCATCGGCTCTCGGGGGAGGGAGGGGCCCGCGGGCGCTCGCGGTGGAGCATGCGGCCGACGGGGCGGGTGCGGAGGGAAGGACTGCGGAGCAGGTGAGGCAAGCCTATCCAGCGGGCGGGTCAGTGCGTTATGCGGTGCGTCACGGGGGCCTCGCCTCCGCTCGTGAGCAGTTTCGAGACTGGGCAGCGGGCGTGCGCGGCGGCGATCAGGCGGGACGCCTCCTCGGCGGGCAGCTCGTCGATCTCGACCTGCGCGCGGGGGATGAAGCGATAGCCGCCGGCGGGGTCGCGGCGCAGCTCCACCTCGACGCCCACCCGGCTCTCGACCCGATGCCCCTGTTCCGCGAGCACCACCGTCAGCGTCTCGCCGAGGCAGGTGGACCAGGCCGTCGCGAGCAGCTGCTCGGGGTTGAACCCGCTCGCCGCGGCCGACGGCCCGCCCGTCGGCAGGGAGAGCACACCGTCCGGATCAGGCGACGTCGCACCGAGGCGGACGCCCGCCGCGTCGCGGATCCGCACCTGCCCGGAGGTGCCGCCGAGGTTGTCGACGCGTGCGGTGTAGAGGGCTCGGTCGCCCGAGGTGGGCGCGGGTGCTGTGCCGTCGGGCGGGCTGCTCTGGGGGATCGCGCCTGTCGTGGGGAGGGGGTCGGTCGCCATCTCTCCAGGCTAGCCCGCCTGGTTGACCACGACTCGAACATGTGTTCGACTACCTGGCATGCGGTGGAGCGGACAGGAGATCGGCCCGAAGGGCGGGCAGCAGTCCGGGACGCCGGCGCTGCTCGGCCTGTCGGGCCTGGTGCGCAGCGTGACCACGCCGGAGTTCCAGGGCGTCACCTTCCACGAGGTCACCGCGAAGTCCGCGCTGAACCGCGTCCCCGCGGCGAGCTCGATGCCCTTCGAATGGACCGTGAACCCGTATCGCGGCTGCTCGCACGCCTGCGTGTACTGCTTCGCGCGCAGCACGCACCGCTATCTCGACCTCGACGCCGGGGCGGACTTCGACCAGCAGGTGATCGTCAAGGTCAACGTCGCCGAGGTGCTGCGCGCCGAGCTCTCGCGCCGCTCCTGGAACCATGATCTCGTCGCGCTGGGCACGAACACCGACCCCTACCAGCGGGCGGAGGGTCGGTACCGGCTCATGCCCGGGATCATCGACGCGCTCGCCGAGTCCGGCACGCCGCTGTCGATCCTCACCAAGGGCACCCTCCTGCGCCGCGACCTGCCCCAGCTCGAGCAGGCCGCCCGGCGCGTGCCCGTGGACCTCTCGATGTCGATCGCCGTGTTCGACGACGCGCTCCAGAAGGCCGTCGAGCCCGGCACCCCCACCACTGAGGCCCGGCTCGCGACCGTGCGCGCCGCGGCCGACGCCGGCTTCGTCGTCACCGTCTTCCTGATGCCGATCATGCCCTGGCTGACCGACGGGGACGCGCAGCTCGACGATGCGCTCGCCCGGATCGCGGAGGCGGGTGCGTCGCGCGTCGTCTTCGGCGCGCTGCACCTGCGGCCCGGGGCGAAGGAGTGGTTCCTCGAGTGGATCCAGCGCGAGCACCCGCACCTGGCGACCGGGTACCGCCGCTTCTACGGAAGCTCCTCCTACGCCCCTGCGAGCTACCGCGCCCAGCTCGTCCGGCGTCTGCGGCCCCTGCTGCGCAAGCACGGTCTGGACGCCCGCGAGGACGAGGACCAGCCCGAGCAGCGCCGACTCGCCGGCAGGTCCTCCCGTCGGCCGTCCGCCCCTCCGGCTCTCGATCCGATGCCGCAGCCGGCGCTGTTCTGAGCGGGCTCGGGCGACGGCCGCCCAGGCGCGGCGAAAGGCCCCTGCCCGGCGAGTGAACTCGCTGGTCAGGGGCCTTCTCCTGCGGCGGAGGATGGGGGATTTGAACCCCCGAGGGCGTTAACCCAACACGCGTTCCAGGCGTGCGCCATAGGCCGCTAGGCGAATCCTCCAGCGCTCGTGAAGAGCGGTGATCAGAATACCCGAGAGCGCAGGCCGGCGCGAACCGACCGGTTACAGGTCACACTTCGCGCCCGCGGACGGGCGTGGTGGGGACGAGCCGCGAGGCCGCGGCGGGTCCCGGGCCGGTCGAGCCGCGCACCCGCAGCACGGGCTCGGCGACGCTGCGCGAATCGGTGCGCCGGCCCACCCGGCGCTCCTGCAGCATGCGCGCCGCGATCCGCCCCATCTCCTGCCGCGGCTGGTTCACGCTGGTCAGGTGCGGCCGCACGGTGAGCGCGACCGCCGAGGAGTCGTAGCCGACCACGCTGAGCCGACCCGGCACCTCGACCCCGAGATCCGCGGCGCGGTGCAGCACCTGCACCGCGGCGATGTCGTTCGCGGCGAACACCGCGGTGGGGGCGTCGACGCCGCCGCGGCGAAGATCGCGCAGCAGCAGGTCGATGCCCTCCGCCGCCGAGTCCGGGCCGATCACCGAGACGGCGTCCGCGAGCCCGAGCCGGGCCGTCTCGGCGAGGAAGCCGGTGCGGCGGGCCGCGGGTCCGGGCCTGCTCGACAGGGTCACGTGCGCGAGGCGCCGGTGCCCGGCCTCGACCAGATGGCGCACCGCGAGCGCCGCCCCTTCGGTGTCGTCGGTGATCACGACGTCGGTGCCCGGCACCGGGTCCTGCATCCTGCCGATCACGACCACCGGCACCGAGCGCGCGGTCCGTTCGAGCGCCGAGGGCGGCAGCCACGTGGTCACCGCGATGATCCCGTCCACCTCGAGATCCAGCAGTCGCTGCAGCTGTCGTCCCATGTGCGCGCCGTCCCGTCGGCCGTGGGCGATCACCACCCCGGCGCCGAGGGACTCCGCCGTCTCCTCGATGCCCGCGATGACGTCGGTGTGGTACGGATTCCCCAGGTCCGTGGGCAGCACGCCGAAGAGCGTCGTGGCGCGTCGACGCCGCCCGTAGCCGAGGCGCCGCGCCGCCTCCCGCACCCGCTCCCGGGTGCCCGGCGAGATGCCCGCGCGGTCGTTCAGCGCCATCGACGCCGCGGCGGGGGAGACCCCGGCCGCGCGCGCCACATCGGCGAGGGAGGGACGGGACGCAGGAGAGGCCACAGGACCGGTCTATCAGCGGCAGACGCGCCTGTGACCGGCGGATCTGAAGGATTTCAGCGGTCGACCCCCGCGCGTGCCGACGGGTTCACGCCCCGTTCACGAGGCGCCTCCCGGAGCGGCCTAGCGTCGAGGACATGACCCCCGGGCCGCCCGCCCCTCCTCGTCGAACGGACCGCTGTGACCACTGTGCACCACCACCTCGAGACCGCCGCACCGGCCGCGCCCCGCCTCGGCGCCGCCTCGGCCGTCGCGGCCCCGCTGCCCGCCCCCGCGGCGCTCCTGCTGGACTTCGGCGGGGTGGTCGTCTCGACCGCCTCGCGCAGGGCGTGGGCGCAGGAGCTCGCCGAGGTCGTCGTCGCGCGGGCCGAGCCGCTCGGCGCCCGCCTCGACCTCGAGTCCGTCGCGGTCTCGCTGCGCGCCGGGCGCACCGCCCTGTCGATGTGGAAGAACGCCGCCTCCCGCCGCCTCGCCCCGCGCGAGCTCTCGCCGACCGAGATCGTCGACGACTTCCTGCTCGCCGACCTGCCGGACCCGGTGCGTCGAGGCCTCGCCCTCGACGCCGGAGAGCTGCTCGCCACGATGGCGACGACGGTCTCCGAGCACCACCCGCGCCCCGGCGTCGACGAGCTCCTCGCCGAGTGCGCGACCCGTCGCATCCCGCTCGGGATCGTCTCCAACGCCCATTCGGGCCGGGCGCACCGTGCGATCCTCGCCGACCTGGGGCTCGACCGCTTCTTCGGCGTGCAGGTGTACTCCGACGAGGTCGGGATCCGCAAGCCGCACCCGGGCATGATCCGCCTGGCCGCCGAAGGTCTCGGCGTCGCCCCGCACGAGACCTGGTACGTCGGCGACACCCTCGACCGCGACGTCGTGGCCGGCCGGCGGGCCGGAGCCGGCGCCGTGGTGATCACCCGCGATCGCCGCACCGACGCCCCGCCCTTCCCCGTCGCCGAGACCCCCGACCTCGTGCTCGAGACCCCCGAAGGGCTCATCGCCCCGCTGCGCGCCGCGCTCGACGGCGCCGCGGCGGAGCGCTCGGAGCACGATCTCGCCGCGGCCGACGCACGCCGCCCCGCTGCGCGCCGCGGCCGGCCCGCCGTGCTCCTGGACCACGGCGGCGTGATCACGCTGTCCACCCCGAACCCGGCCCGGGACGAGGAGGTCGGAGCGCTGATCGTCGGGATCTCCGAGCGCATCGGTCACCCGATCGACCTCGTGACCGCCGGCGACGCGATCGCCGCCGGCTGGGAGCGCCACCGCGCCCGCAAGCGCGCCCGCGACAGCGCCGATGACCCTGCCCACCGCCACGAGGAGATCGACCCGGCCGTGCTCTGGGGCGACCTGGTGGGGGAGGGGCTGCCCGAGCCGCTGCGGGCCGCGCTGCGCCTCGAGGCCCCGCAGCTCTCCCTCGCACTGCACCGGGCGAAGTCCGTGCCTGCGCCCCGGCCCGGCGCGCTCGAGCTGATCCGCTGGTGCCGCGCGCAGGGGATCGTGGTCGGCATCGTCTCGAACACGATCTCGGGCCGCGGGGTGCGGGAGATCCTCGCCCGCTACGGCGTGCTCGCCGATCTCGGCCCCTCCGCGTACTCCGACGAGGTCGGGGTGCGCAAGCCGGGCCGGGAGATCTTCGAGGCCGCGCTCGCCGGGCTCGGGACTGCCCCTGAGGACGTCTGGTACGTCGGCGACAAGACCGTCAACGACGGCCGCGGCGGGAAGGACGCCGGCATCGGCGCAGTGTGCCTGCTGCGCGGCGGCAAGGACTCGGACGAGGAGCTCTCCGCGGCGCTCGCCGAGGGGCACGCCGATCACCTCCTCGACTCCCCGGCCGATCTCATCGACCTGCTCGTCGAGCATCTGCGTGAGGCGTCGCACCCGGCCGCCGCGCCCGGGACGCGCGCCCGGACCCCCTGACCCCGGCCCCCCGCGGCGCCGTCGCCCCCGCCCCCATCGACCGTCCCCCACCGGCCGGACCTCCCGGTCGCAGACCCGTCCCGCATCGCCCCGCCCCGCCCCCGAAGGAGCCCCCGGTGACCACCCAGAACCCTCCCCGCCCTGCCGAGGACGAGCGTCGCGGCGCCCTCCGCGGCGCCGTCGACGGGGTGCGCAGCGTCCAGCTGTCCACCTCGCAGAAGCTGATGATCTTCGTGCTGTCGATGTCCCTGTTCGGGCTGTCGAACATCATCCTCGAGATCATCCCCGACCCCTCGATCGGCCCGGTCGACGTCTCCGTCTCCTACATGGTGTTCGTCCCGCTGACCATCGCGGCGCTGTTCTCGCCGTTCTGGGCGGCGCTCGGCGCGCCGCTCGGCGAGATCGTCTTCACCGACCTGCTGATGGGGGACTTCTCCGGTCTCGCCGAGGTCGAGGGGTACCTGCAGATGTTCCTCGCCGTGTTCATCGCCGGCTCCCTGATCCGCAATCCCCGCTCCCGCCCGCAGATCGTGCTCGGCGCGATCATCCTGGTGCTGGTCGACAAGGTGCTCTCCGCGATCGTGGATCTCGCCAAGGTGTGGATCGGCGTGGAGGACGCCGAGTTCGTCGAGGGCCTGCCCGAGTCGATGCTGGCGCTGGAGGTCCTGGGTCTGGGCGTGGACGTGGTCATGTCCGGGATCCTGCTCGGTGCGATCCCGGCGCTGTGGCTGATCCCCGCCCTGCACGGGAAGATCGAGCCGCTGATGGGCATGCGCCCGCGCACCCCGGGCGAGCCGATCCCGGGCCAGGCCCCGGCCTCCGGCGTGTTCGTCGGCTTCGCGCTGCTGCTGGCGGTGGCGAGCTTCGGCTTCGCGTTCCTCGAGGCGTTCGACATCTCCGCCGGCTCGTTCGAGCCCGACTTCATCGACCGCTTCGGCGACTGGTTCATCGTCGTCGCGATCATCGCGATCGCGGTGGTGCTGGGCGTCGCGATCCTGCTGTTCCGCGCCGCGCAGCGCTCGCGGGAGACCGCGGACCGTTCCTGACCTCAGCCCACGCCCTCTCCCAGGAGCCTTCTGTGCATACCGCCGCCCCGACCACTGCCCCGATACCCGAGCGGACCGGCGCCCCGCCCGTGATCCGGGTGAAGGACCTGTCCTTCCGCTATCCGGGCACCGACCGCGACACCCTGCGCAATGTCGATCTCACGATCGAGCGCGGCGACTTCGTGGCGGTGGTCGGGGGCAACGGCTCCGCCAAGACCACCCTGTGCAAGACCTTCAACGGCCTGGTCCCGCACTACTGGAACGGCGACTTCGCCGGCGGTGTGCACGTGGGCGGTGTCGACACCTGGGACTCCACGGTCGCGGAGCTGTCCCGCCGCGTCGGCTACGTCTACCAGGACTTCCAGAACCAGCTGGTGCGGCCGACGGTCCGCGACGAGGTGGCCTTCGGCCCGCTGAACTTCGGTCGCGCCGACCACCGCGAGCGCACCGAGGAGGCCCTCGCCCAGCTGGGCATCTCCCACCTGCGCGATCGCTTCGTGTGGCAGCTCTCCGGCGGTCAGGCCCACCTCGTCGCCCTCGCCGCCGTGCTCGCCCTGCGCCCCGAGGTGATCGTGGTCGACGAGCCCGTGGCCGAGCTCGACCCCGCCCGCGCCCGGGAGATCTACCTGCGCCTGCGCGAGCTCAACCAGCGCGAGGGCATCACCGTGATCACGATCGAGCACCATGCCGAGTTCATCGCCGAGTTCGCCCGCTCGGTGGTTCTCATGGCCGACGGCGCGCCCGTCTGGCACCTGCCCGTGCAGGAGGCGATGGACCGCCATGCGGAACTCGCCGCCCACGGCGTGCCCGCCCCCGACGCGGTCGCGCTGAGCGCAGCGGTCGGGGCCCGGCCGGTCGCCCTGGACGTCCCCTCCGCCGCTGCGGCGCTGCGGCCGCTCCTGCGGGAGCGGCCGACGGCGGGGGCCCCGGAGCCCACGGGCGCCTCCGCGACATCGACCCGGGCGGTCGAGGCCGGGCCCGTGCCGACGGCGGCGGCCGCATCGGCCATGGCAGGAGCGCCGGAAGCGGCCGGCGAGGTCGTCGCCTCGCTGCGGGGCGTCCGTCACGGCTACCGCTCCGTCACGGGGGAGCTCTCCACGGTCCTGGACGACCTCGACCTCGACCTGCGGGCGGGGGAGCGGGTGGCGCTGGTCGGCACCAACGGTGCCGGCAAGACGACCCTGATGAAGCTGCTGACCGGTCTGATCGTGCCCCGTGCCGGCACCGTGACCGTCGACGGGATCGACACCCGCACCCGTTCGGCGGCGAGGATGGCCGACCACGTCTCCTATCTCTACCAGCACCCTCAGCAGATGTTCCTCAAGGACACCGTGCGCGAGGACATCGCCCTGTTCCCCCGCGGCCGGAAGGTGCCCGACGCGGAGGCGATCGTCGACCGGATCGTGCGGGACGTGGGCCTCACGGCGCTCGCGGACCGCGACGGACGCTCCCTCTCCGGCGGTCAGCAGCGCCGCGCGACCCTCGGCATAGGCCTCGCCATGCGGCCGAGCCTCCTGCTGCTGGACGAGCCGACCTCGAGCCTGGACATCCGCGCGCGCGACGACGTCACCGCCATGCTCGCCGCGCTCTCCGAGACGGTGCGCTGCGCGGTCGTCGCCACCCACGACATGGAGCTGGTCGCCACCTGGGCCAGCCGCGTGCTCGTGCTGGACCAGGGGCAGGTGCTCGCCGACGTCACCCCGCGCGAGCTGTTCTCCCGCCCCGAGATCACCTCCCGCACCCGGCTCGTCCCGCCGCAGGCGGCCCGCATCGCGCTCGAGCTGGGTCTGGACCCGCTGCCGCTGACCGCGGCGGAGCTGCGCCAGCGGCTGCCCGACGGTCCCGCCCTGTCGGCCGCGCCCGTCGGCCCCACCGTGAAGGAGGTGCGCTGATGGCGCGCAAGACCCATGATGTGCTCAGCGTCGACTGGATCCGGCTCGAGCTGCTGCGCACCGCGTACTCGACCCGCGGCGGGCTCTTCTCCCGGTTGGATCCCCGGATCGTGCTCGCCTGGTATCTCGTCATGGCGATCGCGCCCTGGCTCACCCACGACACGGGCGTGCTGCTGGTGCTCTTCGCGCTGGGCGTCGTCTCCGTGGTCCTCGCCCGCGTGGGGCCGCTCGTGCTGGGGCTGTTCCTCATCGGCCTGCTGGGCAACGTGATCGGCCTGTTCGCGGCCTCGTTCCTGTTCGGCGGGAACCTCGACACCCTCGTCGCCCTCGCCGAGCTCAACCTCAAGCTCGGCGCGGTCTCCATGGCCTCGATGGCCGCGTTCGTGTCCCTGGACCCGGAGAAGCTCTCCGACGCGCTGCTGTGGTTCCGCGCCCCCGAGCTGCTCGCCTTCGGGGTCAGCTACGGCTACCGCATGCTGCCGATCCTGGTCGACGAGTACGTGACCGTCTTCGAGGGGCAGCGCCTGCGGCACGCGCCCGTGGAGCGGCCGGGCCTGCTGGGGTGGCGGGTGGTGCGGCAGTGGTGCGTCCTCGCGGTCACCGCGTTCTACCCGATCATGCTCAACACCGCGAAGAACGTGCGCACGACGGTCGAGGCGCTCGAGACGCGCGGCTTCACCTACGGCGCCTCGAACCCGGCCGGGCGCTCGCTGCGGCTGGCCTACCTGCGGGTCTCGGCGACCGATCTGGCCGTGCTGGCGGCGACGGTCGTGCTCGTCGTCGCCGCGTTCCCGCTCGGCGGGCTGCTGGGCTGATCCCACGCCCGGGCGGGCCGACCCCGTCGGGCGGGACTGTCCGCCCTGCGCTCAGCGGGCGCGGTCGGGGAGCGCCGCACTGCACGTGCCAGGGCCCCGCCCCCTGTTACCCCTGAGTATCCCGTCAGAAGTGTCGTCATGGAGGTCCGATTCCGACACTTCTGACGGGATGCCCGCCGGACGTCGCAGGGGCCGACCCGGGGGCGTGGTGGGGAGGGCGCCGCAGCCCGGGCTCACTCGTCCTCGGGCGCCTCGGGGTGGCTGCGGAGGTTGATGACGGCGGCGACGAGGCCGCCCCAGACGGTGACGATCGCGACGATCATCATGAGGATGGCGGGGATGGACATGATCCCTCCTGAGGGGACGGGCCCGACGCACGGCCGGACGTGAGACAGGGGTGGGAGCGGGCGATCAGGACGGGAAGCGGAGGAGCCGGGGCGGGCGGAGGTCCCGCCCGTCCCGACCGCTCAGCGCCCGGCGGAGCGGAGCTCGTGCGGCGTGGTCGCCTCGGGACGGGCGACCAGGCCCTGACCGGCGACCACCTCGGGGGCGATCGGATCGCCGTCGGAGTCGGCCTTGTGCAGGTTCGAGCCGGCCGGCCACGGGATCAGCGAGAGCGCGATCGCGATGACCACCAGCCCGATCGCCATCATCCAGCCGAACACGAAGTTGAACCAGCCTGGGTACCCGGAATGGGTTGTGCCGCTGGTGACGAGGTCGAGGGTGCCGCCCACCAGGGAGACGCCGAGCACGAGCGGGGCGATGACCGCGACGCACGCGTACCACCAGCGCCCGATGTGGAAGCTGCCGCGGTAGTTCAGGTGGTCGCGCAGGGTGGGCAGGCCGCGCAGCACGTAGGCGACGGTCAGCGAGGAGACCAGCGCCGCCGCGACGATGCCGTACTCGTTGGCCCACTTGTCCATCACGTCCAGCAGCGGCAGTCCCATCGTGGTGGAGAACAGCACGGTGGAGACCACCGCGATCGGCACGCACACCAGCAGGGTGGAGGGGATGCGGGCGAGGCCGAACTTGTCCTGGACCGCGGCGATCACCACCTCGACGATCGAGATCAGCGAGGTGAAGCCGGCCAGCACCAGCGAGCCGAAGAACAGCACGCCGATCAGCGCACCGGCCGGGGCCTCGGAGATGATCGTCGGGAAGGCGATGAAGGCGAGGCCCACGCCGTCGGCGACGACCTCGTCGATCGCGACGCCCTGCGCCTGGGCCATGAAGCCCAGCGCGGAGAACACGCCGATCCCGCACAGGATCTCGAAGCCGGAGTTCGCGAAGCCGACCACGAGGCCGGAACCGGTCAGGTCCGTCTTCTTCTTCAAGTAGGAGGCGTAGGTGAGCATGATGCCGAAGGCCACCGAGAGGGAGAAGAAGATCTGCCCGTAGGCGGCGATCCACACGGCGGGGTCCAGCAAGGCGCCCCAGTGGGGTCGGAAGAAGGCGTCCAGGCCGTCGAGCGCGCCGGGAAGGAACAGGGAGCGCACCACCAGGATCACGAACATCACCACGAGCAGCGGGATGAAGATGATCGAGCTCGCCGCGATGCCCTTCTGCACGCCGAGGGCCATCACGATGATCACCGCGAGCCATACCACGAGCATGGAGATCAGCACGGCGGGCACATAGTCGAACGAGACGTGCACATCGGCGCCGCCGAGCGCCTGGGTGTACTCGTCGAAAAAACCGCCCGCGTCATCGCCCCAGCGCTGGTCCAGGGAGAAGACCGTGTAGTTCGTCGCCCACGCCAGGATCAGCGCGTAGTACAGCGCGATGATCAGGGCGATCAGCACCTGCCACCAGCCGATGAACTCGGTCCAGCGGCGGAAGCGGCGCCAGGCAGCGGGAGCCGAGCCGCGCCAGCGGTGGCCGATCGCGTAGTCGAGGAACAGCAGCGGGATGCCGGCGGTCAGCAGCGCGACCAGATACGGCAGGATGAACGCGCCGCCGCCGTTGTCGTAGGCGACCGCGGGGAAGCGCCAGATGTTGCCGAGTCCGACGGCGGAGCCGATCGCCGCGAAGATGAAGGCGGTGCGGCCGCGGAACGCACCGCGATCGGCGCTCTGTGTGGCGGCGCCGGCGGATGAGGTTGGTGCACTCACGATGAGCCTCCGGGTGAGCTGCGCCGGTCAGGGCGCGGGGGAGAGGGGTCGACGACGTCGGCGACCCGGGGAAGATGCGCCGACGGAGGGACGACGGCACGACGGCCGCTGGGAGGCGGCCCGGACCGCAGGGGTGAGCGGACCGACGGGCGGCGCCGAGCGGGATCGCCGCGGGAGGCGCCGTGGGGGGATCGTACCGTCCCGAGGGGTGGACGCGTGCGGGGCGGGTCGGCCCGCGGTCACTCCGGCGGCGGTGGGGGAGTCGGTGCGCCGACGGGCGGGGCGACCCTCGGGTGGGTGCTCCCGGAGCGTGGTGCGGTGGGGCCTCCGGCTGCGGCGTCCGACCGCTCGTCGGCACCGCCGCCTCCCTCCGCCCCGGCGGCGGCGCCGACGGGGGCGCGGAAGGGCGAGGGGTCCCAGCCGGCGTCCACCGCCCGGCGCTGCATGAGGATCGCGCCGCCGAGGAGCACGGCGCCGACGACGACCAGCAGCACGATCCCCGGCAGCACCCCGGCGCGGGCCGAGTACCCGATCAGGATGCCGAACCAGCCGAAATCGGTGTCGCCGAAGGTGGTGTTCGCCGAGCCGAAGGTGCCCAGCACCTTCAGCAGCAGGGCGGGCAGGAAGGTGACCAGCAGGCCGTTGACGAACCCGCCCGCGACCGCGCCGCGCCTGCCACCGGTCGCATTGCCGTACACGCCCGCAGCGCCGCCGGTGAAGAAGTGCGGCACCAGCCCCGGCAGGATGAGCGCGAGCCCGAGCGTCGGGCCCAGCCAGGTGCCGAGGACCAGAAGCCCCACGAGTCCGCCGGCGAAGCTGGAGAGGAACCCGATCAGCACCGCGTTCTGGGCGTAGGGGAACACGATCGGGGCGTCCAGCGCCGGGATAGCGCCGGGCACGACCTTCGCGGCGATGCCCTGGAAGGCGGGGACCAGCTCGCCGAGGATCGTGCGCACGCCGAACAGGATCACCGCGACCGCGATGCCGAACTGCAGACCCTGGGTCACCGACTGCATGAGGTAGTTGCCCACCCCGGTGGCCCCGCCGTCGAAGGCCTCGAAGGCGGTCCCCCGCCCGGCGCGCGCCAGGAACACCACCGCGACCACGAGGTACATCAGCACCATCGACAGGGCGGTGGCGACCATGGAGTCGCGCAGGAAGCGCAGCGACTCGGGGACCTTGAGGTCCTCGGTGGAGCGGCTGCGGCCCTTCGGGTCCACCAGGCGGCCGACGGCGCCGGCGGCGATGTACCCGGCGGTGCCGAAGTGGCCGATCGCGATCGAGTCGTCGCCGGAGATGCGGCGGGTCCAGGGCTGGGCGAGGGCCGGCAGGGACACCATGAGGATGCCCAGCAGCGCCGCGCCGAGCACCACCACGACCACGGTGGGCATCCCCGCCGAGGCCATGACGATCGTGATCAGGGTGGCCATGAACAGCAGGTGGTGGCCGGTGAGGAAGACGTAGCGCAGCGGCGTGAAGCGCGCGAGCAGGATCGCGACCACGAAGCCGAGGATCATCAGCCACGCCACCTGCGCGCCGAACTCCTCCTGCGCGATGCCGGCGATCGCCTCGTTCGTGGGGACGACGCCCTGCGCGCCGAGCGCGCCCTGGATCATCACCCCCAGCGGCGTGAGGGAGGCGGTGACGAGCGTGGCGCCGGCTCCGATGAGCAGGAAGCCGAGCACGGCCTTCAGCGCGCCGCCGGCCACCTGGCCGACGGACTTGCGCAGCGCGATCAGACCGATCGCGGTGATGATGCCGATGAGATAGGCGGGGACGGAGAGCACCTCGTTGACGAGGAACTCGGCGATCGTGACGAGCACGTTCATGATGTTTCTCCGGGGAGTGGGGGCGTGGGATCAGGGACAGCGCAGGTCAGAGGGCGTAGATGCGGCGCAGGGCCGCGTCGACCTCCGCCTGGGAGGTGAAGTTCTCGATCACCTCGACGCGCACCCCCACCTCGCCGAGCGTGTCCGCGATCGCGCCGGAGGTGAGGATCGCATCGGAGTCCTTCGCCCGGCCCTTGGCGGAGATCGTGTCGGTGGCCTGCACGTCCAGGTGCGAGGACCAGCCCCAGCGATCCAGGACCTGCTCGGCCGTGTTCTTCAGGAACAGGCTGGTGCCGAGCCCGTTCCCGCACACCGTGAGCAGGAGCTTCTTCGACGGGACGACGTCGGGGCCGACGGGCGAGGCAGTGCTCGCGGCGGAGGGCCCGGCCGACGAGGCAGCGCCCGCCCCGTCGGCCGAGGAGTCGGTGTTCGAGGGCGATGGCGCGGAGCCGGAGCTCGAGGGCGCCTGGGACGGCGCAGTCCCGCCCTCCGACCCCTCGTCGGCGCCGAGCGCGGCGAGCACCTCCTGCGGCGTCCGCGCCTCGTCGAGCGCGCGTCGGCCCTCCGGATCGGCGAGCACCCCGGCCAGGGCCGCGAGCGCCGCCCGATGCGCCGAGCTGTCGGCCGCGGCGAGCGCCATGACCAGGGTGACAGGGTCGTTCGCCGCATTGCCGAAGGCGACCGGTGAGGTCAGCCGCACGAAGGACATCGCCGTGCGCTGCACCGAGGCATCGGGCCGGGAGTGCGCGAGCGCGAAGCCGGGGGCGATGACGATATATGGGCCGTGCTCCTCGACGGTGCGGACCATCGCCTCGGTGTAGGCGGGGTCGGTGGCGTCGACGGAGACGAGCAGATCGCCGGAGACGCGGATCGCCTCGCGCCAGTCGGCGGCGTCGGCGTCGAGGAGGATCGTGGACGGGGAGATCAGTTCGCTGAGCTGTGACATGGAGTGGCCTCTTCTCACGAGGGGACGAGGGGCGCTGTCTGCACGCTACGCCGGTGCCGACGGCGGCGGAGGAGCGGGAGTCCCTTCCCGTCACCGCGCATGTCACGACATCGCAACGGGCAGCAGGCGCGAGGCGGCACACCCGGGCCGACGGCTACGCTCAGGCTCATGTCAGAACCGTCCCGCGTGCCGCTCGGGGCCACCCCGACCGAGCCGTCCACCGCATACCTTCACCAGCTCGACGAGGAGCGGGAGGCGGCGCTGCGCACGCAGTCCCACCCCGGCTCCGACCACGTCGGCGCGCCCGCCGCGCTGCGCACCCGGCTCGAGGAGCAGGTCGACGAGCTCGGCCCGGAGCTGGTCGAGGTGATGATCGATCTCGCCGAGCACCCCGAGGTCGCCTTCGAGGAGCACCGCTCCGTCGCCGCGATCGCGGCTGTCCTCGCCGGCCACGGCGTCGAGGCGCAGCTCGGCGTGCACGGGCTGGACACCGCGCTGCGCGCCGAGATCGTCGGCGAGGGCGGGGACGTCCCGGACGCGCCGACCTTCGCGATCCTCGCCGAGTACGACGCGCTGCCGGGCATCGGCCACGGCTGCGGCCACAACGTCATCGCGGTGATGGGCCTGGGCGCCTTCCTGGCCCTGGCCGCCCTCGCGAAGGAGGACCCGTCGGCCGTGCCGGGGCGTGTCGTGCTCCTCGGCACCCCCGCCGAGGAGGGGCACACCGGCAAGGAGCACCTGGCCCGCGAGGGCGCCTTCGAGGGTCTGGACGCCGCGGTGATGGCCCACCCCTACGGCTACGACCTCGCCGATCAGACCTGGCTGGGCCGCCGCACCCTGACCGTCGAGTTCCACGGCCACACCGCCCACGCCTCCGCCCAGCCGTACATGGGGCGCAACGCCCTGGACGCGGCGAGCCTCATGTACCAGGGCATCGGGCTCATGCGGCAGCAGACCCCGCCCACCGACCGCATCCACGCCGTGATCCGCGAGGGCGGCGAGCGGGCGAGCGTGATCCCCGATCACGCGAAGCTCGACCTCTACGTCCGCTCCCAGCGCCCCGAGACCCTCAAGGACCTCTCCCGCCGCGTCGAGGACGTCGCCCGCGGCGCCGCCCTGATGGCCGGGGTCGGGGTCACGATCAGCTGGGACCAGCACCCGCCGTCCCTGCCGGTGCGCACCAACGAGGCGCTCACCGGGCGCTGGGTCGAGGCGCAGCGTCGCCGCGGCCGGGACCCGCTGCCCCACGGCGTGGTCTCGCCCTCCCTCGCCGCCTCCACCGACTTCGGCAACGTCAGCTACCGCCTGCCCGGCATCCACCCGGTGATCCGGATCGCGCCCCCCGAGGTCGCGCTCCACACCCGCGAGTTCGCGCAGGCGGCGGTCTCCGAGCAGGCCCGCGCCGCCGCGGCCGACGGGGCCTACGGCCTCGCGGCGACCGTGCTGGACGTGCTGCACGACCGGGCGCTCGCCGCCGCGGTCCGGGACGGGTTCGAGGCCGCCGGCGGCGCGATCGACGTCCCCGCCTACTTCGACTGACCACCCCACGCTCTCCTCTCCCCGACCTGCCAGCTCCCTCGGCAACGCCGCCGTCCCCTCCCTGGAGAACCCATGAGCACAGCGCACACCGAACCCACCAGGACAGGCCTCACCGACCGGGCCCTGAACTGGGTGGAATGGGCGGGCAACAAGCTGCCCGAACCGTTCATGCTGTTCATCGTCCTGTTCCTGATCACCGGCGTGGTCTCCACCGGCATGGAGATGGCCGACGTGGTCGTCTCGGTGCCCGGCTCCGAGGAGCCCACCGCGATCAAGGGCCTGTTCACCGGTGAGGGCCTCGCCTGGCTGACCACGAACCTGGGCGTGAACTACATCGGCTTCCCGCCGCTGGTGACCGTGATGCCGATCCTGCTCGCGATCGGCATCGCCCAGCACTCGGGGCTGCTCGCCGCCGGGATCCGGAAGCTCTTCGGCTCCTCGCCGGCGTGGATGCTGCCGTACGTGGTGGGCTTCGTGGGCGTGATCTCCTCGATCATGGCCGACTCCGCCTTCGTGGTGGTCCCGCCGCTGGCTGCTCTCGTGTTCAAGGCCGCCGGCCGCCACCCCGTCGCCGGTCTGCTGGGCGGCTTCGCCGCGGCGGGCGCCGGCTACTCCACGAACATCTTCCCCACCTCGCTCGACGCCCTGTTCGCCGGCATCACCACCTCCGTGATGGATGCGCTGCCGGGCTACGACTTCACCGCCGTGAACCCGGTGTCGAACTGGTGGTTCAACATCGCCTCCTCGCTCGTGCTGGGCTTCGTCGCCGGTTTCATCATCGACCGTCTGATCGAGCCGCGGCTGCGCCGTCAGGACGTGCCGGTGGACGAGGTCGCCGTCGAGGGCTCGGAGGACTCCGCCGAGAGCGCCGAGCACATGCGCGCCGCGCTCACCCCGAAGGAGAACCGGGGACTGCTGTTCGCGGTCCTCGCGGGAGTGCTGCTCACGGCGCTGCTGCTGGTGGCGGTGCTCGTACCCAGCTCGCCCTGGCGCAATGAGGAGGGCGGCTTCCTACCTGAGTCGCCGCTGCTGGACTCGATCGTGTTCATCGTGGTCGCGTACTTCATGGTGGTCGGCACGGTCTACGGCGCGATCGTCGGCACCCTGCGCAGCACCCGCGACGCGGTGGGGATGATGTCCGACGCGCTCAAGGAGATGCTGCCGTTCATCGTGCTGGCCTTCATCCTGGGCAACTTCATCTCGCTGTTCAACTGGTCCGGGATCGGCACCTGGATCGCCGTGACCGGCGCCGCCGCGCTCGAGGGCGCGGGGCTGACCGGCTTCGCCGCGATCATCGGGTTCATCCTGCTGGCGAGCGTGCTGAACCTGTTCATCATCTCCGGCTCCGGCATGTGGGCGATCATGGGCGCCGTGTTCGTGCCGATGTTCGCGCTGATCGGCTACGAGCCCGCTTTCACCCAGGCCGCCTTCCGCGTGGGCGACTCCGCCACCCAGGTGATCACCCCGATGAACCCGTACATGATCGTGCTGCTGGGCATGCTGCGGAAGTACGAGCCCGGCGCCGGGCTCGGCACGCTCATGGCACGGATGCTGCCCTTCGTGATCCCGTTCTGGATCGTGTGGACGCTGATCCTGTCGCTCTTCTTCTTCCTCGACCTCCCGATCGGGCCCGGCAACGGCATCTTCATGGGCTGACCCGCGGGCGCGTCCAGGGGCGGGGCACGGGCCCGTCCATGGGCTGGGCGGCGGGCGCATGCGACGGCGGGCTCCCGCGAATGCTCCGTTCTCAGCCGTTCGCGGGCCGGAAGTGGCTGAGAACCTGACACGGGCTGGAGGGGCTCGGGCTCGGCTGGTTCTGACACGGGCTGGAGGGGCTCGAGCTCGGCCGATTCTGACACGGGCCGGAGGGGCTCGGGCTCGGCCGGTTCTGACGCGGGCCGGAGGGGCTCGAACTCGGCTGGGCCTCCGGGCAGCTGCCCCGTCGGGCCGCGGGGTCTCCGGGCGAGCGGTCGGACGCGGCTCGACGAGCGGTCGGACGCGGCTTGAAGGGCCGAGCCGGGGGAGCGAGGATGGCCGGCATGAACGATCTCGCCGCCCGACTCCGCGCCCTGCCCTCCTTCCCCGAGGACATGCCCGGCCTCGCCCCGGACGCCGTCCCCGAGGACCCGGCGGAGCTGTTCCTGGCCTGGCTCGAGGATGCGATCGCGGCCGGCGTGCGCCAGCCCCACGCCATGACCTTCCAGACCCTCGCCGAGGACGGCAGCCCCGTCGGCCGCACCCTGATCCTCAAGGACCTCGACGAGCGCGGGCTGCACGTCTCCACCCACCGCACCTCCCGCAAGGGCGAGCAGCTCGCCGCCGATCCGCGCGCCGCGATGACCTTCTTCTGGCGCGAGAGCGGCAGGCAGGTGCAGGTGGGTGGCACGGTCGCGGCGTTGGACGAGGAGACCTCCCAGGCCGACTGGTCCGCCCGCCCCAGCTACGAAGGGTCCCCGAACCCCGACTGGCAGGTCTACGCGCTGCGGCCTGCCTGGTACGAGTTCACCCAGTCCCGGCTCGACCGCAAGCACGTGCGCATCGGCTACCGGCGCGGCGCGGACGGCCGCTGGAGCCACGACCGCGTCACGACCCCGGCCGGCTGACCTGCCGACGGGCCCGCAGCTCCGGAGGCTGCGCTCGGCAGCGCGTCTCCTCGACGACGGCGCTCAGCGCTCGCGCACGAAGCGCCGGTGCGGGCGACCGTAGGCTCGGACCACCCGGTCCTCGACGAAGCCGAGCCGACCGAGCACCGCGGCCGACGCCGGATTCTCGACGTCGGCCAGCGCGACGAGGCGCCGCAGCCCGAGCGGCCCGTCGGCCGCCGCGACGCACAGCCGCCCGGCCTCGGTCGCGAACCCGTGGCCCCACCGGTTGCGGGCCAGCGTGTACCCGAGCTCGACGCCCTGCGCGGTGACCTCGAGCCCCGCGTCGCCGATCAGCGCACCCGTCTCGCGCTCGATCACGGCCCAGAAGGCGAAGCCGTGCCTCCCCTGATGGGCCGCGTACTCGACGAGCATCCGCGCGGTCTGCTCCGGGCTCGACGGCTCGCCCTCGCCGACGTGCCGCATCACCCCGGCGTCCCCGTAGATCCGGTGCGCGGCCGCGGCATCCGAGGACGTGAAGGGACGCAGGTCCAGGCGCGCGCCGCGCAGCGGGAACTCGAGAGGCATGCGGCCAGTATGGGCGGCGACCCGGAGATGGGCCTGCTCCCGGTGCTCGCCGGTGGCACCATGGAGCCCATGTCCCGCGCCGCTCTCCTGCCCCCGGTGCTGCTCGGGCTCGTGATCCTCCTGCTGGCCCAGATGGCGGGTCTCGCCGTCTCGGCGCTGCTCGGCCTGCCGATCCCGGGGGTCGTGCTCGGGCTGCTGCTGATCGTGCTGCTCGGGGTGCTGCGCCCCACGCGCGCCGTCGTCCGCGCGGCCGAGCCCGCGGCCACGCCCCTCCTCCAGCACCTGCAGCTGCTGTTCGTCCCGCCGGGCGTGGGGATCCTGCTCGAGCTGCGCACCCTCGCCGAGAACGCGCTGCCGCTCGCGCTCGCCGTCGGCGGCTCCTTCGTGCTCGCCCTGCTGATCTCGGGGCTGCTGCTGCAGACCCTGCTGCGCCGCCAGGACCGACGACGCGGCGGGGCCGACGACCAGGAGAGGGCCACGGCATGAGCGCGCTGTACGAGCTGCCCGTCTTCGGCCTCGCCCTGACCCTCGGCGTGTACCTCGCCTCCCACGGCATGTACCACCGGCTCGGCCGGCCCGGCCTGCTCTCCCCGGTGCTGGTGTGCGTGGTCGTGATCGCGAGCGTCCTGCAGCTGACCGGGATGCCGTACTCCCTCTATCTCGAGCAGGTCGCTCTGCTCACGCTCCTGCTCGGCCCCGCGACCGTCGCCCTCGCCCTGCCGCTGCTGCGCCACGGGAAGGCGCTGCTCTCCTCGGCGCCCGCGGTGATCGCCGCGCTCGTGGCGGGCGGGGTGGTGAGCATCGGCGCGACCGTCGGCGCGATGGTCGCCTTCGGGGCCGACGACGCCCTGCTGCGTGCCGCGCTGCCGCGCTCGGTGACCTCCCCCGTCGGCCTCACGATCGCCGAGATCCTGCAGGCCTCGGTGCCGATGGCGGTGGTGCTCACCCTGATCTCCGGGGTGCTCGGCGCCGTGGTCGGACCGGCGCTGCTGAGCCTGGTGCGGGTGCGGGACGAGCGGGCCCGGGGCTTCGCGATCGGCCTGACCTCGCACGGCATCGGCACGTCCCGCGTGCTGGGGGAGTCCGCGGTCTCCGGCGGCTGGTCGAGCGCCGCGATGGTGCTGAACGCCCTGGCGATGACGGTGACCCTGCCCGTGGTCGCGCACCTCGTCACCGGCTGATCGTTGATGGCCGTTCCGCCGAGGCATTCTCTCCCCCTGCCCCCTCGCTGAGGCGTTCTCGCCTTCCTCTCCTCCGCGGCATCGCCGAGGCCAGCGCAGCAAAGTGGGGCTTATGAACGGCGCATACCCCCAACTTTGCTGCGCTGGAGGGCTGGAGGGCCGGAGGGCTGGAGGGCTGGAGGGGCGCTGACCGGGGTGCCGCCCGGTGCCCGTCCGTGCCGCCCGGTGCCCGTCCGTGCCGCCCGGTGCCCGGCCGTGCCGGCGCGCGGTGCCGCGTATCGCATCGCCCTGGCCGAAAGTCGGGTGCGTCGAGGAGGGCTGCCGGGGCAGGATGGACCGTCAGCCCTCGCGTGCGCCCGCCCCGCATCGCACCGACCGGGCCCCTCGCGGACAGGATCTGTCCGCGCTTGTTCCTACGCTCCGACGAGACCCCGGCCGCTCACCCCGTCGGCCGGGCCGCACCACCCCTGCTCCGGGAGACCCCCATGCTCTGGACCCTGATCCGGCGACATCTGCGGCCCTACCTGCCGCACGTGGCCGCCGTCGCCGTCCTCCAGCTCGCGACCGTGCTCGCGACCCTATACCTGCCCAGCCTCAACGCCGACATCATCGACAACGGCGTCGCCACCGGCGACACCGACTACATCTGGCGCGTCGGCGGCCTCATGCTGCTGGTCGCCATCGTGCAGGTCATCACCGCGATCACCTCGGTCTGGTTCGGGGCGCGCGCCGCGATGGGTCTGGGCCGCGACATCCGACGCTCCGTCTACACCCGTGTGGACCGCTTCTCCACCGAGGAGCTGGGCCGCTACGGCGCCCCGACCCTCATCACCCGCGCCACCAACGACGTCCAGCAGGTCCAGATGCTGGTGCTGATGACCCTGAACTTCATGGTCATGGTGCCGATCATGTCCATCGGCGGGATCGTCATGGCGATCCAGGAGGACCCCGGTCTGTCCTGGCTGGTGTGGGTCTCCGTGCCGGTGCTGATGGTGATCGTCGGCTTCCTCGTCACCCGCCTGATGCCGCTGTTCCAGCGCATGCAGGACAACATCGACGCGATCAACGGCGTCATGCGCGAGCAGATCATGGGCATCCGCGTGGTGCGCGCCTTCGTGCGCGAGGAGCACGAGACGCGCCGCTTCCGCGACGCGAACGCGACCCTGACCGACACCTCCGTGCGGATCGGCCGCCTGTTCGTGCTCATGGGCCCGGCGATCACGATCGTGCTCCACCTCGCCACCGCCGCAGTGCTCTGGTTCGGCGGTCACCGCGTGGACGCGGGCCTGGTCGAGGTCGGTGCGCTGACCGCCTTCATGCAGTACCTGCTGCAGATCCTCATGGCGGTCATGATGGGCACCTTCATGTTCATGATGTTCCCGCGCGCAATCATCTCCGGCCGGCGCATCGGCGAGGTGCTCGAGACCGCCCCCACCCTCCACGAGCCCGCCGCCCCCGTCCCGCTGCCGGCGGCCGACGGCGGCGCGACAGTCGAGTTCCGCGACGTCACCTTCGCCTACCCCGGCGCCGAGTCGCCGGTGCTGGACGGCATCTCCTTCACCGCCGAGGCCGGACGCACCACCGCGATCATCGGCTCGACCGGATCCGGGAAGACCACCCTGGTCAGCCTCATCCCGCGCCTGCACGACGCGACGCACGGCCAGGTCCTGCTCGACGGGGTGCCCGTCACCGACCTCGCCCGTGCGGACATCTCCCGGACCGTCGGCCTGGTGCCGCAGAAGCCGTACCTGTTCTCCGGCACCATCGCCCACAACCTCCGCTTCGGCGACCCCTCGGCCGACGAGGCGCAGCTGTGGGAGGCGCTCGAGGTCGCCCAGGGCGACGGCTTCGTGCGCGAGCGGACCACCGGCGAGGGCGAGGACGTCGCCAGGGGCCTCGAGTCCACCGTCTCGCAGGGCGGCACGAACGTCTCCGGCGGCCAGCGCCAGCGGCTGTGCATCGCCCGCACCCTCGTCGCCGCGCCGCGCGTGTACGTCTTCGACGACTCGTTCTCGGCGCTCGACGTCACCACCGATGCGAAGGTGCGCGAGGGCCTCGCCCGCCGCACCCGCGGGGCGACCACGATCATCGTCGCCCAGCGCATCTCCACCATCACTTCCGCGGATCAGATCCTCGTGCTCGAGGAGGGCCGGATCGTCGGCCGCGGCACCCACGAGGAGCTCCTTTCGAGCTCCGAGACCTACCGGGAGATCGTCGACTCCCAGATCACCGCGGAGGAGATGGCATGAGCGCGGCGCAGAAGAACTCCCGGCGCACGAAGCGCGAGGCGCGGACGACCGGCCGGGCGTCCTCCACCACCGAGACCACCGAGCTCACCGAGTCCGAGATCCTCGAGATGCAGGACTCGATCAGCAGCGAGTGGGGCGAGGGCGCGCCGCGCAAGGCCAAGGCCTTCTGGCCCTCCGCGCTGCGACTCGCCGGCACCTTCCGCACCCACGAGCTGGGGCTGTCCGTCGTGCTCGCCTTCGGCATCGTCTCGACCGTGCTGACCGTGTGGGCGCCCTCGATCCTCGGCGATGCGATGGACGTCATCTTCGACGGCTTCCTCGGCGACGGCGTGGACTTCCCCGCGCTCGGACGCCTGCTGCTGATCGTGCTGGGGATGTACGTCATCGCGGCGCTGTTCGACTGGCTCCAGGGCCGGCTGCTGAACGACGTGGTGATGGACATCGTCTACGACCTGCGCGAACGGATCGAGGCGAAGGTGAACCGACTGCCGCTGAGCTACTTCGACATCCGCCAGCGCGGCGACCTGCTCTCGCGCACCACCAACGACGTCGACAACGTGCAGACCGCGCTGCAGCAGGCCTTCGCCTCCCTCGTCTATGCGGTCCTCACCATCGTCGGCATCACCGTGATGATGTTCTGGCTGTCCTGGCAGCTCGCGCTCATCGCCCTGATCGCCCTGCCGATCTCCGGCGTGGTCATCGGCATCATCGGCTCCAAGTCGCAGAAGCTCTTCACCGCCCAGTGGCGGGGCACGGGCCGCCTGAACGGCCATGTCGAGGAGTCCTTCACCGGCCACGACCTGGTCACCGTCTTCGACCGCCAGGACGCGATGCGCGAGCAGTTCGATGCGCGCAACGAGGAGCTGTGGGAGGCCTCCTTCAAGGCCCAGTTCTACTCCGGCATGATCATGCCGATCATGCAGTGGGTGACCTACCTCGGCTACGTCGGCATCGCCGTGGTCGGCGGTCTGCGGATCGCGGCCGGGCAGATGAGCCTCGGCCAGGTCACCGCGTTCATCCAGTACTCCCGCGAGTTCAACGCGCCGCTGGGCGAGGTGGCGGGCATGGCGAACATGCTCATCTCCGGCGTCGCCTCCGCCGAGCGGATCTTCGAGCTGCTGGACGCCGAGGAGCAGGAGGCCGACGGGCAGATCACCGCCGTCGGCGAGCGCATCGAGCGCGCCGAGCTCACCGGACCCACCCGCGGCCGGATCGAGTTCGACCACGTCGCCTTCTCCTACACCCCGGAGAAGCCGCTGATCACGGACCTGTCCCTGACCGCGGAGCCCGGGCAGACGATCGCGATCGTCGGCCCCACCGGCGCCGGGAAGACCACGCTGGTGAACCTCATCATGCGGTTCTACGAGATCGACGCCGGGCAGATCCGGCTGGACGGCGTGGACATCCGCGCCCTGGACCGCGGCGCGGTGCGCTCCCGCGTGGGCATGGTGCTCCAGGACGCGGTGCTCTTCGGCGGCACGATCCGCGAGAACATCCGCTACGGCCGGCTGGACGCGACCGACGAGGAGGTGGTCGCCGCCGCGACCGCCACCTTCGTGGACCGCTTCGTGCACACCCTCCCCGACGGCTACGACACCGTCATCGAGGACGAGGGCGCGAACGTCTCCGCCGGCGAGCGGCAGCTGATCACGATCGCCCGCGCCTTCCTCGCCGACCCGGCGCTGCTGATCCTCGACGAGGCGACCAGCTCCGTGGACACCCGCACCGAGGTGCTCGTGCAGGAGGCGATGGCGGCGCTGCGCACCGACCGGACCTCCTTCGTGATCGCGCACCGGCTCTCCACGATCCGCGACGCCGACGTGATCCTCGTGATGGAGCACGGCGACATCGTCGAGCAGGGCTCGCACGAGGCGCTGCTGGCCGCGGAGGGCGCCTACCACCGGCTGTACTGGTCGCAGTTCGCCGACGGGGTCGATCCCGACGAGGACGAGGCCGTGCTGGAGGGCACCACGACCGGCCCGGTCCCGGCCGTCGCCGCGACCGAGCCGGAGCTCGAGTAGCAGGCGGCGGCAGAGGAGCCGCCCGCGAGATCGCCCCCGCCGGGCCCCGCCCCGTCGCCGGGCCGCCGGCCGCCGGCCCTGGCGCGGCGTCGTCCAGCCCGGGGGAGATCCCCCTGGGCAGGCCGGCGTCGCGCGGGTAGCGTCGAGGGCATGGACGTCACCGTCATCGGAGGCGGCATCGCCGGCCTCGCCCTCGCCCACCAGCTCGCCCCCGATCACGACGTCACGGTGCTCGAGGCCTCCCCGGGCCCGCGCGGCGGCGGGTACATGATCGACTTCTTCGGTCCCGGCTTCCTCGCCGCCGAGCGGATGGGGGTCATCGACGAGCTCCGCTCCCGCGGGCACGCCTACGAGGGAGTGCGCTACGGGACCCCCGACGGGGCGGAGTCCGGCCGGATCGACGTCGGCCCCCTCGTCGCGGCCGCGGGCGGGCGCTACTTCTCCATCCTGCGCCCCGAGGTCGAGCTCGGGCTCCTCGCGGTGCTGCCGGGCTCCGTCGACCTGCGTTACGGCACCCGTGCCGTCGGGGTGCGCGACATCGGGCTGCAGGGCGGGGGCTCCCCGCGCGGCGCCCTCGTCGAGCTCGCCGACGGGACGAGCATCGAGTCCGACCTGGTCGTGGCCTGCGACGGCGTGCGCTCGGCCGTGCGGGAGCGGGTCGCGCCGGGACACGGCCGGATCGTGCCGATGGGATACCGGGTGGCGAGCTACCTCTACCCGGATCCGCAGCTCGCAGGCGAGCTGGGGGAGCGGATGCTCATGACCGACACCGTCGGCCGCGTGGGCTGGGTGTACGCGGCGGGGGACGGCCGCGTCGGCGCGATGTTCGCCAAGCGCACCGATGCCGCGAGCACCGAGCGACCGGTCCCGGACCGCGCGCGGCTCCAGCGCGAGTTCGCGGGACTGCACCCGCAGGTCGACCGAGCCCTCGCCCACGCCCCGGAGAGCTTCTACGACGACCTCGTCGCGCAGGCCGTCGCGCCCCGCTGGAGCCGGGGACGGGTCGTGCTCGCCGGGGACGCCGCCCATGCCCCCTCGCTGCTGGCCGGACAGGGCACCTCCCTGGCCATCGCGGGCGCCGAGGCGCTGGCCCGCAGCCTCCGCGCCGCCGGGCCGCACGTGGAGACCGGACTGGTCGAGTACGAGCGCCGCTGGCGGCCGACGGCCCACGCCGCGCAACGTGCGGGCCGACGCAGCGCCTCCTTCTTCGCTCCCGCGAACCGGGCCCAGCTGCGGTTCCAGCAGATCGCCCGCCGTGCGGTGACGCTGCCCGGCGCGAGCCTGTTCGCCGCCCGGAGCTTCCTCGCGCGCTGAGCCCCGGCACCGCTGACGGGGCCCGCACGCATCGCCTGCCGGGTCACGGCGGTCCCTCCGTCCGCGACCCCCGTGCGCTCGATCCTTCAGCCCTGGCCCTGGCCCTGGCCCTGGCCCTGGCCCTGGCTCCGGCCGTCCCCGGCCCCTGCCCCGGGGACGGGACGCGATCACCACGACCGGGGGAGCGGGTTCCCCCGCACGGGGGAGGGCACGCGACCGCGGCTCGGCGAGGCTCGAGCCATGGAACACCCCGTGAACCCTCCACCCGCTGAGAGCTCCGTGCGATCCCATCGCTCCGCCCGCTCCGCCGGCCTCGCCCGCTCTGCTGGTCCCGCCCGGCTCCCTGCCTTCTCCCAGCGCGACGACCCCGTCCGGCCCGGGGCTCGCGACCGGCCGCCCGTGCCACGCCCTCTGCTGCACAGCGCCCTCCTGACCAGCGTGATCGCTGCTGCTGTGGGTCTTCTCGAGCTTCTCCTCCCCGGCCGCGGGCCGATCGGCGAGGTGCTCGCCGAGACCCTGCTGGGGAGCATCGTCGGCCCCGTCCCGACCGCCTTCGTGCTGACCCTCGCCGCGCTCCTCGGCGTCGCGACCTCGCTCACCGCCCACGCCGCGGTCCTGCCTCCTGCGACGCTGGCCTGGATCGGGATCGTCCTCGGCGTCCTGGGCGGGATGGCGATGGGCGGCATGTCCACCCTCGCCACCGCCGGCTACCTGCTCGCCCTCGCCATGCCCCTGATCGTGGCGCTGCTGGTGGTGCAGGTCATCCGCCGCTATCCCCGGGCGCGTCTCGCGGTCTCGGCCGTGACGGTGCTCGCCCTGGGGGCAGGAGCCGTCCTGCTGGGACCGGCGACCCGTGAGCTCGTCGGCCGCCTCGCGCCGGCGCTGATCGCGGACCTCGCTCCCATCGGCCTGAGCCTGCTGCTGGTGGGGCTGGGCGCGACGTGGCTCGGCATCGCCGCCGTCGCCCTGCGCGGCTCGGTCGCGGCAGCGCGCGGGACCGCCTGGGCCACCCGCCACCGGATACCGCTCACCGTGCTCGCCGCGTGCGGGCCGGCTCCCTACGCGCTGCTGCGCCTGACCTGGCTCACCCCGTGGCCGCTGCTCGGCGGTGAGCACGCCACGGACCTCTCCGTGCGGCTGCAGGGGCTGCTGCTCTCCTCGGGCGGCTGGCTCGGGATCGTCCTGACCCTCGGGCTGGTCCTCCCGTGGGGCGAGCTGTTCCCGCGCTGGATGCCGGTGCTCGCGGGACGGCCCGTGCCGGTCGCCGCGGCCGCCGTGCCCGGGGGAGCGGTCGCCGCCCTGCTCACCTTCGCAGCCGTGCCGCTGCTGATCGGAGCCGCCCCGCAGGGCCCGGCCACCGTGCTCGTCCTCGCCCTGGTGTTCCCCTGCTGGTTCTGGGGGCCGGCCCTGGGGCTGGCGGTGTGGGGCTACGTCGGGCATCGACGTTCCCTGAGCGAGGACGGCTCCCGCACCGACGATGCTTCCTCCGATGGCGCTGCCTCCGATGTCGCTGGCGCGGTAGGGGCATGATCGAGAAGGATGGAGCGATGGAGAGCGTTCGACGGCAGGGCCGCCGCTTCGCGTGGCTGATGGCGGGTGCCGCCATCGGCCTCGCGGTGGTCCTGCTGGTGGTGGTGTGCGCCGTGCTGCTGGCGGGGGACGGGACGGACGGCCGGGCGGCCGGCGCCGTGCTCCTGGTGCCGGTCTGCCTGCTCCTCGGTGCGGCGCTCGGCCTCGTCCCCGGGGTGCGCGAGCTCGAGGTGACCGGAGCCCGCTCCATGCTCGGGGCCGACGGGGACCTGCTCGTCCCCCGACGCCCTCGTCTCGCGCACCACCTGGCGAGCTGCGCCTGGGTGGTCCTGCACCTGACGGCCGGGCTGCTGGTCGCGGTGCTGCTGCTGACCTTCCTGCCCTCCGCGGTGCTCGTGATCGTCGAGAACCTGGCGGGCCGTTCCCTGGGCTCGGGGGTGCCGGTGCCCGCCGGCGCCGCCGGCCGCGCGGCCGCCGTCGTTCTCGCTGTGCTGGTCGGGGCCGTCTCCGCCCTGCTGTGGTGGCCGACGGGGGTGCTGCTCGCACGGCTCGCGCCGCGCATGCTGGGGCCGACGACGCATGACCGGCTCGAGCTCGCGCAGCAGCGCGTCGCCCGGGAGGCGGAGCGCACGCGCATCGCCCGCGAGCTGCACGACGGCATCGGGCACGCGCTGACGATCGTCAGCGTGCAGGCCGCGGCGGCCCGGCGACTGCGGCATCGGGATCCGCACGCCGTCGCCCAGGCGCTCGAGGCGATCGAGATCACGGCACGGGACGCGACCGGCGAGCTCGACGACGTGCTCGCCCTGCTGCGCGAGGAGGAGCGGACCGCCGCCGTGGCCGACGGACGCTCGCGCCGCCGGGACCGTGCCGCAGGAGGGAGCCCGGCACCGCTCGCCGACGGGGGAACGGCTCCGCCCGCCGCTCTCGAGCAGCTGCTGGCTGCGCACCGCGCCTCGGGCATGGACCTGCGCGCCCGGGTCGTCCTGCCGGAGGGTCTCGCGGAGCTCCAGCGCTCCCAGCTGCTGCGCTGCGTCTCCGAGCTGCTCAGCAATGCGCACCGGCACGGGGCGTCGGGACCCGTGGACCTCACCCTGACGAGCGAGGACGGCTGGCTGCGTCTGCGCGTCAGGAACGCGCTCCGCCCCGATGCCGCCGATCCCGGTGACGCCGGGGCGCCGCTGACCACGGGCGGCCGCGGACTCGCCGGTCTGCGCGAACGCGCCGAACTGCTCGGCGGCACCCTGCGTGCGGGACCCGACGGCAGGCACTGGAGCGCGCATCTCGATCTGCCCCTGCTGAGAGAAGGACCCCCATGATGACCACCTCGCCCGCGGAGCCCACGCCCCTCGGGACCCCGCCCGTCGAGAACCCGCTGCGCGTGGTGATCGTCGACGACGAGCCGCTGGTCCGCCGAGGGCTCGCGATGATCCTCGGCGCGGAGCCGGACATCGAGGTCGTCGGTGAAGCCGGGGACGGCTCCCGCGCCGTGGACGTCGTCCGCACCGCCTGTCCGGATCTCGTGTGCATGGACGTGCGGATGCCCGGGATCGACGGATTGCGCGCCACCGAGCTGGTGCTGCGCCTACCCGATCCGCCGAAGGTGCTGGTGGTGACGACCTTCGAGCACGACGAGCATGTCACCGACGCCCTGCTGGTCGGAGCATCCGGATTCCTGCTCAAGCGGGCGTCCGCCGCTGAGATGGTGCAGGCGGTGCGCACTGTCGGCCGCGGGACCAGCCTGCTGTTCCCGGACTCGGTGCGGGACATGCTGCGACCCCGAGCCCGCACCGAGCCGTATCCGGGCCCGCCGCTGACCGAGCGCGAGAGGGAGGTGCTGGCACGCATCGCCCGGGGCATGACCAACGCGGAGATCGCCGGCGCCCTGTTCCTCGGTGTCGAGACCGTGCGCACCCACGTCGCGAACCTGCTGGGCAAGCTCGGTGCCCGCGACCGCACCCAGGCGGTGGTGATCGCCTACCGCACCGGCCTGGTGGATCCTGCGGACGGGGGATCGACCGGATGATCGGGCCTCGCCGGGACGTGCGGCCCGTGGTGCGGCGCTGCAGCGACGTCACCGAGCGCTTCCTGCGGATGGGCATGCGATCGCCGTCCAGGAGGACCAGGCCGCGCCTTGCGCTGCACCGGCGCGACCCTGATCAGAGGCGGACGGCCCCCAGCTTCTCGGGATTGCGGACCATGTCGATGCGGGTCGTAACGGCGCCGTCGGCCTCGATCCAGACCACGCAGTCGACCCGCGTCCCCTCGTGCCCCACCAGTGCGGGCCGCCCGTTGACCTCGTGGATCGCCCACGACAGCGCCTCCACCTCGGGTTTGGCCAGCACGCCGGCGATGAAGGGCAGCACCTTCCCGATCCCTCGGATGGGCCGCAGCGCAGCCTTCGCCCGCCCGCCCGCATCGGTGGTCAGCACCACCTCGGGGGAGAGCACCTCGACCAGTTCCGCCAGCGGCGTCCTGCCCTCGGCGGCCTCGAGGAACGCGGTGGTCAGCGCGCGATGAGTCGACGCGTCGGCGGGATGGCGGGGAGTGCGCTCGCGGACGTGGGCCCGGGCGCGGCTGACCAGCTGTCGCACGGAGACCTCCGAGCGCTCGAGGGTGTCCGCCACCTCCGGGTAGGGGAGGGCGAACACCTCGCGCAGCACGAAGGCGGCGCGTTCGAGCGGGGAGAGCGACTCGAGCACCACCAGCAGCGCGAGCGAGATCTCGTCGGCGACCTCCGCCGCGCGGCCCGGGTCCGCGGCGACATCGGTGGAGACCGGTTCGGGCAGCCACGGGCCGATGTACTCCTCGCGCCGGCGATCGCGGGAGCGCACGATGTTCAGCGCCGTGCGCGTGACCGCGGCGAGCAGGTACGCGCGGGGGTCCCGCACGGCCGCGAGGTCGACCTTCTGCCAGCGCAGCCAGGTCTCCTGCACCGCGTCCTCGCTGTCGGCCACGGTCCCGAGCACCCTGTACGCGGCGCCGAGCAGGGCGCGGCGGTGGTCCTCGAAGGCGTCCTGGTGCTCGGTGCGCGTGCTGTCCATGGGCTCCCCGCGATCGTCGGCGGCGGGTCTCAGCCGTCCACGGCCCAGGGCACGTCGCAGTCGTCGGCGAACCCCTGGCTGCTCAGACCCAGGCCGGCGTTGGTGCGCGAGCGGTAGTTCTCGAGCGAGACCAGGGCGGCGAGCTCGACCACCTGCGCGTCGCTGAGATCCTCCCGAAGGCGCTCCACCATCTCGTCGGTGACGGCCGACGGGGTCTGCGTCGCGGCCACCGCGTACTCGAGCACCGCGCGCTCGAGCGGGGTATAGACCTCGCTGGTGCGCCACTGTCCGATCGCGTGCAGCTTGCGCGGCTCCACCCCTCGGTGGTGGTTCTCCCAGTACCCGAAGTCCATGCACCAGGAGCAGCCGATCTCGCGGGCCACCGCCATCACGGCCAGCGCGTTCAGCGTCCGGGGGAGCTTCCTCCAGCGGCCGGCGACGGCCTCGAGCGCGAGCGAGGCGAGCAGCACGCCGCGATGATGGAAGGAGGCTCGCAGAGGATCCAGCACCTTCCCGTACAGGCGACGGGCCGCCCAGCTCGCGGCGCGTTCGACGGGTCCGTCCAGATCCATCGGCACCCGTGCGGCGGGGCGGTGCGGGGGTGCGGTGTGCAGGGGCGTGATCGCGGACATGTCGGTTCCTCTCCTCGGTCCGGTATGGCTCGTCGCAGTGGAGACACCGGTCGGCGAGCATCTGTGACATCGCGCGGGAGACCGGCCCTCAGCGCCGCCGCGCTGTGTCAGCCCCCGCGCCACCGCGACCGGGTCCGGGGGCGTCGGGCGGGTGTCGGGTCATGTCGGGTCCCTTCCCGGGCTCCGGCGGGGCGATCAGCTCTCGAGCATCCGCGACCTGGTCAGGAACCGCTTCCCGTCGGGCGTCTCGAGGCTGAACCCGCCGCCGCGCCCGTCGACCAGGTCGATGGTCAGGTGCGTGTGGCGCCAGTAGGCGAACTGCTCCCGGCTCATCCAGAAGTCCAGCGGCGAGGTCCCGCCGTCCGGCAGCGGCACCTCGACGTGGCCCATGCGCACGTCCGCATCGCCGGTGATGAAGTCGCCCTCGGGGTAGCACATGGGGGAGGAGCCGTCGCAGCAGCCGCCGGACTGGTGGAACATGAGCGGCCCGTTGCGGTCGATGAGCCGCTGGATCTGCGCGACCGCCGCGGCGGTGAACGCGACGCGGGAGAAGTCCTCGCCCTCGACCGTCGGCTCCATCTCCAGCACGTCGTCGGTATCGGTCGGCTCGGGAAGCGGCGGGGCGGGCGGCTGTCCGGGCTGCGGGCCGGGGGTCGAATTCGGTGCGCCGGGAGCAGCGGCGGCGTTCGAGAGGTCGGTCATCGTCGTTCCTTCCGAAGAGCCGTCGGCGGTGACGGCACGGTGAGTCGCTCGCCTCCAGACTACGCCCGCCGGGCAGGGGCGGACAGGGGCGGGGGAGGCCGCCGACGGCACCGCCCCGGACCGGCGGCAGCCGGTGAGGTTGCTCACCGAAGGGCGCAGGTCAGGGGTGATTTCGGGCAGGCCGAAAGAGCAGGAGCGGATTCCTGCCGTTCCTGGGGGAGGTGAGGGCGGCGTCGATGCCGTCCGTAATTTACATCGTTTACCGTCACTGGTGCATCGCAGCTCGAGAGACGAGCCGCGGGCGACCGGAGGGCCGGGTCGCGGAGGGCTCGGACGCCCTGCCGCCGAGCACCGGGAGGCCGGTCGCCCGCCCCCTCCGACGAAGGAACGGCATGACCCGCAGTGACGCACCGACCATGAACCCGCTGGTGCTGCAGCGCGCAGATCCCTGCGTGCTGCGGCACGAGGGGCAGTACTACTTCACGGCATCCCACCCGCTGTACGACCGCATCATCCTGCGCCGCGCCGAGACGCTCGACGGCCTCCAGGCGGCCGACGAGGCGACCATCTGGCGCAAGCATGACCAGGGCCCGCAGTCCGAGCTGATCTGGGCCCCGGAGATCCATCGCGTGCACGGCGCCTGGTACATCTACTACGCGGCCGCGCCGGACGCGCACGGCACCGCGGACGCCCCCAGCACCGACGAGACCTTCAACCATCGGGTGTTCGTCCTCGAGAACACCGCGGAGGACCCCTTCGCGGGCGAGTGGGTCGAGCGCGGCCAGGTCGACACCGGCTGGGAGTCGTTCGCCCTGGACGCGACCAGCTTCGTGCACGGTGAGCGGCAGTACCTGGTGTGGGCGCAGGAGGACCTCGCGGTCAAGGGCCACTCGAACCTCTACATCGCCCCGATGGAGAACCCCTGGACCCTCGCCGGTCCCGCCGTCGAGCTCACCCGGCCCGAGCACGACTGGGAGACCAAGGGGTTCTGGGTCAACGAGGGCCCGGCGGTCCTCGAGCACGAGGGCACCCTCTACCTCACCTACTCGGGTGCCGCCACCGGGATCGACTACGCGATGGGGGTGCTCACCGCGTCGGCCGATGCCGATCTGCTCGACCCCGCGTCCTGGACCAAGAGCCCCACCCCCGTGTTCGTCTCCGATCCGAGCGTGCAGCGGTACGGGCCCGGCCACAACTCGTTCACCACCACGCCCGACGGGGAGCCGGTGCTCGTGTACCACGCCCGCACCTACACGCACATCGAGGGTGACCCGCTGCGCGACCCGAACCGGCATGCGTGCGCGCAGGTGCTGCGGTTCGACGAGGCCGGCCGGCCGCTCTGGGGCACCCCGGCACCGGGCACCCGGCCCGCACCCACGTCCACCGAGATCCTCGCCCCCTCGGGAGAGCTGTCATGAGCACCCCCACCTCCTCCGACACGGACTCCGGGACCGCTCCGTCGGCCGGGAGCGTACGCGCCAGCCTGAGGAACCCCGCCTTCTGGAACTTCGGCGGGCTGTTCTTCTTCTACTTCGCGATCTGGCAGCTCGCCTTCACCTTCCTCAGCCGCTGGCTCGAGGTCGAGGCGGGGATGTCGCATGGCAACATCGGACTGCTGAACTCCGTGATGGCGCTGACCGCGTTCTGCCTGCAGCCGCTGTACGGGTTCCTGCAGGACAAGCTCGGCTTCCGCAAGCACCTGTTCGCCTTCGTGGTGCTCGTCGGCGCGCTGATGGGTCCGTTCTTCGCATTCGTGTTCACACCGCTGGTCGAGCTGAACCAGGTGCTGGGCGCGATCGTGGGCGGCGTGTTCCTCTCGCTCACCCTGAACGCCGGTGTGGGCATCGTCGAGGCGTTCAACGAGCGCAGCTCGCGCGCCAACGGCTTCGAGTACGGCCACGTGCGTCTGTTCGGCTCCATCGCCGGCGCTCTGTCCTCGCTGGTCGGCGGGTTCATCTGGGCCTCGAACCCGAACAACATCTGGTGGGCCGCGACAGTCTCCGCGATCGTGCTGGGCACGCTGCTGCTGGTCGCGCGGACCCCGAAGCCGGGGGATCCCGGGTACGCCGCCGTCGCGGCGGACGCCGCCGAGGGCGGTGCGCAGGGTGCCGGCGGCAAGGCCAAGGTCTCGCGGGAGACGGTGCTGGCCCTGCTGCGCGACCGTTCGTTCCTCGGCTTCATGGTGCTGATGTTCGGTGCCGCCGCCCTGTACGACGTGTTCGACCAGCAGTTCCCGAACTACTTCGCACGCTTCGTCACCGGCGGGGTCGACCCGCAGGTGCTGTTCTCCCGGGTGGTGTTCGCCCAGATCCTCGTCGAGGCGCTGGTGATGGTCGCGATGCCGTTCGTGATCAACCGGATCGGCGCCAAGCGGGGTCTGCAGCTGTTCGCGCTCGTCCTGGTGGTGCGGGTGGTCGGCTCGGCCTTCTTCACCCACACCTCTCTGCTGATCTTCTGGCGCCTGCTGGCCGCCGTGGAGATGCCGCTGATGCTGGTCTCGGTGATGAAGTACATCACCCGCATGTTCGACGTGCGGATCTCCGCGACCGCCTACATGATCGGCTTCAACATGGCCAAGCAGGTGGGCATCGTCGTGTTCTCGTGGGTCTTCGGCACGGCCTACGACGTGATCGGCTTCAGCTCGTCCTACGTGATCATGGGCGGGGTGGTGCTGGTGGTCACGCTGCTGGCCGGGGTGCTGATGGTCGATGACCGCAGCCGCGCGGACGCCGACGGCGCCGTGGAGTCCGCTCAGGGCGCACGGGAGCATTCCGCGCGCACCTGACGGCAGAGGCTTCGCACCGCGAGGGGCGGGACCGGGGACGGGCCCGCCCCTCGTCGCGCCCGGGAGGTGGCCGGGCCGGACGCCGGGAGGTGGCTCCGGCGGTGGCGGCGGCCCCTCGGGCGGAGAGGCGGCGCGGGCTGGGTCGGCCATGGCGAGGCTTCCCGCGGCGAGACCGACGTCGTGTCGTGGTTCACCATGAGAGGTGCCGGGATGGTCATAGGGTGTCCTGATGGAACATCGCCACCTCGGCCGCTCCGGCCTCAAGATCAGCGAGATCATCTACGGCAACTGGCTCACCCATGCCTCCCAGGTCGAGGACGAGCGGGCGCGCGCCTGCGTGCGCGCCGCGCTCGACTCCGGCATCTCCACCTTCGACACCGCCGACACCTACGCGAACACCGCCGCCGAGGTCGTCCTCGGCGAGGCGCTGAAGGGCGAGCGGCGCGAGTCGCTCGAGATCCTCACCAAGGTGTACTTCCCCACCGGCCCGAAGGGGCACAACGACACCGGCCTGTCCCGCAAGCACATCCGCGAGTCGATCGACGCCTCGCTGCGCCGCCTGGGCACGGACTACGTCGATCTCTATCAGGCGCACCGCTACGACGACGCGACCCCGCTCGAGGAGACGATGCAGGCGTTCGCCGACGTCGTCCGCTCAGGCAAGGCGCTGTACATCGGCGTCTCCGAGTGGAACGCGGACCAGCTGCGCGCCGGTCACCAGCTCGCCCGCGAGCTCGGCATCCAGCTGGTCTCCAACCAGCCCCAGTACTCGATGCTGTGGCGGGTGATCGAGGAGCGCGTCGTGCCGACCTCCCGCGAGCTGGGCATCTCCCAGATCGTGTGGTCCCCCATCGCGCAGGGCATCCTCACCGGCAAGTACAAGCCCGGCGCCGAAGCACCCGAGGGCTCCCGCGCCCGCGACGAGAAGGGCGGCGCGGACATGATCAAGCGCTTCCTGGACGACGAGGTGCTCACCGCCGTGCAGGGCCTGCTGCCGATCGCCGAGGAGCTGGGGCTGACCCCGGCGCAGCTCGCCGTCGCCTGGGTGCTCAGCAACGACGACGTCGCCGGCGCCATCATCGGCGCCTCCCGTCCCGAGCAGGTCACCGAGAACGTCAAGGCCGCGGGCGTCACCCTCGACGCCGACGTGAAGGCCCGGATCGACGAGGTGCTCGGCGAGATCCCCGAGACCGACCCGAACCTCACCCGGTCCCCGGCGCAGCGCCTGTCCTGACACCGCCGGCCCCGCCGCCGGGGTTCAGCGCTTGGAGTCGATGCCCAGATGCTCGGGCGGGAGGTCCTCGCCGGAGCGGCCCTGGAGCTCGTGCCCGTCGGCCCGCAGCTCCCAGAAGGTCGCCCCCTCGATGCCGAGCTTGCGCGGATCGAACTGCGGATCCAGGCCGCGCTTCTTCTGCTCGCGGTAGTCCTTGAGCGCCTTCAGCGCGGGGACCTGCAGGAAGAGGATCCCGATGATGTTCAGCCACGCCATGGAGCCCACTCCGATGTCGCCGAGGCCCCAGGCGGCGCCGGCGGTGGTGACCGCGCCGTAGGCGACGGAGACCAGCACCAGAGCCTGCAGCAGACGCTGCATGACGCGGGCCGCGGTGCGGTTCTTCATCTTGCGGGTGAGGTAGTTCAGGTTCACCTCGGCCATGTAGTAGTAGGCGACGATCGTGGTGAACACGAAGAACGACAGGGCGATGGCGATGAAGCTCGGGCCCGCGCCCGGGAACACCGAGTCCAGGCCGGCCTGGACGTAGCCGGGGCCGGGCTCGACGTCGACGGGGAGCCCGCCGATGCCGGAGTCGATCACGGGCGAGGCGCCGTCCAGCCACTCCTCGTTCTGGAACGAGTTGAACATGCCGGTGGAGATGATGATGAACGCGGTCGCCGAGCAGACGAACAGGGTGTCGATGTAGACCGAGAACGACTGGGCGAAGCCCTGCTTGGCGGGGTGGGAGACCTCGGCGGCGGCGGCCGCATGAGGTCCGGTGCCCTGGCCTGCCTCGTTGGAGTAGATGCCGCGCTGGACGCCCCACTTGATCGCCAGGCCGAGGATCGCGCCGAAGACCGGCTGGACGCCGAAGGCGCTGCCGAAGATCAGGCCGAACACGCGGGGGATCTCGGTGAAGTTCATGAAGAACACGACGATCGCGATGAGGACGTACAGGATCGCCATCACGGGCACCACGATCACGGCGAAGTGGGCGATGCGCTTGACGCCGCCGAGCACGATGAAGCCCAACAGGATGACCAGGCCGATCGCGGTGACCCAGGTGGGGATGCCCCAGGCGTTGTCGATCGCGGAGGCCATGCCGTTGGCCTGCACGCCGGGGAGGAAGTAGCTCATCGCGACGATGGTCACCGCGGCGAAGAGGATGCCGTAGAAGACGGACAGGCCGCGGAACCTGTGCTTGTACGCCTTCTCGAAGTAGTACGCCGGGCCGCCGCGGTACTCGCCGGTGTCCGGGTCCTTCTCCTTGTAGATCTGGCCGAGGGTGCACTCGATGAACGAGGTCGAGGCGCCGAGGAAGGCCGAGGCCCACATCCAGAACACCGCGCCCGGGCCGCCGAAGGCGATCGCGGTGGCCACGCCGCCGATGTTGCCCATGCCGACGCGGCCCGCCAGCGACATCATCAGCGACTGGAAGGAGGAGGTGCCGTCGGGGGAGGTCTCGCCCTTCTTCAGCTGGGCCAGCATGTCGGGGATGTTGCGCACCTGGAGGAGGCCGGTGCGGATGGTGAAGTACACGCCGGCGAGGAGGCAGAGGACGATCAGCGGGATCGACCAGATGTAGTCATTCGCACTGCTGATGAGGTCGGCGAACATGAGTGCTCCTGGGGATAGGGAGGCGGTGACACCGTTGGCACCGCGACAGGGGTGACCGCAGTCACCATTGGTGGGAGGGAACATAGCGGACATGGCGTGCCCGGCGCAGGCGCTTCGCGTCCCGTTGCCGGGTTGTGACCCGGTGCGCGCCGTCGAGAAGGGCGTCCGGCCAGCGGATCCGCGACCTCGTCGGGCGGGATGCCGACGGCCGACGAGCCACGGCGTGTCGTGAGCAGAGTCGCGCACAGCGGGTCGAGACGGGCCCTGCGGAGCCGCTACACTTGTGCGTGACCCCTCGTGCGGTGTCATCTTGCTGAACTCCCCCAGGGCTTGACGGCAGCAAGGGCAGGTGAGCTCTGACAGGTGCGCGAGGGGTCGCTTCATGCCCGGACGCCGCCGCGGTCCCGAGCGGGGGATCGCCCCCGGGAACGCGAGGGGAATCCGGGTGCCGACGCCCCGGCGTCCCGGCCGAGGATGGGACCGACGCGACGCCCCCGGATGCGACGCGCCCGGCCCAGGAGCACACGATGTCCTCGCACCAGCCCCCGCCCCGTCCCGATGCCCTGCGCGTCGGGCTCTTCCTGCTGCTGGCCGTCGCCGTCTCCACGGCGCTCGCGCTGCCCTTCGCGGCCTCCTGGCTGCCGGCCGACGCCGTCGGCCTCGTCGTGCCGCTCGCGCAGCTCGCCCCGCTCGCGGCCGCGCTCGTGGTGCGCCGACGTGCGGGGCGCTGGTACCGCGACCTCGCCCTGACCATCCCCTCCTGGCGTGCGCTCGCCCTCACCGTGGCGGTGATGGTCGCGGCCTTCGCGCTGGTCCCGGTGCTGCGGGTGCTGCTCGGACTCGCTCTCGGCGCGCCGCTCGCGGCAGAGGTCCCCCTGCTCTCCCTCGCGCTCGCGGTGCCGCTGGTGTGGCTCGTGCAGAGCCTCTTCGCGATCGGGGAGGAGGCCGGCTGGCGCGGCTGGCTTCATCGCGAGCTCGCACCGGTGGGCTTCTGGCCCGCCGCGCTGCTGACCGGGCTGATGTGGGCGCTGTGGCACCTGCCGATCGTGCTGGCCCTCGGACTCCAGGGGCGGGAGGCGGTCGGCTATCTCGCGACCATCCTCGCGGTCGCCCCGCTGCTGGCCGCCGCCCGCGAGCTCTCCGGCACCGCCTGGGCCGCGGTGATCGGTCATGGGCTGTTCAGCAGCCTGCGCGTCGCGATCGACCAGAACGTGCTCGGTGCCCTCGACCCCGCCACCGCCTGGATCCTGGAGATCGCCTCCTGGGCGCTGTGGATCGCGGCGGCGTGGGCGGTGCTGCGGCTGGTCGGCCCGCTTTGCTCACCGCGCGTGCGCTGAACGCTCTCAGGCGCCCACGCGCCGGCGGGACCGCGCCGCGCGTGCGCTGACCGCCTCGGCGTCCCCGAGCGCGGCATTGACCAGCGCTGCGAGCACGACCACGGTCGCGGCGCCCGCCGGCAGCCACATCGCGACCTGCACCCCGGCACCGTCGGCGACCGCACCCGTCAGCGCCGAGGCCGCGGACTGGCCGACGATCGTGGCCGAGCCGAGCATCGACATCACGGTCGCCGAGCGTCCCAGCGGGGCGCGCTCCGCGGCGAGGCTGTAGAGGGTCACGACCGTCGGCCCGATCCCGATCCCCGCCACGGCCATCGCGCCGACCAGGCCGCCGAGCCCGCCCGCGAGCCCGAAGCCGAGCATCGAGGCGAGCATCAGCGCGGAGAACACCAGCCAGCGATGGGTCAGGCGGAACCGCTCGGGGAACAGCGAGATCGACAGCGCCAGGATCGTGGATCCCACTCCCATCACCCCGTAGACCAGGCCCGCGGAATCCGCCTCGCCGGTCGTGGCGAGGAAGGCGGTCAGCGAGGTCAGCACCGTGCCGAAGAAGAGGCCGACGCCGAGCGCGCCCGCGACGATCACGAGGATCCTCGGCCTGCGCAGCTCCGCGGGCGGGGCCTGGACCGCGGGCGCCTCGGGCGTGGGGACGTCGAGGGAGGCGGTGGGGTGCAGCGCGAAGGCGGTGACGAACACGAGGGTCAGCAGCGCCGCCCCGATCATCGGGGCGGCCGCGGTCATGGTCGTGGCGAGCAGCCCCACGACGACCGGGCCGAACACGAAGGCGGTCTCGTCGGCCGCGGACTCGTAGCCCATCGTGGCGTTCAGGCTCTTCGCCCGCCGCTCGACGGGGAGCCGGGTGCGGATCAGGTGCACCAGGCGGGTGCGGGAGAACGGGCCGATCTGCGGGGAGGTCGCGCCGATCACGAAGCCGACCACCAGCACCGCGACATCGGGAAGGGGGCTGAAGGCCACCCAGGCCAGGGCCATCAGCGCGAGCGAGTTCAGGATCCCGGCCAGCAGGATCACGCGGCGCTGGCCGATCCGGTCCGCGGCGGCGCCCAGCAGCGGGCCGACGAGCGCGGAGCCGAGGCCGAGCACGGCGGAGTTCATCCCGCCCAGCGCGATCGAGTCGCGGGCCGCGACGACCAGGGTCAGGGTGCCCACCACCATCATCGCGAAGGGGAAGCGCGCGATGAAGGCGATGGGGAAGTAGGCGGCCCCGGCGGCGGCGCGCAGCGTGGTGGTCTGCTCGGTGCTCTGCCGCGGGGTGTCGGTCCTGGTCGTGCTCATCGTTCCTCCGGGACGGGGCGTGCCGCCTTGGACGGCCCGCGCGGGACCCGAGGTAGATGCACTGCAGGGATGGCCCGGGACGGGCCGAGGGACGCCTCCACGGTAGCGGCCGCGCCGCGCACCGCCAAGGGGCCGCTGCCGGGGAGGGAAGCGAGGTCACAGACGCCGGGACGGCGGGTCCGCCGGGTGCTCCGCGCCTCGGCCTTGACCTGGAGCGCGCTCCAGCACCCAGGATGCCGGTCATGGCACGCATCGACGCCCCCGCACCTACCCTTCCGACCACTCCTGCGCTCCCGGCGCTCGGCGCCATGCACCTGGGCACCCGCATCGGCGAGCGCGACAGCTTCGCTCTGCTGGACCGCTTCGTCGAGCTCGGCGGGCGCTGGCTGGACACGTCCGACAACTACTACTTCGCCCAGGACCCCTCCGGACTCGGCGGCCAGAGCGAGGCGCTGATCGGCCGCTGGCTGCGCGCCAATCCCGGAGCTCCGGTCGCGCTCAGCACCAAGGTCGGCGCCGAGCCGAACCGACCCGGGGGCTTCCCCGACGACCTCGAGGGGCTCGCGCCGGACGTCGTGCGCGTCGCGCTCGAGCGCAGTCTCGAGCGCCTCGGCGTCGAGCGCGTCGACCTGTACTGGGCCCATATCGAGGACCACGACGAGCCCTTCGCACAGGTGGTCGGCACCTTCGGCTCGCTGGTCGCCGACGGGCGGATCGGTGCCTGGGGCCTGTCGAACCATCCGTCCTGGCGCATGGCGGAGGCGCGTCTGCTCGCCGCGCACGCAGGCCTCCCTGCACCGAGCGCCTACCAGCAGCGCCACACCTATCTGCAGCCCGTGCCGGGTGCGGAGCTCGAGGGACAGCGGGACGCGCCGGGCACGCTCTCGGCCGACGGGGTGGACCTGCTGCGCCGCACCCCCGAGCTCAGCGGCTGGGTGTACACGCCGCTGCTGCGCGGCGCCTACGACCGCGCCGACCGTCCCCTGGCACCCGAATACCACCATCCCGGCACCGAGCGACGGCTCGAGGCGCTCGGTGAGGTGGCGGACTCGCGCGGGCTGAGCCGTGGCCAGGTCGTGCTCGCATGGCTGACCGGGGGAGCGCCCTCCCTGGTGCCGATCATCGGCGGCAGTCGGGTCGACCAGCTCGAGCAGGCCTGGGTCGGGGCGACCACCGTGCTCACGACCGAGGAGCGGGAGCGACTGGACACCGCGGCGTAGAGCGGCCCGCCGCCCGGTGCCGCCACGATCACGGCCGCGGAACCCGGCCGAGCGCTCATCGGGACGCGCCGTAGTACGCGATCTTGTCGTCCAGCACCGCGAGGGCCCGTTCGGTCGCGCGTCGACGCTCCTCGAGCTCGGCGCGGCGTTCGCGCAGGAAGGTGACCCGGTCCGGTGCCTCGGCACCGCCGCGCAGGAGGGTCGTGAAGCGACGCAGATCCTCGATCCCCAGTCCTGCCTCGCGCAGGCAGGTGACGATGCCGATCCAGGCCACGTCGTCCTCGGAGTAGAGACGTCGGCCGCCCGCGGCGCGATCGATCGGCCCGATCAGCCCCTCGCGCTCGTAGTAGCGGAGGGTGTCGAGGGTCAGGCCCGTGCGCTCGGCGGCCTCGGTGGGGGCGAGGGCGGTCATGGGTGAAGTGTGCCATGCGACGCAGGCCGGACGGGACGGACCGGGGTGCGGGACCGGGACTGCCGGGGCGGGGGTCAGGCCGTGGCGGGGGCCTTCTCGCGCCCGGCCTCCGAGGTCTCGTCGGCGTCGTCGGCCACCTGCGTCTCGGCGTCGTCGGCCGCATCGGACTCCGCCGCCTGCTCGGCCTGGATCGCGGAGAACGAGGTCCGTGCCGCGGCGTCGTAGGTGTCCTGGTCCAGGATCTTCTCGCGCTTGGCGACGATCACGCCCACCAGCGACTGGCCGGTGACGTTCAGGGCGGTGCGGCCCATGTCCAGGATCGGGTCGATCGCGAGCAGCAGGCCCACGCCCTCGAGCGGCAGGCCCAGGGTGGACAGGGTCAGGGTGAGCATCACCGTCGCGCCGGTCATGCCGGCGGTCGCGGCGGAGCCGAGCACGGAGACCAGCACGATCAGCAGGTAGTCGGTCACGCCCAGCGGCACGCCGTAGAAGTTGGCGACGAAGATCGCAGCCAGCGAGGGGTAGATCGCGGCGCAGCCGTCCATCTTCGTGGTCGCGCCCAGGGGGATCGCGAAGGAGGCGTAGTGGCGGGGCACGCCCATGCGCTCGGTGACGGTCTGGGTCATCGGCATGGTGCCCAGCGAGGAGCGGGAGACGAAGCCGAGCGAGGTCGCCGGCCACACGCCGCGGAAGAAGGAGCCGATGGACAGGCCGTTGGTCTTCAGCAGGATCGGGTAGACGATCAGCAGCACGATCAGCATGCCCACGTAGACGTCGAGGGTGAAGACGCCGAGCTGGCCGATGGCCTCCCAGCCGTAGCTGGCCACGGCGTTGCCGAGCAGGCCGATGGTGCCGATCGGGGCCAGGCGGATGACCCACCACAGCAGCTTCTGGACGATCTCCAGCGCGGAGCCGGTGACCTTGAGGAACGGCTCGGCCTTCTCGCCGACGGAGAGCACGGCGATGCCGACCGCGATGGAGATGACGAGGATCTGCAGGGCGTTGAAGCCGAGCGAGAGCGTGCCGTCGTCACCGGCGCTGCCCTCGAGACCCAGGAAGTTCGACGGGACCAGCCCCGTGAGGAAGTCGAGCCAGCCGCCCTGGGTGGAGGAGGCCTCGGCGTCATCCGCGCTGACCCCGGAGTTCGCTCCGGGGCTGGTGACGGCACCGAGCGCGATGCCGATCGACACGGCGATGAGGGAGGTGATCGCGAACCACAGCAGGGTCTTGCCGGCCAGGCGGGCGGCGTTCGTGACGCCGCGGAGGTTCGCGATCGAGGTGACGATCGCGAGGAAGATCAGCGGCGGGACCAGCGCCTTCAGCAGCGTCACGAAGATCGTGCCGATGGTGTCCAGCGTCGTGGTCAGCCAGTTCGCGCCGTCGGGGTTCGCCTCGGTCTCGGCGACCGGACCCATCTGGGCGGCGACGAGGCCGAGGACCACGCCGAGGACGAGGCCTATCAGGACCTGCCAGCCGAAGGGGATGCGGGTGATCGCGGCCAGCGGGTTGCGCGACCGCGTCGATGCCGAGGAGGGGGTGGTGGTTGTGCTCACGGGAGGCGACGCTACGCGCTCGTCCTCCCAGGTTCAACAATAGTGCTATGCGGTCACATTAGTGCAGCTATGGAGTTGAGGGATATCGCCAGGTGTGGGTCCCGGCGGCCCTCGGCCGATCGGCGGACCCGGGGGATCCGGGAGCCGACGACCGGAGGATGGCAAGGGCGGCGCGGCCTGGCACGGTGGAGTCATGACCCGCAGCCCTGTGGATGACGCCGATCCGCCCTCCTCGGCCGAGGAGGGAAGCGGGCCTGCACAGACGCCCGACCGCGACGCGGGGGAGTCCGATGCGGCCCGCCCCTTCGGCGAGCAGCCCGCCACCCGCTTCGCCGCCGACGTCGAGTACCGCGGCCGCGCCGGCGAGCACGACTACGTCGTCCGCGTGCGCCATCGCCTGCTGGACACCACCTTCACCGTGGCCGTCGACGGGATCGAGCACGATCCCAAGGCCGAGGAGAAGGCGCGGAAGAAGTCCGGGGAGGGCGCGGGCCCGTCGGGCGATGTGGTGCACGACGAGGCGGGCCCGTCGGACGATGCCGAGCCGTCGGACGACGCCGCCCCCGATGACGGCCTGCAGTTCGGCCTCGACGAGGGGTTCTCGACGCTGCGCTGCACCGTGCGTCGCCGCGCGGACGGCGAGGGCTCGGGCCGCGAGGGCGAGGGCGGCGAGGTCGAGGACGCCGAGGTGATCACGATCCGCACCGCCGGGCTCGGCGGCGCCGGGGAGGTCGACGTCCGCCACGGGCTGCAGACCACCCCGCTCGTCCCCGCGGAGGGATCCCCGTCGGCCGCGCGCGACGAGAAGCGCACCGCGCATCCCACCCGCTACGCCCTGGTCGCGGCGCTGACGAAGGCCGCGACGTTCCTGATCCCGCTGCTCGGCCTCGGTGCCCTGTTCAGCGGGCTGCTCGACCCGGTCAAGGAGTGGATCGGCGAGCGCATCCGCCCCGTGATCGAGGCGATCGGGCAGGTGGTCCGGCCGATCCGGGACTGGCTCGACGAGGTCACCGCTCCGGTGCGGGACTTCCTCGACACGCTGCTGGCCCCGGTCCGCGAGCTGATCGCCGCGATCCTCCGCCCGATCGGCGAGGCGCTGCGCTGGCTGCTGGGCCTGCTGCCGGACATCGGCCTGCCCTTCTCCGTGCCGGACTGGCTCGTGGACGTCCTGGTGCCCGTGGTCGTGGTGGTCGCCGTGTTCGTGGCGACCTTCTCCAGGCTGCGGCACCGGCGGGAGAAGCTGGCGGAGACCGCGAGCGGCGCGAGGGCCGCGACCGCGAGCGACACGAGCGCCGCCGGGGAAGAGGCGCGCTCGGCCGGTGAGAGCAGCGCGCAGAACTGATCCCCCTCCGGTTCGGTGAGGCTGACCTGGCCGTTGCCCGGGCCGCGCGGGCGCAGATCGACGTGGATCCGCTCGGCCGGCAGGTCATCGTCGGGGACCTCGAGGAAGAGCAGGGTATGGCCGGTCTCGGGGCGTGGACGGCGCTCAGCGGTCCCCGCCCGGCCCGTCCTCGTCCCGTGCCGGGCGGAGGCGCCGGGGCCGGGGGTCGGCGGGATTCTCCACCCGTGCCGAGGTCCCGGAGCGCGCCCGCGCCTCATGATCCACTCGCTGCAGCAGGACCACGGCGACGGCCAGCCCCACCAGCACGAGCAGCGAGAGCAGGACCGCCCAGCCGGGGACGGCGCCGTGCTGGTACCGCACCATGAGGATCGAGAACACGAAGATCATCACGATCATCGCGGCCATCGCGCGCACCGCGGCGACATTGCGTCGGCGATGGGCGGGGTCGGTGCTCATCTCGTTCTCGGCGACCATCTGCTGGGGACGCAGCAGGGCGACCGCGGGGATCACCACGGCGACGCTCACCGCCAGGCCGCCGGCCATCCCCGTGCCGAGGGCGACCAGGGCGCCGAGGCCCAGGAAGGCGAAGACAGAGGCGTCGGCGGCGACCAGGCCGCCATCGCCGATCGAGGCCATGTGCCGGGCGTGGAACCCGCGCCGCACCGGAGGCAGCACGCTCACCAGCAGCAGCGGGATGACCAGGACGATCGTGATCACGAACGGGCCGACCAACGTGCGCCACAGCGCCCCCATCACCGGGCCCAGGTCCGCATCCAGGCGCCACAGCGACTCCAGCACCGCCCACACCATCGGCAGGGCCGGCAGGAGCACGACGCCGATCGTCAGCAGTTCGGCGGTGTCCGGGTCCTGCGCGGTCAGCGAGAACATCAGCAGGCAGACCAGGGATCCGAGCCCTCCCAGCACCATCAGCACCCGGGTGATCGGGGAGAGGAGCCGGGCGAGGAGCCCGTCGGCCTCGGAGGTCGCATGGTGCACCGGGGCGGGCGCGGGATCGCGGGCGGGGCGCGGCGACCCCGCGCCCGCGTCGGCCCTGCGCGCGGCGCGCTCCCGGAGGCGCCCGATGATGCCGCGCGCCGGCGGTGCGAGGGCGGCGAGGGCGGCGGTCAGCAGTGCCGCGACCGCGAGGCCGACGGCGATCACGTAGGGCAGGTCCGGCGGCAGCGGTATGCCCTGTCGCAGGCGCGGGATCGCGCTGCCCCGGATGCCGACCGCATGGGCGAGGGCGAGGGTCAGGAACAGGGAGAGCCCGGCACCGATCGCGAGGGTCACCGGACCGGCCAGGTCGCCGGGTCGCCACGCCTCCCGACCGCGCAGTGCGCGCACCGCGAGCCAGGCCGCGGCCGCGAGCACCAGCAGATGGAGCAGCGCGACCGCCGCGAAGGGGGCGGCGACCCGGGAGGAGGTGGAGACGCCCACCACGAAGGTGCCCACCGGCACGAGGATCATCAGCACCGGACCGATCAGCACGACGCCGAGCGGTCGGGGGGCGTGGTGCGCGGGCGCCGACATGCCATGAGCATGCCACGGCCGACACCGATGGACGGGGAGTGCGGGGGACCGCATGGGCGGCACGGTTCCTCCCCATCGGGCCGCCGTCCCCAGCGGGGCGGCGCGTGTGGGCGCCCTCGACTAGCCTGTCGGGGTGGCCACCGCTCTGTACCGTCGTTACCGCCCGGAGTCCTTCGCCGAGGTGATCGGCCAGGACCACGTCACCACGCCCCTGCGGCGTGCGCTGCGCGCGGGCCGCGTCGGCCATGCCTACCTGTTCTCGGGCCCCCGCGGCTGCGGCAAGACGACCTCCGCCCGCATCCTCGCGCGCTGCCTGAACTGCGAGCAGGGGCCGACGGACACCCCCTGCGGGACCTGCGACTCCTGCCGCGACCTCGCCCGCGGCGGTGCCGGATCGCTCGACGTGGTCGAGATCGACGCGGCCAGCCACGGCGGTGTGGACGACGCCCGCGAGCTGCGCGAGCGGGCCTCCTTCGCGCCGGTGCGCGACCGCTACAAGGTGTTCATCATCGACGAGGCCCACATGGTCACCTCGGCCGGCTTCAACGCGCTGCTGAAGCTCGTGGAGGAGCCGCCGGACCACGTGAAGTTCGTCTTCGCGACCACCGAGCCGGACAAGGTCATCGGCACCATCCGCTCGCGCACCCACCACTACCCCTTCCGGCTCATCCCGCCGCAGGTGCTCGGCCCGTATCTCGACGAGGTCTGCGCCGCGGAGGGGGTGCAGGTCGGCGACGGCGTGATGCCGCTGGTGGTGCGTGCCGGCGGCGGCTCCGCCCGTGACTCCATGTCGGTGCTGGACCAGCTGATGGCCGGGGCCGGCGAGGACGGCCTCGACTTCCCGACGGCGATCGCGCTGCTCGGCTTCACCGACACGGCGCTGCTGGACCAGGCGGTCACGGCGATCGCCGAGCGGGATGCGGCCGCGCTCTACGCCGCGGTCGAGCACGTGCTGGCCACCGGGCACGAGCCGCGCCGCTTCGTCGAGGACCTGCTGGAGCGGATGCGCGACCTGATCGTGCTCGCCGCCGTGCCGGACAAGGGCGCCGATCTGCTCCCGCAGGTCCCGGCCGACGAGCTCGAGCGCATGCGGAGCCAGGCCTCCCAGTTCGCTCCCGCCGATCTCTCCCTCTGCGGCGACCTGACCCACGAGACCCTCTCGACGATGAGCGGGGCGACCTCGCCCCGCCTCCACCTCGAGCTGCTCGCCGCCCGGCTCGTGCTGCGAGACGAGCGCGCCTCGCTCTCCGCGGCCGACGGTGCGGGATCGCCGGGTGCGACGTCCGCCGGCGGTGCCCCGACGGGCGGCGGACAGGCGCGCCCCGGCGGAGCGGCCCCGGCAGGCGGCGGTCGCGAGGAGGCTCGACGCATCGCCCAGGAGCGCGCCGAGGCGGCCCGCCAGGCCCGAGGCGGAGGCCGACAGGCGCCCGCCCCGGCCGGTCAGGCCACGGCGGCCGGGCAGTCAGGGCCGGCAGGCCAGTCGGGCCAGGCAGTGCCGACGCCGGCGGCCGAGCCCTCGGCTCCCGTCGGCCCCGCTGCGGAGCCCCCAGCCGCAGCGGCAGGGCCCGTCGGCACGAGGGGCGGCGAGCCGCAGGGGCGCGCGCAGGACGCACAGGAGCGCGCGCGGGACGCGCAGGAGCGCGCGCGGGACGCGCAGGAGCGCGACGGGCGCAGCGCCCCCGCGCAGGAGCCGTCGTCACGCCGTGACGAGGCCGCGGCCTCGTGGGGCGCCGTCGCGACCGCCGGCACCGGTCAGGGCGGTGCGCCGCAGCCCCAGGGCAGCGCTCCGCAGGACCAGGGCGCCGGGGCGGCTGCGGGCAGCGGACTCGACGCCGAGGCGGTGCGCGGACACTGGTCCGCGATCCTCGACGAGCTGCAGCAGATCCGTCGTCCGAGCTGGGCGCTGATCTCCCAGAACGCCGTCGTCAACGCCATGCACGGCACCACGCTCGTGCTGGGCTTCCGCACGGACGGCCTCGTCAACGCCTTCCATCGAGGCACCGCGGCGGAGAACCTCGCCGACGCCGTGCGCCGGATCATGCACACGGACATCACGGTCGAGGCCGTCGTGGGGGAGGGCCCGGGGCCCGGCGCAGGCCCCGGGGGCGGAGCACCGAACAGCGGCGGTCCCGGCGGCAGAGGACCCGGCGGTGCGGCTCCTGGGAGTGCGGGCCCTGGTGGCGCGGCTCCCGGTGGTGCAGGCCCCAGCGGTGCGGCTCCGGGGAGCGCGGGCCCCGGCGGTGCTCCCGCTGGACGTCAGGCGCCGCGGGGCGGCAGCGCGCCCTGGGGCGATGCCGCCTCAGCGATGGCACCGTCCGCCAGCTCGCCTGCCGCCGCCGAGGCGTCCGCCGTGCCCCCGGCGCCCTCTGCTGATTCGGCATCCGCTGCGGCCCCGGCCTGGGGCGACGCAGCGGCCGGTGAACCCGCCGCCGGTGCACGCTCGCGCGCGGACTCCGAGGAGCAGGCCCCCTCCGTCGGCCAGCGCGCCTCCGAGCGGGCGATGGCCGCCGCGGCACGCGCCGCCCGCGACGCTCCGGCGGCCCCGCCCCATGCGCCTGCCGACGACTTCCCGCCCGAGCCGGACGATCCCTTCCCGCCGGACCCCCGGGACGAGCCGCCCGCGCCCCATGACCACGGCCGGCCCGTGCCGCACGACGATGGCAGCCCTGCGCCGGAGCGCGGCGCGACCGCTCCGACGGCGATCCCCGCGCCCGATGCCGCACCGCTCGAGGTCGAGGACGAGGGCCGTGACGCCCTGCCGGCGGAGGAGCCGCGGACCTTCGGACAGAACGCGCTCAAACGTGCACTGGCCGAAGGCCGCGTCGTCCGCTCGCTGCCCGCCGCGCACCGCCAGCAGCAGGGCGCCGCCCCCGGAGGGAGCACCGCAGAGCCCGCCCCCGGCCCGGGAGCCCCGGGCGCGGACGGCTCGGCTGCGTCCGAGGCGGACGGCTCGGCAGCCGCCGGACCGATCAGCTCGTCCGCCGTCGCTCCGGACGGCGCAGCCGCTTCTGCTCCGCACGACCCGCACCCCTCAGGCCCGCACGGATCGGCCACCGCACGGGCGGCGGCCTCCTGGGGCGCGGCGGCCGCCGTCACCGGGACCGTCCCGGGGCCGGGGCAGCAGGCTCCCGCGCCGTCCGCCTCGAGCGCTCCGTCGGCGCCCGCTGCGCCCGCGGGCCCGTCGGCACAGGCGCCCCGCAGCGGTGCAGCGCTCGTGCGCGAGGCCGCGATGGCCTCCCGCAACGCGGGCCAGCGTCTGCGCGGCAGCCGCCCGGAGCCCGATGCGGCTCCCGAGGCGGACATCGACCCCACCGGCGGCGCGACCCGCGACGACGAGGACGCCGTCGTCGCGACCCGCAACGGCCGCGAGGTGATCGAGAAGATGCTCGGCGGCAAGGTGCTCGAGGTCATCGACGAGACCGGTCCGCGCTGAGCATGCGCGTTCCCGGCCGGGGCCGGTCCTCGGCGCGGGATCAGCTCCGCGGCTCGAGCAGCGAGAACAGGTCCGTGCGCAGCGTCGCCGGGTTCATGTCCGGGTGGGGCTCGGTGACGTACAGCTCCCAGAACGGGTAGGTCATCTGCTCCTTCCGCTCCCCGAGATCCTCGGTGAACGCGCCCCACTTCTCCGCGAGACCGCCGTAGCCGCCGATGTGCGAGATCCAGCCCACGCGGCCGCCGGGGATCACCGAGCCGGTCACCTCGTAGCCGCTGGGCAGCTCGAGATCAACGGTCAGCGGCGTGTCCACGGGGAAGCCGACCTCGAGGTCCGCCGTCGCCACCGGTGCGCGGTGATGCAGCGAGAACGCAGGACCGATCGGGCGGATGCCCCGCGCGGCGAGCGCCTCCGCGAGATGCGCGAAGGTGCCGTCCATCAGGCTGGGCATGTCGTACATCGGGAAGTCCTGCTGGATCACGACGGCCGTCGGGACCTCCGGCGCCTCGGCGACCTGGCAGGTGCGTGCGGGCTCGACGGCGTCGTAGGGATACGGCATCGGCGACATCGGGGGTCCGTCCTGTTCGTTCTCGAGGGCGGGCCGGACACGGCGCGGCGGCCCGGCACGACGCTATCGCGGCAGCCCGGATGCCGCCACCATCAGCGCGGACACGGCCGGCCCCGAGCTCAGACCGGCGCCGTGTCCTGCCCGTCGCCCGGCTCTGTCAGATCCCGGGAGACGCCCGCCAGATCCAGCGCCAGTTCGCAGAACATCGAGTTCGACCAGGAGAACCACTCCCTCGTGAACACGGTGGGCTCGTCCACGTGCACGCCCTCGTGCATCATCCCCGTCCCGCCGTCGGTGCGGATCAGCTGCTCGAGCAGACGCAGCTTGTCCTCACGGTCGGGGCTGGTCAGGCCCTCGACCGCCTTCGCGATCGGCCACACGTGATCCTTCGGGGTGTGCGGGGAGCCGACGCCCTCGAGGTACAGCCCTGCGTAGTAGTACGGGTTGCTGCGCGAGAGGACCGCGGCGCGCGTGGCGAGGTACAGCGGGTCCTCTGCGGCCACGCAGCCGAGGTAGGGCAGGGCGAGCAGGCTCGGCACGTTCGCGTCGTCGAGGAAGCGATGCTCCCCGCGCCCGTCGATCTCGTACGCCCAGATGCGCTCGCCCGTCGGCCCCTCGATCGTGCCGTGCTCGCGCAGCGCCGCGCGGATCTCGCCCGCGCGCTCCCGTGCCTCGGCCGCTTCCTCGGGGGCCTCCGCGACCTGCTCGAGCAGCACCGCGAGGCGGTCCAGGGCGAGGGCGAGGAAGTGGTTGCCCGGGATGTTGTAGCCGAGCTCGCAGGCATCGTCCGACGGGCGGAATCCCGCCCACACCAGGCCGTTCGGTGCGGTCAGCGAGCCGCGGCCGTCACGGGCGAGGGTGTCCTGCGTCGGCACGCCCGCGCGGCGGAAGAAATACGACGAGCGCTGCTCGTGATCCTGCTCGGTCGCGACGGTGGCGAGGACCGCGCGGGCCGCGGGCAGGAAGCGTTCATCGGCCCAGGAGACATCCCCGGTCGCGGTCCACAGCCGCCAGGCCAGGTCCGGCCCGTAGGAGAGGGAGTCGAGCTCGAACTTGCGCTCCCACGCCCACGGGTTGTCGAACTCGGTCTCGTCATCGTCCCAGCGGGAGGAGTCCGCGGTGCGGTTGAACGCATTGGCGTAGGGGTCGTCGGCGAGATGCTGCCAGTGGCGGCGCAGCAGTCCGGAGAGCAGGGAGACCAGCTCGGCCCGGTCCTCGTCGGCCCCGATCCCGGCGACCACAAGGCGCAGCAGCGGCGTCAGCTGCGCGGCCGAGTCCCGCAGCCACATCGCGGGGATGTCCCCGGTGATCACGAAGGTGGTGCCGTCCTCCTCGACGTCCACCGTGGTCTCGGACGTGTTGCGCAGGTACGCGATCACGCGTCGTGCGATCTCTTGGGCGAGGGGGCCCTCACCGGTGATATCGGCGAGGCCGTCGAGCACGCGCGCGTGCACGGCGTCGATAAGGGTGTCGGGAAGCCGGGCCATGGTCCTCCGCATCGGGGGTCGGTCAGGAACGCCAGGGTATCGAGGCGCGGCGCGGCCCGGAGCGCGGTCCGCCAGGTGTGCAGGGCCGCGCGATCCGCACCACCCCGGAGCCGTCGCCGCACGTCGGCCCCGGGAACTAGAGTGAGGGTCGTGTACGAAGGCATCGTCCAGGACCTCATCGACGAGCTCGGCAGGCTGCCGGGCATCGGCCCCAAGTCGGCGCAGCGGATCGCATTCCATCTGCTGGACGCCGACGACGCCGCTGTGCGCCGGCTCGCCGAGGTGCTCGTCCAGGTCAAGGACACCGTGCGCTTCTGCGAGATCTGCGGGAACGTCTCCGCGGAGGAGACGTGCCGCATCTGCACCGATCCGCGCCGCAGCGACGAGGTGATCTGCGTGGTCGAGGAGTCCAAGGACATCGTCGCGATCGAGAAGATCCGCGAGTTCAAGGGCCGCTATCACGTGCTCGGCGGGGCGATCGACCCCATCGGGGGCGTCGGTCCGAACGACCTGCGCATCACCCAGCTGATGACCCGCCTCGGCTCCGGCGAGACCCAGGAGGTCATCCTCGCGCTGGACCCGAACATCGAGGGGGAGGCCACCGCCGCGTATCTCTCCCGCCTGCTCGGCCCGCTCGAGCTGACCGTCACCCGCCTGGCCTCGGGGCTCCCCGTCGGCGGCGACCTCGACTACGCCGACGAGATGACCCTGGGCCGCGCCTTCCTGGGCCGACGCACCGTCTGAGAGCCTGCCGGACCCCGCCATGACCTCCCCTCACGCCAGGACCCTGCCCCCGCTGACGGGACTGCCGTCCCCTCCCCGGCTCCCGCCGGAGGAGACGCACCTGGTCGCCCCGGCGGAGATCATGGTCGACTCCCGGCGCGAGATCCTCCGCCGCCTGCTGCGGCGGCTCTGGGCGCCGGCGCTCGTGCTGCTGGGCCTCTGGTATGCGCTGCTGACCCTGTACGTCGTCGGCGCCTCGCCGACCTTCTGGTTCTTCTCCCTCCTCGCCGCGCTCGGCGACGGCGCCTACTGGCGCCAGGCGATGAGCGTGCTGGGCTTCACCTCCGAAGGGCTGTGGACCGCGTACCTGCTGCTGCCGGCCGCGGCGACCGTGCTGAGCCTGCTCGGGGCCCTGCTCGTGCCGCGCCTGCTCGCACCGCTGCAGCCGCGCCGCTTCCTCGGCGAGGGCCGGTTCCAGCGCGCGGTCGAGGACCGCACCGCGGCGGCGCTGATGGCTCTGCCCATGCTGGTGGTCCTCGCGCTGCCGCTGACGGTGGCGCTCGGGATGCCGCAGCCCTGGTCGGGGCTCGGGGCAGGGCCGCTGTCCGTGTGGTGCGCGGCGCTGCTCGCCCTCGAGCTCGCCTGGGTGCTCGTGCGGCGCAGCGTTCCCGCCGCGCGGCTGCTCCGGATCCCGAGCCACGAGGTCGTCCACACGGAGGCCCGCCTCGGCGCCGATCCCGACGAGCGGCGCGCCGCCGCCCGGCAGCACCTCGCCCAGGACCGGCGCCACCTGCCCCCGAACCCTGGGACGCCCGAGGCCGACGGCGCGCTCAGCCCCCGCGGCGCCCTCCTCGCCCTCGCCCTGATCGCCCGCGCGGCCCTGACCTGGGTGCTGCCTGCGCTCGCGGGTCTCGGCTGGCTCGTCTTCGGCATCACCGACCTCGTCACCGTGCTGACCGGCATCGCAGCCATGGACCTCGCGCAGCTCTCGACGCCGCTGTCCTGGCAGCACCTGGTCGTCGGAGTCCCGCTGCTCGCGCTCGTCGCCCTGGGCTGCGCGCTCGCCCCGGCGGCCGCGACCGCCCTCGCGGCCGGGCAGCGCGCCGAGGTGCGCGACCAGCGCACCTATCCGGAGTGGGCCCACCGCGCCCGGGTGAACCCGTGGGAGGCGCGGGTGTGCGCGCTGACCGGCTGGCTCTGCGCGGCATGGGCTCTCGCCGGGACCGTGATCGCGGCCGTGGCGCTCCCGCTGCTCTCCGCCGGAACGGCTGTGACCTGGACCTTCCTCGTGATCACCGCGCTCGTGGCGGCGCCGCTGCTGGGCGTGGGCGCGTCCCGGGCGATGCGTGACGGGCTGCGGGACGTGCTCTACGGACCGGCCGGGGACTTCATGCGCCGCGAGACCCCGTACGCGCTGGTCGCCCCCGAGTTCGGGACCCGCGCCGACCGGGGGAGGGACCCCGCGGTGCGGGCCGCGCTGCGCAAGCGGCTCCAGGCCGAGGGCGGCGCCCACGCGCTGGAGATCTTCGACCTCGACGCCTCCGGGGAACGGCTGTGGGTGGACGAGAACGCCCCCGGCGCGAGCGACACCGCCGTGCGCCGGGCCGATCTCGCCCGCGGCGTGCTGCCGGACTTCGGCGGGGAGGGCTCCGCCTTCACCGGCGGCGGGACCGACGGGTCCGAGCAGGCGGCCTCCCTGCACGACATCCCCGACTCCGTCACCGGTCTGCGCGAGCGCTGACCGTCGCGGGTCGCGGGCGGTGGGCGGGAGTGGCGTCGTGCTCGCAGAGGCCACCAGGCGGCGGTCTCCTCGACGACGGAGATGCGGCGTCAGCTCACGTGGACGGTGAGGGAGGCGACCACCATGAAGGGCTTGCCGTCCCAGGCGCTGGAACCCTCGAACCTCAGGTATCGGCCCCGGACCTGCACGCCGATCGCCTTCTCCTCCTGCCCGGAGGCCAGGGTGCCGGCGGCCGCAGGCTCCTGGGGGAACGACTCGGGATCGTCGGAGACGTACACGGCATAGTCCTTGACCTGCCCGACCGCTGCGTCCTGGCGCGGGAGGCAGACCAGTGAGCAGATGTCCTGCTCGCTCCCCAGGTCCAGGACGATCCAGTGCGGGTAGCCGGGAGAGGAGGAGTGCCACTGCGTGTGCCAGAACGTGCTCGGGTCCTCGTCGGCCACATTGCCCATCGCGCCGTCCTCGGCGACGGTCTCCTCGGAGTCTGCGGCGATCGGGGTGGGAACGATCCGTGTCCCCGCGCACTCCCCCCGGACCCGGATCGCGGCCGAGGACCTGACGTTGTGGAACCGCAGACCCAGATCGATGACGGCGTCGCCGGACAGGCCCTGGTTCTGCAGCTCCAGGTCGACGGTGACGCTCTCGCCGGGGGTGAGCGCCCCGATCCTCTGCGGCCAGCTCCCGTGGAGGGCCCACCCCTCGGGGACGGTCGGGTCGATGGTGATCGGCTTCGTGCGACTGCCGCTGGTGTTGGTGAGCGTCACCGCGGCAGTGCCGCGACTGCCCACCTCGATCACCGTGGGATCCTCGGCGGCCTGCACCGTGAGCGCGGGAGCGGTCCAGTAGTAGAGCTCGCTCCGACCGCCGCCGATACGTGCGGTGATCGAGTGCTCCAGCTCGTGGTCCGTGCCGTTCTCGCCCACCGGGGTGCGGGTGATCTCCACCGCCTCCGCCTCGCCTGTCGTCTGGTCCACCCGCATCAGCTCCGCCCCTTGCGGCGGCGCCAGCACGAGTCTGACCTGCTGCTCGGTCTGCCAGTACTGCCCCTCGTCGTAGCGCACCAGCTTCTTCGTCGAGGGCAGCTCCGCAGTGCCGATCAGTCCGTTGACGACCATGAACGCGCGGGGGTCCTCCGCGCCGAAGACCTCCTCGGCCTGCGCTCCCGTCAGACCGGGCAGCGGCGTGAAGAAGCCGATCGCCACGTCGCCGGGCAGGCCGTCGTTGACGGTTCCGGTGTTCGTGACCTCGATCCGTGAGATCCCGTACTCCGACAGCGTCGGCAGGCTCTCCTCGATGCTGTCGGTGCGATACCCGCGCGGCACCGTGTTCGTGATCGTCTTCCCGTCCTCGAGATGGGAGCCCGGCTGGACGGCGACCCAGTCGTTGGTCAGCGGTGCGAGATAGGTTCCCAGCTTCCTTGCGCGATGGAGGATGTCGCAGGTCTCCCAGTAGGCCCGCGTGGGGGCGCCGTCGAGGTCGAAGTAGCTGTTGCCGTCGTACCGGTTGATCTCCATCCGGAACAGCGAGAGCCACTTCATCCCGCTCGCGAGCGACAGGCTTGTGACCAGGGCCTTCTGGGATTGCGACCCGTTGTGGTCGAAGGCGTCGAGGTACTGGCCGAACAGGATCGGCTCGCTGCCGTCCCCTGTCAGTCCCTCCAGGGCGACCTGGCGCTGCGTGCGCCACGCCGCCAGCCCCAGAAGATGGTTCGTGGCGTCCCAGGCGGCCGGGCCGTGGGAGCCGAAGACATCCCCACCTCCCCAGTAGTAGTGGTCGAAGCTCACCAGATCCGGTCTCGCCGTGCGGACGTAGTGGCGGAAGTTCTCCAGCTCGGCCCAGGTCGGATCGTTGTTCTGGTTGGAATGCGTGATCGCCTGCGGATACGTCTCCCTCGAGAACTCGAACCACCGCGCGAACGCCTCGACCTCCTCGCTCGAATACGGCCCCTCGTCGCCGTACTGCGCGTCGATGAACCTCGACCGATATGCCTCCATCGCCTCGGGGATGTACTCGTGCGGCTCACCGGCGTCCTGGATCCCGTTGCCGCCGGCGGGGGCTTTCGCGATGCCCCACGTCGCCGTCGGGCTGCAGGCCATGAAGTCGCGGTTGCCGAAGTCGGGATCGTAGAACTGCGCGGTGGGCTCGGCGAAGTCCTCGAACTCGCGCGCATCGAGCGATCCGGCGGCGTAGCCGTCCGAGGTGGCCCACTGCGCGATCACGAGGCCGTGGGCGAGCACGAGCTCCTGCGCACGGTTGACCGATTCCTCGGTCGGCACGTAGGCGAACTCCTGTCCTCCATCGGCGGGCGGCTCATGACGTGGTGGCGGCTCGGCCCCCACGGGGAGCGCGAACACCTGGATCTCCTGGACCCCGAACTCCTCGTGGAGTCGATCGTCCTTCCCCGCCAGCGTGATCCTCACGTGGCGAGCTGCGTAGTAGTCGCCGAGCTCCCAGTAGAGGATGTCCTGGTCCTGGCGCAGCGTGGCGTGGTGCGCGGCGCGCTCCCAGGTGTCGCCGTCCTCGGACACGTCGATGGACAGGTAGCTCTCCCACTCCGAGGGATACCACTGCCCCTCGGGCGTGAGGACGTGGCCCGCGACCCGGCCCACGGTGCGCACCTCGGGCAGGTGGACGGTGAAGGTGGTGACGCCGTCCTCGTCCGGCTCGCCCGCGGTCAGCGGCTCGGCCGGATGCCATGAGGTCTTCTCGTCCCCGTCGAACATGGCGGTGAGCGGGCGGCCCTCCGCCTCGCCGACGGGCGAGGTGGCGGTCAGTCCGGTGACCAGCTCGCGGCCGCGGAAGTCGGTGTCCACCTTCGTGATGGTCACGGTGTACACGGAGGTGCGATCGCCGTTCTCGACGGTGATGTCGAGGATGTTCTCGCCGAGCTCCAGGTCCACGGCGACGCGGTCGTGCGCCTCAGGATCCGGTGCGCTTCCGTCGACAGTGACCGTCACGCCGTCCCCCGTGGTGATCGGTCGCACGGTGACGGTCTCCAGGCTGCGATACGCCGTAGCGGTGTACTCCGTGATGTCGGGGTCGAAGGCGGGATCGAGACGTCCGATCTGATCGAGGATCAAGTCCGCCAGGCCGCTCGCAGCGCGCGGCTGCGGAGGGGCGGTTCGGCGGTGCGGCGCGGCGGCCGAGGGAGGGGTCGTCAGAGCGAGACCGCCGGCGAGTGCGGCTCCCGCGACGACCGTGCGGCGGCGGGGTGCGGGGCCGTCGGCGATGCGTGGCATGCAGTGTCCCATCTCGTGCTCCTTCGCAGGTGAGGGCTTGAAGCGGCTGTGGTCGCGACCCCGTCGGGGGCATCGTCGATACTTCCGGCGTGCAGTTCCTCTCGCCCGGGCGACCGTCGTCATCGGGCAGAGGCGCGAGGCGACGGAACCGGTGGGTCCGCTGCTCGTCCACTGCGCCGATGGTAGCGGCATGGCGTGCTGCGGGCAATGAACTGCGGCCAATACATGGGATGTCTCGTGGGTGGTGTGCGTGTCGGCGCTGCGCTCGGAGGTGATGCCGCACGGAGGGGCGTCGGGGCCCCGGCGGCCCGCGCTCCTCGCCCGGCCGCGAGGAGTGCGGACCGCTCCGGTGCAGCCTCGGCGGTGCCCGCTCGGGTGCGACGTCGACCTGCAGAGATCGGAGGTGTGGTCGGGCTGGACCTCCTGACCACGTGGAGGGCATCGGCTTGTGGAGGGACTCGACAGGAGGTAGCTTGCCTACCGAAGCGCCCATGCGCTCGGCATTCAGGGGTCTTCTGAACGCTTTCCCGTGATCAAGCCGCAGTCGCACAGCGCCGCCTGCGCCGTGCGGCGCGCATCGAACCGCACTGATACATCCGACCCATGGAGGTCGCCCGTGGCTCAGGGACCGACCATCCCCCGACGCGCTCTCTCCCCCGGCATCGGCGGGGAAGGACAGGAGTACTGATGGCAGCACATGATTTCACCGCAGACGATCTCGAGGCGGCCGGGGCTCTGGGCGGTTCCGCGGATCCCGGGTACATCCGTCCTGAGGATCCGCGCACGCAGGCCGCGCTCGAGCATTGGCAGGATCTGAAGGTGGGGGTGATCATCCACTGGGGCCTGTACTCCTCGATCGGGCAGGGTGGGTCGTGGTCCCTGCATCGGGAGCGTCTGGGGGAGTTCACCGACCCGCCCGAGCATTTCACGGGCACGGACGCCGAGTATCACGACTGGTACTACGACCAGCGGCGCACCTTCCACGGCGCCGAGTACGACCCGGTCGAATGGGCGCGCGCCTGCGCCGACGCGGGGATGCGCTACCTGGTGTTCACCGCCAAGCACCATGACGGATTCGCGATGTACGACACCGCGTACTCGAACCTGAAGTCCACGGCCGAGGACGCCGCGCTGGGCCGCGACGTCTTCGGCGCGACGGTCGAGGCGTTCCGAGCCGAGGGCCTGGAGACCGGGGTGTACTTCTCCAAGGCGGACTGGGCCCATCCGGGCTACTGGGACCGGGCGCTGCCGGTGAAGGACCGCTTCCACAACTACGACATCGCCGAGCGCCCGCAGGCCTGGCAGCAGTTCGTGGACTTCACGCAGGCCCAGATCGAGGAGCTCCTGACCCGCTACGGCACCATGAACGTGCTGTGGCTGGATGCAGGATGGGTGCGGGAGCCGAACGAGCCGATCGGCATCGATCGCATCGCCGAGCGGGCCCGCGAGCTGCAGCCGGACATCCTCGTCGTGGACCGAGAGGTCCACGGCCCGCACGAGAACTACCGCACGCCGGAGCAGACCCTGCCGGCGGAGGATCCGGGGCATCCGTGGGAGTCGTGCATCACGATGACCCGGTCCTGGTGCTCGCTGCGCCGGGACGATCCCGCCAAGCCCATCGAGGAGATCCTGGGCAACCTGCTGCAGATCGTCTCCCGGGGCGGCAACTACCTCATCGGGATCGGACCGGACGCTGAGGGTCGGCTCTCCGCCTCCGTGCGGGAGCGACTGTCCGAGCTCGGGACCTGGCTGCACGCCTGCGGCGAGGGCATCTACGGCACCCGGGGCGGCAGCGCCGATGCGGGCGAGGTCTCCGGCGGCGGACTCGAGTGGCATCACACCCGCAAGGGGCAGACGCTGTACGCCTTCGCTCTCCTCCAGGACGGCCCGCCGCAGCACGCGGCGCAGGCCGAGCGGGACCGCGCCGCCGACGCCCCGGGCGGCGGGCCGGTCGAGGTGAGGCTGCCCGCCGGTGCACGGGCGGCACGGCTCCTCGGCGGGGAGGGGCTGCCGCTGCGCACCGCGGCCGACGGGGCCGTCACCGTGGCCCTGACCTCGTCCCCGACCGCCCACGCCGTCGGCCTCGCCGTGGAGATGTAGGCGTCGCCCCGCCGCCTCCCTGCCGGGCGCCGGCGCCCGGGCGAGCCCGGCCCGGTCAGGCGATCCGGGTGCCCGCTCCGAGCCGCCGGATCGGCACCGCGAGGCGTCGCACCGCGACGACGAGCGAGAGCGCCCCGGCCAGCACCCACAGAGCCAGCCCCATCGGCCAGACGGGACGGTTCGGCGGGGCGCCGAGGTCCGCCGGGTAGCCGGGATCCGCAGGGTCGCAGTGGACCTCGTGCGAGGGGTGGGTGGAGGTCGCGGCGGTGCGCATCCCGGACTTCAGCAGCGACAGCAGGTCGCTGTCGTCGCCGGTGGCCCAGTGGTCCTGGGGAAGGGGTGGCGCGGCCTCGGCCAGGAGCACCACGGGATTGCCCCACAGCAGCGGCAGGGACAGATCCAGCCGCGGGACGGTCTCCTCCACGGTCTCCTCCGCGCATCTGCTCCTCTCCATCGAGAACTCGTCGTCCCAGACGGTGTAGTAACGCGTGACCTCGCGCTCCTCGTTCAGGACCACCGCGCTGGAGCCCCAGGCGATCGGCAGCACCACCGTCACCCCGAACACGATCACGTAGGCGAGCACCACCGAGCCGAGCTGACGGGTGGTCAGCGCCGAGAGCCCCAGCCCCACGGCGGTCACGCACAGCGTCAGCAGCACGATCACCAGCAGCAGCCGCAGCATGTACAGGATCCCCACCTCGCCCAGCAGCGCGATCGGCACGAGCGAGGGCAGGGCGAGGACGAGGAAGCCGAGCCCGGTGAGGAACCCCGCCAGCAGCTTGCCGAGCACGATCTCGGAAGGGCTGAGGAGGCTCACCTGCAGGGTGGCGAGGGTCCCGGCGGTGCGGTCGCCGTTGATCGATCCGGCCGAGAGCGCCGGCACCACCAGCAGCATCGCGAACAGCACGAGGATCATCTGCAGGCTGAACACCATCGCCGCCACCGGGCGGATGTCGCTCCACTGCGCCGAGGAGAGCGTCGGCGCGAGCCCGAGTCCGCCGATGCTCAGCATCGCCAGCGTCCACACCGCCAGCGCCGCGTACCAGCGCTTCGAGCGCAGGCGCTGGCGCAGCTCGAGCGAGGTGACCAGCCACAGCCCGCGCGGGCGGAGGGCGCGGGTGCCCCGTCCGCGCGGGTGCGGCCCGGTCGGCTGATCGTCCGCGACAGCGGCGGGGATCGGGGACGAGCTCATCACAGGGCTCCTTCGCGGTGGGCGGCGTCCGAGGCGAGATAGGCGGCCTCGAGCCGGCCCGTCGCCGGTCCGAACCCGATCACCTGGGCACCTGCGGCGGTGAGGTCTGCGAGCAAGCGGGCGGCGGTCGCCTCGTCGGGCAGCGGGACGAGCACCTCGGCATGACCGGAGGCGGTGCGGTCCCCGGGGAGCACCTCCTCATGGCGCACTCCCAGCTGCCCGAGAGCCTCGGCGAGCGCCTGATGGTGCAGGGAGGTGATCCGCCACGGCCTGGGCCGGGAGGCGAGATCGCGGATGCTCGAGGAGTCCACGACGCGCCCGCCGTCCATGAGCACCACGTGATCGGCCATCTCCTCGAGCTCGCCGAGGATGTGGCTCGAGACCAGCACGGTCGCCCCGTCGGCCGCGCGTGAGCGGATGACGTGCAGCAGCCGGCGCCGGGAGGCGGGATCCAGCCCGGAGGCCGGCTCGTCCAGGATCAGCACGCTCGGCGCGTGGATCAGGGCCCGGGCCAGGCCCAGACGCTGCTTCTGGCCGCGGGAGAGCACGTGCGCCCGCTGGTGCGCCAGCGGCACGAGATCCAGCAGGTCCAGCAGCTCGTCCGTCCGCCGGCGCACCAGCGGGGCGGGAAGGTAGTACGCCCGTCCCATCACCTCGAGCACCTCGGTGACCCGCAGCGAGTCCCATGCCCCGAACTGGTCCGGCATCCAGCCGACGCTCGCGCGCACCGCGGCGGAGTCCTGCGCGGGGTCGACGCCGTCGATGAGCACGCGTCCCGCGTCGGGGGCGAGCAGCGAGGACAGCATGAGCATGAGGGTCGACTTCCCGCTCCCGTTCGGGCCGACGAGCGCCGTGACCGCCCCGCGCGGCGCGGCGAAGCTCAGATCCGACACCGCCTGCACGCTGCCGAAGGCGCGGCTGACGTGCTCGGCGAGGATCCCTGGGGCCTGCGGTGCGGGGTGGGGTGGACGGCCCGGGGGTGCGCTCTGCGTCATGGCGCTAGGCTCCCACGCCATGACCAGCGAGGACAGCAGTCAGCTGGGCACGTTCTGGGCACGAACAGAGGAGAAGCGGTGGAGAGGAGGGAAGACGGGGCAGCGGGTTCGGCCGACCGACCGGCCCGACGCGGTCGGGACGCGCCGCGGCCGGCTCGCCGGCTCACTCCTCCATCGCGGCGTTGCCCTCCTCCTGCGCCTGCGGGATGCCCTCCTCGGCGGTGAGGCGGCCGATGAAGACCTCCTGGAAGATCGGCATCGCGGCGGTGAGCCCGGCGTTCGCGCGCGCACCGGTGTCGGCCTCGGCGGGGTTCTTCGCGGCCTCGACGAACACGCTGACGTCGACGCCCTTCTCCTGCCAGAAGTCGATGTACGCGTCCTGCGCGTCGACATGGCCGGGGAAGGAGACGCCCTGCTCGGCCAGCGGCAGCTGTCCCTCCTTCGTGCCGAGCCAGGTCAGCAGCTCGGCGATGCCCTCCTGCTGGTCGTCGTCGGCGTTCGCGTTGCCGACCGCGACCACGCCGTGCACCAGGGACTTCGCCCCGTCGGGGCCGGCCACCGGTGCGGCGAGCGCCCATTCGAAGGAGTCGGCGACGCCCTCGGAGATCGCGGGCAGGCTGTAGGGGCCGGACTGGAACAGGCCGAGCTTGCCCTGGGTGAACAGGTCGCGGGTGAAGTCGCCGTTCTCGTTGGTGTCCGCGGCGCTGGGGGCGATGTTCTCGACGTTGATGAGGTCGGCCATGTACTGGAACGCCTCGATGCCCTCGGGGGAGGCGAAGGTGTACACGTCCTCGTCCTGCCACTGCGCGCCGTTCGAGGCGAGCATCGGGCCGATGATCGCCTGCCGGTCGGCCTGCGAGTTGAAGCCGAACCGGGCGCGGGAGTCGGGGTCGAAGCCGTCCTCGCCGGGGTGACGGCCTTCGCCGTCCACTGTCAGCTTCGAGCCCGCCTCGCGCAGCGTGTCGGTCTCCGCGGCGGGGTCGAAGGCGAGGTCCGACGGGTCCACGCCCGCCTCCTCGACCAGGTCCTTGTTGTAGAACAGCGCGATCGAGTCCCAGATCTGCGGCACGCCCCAGAGCCCGCCGTCGCGTGTGTACAGGTCCACGACGGCCTGCTCCCACTGGGAGGCGCCGTCGGGGATGATCTCGTTGATGTCCAGCAGCGCCTCGGAGCCCTTGAGCTGGATGTAGTTCGCGGAGTTCACCCAGTACACGTCCGCCGCGTCGCCGCTGGCGATGTCCAGGGGCAGACGGGTCCAGTAGTCGTCCCACGGCACCACGTCGATCGACACGTTCCAGCCGCTGGACTCGGTGAACGCGGTGAAGGACTCCTCGTAGGCGGCCACGGCGTTCTCGTCCCACAGGCGGAAGGTCAACGTGCCCTTGTCCCCGCCGCTGCTGCCGCCGGCATCGCTGCCGCCGTCGCCGGAGCCGCCGTCACCGCCGCCCGAGGGGGAGCAGGCGGCCGCCGCGCCGAGCAGGCCGGCGGCGGCGAAGGAGGACAGGAGGGTGCGACGCTTCAGCGGCGAGGTCAGGGAGCGCATGGGAGGTCCTTCCGAGCAGTGGCGTTCTGTCCATTATCGTCCGACGGTGCCGGATCGGGGCGTGGTATGTCCGTCTGTGTCCGGGGCGGACGCGAGCGACCGGGGGCGGCTCGTTCCTGTCGGTGCCCGGCAGCGAAGTGGGGCTCAAGGCCGCCCCAGAAGCCCCGGTTCGCTGACACAGCATCGCCGCGAGCCTCAGCGCAGCGTCGCCTCCCCCACGGAGCGGGTGATCTGCTTCTGGAAGATGACCATGAGGATCACCAGCGGCAGCATCGCGAGCGTGGTCCCGGCCATGACCAGGGTCCAGTTGTTGTTGTACTGCGATTGCAGCGCCGAGGTCGCCACGGTGATCACCCGCCATTCGGGACCGGAGGTGATCACCATCGGCCACATGAAGCTGTTCCAGTGCGTGACCACCGTGATCAGCACGAGGGTGACGATGATTGGCCGGTTCAGCGGCACCACCAGGTGCCGCAGCAGGCGCAGGGTGCCCGCGCCGTCGATCCGCATCGCGTCCATGAGCTCGGAGGGGATGCCGCGGAAGTTCTCCCGCAGCAGGAAGATCGCATACGGGGAGCCGAGCACGAAGGGGAGCACCAGCGCCCAGAAGGTGTTGCGCAGCCCCATCTCCGAGAGCATCAGGTACAGCGGCACCACGACCACCACCTGCGGCACCATGAGCGTCGCGATGTACACCCAGAACAGCAGGTCACGCCCAGGGAAGCGGAGCTGGGCGAAGGCGTAGGCGGCCAGCACCGAGAACACCATCTGCCCCACGAGGATCACGGCGACCATCTGCACGGTGACCGCGACGGGGGTGACGAAGCCGTCCGCGGAGGTCAGCAGGCCGACGAAGCTGTCCAGCACCGGCGGGGAGGGGATCGACAGCGGCCCCTGCTGCGCGAACTGCGTGGTGGAGGTGAAGGCGGTCATCACCGAGAACAGGAACGGGCCGAGCGTCAGCACGGCCGCGGCGAGCAGCACGAGATAGGTCGCGCCGTGGCCGAGCACGCGGCGCGCCGGCAGCGAGCCCGTCAGCGGCCTGCGGCGAGCGGTGTGGGCAGTCATCTCGTCCCTCCTCTCAGCTCATGTCGTAGGTGATGCGCTTGGAGAACCAGCGCTGCTGGATCACCGTGATCACCACCAGCAGGAGGAACAGGATGACGGCGACGGCGCTGGCCCGGCCCAGGCGGCTCGCGCCGAACGCCTCGTTGTAGATGAGGGAGGCGATGACCTCGGTGCGATGCTGCGGCCCGCCGCCGGTGAGCGCGTAGACCATGTCGAACACCTGGAAGGACGCGACCACCTGCGTGACGGCGAGGAAGAAGGTCGTCGGCCGCAGCAGCGGGATCGTCATGTGCCAGAGCTGCTGGGCGGGGCCGGCGCCGTCGATCCGGGCGGCCTCGTAGATCGAGCCGGGGATGCGGGTGAGCCCGGCCTGGAAGAACAGCGAGATGTAGCCGACGTTCTGCCAGATCGCGACGAAGGCGACCGCGGGCAGGGCCAGCGACGGGTCGGTGAGCCACTCGATCCGCACCCCGAGGATCTGGTTCAGCGCGCCGACCGACGGCTGGAAGATCCACTTCCACACCACGCCCAGCGCCAGCGGCGCGCACACCCACGGGATCACCACGATCACCCGCACGATCGCCGAGCCCGGCAGCGCCCGCACCAGCTGCGTGGCCAGCACCAGTCCGATCGCGAGGGAGACGGGCACCGAGATCAGCGTGAAGATCGCCGTGACCAGCAGGGAGTTGACGAGCGCGCCGTCGCTGAGCAGCGAGACGTAGTTGTCCAGGCCCAGGAAGCGGCGCGAGCCGTACAGGTCCCAGCGGAACAGCGAGACCACGAACGCGAGCACGACGGGCAGGATCAGGAAGCAGGTGACGCCGATCAGGCTGGGGGCGATCAGCAGCCAGCCGACCAGAGGTCTGCGGGAGTTCATCGCTGCGTCCTCCCGCCTGCGTCGTCCCGATGATCCACCGGCTCAAACTATCGCAGCGGGGCGGGCGCCGGGGTGCTCCACTACGCTCTGGCCATGAGCTCTGCGACGGACGCCCCCGCGGCCACGGACCCCCACGCCAGCATCTACGACCACGGATTCGTGCGCGTCGCCGCGGTGACGCTGCCGGTCGCGCTCGCCGATGCGACCACGAACGCCGAGCGCCACCTCGAGGTGCTGCGCGAGCTGCACGAGCAGCAGGTCGGGCTCGCGGTCTTCCCGGAGCTGTCCCTGACCGGGTACTCGCTGGACGACCTGGTCCTCCAGGAGCCGCTGCTGGACGCCGCCGAGCAGGCCGTGCTCACCGTGCTCGAGGCGAGCGAGGACCTGATGCCGATCATCGTCGTCGGCGCCCCGCTGCGCGCACAGGACCGCTCGCGGATCTTCAACTGCGCCGTCGTGATCCATCGCGGCCGCGTCCTGGGCATCACCCCGAAGCAGAACCTGCCCACCTACCGGGAGTTCTACGAGCGTCGCTGGTTCGCCCCCGGCGACGACGCCGGCGACGAGCTCGTGATCCTCGGCGACCTGCAGGAGGCGCTGACCCCGCACGGCATCATCACGGTCGAGGACGTGCCGGGCCTGCGCCTGTCCGTCGAGATCTGCGAGGACATGTGGGTGCCGGTCCCGCCGTCCGCCGAGGCCGCGCTCGCCGGCGCGACCGTGATCGCGAACCTGTCGGGCTCGCCGATCACCGTCGGCCGCGCCGAGGACCGCAAGCTCATGGCCCGCTCCGCCTCCGCCCGCACGCAGGCCGCCTACGTCTATGCCGCCGCAGGCGAGGGCGAATCCACGACCGACCTCGCCTGGGACGGGCAGACCTTCGTGTACGAGTGCGGGGACCTGCTGGGGGAGTCCGAGCGGTTCCCGGCGGGGGTGCGCTCCACGATCGTCGACGTCGACCTCGACCGGCTCGTCTCCGAGCGGCGCCGCCAGAACACCTTCGACGACAACCGCCGCACCCACGCCGCCTCGCTCGAGAAGTTCCGCACCTGGAGCACGACGGAGCTGCTCGGCAGCGGGCAGGACTCTCCGGAGGGCGAGCTCGAGGGCGGCGAGGCGGAGCGGACGCGCCCCGCCACCGGCCCGCTGCGGCGGCCGCTGCACCGCTTCCCCTTCGTGCCCGACGACCCGGCGCGCCTCGCCCAGGACTGCTACGAGGCGTACAACATCCAGGTCGCGGGCCTGGTGCGGCGCCTGAGGCAGATCGGCGGCGGAGAGAAGGGAGGGGCACGCCCCGTCATCGGCGTCTCCGGCGGGCTGGACTCCACCCACGCGCTGATCGTCTGCGCACAGGCGATGGACCGTCTGGGCCGCGACCGCTCCGAGATCCTCGCCTACACGATGCCGGGCTTCGCCACGACCGAGCACACCCGCTCCAACGCCGAGCTGCTCTCCCGCGCGATCGGCGCGAGCTTCGAGACGATCGACATCCGCCCCGCCTCCACGCAGATGCTGAAGGACATGGGACACCCCGCCGGCAGCGGCGAGGAGGTGTACGACGTGACCTTCGAGAACGTGCAGGCGGGACTGCGCTACGACTACCTCTTCCGCCTCGCGAACCACCACGGCGGGATCGTGGTGGGCACCGGCGACCTCTCCGAGCTGGCGCTGGGCTGGTGCACCTACGGGGTGGGCGACCAGATGTCGCACTACGGCGTGAACGCGGGCGTGCCGAAGACCCTCATCCAGCACCTCATCCGCTGGGTCATCTCCGAGGGGATCTTCGACGCGGCGACCGCGGAGATCCTGCGCGCCGTGCTCGACACCGAGATCTCCCCGGAGCTGATCCCCACCAAGCCCGGCGAGAAGGCGCAGTCCACCGAGGACTCCATCGGCCCCTACGCCCTGCACGACTTCACGCTCTACCACGTGCTGCGACGCGGCTACGGGCCTGCGAAGATCGCCTATCTGGCCCATCAGGCCTGGGGCGATGCGGGGGCGGGGCGGTGGCCGGCCGGGTACGTCGCGGAGGACGAGCGCGCCTACGACCGCCCCGAGATCAAGCACTGGCTGACCGTGTTCACCAGACGCTTCTTCTCCAACCAGTTCAAGCGCTCCGCCCTGCCGAACGCCCCGAAGGTGCTGGCCGGCGGCTCGCTGTCCCCGCGCGGGGACTGGCGGATGCCCTCGGACGCCGTGTCGGCCGCCTGGCTCGCCGAGATCGAGCGGGACGTGCCGGGGGAGTGAAGGATCAGCCGACGAGGTGATGCGCCGGGGGTGCTCTGACCCGGGCTCGGCCCGCTCCTGACCCGGGCGCGGCCCTCCCCGGCGCCCCTCCCGGCCCCGGCCCTCCCCGGCGCCCCTCCCGGCCCCGGCCCGCTCTCCGGCGCCCCTCCCGGGCCCGGCCCGCTCTCCGGCGCCCCTTCCGGGCCCGGGCCTCGATGCTGCTCAGCACCTCATCTGCCACGTGTCGCCCGGGCTCTGCTCTGCCACACGTCGCTCGGGCCTCCACGACCTACCCGTTCGGGCACCTCCCCGCGTAGCGAACTTGGGGCTCTGACCCGCTCTATCCACCATGTTTGCTACGGAAGCGGCGGGGCCGGGCGAGGTGGGGCCGGGTGAGCGGGGCTGGGCGGGGCGGTACCGGGCGGGGTGGGGCGGAGGGATCTGCTGCGCAGAGACCATGTCCGGAGAGATCGCGTCCGGAGAGATCGCGTCCGGAGGTGAGCCGGCTCAGGGATCTCAGCCATCCGGATGCGCCGAGGCCTGGGGCGTATGCGTCGTGCGGCCGCCGAGTATCGGGAGCCCTGCAGGGTGCGAGAGAGGGCGGAGCTCGGGTGCCGGTGCAGGACGCCCGGGCTCCCAGCCGCGTCGACGGAGAGCATCGGTGAGGCGTGCGATTCCGCGCCGGCATCCGTCGGTGAGGTCGTTGGCGACGGTCTGCACCTCGACCCACCCGTGCTGCTCGCGCCTCTCCCGTCGGCCGATGTCCTTCTCCTGCTGGGCCTTCGAGCGGTGATCTCTTCCGTCGTGCTCGAGGCACACCTTCCAGTCGGTCCAGGCGAGGTCCGGTTCGCCGAGGTCGACCCGCCCCTCGAGCAGGCGCCGATTGAGGACGGGTTCGGGGAGGCCGGCACGTCCCGCGGCGAGCCGCAGCTGGGTCTCCGCCGGGGAGTCGCTGCCGATGCGCGCGAGCTGCAGGGCCTCGCTGAGCAGGGTCCGTGCGCGTCCGGTGCGGGCCTCGATCGCGTCGGCCAGCTCCTCGGGAGTGGCGTACGGCGAATGCCTGTCCTCCGCCCACGGCCGGGGGTGACGCACGAGATGGTCGGCGATGAAGACCAGCTCATCCTTTCCGAGCTCGAGCGCGAGATCCGTCCATGTCCGGACCCGGTCGGTGACACGCAGCCCGTCCATCTCCACGATCTCTGACGGACTCACGGACCTCCGGGTCCAGCGGAGGTACGGGCGATTCCTGCGCACCCTGCCCTGCAGCGCCATGTCCATCACGGTCATCTGCGGCGTGGCCGACCAGTGCTGCATCTCGAACGGAAGGGGGAACTGCCAGGTCCGGGCGGCACTCCGCCCGCTCACCACGATCTGGTGGTCCTCGCGCAGCAGGGCGCCGAGGACTGCCTGTTCGGTGAGCTCGACGTCCTTCCGGGCGTACAGCCCGTATCCGAGACGGACCAGATCGCTTGCGCGCAGCCGATCGATGGTGATGCCGTGCCTCCGCGCCTCGGAGGACGTGAAGGCATGGTGCGGCAGCGAGGAGGGGAGCGGAGCCGGTCTGCGGGCCATGGAGGCATGCTTCGGGATGAGGGGGAACCCCGGTCCTGTCCATCCACATCGCCGAGGTCATGGCTCGGTCAGGACGTCTCCTCCTCAGTGCGGCGTCTCGCACGCCCCCGCACCGTCCGCCGACACGGGCGGCCTCTGCCGGGATCCCTGCCGTCTGTGCGGACGGAGCAGGCGGGCAGGCCCTCACCGGCGAGCGGGTCAGCAAAGTTGGTCGATTCGCCCCGTCAGAGGCCCAACTTTGCTGCGCTGGAGACCAGATGCGCCGCCCTGGGGCCGGAGTCGAGCGTCCCCGCCCCACCACGCCCAGCCGCCCGCCGCGCCCGGGCCGATGTTGCCCCGGTCACTCCACGGGACCGCGCTGACCTGCGGAGCCGTCTCGCATGCCGAGGGCGCTGGGGCCAGGACCAGGCCTCTTCGTAGACTGGCCGCGGCCGGCGCCCGTTCGCAGGGTGCCCCGTGCGCAGGGCGACCGGAGCCGATCCGGTGCCGCGCGGGCGGGAGCACCCACAGCGTGCGCAGCGGCCGACGGGGACCCGTCGGCGTCGCCGGCCGCCGGGCCCGTCTCCCGTCGCGCCCACCGAGGGCCTGCCGCCCGCCGGCCCTCCCGTAGTGCCCGCCTGCTCTCAACCGCGAAGGAACCTGCCCATGAGCCTGGTCGTCCAGAAATTCGGAGGATCCTCCGTCGCTGACGCCGACTCGATCAAGCGCGTCGCGCGCCGCATCTCCCTGTACGCGAAGGCCGGCCACAAGGTGGTCGTGGTCGTCTCCGCGATGGGGGACACCACCGACGATCTGATCGATCTCGCCGAGCAGGTCAGCCCCAACCCGCCCCCGCGCGAGATGGACATGCTGGTCACGGCCGGCGAGCGGATCTCGATGGCGGTGCTGTCGATGGCGCTGAACGACGCGGGCGTCCAGGCCCGCGCCTACACCGGCTCGCAGGCCGGGCTGATCACCGACGAGGTGCACGGCAAGGCCCACATCCTGCGCGTCACGCCAGGCCGGATCGAGGAGGCGCTCGAGGGCGGCGCGGTCGCGATCGTCGCCGGCTTCCAGGGCGTCTCGCAGACCACGAAGGACATCACCACCCTGGGCCGCGGCGGCTCGGACACGACGGCCGTCGCCCTGGCCGCGGCGCTCGAGGCGGACGTCTGCGAGATCTACTCCGACGTCGACGGGGTGTTCACCGCCGATCCGCGGATCGTGCCCGCCGCCCGTCGGGTCCCCGTGATCTCCAGCGAGGAGATGCTGGAGATGGCCGCGAACGGCTCGAAGATCCTGATGGCGCGCAGCGTCGAGTACGCGCGCCGCTACGGGGTGCCGCTGCACGTGCGCTCCTCCTACTCGGGCCGGCTCGGCACGATCGTCGCCGACGATCCCGAGCGCGAGATCCCGATCGACCCCGACGTCACCCTCCGCCCCGCGGACGCCGCTCGTCGCGACGCCGCCGACCCGACCAAGGAGCTCCCCATGGACGACATCGCAGCACCGGGCCTCGAGGCGCCGATCATCTCGGGCGTCGCCCACGACCGCAGCGAAGGCAAGATCACCGTCGTCGAGGTCCCGGACGCCCCGGGCAAGGCGGCGCTGCTGTTCGACGTCGTCGCCGGCACCGGCGCGAACATCGACATGATCGTGCAGAACTCCTCGACGGTCGACGACACCGTCGCGATCTCCCTGACGCTCCCGGAGTCCGACGCGCCGGCCGCGCTCGAGGCGATCGAGTCGGCGCGCGAGGCGATCGGCTTCACCGAGGTGCGCTACAACGACCTGATCGGGAAGGTCAGCATCGTCGGCGCCGGGATGCGCTCGCACCCGGGCGTCTCGGCGACCCTGTTCCGCTCGCTCGGCGAGGCGGGCATCAACATCGACATGATCTCCACCTCGGAGATCCGCATCTCCGTCGTCACCGAGCAGTCCCGGCTCGACGACGCGGTGCGCGTGATCCACACGGCGTTCGGCCTCGACGCCGAGCAGACCGAGGCCGTGGTCTACGGAGGGACCGGACGATGAGCACCAGCACCAGCACCAGCACCAGCACCAGCACGGTGGCCGACGGCGCCGCACCCGCGCCCGACTTCAGCGGCACCCCCGGCTTCGCGGCCGACGGGCCCGTGATCGGCGTCGTCGGGGCGACCGGCCAGGTGGGGCGTGTGATGCTCGCCCTGCTCGCCGACCGCTCGGTCGCACATTCGGCGATCCGCGTCTTCGCCTCCTCCCGCAGCGCCGGGAAGACGGTGCAGTACGCGGGCCTGGACCTGGTCGTCGAGGACTCGGAGACGGCCGACATCACCTCCGAGGGGAAGCGCCTGGACGTGGCGATCTTCTCCGCGGGCGGCTCGACGTCGAAGGCGCTCGCGCCCCGCTTCGCGGAGGCCGGCGCCGTGGTCGTGGACAACTCCTCGGCCTGGCGCCGCGACGAGGAGGTGCCGCTGGTGGTCTCCGAGGTGAACCCCGAGCAGGTCACCGCCCCGAAGCGCGGCATCATCGCGAACCCCAACTGCACGACGATGGCCGCGATGCCGAGCCTGAAGGCGCTGCACGACGAGGCGGGCCTTGCCCGGCTCAAGGTCGCCACCTACCAGGCCGTCTCCGGCTCCGGCGTGGCCGGCGTCGCCGAGCTCGCCTCCCAGGTCAGGAATGGTGTCGACCACGTCGAGGAGCTCGCTCTGGACGGCTCCGCGGTCGATCTGGGCCGGCCCGAGGTGTACCAGGCGCCGATCGCGTACAACGTGGTCGCGCTCGCCGGGAACCTCGTGGACGACGGCACGGGGGAGACCGACGAGGAGCAGAAGCTCCGCAACGAGTCCCGCCGCATCCTCGGCCTGCCGTACCTCCCCGTCGCGGGGACCTGCGTGCGCGTGCCCGTGATGAGCGGCCACGCGCTCGCGATCCACGCCGAGTTCGACGAGCCGATCACTGCGGAGCGCGCCCGCGAGCTGCTCGAGGCCGCACCGGGTGTGACGGTCGTGGACCTGCCCACGCCGCTGATGGCAGCGGGCCAGGATGGCACATTCGTCGGCCGCATCCGACAGGACGCGTCGGTGCCCGACGGCAAGGGGCTGATCCTCTTCGCGGTGGCCGATAATCTCCGCAAGGGAGCAGCGCTGAACGCGATCCAGATCGCGGAGCTGATCGTCTCCCGCTGACGATGGAGGAGGAGTGCCGATGACGAGTGCGGTGACCAACGGGTCCCCGGGGGCCGGGACGGGACCGGTCCCGATGTCGACGGCATTCTCCGATCGCGCCGGGGAGGAGTCCCCGGAGCTCGCCGGCGGCGGGGGTGTCGAGGGCACGCTCGGTCGGGCCCTGCGCAACCTGGACTCGCTCACCGAGTCCCAGGAGGGCCTCGCCCCGGACGTGCACGGTGCCCGCGGCTCCTCGGCCGACGGAGCGCAGGCAGCTGCAGCGGCCGAGCCCACCCGGCGCGAGGCGATCCTCGATGCGGCCTCCGCCCTGTTCGCCGAACGCGGCTACCACGGGGCGAGCCTGCGCGACATCTCGCGCCGGGTGGGGATCTCGCATCCGGGCATGCTGCACCACTTCGCCTCCAAGGACGTGCTGCTCGGCGCGGTGATCGACCGGCTCGAGGCGCATGCGCAGGGGCTCCTGGACTCCATCGAGTCGCTCTCCTCTTCCCCGACGATGCTGATCGCGGCGCTCGGCGGGCCCTGGGATCCGCGGAAGCACTCCATGGCCCTGCTGGCCACGCTCTCGGCGGAGGTCGTGAACCCGGAGCATCCGGGACGCTATCGGATCGCCCGCCTGCGGCTGGTCCACGAGCACGTGCTCGAGAAGGTGTTCAGCGGCCTCGGCGACGGCGGGCACCTCGTCGAGGGCGCATCGCCGAGGTTCCTCGCGCGCTCGCTGTTCTCCCTGCTGCTGAGCCTGACCGTGCGGGAGCACACGGTCCGGGAGCTGCAGAACACGTCCGACGCCGACCCGATCGACGACGTGCAGGAGTTCGTGCAGCTCTGCTGCGCAGGAGAATGAGCGCCGCCTGCCTGAGCGCCGCCCGTCCTCGATAGACTCGCGGCCGTGACCCCTCGCGGAGATTCCCGATGAGCGCCGAGCGTGTCCCGGAGGACCGCACCTCCGGTCTCACCGGCGGCCCGCAGCCCCGTGAAGCCGGGCCCGGGACCGACCTCGGCTCGGGCCGACGTCTCCCGCGTCTGCAGGCCCTCGCCGGCCTGACCGTGCGCGGCAGCGACGGCAAGACCGTCGGCCGAGTGCGCGACATCTACCAGCAGGATGCGAGCGGCGCGCTCGCCGCGATCACCGTGATGCCGCGTCAGTTGAGCGCCCGCACCGTGCTGATCCCGGCGGTCGCGATCGAGGCCCTGCCGCCGCTCGACGAGGATCGCGCGGGCCCGCGGTCCGACAAGTGCGCCCCTGCGCCGGAGGCGCCCGGGCGGGAGACGACGGCGCCGCATGCAACCGCGCGGCAGGCGCCGGGCCGACGCGCCCCCGCGATGGACGTCCCCTCCGAGGACGCCCGTGCGGAGGACGCCACCGGGAAGGACGACGTGATCCGGCTCCGCGTCGACGCCGCGACGGCCCGGGCCGGGAGGCGCCCACCGGCGATCGCCCACGTCGCCCCGCAGGATCTGCGCGAGGCCGCCGAGGCCCTGGGGCTGGACGACCCCGACGGCGGGTCCCGCTAGAGCACCGTCTCGGCGCCCATCACCACGGTGCGCGTCGGCGGCAGGTGCAGCACCTGGGTGCGGTTCGCGGAGCCGCGCTCGAGGGCGCGCACGAGCACCTTCTGCCAGCGCGGCATCACGGCCTCCTGCCCGGCCTCGATGCGGAAGACCGAGAGCACGTACATCGCCTCCTCGGGGTCGACTGCGAGCGCGGGCAGGTGCCGTGCGCAGCCGGCCGGGCAGTCCGCCGCGTGCTCGTGGCCGAGCAGCTCCACCGCGGTGCGCAGCGCGGCGGGCACGTCCTGCGAGTCGTGGAAACCGACCAGGTACGTCAGCTGCACGACCCCCGGCCCGATCTCGCGGGCATGGACCCGGTCGTCCCGGTGCGCGTGGGGCACTCCGATGTGCTTCATCGTGATGATGACGACGTGCTCGTGGAGCACCTGGTTCATCTCCACCCCGGTGCGCAGCGCGAGCGGCACGGTGGTCGGGTCGCCGTGCGGGTAGACGACCAGTCCCGGCACCCGCCGCACCGCGCACTCGGGTCCGGCGACGAAGTCCGTCAGCGACCCCTCGAGCTCCCGTCTGCGGCCGAAGAGGATCCGCGCCCCGCGATGCCACACCAGCATGATCGTGGAGAGCACGGCGGCGATGACCAGCGAGATCCAGCCGCCCGCCGGGACCTTGACGATGTTCGCGGCCAGGAGCAGCAGCTCGAGCCCGCCGACGACTGCCGCGAGCGGGACCACCTGCCACAGGGGCCGGCGCAGGATCCGCCGCGCGTAGAGCAGGTACAGCGCGAGCACCAGCAGGATCGTCGCGGTGACGGCCAGGCCGTAGGCCGCCGCGAGCGCCTCGGAGCGGCGGAAGACGAGCACCAGCGTGACCACGCTCGCGAACAGCAGCAGGTTGATGGCGGGGAGGTAGACCTGGCCGCCGTGCTCGAGGGACGTCTGGGTGACCTTCAGCCGCGGCAGCAGCGAGAGCCGCGTCGCCTGCCGTGCCACGGAGAACGCCCCCGAGATCACCGCCTGGGAGGCGATGACCGTCGCGACCGCGGCCAGCGCGACCAGCGGGACCCTCAGCACCTCGGGCACCAGGGTGAAGAAGGGGTTCACGATGGTGGAGGGGTCGGCGAGGATCAGCGCGCCCTGGCCGAGGTAGTTGATCAGCAGCGACGGGAGCACCAGCGCGAGCCAGGCGACCGCGATCGGTCGGTGCCCGAAGTGGCCCATGTCGGCGTACAGCGCCTCCGCGCCGGTGATCGCGAGGACCACGGCGCCGAGCGCGATGAACGCGACCACCGGTCGCTCCACCATGAAGGCGATCGCGTGGTGCGGGGACAGGGCGCGCAGGATCGAGGGGCCGGCGAGCAGGTGCGGCAGTCCGATCGCGGCGAGGGTCAGGAACCACAGCGCCATCACCGGGCCGAAGAGCCGGCCGATGCCGCCGGTGCCGCGGTGCTGCACGGCGAACAGCGCGGTGAGCACGATCAGCGCACCGGGCACGATCACGGCGTTGGGCACGGCGGCCGCGACCTCGATGCCCTCGAAGGCGGAGAGCACGGAGATCGCCGGGGTGATGACGGAGTCGCCGAAGAAGAGTGCCGCCCCGATCACGCCGAGCACGAGCGCGACGGACGCCTCGCGCGGCCCGACCCCGCCGGGGCTGCGCAGCTTGCGCAGCACGAGCGCGGTGAGCGCGAGGATGCCGCCCTCGCCCTGGTTGTCTGCCCGCATGATCAGGCCGATGTAGGTGACGGAGACGATGATCAGCAGGCACCACACCACCATGGAGGTCACCCCGAGCACGTCGGCCTCGGTGGGGGCGACGGCGTTGTGGCGGAGGCTGAAGACGGTCTGCAGCGCGTACAGGGGGCTCGTGCCGATGTCGCCGAAGACCACGCCGAGCGCGCCGAGGGAGGCCGCGGCGAGCGGGGTGCGGGCCCGGGGCATCCCGCGGTGGTCGAGGTGCTGGTGGCCGTGGTGACGGGGCGACGCCGACGACGCGGCCGGGGGCGCTGCCCGTGGGGATGTCGCCCTGGCTGCCGTGGGCGTCGCCCCGTCCGGCGGGGGAGCGGCCTGCGAGGTGGTCTCGTCGGCCTGCGGGGTCTGCTCGGAGTGTGGGGTCGTGGGCTCGTCGGAGCTGGGCGAGCTCGAGGTGTCCTCGTGCACGAGAGGATCATGCCACCGCTCGGCGGCGATGCAACCGCGGTGACCGGGCGGGTTCCGCTCCGTGCGCCACGACGCCGACGGAACGGCCGATGGCGGCGCCCTGTCGGCGCCCGTCTACCATGACCTGCATGACCTCACCCCGCCACGGGGCCGCTCCCGTCGGCCACAGCGCGATGCGCTCGGCGAACCTGAGCCTGCTGCTGCGCCACCTGCACGACCATGGCGGGCGCACCCGTGCCGCGCTCTCCCAGGAGACGGGCCTGTCGAAGGCGGCGGTGACCTCGCTGATCGCGGACCTCGCCGAGCGCGGCCTGGTGCAGGAGGGGAAGATCGACCGACGCGGCACCGTCGGCCGGCCCGGGACGGAGGTGCGCATCGACCCCGGGCACGCGGCCGGCATCGGCCTCGAGCTCAACGTCGACTATCTGGCCGTGAGCCTGCGGGACCTCGGCGGGCAGGTGCGCTTCCGCTCCTCGGTCCCGATGCCGCTGGTCGACGGGCCGGACGGCCGCAGCTACCCGCCCGGGCCCGTCCTCGACCTCGCCGCCCAGCAGCTGCGCGAGGCGCTCGCGGCCGCCGGGGCCGAGGGTCTCTGGGTCGCCGGCGCCACGATCGCCCCGCCCGGCCCCGTGGACTACGAGGGGGCGAGCGTCCGCTTCGCCTCGAACCTCGGCTGGTCCGACGTCCCGCTGGGCCGCGCGCTCGAGCAGCGGCTCGGCACCGACCTGCCCCCGCTCTCCCTCGAGAACGACGCGAAGCTCTCCGCGCTCGCCGAGGCGCCCCGGCTGGCGCGGCAGGGCATCACGGACCTCGTCTATCTCACCGGCGACATCGGCGTGGGGGCCGGCATCATCGCGGACGGGAACCTGATCCGCGGCTGGTCCGGATTCTCCGGCGAGGTGGGGCACATCGGCCTGGACCCTGCCGGGCCCCGCTGCCGCTGCGGCAGGCGCGGCTGCTGGGAGACCCTCGTCGGCTTCGACACCGTCCTCGCCGTGCTCGATGCCGAGGACCCCGCCCGCTCGGGCCGGCTCCCGATGCAGGAGCGGCTGCGACGTATCCGCACCCTGCTCGACGCCGGGGATGCGCGGCTCGAGGACCGCTTCGCCCGTCTGCCGGAAGACCTCGTGCGCGGGGCCGGGGTGCTCGTCGATGTGCTGAACCCGCAGGCCATCGTGCTGGGCGGATACTTCGGCGCCTTCGCCGATCGGCTCGTGCGGCCGGTGCAGGAGGCGCTGGACCTGCGCCTGCTCGCGCAGGACGGCCGGGTCGAGGTGAGCGCCTCCGTGCTCGGCCTCGACGCCGCGGCCGCCGGCGGTGCGGCCGTCGCCCTCGAGCGCGTGCTCGCGGACCCGCTGCTCGCCCCGCCCCTTCCGGCCGGCGCGGCCCGCGCCTGACCTGCAGTCCTGGCGGGGTGCTGCGGTCCCGCCCCGCCCGGCCCGAGCTGGACCGGCCCGACGGTTGACATGTCGGCCATCACGCCCCTAGTTTGTTCGCGATGTGAACGTTTGGGTGTCGCGGCCGACCTCGGCCGACTGCGCCCCGCCCGCGCAAGGAGGAGCGAGAATGATCAGGTTCGGCACCGGTGGCTGGAGGGCCATCATCGGCGACGAGTTCACCCGCGAGAACGTGCGCCTGCTCGCGCAGGGCCTCGCCGACCGCATGCACGACGAGGGCGTCGTCGACCGCGGTCTCGTGATCAGCTATGACCGCCGTTTCCTCTCGGACGTCGCCGCGTGGTGGGCGATCGAGGTGCTCGCCGGCAACGGCATCCCGGTCCGGGTGATCACCCGCCCCGTGCCCACGCCGATGTGCATGTGGACGGTTCGGCAGACCGGTGCCGCGTACGGCATCGCGGTCACCGCCTCGCACAACCCGGCCCTGTACAACGGGCTGAAGATCTTCACCGAGGGCGGGCGGGACGCCGAGCTCGAGGTGACCGACGAGCTCGCCGCACACACCGAGACCCTCACCGCCGACGACGTCCGCTCCCTGCCGCGGCACGAGGTGCGCGGCAGCGAGCTGGTCACCGAGCAGTCCTCGATCAACTGGTATCTCGACTCGATCATCGAGCAGCTCGACCTCGACGTGATCCGCCATGCGCACCTGAAGATCGTGCTCGATCCGATGTTCGGCGTCTCCCAGACCTCTCTGCAGACGGTGCTGGTCAGCGCCCGCTGCGAGGTCGAGGTGATCAACGCCCGTCACGATCCGCTGTTCGGCGGGCGCATGCCCTCCCCGGCCGAGGGGTCGATGTCCCCGCTGCGCCAGGCCGTGCTCGAGCGCGGCGCCGACCTCGGCATCGCCACCGACGGCGACGCGGACCGGCTCGGCATCATCGACGACACCGGCGCCTACATCAGCCCCAACCAGGTGCTCGTGCTGCTGTACGAGTACCTGCTGACCGGCAAGGGCTGGACCGGCCCCGTCGTGCGGAACATGTCCACCACCCACCTGCTGGACCGGGTCGCCGAGGCGCACGGCCAGCAGTGCCATGAGGTGCCCGTCGGCTTCAAGTGGATCAGCGCGAAGATGGCCGAGACAGACGCCGTGATCGGCGGGGAGTCCTCCGGCGGGCTCACCGTGCGCGGCCACATCCCCGGCAAGGACGGCATCCAGGCCGCCGGGCTGCTGGTGGAGATGGTCGCCCGCGCCGGCAAGCCGCTCTCGGAGATCTACGCGGAGATCGTCGAGCGCTACGGCTCCCTGGTGATGGAGGAGGCCGCCTACGAGTACACCCCCGAGCGGCGCGAGGAGCTGCAGCGGAGGATCTTCGAGGAGCACGAGCTGCCCGCCTTCGACCGGGAGGTCGAGCGGATCTCCTGGACCGACGGCGGCAAGGTCTACTTCGCCGACGGCTCCTGGCTCACCATCCGCTTCTCCGGCACGGAGCCGGTGATCCGCGTGTTCTCCGAGGCGGAGACCGCCGAGGAGGCCCAGCGGCTCTCCCGCACCGTCGCCGAGCACTACGGTCTGGAGGCATGAGCGTGATCGACACCGCAGTGGTCCTGGCTCGAGGACTCGGCTCCCGCATGCGCAAGGAGGGCACCGGCGACCTCACCCCGGAGCAGGCCGAGGCCGCCGCCTCCGGCCACAAGGCCCTCATGCCCATCGGCGAGCACCGCCTGATCGACTACTCCCTCTCGGCCCTGGCCGACACGGGCGTCCGTCGCGCCGTGCTCGTCGTCGCCCCCGAGCACGAGGAGTTCGCCCGGCACATCGAGCAGCTCGCGCCGCGCCGGCTCACGATCGACCTCGCCGTCCAGGCCGAGCCGAAGGGCACGGCCGACGCCGTCGCCTCGGCCCGCGAGGCCGTGGGCGAGCGTCCCTTCGTGATGGTCAACGGCGACAACCTCTACCCCCGTGAGGGGATCGCGGCCCTGCTCGAGCAGGAGTGCACCACCCTGCTCGGCTTCGAGCGGACCGCGCTCGTGGAGCACTCCAACATCGCCGCCGAGCGGGTCGCGGCGTTCGCGATCGTCGAGCACCGTGACGGCCGGCTCGAGCGGATCATCGAGAAGCCCTCCGCGGAGCAGCTCGAGGAGGCCGGGCCCGACGCCCTGGTCAGCATGAACGCCTTCGCCTTCCAGACGGAGATCTTCGAGGCCTGCGACCGGATCGAGCCGTCCGAGCGCGGGGAGCTCGAGATCGTCGACGCCGTCCGCGCCCTGCCGGACGTGCGCGTGCTGCCTTTCGCGGGCGGGGTCCTGGACCTCTCGCGCCGCGACGACGTCGACGGGGTCGAGCGCCGCCTGGCCGGCGTCGAGGTCGTCCTGTGACCCGGAGCGCCGCCTGGACCATGCCGGGCCGCATCGAGGTGCTCGGCAAGCACACCGACTACGGGGGCGGACGCGTGCTGGTGTGCGCCGTGGACCGCGGCGTCACCGTGCGCGCCGAGCGAATCGACGGGCCGACGGGAACCCTTCAGGCGAGCACAGACGCCTACCCGGGCACGCTCCGTCTCGCCGCGGGCACCGCCCCGGACCTTCCCGCCGGGCACTGGGGCCGCTACGTCCACACCGTCATCGAGCGGCTGGGGGCGAACTTCGGCCCGCTGCCCGCCGCGCGGCTCACGATCACCTCGGACCTCCCGCCCGCCTCCGGCATGTCCAGCTCCTCCGCGCTGCTCACCGCCAGCGCGCTCGCGCTCGCCGACCTCGCGGGCCTTCCTGCCACCGAGGCCTGGACCTCCCAGATCCCCGATCGCGCGGCCCTGGCCGGCTACGCCGCCTCGATCGAGAACGGGAAGACCTTCGGGGCCCTCGCCGGCCGGCCCGGGGTCGGCACCAGCGGCGGCTCGCTGGACCACACCGGCATGCTCGCAGGCCACGACGGCATGATCTCCTACGCCGAGTTCGACCCGATGCAGATCCTCGACCAGGTCGCACTGCCGGAGGGCTGGTCCTTCGTCGTCGCCGTCTCCGGCGTGCTCGCCGAGAAGACCGGCGCCGCCCAGGCCTCCTACAACCGCGGCCCCGCCCTGCTCGGGCAGATCCTCGAGCGCTGGAACCGGGCCACCGGCCGGGCCGACGCCTCGCTGCAGGGTGCGCTGCGCTCCCTGGTGGGGGAGGACCTCGCGGCCGGGCTCGCCGAGGACGAGGAGCGCTGGGAACCGCTGCGGCGCCTGGCCGACGAGGGCGCCGAACGGGACCGGCTGGACCAGTTCCTGGTCGAGTCCGCCGTGCTCGTGCCCCGTGCGCATCGCGCCCTGCGGGGCGGGGATCTCGACGCCTTCGCGGCGACGGTCGCCGCCTCCCAGAGCCTCGCCGAGACGCATCTGCGCAACCAGGTCCCCGAGACGGTCGCCCTGGTCCGCCACGCGATCGACCTCGGCGCCCGTGCCGCCTCCGCCTTCGGCGCGGGCTTCGGCGGCAGCGTCTGGGCGCTGGTCCCCACGGCCGACGCCGACGGCTTCGCCGCGGAGTGGATGGACCGCTACCGCGCCTCGGGCGCTGCTCCGGAGACGGCGATCGCGCTGGTCACGCGGCCCGGCGCGCCGGGCAGGCGGGTCGGGTCGATTGCCGGGTAGCCGGAACCGTCGAGGTGAGCCGTCAGGGTGCTGGAGTGTTCGCGGGGGTGCTGCTCGTCTCTGACAAGGCTGTTCGTGAGCGGAGCAGAGCGCCCTACAGCTCGTCCCACTCCAACGCACCTTCTTCAAGCGCCCACTGGCGGAAACCTCCGCGCGTGAACGGCAGGTAGTAGTCGCCCGACAGGAGGTCATCGGCCAGGGACTCGACGAGGGCGACGGTGAGCAGCTTCTCGCGGATGCCCTCGCAGAGGAGCTGGAGGGATACGCGAACTTCGATGCCATCCGCGATGCCCCGCCGTCGCGGCGTCTCATCATCGATGATCACGGTATGCCCCAGCCCCCGGCCCAAGGCAAGGACCCCGCACTCGCCGAGGTTCTTCCTTCCGCTGACGAAGGCTTCCTCGTACTGGGCGAACGCGGCGAGGACATCGAGGTCCGTCGAGCGGTCGACGGAGATCCACTCGGCATCGAAGATCTGCGAGAGGGCCGGGATCGAGTGTCGTTGGTCCAGCAGCTCCTCTTCGACGGACTCCGGGATGACGACGCGCGCCGCGTTCTTCTCGGCGATGAGCTTGAGGACTCCGAGCCATCCGTTGACCGCGAAGTGCCGAAGCGGGCCGGTGTCGAATGCCCAGGAAGATGTCGTGTCGGTCATGAGGTGAAGGACCAGATCTCGTGGGCATCGCGCTGCCGCGGTGCTGGCAGTTCCTCCTCCTCCACCGTTCCCCAGAGCAGATCGTAGGCGCGCGCGGTGCTGATCTGCGACTCCCGGACCAGCTGGATGACAGCCTTCTGATAGGGACCTGCCTGTGTGGTCCCCGCGAGCTCGTCGGCGGCGACGTGGAGGTCGAACTCGATCATGTCTGCGGCAGTGGTGACGGTGTTCCGGATCAGGCCCGCCGTCGAGGAGTCGATGAGATCGAGATCGAGGAGGCGCCGGGCGAGTGTCGACATGTCGACGCGGAAGGTGCTTGCCAGGATGACCGCTGCCGCACGATGCCCCTCGTTGCCGTCGACGTGCTTCCACTGCACCTCGACAGCAGGTCCTGGGAGGAGCAGCGCACGGGCGAAGTCATCAAGACGGGATTCGATCGAGGACTCCGACGCAAGCGAGACGCGGTAGTCCACGGTGTACTGGTCGCCCACGAGATAGTGGCCAAGCTCGTGGGCGGCAGCAAGTCGACGGCGCCCGATCTTGTTCGCGCTGTTGACGAGGGTGACTCCGCCTCGGCGCAGGAGCAGAGTGCCTGCGTCTGCGACGTCATTCCCCATGTCGCGGCTGAAGACGAGAAGTCCCAGGTGGGCGAAGCGGCGGGCGAGGCCGACCAGCGGCTCGCTCTGGCCGACCCCCAACCCCTCTCGCGCGCGCCGAGCCATGGCCTCGGCGTCGGCACGGCTGTGCGGGTGAGCCCACGGATCACCGGGCGAAGCCAGGGACAGGGCGCCGAGCCGTTGTGTGAGCTCGACGTCCTCGGCGATCTCGGCGAGGTGCTCGTCGATCCGGGAGTCGACCGTGTCGAGGCCCTGCGAGGAGCGGTGGGAGACGAGCGCCGGAGTAGGTTCCTTGAAGAAGTGCGCCATCCTCACCCCGAGGGCTTCGGCGATGTGAGCGAGCTCGAGAGCGGAGACCTTGCGGGCGCCGCTCTCGATCTTGCTCACAGCTGAGCGCTCGATCCCTACCTGGGAGGCGAGTCCGTCCTGGGACATTCCTCGACGGGTGCGTGACTCCTGGATGCGGTGCCCGAGCTCTCGGGAATCGATGGCGGCCATGTGTGCGATTGTGGCACAACGGTGCGGACGGAGACAGGGCGGGCGGCTCAGCCCTTCACAGCCCCGGCGGCCAGGCCCTGCACGTAGAACCGCTGCAGCGAGACGTACAGGATCACGCAGGGGATCATCGCGATCACGGAGCCGGCGACGAGCTGGCCGAAGTCGACCTCGCCGTACGTGCCCACCTGGATGTTCAGCAGGGCGATCGGGAGGGTGAAGTACTTCTCCGTGGTCAGGAAGGTCAGAGCGCCCAGGAACTCTGTCCACGAGGTGAGGAAGGCATAGAGGGCGGAGCTCGCGATCCCCGGGATGATCATCGGCCGCAGCACCTCCGCCAGCATTCGCAGAGTGCCCGCGCCGTCGATGATGGCGGAGTCCTCGAGGGCCTGCGGCACGGTATCGAAGGTGTTCTTCATGAGGAAGATCCCGAAGGGGAGCGCGAAGTTGGCGGAGAAGAGCACCAGCCCCAGCAGCGAGTCGGTGAGCCCCACCGAGTTCATCAGCAGGTACAGCGGGGTGAGGATCGCCTGGAAGGGCACCATCATCGACAGCAGGATGAGGCCGAAGGCGAGGCGCGAGCCGCCGAAGCTGAACTTCGAGAAGCCGTAGCCGGCCAGGGTCGCGACGAGGGCGGTGAGAGCTGCGGTCGACAGCGACACCACGATGCTGTTGAGCACCGGGCGGAGCATGACCGCGTCGGAGGAGAGGAAGACGGAGAAGTTCTGCCCGGTGAGGTCGAACAGCTCCGGGAGCGCCGGGGTCCCCAGGATCGTCTCGTTGGGCTGGAAGGCGCGGAGGATCGACCACAGCAGCGGCAGACTGAAGATCAGTGCGAACAAGACGCCGAGCACGGCATATGGCACGGCACGACGGTCCTTGACGACGGGACGGCTCATCACTCATCACTTCCTCGGAGCAGGACGAACTGGGCGATCGTGACCAGCGCCGTGAACACGACGAGGATCAGCGAGATCGCGGTGGCCGAGCCGAGCTGCAGCTCGACGAAGGCGCGGTTGTAGACGAAGCCGACGATCGTGGTGGTGTCGGTGCCGGGCCCGCCCTTGGTGAGGATGAAGAACTGGTTGAACGCCAGGAACGAGCCGATCACGGAGATGATCAGCGACATCCCGATCGCCGGGCGGATGATCGGCACCGTGATCGACCACTCGCGACGCCGCCAGCTCGCGCCGTCGATGTCCGCCGCCTCGTAGACCTCGGTGGGCACGCCCTGCATCGCGGAGAGCAGCAGGATCATGGTCAGCCCCGGCACCGCCCAGATCACGAGCGCCGAGAGCACGATCGTCCCGAGCACGCCGTCGAGCAGCCACGCCGTGCTGCCGTCGGTCAGGCCGAGGCCCGCGAGGATACGGTTCAGCGCCCCGGAGTCAGGCTGCGCCTCGAGGACGAGCATGTAGCTCAGCGTCGTGAGACCGATGACGTAGGGGAGGAAGAAGATGGTGCGCAGCACGGTCGCGCCGCGACGGTTGGAGCGCACCAGGACCGCCAGCCCGTAGCCGAGCAGCAGGATCGGACCGGTGACGATGCCTGTGTAGAGCAGGGTGTACCGCAGCGCTTTCCACATGCCCGGGTCCTGCACGGCCTGGATGTAGTTGTCCAGCCCCACGAAGCGGTAGTCGCCGATCAGCGGCCAGTTCGTGAAGGAGATGTACACCGCGAGAAGCAACGGGACCAGCGCGAAGAAGGCGACGAGCAAGAGGGCAGGGGCGATCAGCAGCACCCCGGTGGCGGGGCGGTGGGTGAGCGAGCGGGAGCGGCGTCGCGGTGCGGGCGAGGAGACGCCCGCCTCGTGACGGCTCCCCAGGGGGCCGGGACGCGTCGTCGCGTCGAGTGCGGTCATGACGTGCTCCTAGAGCTGGGTCTGCGTGAGGATGCGGTCGTACTCGGACTGGGCCTCCGCCATGGCGCCCGGCACGTCGCCGTCGAACACCGCGCGACGGATCATCGCCAACCACGGGCTGGTCGACTGGTTGTAGAGCAGGTTGTACGCGAGGGTCGAGGGCACGTACCCCTCGTCGAGGTGCGTGACGGGCAGGACGGCCTGCTCGTAGGACTCCGCGAAGGCGGCGTCGGCGCTGTCGGAACGGATCGGCATGTAGCCGCTGTCAGGGAGAGCGCGCTGCACGTCGAGCTCGAGGGTGTGCCGCATGAACATCCATGCGCCTGACGGGTTGCGGGCACCGTTGAGCAGGCACATGTTGTCCCCGCCGGAGAAGGTCGCCCGCCCGCCGGTCGGCCCAGGCAGGAGCACGTTCTGCGAGGATGGACGGAATTCCTCGTCGGCCTCGGCGACCGCCGAGCCGTAGGCGCCGGGGAAGAACACCACCTCGCCTGAGCGGTAGTCGTGCCCCCACTGGGAGCCGTCCTCCACGAAGGCCCGCTGCGGAACGAGATCGTCGACCCACAGCTGCCGGTGGAACTCGAGGACCGCCTCGACGACGTCGTTGCCGGCGACGTTCCCGGACTGGTCGCCGAGCTCGCCCGCGATCAGGTCCGTGTCCGCCGCCCAGATCATCGGCTGGATGGTGAATCCCATCGCGCCCGAGGCGTTGCCGGGGAACGTCCACGGCGCCGTCTCCGGGAGATCCCGCTTCAGGGCTTGGCACGCCTCCATCAGGGACTCGAGGCTGCTCGAGACCTCTTCGAGGTCCAATTCGGCCCGAGCGAGCAGGTCGGTGTTGGCGAAGAGCGTGGAGTAGTCGCCGATGAACGGGATGCCGTAGATGCGGTCCTCGTATTCGGCGAGCCCCATGTGGCCGACGGAGAGCGCGTCACGGAAGGGGAGCGCTTCGACCAGCTCGGTGATGTCCGCGAAAGCCTCGCGCACGGAGAACAGCGGACAGTTGATGAGATCGAAGTCGACGATGTCGGGGACGGAGGCGCCGCGGATCGAGGTGGCGAGCTTGGTGACGTACTGGGCGTCCGGGATCGGCAGCACCCTCACCTCGAGCTCATCGTGCACGGCGTTGAAGCTCTCGGCCGCGGCCTGGATCGCAGTCTGCGTCGCGGCGCGGCACCACACGGTGACGCTCCCGGTGGCGTCCTCGCCGAATCCGTTCGCGGTCGTGTCGACAGGTGGGAGGGTCCCGGCGCAGGCGGCGAGGGCTGCGGCGCCCGTGCCGGACGCGCCGAGCGCGAGCCCGGCGCGGAGCAGTGAGCGCCGGCCGATCACGATCGCTCCTGCAGCGGGAGCCACACGCGCATCGCGGCGACGGAGCGGTTGCCCCAGGCGAAGTAGGGGATCGCGGTCCAGGTGTGCGCGGTGCGCTCCTGGACCGCGTCGTCGCTGCCGTGGACGGGATAGGGCCAGGCGTCCGCGGCGGGGGAGGAGCGCACCACGCTGCCGGCGAGGCGCAGCGGCACCGCGCCGTCGAGGGCGTCGATCGGCGCTCCGGCCTCGGGCATGACGTCGGGGTCGATCTGCGCGTCGTCGACGGTGACGTCGTCGACCTGGTCCTCGTTCTCGATCGCGTAGACGAGCGGCCCGCGCTCGAGGGCGACGGCGCCGCGGGAGGCGTCCAGGCGGTGGTGGGTGCCGATGAAGCGCGGGGTCAGGTCCAGCTCGAGCGCGATCTCCTCGCCCGGGGCGAACACCTTCTCCACGACGGCGACGGCCTCGCCCGAGGGCACGGTCGCCGTGTCCCCGTCGACCGTGAGCCGGGCGCGTCCGCGAGACCAGTCGGGGATCCGCAGCGAGAGCCGGCGCGGGGCCGACGGCGCGGCGTCGACGCGCACCGTGATGCGGCCGTCGTGCGGGTAGTCGGTCGCGGTGGTGACCGTGAGGGTCTCCTCGCCCTCGCCGGCCGACCAGGTGCCGCTCGCGTACTGGTGGATCTGCAGGCCGTGAGCGTCCTGCGTCGCGACCAGGTGGTCCAGGCTCGCCAGGGTGCGCATGATGTTGGGCGGGCAGCAGGCGCAGTCGAACCAGCCGCGGCGGCCGTGGGCGATCGAGCGGCCCTCGTCGGCCTTCGCGCCGTCGCGCAGCTGGAGGGAGTTGACGTAGAAGTACTCGGTCCCGGCGAGCGACACCCCGGCCAGGAAGGCGTTCAGCAGAAGGCGCTCGATCGCGTCGGCGTAGTGCGGTTTCCCCGTCGCCAGCAGCAGCCGCCACGCCCACTGGATCGCGCCGATCGCCGCGCAGGTCTCGGCGTAGCCGCGATCGGTGGTCATCTCGTAGGGGTCGCCGAAGGCCTCCCAGTCCCAGCGCGCGCCCATGCCGCCGGTGACGTAGGTCTTCGTGGCCAGGAGATCGGCGAACACGGACTCGCAGCGGGCGAGCAGCTCCGCATCGTCGTCCTCGATCGCCTGATCGGTCGCGCCGGCGAAGAGGTACAGGGCGCGCACCGCGTGGCCCTCGACGGAGACGGTCTCGCGCACGGGCGCGTCGGCGGAGAAGTAACCGGGTCCGGGGCTCACGTCGTCGAAGCGCTCGCCCTTCCCGCGCACGTCGAGGAAGAAACGGGCGAGGTCGAGGATCTCCTCGCGACCGGTCAGCCGGTGCAGCTCGACGAGCGCCATCTCGACCACGGGATGGCCGCCCGTGGCCTGGCGCAGGTCGGGCCCGAAGACTGTGCGCAGGTGCGCGACGATCCGCAGCGCGACGTCGAGCAGCTTCTCCTCCCCGGCATTGCGGGCGAGGGCGACAGCGGCCTGGATGAGATGTCCGTAGCAGTACAGCTCGTGGTTCCAGGCGAGGTTCGTGTACCTCTCCTCGGCGCTGTGGCGGAGCGTGTGGACGCTGTTGAGATAGCCGTCCTCCAGCTGGGCGGAGGCGACGAGCTCCGTGACCTCGCGGGCCAAGGTGCGCAGCTCGGCGTCGTCCTCTCGCCCCAGCTCGAAGGCCACGGCCTCGAGCCATTTGTAGACGTCGGAGTCCTGGAAGATCATCCCGCTCGCCTCGCCCTGCTCGGCCCTGGCGACGCGGCGGAAGTTCTCCAGCGTGCCGGAGGCCTCGAGCTGCGCGTGGCCCGAGCGGAGGCCGGCGACGCGGTTGCGCTGCTGGCGGGTGTGCCAGAACCCGCCGGTGATCCGGGCACGGCCCGCGTCGAGGGGGTGCAGCGCGGCGGCGGCACCCGGGGTGGGCAGGGCCGGTGCGCACAGGGCGGGGGCGGACAGGGCGGTGCGGGCGGCGACCATGGAGCAGGTCCTCACTGTGAGCTTCGTTGCGGAAAGTGCGGAAAACGAGTTTCTGTGTCGATAATGGCATGGGCGCAGCGCCCCGACAACCCCTGCCCCGCCGACGGGACGGGGAGCCCCAGGAGGTCACGTGAAGAGCATCCGCCGGACCGCCCCCCGCATCGCCGACGTCGCCGAACGTGCCGGGGTCTCGGTGAGCACCGCGTCCAAGGCCCTGAACGACACCGGCCAGCTGCGCGAGGACACCCGGGCGCGGGTCAAGGAGGCCGCGGCGGAGCTCGGCTTCGTCGCCGGCGCCTCGGGGCGCGGCCCGGCGGACACCCGCACGTACACCGTCGGCCTGCTGACCACCGACAGCTTCGGCCGCTTCACGATCCCGCTGCTCATGGGGGTCGAGGATGCGCTCGCCGCCGGGAGGATGGCGATCATCCTGTGCGACACCCGTGACGACGTGCTGCGCGAGCGCCACTACCTGGCCTCGCTCCAGGAGCGGCGCGTGGACGGGCTGATCATCACCGGGCGCACCACGGATCCGCGCCCCTCGGTGGGGCTGCCGATCCCGACCGTCTACGCCTTCTCGCCCTCGGACGACCCTGAGGACTTCGCCGTCGTCGCCGACGAGGCGGCCGGTGCCCGGGCCGCCGCCGAGCACCTGGCAGCGATGGGCTCCCGACGGATCGTGCACGTCACCGGGCCGCAGCGCCACCACTCGGCGGCGATCCGCGCCGAGGCGACCGCGGATGCCCTCGGCGAGGCGCTGATCGCCCCGCCCCAGTACGGGCACTGGTCCGAGGAGTGGGGCCGCCATGCGGTGGACATGACGCTCGCCGCGCATCCGGATGTCGACGGCTTCTGCTGCGGCTCCGATCAGATCGCCCGCGGCGTCACCGACCGGCTGCGCGAGCGCGGCGTCGACGTGCCCGGCCAGGTCCGGGTCACCGGATTCGACAACTGGGACGTCATGGCGCTCGCGTCACGCCCCCCGCTGACCACCGTTGACATGGGGCTGAAGACCCTCGGCCGGCTCGCCGGCCGCACGCTCCTGGACCTCGTCGAGGGGGAGGGGGAGCCGCCGCGGCGCCAGGTGCTCGCCCCGCGCCTCGAGGTGCGCGGCTCGAGCCTCTGAGCGCCGTCGCGGCGCCGGAGCCGCAGGCCGCGCAGCACCTCGAGCACCTGCCGTTTGGTGACGTATGTCCGATTCGCTGGTCGACGGATCGCGAGGCATCTCACAATGGCGGCATAGCGAGGCGGATCCACCGTGGAACGGGGCAGGAGCACCACGGCGGACTCGCCGTGCGAGGCGTGGCCAGGGAAGGGAGTGGACGGTCGGATGACGGATCTGAGCCCTCGTGCCCCAGAACGCGTGCGAGGACCCGTCGACGAGGACGAGCTGCTCGCCGCGGTGCGATCGGGGGACACGGGCGCGTATGCCGAGCTGTACCGCCGTCACCACGCCGAAGCGCTCCGTCTCGCGCGTCGCCTCGGCGGCCCGCACGAGTGCGACGACATCGCGCAGGAGGCGTTCTTGAAAGTGCTCAAGACCATCATGCGCGGGGGAGGGCCGCAGCGCGGTTTCGTCGCGTACCTGATGCGGGCGGTGCGCGACGAGGTCATCGACCGCCAGCGACGTGCGCGAGAGGTCGCCGTCGAGGATGTCGAGACGGTTGACGCGGAGAGCTCGAGCATCCCCGACGGCGTGGACGATCGGATCGAGCAGGATCTGGTGCAGCGCGCGTTCACCACGCTGCCGCAGTCGTGGCAGCAGGTGCTGTGGCTGACCGAGGTGGAGGGGCTGCCCCCGCGTGCCGTGGCGCCCCAGCTGCAGCAGAGCCCGAACGCCGTCTCGCAGCTCTCCCGGCGGGCGAGGGAGGGGCTGCGCACGGCGTGGCTGCAGGCGCACGTCGATGCCACCTCCGTGCCGGAGCCATGTCGGCAGGTGGCCGGATCGCTCGGGGCGTACGAGCGCGGGCAGCTGACTGCCGCGCGGGCGTCCCGAGTGACGGCGCACCTGGAAGGGTGCGTGCGCTGCTCCCTCGCGTTGTCCGAGCTCCGGGGGGTCTCGACCCGTCTGCGCGGTCTGCTCCTTCCGGTGGTGCTGGGCTCGCCGATCCTGCTGGGATCGCTCTCCGAGGTCATCGCGCTGGCCGGAACGGGAGAGGCTCTCACCGCGGCCCTCGATCATGCCGCCGGCGGCGGAGCGGGTGAGGGCGGTGCCGGGGGCGACGGGATCGGCGCCGCCACGGGCGGACCGACGGGCGCTGCGCCTGCGGCGGACCCCTCCGCGGGGGCGTTCCTGTCCGGAGGTGCCGGCTCGGCCTCGCCGATCGGGGGCGGCGCGGCCGGCGCCGCCAAGGGACTCTCCTGGCTGAAGCTCCCGCTGGCGCTGCAGGGGTGGACGATGGCGATCGCGGGCGCCACGGCCGTTGCCGTCGTCGGCGGCGTGCTCGTCGGGCAGCTGCCGCGCGAGGCCGAGCCCGACCGCTCCGCGCGGACCAGTGCATCGGCCCCGGGCGGGGGGTCGGGCGCCGGCGGGAACCTCGCCGCGCCCGCTCCGTCGGCCTCCCCGACCCGGCTGCCCGAGGCCGTCGACCCTGCGGACGCGACGGCGCCCGTCCACATCCCCGCACCGGGGCAGGGCGGGGTCGCGTCACCGGGCTCGCTCCTGGAGTCGCAGCCGGGCGCCGCGACGGAGGTCGGCTCGGCGACAGAGCTCTCCGCGCCGGCGGACCCGCAGGGGATCGAGGTCGAGATCCAGCGGCCGCAGCCGGACCGGACGCTGGAGACCCCGGTGCCGGAGACCGCCCCGGGCGAGGCCGCGCCGGTCGAGACGGCCGCGGAGCCGACGGAGCCTTCGGTCGTTCCGTCCGCGCCCGCGGGCCCGGAACCGGCGGAGCCGTCGGCGGATCCTGTGGAGTCGGAACCGGTGGCACCGCAGCCGACGGAACCTCCGGTGCACTCCGCAGAGCCGACGGAGCCCGAGCTCGAGCCGGAGCCTCTGCCCGAGCCCGAGCCCGAGCCCGAGCCCGAGCCCGAACCAGAGCCCGAGCCGACGGATCCCGAGCCCGAGCCGGAACCCGAGCCCGAGCCGACGGAACCTCCGGTGGACCCTGAGGAGCCGTCGCTCGAGCAGCCGACCGTCGAGGCTCCCGCCGGCGGCGATCGCCTGTTCCCTGTCACCCTGACCGGGGAGGGCACCCCTGGGGCGCTCCTGCGCGTCCTCGACGCCGACGGCGTGGAGAGGGGGACGACCACGGTCGGGGACGACGGGCGCTGGAACCTCACCCCGACACCCGGCGAGCCCGACGTCGCGACCCGGTATCGCGCCGTGCAGGAGATGGACGGCGTGACGTCCGCGGCGGCGGAGCCGACCGACGAGTACGTCTTCCTCGCGCCCACGCTGCGCAGCCCCTCCCCAGGCGCGACGGTCCGGGCGAACTCCATCCGCGGCGGACGGGTCGGGGCGTGGATCGTCCTGAGGATCGACGTCCCGGAACGGCACGAACTGTCGGTGTCCTACGACGGTCGGACCAGGGACGTGGACGCTCCGGATGAGGGGACCACGGCGTTCCACGTTGCGTGGCTGAGCCGCGGCACGCACACGATCGAGCTCGCCTATCGCGACCCGGGCACGGGACAGCTCGGAGCGGTGCGCTCGGCGACGCTCACCGTCCGCTGAGCGCGGCGCCCATCAGCGGCGCGCCTCGGCATGGGCCGGACGCACGACCTCCTCGGCGAGCGCGTCCCGCAGCGGCGCGGGCGCGAAGCCGCTGCTGAGCGCGAAGAGCGCGATCTGCTCGAGCTCCTCGACGCCCCAGCCCAGCGTCTCGGCGACGAGAGAGGTCTCCCGGCTGGTGCAGGTGCGGCTCATGAGGCGGTTGTCGCTGCTGAGCGCGAGGGCGAAGCCGGAGTCGTGGAGCCGGCCGACGGGATGCTCGGCGATCGTCGTGGCGACGCCGGTCTGGAGGTTCGAGCTCGGGCACACCTCGAGGCAGATCCGTTCGCGGAGCACACGCGCGGCGACGGGGCCGAGCACGTCCCCGTCGAGGTCCTCGACCAGGCGCACCCCGTGGCCGAGCCGCTCGGCGCCCGTGTCCAGCGCATCGGCGATCGAGGCGGGTCCGTCGGCCTCTCCGGCATGGAGCGTGACGCGCAGCCCCTCCGCACGTGCGCGAGAGAACTGCGCGGCGAAGCGGGAGGCCGGGAACCCCACCTCGGGCCCGGCGAGATCCAGTCCCACCACTCCTGCGGAGGCGGCCGGGCGCGCCGGCCCGGCGCCCGTCGAGGCGTCCGCGTGCGCCGGAGCGCGGCCCCGGCGCGCGAGCGCGATCTCGACCAGGTCGTCGCTCGGCTCGAGGTGGCGCAGATAGCACAGCAGCTGCCCCACCACGATCCGCCCGCCGCCGGCCTCGACCGCGGCGACGCCCTCGTCGAGCCCGTCCTGCACCGCCTGCACCGCCTGGTCCAGGCTCAGCCCGGCTCCCGTGTGCTGATGCGGTGCCCAGCGGGTCTCCGCGTACACGACCCCGTCGGCCGCCATGTCCTCGACGAACTCGCGCGCGATCCGCCGCAGGTGGGCGGCGGACTGCATGAGCGAGACGGTGCGCTCGAAGGTCGAGAGATAGGCGGGCAGCGAGCCGGAGTCCGCAGCGTCGTGGAACCAGTCCGCGACCTGCTGCCCATCGGCGCCGGGCGGCTCGATCCCCAGCTCACGGCACAGGTCGATCACGGTCTCGGGGCGCAGCCCGCCGTCGAGGTGGTCGTGCAGGACCACCTTCGGCAGAGAGCGGACGAGGTCACGGGGCAGCGGCATCCCGGCAGGATACGCGCCTCGGTCAGAGGGACGTCCCCTTCCGGTAGCCGTGTGCGACCAGGTGGTCGGCGAGGCGGTCGACGTCCGCGATCGTGATCGCGGCGCGGCGCAGCTCGTCCGCGAGAGCCTCCGCCGCGGGCGGACGGGCGGGAGAGGCGAGCGCGGCCTCGAGCGCTCGGTCGAGCGCCTCCCGGGCCGCAGCCTCCTCCTCGCCGCCCTGCACTCCGCTCTCGAGGGCGAAGGCCTCCCAGGCGCGCTCGCGCATCTCCTCGGTGAGCCGCACCGTCCCCCCGGGCGTGCGCCGGACGAGCGCTGAGAGCGTGCCGCCCTCGACCTCGAAGCCGCGGTCCACGACGGACCGCACCACCTGCGTGGGGAAGGGGCCGACGGTCACCTCCTCGGTGCCGCTGGTGCACGTGATCCAGGTCGATTCGTCGCGGATGTAGATGGTCAGCGCGTCGCCGTCGACATCGGTCAGCTCGATGTTGCTCATGTGGTTCTCCGGAAGGTCAGGTCGGGCGGCCCCGACAGGCCGTCACCCTCTTCCACGCACGAGCCGCGGTTTCGTGACGCGCGCGATCGATATCCACACGGGGTGGTGACATACTGCACAAAGACGACATACTCGGACAAGTCGCCCGTGGTCCCCGGTGAAGGGCCCCGGCGACGTCACCGGAGGAGCCGCACCGGGCGGCCTCGGCGAAGGGACTGAGAAGGACCATGACGGAGCCCGCCCCCGACGGCCGCATCCGTGCCCTCGAGACGCTCACGGAGGACGAGCTGCTGGCCGCCGTGCGTGCCGGGGACACCGGCGCCTATGCGGTGCTGTACCGCCGTCATCGCCACGAGGCGCTGCGCCTGGCGCGGAGCCTCGGCGGCTCCCACGATCCCGACGACGTCGCGCAGGAGGCGTTCTTGAAGATCCTCAAGTCGATCCTGCGCGGCGGCGGGCCGCGCCGCGGATTCGCGCCCTATCTCATGCGCGTGGTGCGCAACGAGGCCATCGACCGGGCCCGCCGCACGCACGAGGACGCCGTGGACGATCTCGAACGCGTCGTGCCCGACCGGTTCACGGCGCCCGACGGCGTCGACGAGCTCTTCGACCGGCAGCTGGTCAGGACCGCCTTCGAGAAACTGCCCGAGGCGTGGCAGCGGATCCTGTGGCTCACCGAGGTCGAGGGCGAGACGCCCCGGGCCCTGGCGCCGCAGCTGGGACGCAGCCCGAACGCGATCGCGCAGCTCTCCCGTCGGGCGCGGGAGGGTCTGCGGGCCGCCTGGCTCCAGGCGCACCTGGACACCTCCGACGCCGCGCCGGCGTGCCGCAGCGTCGCGCAGGACCTCGATGCCCATGAGCACGGGCGGCTCGCGCCCGCCCGGTCCGCCGCCGTCGCGAGCCATCTCGAGATCTGCGCGCGATGCGCTGCTGCGCGCGATGAGCTGCGCGGGCTCGCCGTGCAGCTCCGCTCCGTCCTGCTGCCGCTGGTCCTGGGATCGCCCCTGCTGCTGGAGCGGCTCTCGGCCGATGTCGCCGCCGTCGGCCCCTCCGCCGACGGCACCCTCGCGCCGCGGAGCCCGCTGGCGTCCCTCGACGCGGGCGGAGGCTCCGGTGCCCTCCGGGGTGCGCTCGCATCCCATGCCGGGGCGTTCGTGACTCTCGGGGCGATCGTCGTGCTCGCCGTCGGGAGCGGGCTCCTGCTCGGCTCGGTGCAGGATGCTCCCTCCGTCTTCGGCGTCGCCACGTGGTCGGCGCCGCAGCAGGAGGGGAGTGCCGATGCCGCCGACGGCACCGGTGCCGCCGGCGGTGACGGCGGGGTGCAGGGAGGAGACGGCGCAGCCACGGGCGGCGACGGTCCGGAAGAGGCGGCCGCGGCATCGTCCTCGACGTCCACCGCCACCGGCGCCGCCGCGACCGGTGCCGCCTCGCCCGTGCCGATCCCCGTCGCCGCTCCGGGCGGGCCCGACGAGGCCTCCTCGACGTCGCCCTCGACGAGCACCTCGGACGACGCCGATCCCGCCGCGCAGTCGCCCTCGGCGAGCACGTCGGACGAGTCCGACTCCGCCGCGCCGCCCGCCTCCGGGTCGACGCCGGTCCCCGCCGACGAGGGTGCGACGGTCACGGCCCCGCCCCGGCAGGGGAGCTCGCCGGACGCAACGGAGGAGCCGACACCGCAGCCGCCCACCTCCCCGAGCGATCCCGCGACGGACACGGGGAAGGACAAGCAGGATCCGCCGCGACCGACCTGGCCGGGCCAGCCCATGTCCCCGCCGAGCCCCGGCCAGCCGTCGCCGCCCCCATCGCAGGACCCGTCGACGGATCCTGCCTCGCCGACCGGACCCAGCGCGGATCCGAACACGGGTGACGGCGCGACGGAGGACGGGACTGCGGGGGAGTCGGACGGCGACAGCGGCGGAACCGGCGACGGACCCGGCGGCGACGCCGGTGCGGTCATCGTTCCGTCGCTGCCGAGGCCCGGGGCCGATCCGAGCGGCCCGCAGCTCCCGCCGGCCGCCGAGGCACCGACCGAATCCGCCGAGCTCTGAGCCGTCCGAGCTCGCTGCGCGCGCCGCGTTCAGCCCGCCGGGCGGACGGTGAGCTCGGGCTCGGTGAGCGCGCGGACCTCGTCCTCGGTGACGCCGGGGGCGAGGCGCGTGAGCACGAGACCGTCCTCGGCGACGTCCAGGACGGCGAGATCGGTGATGATCCGGTTCACGACGCCCACCCCGGTCAGCGGCAGCGAGCACTCGTGGACGATCTTCGCGGTGCCGTCCTTCGCGGCGTGCTGCATCATCACCACCACGCGCCGCGCCCCGGCGACGAGGTCCATCGCCCCGCCCATGCCCTTGACGAGCTTGCCGGGGATCTGCCAGTTCGCGATGTCGCCGGCGGCGGTGACCTGCATGGCGCCGAGGATCGCGGTGGCCATCTTGCCGCCGCGGATCATCCCGAAGCTGGTGGCGGAGTCGAAGATCGCCGCGCCCGGGCGCAGGGTGATGGTCTGCTTGCCGGCGTTGATGAGGTCCGGGTCCTCCTCGCCCTCGTAGGGGAAGGGGCCCATGCCCATCACGCCGTTCTCGGACTGCAGGGTGATGTCCACGCCGTCCGGGAGGTGGTTCGCGACCAGGGTGGGCATGCCGATGCCGAGGTTCACGTAGTCGCCGTCGCGCAGCTCCGCGGCGGCGATCGCGGCCATCTCGTCACGGGTCCAGGCCATCTCAGGCCACCTCCTTCGGGCCGGGGCGGGGGTGCGTGGTGCGCTGCTCGATGTCCTTCGCGGCGGTGGCCCGCATCAGGTGGTGGACGAACACGCCGGGGGTGTGGATGTCGTCCGGGGCCAGCTCGCCCGGCTCGACGATCTGCTCGGCCTCCGCGAAGGTGGTGCGCCCGCACATCGCCGCGAGCGGGTTGAAGTTCCGTGCGGTGAGGCGGTACCGGAGGTTGCCGAAGGTGTCGGCGGTGCGGGCGTGGACGAGGGCGACGTCGGCATGGATGGCGCGCTCGAGCACGCAGCGTCGGCCGTTGAACTCGGCGACGGGCTTGCCCTCGGCGACCGGGGTGCCGTACCCGGTGGGGGTGTAGAAGGCAGGGATGCCGGAGCCGCCGGCGCGCATCCGTTCGGCGAGGGTTCCCTGCGGCACGAACTCCACGTCGAGCTTCCCGTCGATGTACTGCTGCATGAAGAACCTGTTCTCGCCGACGTAGCTCGAGAGCACCTTGTCGATCTGGCCGTTCTCGAGCAGGATCCCGAGGCCCTTCCCGTCCACGCCGAGGTTGTTCGAGGCGACGGTCAGGCCGCGGACCCCGCTGTCGCGCACGAGCGCGATCAGGTCCGTGGGGATCCCGCACAGCCCGAAGCCGCCCACCGCGATCGTCATCCCGTCGCGCAGCACGGCGGCGAGCTCCGCGGCGATGTCGTCCGAGACCTTGGACATCGCTGTCCTTCCTGTCCCACCGCTCGCCCCTCGCCGTCGGTGCCGGTGCCGACGGGGCGCGGTTCGCTCCCGAGCCTAGGTGCGCGCCGTGAACCGCGCCACCGCATGGTGGCCGTCCAGGTCAGGACCGGTGCCGGCGAGGTCGCCGCCGGAGGTTCCGAGGGGCCAGCGATCCGACCGATCCGTCAGGGAGGGAAGTGCGCTCGCGTCCTCACCTGATGGCTATCCTGGCCTGGACGGCGAGGCAGTGCTCATGCCTGCCCCGCCCCTGCAGGCGATGGCTGCGGCCCCTGAGGTCGCTAGGGATACCAGGGGGCCGGAAGGGTCGGATGCTGCATCGGCGACTGCTCACCTCGCTGGACAGCGCCTCGCCGCTGATGCTGGTCGAGGCGGTCTACGGCAGCGGCACGCGCTCGGCGCTGCGCCAGTGGGAGGAGCGCGGCGGTCACCGCGACGGCGAGCTGCGGATGCTCTTCGACGCGCGGCGCCTGCCCGTCGAGCCCCGCGCGATCGTCCAGCTGCTGTGGAGCGCGCTGCGCCATCGGATCTCCTACGACCTCCCCGATCTTCCGCAGGACGATGCGCAGCTGCGGGGCGCCGTCGTGCGAGCTCTCCAGGACGTCCGCCGCCCCATGACCCTCGCGATCCACGAGGCGGAGCAGCTCAGCGCACGGGGCCTCGCCGTCCTGCTGCCCCTCCTCGACGGCGGCGTCCGCCTGGTCGTCGCGGGCTACGACCTCGGTCATCTGCGCGCCGAGGTGCAGGCCAGAGGCATCTACTACTCGACCCTCGACGATCGGGACGTGTGGCTCGACCGGACCGAGATGCACCGGCTGCTCGCCGAGCGCGGCGTCGAGCTCTCCGCGGAGGCGCTGACGTCCCTGCACCGCGCGACGCTGGGTCATCCCGGGGCGGTCCTGGCATCGCTGGCGAGCATGCCGGTGGAGGTGGAGGCGGGCCTGGTCACCCGGGATCGCGCGCTCGCGGCGTTCCTCGTCGACCAGCCGCTGCTGGGCAGGACCGGCCGCTTCGCCCGCTTCTTCCGCCGAGCGGCCCACCTGCCGCGCTTCACCGTCGAGGATGCGGAGGCGCTGAGCGACGGGGGTGATGCGCTCGCCGACCTCCGCCGTCTCCACGACCTCGGCATGGGCTCGATGGTCTGGCATCCCGGGATGCGCCGACGGGTGTTCCGCTGGACCGAGAGCATCCGTCAGGTGGTGCTCCGCGCGATCTCCGCGAGCCCGGGCGAGAAGGACGACGCCGCCGATCGCGTGGTCGACATCGCGCGCGCCACGGGCGACCGCGAGCTCCTGATGTCGATGCACCTGGCCGCGGGGGAGATCGACGAGGCCGAGGAGCTGCTGAGCGAATGGATCTGGGACCTGCTGCCCAACGCGATGACCCCGCTGTGGACGCCGCTGATACGGATCAGCCCGCTCGCTCTGGTCGAGCGGCCCGCGCTGCTCGCCGCACGGCTGCGGCTGGGCGCGGACCGCCGCCGCTCCCCGGTCTCGGTCCGCGCGGCGCAGCAGGCGCTGGTGCTGCGGCTCAGCGCGCCCGGGGCGGGCACGCCGTGGGCGCGGAGCGGCGCGCTCGCCTACGCGCTGGCGCTCGCTCTCCACATCGGCGACCGCGAGCAGATGATCGAGATCTTCACCCGGGCCCGTGCGCTGGTCGCCGATCTCGTGGCCTCGGAGGCGGTCGAGGCGATCGGCGGGCGCGAGGTCTCCGAGCTGCTCTTCCTCGCCGACACCGCCTTCCGCAGCGGGAACACGATCCCGGCTGCAGAGATCGCCCGGTTCGCCGTGCAGGTGATGGAGGTGGACCCGCAGCGCCTCGATCCGCTCGGGGAGAGGCTGGACTTCGCGCGCCGCCTGATCCTCCACGATCATCGGGCCCGCGGGCTCGAGGACGTCTTCGATGCCTCCGTGCTGCTGGCGGGGACCCAGTTCCTACGGCACGACTGCGACATCGTCGTGGCCGGGATGGCCCTGATGTGGGAGGCGCTGGACGAGGGCAGGTTCGAAGACGCCGATGCTCATCTGCGCGCCGCGTCGGACCGCCTCGCGGTGCCCGAGCTCTGGCCGATCCTGCAGCACATGCGTGCCCACCTGGCCATCCTTCGCCGAGCGATGGAGGAGTTCGAGGGTTACGTCCGCGCGTACGAACTCTCCACCCTCGCGGTGCCCGGGCCGTTCGCCCAAGGCGCCCACAGCCAGATCCAGCGGGTCGCGGACTTCCTCAGCAGGCACGCGGGCAGGCCCGTCCCCAGTCCCGGATACCTGCCCGTGACGCCGATGCCGGGCCAGCCGTTCTACCCGCGCACCGAGTTCACGGTGCACCTCATGGAGGCGCTGTACGCGGTGCGCGAGGACCGGGTGCCCGCGGCGCGCACCGCCCTGGCCGACGCGGCCGCGCTGACCGCGCGGCGACGGCTCGGTCTGTACCCTCTCGCGCACGCCACTTCCGAGGAGCTGCGAGCCCTGCGGGAGATCGCCGAGGACGTGCCCGGCGGCGAGCGGCTCCGCCTCGATCAGGCGCACGCCATCGCCGGGGCGCTGAACCGCCCCACCCTCGAGATCTCGGGGCGGGAGCGCGAGGTGCTCGACCATCTGCGTCGTGGAGCGACCAATCCCCAGATGGCGAAGGCCATGTTCGTCTCGGTCAACACCGTGAAGTTCCACCGCGCGAACCTGATGCGCAAGCTCGGGGCGAGCAACCGCGACGAGCTGCTCCACGAGGCCTCGGTCCGCGGGCTCTGACAATCTCCTCGAGGTGGAGCCCACCTGTGCGCTCGGCGGGCCGAACCGCGATGTGACCGGCATTGCTACCCCTCCGGGTGGGGTGGGCAGGAGAGCGGGTAGGGGAGGCGGAGAGTCTTTCGCGACACCCGTCAGCAAGAGTCTCCTGCATCGCAGGATGAGGGGTGTCGATCCCGCCCCGGACCGCCGTGCCCGGCCCCGTCCCTCAGGAGAAGAATGAACACCTTCGAGCTGTCCGACGTCGACGGTGATGCGCTGACGATCATCAGCCAGGACAACTCGACCTGGATCACCTGCACCAGCGGTGCGGAGGAGGTCACCGTCGGGCCGTTCCCCCGGCATCTGGTGCAGAAGGTGTTCACCCAGGGGTTCGCGATCGAGCGGGGCACCGTCGCATCGCTCATGAAGAGCCAGTGCGGCGGGGCATGAGAGCCTCGGCACCGGCGCGGGGGCGCGAGATCGGCGGCTGATCGGCCCGGTCGCGGGCGGAGGGGGCGATCCCGCTGCTCTCTTCCGCAGCTCTTCGCGGCTGCGTGGCCGAGCGTTCATCCCGGCTCCATCCGGGCGGAAGACGGTGGGAGGACCCCCACCGCCGACCGGGAGATCCCATGCCGTCCACGGCCACCCGTGCCCCCGTCAGCCGCCGCCGGCTGCTCCAGCTCAGCGGCGCCTCCGCCGCCGTGATCGCGCTCGGCATCGACGCCCGCTCCGCCCGCTCGGAGCCGCCGTCGGAGCTCGAGGGCGCCGCCGCGCCCGAGGGGATGTTCTCCCTCGGCGTCGCCAGCGGCGCCCCGCGCCCCGACGGCGCCGTGCTGTGGACGCGCCTGGCCCCCGAACCCCTCGCCGAGGACGGCCACGGCGGGATGCCCCTGAAGGAGGTGACCGTGCGCTGGGAGGTCGCGACCGACGAGGAGTTCCGCGGCATCGTCGCCCACGGCCGCGCCCTCGCCCAGCCCGCGCTCGCCCACGCCGTCCACCCCCGGGTGGAGGGCCTCGATCCCGGCACCGAGCACTTCTACCGCTTCCGCGCGGGCCGGGAGCTCAGCCCCGTCGGCCGCTTCCGCACCCTGCCGGCGGAGGGGGAACCAGCGGAATCCTTCAGCTTCGGGCTCGTCTCCTGCCAGGCGTGGTACCACGGCCACTTCACCGCCCACCGTCATCTCGCCGCGGAGGAGGACCTCGATCTCGTCGTCTTCGTCGGCGACTACATCTACGAGTACGGCATCACCGAGACGAACCTGTGGCGCCAGGGCGCCGAGGTGGGCGAGGCGCACCGGGTGGAGATCGAGACGCTCGAGCAGTACCGGCTGCGCTACGCCCTGTTCAAGTCCGACCCGCACCTGCAGGCCGTGCACGCCCGCGCCGCCGCCGTCGCCGTCTGGGACGACCACGAGGTGCAGAACAACTACACCGGCGCCCTCTCCGACACCGGGATCCCCGAGGACGACTTCGCCCACCGGATCGCCGTGGCCTATCGCGCGTTCTACGAGAACATGCCGCTGGACGTCGCCGCGCTGCCGGACGGGACGGACACCGACATCACCGACGGCTTCGACGTCGGCTCTCTCGCCCGCTTCTCCCTGCTGGACTCCCGCCAGTTCCGCGACGCGAAGCCGGCCGACGCCGCCGAGCAGCATCGCGAGGACCGCACCATCCTCGGCACCGAGCAGGAGGAATGGGTGGGCGAGCGCCTCGCGAGCTCCACGGCGACCTGGAACCTGCTGGCCAACGGCGTGGTGCTGGTGCCGATCGACGAGGCCAGCACCGACATGTGGGACGGCTACCCGGCCGCCCGTCGGCGTCTGCTCGCGCAGATGGCGGAGGCGTCGAACCCCGTCATGCTCACCGGCGACATCCACAAGCACGTCGCCGCCGAGATCCCCGCCGACCCCGACGATCCCGCCGCCGGGGCCCTCGGCGTGGAGCTGGTGTGCACCTCGATCGCCTCCGACGGGGACGGCGCTGCGGATGCCGGCACCCCCGAGACGTGGACCCGGCACGAGTACGTGAAGCTCTACGACGGTCGACGCGGCTACGTGCACGTGCGCCTCACGCCGCAGGAGATGGTCTCGAGCTTCCGTGTCGTCGACTGGATCGAGGCCGACGACACCGCCCCCGAGCAGCTCCGCGCCCGCTTCACGACCCCCGCGGGCGAGCCCCGCCTCATCCCGGCCTGAGCCGCTCGAAGGAGCCCCGCATGAGCCCGCGCCCCGCCGTCGTCACCGGTCTCGCCGCCGAGCCCGTCCTCGCAGAGAACTCCCTGACCTGGGACTCCCTCGGCTTCGACCCCCTCATCGACCACTACCGCATCCACGCCGTGCCCGGCGAGGACGCCCCCACCGAGGCCGAGGACTCCGTCCTGCTGGGCAAGACGGTCTATCCGCGCTTCACGCACGCGGGCCTCGGCCCGGAAGGGGAGACCTGGACGTACACGGTCCAGGCCGTCTCCGACGCGGGGGAGCGCGGCGAGGTCTCGGAAGCGGTCACCGCCACCTCCCGCCCCTCGGTCACCGCGACCGGGACGGAGGTGGCGCGGATCGGCGAGTTCGACGGCCGCACCCTCGAGCACCACCTCGCCCCCGCCTCCTACGCGCAGATCCCCGAGCGGTACCCGGAGGCGCTGATCGAGTACGAGGACGGGGTCGACGAGCCGGGGGAGTCGTGGCCGTACCTGCTGCCCGGTCCGGGAGATGCCTGGGCCGGCGGGATCCCCTACAGCGCCCGCTGGACCGTCTCGCTCGAGCAGGCCCCGAGCGAGGATCTCGACCTCGCGCTGTGGCTCGTGGACACCACGCGCCTGGGCGGCGTCCTCCGCCTCCGCGCGAACGGCGATGAGCTCGCCGATCTCGAGCTGCCGGTCGGCGCGACCCGCGGCTCCCGCGAGGGGGACGCGACCGTTCCCGGCACGGCGCTGAAGCGGGCCCGCTTCGAGCTGCCGGTCCCGGCCGCGCTGCTGCAGGCGGGGCAGAACGTGATCGAGCTCGAGCTGGCCGAGGGCGGCTGGGTCGCCTGGGACGCGCTGGGACTGTTCGCGCGGGGATGAGCCCTCTCAGGCGTCGAGGGCAGCGTGGATCCTCGCGACGACGTCGGGGATGCGCTCGGTCACCGTCCGCCAGAGGATCTCCGAGCTCATCGCTCCGCACCCGCTGCGCGCCGCGATGTCCCTCGTGGTCGTGATGCCACGGCGCTCGTCCGTGGTCACCACGGTCAGAGATGTCCCGAAGCGCTTCTCCTCCTCGAAGAGCGCGGCGAGGCGGAGGACTGCGACGGTGGCACGGTCGTAGCTCTCGGAGCCCTCGACGAAGGCGGCCCGCCCCTGCGCGATGACGTCCTCGACACGGTGCTCGATGCGTGCGAGCTCAGTGCGCAGGACCTGCGAGGCAGGGGGTGCGCCATCGGGGGTGCTCTCGCCGCGTGGTCAGACGTCCCACCGCGGGGACGGCTCCTGACGGTCATCGGACCGGATCACAGCGGCACCGCCGTCCGCCGGATGTGCACGGGGGTGTTCCCGTCCTCGACGACCACGTCGACGGGGACGCCGAGCAGGCGCACCGAGTCCTCGACGAAGAGTGCATAGCCCAAGGGGTCTGCATCGGGACGGAGCCGCACGAGGAGGTCGACGTCGGAATGGTGGTGATCGGAGCCTCGCGCGACGGAGCCGAACGCGCGGATGTCCTCGATGCCGTGCCGTGCGCCCAGGGAGAGCAGCTCGTCGCGATGGGCGGCGAGGGAGAGGGAGCGTCGATCGCCGACGTGCCTGTCAGCGCAGCGCGAGCAGCTGGCGCAGCCACGGCTCGTGACCGCCCACGAGCGACCAGATCCCGTCCGTCAGCACCACCGCCGCCAGCAGCACCAGCACCACGGCCAGCGCCCCCTGCAGAACGCGGCGGCGCTCGGCGGTCCAGTCGGCCAAGCGGTGCACCAGCCGGTCGTGCCTGCCGGTGGCGGCGATGACCATCATCGTCACGAGCGGCGCCTGGTAGAGAAGATGCCACAGCACCAGCAGGCAGATTCGCCACGGCAGATGCTCCACCTGGGATGCCATGCCCACCGCGATCGGGAACGCCGGATCGGCCAGCGCCGTGCCCGAGAACGCCACCCCGGCCAGCAGCATCGGCCAGAGCGCCAGACGGCGCGGGGCGCTGCGGCGCTGGAGCCGTCCGGGCGGGCCCGGCGGGCGGCGGGAGGCGCGGAACTGATGGAGCGCGACACCGCCCAGCACCGCTCCCACCACCACCTCGACGCTGCCGATCGCGCCGTTCGAGGCGAGCACCGGGCGCAGCCACGCGCCGAGCAGGGCCAGCAGCGGATGCAGCACGATCGTCGCCACGATGATCACCGCGGCATACCCGCCGAAGAAGGCCAGCAGGTGGCGGAGCCTCCCGCCGCTCAGCAGCACAGAGGTGGCGATCACCCCGCCCAGCACGTCCATCGTCACCACGGCGAGACCGAGGAAGGCGAGGAGGCCGGCGAACGTCATGAGGATCAGGGTATGGCGTCGCGCGGCCCGGAACGATCGGGCGACCTGCAGGGATGAGGTGGGGGAAGCCCCCGGACGCTGCGGACGCCGAGGGGTGTCGGGGGGGCGCCCCGCGCAGAGGCCGTCTCAGCGATGAGGAGCTGCGTGAACATGTGCTGCCGCGGGTCGGCTCCGGCTACGGTCGGTACCTGCTCGACGTCCTCGCTCGTGAGATGCCCCTGGAGGTTCCCGCTGATGTCCCGTCACCTGCTCGTCACCGGCGGTGCCGGCTTCATCGGCAGCAGCTTCGTCCGCCACGTCCTCGCGCACACCGATGCGCGCGTGACCGTGCTGGACAAGCTCACCTATGCGGGTTCGACCGCCAATCTCCACGGCCTGCCGACGGACCGCGTGCGTCTGGTCGTGGGAGACATCGCCGATGCGGCGCTCGTCGAGGAGCTCGTCGCGCCGCTGACGGGGGAGGGCGATGCGATCGTGCACTGCGCGGCGGAGTCCCACAACGACAACTCGCTCCACGACCCGAGCCCGTTCCTGCACACCAACCTCGTCGGCACGTTCACGCTGCTGGAGGCGGCGCGTCGTCACGGCACGCGCTTCCACCACATCTCGACCGACGAGGTCTACGGCGAACTCGACCTCGACGCCCCGGAGCGGTTCACGGAGACCACGCCGTACAACCCCTCGAGCCCCTACTCGGCGACGAAGGCGGGCAGCGATCTGCTGGTCCGCGCCTGGGTGCGGTCCTTCGGCGTGCGGGCCACGCTGTCGAACTGCTCGAACAACTACGGCCCGCGCCAGCACGTGGAGAAGTTCATCCCGCGACAGATCACCAGCCTGATCGACGGGGTGCGGCCACGTCTGTACGGCACGGGCGAGAACGTGCGCGACTGGATCCACGCCGAGGATCACTCCTCGGCCGTGCTCACGATCCTGGAGAAGGGGCGGATCGGGCAGACGTATCTGATCGGCGCGGACGGGGAGAGGAGCAACCTCGAGGTGGTGCAGCTGCTGCTCCAGCTCATGGGCCGCGAGGTCGACGACTTCGACCACGTGCCCGACCGTCCAGGCCACGACCTGCGGTACGCGATCGATCCCACGAAGCTGCGGGAGGAGCTCGGCTGGTCCCCGTCCTGCCCGGACTTCGCCGCCGGCCTCGCCGCGACCGTCGACTGGTATCGCCGGCACGAGGCGTGGTGGCGGCCGCAGAAGGCCGCAGCGGAGGCGAAGTACGCGCGAAGGGGCCGGTGAGCGTGCCCTGAGCGGTCAGCGGGTGGGGTCCACCGGGACCGCGGTGAACAGCTCCTCGTTCGCGGGCACTCCGTGCTGCGGGGCGCCGTCCTCGTCGAGATGGTGCCAGGTGAAGGGCAGGCCTCTCGCGGTGCCGATGTCGGGACCGTCCATCAGCTGGAAGTGGACGTGAGGGTCGGAGGAGTTGCCCGAGTTCCCGCACTGCCCGAGCACCTGACCGGCCCGCACCCGCTCGCCCACCCGCACTGCGGGGGAGCCGCGCCGGAGATGGGCGAGCACCGCGACCGGCCCGTCGGCCGAGCCCGCCCCGGCCGCCCGGCCCGGCTCGTCGGCCGCGCCGCTCCCGACCGCACGCACCATGACGTGGTTCCCCAGCAGGTGCCGTGGGGAGCCGAGGCTGCGCACGAGACCTTCGAGCACCAGGTACGCGATGCCCGGCAGGGAGAGGCGGCTGAGATGGTCCCGACTCGTGCCGTGCACCGCGATCACCTCGCCGTCGAAGGGGGCGAGGACCTCCTGGCCGAAGGACGGGAAGGTCTCGGGGCGGCGCATCGGACTGCGGAGCGGATCCAGAGCTCGGGGCGAGGCGCCCTCGGGCTCGTGGGTGATGTCGATGGCGTAGGTCTGCGCGAGCCGATGGGTGTGCGAGGGGATCTTCGAGGCAGGGGAGTTCAGGCCCCGCCACCGCCCCCGCACGGGCACCGCGACCGGGAGAGGATCCCGCTGCTCCGTCGGGCGCTGGAGCCGGCTCTGGAGGAGCTGGCCCGACACCCCCAGCACGGCCAGCGCCACCCCCAGCAGGTAGAGGACGTCGATCCCGCGTCCCAGCGAGACCGTCACGATGATCAGCACGGCGCCGAGACCGAGAGCGGGTCCGGACAGTCGCAGAAGGGAGGGCACGGAGGACCTGTCGACGAGGGGGAGCGGCCCGGCCCACCGTACGGGGCCAGCCGGGGTCACGCCAGGGCATCCCTCCACGACGGGCAGGGGCACGACGTGGGTCCGGGGGCTCCGTGGTGCCGGGAGGGATCGTTCGCTACCGTCGGTGCATGGACACCGACGTCTTCGTCCCCGCCGATTTCGTCCCTCCGACCTCCCTGGTGCGTGAGCGCTTCCGCCTCGAGCCCCTCGGCCCGCAGCACAACACGGCGGACCTCGCCGCCTGGACCAGCAGCGTCGACCACATCCGTGCGACCCCCGGCTATCCGGACGGCTCCTGGCCGCCGCCCGAGGGGATGAGCCCGGAGCGGAACCTGCAGGACCTCGAGCGGCACGCCGCGGACTTCGCCGCGCGGAAGGGCTTCACCTTCACCGTCCTGGAGCCGTCGGGCGGCGACGTGATCGGCTGCGTGTACATCTACCCGGCCCAGGCCCCCGCCTTCGAGGCGGAGATCCAGTCCTGGGTGCGGGCCAGCTGCGCCGAGCTCGACGGTCCGCTCGCGGACGCGCTCGCCGAGTGGCTCGCCGAGGACTGGCCGTGGGAGCGGGTGGACCGCCTCGGGCGGTGAGCTGAGTACGCCGTCCCCGCTCACGCCCGCGAGAGCGCTCCCCGAGGGCTCTCCTGCTTGACGGCGATGCCGGCGCGCAGCTCGGGGATCAGCAGCTTCCCCCAGTCCTCGACGTCTCCGAGCTGATCGAAGCCGCGGATCAGGAAGTTCTCCACGCCCAGCTCCCAGTACTCCAGCAGCGCGTCGGCGACCTGCCGGCCGGTGCCCACATGGCCGCTGGAGTTGCCCTGCGGCCCCATCAGCTTGGTGATCCCGAACCAGAGCCGCTCGTCGTGCACGTCGTGCTGGTGGGCCAGGCGCTGCAGCCGGTCCGCGGAGACGGAAGCGCGCTCGCCGGGCGCGTAGCGGCGCATCCGCAGCGGATCGCCTGCGGCGCCGGCCTCCAGGTGGGCCCGTGCCTGCGCGAGGTACCGGTCGGCCTTGTCCCACGCCGCGTCCTCGGTCTCGGCGACCACGGGCCTGGTCGACAGCGAGAACCGCAGGCGCTCGTTGCCGGCGGCCGCGGCGACCTCGCGGATCGCCGCGGTGCGGTCCGCGACCTCGGCCCTCGTCTCTCCGAACAGCGCGTACACGTCGGCGTGCTCGCCGCCCACGCGCACCGCCTCCTCCGACAGTCCGCCGAACCACAGCGGGATCCCGCCGGGGTGCACCGGGTGCACGGCGCTGCGTGCTCCTCGCACCCGGTAGTGCTCCCCGGAGTGGTCCAGGGGCTCGTGGGAGTCCAGTGCCCGGCGCAGCAGGTCCATGAACTCCGCGGTGCGGCGGTAGCGCTCGGGCTTGGTCGAGAAGTCGCCGTCACGAGCCTGATCCGAGTCCGAACCGCCGGAGATGTGATGGATCGCCACCCGCCCGCCACCGCTGAGCTGGTCGAGCGTCGCGAGCTTTCGCGCCACCACCGTCGGGGCGACGAATCCCGGGCGATGGGCGATGAGCACCCCCAGGTGCTCGGTCGCCTGCAGCACGGCGGAGGCGAGGGCGAAGCCGTCCGGCGAGGCCGAGGAGTAGCCGATCAGCACCCGGTCGAAGCCGGCCTCCTCATGGGCGCGCCCGAAGTCCCGGATCCATCCGGGATCGACGGCCGGGCCGTCGACCGGGTGGGTCTCGGATCCGCGCTGGGACGAGAGCATTCCGAGGATCTCTGCCATGTCAGTCTCCTTCGTGATGAGGGATCAGGGGTGGAGGAGCGGGGTCGGTGCGAGGGCAGGGCCGCTCTCGCGTGCACGATGGCGTGATTCCGGTGCAGGCCGGTCGAGCGTCGGGATCGCGTCGATCAGCCGCCGCGTGTAGGGGTGGCGGGGCGCGCCGAGCACCTCGGCGGCGGGACCGGACTCGACGATCGCACCCCCGTGCAGCACCAGCACCCTGTCCGCGATCGCTCCGAGGGAGGAGAGGTCGTGGGAGATCAGGAGGATGCCGGTGCCGGCACGGGCCGCGGCCGTGAGCGTGCGCACCACCTCGATCCGACTCGAGGCGTCCAGGGCGCTGACCGGTTCGTCGCACACCAGCAGCGCGGGGTCCACGGCCAGAGCCCGTGCGATCGCCACCCGCTGGCGCTGCCCGCCCGAGAGCTCGGCGGGACGGCTCTCCCACAGGGCACGGTCCAGCCCCACGGTCTCCAGCGCCTGCTCGGCGTGGCGCACTGCGGCGGCGGGGAAGGTCTGGCGTGCGCCCTCGAGCACCGAGGCACGAGCGGTGAGGCGTCCGTCCAGGCTGCTCAGCGGGTCCTGGAACACGTACTGGGCGTGGCCTGCGCGGCGGAAGGCGCGCCACTGGGCGCGGGTGAAGCCGGTGACCAGGTGGCCGTCCACCTCGATGGTGCCCGCAGCGGCCGCGACCAGGCCAAGCACGGTGCGGGCGAGCGAGGTCTTCCCGGAGCCGGATTCGCCGATCAGGCCCACCACCTCGCCGGGCGCCACGTCCAGATCGATCCCGTGCAGCACCTCCCGCGTCCCGTAGCGGACCGCGAGGTCGCGGACGGTGAGGGCCGGGCGCTGCGCGGCCCGTCCGGGGCCGACGCGGACGGCCCGGTCACGGGTGGGGGTGAGCGTGCTGGTCATCGGGATGCTGCCTCTCTCACGGGGTGGACCTGCGCCGCCGTGCCGGCGGCGCGGACGGCCTCGATCCCGAACACGGTGTGGTCTGCCACGAGGGTGCGGGTGTAGGGGTGCTGCGGCATGTGGAGAACGGCCTCCGTGGGGCCCTCCTCGACCACCTCGCCGCGGCGGAACACGTAGAGGTAGTCGCAGCTGTGGGCGAGGACGGCGAGGTCGTGGGAGATCATCAGCACCGTCAGCGAGAGCTCCTGCCGCAGCCGGCGCAGCAGGGTGAGCACCTCCGCCTGCACCGTCACGTCCAGGGCCGTGGTCGCCTCGTCGGCCACCAGCAGGTCCGGCTCTCCGCTGACGGCGATCGCCAGCAGCACGCGCTGCAGCATCCCGCCGGAGAGCTCGTGCGGGTACTGGCGTGCGACGCGCTCCGCATCCCGCAGGCCCACCTGGGCGAAGAGCTCGGCGCGGGCGGCGGCCGCCTGAGCCCGGCCGAGGCCCTGGGTGTGCCGCAGCACCTCGTCGATCTGCGCGCCGACGCTGAGATGCGGGGTGAACCAGGTCGCGGGGTCCTGGAACACGGCGCCGATGCGGTGGCCGTGCAGCTCCTGCCAGGGCGCGTCGGGGGCGGTGAGGTCCTCGCCGGCGAAGCGGAGGCGACCGCCGGTGATGTGCACGCCCTCCGGGAGCACTCCCAGCAGGGCCTTGACGGTCATGGACTTGCCGGAGCCGGATTCTCCGAGGATCCCCACGCTCGCCCCGCGCGGGACGCGCAGGCTCACACCGCGCACCAGCTGCCCCCCGGTGTCGGCCTCGATCCGGAGGTCGTCGATCTCGACCAGCGCCTCGGTCTCGGCGGCGTGCGGCGCCTGGTGCCGCCCGACCACCGGAGCCGGCGCCGAGGCCGTGCCCGTCGCCGGGTCCTGCGAGCCGTCGGCCACCAGGGTCGCCCGGTGCGAGGTGGCGGACGGCGCGCCGCCCGCGGCCTCGCCTGCCCCCTCGGTGCTCGACCCCCGTGCCTCCTGTGCTCCGGCGTCTCCCCGCACATCGCGCAGCCGATCGGCGAGCACGCCGAGCGCCGCCACCGTCAGCATGATCGCGGCCGCCGGCGCGACCGGGTTGAAGGGACGCAGCGCCAGGTAGGACAGGTCCGCGGAGAGCATGCCGCCCCAGGTCGGCGTGGGCGGCTGCACCCCCACTCCCAGGAACGTCAGGCTGGCCACCACCAGCAGGCTCGCCGCGAGCGTGCTCGCGGAGGTGACCAGCAGCACCGGCACGATCCTCGGCAGCACATGGGTGAGGACGACGCGGGGCAGCGGCACCCCGAGCAGCCGTGCCGCCTCGACGTACTGGGTATGGACGGTCTCTAGCACCGAGGCCCGCACCACCCGGAAGTAGGTGGGCGCGGCCAGGATGCCCACGGCGATCATCGCGGCGTGGATGCTGTTGCCCAGCAGGGCGCCGATCGCGACCGCGAAGGTGATGAACGGCAGCGCCATGAAGGAGTCGAAGATCCGCTCGATGACCCAGCGCACCGGCCGGGACGAGAACACGGCCACGAGCGCCGCCCCGGTGCCCAGCACCAGCGCGATCAGCACCGCCTCGAGCGCGGCCAGCACGGACAGCCGTGTACCGGCCAGCAGCCGCGAGAGGATGTCGCGGCCCAGGTAGTCCGTGCCCAGCCAGTGCGCGGCCGAGGGCGCCTCGAGCACCTGCGAGGTCTGCGGGGCCAGCGGGTCGTGCGGGGCGATCAGGTCGCCGACAGCGGTCAGCACCGCGACCACCACCAGGAGCAGCAGAGCGGTCACGGCCGAGGGCCGGTGCAGCAGGGTGCGGACGGTGTTCATGCGGGGACCCTCTCGGTGCGAGCGGCGATCCGCTCCTGCGGGTGCAGCGCGGTCAGCAGCAGGTCGATCACGAACGTGCTCAGCAGCACCGCGAGCACGATCACCATCACGGCGCCCAGCACCACCGGCATGTCCCCGGTGGTCGCCCCCTCGAAGGCCATCAGTCCCAGACCCGGCAGGGAGAAGATCTGCTCGGCGATGATCGCCCCGCCCACCAGGCGCGGCACCTGCAGCCCGACGACGGACAGCGCCGGACCGGCGGCGTGCGGCAGCGCATGGCGCAGCAGGATCCGGGCCCCGGAATGTCCGCGCAGCCGCGCGCCGAGCACGAAGTTCTGCTCCAGTGTGGACACCAGCGCGGTGCGCAGCTGGCGGGCGATGTCCGCGGCCGCCTCGAGGGACAGCGCGACCGCGGGCAGGATGATGCAGGCCAGCCAGCCCGACGGGTCCTGGGCGAGGGGGACGTAGCCCCCGGTGGGCAGGATCGGCACCGCCACCCCGAACAGCAGGATCAGCATGATCGAGACCACGAACGGCGGCAGGGTCGCGAGCGTCGACGCGGTCACGGTGACGGCCGTGTCGATCCAGCTGCCGCGGCGCAGCGCCGCGAGGATCCCGGCCGAGGCGCCCAGCACCACGGCGATCAGGAGGGCGAGCCCCGCGATCGACATGCTCACCGGCAGCCGCTCGGCGATGGTCGAGGTCACCGCGATGCCGGTGAACCAGCTCTCGCCCAGATCGCCCTGCACGGCATGGCCCAGCCAGGAGGCGAACTGGAGCGGCAGCGGACGGTCCCGGCCCAGCTCGTGATCCAGCGCCGCCACCGCCTCCTCGGTCGCGGCCTCGCCCAGCAGCAGCTCCGCCGGCTCCTGCTGGGCGAAGGCGCCGAGCCCGAAGGTGACGGCGGCGGTGACCAGCAGCACCGGCAGGGCGCGCGCCGCGGCATGCAGCAGCAGGGCCCTCATGACCGCACCCCCACGCCCTCGAAGCGCTGGGTGTGCCGGCAGTGGGTGAAGCCGGTGACGCGCTCGTTCATCGCATGGGCCCGGTTCCAGTTCGCGATCCAGGCGTGCGGGGACGCGCCCACGACCGCGAGCCGGGTCGCCGCCTGCAGGCGCGGCGTGTACTCCGGGGCGTCCAGCGGGGTGCGCCGCACCAGGTCGAGCGCCTCGTCGAACCCCTCGGGCTGGCGCTGGGAGATGTTCATCCAGCCGTCCTGGTCGTAGAGGACCTCGAGCGCCTGCACGGGTGACTCCCGGCCGGAGAAGGAGTACATGAACAATGTGTAGGAGTGCGCGGCCTTCTGGCCGGCGCCCGGAGGCGCGATCTCGATGGTGAGCTCGAACCCGACCTCGGCGACCTGAGCCTGGACCGCCTCCGCGATCCGCGCCGAGATGTCGCCGCCGGCGTCCCCGATGACGTGGAAGCTCACAGGGACGGGCCCGTCCAGGCCCGCCTCGGCGAGCAGGGCGCGCGCCCGCTCCGGGTCGTGGTCCCAGTGCCTGTCCAGCGCAGGGTCGTAGCCCTGCAGGTCGCGGGTGAAGGGCTGCCAGTCCGGCTCGCCGTGCCCGAAGAGGATGCCGTCCACGATCGCGTCACGGTCGATCGCCCGGTTGAAGGCCTCGACCACGCGCGGGTCGTCGAACGGGGCATGACGGTTGTTGACCTCGATGGTGTGCACGTTGAAGCAGGTCCCGCCGGTCACCGAGAACCCGGCCTCCTCGAGCGGCGCGATCTGCGAGTCCTCGACGTGGGCGATGTCGTACTGGCCGGAGGACAGCCCCGCGTAGGTCACCGCCTCTGCCGGCCGGGGCACGATCCGCAGCTCGTCCAGCAGGATCTCCTGCGCATTCCAGTGCTCCGGGTTCCGGGCCAGGCGCACGTGCGAGCCGGGCACGTACTCCTCCAGCACGAACGGCCCCGCCCCCACAGGGGTGGTGTTCAGCGCGACCTCGTCCGCGATCGCCCGTGGGGAGACCAGATGGCCGATCAGCCCGGCCAGCAGCAGCGGCACCTGATGGTCGACCGCGGCGAGATGCAGCGTCACGTCCGTCTCCGAGTCCGCGGTGATCTCCTCGATGACCGCGAGGGACTGCGCGCTGGTGGCGCCGGGCAGGTCCCGGCTGCGCTCGAGGCCGGCCTTGACCGCGGCGGCGTCCACCGCCGTGCCGTCGCTGTAGGTCAGCCCCTCCCGCAGGTGGAAGGTGACCGCGTCCCCGGCCTCGTTGTAGGTCCAGGAGCGGGCGAGGTCCGGCGCGAGCTCGCCGTCGGGCCGCAGCCTGGTCAGGCCTGAGTAGACCAGGGAGAGCACGTGCACGTCGTAGCCGATCCCACGAGCGGAGTCCCAGGTGGTGGGCAGCCGCCAACCCCAGGTGAGGGTGCGGGACGGGGCATCGGCCGCGGCGGCGAGGGCCGCACCCGTCCCGGCGTCGCCTCCGCAGCCGGCCAGGAGACCGGCGCCGCCCAGCAGCGACCCTGCCATCAGGGCGCGTCGGGGAAGGGGGCGGGCGGCGGCCTGGTCGGCGTCGTCTGGAGTCGTCCTGAGCGGGTGCACCATGTGTGCCTCTTCGTGGTCGATGGTCGGGGCGCCGGTTCGGCTGCATGGTCGGCGCCCTCCCGGGGACGCGGCGGTGTTCCGCCGCGAGCCGCACCGCTCCGTGCCGGGAGTCCCGGGGCGGCCTGGGGCACACCGTCGCACGACGAGAGGCGCGAGCGCCTCCCTCCGTTCATAGAACGACTTATGGGGCGCATAAGTTATGCCACGGCGTCGTGGAGGGGGCACCGTGGTCCAGGACGACGAACAGCGACATGGAGAGGACCCGCCACGATGACACCCCGTCCGATACCGCTGCGGCCCGACGACGCCGCTCAGCCCGTCCCGGACGACGGCGGCGACGGTGACGGGTCGGCCGCGTCGCGCGAGGCTCCCGCCGGCCTCGCCACGCGCCAGGTCCATGCGGGGTACACCCCGGGCATCGCGCAGAACACCGTCGCGGTGCCCGTGTACCAGTCCGTCGCCTACCGCTTCGACAGCTTCGCCGCCGCCCGCGAGACCTTCGCCCTGTCCCGCCCGGGCAACATCTACAGCCGCAACGGCAACCCGACCAACGCCGTGCTCGAGCGCCGCGTGAACGACCTCGAGGGCGGGGCCGGCGCGCTCGCGCTGGGCTCGGGGCAGGCGGCGGTGGCCGTCGCCCTCCTCACCCTTGTCGCCGCCGCCGGCCCCGGCCCCCACCACGTCGTGGCCTCGAACAAGCTCTACGGCGGCACCTCCGACCTGCTCGGCGACACCTTCGCGGACCTCGGAATCGACGTCACCTTCGTGGACCCCCTCGATGTCGATGCCTGGTCCTCGGCCCTGCGCGGGAACACCCGTGCGGTCTTCCTCGAGTCCATCGGCAACCCGGTCCTGACCGTCCCGGACCTGCGTGCGATCGCGGAGGTCGCCCATGCCGCGCAGATCCCCGTCGTCGTGGACAACACCATGGCCACACCGGTGCTGCTGCGCCCCCTCGAGCACGGGGCGGACATCGTCGTGCACTCGGCGACCAAGTATCTGGGCGGCCATGGCACGGCGATCGCCGGCGTGATCGTGGACGGCGGCACCTTCGAGTTCGATGCGCGCCCCGAGCGTTGGCCGCGCCTGACCCGGTCCTACGAGCGGTTCGGCGGTCTCGTCTTCACCGAGGCATTCGACGGAGCGGAGGGCCGCACGCCATATCTGGTCCTCGCCCGTGCCAAGTGCGTGCACGACCTCGGCCCCACCCTGTCCTCGACAAGCGCCTCCCAGATACTGCTGGGCCTCGAGACCCTCGAGCTTCGCGTGCGGCGACAGACGCGCACCGCTCTCGAGCTGGCGCGGTTCCTCGCCGAGCAGCCGCAGGTGGCGCGCGTCCATCATCCGGGTCTGCCCGGTCATCCCGAGCACGAGCGCATCCGCCGCCTGCTCCCGGACGGGACAGGGAGCGTGTTCTCCTTCGACCTGGCCGGAGGGCTCGAGGAGGTCGAGACCCTCATCGACTCCCTGGAGCTCTTCGCCCTGGCCGCGAACATCGGCGACGTGCGCTCACTGGTGGTGCACCCGGCCACCATGACGCACTCCCGACTCGATGCGGCGGGGCGGGCGGCGGCCGGGATCGACCACACCACCATCCGCCTCTCCATCGGCGTCGAGGACCCCGCCGACCTGCGCGCAGATCTGGCCCGCGCACTGCAGGCGGTGACCGCGCGCCACCACGACATCGTGGCGGACTGACCCCTCGGCCCTCCGCACCTCGCGCACACCGCGCCCGAGAACCGCCCGCAGCCCACGCATCATCACCCTGCCCGGCCCATCGGCCGCCGGCATCCGCACCACCTGCAGGAGAGACATGAGATTCGACTACTGGACCCCCGTGTACGGCGGGTTCCTGCGCAACGTCGGCGACGAAGGGATGCCGCCCACCTGGGAGTACATCCGACGGATCAGCACGCTCGCCGATCGGCTCGGCTTCGAGCTCACACTGGTTCCCGAGCTCTACCTCAACGACCGCAAGGGGCCCGAGGCCCCGAGCCTGGAGGCGTGGTCGCTGGCCACAGCGATCGCCGCGGTCACAGAGGAACTCGAGATCCTCACCGCTATCCGTCCCGGATATCACAACCCGCAGGTCACCGCCAAGCGGCTGTCCACCCTCGCGGACATCTCCGGCGGTCGCATCTCGCTGAACGTCGTCGCCGCCTGGTGGCAGGAGGAGGCGAGGCAGTTCGGCGGGGTGTTCCCCTCCCATGACGACCGGTACGTGCACTGCACCGAGTTCGTGGACGCGCTGCGCGGCCTGCTCAGCCGGACCCCGTACAGCCAGCACGGTCGCTACTTCGACATCGAGTCCACCGTCGTCGAGCCCAAGCCGGCCCGCGTGCCGGCGATCTACGCGGGCGGCGAGTCCGAGGGCGGGCGCGAGGCGATCGCCGTCTTCGCCGACTCCTACGTCACCCACGGCGGGACCGTGGAGGAGCTGCGGGAGAAGGTCGCGGACGTCAACGCCCGCCGCGCGCGCCTCCAGGGCTCCCCCTTCGACTCGATCGGCATGAGCGCCTACGTGATCGTCCGGGACACCGAGGCCGAGGCCCGTGCCGAGCTCGAGCGCATCACCGCCATCGACCCCACCTCGCCCGGGTACGCCTCCTTCGAGGAGTTCACGAAGCACTCGAACCTCGACGTGGAGGTGTCCGCCCGCGAGTACTCCGTCGGCACCCGCGCGCTGCGCCCGGAGCTGGTGGGCACCGCCGAGCAGGTCGCGGAGAAGATCCTCGCCTACCGGGACGCGGGCGTGAACCTGCTGCTCATCCAGGCCTCCCCGCTGCACGAGGAGCTCGAACGCATCGCCGAGGACCTGATGCCACTGGTGAGACAGCGCTGACGGGGTGCCGTGGCGGCGCCCGGGGTCGTCTGGACGGCCGAGCTGCGCTACGCCGCGGAGCCCGGATCGCCGCTCCGGTGCCGCTCCACGTACCGCGCGAAGTCCCACGGCTCCTGCCCGCGCTCGTCCCCGTCGAGGAACTCCGTCGCGGCCCTGCGCCCCTCGCGGTACAGCAGCTCACGGTCCTCGTCGGAGAGGTCGAACTGCGTGGGGCGCACCGAGTCGGTGTCGATGAAGATCGTCCGCTCCACCGCGTGCTGCGCGTCGATGTGCATCCGGTCGTAGAACCCGGTGACGGTGTCCACGACCGCCCTGCCGAAGGAGAGCGGGCCGCGGATCCGGTTGCGCTGGCCGAAGTCCGCCTCGGGCTTGGCCGAGAGCTTGATGCCGAAGGTGGGCCAGCGCGGCACCTCGCCGCCCGGCCGGTCGAAGACCGAGACGGGGAAGTTCGAGAGCATCCCGCCGTCCACCAGCACGGCTGTGCCGCCGCCGGGGATCTTCCAGCGCACGGGCCGGAAGAACAGCGGGATCGAGGAGGAGATGCGCACTGCCTCGGGCGATGCGCAGCCGTGCGGGGTCGACGCCGTACTCGGCCGCATCCCGGGGCAGGAGGCGCAGCCTCCCTGCCGAGAGGTCCGAGGCGGTCACCACCAGGCGGTATCGGCGCGGATCCGTCTGCTCCACGTCCACCTCGGGATCGTCCAGCGCGAGGTCCCCGAAGGTGCCGGAGCCGCCGGGGTCGGCATGCACGGCGAGCTGCTCCTCGAGCCACTGCGCGAGGAAGTCGCCCCGATGGACGCCGTTGTGCAGCAGGATCGCCAGGCCCTTGCCGGGCAGCGTGCGCGTCCACCACGGCCCGTCCTCGAAGCGCCGGTAGTCGGTGGAGCGGAGGATCTCGACCATGGTGCGGGCGGGGATCCCCGAGGCCGCCATCGCGCCCGCGATCGCCCCGGCCGACGAGCCCGCGACGCGGTGCACCCGGTAGCCGCGCTCCTCGAGCACCTCGAGCGCCCCGGCCAGGGCGATGCCCTTGACGCCGCCGCCCTCCATCACGAGGTCGACCCGACGCGAGAGGTCCTCGCCCCCGGCGTGCGCAGACCTGCTCTCGCCTCCACCTCCACCTCCACCTCTACCTCCACCTCCAGCGTGCGAGGCGGCGCTCGGCGTGGTGTCCGGCGAGGCGGCGGGCTGCGAGGGCGTCATGCCGCACAGGCTAGGGGAGAGGTGCGACGCCGAGCCCGTCGCGCCGACGGGCGGGCCGCTCGTGGACAGGTCCACGAGGCCGGGTCAGCGAAGAGGGGCGAATGGCGCGTCCGAAAGCCCTTGTTCGCTGACCGGCCGGCGGCGCGACGGCGGGCATGCCGGGACCCCGGGCGGACCGGAAGGATGTGTGCCCGGGGCGACTCATGCCGGCCCGCACACGAGTCCTCACGGCCACAGAAGCTCACCGGCCCCGTGGCGGCCGGACCCGCCCGGCCCCGGCCCGCCCGGACCCCGCCCTCCCCACGCAGAGACCCGCCGGGGCCGATGCGATCGCTCGCACCGACTCCGGCGGGTCAGGATCCTGCGGAAGCCCTGCTCAGAGGGTCTTCGCCAGCGGGTCGAAGCCCTCGGGCAGGACCGGCACGGTGTCCACGGAGGACTCGACGGGCACGAACTCGCCGCGCTCGGCCGACTCCTCGGCGGAGAGCATGATGTCCAGGACGTGATAGCCCACCTCGCCGCTCGCCACGTGCGGGCGGCCGTCCTGGATCGCGCGGACCATGTCCAGCAGGCCCAGGCCGCGGCCGGTGACCGGGCCCTCCTGCTGCACCTCGATCCACTCCTGCTCGGGCGGGGCCTCGCCGAAGGACTCGAAGGGGCGCACGTAGGCGATGCGGCCCTCGAACATGTTCGGGTCGGGGATCGAGAGCGAACCCTCGGTGCCGTGGATCTCCACGATGCCCTGACGGGCCAGCGGCGAGTCGAAGCTGACCAGGGAGGTGCCGGTCTGGCCGCCCTCGAACTGGGTGAGCACCGAGATGGTCGACGGCGGCTCGACGGGGAACGTCTTCCCCTTGTCCGGGCCGACGAGGATCTCGCGCTCCTCGCGCGCCTTCAGGCCCATCGCGGCGACCTTCTCGACGGTGCCGAAGAGGCTCACCAGGGTGGTGAAGTAGTACGGGCCGATGTCCAGCAGCGGGCCCGCGCCCTTGGCGAACAGGAAGGCGGGGTTCGGGTGGAAGACCTCCGGGCCCTGCCACTGCATGGAGGTCTGCGCGAACAGCGGGCGGCCGATGAGCCCGTCGAGGATCGCGCGCTTCGCGGTCTGGACCCCGGCGCCGAGCACGGTGTCGGGGGCGCAGCCGACGCGCAGCCCGGCCTCGTCGGCCTGCTTCAGCAGCGCGGCGGTGGACTCGCGGTCCAGACCCAGCGGCTTCTCGGTCCACACGTGCTTGCCCGCAGCGATCGCCTGCGAGGAGATCTCCGTGTGCACGGCCGGGATCGTCAGGTTGACGACGACCTGCACGCCCGGGTGGTCCAGGACGTCCTGGGCGGTGCCGGAGGCGGGGACGCCGTACTTCTCCGCCTGGGCCGCGGCACGCTCGGTGTCGAGGTCGCCGAGGATCAGCACCTCGACGTCCGGGAAGGTGGTGAGGTTGGTCAGGTACTGGTCCGAGATGACGCCGGCGCCGATGAAGCCGACGCCCACGGGGCCGTTGAAGGGGGTGGTCATGCGGCGAGTCCTCCGTCGATCAGGAAGCGGTAGCTGTTCTCGACGTCCTCGAACACGTCGCCGGGGGCGTTGTCGTACTCGATGACGGCGTACTTGACGTTCGTCGCGGCGTTCATCGCCTCGACGGTGGGCACCTCGCCCTGGCCGGCGTGACGCTGGTCCAGGCTCGAGGAGCTGAACTCGGGGGCGCCGGGTGCGAAGGGGTTGGACTCGGGCTTGATGCCGTCCTTGACGTGGATCGCGACGAGGCGGTCGCCGAGCTCCTGGACCAGCGCGACGACGTCCTGGCCGCCGACGAGCGCCCAGTACAGGTCCAGCTCGATCTCGACCGACGGGTCGACCAGCGACAGGAAGCGCTGGTAGGCGGTCTGGCCGTCGAAGTCCGCGAGGAACTCCTGGGCATGGTTGTGGTAGCCGACCGCGAGGCCGAACTCCTTCGCCTTCTCGGAGGCGGCGTTGAGGCGCTCGGCGATGTCCTTCACGCCGTCCTCGGTGAGCCAGCGCTCGGTGGGGACCATCGGGTCGATCACGGTCTTCATCCCGATCTCGGCGGCGGCCTCGAACACGACCTCGTTGGAGGGGGTGGGGATGGAGCCGTCCGGCGTCCACAGCTCGTCCGAGAGCAGCGGGGCGTGACCGGTGGGGGAGGCGAGGCCGGAGGCGTCCAGCGCCGCCCGGATCTCCTTCGGTCGACGCACGAAGTCGAAGGCCTCGACGTTCTTCAGGCCGATCTTCGCGAGCTTGTCGAGGGAGCCGTTCATGTCGGCGGAGAACTCCGCGGCCAGCGTGTACAGCTGGACGGAGGCGAGAGGCAATGCCACGGGTGACCTGCTTTCGTACGTCGTCGTCTGTGGGCGGGTCGCACCGCGGGCTCGCCGGCTCCGGGACGGGGCGTCCGGGCAGGACGCGGTGCGTGGGGGACAGCGTAGCACCGGATCCCACCAGTTGGAGGTTTTGCCTCCGACGGGCTGTCGGGGACGGATACTGTGGCGCCATGAGCACAGACGACGAGCCCGCCGGCGACCCGGCCGACCCCGCCGGCACTGCCGTCCCGTCGGTGCCGGTGCCGGCGAGGATCGGCCGCGCCGGCTCCTACTCCAAGGGCATCGCGCGGCGGCAGGAGATCCTCGACCGCGCGATCGAGGTGTTCCGCGACCGCGGGGCCGACGGCACCTCGCTGCGCCGGATCGCCGAGGCGATCGGCGTGTCCCACGGCGCGCTGCTGCACTACTTCTCCTCCCGAGAGGAGCTCCTGGTCGCCGTCTACGAGCACGCCGAACGCCGCCGCGATCTGGACCGGCTCGAGAAGGAGGGGCCGGAGGCCTTCGACGAGCTCGCCGTCGAGGTGATGGCGAACGCGGCGCTGGCGAACCTCGAGGTGCCCGGCCTGGTGCAGCTCTACTCGACCCTGGTCGCGACCTCTCTCGAGAACGAGAAGGGACCGGCCAAGGAGTTCTTCACCGCCCGCTTCGAAGGCGTGCGGGACAGGCTCGCGGGCCGCCTGCGGGAGGACCAGGCCGCGGGCCACGTGCGCAGCGACGTCGACCCCGAGCAGATCGCGGCGCTGATCGTCGCCGCCTCCGACGGCCTGCAGATCCAGTGGCTGCTCGAGCCCTCGGTCGAGCTGCAGCAGACCCTCGAGCTGTTCGCGGTGCTGCTCGCGCCGTGAGGCGCTCGGCGCTCACCCCTCGCTGAATGTAGACGATTCGTCTACAGTGGGTTCATGGCTACCTCCGAGACCACCACGGTCAGAGTTCGACGACACGATTCCGAACGTCTCCAGGTCCTCGCCAAGTCGCGGGGCACATCCGTCATCGATGTCGTGCATGTCGCGATCGACGCACTGGAGAAGCAGGAGTTCCTACAGGGCCTGACTGCCGATTATGCACGGCTGCGTGAGGATCCCGAACTGTGGGAGCAGTACGTGGCCGAGCGGCAGGAATGGGATTCGCTGACGTGATCTGGCGGGGAGACGTCCATGATGTCGATCTCGGGCAGCCGGTCGGTCACGAACCGGCGTTCCGTCGGCCGGCCGTCGTGGTCTCCGTCGACATCCTCAACAACGGTCCGGGCGGCTTGATCACGGTCGTGCCGATCACCTCCGCCGCCTATGGGTTGCGCAGCCACGTCGAGATCGAGCCGGGCACCACAGGCCTCGGGCACATCTCCCATGCCCGGTGCGATCAGCTGCGCACCATCTCGACCACACGACTCGTCACGCGCCGCGGAATGGTCGGTCCGGCTGAGCTGAGCGAGATCGACCGCGCCCTGCGATTCGTGCTCGACCTCTGAAGTCGGCCCGCATATCGGGTGCGCTGTGAAGGCGACCCCGCCGCCTCGTCATGGCTGTTCGGTCGCCCGGTCGTTGCCCCGCCGTCGGCTTCGCACAGCCGACGGGCGACGCCTGACGACAGTCGGCGCCTGACCCTCTCGAGCAGTACCGCGAGACGATCGTCGAGGCCCCGAGCTTCGCCCGGCTAGCCCAGGGGGCGGTCACCTTCGACATCTTCTACGCCGGGTCCATGCCGTGCATGCCCGCCCACATGCGCTCGCTCTTCAGCCCCGTCGAGCTCACGGACTGGACCCCGGCCGGGCCGTTCACCTTCACCAAGGGTCTGCGCACGATCCGGGTCGAGGCCGTGGGCGGGCGGATGAACCCCTGGCGGCACGGCACCCCCTGTTCGACCTCGAGCAGGACCCGCAGCAGCTCTCGCCGCTGGTCGACGACGAGGCCGAGCTGAGGATGGCACGGCTCCTCGCCGAGGCGATGCGAGTGAACGACGCACCGGCCAGCCAGTTCGCACGCCTCGGGCTGCCTGTCCAGGGCGAGGTGCTCGCTGGGGTGTGAGCGCGGGGCGCGCGGCCCGTCGACGCAGTGACATGCTGGACCGGGCCCGTCGGCGGCGCCGCTCTGATGATGAAGGGACTGAAGGATGACGACCGAGACACCTGCGACCAGCGGATGCGGCTGCGGCTGCGGCACCCCGAGCCGGGAGCAGCTGCTCCCTGATCTCTCCGTCCCGGGAGCGCGCGCGACCGCGTCGGCCGGCACCGGCCGCCACGCCATCGAGCAGATCCGGGTTCCCGCCGGCACCTTCACCATGGGCGACTCCTCCGGCGACAAGAACCGCGCCGACGGGGAGACGCCCCGGCACGAGGTCGCCATCAGCACCTTCGACATCGATGCCACGACCGTCACCAACGACGCCTTCGCCCGCTTCGTCGAGGCGACCGGCTACGTCACCGAAGCGGAGAGCTTCGGATTCTCCGCCGTCTTCCACCTCGCGCTCGCCGCGCCGGAGGAGGACATCATGGGCCCGGCCGACGGCACTCCGTGGTGGGCGGGCGTCAAGGGTGCCGACTGGCGCCACCCGGGCGGGCGGCTCTCCGATCTCGACGGACTCGGCGACCGCCCCGTCGTCCACATCTCCTGGAACGACGCGATCGCCTACTGCGACTGGGCCGGCCGGCGCCTGCCCACCGAGGCCGAGTGGGAGTACGCCGCCCGCGGCGGGATCGACGGCGCGAAGTATCCCTGGGGCGATCAGGAGGTCGACGAGGGCGGCTGGCGCGCCAACATCTTCCAGGGCGAGTTCCCCCGCCGGAACACCTGCGAGGACGGCTACCTCACCACCGCCCCCGTGCGCAGCTTCACGCCGAACGGCTACGGGCTGTGGCAGATGGTCGGCAACGTGTGGGAGTGGTGCGAGGACTGGTTCCACCCCGCCACCTACCGCCGCGGCGCCACGGCCGACAAGCGCACCACGGTCACGGACCCCGTCGGCCCCCAGGACGGTCAGACCCGCGTCATGCGCGGCGGCAGCTACCTCTGCCACCTCTCCTACTGCAACCGCTACCGCAACTCGGCCCGCTCGCAGAACACCCCCGACTCCTCGATGGGCAACGGCGGATTCCGCACCGTCGGCCGACGGGACGGGCGTGCATGAGCGTCGACCGCCGCTTCCCCAGGAGCGTCTACGGCGAGGGCGAGGAACCCGATCCCCGCTTCAGCCTCGCCAACGAGCGCACCTTCCTCGCCTGGCTGCGTACGGCGCTGGCGATGTACGCGGCGGCCTTCGCGCTCGAGGCGCTGTCGCTGCCGGAGGCGACCGGGTGGCGGATCGCCGCCGCAGCGGTGTTCCTGGCGCTCGGCACCCTGTCCGTGGTGCAGGCCTGGATCGGATGGCGCGCCACCGAGCGCTCCCTGCGCCGCGCCGAGCCGCTGCCGGGCCTCGCCTCCGGGGCGCTGCTGGTCATCGGCGTGGTGATCGCCGCCGCGCTCGTCACCATCGGGCTGTACGCGTGAGCGCCCCGGCCGACGGGAGCGGGGAGCGGGACCGGCTCTTCGACCCCGGCCTCCAGCCGGAGCGGACCCTGCTGGCCTGGCGCCGCACCTGCCTCGCCTTCGGGGTCGCGAGCCTGGTGGGGATGCGGTTCACCATGCCGCAGCTCGGTCTGGTCGCCGTGCTCCTCGGGATCCTCGGCGCGGGGCTCGCCGTCCTCGCCTACGCCCTCGCCGCCACGGGATACCGCCGCGCCCACGCCTCGCTGCACGGCACCGGCCTGCTCGACCGCAGCGGCATCCCGCTGCTGCTCGCCACCGTCGCGGTGCTCCTGGTGGGCATCCTCTGCGGCGTCATGCTGCTCGCCGACGTCGTCGGCTGACCGCTGGCCGCTGGCCGCGCAGGCGCAGTGGCAACGGGCTGGCGTCGGCGGTGAGGGCGTCGTGTCGCCGGCGGGCCTATAGCGGCACGAGGTGGTCATATAGCCAGCTCATGTCGCCTGAGGCCCGTCGGCGACACCGGGGTCGCCCGCCCGGTCTCTCCTGCCGGGCCGCCCTGTCCCGGTCTCGTGGGCCGACCGTAGGCTGGCACCCCTGCCGCTCCTCTGACCTGCGCCTTACGAGCCCGGGTCGTCCCGCTCCGTCCACGAAGAAGGCCGATTCCCACGACCACGCCGACCCTGCGCCGTTTCGGTCCGCTCCGAGACCGCCACTCCCGCCCCTACCTCCTCACCGCCGGGCTGTCGATGATGGGTGACAACATCGAGCACGTCATCACCTACTGGGTGCTGTGGGAGGTGTTCGAGTCCCCGTGGCTGGTGGGCTTCCAGGTGATCAGCCACTGGCTGCCGTTCCTGCTGTTCTCGGTGCTGTTCGGCGGCCTCGCGGAGAAGTACGACTGCCGACGCATCATCCAGATCGCCCAGGGCCTGTTCGCCTTCGTGTCCCTGAGCTGGGGTCTGCTGTTCCTCACCGGGACGCTGGAGATGTGGAGCGCCTGCGTGCTGCTGGTGCTGCACGGCTGCGCCGGGGCGCTGTGGGGTCCGGCCGAGCAGCTGATGCTCCACGACTTCGCCGAGCCCGTCGAGCTGCCCAGCGCCGTGCGCCTGAACGCGACGTTCAAGTCCCTCGGCGTGCTCGCGGGCCCGATCGTCGGCTCGCTCCTGCTGCTGCTCCTGGGGCCGACGTGGGGGATCTTCGCGAACATCGTCTTCTACCTGCCGATGACGCTGCTGATGCTGCGCACGCCTTTCACGGGCCACTCCCGAAGCGGCCACGTGCACCGGGAACGGATCTCGATCCTGGACACCCCGCGGGTGCTGCGCACGGTCGGCAGCGACAAGGTGCTGGTGGGCATGATCGCGCTCGCCGGCCTGATCGCGGTGTGCGTCGGGGCGTCGCTGCAGGTCGCGATGCCGAACTTCGCCCAGGTGCTCGGCGCCGGTGACGAGGGCGGGCTCGGCTACGGCGCGCTCCTGTTCGCCAACGGCGTCGGGGGAGTGGTGGGCGGCTTCCTGCTCGAGGCCACCGGGATCCTGAAGGTCGACGTGCGCGGGGCGGTCATCGCGGCGGTGCTGTTCGGACTCACCTCGCTGATCGTCGCGACGACGACGAGCTATCCCATCGCGCTGATCGCGCTCGTGATCGGCGGCGTCGCGAACCTCGCCGCGACCGCGATCGGGCAGGCGCTCGTGCAGCTGCGCGCCCCGGAGGACCAGCGTGGGCGCGTCGTCGGCGTCTACTCGATGATCGGCAGCGGCATGCGCACCGGAAACGGCATCACGATCGGCTGGCTCGGCGCGCTGCTCGGGGTGAGCGGCGCGGTGGCCGTGGGCGGGCTCGGACTCATGGTCGGCGCGCTGCTGATCGGCGTGCTCATCGCCCTGCAGACCCGTCGGGGCCACGGCGCCGCCGCCTGACTGCGGTGCGGCAGGTCAGCGGTCGCTGCGGCGCTGCCACCACAGCAGTCCGGCACCGCCGAGGATCGCCAGGCCTGCGAGGGCGGCGGTCACGAGCGCGTTCGTCCCGGTCGCGGCGAGCTCGTCGTCGTCGGAGTCGTCGGCTCCCGCGCGGGGCTCGTCGGCTCCAGCGCCAGGCTCACTGCCCCCTGCGCTGCTCCCGTCGGAGCCCCCGCCGTCGGACGCGCCGACCCCGCCGCCCGCCGGCACCTCGATCTGCGAGGCGTCGGCCGACGGGTCGATGACGGTGCGGGCGTCCTCGGGGGAGGTGCCGACCTGTCCGGAGGAGACGCCGTTCGCGAACAGCGAGGTCATCAGGGCCGCGAGCGCGGCGGACTGCTCCTGGTCCGCGGTCGGGTCCGGGGACGCGGAGGGGAAGTCGTCGGTCGCCGAGCCGGGCTGCTCGGGCGGCTGCGGGAGAGCGGGTCGCGAGCCCTGGGCGGGATCGCCGGCCGTCGACGGGGCAGGCTCCTTGTCGCTGTCGTCCTCTGCGGCACCGTTCGAGGAACCCTTCGAGCCGGAGGAGCCCTTCTCCTTCGTGCCGGAGCTGCCGGAGCTGTCGGAGCTCCCGGAGCTGTCGGAGCTGCCATCTCCGTCGGAGCCGTCCGCCCCGTCGCCGTCGGAGCCGCTGGCGCTCCCGGAACCATCGGTCGAGCCGGAACCGGCGGCACCCCCGGACGTGCTGTCACCGTCGGGTCCCTTGTCCTGACCGCCGGAGGAGTCGTCGCCCCCCGTGCTGTCGTCGGCACCGGGATCGCCCTGATCATCACCAGCGCCGTCGTCCGAGCCGTCGCCGACAGCGTCCTCGTCGGCCCCGTCGCCCTTCTCTCCGTCGTCCTGCTGGTCGCCGCCCTTCGAGCCCTCGTCCTTCGAGTCCTCGTCGTCGGAGCCACCCTCTTGCGGGTCGTCCTCGTCCGCGGATTCGGGGACCGTGAACTGGACGTTGTTCGACCAGCCTCCTTCCGAGATCTGGAAGGAGTGCGTGCCGCTCTGCGAGGGGGTGTACTCCCAGACCTCGACGCTGGTCGACGTCACGCTTCGCCCCCCGTCCTCATCGAGGGTGTCGACGTGCCCGTCCGGCTCGACGACCGAGACCTCTGCGGTTCCACGCTCGGGGAAGCAGCGCACGGTCAGAGAGACGTCGTCGGCGATCTCCACGGAATCGGCCGAGAGCGCGAGCTCCGGGACGACCTTCTCCGGGTCGTCCGGATCGAGGGCGCAATCCGTCGAGGCGTCGCTCCCGGCCGGGTCCTCGCCCCCGCCGTCGGACGCCCCCGACTCCTCGGCGAAAGCCGCCGTCGGCCCGATCGCGCACGCGGCGACGAGGAGCAGCCCGGCGGAGAGCCGGGAGGCCTTGCGGCGGACAGACATCTGGAACCTTCGGAAGCGTGCACGGACCCGCCATACTGTAGGAGGCGACGTCGCCGCGGGGGACCCCGAGGAGTTCATCCCCCGGCAAACTTTTCATGAACACCCGCTGGGGTGCGCACCGGAGGAGCCCGAGATGAGCCTGGATGAACTCGGCGCCGGAACCGCGCCCGACCAGGAGGCGAGCGCTCCCGCGGCTCCGCTGTCGGAGGCGCAGGCCCGCGAGATCGCCGACGAGGCCGAGGCGGTGGTGCGCGAGATCGCGACCGTCGTCGAGGGCAAGGAGGAAGTGGCCCGCATCGCAGTGCTGGTGCTGCTGACCGGCGGGCACCTCCTCATCGAGGACATCCCCGGCGTGGGCAAGACGATGCTGGCCAAGTCGCTCGCCGCCGCTCTCGGCGCCGAGCGCCACCGCATCCAGTTCACCCCGGACCTGCTGCCCGGCGATGTCACCGGCGCGAGCGTGTTCAACCAGGCCAGCGGCCAGTTCGAGTTCCGGCCCGGGGCCGTGTTCACCCAGATCCTGCTGGCCGACGAGATCAACCGCGCCTCCCCGAAGACCCAGTCGGCGCTGCTCGAGGCGATGGAGGAGCGCCAGGTCAGCGTCGACGGCACGACCTATGCGCTGGCCGAGCCGTTCATGGTCGTCGCGACCGCGAACCCCGTCGAGATGGAGGGCACGTACCGTCTGCCCGAGGCGCAGCGCGACCGCTTCCTCGCCCAGACCTCGATGGGCTACCCGGTCGCCTCCGCCGAGGCGCGCATGCTCGAGGCGCAGGCCGGGCCCGTGCCCGACGGGGACCGGGAGATCGTCGACGCGGTCAGGCAGCGCACCAGCCCCGAGCGGATCGCCGCCCACGTGCGGGCGGTGCGCAGCGTCTACGCCTCCCCGGTGATCCTCCAGTACGTGGTGCGCCTGGCCGAGGCGACCCGCTCCCACCCGCAGGTCACCCTCGGCGCCTCGCCCCGCGCCGCCGTGCACCTCGTGCGCGCGGCGAAGGCGAACGCGGCCCTCGCGGCGCGCAGCTTCGTCACCCCGCAGGACATCGCCGACGTCATCTTCCCCGTCTGGCGCCACCGCCTCCACCTGACCCCGCAGGCTCTCTCCCGCGGCGCGAGCGCCGGGGAGCTGGTGGACCAGGTCCTGCGCAGCACCCCGCAGACGTGACCCGGCGCGCACGCACGGTCCTCCGCCCCACCGGGCGGGGGATCGTCGTGCTCCTCGCCTGCGCCGCGCTGTGGCTGCTCGGCGACCTCACGCGTGTCGAGCCCGCCCGGCAGCTCGCCGCCGGGCTGCTGCTGCTCCTGGTCGTCGGCGGGATCGGGATCGCCGTCTGCTCCCGCGGGCTCGACATCCGCCGCCGGGTCGTCGACGACGCGGTGCCCGTCGGCGGCCTCGCGCGCGTGATGCTCGAGACCACCTCGACCCCATGGATCACCGTGGTGCCGCTGGGCCGCGCGATCGTGCGCGAGCGCCTGCCGGCGCCGCTCGGCGGCCAGGGCGACCTGCCGCTGTCCGCGCGCATGCCGCACGTGCTGCGGGTGGGTCGACGGGGCGCGCACCGCCTCGGCCCGTACGCCGTCCTGGTCCGCGACGTGTTCGGCCTCTTCCACCTGCGCCGCACCGTCGAGGACGAGCTGCGGGTGACGGGCCTGCCCGTGATCGGCGCGATGTCCCCCGCCGCCGAGCGCCTCACCGGCATCGCGCACAGCGGCCCCCTCGGCGCGGCGCCCGCCGCCGGGGTGGGGGAGATCGGCCAGATCGCCCGCCCGTACGCCGCCGGCGACGACGTCCGCCGCATCCACTGGCGTGCCAGCGCCCGCACCGGCCAGCTCATGACCCGTGAGGACGAGCCGTCGGCGGGGCACAGCGCGGTCGTCGTCCTGGACACCACGCGCCGCGAGGGCCTCGATCCCCAGGTCGAGGACGCCCTGGTCTCCCATGCCGCGACCGTGCTGGAGTCGCTGGGCCTGAACGGCTGGGAGGTGCGGATCGTGGACGCCTCGGGCGACGAGATCGCCCGCACCCAGCGCCGCCGGGGGATCCCCGGCCCCTCGCCGCTGGGCAGCGAGGCCGATGCCGTCGAGCGCCGCGCCTCCCTCCTCGCCCTCGCGGAGGTCGACTTCGACGACGACGAGCAGCACGGCGTCGGCCGCGACCACGCCGCCGGTCACGCCGAGCTCGCGATCGCGCTCGGCCCCGACCTCGGTGATCCCTTCGCCGGGCTCGAGCTGGACCGCTTCGCGGGCCGTGCCACGCGCCGCACCGCGATCGCGCTGGGCCCCGCCTTCGACGAGGCGCAGCCCGAGACGCCCCCGCGTGCGCGCCGCATCGGCCCCGCCGACGGCGACGACTTCGGTCACGCCCATGAGGAGCACGCCGCCCGCCTCGCCGCGGAGCATGCCGCCGTCCGGGCGGAGCGTCCGCCGCGCCGCTCCCGCCTCGGCGCATGGACGCTCGTGAGCGGCAGCTCCGCCGACACCCTCGACGACCTGCTGACCAAGGCCCTGGAGGAGGAGCGATGAGCCCGCTCATGGGCCGTCCCTCCCTCGAGGGCGGGCATCTCCTGGGCCGGGCGCTGCTGCTCCTCGGCGCGCTGCTGCTCGCCGCGGCGCCCGTCTCGCAGCTGCTGCAGGGACCGTCCTGGCTGCTGCTGACCCTGACCGGCGCGGCACCCGTCGTGCTGGGCGGGGTGGTGCTGCGCCGCCTGCTGGCCCGCCCGATGCTGGTGCCGGTGCTGCAGCTGGGCCTGGTGGCGGTGCTGCTGCTCGCGGTGGAGACGGCACAGGGCCTCGCGCCCTGGACGCAGGGCCCGCTCGCCGTCGCCGCGGCGCAGCCGGAGGTGCTGCGACAGGGCGTGCAGGAGCTCGCTTCGGGCCTGCCGCCCCTCTCCCTCGGCGCGCCGGGGATCGTGATCGTCGTGGCGCTGGCGGCGCTGCTCGCCCTGCTGCTGGACCTGATGTACCTCGACCTCGGCTGGCACACCCCGACCGCGCTCCTGCTCGGCGGGGCGCTGCTCGTGCCGGCCCTCCAGCAGCCCACGGGCGGGCCGTGGTGGAACGTCGTCGGCCCCCTCGCCGCGGCCGCCGCGATCCTCGCCACCCGCACCGTCCACGGCGATCCGCGCTATCTCGAGGGTGACCGCCGACCCCAGGCGGGGCCCGTGCCGCGCCCCGGCCGGACCGCCGGCGTGACCGTGCTTTGCGTGGTGCTCGTCGCCGGTCTCTCCCCGCTGCTCGGCCCGGCGCTGCCGCAGCTGCTCCCGCCCCGGATCGCGCTGAACGTGGACGTGCTGGAACGCTGGCAGGACCCCGACACGCCGCGGCTGGGCCCGGTGATGATCGACGACGAGGTCTCCGTGCGCCGCTCCCTGCTCGAGCAGTCCGACACCGAGGTGCTGCGCTACACCACCACCTCCGAGGACCCCTCCTACCTGCGCCTGCGCACCCTGAACCGCTTCGACGGGGAGACCTACCGGGCCGATGAGCGCGGGGAGGAGCCCGTGCTCGGGGTCACCTCCTTCTCCGACGCGCGCGAGGACGGGACCGCGGTGGACGCCGACAGCGGCGACCTCCAGGAGACCGACGTGGAGCTGCAGAGCCTGGGCGGTGACCGGCTGCCGATGCCGGAGAACGTGCGGGAGGTGGACGCGGGCAGCACCGCGCTGCGCCGCGCGATCACGCTGCAGCCCACCGACGGCGAGGCGAGGCTCGAGTTCGTGCCCCCGGACCTGTCCGGCCAGCACTACACCGTGCTCACCGAGCAGCGCACCTCCTCCGCCGAGGAGCTGCGCGCCGTCGCCCCCGAGGCGGTCCGCGCCCCCTTCGCGACCGGCTACACCTCGGAGGACGAGGTGCCGCAGGCCGCGGCCGAGCTCGCGCAGCAGCTCGTGGACGACGCCGGGGCGGAGAACGGCTTCGACGCCGCGGTCGCCTTCCAGGAGTACTTCAGCACCTCCTTCGCGTACTCCCTCACGGTCAGCACCCCGCCCGGCGAGGACCCGCTGGATTCCTTCCTCGAGGACCGGATCGGCTACTGCGAGCAGTTCGCCTCCACCTTCGCCCTGATGATGACCGCCCAGGGATATCCCTCCCGGGTCGTCATCGGGTTCACGGCGGGGGACGTCGACGGGGACGAGCACGTGGTCACCGCCCGCAACGCCCACGCCTGGCCCGAGGTGTGGTTCGGCCCCGAGCACGGCTGGGTGCGGTTCGAGCCCACCCCCGCCGCGGCCGCGAACGGCGTGAGCGCCCCCGAGGTCACCCAGCAGGCTCCCGACGCGGAGGAGCCCGAGACGCCCGAGGACACCGCCGAGGCCCCGACCTCCGAGGAGGAGGGCGAGAGCAGCGAGGAGGGCACCAGCGAGGACGAGACCACCGAGACGACCGAGGAGGACCAGTCCGCCGAGCAGGGCCCCTCGCCCGAGACCGTGCAGCGCATCGAGTGGGGCACCGTGAGCCTGCTCGGCCTCGCCGCGCTGCTGGCCACCGCCGCCGCCGTGGTCGTCCTCGCGATCCGGCGGCACCGTCGCCGCGCCCGCGAGGAACGCTGGGCGGCGCTGCATGCCGGTGCCGGTGCCGGGGCCGGTGCCAGGGCGCTCGAGTCCGAGCGCCTGCGCCGGCGCGCGGGGGACCTCGCCTGGTCAGAGCTGACCCGCGAGCTGCGCGTGCGGGAGACGGCGATCCGCTGGCTGGGACTGACGGGGGCGTGGGGCCGGCCGCCCAAGCAGCTGGCGATGAACCCCGCCCTGCCGCCGCATCGCGCCGTCCAGGACCTGCTGGACCAGGTCGCGGACGGTCAGCGCGAGGTCACGGACGAGGACCGCGCCGCAGCCGCCCGCCTCGCCGACGCCCGCACCGCCGCCGCTTACGCCGCCCCGCTCCCCGACGCTCCCACCGCCGCCGACGCCGCCCCGTCCCGCGCCACGCCGGACGACGCCGCCGCTCGCGCTCCCGCCCCCGGTGCCGCATCGCCGCCGCAGCACCCTCTGCGCGCCGACGCCGACCGGATCGTCGAGCTCATCCGCACCGCCCGCTGACCCCGCACCGCCCCACCCTGCCGCGCCCGGGGGTCAGCGCACGGCGGCGGCCTCGTCGGCCTCGTCGGCGGAGCCGGGGGAGACCGGCGAGACGGGGGAGGCGGCGCCGGCGTTCAGGCCGAAGAGCCGGTTGCGTGCCTGCTCCTCGAAGATCCGTGCCGCGCGCAGCGAGTCGACCTCGCCCACCACGGGGTTCGGCTGGTGCGTGGCGCGCGAGCCGCCGTAGAGGGACAGGAGGTTCATCGCGACGGCGCGCTGGTTGCGGTGGCCGAGCATCTTGGTGATGTGCACGCCGAGCCAGGCCGCCCAGCCCATCGAGCCGGAGAGGCCGCCCAGGAAGGGGATCTCCGCGATCGCGGCATGGCGACCGATCGTGGCCATGGTGCCGAGGTTCGTGTAGGAGAAGGTGGGCCGGGCCTTGCCCTTCACGTCGGCGGCGATCGACCGCGCCACCGCCGCGCCGGTCTGGATCGCGGGCTGCGCGAGCTGGGGGAGTGGCTCGTCCTGGGCGGCGATGTCGCCTGCGGCGTACACGCCGGGGAAGTCCTTGACCTGCAGGTGGTCGTCGACGGCAAGGCGGCCGCGCTTGTCCTGCGGCAGACCCCACTCGGAGACCGCGTCGGGGACCGCGACGCCCGCGGCCCAGATGGTGATGTCCGATTCGAGGATCGAGTCGTCATCGAGGACCACGTGGTCGTAGCCGACCTCCTTGACCCCGTGGCCCAGGCGCAGCGTGACCCCGCGATCGCGCAGCTCGTCCGCGGCGTACTGGCGGTACTTGTCGCTGAACTCCTTGAGCAGCTCGTCCCCGCGCTGCAGCACCGTGACCTGCAGGGTGCCGGGGTCCATCTCGGGATAGAGGATGTCCAGCTCCTGCATGCGGAAGTCCGCGAGCGCCCCGGCGATCTCCACGCCCGTCGGCCCGCCGCCGACGATGCACACGTGCAGCTTGTCGTGGGTGCGCCAGGCCTCGCGGCTCGAGCGCTCGAGCTCCGAGAAGACCCGGTCGCGGATGGCGAGCGCCTGCGCGCGCGTGTACATCGGCATCGCGTGCTCCTCGGCGCCCGGCGTGCCGAAGTAGGTGGTGGTCGCGCCGCCCGCGAGCACGAGATAGTCGTAGGAGAGCTCCTGGTCGCCGCGCTGGCCCTCGTTGAGCGTGACGATCTTCCGCTCGGGGTCCACGCCCACGACCTCGCCCTGGCGGTAGCGCATGTTCGGCACCTTCAGCGAGAGGCCGCGCAGGAACATGGTGACGTCGCCCGGGTTCAGGCCCGCGGTCGCGACCTGGTACAGCAGCGGCTGGAAGGTCTTGTAGACGTTGCGGTCGATGAGGGTGACGCGCACCCGGGAGTCGCGCAGGCCCAGCACCGCGTTGGCGCCGGCGAACCCGCCGCCGACGATCACCACGTGCGGCCAGCTGGCGCCGTCCTTCGCGGGGACAGTGGGACGGCGGCTGAGGAACGGCAGCATCATGGGGAGGACTCCTTGGGCGGCGCGTCGGCCGACGGGGCGCGGCGGTGGCCGGCCAGGTCGTGCACCGCATCTGATCGAGGGGAGAGCGGCGGAGTGTGCGGGCTTCGGGCGGTGAGGGCCGTCCGCGATCCGATCCGAGATCGTCGGGCCGGGGCCGCGGGGCGGGAGACCCGGACCGTCCAGAGTCCTCGCCGATGCTACCCACTTCTGCGCGGCGGGGCACCAGCACGAGCGGGCCATCCGGTCACGACTCACACGCTCGGGGCGGGCACGGTGAGCGGCGTCTCGTGCCGGCCCGGGCGGGTGAACGGCGGATGACGGTTCCGTCCCGGTCCGCCGAACCGGTGGCGGTATCGCCGCGGATGGGGTGAGATGTGATGGCGCGCACCCCGGCGCGGCTCCCTCCCTCTCCGTCCCTCCCCTCCCGCTCAGGCCGTCTCGCGGCCGCACCTCCCAGGAGACTCCCCATGCACGCCCACCCTGTCGCAGGCGCCCTGCGCGGCGCGGCCGTCGGCCTCGGCGCCGCAGCGCTCGCGCTGTCCGGAGCATTCCTCCCCCAGGACGCGCTCGCGGCCGAGCCCGGCCAGGAGATCACCCTGATGGGCTTCAACGACTTCCACGGCGCGCTCGGCGGCGCCTCGGCCCTCGCCTGCCAGGTCGAGACCGTGCGCGGGCAGAGCGAGACCTCGTTCCTGTTCTCCGCCGGGGACAACGTCGGCGGCTCCGCCTTCGAGTCCGCGGTGCAGGACGACGAGCCGACGATCGACGTCCTGAACGCCCTCGGCGTCGACGCGACCGCGATCGGCAACCACGAGTACGACCAGGGCAAGGCCGACCTGTTCGAGCGCATCGAGCCGCGCACCGAGTTCCCCGACCTCGCCGCGAACGTGTACGACGAGGCCACCGGCGAGCGGGTCCATGACGCGTACACGATCGTCGAGCGCGACGGGGTGGAGGTCGCCGTGATCGGCGCGGTCACCACGAAGACGGTCGGCAAGGTCAGCCCCGCCGCGATCGATGGCCTCACCTTCGGGAACCCGGTCGAGGCGGTCAACGACGTGATCGGCGAGCTCGAGGCCGACGGGGTCGAGTACGACGTCGCCGTCGCGCTCTACCACGAGGGCGCCAGCGGCAGCGGCGAGGTCGGCTCCGCGCCGACGAACTCCGACCCGATCTTCGACCAGATCGTCTCCGGCACCGACGCCGAGGTCGATGCGATCTTCAACGGCGACTCCCACCGCACCTACGCCTTCACCGCCCCCGTGCCCGGGCAGGACGGCGAGGAGCGCCCGATCCTCCAGACCGGCTCGAGCGCCGCGAACCTCGGCACCGTCACCCTGCAGCGCGGCGAGGACGGGGACTGGGACGTCTCCGCGGATCCCGCCCTGCGCTCCACCGGGGAGGACTGCACCACCTCCACCGAGGTCACCGAGGAGGTCACCGAGATCGCGCAGTCCGCGATCGACGAGGCCGCCGTGGTCGGTGCGGAGCCCGTCGGCTCGATCGACGGGGACATCACCACCTCGTGGGACGACACGAAGGCCTCGTACATCGACGGCGTGCGCACCCCCGACTCACCGGTCACCGAGCAGGCGACCACCAAGGGCGACAACCGCGCCCGGCACTCCGCGGCCGGGAACATGCTCGCCGACTCGATGCGGTGGTACCTCGAGGACGCGGGCCTGGCCGGCGAGCACGAGGTCATCGGGTTCATGAACCCCGGCGGCATCCGCGCCGAGCTCTGGGACGCCGAGTCCCCCGCGGGCGAGGGCGACGGCGTGGTCACCTACGCCGAGGCGAACAGCATGGTCCCCTTCGGCAACACCTTGAACTCCGGCGAGGTCACCGGCGCCCAGCTCACCCAGATGCTCGAGGAGCAGTGGCAGCGCGGCGAGGACGGCGGCGACGTCGACGAGGGCGACGAGGCGTTCCTCGCCTTCAGCGTCTCCGAGAACGTCGAGTACGTCTACGACAGCAGCCGCGGCACCGACGACCGGGTCCTCGAGATCCGCGTGGACGGCGAGCCGATCGATCCCGAGGGCACGTACACGATCGTCACCGCGAGCTTCCTCTTCGAGGGCGGCGACAACATGTGGGCCCTCTCCGAGGCGCAGGACGTGCGCGACTCCGGGGTGCTGGACCGCGATGCGTTCATCGCCTACCTGCAGGCGCACGAGGACCTCGCGCCGGACTACTCCCAGCGCCAGGTGGACCTGCAGCTCGCCGGCGACGAGGACGCGCCGACGCTGCGCCTCGCGGGCCTGGAGTCCCAGAGCCTCGGCGCACCGGAGATCACCTCCGTCACCGTCGACGTGGGCGAGCACGGCACCTTCGAGGCGCCCTACGGCCCGGACGAGGAGACCGGCGCGCCCCTCGCCGAGGTCGCCCTCGCCGAGGGCCTGTGCGCCTCCGAGGGCGCCCCCGTCCCGCTGACCATCACCACCGCCCCAGCCACCGGGACCGAGATCACCGCCGAGCTGCCCGTCACCGAGGACTGCGGTGAGGGAGGCGAGCCCGGCGAGGCGCAGGAGGTGTCGATCGCCGAGATCCAGGGCACCGGCGCCGAGAGCCCGCTCGTCGGCGAGGCCGTGACCACCGAGGGCGTCGTCACCGCCGTCTACGCGACCGGCGGCCTGAACGGCTACGTCATCCAGACCGGCGGCACCGGCGGGGCGCTGGACGTCGACACCCACACCGGCTCCACCGCCGTGTTCGTCTATTCCCCGTCGACCGCTTCCCAGGTCGAGATCGGCGACTCCGTGCGCGTGACCGGCGAGGTCTCCGAGTACCACGGCTCCACCCAGATCACCGTCGGCGCCGACGGTCTCGAACCGCTGGACGAGGCGCTCGAGCCGGTCGAGCCCGCGACCCTCGACGGCGGCTTCCCCACCGAGGAGGAGCAGCGCGAGAGCATCGAGCACATGCTCTACCTGCCCGGCGAGGAGGAGTTCACCGTCACCGACGTGTACGCCACGAACCAGTACGGCGAGGTGGCCCTCGCGATCGGCGACGAGCCGCTCCAGCAGGCCGGGGACATCATGCGCCCCGGCGAGGAGGCCACCGCCTACTACGAGAGCCGCGAGGAGCTCAAGGTGCTGCTGGACGACGGCCGCACCACGAACTTCCAGAGCACCCCCACCGAGCCGATGAGCTGGCTGACCACCGAGGAGCCGGTGCGGGTCGGGGCCGCCCCCGTCTTCACCGAGCCCGTCGTGGTCGCCTACTCCTTCGACGCCTGGCGCCTGAACACCACCACCCCGTGGGAGTCCGCGGAGACCGACGGCGTCGACTTCGAGAACACCCGCCAGGACACCCCCGACGAGGTGGGCGGCGATGTGCAGGTCAGCACCTTCAACGTGCTGAACTACTTCACCACCCTCGGCGAGGACACCCCCGGCTGCGAGCCCTACACCGACATCGACGGGAACGGCACCACCGTGCGCGGAGGCTGCGACCTGCGCGGCGCGTGGGGCGCCGACGACCTCGAGCGCCAGCAGTCCAAGATCGTCGACGCGATCTCCGGCACCGGCGCCGACGTGGTGGGCCTGACCGAGATCGAGAACTCGGCCCGCCTCGGGGAGGAGGCCGACGAGGCCACCGCCACCCTCGTCGCCGCACTGAACGAGAAGGACGGCGAGGGCACCTGGGCCTACGTCCCCACCGGTGAGGCCTACGCCGCGCAGGGTCTGGACGGCGGCCAGGACGTGATCACCAACGCGATCATCTTCAAGCCCGCCGAGGTGCGCCCCGAGGGGCAGATGCAGATCCTCGCCGACGACCCCGCCTTCGACAACGCCCGCGAGCCGCTCGGCCAGGTGTTCGTGCCGATCGACGGCGACGGTGCCCAGCAGGTCGAGGGCGAGCCGTTCTTCTTCACCATCAACCACTTCAAGTCCAAGGGCTCGGCCGACGCCGAGGACGCAGGCCTCCCGGCCGACCCGGTCCAGGGCAACGCCCGCACCTCCCGCCTCCAGCAGGCCGAGGCGCTGCTGACCTGGGGCGAGCAGACCGCATCCGAGCTCGGGGTCGAGGACGTCCTGCACGGCGGCGACTTCAACGCCTACACCCAGGAGGAGCCGCTGCAGACGTTCTACGAGCAGGGCTTCGTGAACCTCGGCGAGACCCACGACCCGGAGGGCTGGTCCTACAGCTTCGGCGGCATGGTCGGCTCGCTCGACCACGTGATCGCCTCCCCGTCGGCCGCCGAGCGCGTCACCGGCGCGACCGACTGGCAGATCAACGGCCCCGAGTCGGTGATGGCCCAGTACGGCCGCTACCGCAACAACGTGGTGGATCTGTACGAGGAGGGCCCCTTCGCCTCCTCCGACCACGACCCGATGATCGTGGGACTGGACGCCGGGTACGAGGAGGCGCCGACCCTCCCGGACTTCACCGACGTGCGCTCCGACCACCCGTACCACGACGAGATCAGGTGGGCGGCCGGCAGCGGCATCGTCCCCGGCGGGGAGGACGGCACCTTCCGTCCCACCCGCGCCGCGGACCGCGTCACCCTCGCCGCGGGCCTGTACGAGATGGCGGGCCGTCCCGAGGTGGATGTCCCCGCGAGCTCGCCGTTCAAGGACGTGAAGGCCGATCACCCGCACTACGAGGCGATGCTGTGGGCCGAGTCCGAGGGCGTGCTCACCGCGAACAAGGGCGGCGCGTTCCGCCCGAGCGCGGCGCTGAGCCGGGGGATGGTCGCCGAGGCGCTGTACGCCGCGGCCGGCTCGCCCGAGGTGGGCTCGCCCAGCGGTGACGCGCAGGCCGACGCGATCGCGTGGCTGCAGGCCGAGGGCCTCGACGAGGGCATCGTAGACGGGGACGACCTCCGCCCGAACGCCCGCGTCGACCGCGCCGAGACCGCCGCCTGGCTGTACCGTTTCGACCGCCTCTGACCCGGGCCGCCGGGGCCGGTCCTCTCCGGCCCCGGCCCGGGCGTCACCACCGGCTGACCGTTGAAGGGACGTGAGCGGCACCAGGCCTCCACATCACAGGCCGGGCGCTCCTCACGTCCCTTCCGCGGACACGTCGCCCCAGCACCCGAACGGACCTCGATGAACTCTGGACCTGCCGTCCTCTCCCGCCGCCTCGGACTGCGCGACGCGGTGGTGATCGGCCTCGCCTCGATGATCGGAGCCGGCGCCTTCGTCTCCCTCGGCGCCGCCCAGGACCTCGCCGGATCACTCGCCCCGGCGGCGGTGCTGGTCGCCGCCGTGGTCGCGCTGTGCAATGCGATCTCGACCGCGCAGCTCGCCGCCCAGCACCCCGCCGCGGGCGGCACCTACCACTACGGCCGGGAGCGGCTCGGGCCGTGGTGGGGGTTCCTCGCCGGCTGGTGCTTCGTGATCGGGAAGATCGCCTCCTGCGCGGCGATGGCGCTGGTCGTCGCGGCGTATCTCGTGCCCGAGCCGTTCCAGCGGCCCGTCGCGGCGCTCCTGGTGGTGGCGCTGACGGCTGTGAACCTGGTCGGCATCACCCGTACCGCGGCGCTCGCCCGGGTGCTGGTCGCGGTCGCCCTCGCCGCGCTCGTGCTGACCGGGGTGCGGCTGCTCGCCGGGGTCGTGGCGGGCGGGCCGGCGGGAGGCGCGGGCGACGGGGCCGGCGCCGGGACGTGGGAGGTGCCCGGCCCCCTCGCCGGGCAGGCCGCCGGGCTGTGGGACGGCGGGCTCGCGGCCGTCGCCGGCGCGGGGGAGGGCGGCGCGCTCGGCATCGTCCTCGCCCTCGTGCAGGCCGCGGCGCTGATGTTCTTCGCCTTCGCCGGCTACGCCCGGGTGGCGACGCTCGGCGAGGAGGTCGTCGAGCCGCGACGCACCATCCCCCGCGCGATCCTGCTCGCGCTCGCCGCGGTCGGTGCGATCTACCTGGTGCTGTCGGTGATCCTCGTGCTGGTGGGCCCGGCACCGGGCGAGCAGGGCTGGGGCCCGGCGCCCTTCCGCACGGCGCTGGACGCGGTCGGCGCGGGCGGGGTCTGGGCCGTGGTCGTGACCATCGGCGCGGTCGCGGCGGCCTCCGGTGCGCTGCTCGCCCTGGTCGCGGGCATCTCCCGCACCGTGCTCGCCATGGCGCGGGAGCGGGACCTGCCGCCCGTGCTCGCGCACGTCAGCCCGCGCTTCTCGGTCCCGCAGCGGGCGGAGACCGCGGCCGGGGTCGCGGTGGTGCTGCTCGTGCTGCTCGCCTCCGACGTGCTGGTCGCGATCGCCGCCTCGTCCTTCGGCGTGCTGCTGTACTACGCGGTCGCGAACCTCGCCGCGCTCACCCAGACCGGGCAGTGGCGGCTGTTCCCGAAGGCGATGCAGTGGATCGGCCTCGCCGGCTGCGTGCTGCTCGTCGCCGCACTGCCCGGTCGCACGATCGTGGCGGGCCTGGTGCTCGTCGCCGTCGGCCTCGCCTACCGCGGACTCGTGCTCGCGGCGCGACGGTGACCGGCGCCGCCGAGTCGATCGACGTCCCGTACCACTTTCCTGGTACCGGAGGTCGATCAACTGGCCGGGTCGGGTCGCCGCCGACCCCCTTGTCGCATAAGGGTTGACTTATATGATTGGGCGGGTGGAGCATGGGCCCATGCACGCGCTCGACGTCCTCGGCGACCCGGTGCGGCGACGGATCCTCGAGCTCCTCGCCGACGACGGGGAGCTCGGCGCGGGCGAGATCGGCGAGATCGTGCAGCAGGAGTTCGGGATCAGCCAGCCGGCCGTCTCCCAGCACCTGCGCGTCCTGCGCGAGCACGGATTCGCCACCGTCCGCCCGGAGGGCCGTCGGCGCCTCTACGCCCTCGACCCCCGTGGCCCGCGCGAGGCGAGGGAGTGGCTGACGCCCTTCGAGCGGTTCTGGCTGCCGAAGCTCGACGCTCTCGGCACCGAGCTCGCCCGCGGCAAGCGTGCGCGTCGCCTCGCCGCCGAGCGGGCAGAGAGCTCCGGCCTCGCCACCGACCCCACCGACACTGCGACGACGGGCAGCCCTCCCGCCCACACCGACCCTGCGACGGGCACCCCGCCCGCCGCGACGACCCCCGCCACCGAGAAGGAGACCTGACATGGTCGACGTCCCCGCCCAGCTGCAGTCCGTCACCCGCGCCTATCGCACCGAGGAGCGCGACGGCGAGCAGATGCACGTCCAGTCCCTCGAGCAGACCTACCCCGCCGCCCTCGCCGACGTGTGGGAGGCCGTCACCTCGGCCGAGCGCATCCCGCGCTGGTTCCTGCCGGTCAGCGGCGACCTCCGCCTCGGCGGCCGCTACCAGTTCGAGGGCAATGCGGGCGGCGAGATCACTGCCTGCGAGCCGCCGTCGGCCGGTGCCGCCGAGTTCTCCGCGACCTGGGAGGCCATGGGCTCCGTGTCGTGGCTGACCGTGCGCCTGGCCGAGGTCGACGCCGAGCGCACCAGCTTCGAGCTCGAGCACACCAGTCGCGTCGCCGACGTCCCCGCCGAGATGTGGGAGACCTTCGGCCCGGGCGCGACCGGGGTGGGCTGGGACGGCGGCCTGCTGGGCCTGTCCCTGCACCTCGGCGGCGTGGAGGGCTCCCTCTCCCCGGCCGAGGCCGAGGCCTGGGCCGGCACCGACGAGGGCCGCTCCTTCTACCGCGGCGCGGCCGACGGATGGGCCGTCGCGCACGCCGCCTCCGGCGAGGACCCCGCCGTCGCGCAGCAGCGGGCCGACGCGACCTACGGCTTCTACACCGGCACCGAGGCCTGATCCCCGGAGCCCTGCTCAGACCGCCCGGGCGATCACCACGAACTCCCTGCCCGGGCGGTCCGGGGCGTCACGGACCTCCTCGACGTCGAATCTGGCGGCCTCGAGCGAAGCGCGCAGCTCCGCCTCGTCCCGCCAGCGCAGTGTCGAGGTCGACGTCAGCACGGTCCCGTCCTCGAAGCGGAACTCGTCGGAGAAGGTCACCAGCGGCAGAGCGACCTCGAACCCCGTCGAACGCTGCCGGACCGTGCCCACCCCGGGCACCTCGTGGACCGTCTCGGCCGTGTCGGCCTGCCACTCCTCCCAGGCCCGTCGCTCCGGCCGACGGCTCTCGAACACCAGCACCCCGCCACGCCGCAGCGCGCGGCGGATCCCGCGCAGCGTCGCGGTCCAGGCCTCGTCGGTCGTGAACACCTGCGCGACGTTGCCGGTCATCACGGCCGCGTCGGCCTCAAGGGCGGGGAGGTCCTCGGCGGTGCCGTGCAGCCAGGTCACCGACTCGGCACGGGGCTTGGCGCGGGCCACCTCGAGGGAGGCGAGCGCGGGATCGATCCCGGTCACGCGGATCCCGTCGGCCGCGAGCAGCAGCGCGAGCGACCCGGTGCCGCAGCCGATGTCGATCACCGTGCGCGCGCCGTGCTCGGCGAGGATCGCCCGGTAGTTGGTGAGGTCGTCGCGCTCGCCGTCGAAGGTGTCGTAGCAGGCGGCCAGTCGCGGCTCGGCGAAGAGCGGATCGGGGCCGGGCCGGGAACCGGGGGAGCTCTCTGTCATGGCGCCGACGCTACGGCGCTGCGGGGTCTCCGACCAGCGAATACCCGGTGGCGTCCCTGACCGTCACACGAACGAGGTCCAGGTGGTCTCGGCGTCGATCAGCCAGTGGTTGCGCAGGGTCAGCGCGCGCTCGACCGCGGCCAGGACACCGGCGACCGTGACCGCGACGTTCAGCCAGGCGGGCAGCTGGATCGGCGAGGTGAAGGTGCCGACCCGCTCGGCGACCGGCGGGATGCTCGTGATCAGCTCCGCGGCCTGTGGAAGCATCAGCACCACCCCGATCAGCAGCACCACGATCGCGAGCGCCCCGAGCAGTCGGCTCGCCCCGGGGTGACGGCTGCCGAAACGGGCGCGCAGGCCCTCGGCCGAGCGGGGGTGCGGACGCAGCGTCCGCGCGGGGCCGTCGTCCGAGGGGACGAGGTGCATCCGGGAAAGGCCGTAGCTGCCGATCGCGACCTCGACCGTCCCTCCCGGCACCTCGAAGGCGACCGGCGAGTTCGCGATGTGGAGCTGTCGGCCGTCGCGGTAGAAGGCGATCGGCGCGTGCCGGGCGCCCTCGGCGATCTTCCCGCCCTCGAGCTCGGTGGCCAGATAGCGCACGTCCACGATGTACGACGCCTCGCGACCTGCGGCGGGTTCGGGGTCCAGGGCGAACTGGGTGCGGGTGAGCGTCTGCCACCAGCGCAGGTCCTTCAGCGCGCTGCCGTCGCCGGGCTTCGCGCGGCCGAGCTGCCGCTGTCGGCGCAGTCGCTGGAACATGGTCCTCCCGGGGCAGGCGGCGCGGGGCCGCGGATGGTCGAGTCCCTCCATCCCACCCGACGGGCCTCCCGGGCGCCAGTGCGATCTGTCATCTCCTCCGAAGGGAGGAGTCTCGTGGCGCCGGGCCCGGATCAGCCGGCGCGCATCTCCCGCGGCAGCTTCTCCAGCAACCGCAGCCACAGCTCGGAGGCGGTCGGGTAGCTCGGCACCGCATGGCGCAGCACGTGCACCGGCACCGCGCCGACGATCGCGATCGTCGCGGCGTGCAGCAGCTCGGAGGCCTCGGGGCCGACGAACGTCGCACCCACGAGGGTGCGAGTCTCCAGGTCGACGACGATCTGCGCGGTGCCGGTGACGTCGTCGCGCAGCAGCGCCGAGCCGGCCGCCCCGCCGAAGGGCACCTGCGCGGTCACCACCCGGTGCCCGGCCTCGCGGGCGACCGCCTCGGTGAGGCCGACGGCCGCGACCTGCGGATCCGTGAACACGACCTGCGGCACCGGCACCTGGTCGGGCACCGGCTCCGCCGCCTCCCCGGTCGCGGCGGCGAGGATCCGCTGCCCGATCACGCGGGCGCGGTACTTGCCCCAGTGCGTCAGCGGCGCCTCCCCGCTCGCATCGCCGACGGCGTGCAGCCACTGCGGCAGCGCGGCGCCGCCCGTGACGTCCTCGGGGGAGAGGCCGACGGTCTCGAGGCCCACGTCGTGCAGGCGGGGTCGGCGCCCGGTCGCGACGAGGACCTCGTCGGCCTCGAGGGCGCTGCGCCCGTCGTCGGCCGCGCCGCGGCGGCTGTCGGCCTCGAGCTCGAGCCGCACCCGGCCGCCGTGGATCCTGCCCAGCCCCGTGTCCCGGGCGTCCTCGCGCGCACCGGCGATCACCGAGGTCCCCAGACGCACGTCGACGCCGAGGGCCTGCAGCGACTCGAGCACATGGCGTCCGGCGAAGGGTTCGAGCCCGCGCAGCAGCGCGTCCCCGCGCACCAGCATCGTGACGCGGGAGCCGAGGGCGGCCAGCCAGGTCGCCGCCTCGACCGCGACCACGCCGCCGCCGATGATCACCAGCTCCTCCGGCACCTCCACCACGCCCGTCGCATCGCGCGAGGTCCACGGCGCGAGGTCCTGCAGCGATGCGGGGATCACCGGCACGGAGCCGGTGGCGAGGACGACGGCGCGCTCGGCGCGCAGACGCTGCGGGACGCGCCCGTCGGCCCCGGCGACCTCGATCTCGCGCTCGCCGACGAGCCGGCCGTGCCCGCGCACCACGTGCAGCCCCGCCCCCTCGGCCCAGGAGACCTGGCCGGTGTCGGAGTAGTGGGAGACCCAGTCGTCGCGCCGGGCGAGCAGGGCGGTGGCGTCGATCTCGGGCGTGGTGATCCCCGGCAGGTGCGCGGCGGCATCCGCGACGGCGAGGGGGCGCAGCAGCGCCTTCGAGGGCATGCATGCGTAGTAGGAGCACTCGCCGCCCAGCAGCTCGCCCTCGACGATCGCGGCGGTGAGGTCGGTGCCCTCGGTCGCGTACTGGGCGACGTTCTCGCCGACGGGCCCGCCGCCGAGCACGATCACGTCGAACACGTTCAGGGAGGTCGGTGCATCGGAGGACCGAGTATCGGGGCTCATGTCCCGACGCTACGCCGGAGCCGCGGCGGTGTCACGAGCGGCTCAAGCGCCCATCCCTGTCAGCACCTCGCCCACCACGGCCGCCGGATCGGGGGCGTCCATCACCGACCGCACCAGCGCGACCCCGGCGATCCCGGTGCGGGACAGCGCCGGGACGTCGGCCGGGGTGACGTCACCGATCGCGACGATCGGCAGCATCGTCGCGCGCACCAGCGCCGGATAGCCCTCGACGCCCAGCGGCTCGCGGCCAGAGTCCTTCGTGGGCGTGCGGCGGAAGGGGCCGGCGCCGAGGTAGTCCAGGTCGAAGGCGACCTCGGCGGAGGCGCGGACCAGGTCGAGCGTGCCCGTGGTGAGGCCGATGACCGCGTCGTGGCCCAGCAGCGCGCGGGCGTCGGCGACGGGCAGGTCGTCCTGGCCCAGGTGGACGCCGTGCACGTGCGCGCCGCGGGCACGGGCCGCCGCGGCGACATCGGCCCGGTCGTCGACCAGCACCCGCGTGGCGGGACGGGCCGTGTGCACGGCCTTCGCGACGGCCAGCACCAGCTCGAGCAGCTCCGCGGTCGTGGCGTCCTTGGCCCGCACCTGCACGACGCCGGCCCCGGCGGCCGCGGCCTGCGCCGCGACCTCGACGGTGCGCCGGTCGGAGCCGGAGGTGACCAGATAGCAGCGCAGGTCCAGGGCGCGGTGGCCGGGCTGCAGGGCGGGGTGGGTCATGGCTGTCGTCCGATCTCGTCGAGGGCGTCGAGCAGGTGCATGCGGAAGCTGCCGGGGCCTGTCGCGCGCGTCTCGGCGAGCTCCCCGGCCAGCGCGAGCCAGGTGCTCGCCGCGAGCGCGGCCTCGAAGGGATCCTCCCAGGCGGCGGTGCAGGCGGCGGTGAGCGCCCCGAGCAGGCAGCCGGTGCCGGTCACGCGCGGCAGCAGCACGGAGCCTCGGGCGAGCCGGGCCCGGCGTCGCGCATCCCGCACCAGGTCCACCGCGCCGGAGACGGCGACGGCCCCGTCGGTGCGCCGGGCGATCTCGGCCGCGGCCTCCTCCGCACAGTCCGCGGAGGCGGTCGAGTCCGCGCCGCGACCGCCTGTTCCGGCGCCGACCAGTGCCAGCACCTCGGAGGCGTTGCCGCGCACGACCGTCGGCCGCTGCTCCAGGAGCTGCCGCGCGAGCGGGGTGCGCACGGGCGCGAGCCCGATCGCCGTCGGATCCAGCACCCACGGGCGTCCCTCCGCTCGGGCGACCTCGACCGTGGCGGGGATGCCCTCCATCGCGTCGGTGCTGAGCGTGCCGAGGTTGATCAGCAGAGCGTCCGCGAGGGACGTGACGACGGGTGCCTCGGCGAGGGTCTCGGTCATCATCGGGCGCGCTCCCGCGGCCAGCAGCCCGTCGGCCACGAGCTGCATCGACACGGTCGCTGTCAGGCAGTGGACCAGGGGCGCCGCCTCCCGCACCGCCGCGAGGACGGGCAGGACCGGGGCGAGATCGGCATCCGGTGCGGGGTCGGCGGCAGGAGGGGTCATCGTGCGCTCCTCACGGCGACCTCGTCGAGCTCGGCGTCCAGATCCCGCGGGGACAGCCGTGGCCCGAGCAGCGCCCCGACCACCACGAGCAGCCCGCCGAGCGCCACCATCGCCATGACCGTGGTGTGCCGGCCGAGCCACGGCTCGAGCGCCGGGACGTAGAACGGGTACAGCGCCGGCAGCACGAGGGAGAGGCTGTAGGCGGAGCCGTAGCCGGTCGAGCGCACCGTCGCGGGGAAGCGCTCGGAGAGGTACGCCGCGATCGGACCGTAGGCCGAGACCGTCGCGACCTGCAGCAGTGCCGCGAGCAGCGCGGCGACGGCGAGGCTCGGGGCGTGCACCGCCGCCCACCACAGCACCGGACCGAGCAGCCCGGCGACCGCACCCCAGACGACGAGCAGCCGCCGGCGGCCGACGAGGCTGGACAGGTGCCCCGCGAGCGCCATCACCAGAGCCTGCGCGATCGCCGCCGCACCCATCACCAGCGGGACGGCCTCCGGGGAGAGGAGGGAGTCGGTGCCGAGCCGCGCCGTCAGCAGCAGCACGGTCGAGTCGGTGAGCAGCCACAGTCCCGTCATCAGCACGAACGCCGTCCAGAACGCCGACGCCCAGCGACCGCCCAGCAGGCTGCGCAGCCCGGGGCGCGGGGCCGACGGGGCGGGGCTGTCGGCCTCCCGCGCCCCGCTCTCGTGCAACGGCGCATCCACCACATGGCGGCGGTAGTAGAGCATCATCCCGAGCGACAGCGCGGCGCCCGCCACGAAGAGCGCCCGCCACCCCCAGACGGCGTACTGCTCGGGGCCGAGCGCGGCCAGCAGCATCACGACGGCGAAGGCGATCGAGGCCTGCGCCCACGGCGCCATCGAGAGGATCAGCCCGCTCATCAGGCCGCGGCGTCGCGGCGTCGACCACTCCATCGCCAGCGGGATCGCGGCCGAGTACTCCCCGGCCACGAAGATCCCGCCCAGGAACCGCAGCACGAGCACCAGCGCGACCGTCCCGGCGCCGAGCACCTCGTGGGTGGGGACGACCGCGATCGCGAGGGCGCACACCGCGGTGCCGCCGATCGCGAGACGCGTGGTGCGGGTGCGGCCCATGCGGTCCGCGATCCGCCCGAACACCACGCCGCCGACGGGCCGGCCCAGCAGCATCGCGACGATGATCAGCGCCCCGGCCGAAGCAGTCGCCGACGGACCCGCGATCACCAGCATCGCCGGCGCCAGCGCCGTGACCGGCAGGAACACGTGGATGTTGTCGATGAGGTTGCCGACCACCCCGGCGCGCAGCGCTGCCCGGCCCGCAGGCGGCAGCGCGCGGGTGCCGACGGCGCGGGGCCCGGTGGATCGAGGCCCGGTGGCGCGGGGTCCGGAGGAGCCGGGGTCGAGTCCGTCGAGGGCGGTCATCGGACGGCCTGGGGGAGCTGCTCGGCCTCGGCCTCCGCTGCGAGGCGGCGTGCCCGGTGCGAGTGGTCGACGGGCCCGTGTCCGCTGCCCACCTGCAGCGCCGCCCCGTGCGTGATCGCCTCGTGCAGCCAGTCGGTGACCCAGGCGAGGGCCGTCGCAGGGTCCTCGCCGGCGCCGAGGCGGGTCGCGAGCGCGGCGGCGAGGGAGCAGCCGGTGCCGTGGGTGCTGGTGGTGTCCACGCGGGTCGAGGGCACCGGGTGGAGGGTCCCGTCGGGCGAGATCCAGGTGTTGGTGACCTCGCGGTCCTCGAGGTGCCCGGTCTTGACGACGACGGCGACACCGGTCGCGGCGGACCACCGGGAGGCCTGCGCGAGGGCGCCGGCCTCCCCGGCGGCGCGGGGCTCGCCGGTGAGCACGGCGAGCTCGTCGATGTTCGGGGTGACCACGGTCGCGAGCCGGCAGAAGCGGAGCATCGCCTCCTCGGCCTCCGGCTCCAGGAGCCTGTCCCCGCTGGTCGCGACCATCACCGGGTCCACGACGAGGATCCTCGGGCGCTGCGCGCGCACCCACGCCTCGACGGCCTGGATGATCTCGGCGGTGGCGAGCATGCCGGTCTTGACCGCCTCGAGCACGACGTCGTCGGAGACCGCCTCGAGCTGCGCGGTGAGGAATGCGGCCGGCGGGACGTGGATGTCGCGCACGCCGTGCGTGTTCTGGGCGACGACCGCGGTCACCGCCGCCATGCCGTAGCCGCCGGCGGCGGTGATCGACTTGAGATCCGCGGCGGTGCCGGCGCCGCCGGTCGGGTCGGTGCCCGCGATCGAGAGGACGCGCGGGGTCGACGGGGCAGGGGTCTGCGGGGTGCGCGGGGTGTGCGGGGTGCAAGGATCCGAGCTCATGCGGACATCCCTTCGCTAGTACGAACTAGATCAGGTTCCACGGGTGTGATCTCAGCGCCTCGGGCGCACCCCGTGTCCAGTGGCCGAGTGTAGGGCAGGCCTCGGGCGGGGTCGGCCGGCGTCCGGCGTCCGGCGTCCGGCGGCGCGGCCGCCCCGGGCCGGCCGCCACCTTGCGGACCCGCCGCCCCGCGGGCCCACCGCCCTCGCACGCGGGTGTGACAGAGGAACGACACCCCCGGAAATGCTGTGGATATTCCTGTGGATAAACGGGGTATGTGGAGGAGAGGAAGGCGCCCGCACGGCCATAGCGTTCCAGATGCAGCACTCGGCGAGAAAGTTGTCCACATATTCCCCCGAGCCCTTCTCTTCGATCTCTCCGATGTCTACTGTGGAGGCATTGGAAAGCACGGACTTCATGATCCGTGCGCTGCCGGTGCTGACGGGGAGGGGTGAGGATCGATGAGCACCATCCAGTCCGGCCTGCCACCGAGCGATGCGCCCGAGGGTGGTGCCTTCCTCGACTCCCTGCCGCGCCGCTTCCGGAACGTCGGCTCACGCGGGGCGCGCACTCGTGAAGCCCTGCCGGAGCGCGGCGGATGCGCGGATGATCCCGAGCTCAGCGCCGCGACGCAGCGCGTCTGGGATGCCGAGCGGAACGTGGCGCTGAGCCTCGCCGCCCAGTACAGGGCCCTGGCCGAGCTCCACGAGCACGAGGGTGAGTACGAGGAGACCTGCGAGATGGACGAGGTCGACACGCTCCGCGCCGGTCTCGGGCTGCGCGTCACCCGCAGCTCCGCCGGGTGGCAGCTCCGCGACGCCTATCAGGCCGTGCACCTGTTCCCTCGGGCGCTCGCGCGCCTCGAGTCCGGCGCCATGCCCTCGGCCTGGTTCCAGCGGATGCTGAGGTCGGCGCGGCCGCTGACGGACGAGTCCCGCCGTGAGCTCGACCTCGTGCTCTCGACGTGGTCCCCGGATATCAGTCCGGAACGATTCTTCACCCTTCTCCGGGCGCTCGTCGAGCATCTCCGGGAGCGTGAATCCGCTCCTGATGAGCCCGCAGAGCTCGAGCGAAGTGTGGAGCTCGTTCCCGCCACGCGGCCGGGAATGGGGATGCTGCAGATCGTCGGCCCCATTCCCGAGATCATCCACCGCTGGAAGTCGCTGGACGAATCAGCGCGCGCCGTGCAGGCGGCGCAGCGCGGCGCGCTCCGCGACGGCACCCCGATCCCGCACGACCCCGACGGCACGGTCCAGGAGACGGGCCGGGCGCTCCCGCTCTCCCGCCTGCGCTTCATGCTCCTCACGGGCGCCGAGCTGGACGTGGACGGCGTCGAGGTGCCCGCCGAGCGATTCCGTCTCAACGTCACCGTCCCCGTCCTCACCCTGCTCGGCGCCTCGGACGAGCCGGGCACTCTCGACGGCGTCACCCCGCTGCCCCCGACCATGGCCCGCTCCCTCGCCGGCAGCTCGACCGTGTGGCACCGGATCCTCACCGACGCGAGCTGCGGGGCATTCCTCCCGCTGCCCGCCGAGCGCGTCAGGCCCACCCCTGCGATGCTCGAGCACCTGCGTCTGCGCAACGGCCAGTGCGCCGTGCCCGGCTGCACCCGGCCCGTCTCGTGGGCCTCCGAGTGCGACCACATCGAGGAATGCCTGCGCGGCACGCCCGACGCCGGAGGCCCCACCCGCATCGAGAACCTCCACCTGCTGTGCTGGCAGCACCACCTCGACAAGACCAACGGCCTGCTGGACCCCGTCCGCCTCCGCACCTCGCCGACGGAGCCGGGACGCACCCGCTGGATGATCGGCCCCCACGGAGACGCCGTCACCGTCATCGACGACATCGACACCGCCAGCCTCCACATGGTCGACGTGCTCACCGCGGCCTGGACCTCCTTCCTCCGAGGCCGACCTGCCGGGTCGCCCGCGCCTCCAGGGGAACCCGCACCGCCCCGCCTCGATCCGCCGCCTGAACCTTCTCGGGCCGACGGCTCCGAACCGCCGCCCGATGCCCCGGAACCGCCGCCCGGCGGCTGGGACGAGTGGGGACCCCCGCCCTTCTGACTTCAGGAGCACTGCGCCGTGACTCGACCGTCGCACCCCGCTCGTAGGCTCGGGGGCATGAAGATCCTGCACACCTCGGACTGGCACCTGGGCCGCACCCTGCACAAGGTGGACCTGCACGAGCATCAGGCCGTCTTCCTCGACTGGCTCGTCGACCTCGTCGAGGCCGAGCAGGTCGACGTCGTCGTGATCCCCGGGGACGTGTACGACCGGGCCGTGCCCGCGGTGAGCAGCGTGACCCTCCTGGACCGTGCCCTCGCGCGCCTCGCCGACACCGGCGCCACCGTGGTGCTGACCAGCGGGAACCATGACTCCCCGGAGCGCCTCGGCTTCGGTCGCTCCCTCATGCGCGGCGGCATCCACCTCCTCACCGACGTGCCCGGCATCGAGCACCCCGTCACCGTCGAGGACGAGCACGGCGAGGTGCTGTTCTTCGGACTGCCCTATCTCGAACCCGACCGCGCGCGCACCGAGCTCGTCGCAGCGGGGGAGGAGCCCCTCGCCCGCAGCCACGAGGCCGTCACCCGCGCCGCCCTGGACCGGGTGCGGGAACGGGCCGCGGACCATCCCGGTGCCCGCACCGTCGTGCTCGCCCACACCTTCGTCAGCGGCGGCGAGGCCAGCGACTCCGAGCGCGACCTCACCGTCGGCGGCGTCGACTCCGTCCCCGCCGGCGTGCTCGGCGGCATCGACTACCTCGCCCTCGGCCACCTCCACGGCTGCCAGGACCTCACTCGCAGCGTCGGTGCGCCCGCCTGGTACTCCGGCTCCCCGCTCGCGTTCTCCTTCTCCGAGCGGCACCACCGCAAGTCCGTCCTCCTCGTCGAGCTCGGCGCGCCCGGCACCGCCGCGCAGGTGCGCCGCATCGACACCCCCGTCCCGCGCCGCCTCACCGAGCTGCGCGGCACCCTCGAGGAGATCCTCGCCCGCCGCGACGAGCACGCCGGGGACTGGCTGAAGGCCGTCGTCACCGACCCCGCCCGACCTGCCCACCTCCAGGAGCAGCTCCGCGAGGCCTACCCCCACCTGCTCCTGACCGAGTACGCGCCCGAGGGCCGCGAGGCCCGGGAGGGCACCCCCGTCGTGCGGCGCGAGCAGAATCCCCTCGAGGTGATGGACGAGTTCCTCGCCCACGTTACCGGCGGCGCCCCCACCGAGGCCGAGCACGACGTCCTCGAGCGCGCCTACTCCGCCGTGCGCCGTCAGCAGGAGGCCTCGTGAAGCTCCACCACCTGCGCATGACCGGGATCGGTCCCTTCGCCGGCACCGTCGAGATCGACTTCGCCGCCCTCGGCGCCTCGGGCACCTTCCTGCTCGAGGGGCCGACGGGCTCCGGCAAGTCCACGATCCTCGACGCGATCGTCTACGCCCTGTACGGCCACGTCGCCGGCAGCGCCACCAGCGCCGACCGCATCCGCTCCCAGTTCGCGGCCCCCGCCGAGCCGAGCGTCGTCGACCTCGTCTTCGAGACCTCCTCCGGTCTGCACCGCGTGCGCCGCTCCCCGGAGTTCCAGCGCCCGAAGCTGCGCGGCACCGGCACCACGAAGGAGCAGGCCAAGGCGCTCATGTGGCGGATCGGCTCCCCGCAGGCGCTGTCCGCGGCGATCGCGGACGCGGCCGGGTCCGGTGACGGCAGCGAGGTGATCGCCAGCCGCATCGACGAGGTGGGACGCGAGGTGCGGCGCGCCGTCGGCCTCACCCGGGAGCAGTTCACCCAGACCGTCCTGCTGCCCCAGAACGAGTTCGCCCGCTTCCTCCGCGCCGGCACCGGGGAGCGCCAGCAGGTCCTCCAGCGCGTCTTCGGCACCGAGACCTACGCCGCCGTCGAGAAGCAGCTCGAGGAGATGCGCAGGCAGGCGAGGCGCCAGGTCGACGCCGCCCAGCAGACCCTCGCCGCGGCGCTGGCCCGCTTCACCGAGGCCGTCGCCCTCGAGGACGAGGACTCCGCCGCGCTCATCGAGCACGCCGCCGCCCTGCGCCTCGAGCCGCTCGCCGCCGCGGCCGACGCGCAGCTCGCCGCCGTCACCGACCGCGCCGCCGAGGCCGCCGCCGCCTCCACCGCCGCGCAGGAAGCCGAGCAGACCGCCCGCACCGCCGCCGAGACCGCCCGCACCGCGCTCACCCGCATCGACCGCCGCCGCGCCCTCGACCAGCTCGCCACCCGGCTCGAGGCCGAGAAGCCCCAGGTCGACCGGGCCCGCACCGCCCTCGAGCGGGACGAGACCGCACGCCCCGTCGTCGAGCTGCTGCGCCGACGGGACACCGCCTCCGAGGCGGCCGCCCGCGCGGTCGAGCAGCTCACCGCCCGCGCCGAGGAGACCCGGCCCGCCCATCCCGATCTCGTCGACCTCCTCACCCGGACCGAGGAGGAGCCCGCCACGGCACTCGCCGCCGCGGCCGAGGAGGCGACCGGTGCCGCCGGAGCGCTCGAGGACCTCGTCGACCTCGAGGCCGCGCTGCCCTCACGGGAGCGCGCCCTCGTCGGCCGTCGCGAGGCGCTCGCCGCCCGGGAACGGGAGCTCGAGTCCGCGACCACGGCGCTCGCCGAGCGCCCCGGACAGCGCACCGCCCTGCTCGCCGAACGCGACGAGGCCCGCACCGCCGCCTCAGGTCTCGCCGAGGCGAAGCTCGCCCTCGCCGCCGCCGAGGACGCGCACCGCGCCGCGACCGCCGCGGCCGCCCAGGAGCGCGCCGTCGCCCAGGCCCGCACCGCCGCCGAGGAGGCCCTGCGCCGGGCCCGCGAGCTCGCCGAGCAGGAGGCCACACTGCGCCGCCGTCGCTTCGCCGGGATCGCCGCCGAGCTCGCCGCCGACCTCGAGGAGCAGGCGGCCTGCCCCGTCTGCGGCTCCCTCGAGCACCCCGACCCGGCCGGCCCCTCCGAGGACGCCGTCGGCCCCGAGCAGGTCGAGGCCGCCGAGACCGCCCGCCGCACCGCCGAGCAGCAGCAGTCCCGCACCGAGAGCGAGCTCGCCGTCGCCCGCGAGAAGCTCGAGCGCCTGCGCGAGCAGGCTGGGGAGCACACGCCCGAGACCGCCCGCGCCGAGGTCGAGTCCGCGACCGCCGCCGTCACCGCCGCGACCGACGCCGCGGCCCGCGCCGAGGATCGCGAGACGCAGCTGAGCACCTTCGACGCCGCGACGGAGAAGGCCACCCGCGCGAAGGAGGAGCTCGCCCTCGCGCTCGCCCGCGAACGCACCGGCATCGACGAGACCGACCGCTCCCTCGCCGCGGACCGCACCAGGCTGGACGAGGCCCGTGGCGAGGACGACTCGATCGCGGCCCGCCGCCGCGCCCACACCGCCCGGGCCCGCGCCGCGACCGCGCTGCGGGAGGCGCTGCGCACCCGCGCCGACGCCGAGCAGCGCGCCGCCGAGCTCACCGCCGAGGCCGACCGGGCCCTCGCCTCCAGCGGCCTCGCGACCGACGAGGCGGCCCGCGCCGCGGTGCTGCCCGCCGAGGAGCGCCGCAGACTCCTCGCCGCCGTGCAGCAGCGGGCGGTGGACGAGACCCGCCTCGCCGACGGCCTCGCCGAGGACGGCATCGCCGGCACCGACGCGAGCGACGAGGCCCGTGACCGGGCAGCATCCGCTCTCGCCGCCGCGGAGGAGCGTCTCACCGCCGCCCAGGCCGGTGCCCGGGAGGCCGCCGGGATCGCCGCGCAGCGCCGGGGGATCGCCGAGCGGGCCGGCGCCGCGCGCACCGCCCTCGCCGCCGCCTCCGCGGAGGTGCGCACCGTCAGCGAGGACGCCGGTGTCGTCGTGCGCGTCGCGGACCTCGCCACCGGCCGCTCGGCCGACGGGGACCGCGTGCAGCTGTCCACCTACGTGCTCATGTGGCGCCTGGACGCCGTGATCGAGGCGGCCAACACCCGTCTCGCCCTGTTCTCCGGCTCCGACCTCGAGCTGCAGCGCGACACCGGCGCCCGCGGCGCCCGCAAGACGGGACTGGATCTGCTGGTCCTGGACCGCCGCACCGACCAGGTGCGCGTGCCCGAGACGCTCTCCGGCGGGGAGACCTTCTTCGTCTCCCTCGCGCTCGCGCTGGGCCTCGCCGACATCGTCACCGGCGAGGCCGGGGGAGTGCGGATGGAGACCCTCTTCATCGACGAGGGCTTCGGCTCCCTGGACCCCGAGACGCTCGAGACCGTGGTCCGCGAGATCGGCCGGCTCGCCGAGGCGGGCCGCACCATCGGGATCGTCAGCCACGTCGGCGACATGAAGGCGCAGATCGCCGAGCAGATCCACGTGCGCCGCGGCGCGGACTCCCGCTCGACCCTGACCGTCACCGCCTGAGCGGGCGGCGCGGCGGCCGGGGGCTCTTGAGCACCTTCATCGCGAAGCGGGAGGAGACCTTCGAGATCCCCGGGTTCGTCATCACCTGCTCGGTGAGGAAGCGCTCGTAGGTCTCGAGGTCCGCGACCGCCACCCGCACGTAGTAGTCCGGGGAGCCGAACAGCCGGTACAGCTCGACCACCTCGTCGAAGCCCGCCATCCGCGTCTCGAAGCCGTCGACGGTGGCGCGGTCGTAGGCGGCGAGCTCCACGTCGAGGATCACCTCGAAGCCCTGGCCGAGCGCGGCGGGGTCGATCTGTGCGGCATAGCCCTGGATCACGCCCTCCGCCTCCAGCCGCTGCACACGGCGCAGGCACGGGCCCGGCGTGAGGTGCACTGCCTCCGCGAGCGACACGTTCGAGGCGCGCCCGTCCCGGCGCAGGTGGTCGATGATTGCGCGATCGGTCTCATCCAGGTGCATGTGTTGCACGCTACCTCCCTCGAGCGCGAGAGGACGCAATCACATGCCACACCTGAACTGCGATGATTGCTGACATGACGAACGTGAGCATCGAGGCGGTGCGCCGCAGCGAGGGCGAGCTGCCGGAGGGGGCGACGCCGCGCAGCGAGATCGCGACCGGCATCCGGCTCTCCTTCGCGGCGGGACTGGGCATGTTCCCCATCGGTATCGCCTTCGGTGTGCTCGTGATGCAGACCGGTCTGCCCTGGTGGACCGCCCCGGGTCTGTCCATCGCCATCTTCGGCGGCTCCGTCGAGCTGCTCCTGGTGGGGCTCATGGCGGCGGCGACCCCGCTGGCGACCATCGCGCTGACGATCCTGCTGGTGAACTTCCGCCACGTCTTCTACGCCTTCTCCTTCCCCCTGCGCGTGGTGCGGCATCCGCTGGCGCGCTTCTACTCGGTCTACGCCCTGATCGACGAGGCCTACGCCGTCACCGCCGCGAGCCCCGGCACCTGGAACCGGTACCGCCTGATCGCGATGCAGGCCGCGTTCCACAGCTACTGGGTGGGCGGCGGGCTCGTCGGCGTCGCGCTCGCGTCCTTCATCCCCGGCACGATCGAGGGTCTCGAGTTCGCGCTGTGCGCCCTGTTCATCACCCTCACCCTCGATGCCTGCCGCTCCCGGAAGCAGGTGCCCTCCCTGGTCCTGGCCGGTCTGTCGCTCGGGGTCTCCCTCGTGATGGTCCCCGACGACGCCCTGTTCGCGGCGATGCTCGGCTTCGTCGCCCTGCTGATCGCGCGTCATCTGCTGGGCGCTCGTCGTCGGGCGGGAGCGCAGCGATGACCCAGACCGCCTACATCCTCGCCGTCATGGCGATCGGCTTCGCGATCACCTTCGCGCTGCGCGCCGTGCCCTTCGCGGCCCTGCGCCCGCTGCGGGAGTCCCGCCTGGTGGCGGACCTCGCCCTGTGGATGCCGGTCGGGATCCTCGCGATCCTCACCGTCACCACCCTGCGCTCCTCCCTCGAGGCCGACGCCTCCCGGCTCCTGCCCGCCGCGCTCGCCACGGCCGTCACCGTCGCCGTCCACCTCGTGGGCGGGCGGCGCACCCTGCTCAGCGTCGGTGCGGGCACCGTCACCTTCGTGCTGCTGGTGAACCTGCTCTGAGGCTCCGCCCCGGCGGAGGCCCTACCATCGGGGCATCCGCCGGACCAGGAGAGCATCATGACCACGACCCCAGACGCCGCCGCGCGCCCCTTCGCCGCCCCGACCCCCGCGGGCGGATCGAGGATCATCGGCACCGGCCACCACCGGCCCGAGCGGATCATGACCAACCATGACCTCGAGCAGCTCGTCGAGACCAGCGACGAATGGATCCGCCAGCGCACCGGCATCGAGGAGCGGCGCATCGCCGCCGACGGGGTCGACGTCGGCGACCTCGCCGCGATCGCGGGCCGCAACGCACTCGCGGACGCGGGCGTGGATGCCTCCGAGGTCACGCAGGTGATCGTCGCGACCTGCTCGAACCACGAGCGGTCCCCGAGCGCCGCCGGGCGGGTCGCCCAGCAGCTCGGGATCCCGGCGCCCGCCGCCTTCGACGTGGGCGCGGCCTGCTCCGGCTTCGAGCACGCCCTGGCCGTCGCCGACATGTCGATCCGCACCGGCGCCTCCACCACCACCCTCGTGATCGGGGCGGAGAAGCTCTCCGCCGTCACCGACTACACCGACCGCACCACCTGCATCCTCACGGCCGACGGAGCGGGCGCCATGGTGCTGCGCGCGAGCGAGGAGCCGGGCATCGCGCCGGTCGTGTGGGGCACCGTCACCGAGCTCGCCGACGCCGTCACCATCAACGGCGAGGGCCCCGCCTTCTCCCAGCAGGGACGGCAGGTGCTTGGCTGGGCGCTGCGCGAGGCACCGAAGATCTCGCGGCGCATCGTCGAGGCGGCGGGTCTGACCATGGCGGACATCGACGTGTTCGTGCCCCACCAGGCCAACCTGCGCATGATCGAGCCGCTCGCCGCCGCGCTCGACCTGCGCGAGGACGCGATCGTCGCCGACGACATCATCACCTCCGGCAACACCTCCGCCGCGACGATCCCGCTGGCGATCTCCCGGATGCGCGAGGCCGGGCGGATCCCCGCCGGCGCGACCGCGCTGCTGGTCGGCTTCGGCGGCGGCTTCTCCTGGGCCGGCCAGGTGGTGCGCCTGCCCTGAGCGCGGCGGCGGGCCCCGCCGCGGGGCCCGCCCCGCTCGCGCCGTGCGCACCGCATCGCCGCTCCGCCCCGCCTCGCCGCTCCGCCCCGCCTCGTCGCTCCGCTCCGCCTCGCCGTGCGCTCCGGGCGGTGACCGCTCGGTATCCAGTGTGGGGTGTCGTCATCGCGGCGGATTCCGACACTTCTCATGGGATGGGCGGCCATCGTGAAGCCCACCCGCAGCCCGCGCGCAGGGCGCGCCCGATAGGTAGGATGGCCAGGGCCCCGGAGCGGGGCCGTCGCCCCGCCGCACCGCTGCCGACGCCGCCGCTCCCGCGCCCTCCCCGTGAACGATCACGCGCGCGGGCCGGGCCGCATGCGACCGCCGTCCAGCATCGCCGTCCAGCATCGCCGTCCAGACCCCTCGCCCCGCCCCTGGAGGAGCCACCCATGGTCGACAGCCTGACCGTCCAGATCATCGTGACGGTCCTCGCCGGCCTCGCCTACGCCATCGGGCTGACCGGCATCATCGTGCCGATCCTGCCCGGCACCATCACGATCGTCATCGCGACCCTCGTGTGGGCGATCGTGGTCGGCGGCTGGCCGGCCTGGATCGCCTTCGGCATCGTGCTCGTGCTCGGAGCGGCCGGGATGACCACCAGCTACGTCCTCACCGGGCGCCGGCTCCACGCCGCCGAGGTGCCGATGTGGCCGATCTACGTCGCGATCGCCGCGGCGATCGTCGGCTTCTTCGTCATCCCCCTCCTCGGCCTGCCGATCGGGTTCCTGCTCGGGCTCTACGTCGCGGAGTCGCTGCGGCAGAAGGACGCGAAGAAGGGCCTGGACAGCACCCTGGTCGCCCTGAAGGCGCTCGGCACCGGGATCCTCATCGAGTTCTCCCTCGCGATCCTGTCCACCTTCACCTTCGCGATCGCGGTCATCGTGCATTTCGTGACCGCATGACCAGCACCGCCCGCACCGACACCCGTCCCCGCACCGCCGCGCCCCGTGGCGAGGACCTCCGCCTCGAGCTGCCGGGCAACCAGCACCCCGCCGTGCTCGTCCCGGGCCTGAAGCGCCTGCTGAAGGGCTCGTGGGAGCAGAAGCGCTGGTTCGCCCTCGCCGTGCTCGGCGCGACCGCCTTCGCGCTGCTGCAGATCGCGACCTCCTCGATCATCGGCCGCGTCACCGAGGACGTCGTCGTCCCCTCCTTCGCCGCCGGCGAGGCGGCGCCCGCCCTCGTGCTCGGCGGCGGCGCCGCGATCCTCGGGATCGCCGTCGTGCGCGCGGTGACCGTCATGGCGCGGCGCGTCTTCGCCGCCGCCGCCCAGTTCGACCTGTTCCGCCTCTACCGCGAGCGGATCGTCGAGGTGTACGCGAAGGTGCCGCTGCTGTGGCACCGCCGCCAGGCCACCGGCACCCTGCTCAGCTCCGTCTACTCCGACGTCGAGGCGACCTTCTTCGCGATGGCGCCCTTCCCGTTCGCGCTGTCGACCCTGGTCATGCTGGTCTACGCGACCGTGGTCGTCGCCCGCATCGACCCGGTGATCCTGCTGGTCATGCTCGCGCTGATCGTGCTGCTGATCATGCTCAACGTGCTCCTGCAGCGCTTCGCGACCCCGATCGCGATGCGTTCCCAGCAGCTGCGCGCCGAGGTCGCCGAGATCGCCCACGAGTCCTTCGACGGCGCGAACGTGGTGAAGTCCCTGGGCCGCGAGGACGTCGAGGAGCGGCGCTTCACCCGCGCCGCCGACGACCTGCGCACCGCCGGGATCCGCTTCGGCTACATCCGCGGCTGGTTCGACCCGGCGATCGACGCCCTGCCCAACCTCGGCATCCTCGCCGTCGCGGTGCTCGGGGCCTGGCGGATCGGGGAGGGGCACCTCACCACCGGGCAGCTCGTCGAGGTCGCCTACCTGTTCACGCTCATGTCCCTGCCGATCCGCTCCTTCGGCTGGGTGCTCGGGGACCTCTCGCGCACCGTCGTCGGCGGCGGCCGCGTCCAGCAGATCCTCGACGTCGACGAGGAGCGCACCTACGGCCCCGACCCGCTGCCGGGCGGGTCCGGCGTGCTCGAGATCGACCATGCCTCGTTCGTGTACCGCGACGACCCCGCCGCCGTGATCCTCGGCCGCGGGGTGCGTGAGGAGCAGCTCGCCGTGCGGGAGGGGCATGCGCTGACCGACGTGTCCCTGCGCGCCGACCCGCGCGCCGGCACCCGGGTGCTCGCCGTCGTCGGCGCGACCGGCTCGGGCAAGTCCAGCCTCGCCCTGCTCGCCGCGGGACTCGTCCCGCCGACGGCCGGGAGCGTCCGGCTCGACGGGGCCGAGCTGCGCGACCTCACCGCCGAGGCGCTCACCGCCGACGTGTGCCTCGTCCTCCAGCAGGCCTTCGTCTTCGACGACACGGTGCGCCAGAACGTCACCCTCGGCGAGGACATCGACGAGGTGACCGTGCGCTGGGCGCTGCGCGTCGCCCAGGCCGAGGCCTTCGTCGACGCGCTGCCGGACGGGCTGGACACCCAGCTCGGCGAGCGCGGCGGCTCCCTCTCCGGCGGACAGCGCCAGCGCATCGCGCTGGCCCGCGCGCTCGTCCGTCGGCCGCGGCTGCTGATCCTGGACGATGCGACCAGCGCCTGCGACCCGAGCGTCGAGCTCGCGATCCTCGACGGGATCCGCCGCGAGATGACCTCCTCGACCCTGCTGCTGATCGCCTACCGCAAGTCCACGATCGCGCTGGCCGACCAGGTCGTCCACCTCGACCACGGCCGCGTCGCCGACGTCGGCGGGCACGAGGAGCTGCGCGCGCGCTGCGAGGGCTATCGCGCGCTGGTGGACGCCTACGACGAGGCCGCGATCTCCCACAGCCTGCTCGAGGCGACGAAGCCGCCGCCGAGCGACGAGCCCGCCCCGGAGCCCGACCCCGTGACCGGCGCGATCGAGATCCACGGCGCGGGCCGCTACCGCCGCGAGGAGGTGGACGCCGACGAGTGCGGCTCCGCCGACGCGCCTGAGCAGGAGGCCGACCGATGACCGCCGCGCCCGCCGACCGCACCTCCTCCGCCCTCGGCGGGGAGGCGACGACCGACGAGAGCGCGCTCTCGACCATCCGCCGCGGCCTCGCGCTCACCCCCGAGCTGCTGCGCGGGCTGTGGATCACGCTGCTGCTGGCCGTGGTCGCGACCGGCGGCAAGGTCGTCGTGCCGATCGCCGTGCAGGCCATCCTCGATCGCGGCATCATCGAGCCGGAGGTCCCCGACGTCGCCTTCGTCGCCGGTGCCGCCGCTCTCGCCGCGCTCGTGCTGCTGGCGACCGCGGCCTGCAACGTGCTGATGAACCGGCGCCTGTTCCGCCTGGCCGAGACGTCGCTGGCGACCCTGCGCAAGCGCGCCTTCCGCCACATCCACGACCTGTCCCTGCTCACCCAGGGCACCGAGCAGCGCGGCGCCCTCGTCTCGCGCGTGACCAGCGACGTCGACACCGTCAGCCAGTTCATGAGCTTCGGCGGGATCATGCTGGTGGTGATGAGCTTCCAGCTCGTGCTCGCCACTGCCGTGATGGTCTTCTACTCCTGGCCGCTCGCGCTCGTGGTGTGGCTGTGCTACATCCCGATCCTGCTGATCATGGGGACGCTGCAGAGGCGGATCCGCGCCCGCTACCAGGTGGTGCGCACCAGGGTCGGCACCATGCTCGGCGCCGTCTCCGAGTCGCTCGTCGGTGCCGCGACCGTGCGCGCCTACGGCATCGAGCAGCGCACCCGGCGCGCCCAGGACGCCCGCATCCGCGAGGTGCGCGATGCGCAGTTCGCGGTGCTGCGTCCGCAGTCCGCCTCCTTCTTCCTCTCCGAGACCGGGGACGGGCTCGCCACCGCGATCGTGGTGGTGGTCGGGGTGGTGCTCGGCACCGGCGCGCTCGGCGCGGACCTGCCCGGCGGGGACCTCACCGCCGGCGGCGTCGTCGCCTTCGTCTTCCTCGTCTCCCTGTTCAGCCAGCCCGTCCGCATGGGCATCGAGATGCTCTCGGAGGCGCAGAACGCCGTGGCGGGCTGGCGGCGCGTGCTCGGCGTGCTCGACACCCCGGCCGACGTCGCCGACCCCGGCGGCGCCATGGACCCGCGCACCGGGCGCCGTGGCGAGCCCGTGCCCGGGGCGCGGGCGCTGCCGGAGGGTCTGCTCGACATCGAGATCCGTCAGCTGCGCTACCGCTACCCGACCGGTCCCGAGGTGCTGCACGGCCTGGACGTGACGATCCCGGCCCGCTCCCGCATCGCGATCGTGGGGGAGACCGGCAGCGGCAAGACCACCTTCGCGAAGCTGCTGACCCGCATGATGGACCCCGCCTCCGGGCAGATCCTCATCGGCGGGGTGCCCCTGCCGCTGGTGCCCTACGACTCGCTGCGCTCGCGCGTGATCATGGTGCCGCAGGAGGGCTTCCTCTTCGACACCACCGTCGCCGGGAACCTGCGCTACGGCCGCCCCGACGCGACCGAGGAGGACATGCGCCGGGCGCTGGACGAGCTGGGGCTCGGCACCTGGGCCGCGGAGCTGCCCGAGGGGCTGGACACCCCCGTCGGCCAGCGCGGCGAGTCCCTCAGCGCCGGGGAGCGGCAGCTCGTCGCGCTCGCCCGCGCCTATCTCGCCGACCCCGACGTGATCGTGCTCGACGAGGCGACCAGCGCCGTCGACCCCGCCGCCGACGTGCGTCTGCAGCAGGCGATCGACGGCCTCGCCCGCGGACGCACCACCATCACCATCGCCCACCGGCTCTCCACCGCCGAGCGCGCCGACCGGATCATGGTCCTCGACCACGGCGACCTCGTCGAGCACGGCACCCACGCCGAGCTCGTCGACCTCGAGGGCGGGATCTACGCCGGACTGCACCGCTCCTGGGTCGCGCACCGGGCGGAGCGATGAGCACCCCGGAGCCGACGCGCGAGAGACACCGGGCCGTCGGCCGCTCCGCCCTCGACGTGGTGCTGGGGCTCGTCGCCGTGGGGTTCGCGGCGCTCGTCGCGGTGCACGCTCTGGGCACGGCGCAGCACCACGAGCGGCACGCGGGCATCCTCGCGCTCATGGGCGTGCCGGCGCTCGGTGCGGTGCTCGCGGTCGTCGGGCTCGTGCTCGGGCTGCGCGCACTGCGCCGCGGCCGACGTGCTCCCGCTCCGGCGCGGGCGCTCCCGGTCACCGCGATCCTGCTCGCCCTCGCGGGCCTGGTGCTCGCCACGTGGCTGCGGTCGCAGGCCGGCACGTACTGAGGGGAGGGCGCGGGGCGGCGCCGGTCGCGGGGCCACCGGTCGCGGGGCAGGATTCCCCTAGGCTCGTCGCCGTGGACGACCCCCTGCACCCGCCGATCCCGCCGATCTCCGCCCGCGACGAGCCCCGCTTCGGCAGCGCGGAGCGGAAGCGCACCCTCGCGGGCGCCTTCGCAGGGCAGGGCGCGGACTACGACCGGCTCCGGCCCGGCTATCCGGACGCCGTGCTCGACGCGATGCTCGCACCGCTCGCCGGCTCCGCCCCGACGCTGCGCGCGATCGACCTCGGCGCCGGCACGGGGAAGCTCTCCTCGGCGCTCGCGGAGCGGGGTCTCGAGGTCACCGCCGTGGACACGAGCGCGGCGATGCTCGAGGTCGCCCGGGCTCGCGGCCGCACGATCGCTGCCGGCTCGCTCTCCACCCACCTCGCCCGCGCCGAGGAGACCGGGCTGCCCGGTTCCTCCGCCGAGCTGGTCACGGTGGCGCAGGCCTGGCACTGGTTCGACGCCGAGGAGGCGTCGGCCGAGGTCGCACGGCTGCTCGCGTCCGAGGGAGTGCTCGCCCTGGTGTGGAACATGCTGGACGTGACGATCCCGTGGGTGCACCGCCTCTCCCGGATCATGCACGCCGGCGACATCCACCGCGAGGACTTCGCCCCCACCGTCGGCCCCGAGCTCGAGCTCACCGACCGCCGCGCGATCACCTGGGAGGACCCGATGCCCACCCAGGACGTCATCGACCTCGCCCGCACCCGCAGCTACGTGATCACCGCCCCCGAGGAGCGCCGGCAGAAGGTTCTCGCGAACCTCGACTGGTACCTCCACGACCACCTCGGCCACGCGCGCGGGGCGAGAGTCGGCGTGCCCTATCGCACCGACCTGTTCCTGTACCGGGTCGCCGCCCGCTGAACCGCCCCACCGCCCGCTGCGCCGCCCCGCCGCCCGTCTGTGGGCCTGCCCCGCCCCTGACCCCGGCCTTCCGTCGGTGACCGGGCGGTATCCAGTGTGAGCTGTCGTTATCGCGCTGGATTCCAGCAGTTCTCATGGGGTGGATGGGGTGGAGATGCCGCCGTGCCGCTCATCGGCCGCCCTGCCCGCCCTCTTGCTCCCGCGCCGCGAGCGCCGCGCGGACCTGCTCGATCGCGGGCGCGCAGCGCCGCTCGACGTCCCCCGTGTGCAGGCGCACCTCGACCCAGCCCGCCGCCGCGGCGCGCCGCGCTCGCCGGATGTCCTTGCTGACCTGGTCGGGCGTGCTGTGGGTCCGCCCGTCGTACTCGGCGCACACACGGTGCGCGGGCCATTGGAAGTCCGGCTCGTGCAGCTCCGTGCCGTCCGGTGCGATCAGCGGGACGTTCAGGAACGGCTCGGGGAGCCCGGCACGCGCGAAGGCGAGTCGGAGCAGCGTCTCCCGCGGCGAGTCGGCGCCCACGCGCACCGCGTCCAGCGCCGAGGACAGCGCCGCCGCGTGACGGCCGGTGCACTGCTCCCGCAGCTCCGCGATCGTGCACCACGGCTCGGTGCGTCCGTTCTCGAGGTCGGGGCGCGGTCGCCGCACGAGGTGGTCGCCGATGGCGATGAGCCAGAAGGAGGAGAGATGCGCAGCGAGATCCCGCCAGGTCCGGGCCCGGGTGGTCAGCCGGACCGGCGCGGCGAGCAGGGCCGCGTCGGTCTCGAGGGGTTCCACCGCGTACAGCGCCCGCCGCACGTCCGACGGCGCGAGCACGAACTGATGCCATCGGACCACCGCATCGGAGCCGACGCGGCCATGGGGGAGCGACAGATGCACCCGGGGCCGTCGCGACGTGGACCGTGACCCCAGGTGATCGGGCAGCGGCATCCCCTGCAGCCGGGCGGCCGTGAGCCCGACGGCGACCGCGCCCGGATCGGTGCGGCAGTACGCCGAGGCGATCTCCGACTCGGTGCCCGTCCGGCCGTCCCTGGTCAGGAGGCCGGGCCGGAGCCGGGTGATGTCGCCGGCGCGGAGACGGCCCGGCGTCACCCCGGCGCGCAGAGCCTCCGCACGGGTGAGGACCGGCCAGGGCAGAGAGACCGGGAAGGGGCTCGGACGACGCGCCATCGCCTCAGCGTGCCGGACCGCGCGGTGGTCGGCCGGCGTCATCCACAGCCGGGCGGTGGGGAGGAGAGGACCGGAGGACGACGGACCGCGGGCGAGGGCTCCCCGGCGCCATCCGGGTGCGTCCTCTACCGTGGTGCGGGTGAACCGCCCTGTCCAACGCCTCGTCGTCGTCGCCCTCGCCCTCGTGCTGCTGGTGCCCGTGGGCGCGATCGGCATCTCGCAGCTGCTGAACCCCGGCGGGGGCGAGCAGGCGAGCGAGAGCCAGACCGATCCCGGCAACCCCGAGAACCGGCCGACGGCCGACCCCGCCGAGCAGCCGACCCGCCCGGACCTTCCCCGACCCGAGGAGCCCGCGGAGCTGACCGAGCGGAGCGAGGCAGGCGCCGAGGCGACCGTGACGTACCTGCTCGGCTCCTACGACTACATGATGAGCAGCGGCGACATCTCCGTGTGGGAGGACAAGGTCGACCCGAACTGCCAGGTGTGCGTGACCTTCCTGCAGAACGCCGAGCAGCTCGCCGCCCAGGACGGCTATCTCGTCGGCGGCGCCTTCGACGTGCACTCGACGAGCTTCGAGGGCACCGGCGAGCCGCCCGCGACCGGCACGGTCACGGCCGACTTCACGCAGGCGGAGTCCGTGCTCGTCGACGACCCGACGCTGCAGTCGAACGCCCTCGAGGCAGTCGGCGGGCAGCTCATCGCCATGGTCGCGTGGGACGGGGAGCGATGGCGCGTGACGGACATGTCCATCGCCCCGCCCGAGGATGCGGTCTCCGACGCAGGCGGCGCGGCCGACGGGGACACCACCGGCGGCGCGGCCGACGGGGACACCACCGGCGGCTGATCCGCGCCCGTCGCTCATTGCTCGTCGCCGGCCCGGCGGTCGCCCGCCCGGCGCCCATCCACCGCCCGCCCATCGCCGGCCCAGCGCCTGGCCGGCGCCCGGCCGGCGCACGGTCGGCTGCCTCCATAGGGCCGCGAACTGCGGTGACCGGTGGGTATCCAGTGTCAGCTGTCGGAAAGGCTCGCTATTCCGACACCTGACACTGGATACCCATGGGTCACCGTGCGCCGCGGCGGCGCCCGCAGGGTTCCGCCCTGCGCGGATCCTCCTTCGGTCGGATGCGTCAGGGCGTCAGGAAGTCCTATGCTTCCCAGGCCGCCGTGACCCCTCCGGACCCGCCCGGTCCTGACTCGGTCCGGTCGGCCCTTCGGAAGGATTCTCGTGACCCTGCTGCGCCTCGTCCTCGGGGGCCTGAAGCCGTACTGGATCTGGGTGGCCCTGGTGGTGCTCTTCCAGATCGTCGGCGTGCTGGCCGCCCTCTACCTCCCCACCCTCAACGCCGACATCATCGACGACGGCGTCGCGAAGGCCGACGTCGACGTGATCTGGGACCTCGGCACGCTCATGCTGCTGATCTCGCTGGGCAACATCATCGCCCTCGTCGGCGCGAACTTCTTCGCCGCGCGCTCCGCGATGCGGGTCGGCAAGGACCTGCGATCGACGGTCTTCGGCCGCGTGAACTCCTTCTCCCCGCGCGAGCTCGCCGAGTTCGGCACCCCTTCGCTCATCACCCGCTCCACGAACGACGTGCAGCAGGTGCAGATGCTCATCTTCTTCTCCCTGAACATGCTGGTGCAGGCGCCCGTCACCGGCATCGGCGGGGTGGTGCTCGCGCTGCGGGTCGAGCCCGGGATGGCCTGGCTGATCGCCGTGATGGTGCCGGTCATGCTCCTCGCCGTCGGGATGCTGATCGTCCGGGCCGCGCCGCTGTTCAAGCAGATGCAGGGCAGGATCGACGACATCAACGGGGTGCTGCGCGAGCAGATCACCGGCATCCGCGTGCTGCGCGCCTTCGTGCGCGAGGACCGCGAGCGGGAGCGCTACGCCGTCGTCAACGGCCAGCTCACCGACCTGAACTGGCGCATCGGACGCCTGATGATCCTCATCAACCCGATCATCATGTTCATCCTGAACATCTCCAGCGTGCTGGTGCTCCTCGTCGCGGCGCCCCGCATCGATTCGGGGCAGATGGAGATCGGCTCGATCACCGCCTTCATCGCCTATCTCATGCAGATCCTCATCGCGGTGATGATGGCGACCTTCATGACGATGATGATCCCGCGCGCCATGGTCTCCGCCGAGCGCATCACCGCCGTGCTCGAGACCGAGACCAGCGTCCACCAGCGCACCGACGGGATCCGCAGCCTCGAGGGCCCGCTCGAGCTGACCTTCGAGGACGTCTCCTTCACCTATCCCGGCGCCGAGCGCCCCGTGCTCGAGCACATCTCCTTCACCGCCCGCGCCGGGCAGACCGTCGCGATCATCGGCGGCACCGGCGCCGGCAAGACCACCCTGATCAACCTCGTCCCGCGCCTCATGGACGCGAGCGAGGGAAGGGTGCTGCTGAACGGGCATGACGTGCGCGACCTCGACGCCCGCGTCCTGTGGGACACCGTCGGGCTGGTCCCGCAGCGGCCCTATCTCTTCTCCGGCACCGTCGCCTCGAACCTCCGCTTCGGCAGCCCCGAGGCCGACGAGCAGCAGCTCTGGCACGCACTGACCGTCGCGCAGGGCCGCGACTTCGTCGCCGCGATGCCCGAGCAGCTCGCCTCCCCGATCGCGCAGGGCGGCACGAACGTCTCCGGCGGGCAGCGGCAGCGGCTGTGCATCGCCCGCGCGCTCGCAGCGAGACCGAAGCTGTACCTCTTCGACGACTCCTTCAGCGCGCTCGACCTCACCACCGACGCGAAGCTGCGCGCGGCGCTCGTGCCCGAGACCCGCGAGGCGCTCCAGCTCGTCGTCGCCCAGCGCGTCTCCACCATCACCGGCGCGGACCTGATCCTCGTGCTGGACAACGGCCGGATCGTCGACCAGGGCACCCACGCCGAGCTGCTCGAGGGCTCGGAGACCTACCAGGAGATCGTCCGCAGCCAGGGCGTCGAGGAGGAGGTGGCGTGATGATGGCCGATGAGAGCACGCAGCAGCCCGCGGGCGACGAGGCCGGCGCCGCCGACGAGATCGCCTCCGAGAAGGACGCCGCGCGCGGGCTCCGCCCCGGGCAGAGCGCGAAGAACTTCTGGCCCTCCACCAAGCGCCTGGTGCGCGAGATGGGGCCCGAGCGGCCGTATCTGCTCGCCGCGATCCTCGTCGGCGTGGTCTCCGTGGCCTTCTCCGTCGTGGGCCCGAAGATCCTCGGCCGCGCCACCGACATCCTCTTCACCGGCCTGATCTCGAAGAACCTCCCCGCGGGCGCCGATCCCGCCGAGGTGATCGACGGCCTGCGCGCCGAGGGGCAGGAGCAGTTCGCGGACATGCTCTCGGGCATGACCCTCACCCCCGGCGAGGGCATCGACTTCACGGCGCTCTACCAGACCCTGGGGCTGGCCGTCGGCCTCTTCGCCCTCTCCGCGCTGCTGATGTGGCTGCAGGGCCTGGCCCTGAACCGGATCCTGGTGCGGATGGTCTCCCGCCTGCGCCGCGACGTCGAGGAGAAGCTGCACCGGCTGCCGCTGAGGTACTTCGACCGCATGAAGCGCGGCGAGATCCTCTCGCGGGTCACCAACGACATCGACAACATCCAGAACACCCTGATGAACACCGTCACGGGCCTGGTCAACTCGATCCTCACGGTGCTCGGCGTGCTGGTGATGATGCTGATGATCTCCTGGCAGCTCTCGCTCATCGCGCTCGCGGTGATCCCCGTGGCGCTCGTGGTCACGGGCGTGGTCGGCGCGCGGGCGCAGAAGCTCTTCGCCCAGCAGTGGGACGCCACCGGCGTGGTGAACTCCGAGGTCGAGGAGGCCTACACCGGGCACTCGCTGGTGACCGTCTTCGGCCGGCGCGACGAGGTCGCCGCCCGCTTCGAGGAGCGCAACGCGACCCTGTTCCGCGCCACCTTCGGCGCCCAGTTCGTCTCCTCGCTGATCATGCCGCTGATGATGTTCGTGGGGAACCTCAGCTACGTCGTCATCGCGATCGTGGGCGGGCTGCGGATCGTCTCCGGCCAGCTGACCCTCGGCGATGTGCAGGCCTTCATCCAGTACTCCCGCCAGTTCACCCAGCCGCTGTCCCAGGTCGCCTCGATGGCGACGATGCTGCAGTCCGGCGTGGCCAGCGCCGAGCGGGTCTTCGAGCTGCTGGACGCCGAGGAGCAGGAGCCCGAGACCACGGTGACCACCGCCGCGGCCGGCATCGGCGAGGGCCGGGTCGAGTTCGAGCACGTCCGCTTCTCCTACAGCCCCGACCGCGAGCTGATCCGGGACCTGTCCCTGGTCGCGGACCCCGGCCACACGGTCGCGATCGTCGGGCCGACGGGGGCCGGGAAGACCACCCTGGTGAACCTCGTGATGCGGTTCTACGAGGTGGACGGCGGCCGGATCACGATCGACGGGATCGACATCCGCGACCTCACCCGCGCCCAGCTGCGCGAGCGCACCGGCATGGTCCTGCAGGACACCTGGCTGTTCAAGGGCACGCTGCGGGAGAACATCCGCTACGGGCGCCTGGACGCGAGCGACGAGGAGGTCGAGGCCGCCGCGATCGCCACCCATGTCGACGACTTCGCCCGCCAGCTGCCCGACGGCTACGACACGATCGTGGACGACGACGAGTCGACCCTGTCGGCCGGAGAGAAGCAGCTGGTCACGATCGCCCGCGCCTTCCTCGCCCGGCCGAGCCTGCTGATCCTGGACGAGGCGACCTCGAGCGTGGACACCCGCACCGAGGTGCTCGTCCAGCAGGCCATGAACCGCCTGCGGGAGGGGCGCACGAGCTTCGTGATCGCCCACCGCCTCTCCACCATCCGCGATGCGGACCTGATCCTGGTGATGGAGGCCGGGGACATCGTCGAACAGGGCGATCACGAGCAGCTCCTCGTCGCGGACGGCGCCTATGCGCGGCTGTACCGCTCCCAGTTCGAGGGCGCCGCGGTGGACATCGACGCGGAGGAGGAGCTCGCCGCGCAGGGCGACGTCGAGGAGGCGCCGACGACGACCGGGCCGATCGCGACGGGCTGAGCGCCCGGGGAGGGGCGGCCGCAGGCGCGCCCGGTGAGAGACCCGACAATGATTTGTTGTCATGCAGAGCTATGAATACTATTCATCCGTGACCAGTTTCCGACCCCGTCGCCGCACCCTGCTGCGCGCCGCGCCCCTGGCCCTGGCCACGGGCGCGCTCACCCCGGTGCTCGCCTCCTGCACCCGCGCCTCCGAGCGGCTGGACGCCGAGTCGAACGCCGTGCCGGAGGTCGATCTCTCCGGCATCGAGGAGGTCCCCGAGATCTCTGCGCTCGTTCCCGAGGAGATCCGAGAGCGCGGCGAGCTCGTCAACGGCGCGGCCCTGAACTACGCCCCCGGCGAGTTCGTCGGCAGCAACGGCGAGGCGATCGGCTACGACATCGACGTGCTCGCCGCGATCGGCGCGGTGCTCGGCCTCGCCACCCGCACCGAGGCGGCGGTGTTCGCGCAGATCATCCCCGCCGTCGGCTCCACCTACGACGTCGGCATCTCGAGCTTCACCGTGAACGAGGAGCGCCTCGCCGCCGTGACGATGGTGTCCTACTTCCAGGCCGGGATCTCCTACGCCGTGAAGGCCGGGAACCCCTACGACATCCACCCCGACGACCTGTGCGGCAAGCGCGTCGCCCTCCAGGTGGGCACCTACCAGGAGGAGCTCTCGATCGAGCGCTCCCAGCAGTGCCGCGACGAGGGACTTCGCGGCTACGACATGCTCGCCTACGCCTCGAACTCCGACGCCGCGACCAACGTCGCCGGCGGCAAGGGCGACATCCTCATGGCCGACTCCCCGGTCACCGCCTACGCCATCGCCCGCTCGCGCGGCACCCTCGAGGAGATCGGCGAGATCGAGGAGTCCGCGCTGAACGGCATCGTCGTCGCCAAGGACCAGCCCGAGCTGGCCGAGGCGATCCGAGCCGCCCTCCAGCACCTCATCGACTCGGGCCACATGGAGCGGATCCTCGCCGCATGGGGCAACGAGGCAGGAATGATCCCGACCGCGGAAGTGAACCCCCAGCCGTGACCACCACCCATGCCCCCGACGAGGGCTTCACCCCGATCCGTGCGAAGGCCGCGCCGCGGCCCGGCACCTGGATCTCCGCCGTGATCGTGGCCGCCCTGGCCCTCGGCCTGATCTGGTTCCTCGTGACCAACCCGGTGCTCGAATGGGGCACCGTCACCACCTACCTCCTGGACGTCAAGGTGGTCCAGGGCGTCGGCTGGACGCTGCTGCTGACCGTGCTGTCGATGATCCTCGGCACCGTCGTGGCGCTGACCGCCGCGATCATGCGCCGCAGCGAGAACCCCGTGCTGCGGGGCGTGAGCTGGGCGTACATCTTCGTCTTCCGCGGCATCCCGGTGTACACGCAGCTGGTGTTCTGGGGCCTGTTCACCGTGATCGTCCCCAAGATCGTGATCGGCGTGCCCTTCGGGCCGGAGCTGCTGAGCTTCTCCACCCGTGACCTGCTCACCGCCTTCTGGGCCGCCGTGATCGGCCTGGGCCTGAACGAGGGCGCCTATCTCGCCGAGATCATCCGCTCGGGCCTGAACTCGGTGGACCGGGGCCAGACCGAGGCGTCCAAGGCGCTCGGCATGAGCAACGGGACGATCCTGCGCCGCATCATCGTGCCGCAGGCCATGCGCGTGATCGTGCCGCCGCTGGGGAACGAGACCATCGGGATGCTGAAGACCACCTCGCTGGTGCTCGCGGTGCCCTTCACCCTCGACCTCACCTTCGCCACCAACGGCATCGCCAACAAGCTGTTCACCCCGATCCCGCTGCTGATCGTCGCGGCGCTGTGGTACCTCGCGATCACCAGCGTGCTGATGGTGGGCCAGCACTACCTCGAGCGGTACTTCGGCCGCGGCTTCGACGCCCGCACCCCGGCCCGCGCCGGCGGTGGGGGCGGCCGCGGCGGTCGCTCCCGCCAGGCCGCCGTGAACAGCGCCGGCACCACCCCGCAGGACCCGCTCCCGGAGGTGGAGCTGTGATGAGCCAGAACCCTGAGACGCCCGAGAACCCCGTCGGCGCCGCGAGCCCCGTCGTGATCCAGGTCGAGGGCGTGCACAAGACCTTCGGCGACCTCCATGTGCTGAAGGGCTGCGACCTCACGGTCCGCTCCGGCGAGGTGGCCGTGCTGGTGGGCCCCTCCGGCTCCGGCAAGTCCACGCTGCTGCGCTGCATCAACCAGCTCGAGGAGCCGACGGCGGGGCGCGTCCTCGTCGACGGCGTGGTGCAGGGCTATCGCGCCGAGCCGCTGCCCGACGGCCGCTGGCAGAAGCTCCGCCCCGTCGAGATCGCCGCGCAGCGCTCCCGCATCGGGATGGTCTTCCAGCGCTTCCACCTCTTCCCGCACCTGACGGCGCTGGCCAATGTGATGGAGGCGCCGGTGCAGGTGCGCGGCCTGCCGAGGGCCGCCGCGGAGGCGAAGGCCCGCGAGCTGCTGGAGCGGGTGGGCCTCGGCGACCGCGCCGACCACTACCCCTCCGAGCTCTCCGGCGGCCAGCAGCAGCGCGTCGCGATCGCCCGCGCGCTCGCGATGGACCCCGAGCTGATGCTCTTCGACGAGCCCACCAGCGCCCTGGACCCCGAGCTGGTCTCCGAGGTGCTCGGGGTGCTCAAGGACCTCGCGGCCGACGGGATGACCATGGTCGTGGTGACCCATGAGATGGGCTTCGCCCGCGAGGTCGCCGACCGGGTCGTGTTCATGGACGAGGGCCGCATCCTCGAGAGCGGCACCGCCGAGCAGGTCATCGACCATCCCCGCTCCGAGCGCCTGAAGGGCTTCCTCGCCTCGGTGCTCTGAGTCGTCGCGCGTGCCGCGCCACTACCCATGCGTTACTGAGGGGTATCCAGTGTGGGGTGTCGGAACAGCGCTCCATTCCGACACCCCACACTGGATACCGGCCGGTCACCGGGGTGGGACAGCCCCGGGGTGGGACAGCCCCTCAGAACCGCGCCAGGCGCTCCTGGAGCTGACGTCGTCGCGAGCGGCGCCCGTCGGCGCTGACCGGCGGGGCCGCGAGCGCGGCGGCGATCGCGGTGGTCAGCGGGATCGCGAGCACCAGACCGATCGAGGCGACGAGGGTGCGGAAGATCTCCGCGGCGATCTCCCCGGAGGCGAGGGTGTCCAGCAGCGAGCGGTTGATGGTGCTGGCGTACATCAGCAGCGGCAGGGCGGAGCCGATGTAGGCGTAGGCCAGCGTGTAGACGGTCGAGGCGATGTGGTCCCGGCCGATCCGCATGGTCGCGGTGAACACCTCGAGCCTCGACGCCGAGGGCATGGCCGCCCGCAGCTCCCAGGCGGAGGAGGGCTGGGTGATGGTGACGTCGTTCAGCGCGCCGAGCCCCGAGATGATCACCCCGGCCAGGAACACCGCCGACAGCGACAGCTCGGGGAAGGAGGAGTGGAGGATCTGGGCGGCGTCCCCGTCGGCCCCGGTCATGCCCGTGGCGCGCCCGGCGAGCAGGGCGATCAGCACCGTGACCGCGATGCCCCCGAAGGTGCCCAGCACCGCGGTGGTGGTGCGCACCGAGATCCCGTGGGCGAAGTAGACGCAGGGGAAGATCATCGCCGAGGCCGCCACGAGCGCCACCAGCACCGGGTCCTGGCCGGCGAAGATCGCCGGGAGCATGAACCACAGCACGACGGCGACGCCGGCGGCGAGGCCTGCCATCGCGCGCAGGCCGCTGCCGCGGGCCACGAGCGCGACCAGCAGCAGGTAGGCGAGCAGCAGCAGGCCCAGCGGCATCGCCCGCTCATGATCGAAGTAGTACAGCACCGGGGCCGACGCGTCCTCGGCACCCGCGAGCGCCTCGCCCTCGACGATTTCGCCGTCGACTGCCTCGCCGTCGAGCGGTTCGCCCGCGGCGCCCGCGCCGGTCGTGCCCTGGGCGCCGAGGTCCAGCACGCGCAGGCGGTCGCCCGGACGGACTCCGTCTGCCGCGATCTGCGGCGGCACCTCGACCTGGACCCTCTGCCCGTCCAGGGGATCCGCCCGGCCGACGGCCTCGACCAGGACCGTCTCCTCCGCGTCGCCGACCTCGGGGACCTCGGTGACGGTGACCGGCACGATCTCGACCCCCGGGGCGAGGAACTCGCTCTCGGCGGCGGGGGTGGACGCGCCCGGCCACAGCACCAGCAGCCCGGTCAGGGTCGCGGCGAGCAGCGCGAGCACGAGCGCCGTGAGCACGGTCCGGGGGCGCCGCCCGACCGGGGCGGGCGGCGCGGCCCCATGCGCATGCCCATGGCCGTGCGCTTGGCTGTGCGCGTGGCCGTGCGAGTGCCCGCCGGGCGTCGCGCGGGGCGCGGGAGGGTCGCCGGCGCGTCGAGCGCGCCTGCCGCGGCTCACCACTCCAGGATCTGCCAGCGCTTCTTCTTCGCCACGGCGTACAGCCCGAGGTCCGGGGCGACGGCGGCGGGCGTGCCCACCAGCTCGAGCCAGGCCGCGTCGGCGTGCGAGTCGCCGTAGCCGTAGGAGGTCGACAGGTCCGCGCCGTGCAGGTCCGCGTACTTGCGCAGCCAGTTCGCGCGCGCCTCGTCCACCAGCGGGGGCGTGGCGAGATAGCCGGTCATCACGCCGCTGCTGTCCTCGTCCATGTGGGTCGCGACGACCTCGTCGAAGAGGTCCGCGAGCGGCTCGACCAGCACGTCCAGCGCACCGGAGACCAGCACGGTGCGATGCCCGGCCGCGCGATGGCGCTCGATGGTCTCCAGCGCCTCCGGACGGATCGAGGAGCGGATGCGACGCCCCGCCTCGCCCTGCATGAGAGCACGCAGCTCCTCGCTGCGGTAGCCCTTGTAGCGGCGGTTGACCAGACGGATCAGCTCCGAGCGGTCCCGCTGGTCGGCGCGCAGGTAGCCGGGCACCGCGGCGAGCAGGCCGCCGATCTCGGCCGGCCAGGTGCGGCGGGGGCGGGTCGCGCGGACCACGGCGAAGTACTGCTGGACGATGTTCGTGGCGAGCACGGTGCCGTCGAGGTCGAAGACCGCGAGCGAGTCGGTGGACTGCTTGAGCTCGGGGACGGGGCGCGAGGCGCGGCGCCTCTGCGCGGACTTCGCACGGGAGTACGCCTTGGTCAGCTCCGTGACCGCCGGCAGGTGCTGCTTCTGGAAGTAGTCCTTCCACACGATCCCGGTGACGTCGAAGTCGTGGGTGGCCAGGAACTCCTCGGGGAGCTCCTCCCGCAGCGCGCGCGTGTTCGCATCGTCGAAGACCATCTCGGTCTTCGTGTAGTGGCGGTACAGCTCGATGTACTTGCGCAGCATCGTCAGCCCCGAGGTGGCCTTGTGCAGGCCGGAGGTCCACTCGCGGGTGCGCCGCGTGGCGGGCAGGTAGGCGACGGCGGCCGAGCCGATCTTCGCGGAGAGCTCCTTGGCGCGGAAGCGCTGCTCGACCATCTCCACCGCGGGGAAGGACCACTCGGGCACCGCGATCGGGCGGCCCTTGTCGTCCTCGAGCGGGAACTCGGTGAAGTACTCGCGCACCGCGGTGACCATCTCGTGGAAGGGCAGCGGGTTCGAGGCGCCGGAGACGACCTGGTAGTAGGCCTCGTCGCCGCGGCGGGAGACGTCCTGCGTGGCCAGCGCCACGATCACGTTGACGACGTGGTCGACGGGGATCACGTCGAGGATCGAGTCGGCCAGGCCCGGGAACTCCGGCAGCATGCCGCGGCCGTAGGCCATGATCAGGGGATCGGCGACCTTGTAGCCGTCGATCCAGCCCGGGTAGGGCTTGGTCATCGCGGACTCGATGATGGAGGGGCGCACGAAGGAGACGCGGTGGCCGCTGCCGGCCCACAGCTCCTCGGCGACCTGCTCCGCCATCGCCTTGGTGAAGGTGTAGATGTCGGTCCAGCCGACGGACTGGGCGCGGGTGCGGCCGAAGTCGACCAGGCGCTGCTCGACCCAGTCGCGGCGCGCGTCCTCGGAGACGCTCGCGACGGACTTCGGGCCCATGCGGCCCACCTGCAGCTTCGCCGAGCGGATCTGGGAGCGCAGCGTCTCGGGCCGGCGCGACTCCGCCTCGACCCGCTCGCGGGCGGCGAGCGCGGCGTCGTACTCGGCGCGCCAGTCGACGTCGGCCCGCAGGGAGCCCTCCTGGCGCAGCCCCTTGGAGATGCCGCCGACGTAGGCGGTGGAGACGTGGATGACGTGCGGGTCCTGCCCGGAGGCGAGGAGGGCCTCGTAGAGGTTCCGCGCGCCGCCGACGTTGGTGCGGAAGGCGTCGTCGATCGGCGGGTCGAAGGAGACGGAGGAGGCCGAGTGGATCACCGTGTCGACGGGGTCGGTGATCGCGGGCATGTCGGTGAGGTCGCCCTCGAGCACGCCCACGCGCGCATCGAGGATGTCCTTCAGGCGCGCCTTCCCGTCGGCGGCGCCCTCGAGCGCGCCGTCCTTCTCCAGCTGCTCCGCCCAGGAGGCGAAGACGGGCTTGCGCAGCAGCTGCTCGAGGCGGCGGCGGCCGGTGACCGAGCCCTTCGGGCGCACGACGGCGGTGACGTGGACGTCCTCGGTGGTCTCCAGCAGGGAGCGCAGCACGGCCTGGCCGAGGAAGCCGGTCACGCCGGTGAGCAGGATCCGACGACCCCCGCGGGGTGTGCCGCCGGCGGCGGGCTGATCGGCGGGGGAGGTGGTGTGCGTCATGGGATCCTCTGTGGACGAGTGCGGCGGGCGCGGGACCGGCGATCGGCGCGGTCCGTGCACGGGGCGCGGGACACGCGCGGGTGCCCTGCGGGCCTCCCACCTGGGAGCTTCTCCGCGCTGGTCAGGGCGGCGCTAGTGTATCGTAGCCGCCATGCATAGGGCCCTGATCACCGGCGGCACCGCAGGCATCGGGGCGGCGTTCGCCAGAGCGTTCGCCGGACGGGGGAGCGCCCTCGTGCTGGTCGCGCGGGACCCCGATCGCCTCGAGGAGACCGCCGCACAGCTCCGCCGCGAGCACGGCGTGGAGGTCGAGACGATCACCGCGGACCTCGCCGACCGCGAGGCCCAGCAGCGGGTCGCCGACCGCCTCGAGTCCGACGTCGACCCCGTCGACGTGCTCGTGAACAACGCCGGATTCTCCGTGCGCGCCGGCCTGCTGGACGAGGACCTCACCCCCCACGACCTCGGCTTCGAGGTGATGATCCGCGCCGTGCTGAAGCTCGGCGGAGCGGCGGGGCGCGGGATGCGCCGTCGCGGCCGCGGCTGGATCATCAACGTCGGCTCCGTCTCGGCGCTGGTGACCCAGAACAACTACTCCGCCATCAAGGCCTGGGTGGGCAACTACTCCGAGTCCCTCGGCGTGCAGCTGGCCGGCACCGGCGTGCAGGTCACCGCGCTGATGCCGGGCTGGGTCCGCACCGAGTTCCACACCCGCGCCGGGATCAAGGGCTCGTCGATCCCCGGCGTGCTGTGGCTGGACGCGGACCGGCTGGTCGAGGACTGCCTGCGGGACGTGGCCCGCGGGAAGCCCGTCTCGATCCCGTCGAAGCGCTGGAAGCTGATCGCGGCCGTGCTGCGCGGCACGCCCCGCGGTCTCGTCGCACGGCTGAGCGCGCTGCTCAGCCACCGCCGCAACCGGGAGAAGTGATCGCGTGAGCACCGAGGACAGCGAGAAGGAGCCCGAGGAGACGCGGCCCGAGGAGCAGGAGCCCACGCGCCGGGCCGAGGCCGCGGCCCGCTTCACCGAGGCCTCGAGCCGCGCCGCGGATGCGACCGCGAAGGCCGCCGACGACCTCAAGGACCGCTCCCGGCGCCTGTTCGACTCGCTCTCGGCCCGCTCCCGCGGCGAGGGCTGGGAGAAGCCGACGGGGGAGCTGGCGAAGTACCGCTCCCGCTGGCGGGCCGGACTGCGCTTCGTGCTGCAGCGCGTCCTGTTCCGGGTCGTGGTGAACTCCGCCGTGACCCCCCAGGTGCAGGTCCACCGTCGCGTGAAGAGCATCCGCGGGCCATTCGTGCTGGTCGCCAACCACACCAGCCATGTCGACGGACCGCTGCTGGCGATGAGCCTGCCGTGGACGCAGGCACGTTTCCTCAGCACCGGGGTGGCCACGGACTACTGGTTCGACCACTGGCACCGCCGCATCTTCGTGCGCCTGATGATGAACGCCTTCCCGATCGACAGGGGCGGGTCACGCAAGCACTCCGGCACGTCCCGGAAGCTCCTGCGCTCGGGCGTCCCGATCCTCGTGTTCCCCGAGGGCGGCCGGCAGCAGACCGGCACGATGGCCGAGTTCAAGCCCGGTGGCGCCGCGCTCGCGATCGGGGTCGGCGTGCCCGTGGTCCCCGCCGCGATCATCGGGGGCTACGAGGCGATGCCCAAGGGGCGCTCCTGGCCGGTGCCGGGGCGCCCGACGGTGCGCGTGGTCTTCGGCGACCCCATGGTCGCGCTTCAGGGCGAACCCGCGACCGAGTTCTCGACCCGCATCCGCGAGCGAGTGAAGGATCTGTACGACGAGCACCACGACGAGGTCCTGGGCGGCGCCGCCCGGGACGAGGAGGGAGACGCATGAGCGATCGGCTGAGCGCACGGGAGGTCAAGCGGCACAAGTGGTGGGGATGGGGCCTGGACGACGTCACCTTCCGCTACGACAACAAGCCCGCCTTCGCCCCGCTGGCGAGGAACAAGGTGGGCGTGGACCTCGATGCGAAGCAGCCGGTCGAGCCCGAGCTGTCGGACCACGAGGTGCCCGCGAGCCGCCTGCCCGAGGCGACCCGCGCCGCGCTGGTGGACGTCGTCGGCGAGGAGAACCTGCTCGACGACGACGAGTACCGCGTCGTGCACTCCTTCGGCCGCTCCCTGCCGGACCTCTTCCGCGTCCGCAACGGCCTCTTCGAGCGGCTCGTCGACGCGGTCGTCTATCCCGCGAGCGAGGACGAGGTCGCCCGGATCCTCCGCCTCGTCCTGGACGAGGACCTCGTGCTGATCCCCTACGGCGGCGGCTCCTGCATCTCCGGCTCCGTCACCCCGGACGTCGACGAGCAGCGCCCGATCCTCACCATGAATCTCGGCCGCATGCGCGAGGTGATCGAGATCGACGACACTGCGGGCCTGGCCCGCGTCGAGGCCGGCGTGTACGGCCCCGACCTCGAGGAGCAGCTGAACGCGCTGGGCTGGACCGTCGGCCACTTCCCCGACTCCTTCACCTACTCGACCCTCGGCGGCTGGGCGGCGACCCGCTCCTCCGGCATGCAGTCGGACAAGTACGGCGACATCGAGGACATCGTGCGCGGGCTGCGGCTGGTCCACCCCGACGGCGTCGCGGTGACCAAGCCGATCCCGGGCCGGGACTCCGGGCCCAGCGTGCACGAGATGATCCTGGGCAGCGAGGGCCGCCTCGGCGTGATCACCGAGGTGACCGTGCAGGTGCATCGCATAGCCCCGGTCCGCCAGGTCATCGCCTACATGTACCCCGACTGGGAGCACGGCATCCGCGGCATGCACGCGATCGCCCGCTCCACCGACGTCACCCCCACCTTCACCCGCCTCTCCGACGGGCCGGAGACCGAGTTCAGCCTCGCCATGGTCAAGGAGCCCAGCTCGACCAAGGGGAAGGTCGCCGCGAAGGTGCAGGACGGCCTGTTCGCCTACCTGCGCTCCAAGGGCTGGGACACCACGAACGAGATGTCGATCTCCTACGTCTGCTTCGAGGGCACGAAGGAGGCCGTCGAGCACCAGAAGGCGATCGTGAAGAAGATCGTGAAGCGGGCCGGCGGCATCACGCTGGGCGCGGGGCCCGGCGCGATCTACGACCAGAAGAAGTTCGACACCCCGTACCTGCGCGACTTCCTGATGAACTACCAGGTCTTCGGCGACGTGTGCGACACGGGCGCGACCTGGTCGAACATCAACGAGGTCCACTCGAAGGTGTACGACGCCTTCTACGCCGCCCAGCGCGAGCAGGACCTGCCCGGCTTCATGTTCTGCCACATGTCGCACAGCTACCACGCCGGCGCGTGCCTCTACTTCACCTTCGCCTTCCCCTACTCCTCCGACGAGCAGGCGCTCGAGCAGTACTACCGGGCGAAGAACGCGGTGCAGCAGACCTTCGTGGACCTCGGCTCGACCGTCTCCCACCACCACGCGGTGGGCACCGAGCACCAGCCCTGGATCACCGAGGACATCGGCGAGGTCGGGGCGCGCATGGTGACGGGCCTCTTCGCGGACAACGACCCGGGGCGGAACCTCAACCCGGGCAAGATCATCGCCCCCTGAGCCGTGGCGCCGCAGCTGCACGTGCTCCGCCACGGCGAGTCCACCGCGAACGTCGAGGGCGTGATCGTCTCCGCCCCCGGCCGGCGGGCGCTGGAGGAGGTGGGGCTCACCGCGTGCGGCCGCGAGCAGGCGCGCGAGGCCGCGGCGGCCGCCCGGGCACAGGGCCTCGGCGCGCACACCCTGGTGATCACCAGCGACTTCGCCCGTGCGCGGCAGACCGCGGAGGAGTTCGCCGCCGGGCTCGGCGCGGCCGCTCCGCGCGTGGACGAGCGCCTGCGCGAGCGCGGCTTCGGCGCGCACGAGGAGGGCCCCACGACCGCCTACGACGAGGTGTGGGGGCGCGACCGCGCCCGCGCGGCCCATCCCGACGGGGTCGAACCGGTCGCCGAGGTCGCCTCCCGGGTGCTCGCGGCGCTCGCCGCGGCCGACGAGGAGGTCGCCCGCGGCGCCGACGTCGTGCTCGTCGCCCACGGGGACGTGCTCCAGATCGCGCTCGCGCTCGGCGCGGGCCGCGACCCGCACGACCACCGCGAGGTGCCGCACCTGGGCAACGCCGAGCTGCGCGAGCTGGGGCCGGGCAGGGCCCTCGCCCCGGGGACGACGTGCTGAGCGCGGACCGGGGCGGCGGCGTGCGCCTGAGCGTCCGCGCGGACGCGGGCGCGCTGCGCCCCCTGCTCGAGGAGTTCTTCGCCGGCCGGGGCTGGCGCGTGCACGCGCAGGGGGCGGAGCGTCTCGACGTGGAGCGCGGCAGCCTCGCCCGCACGATCCTGCTCGGCGCCCTCGCGGGGCGGCGCTTCCACGTCCGGGCCCGGCTCGAGCTCGACGAGATCCCCGGCGGGACCCGGATCCGCTACCGCTGGGGCGCGACCGTCGGCCGGGCCCTCGGCGGCGCCGTCGGCTGGTCGCGTGCCGCGAGGCTGCACGCGGAGACCGCCGATGCGCTCATCGAGCGGCTGCGGGCCGAGGGGATCCTGGGCGAGGTCGCGCCCGAGCGGTGAAGAGGCCCCCTCGCCGTTGAGGGAGCCTGATGACGACCATAGCCAGTCCGCGGTGAGAAGTGGGTCACAGGCCGGTCACGGTTCTCTCCTGGCGGGTCCGGCGCAGCGGCCGGTCCCTGCGCCCCTACGATGGACCGGGTCGCCCGAGGGCGGGCGGCCCCGTGAACGACCAGCGACAGGACGAGGGAAGTCATGACATTGCGCATCGCCGTCTTCGGCGAGAACCGGCACGAGAAGGTCGACCCGAAGGTCCAGGAGATCTATCCCGAGGGGATGCACACGGTGATCGCGGAGGGCCTGCGCTCCCTCCTCGCGGCCGACGGCATCGACGCCGAGGTGCGGATCGCCCTGCTCGACGACATCGAGGAGACGCTCAGCGAGGAGGCGCTCGCCGAGACCGACGTGCTCACCTGGTGGGGGCACATGGCCCACGCGGACGTCCCCGACGAGGTCGCCGAGCGCGTGGTGCGCCGCGTCCACGAGGGCATGGGGCTGATCCCCCTGCACTCCGCCCACTACTCCAAGCCCTTCACGAAGCTCATGGGCACCACCTGCAACCTGCTGTGGCGCAACGAGGGCGAGGAGGAGCGGGTCTGGACCGTCAACGGCTCCCACCCGATCGCGCGCGGCGTCCCGCACCCGATCATCGTCCCCGAGCAGGAGATGTACGGGGAGATGTTCGACATCCCCGCCCCCGACGAGCTCGTGTTCGTCTCCTCCTTCGCCGGCGGCGAGGTGTTCCGCTCCGGCGCCGCCTTCCGCCGCGGCAAGGGCAAGGTCTTCTACTTCAGCCCCGGGGACCAGGAGTACCCCGTCTACCGCCAGGCCGAGATCCAGCGCGTGCTCGCCAACGCCGTGGTCTGGGCGCGGCCGGAGGAGCGCGAGGCCACCCCGGTGAAGATCGCGAACGCCCCGCGCGACTGGTTCCGCGGCGAGGACCCGGAGGGAGCCGCCCGTGTCATCTGAGACGCTCACCGACACCTCCGCCGCCCCCGTGCCCGCCGCCGAGCTCACCGGCTTCCCGCGACTGGACGGGGACCGGCCCGCGCGCGTGGTCGTCGTCGGCGCGGGCGGCATGGGCAGCTGGTGGGCCCGGGAGATCGTGGAGAGCGAGGTCGCCGAGCTCGTCGGCGTCGCCGATCTCGTCGAGGGCGCGCCCGAGCGCGTGATCGCCCAGTCCGGGGCCGCCGATCCCGGGGCGGTCGCCGTCGGGACCGACGGGGTCGACCTGGCGCTCGCCGTCGAGGCGGACCTGCTCGTCGACCCCACCGTCCCCGTCGCCCACCACCCGGTGACCGTCAAGGCGCTGCACGCCGGGATCCCGGTGCTCGGCGAGAAGCCGGTCACCGAGACGCTGCCCGAGGCGATCAGCCTGCTCGCGCACGCCGAGCTGACCGGGGTGCCGTTCATGGTCTCCCAGTCGCGGCGGTTCTTCCGCCAGGTGCGCCAGCTGCGCAGCTTCGTCGCCGCACACGGGCCGACGGTGATGACCAGCGCCTTCTTCTCCCTGTTCACGGAGATGGAGGGCTACCGCCGCACCCAGCGCCACCCGCTGCTGCGCGACATGGGCATCCACGCCTTCGACACCGCCCGCTACATCCTGGATGCGGACCCGGTCGCGGTCACCGCCGTCGGCGCCCGTCCCGAGTGGAGCGTCTACCACCACGACGCGACGGTCTCGGCGACCTTCGAGATGTCCGACGGCTCCCTGTTCGCCTATCACGGCACGTGGAATGCCCGCGGCCTGCCGACCTGGTGGAACAGCGAATGGCGGATCGGTGCCCAGCACGGCTCGGCCACCTGGGACGGCACGGGCGTGCCTGTGCTCGGCACCGCGGACGAGGAGGAGACCGCCCGCCTGCAGGCCGCGGTCGAGGCGGAGACCGCCCCCGAGCCCGACCAGATCGCGGCCTCGCTCGTGGAGTGCGTGAGCGCGCTGCGCGAGGGCCGCACCCCCATGTGCGAGATCCACGAGAACCTGCTCAGCTTCGCGATGGTCGAGGCGGCCGTCGCGGCCGTGGACGGCGGCGGGCGCGTCGAGATCGACGAGCTGCTCGAGCAGGCGCGTCTCGAGGCGATCACCGCGGAGGCTGATGAGGACGCCCGCGAGATCATGCGCTCGTGGAGCTCCGTGCGCGAGGCGCTCGCGACCGGGGCCTGAGCGTGGGGGCGGGGCCCGGACCGAGGTCCGCCCCGCCCCGGCGGTCCGCATCTGCGGGGTGGAGGCCGGCTCGTGTGCAGGACTCCGCTGATCATGAGCGCTATGACATGGAGCGGCTGTGACCACGTGCGTCGGCGCCGTACGGAGTGCTGTCGGCACCTCGGGGACTCGTCGCCCCTGCCTCCGTGTCGCCGTCGGGCCGATGGTGGCACGAGGTGGTCATATAGCCAGCTCGTGTCGCCATAGGCCCGTGGACGACGGCCGATGTCGTCAGGTGACCGGACCGAGGACGGCACCGCCCCTGAGCCGGCACCACACGCCCCGGCCATGCACACGTTGCGGCCGACACCCCCGACAACCCCCAGCACCTGCCTGCCACGGCCCTGAGGCCCGCGGCGGATGCGAAAAGCCCCTCACCGCGATGTTCTCGCTGGTGAGGGGCCTTTTCCTGGGCGCGCCCGGAGGGATTCGAACCCCCAACCTTCTGATCCGTAGTCAGATGCTCTATCCGTTAAGCTACGGGCGCTTGCCGGTCTCGCCGACCTGCACTACTTTAGCGGCCGCTCCCGACCGGCGCCAATCCGCGGGCCATGACCCTGCTCACAGAGGCGCAGGGCCATGGCCGCGGGTGCTCAGCGGGAAGTCACCAGCCGGGCTGCTGCGGGGGCTGCGGCGAGCCGGGGCCCTGCTGACCACCAGGCTGCTGCGGACCACCCGGCTGCTGGCCGCCCGGCTGCTGCGGGCTGTCGGGGTGCGCCCACGGCGGCTGCTGCTGGCCCTGGCCGTCCCACTGCTGACCGCCCTGCTGGGGAGCCTGCGGAGCCTGGGACGCGGCCGCGCCGTAGCCGCCGGGCATCCCCGCCGGGGCGGCCGCCTTGCTGCGGCGCGAGCGGACCACGAAGAAGATGGCCGCCGCCAGGGCGAGCAGCAGCAGGAAGCCGACCACGAGCACCGCGATGATCACGATGACCCAGGGGAAGCTGTTCGCCTCGGCGCGGATGTCGACGCCGTTGCTGATCTCGGTGACGTCGGTGAAGGTGACGGTGCTGCCGTCGATCTGCCCGCCCGAGGACTCGATGATCTTCCCGGGGAAGGTGAAGGCCATGCTGAACTCGAAGCCGTAGTCCTGCAGGGACGGATCGGCGAGGTCGCCCATCCCGGCCTCGGCGGTGTCCAGCGTGAAGTGGTACTCCCCGCCCTCCTCGACGAGGTCCAGGCCGCTGCCGAACCGGTCGCTCGTGATCACGCCGGTGATGTTGCAGCCGTACATGCCGTCGGACTCGTAGGGCTCGACCGTCGGGACCAGCTCGTCGGTCGCCGAGTCGCTCTCCAGGTCCGCGCACATCTCCTCGGCGGAGGAGAAGGACCCCACCATCAGGGAGGAGTCGATGCCGAGATCCATCGAGACGTTGATGGTGTCGGCGTCCTGGATGTCGAAGTCCGCGTGGAACTTCCCGCAGCCCGCCAGGACCATCATGAAGGGCAGGAGAAGGAGGGCGACGAATCTGCGTCGCCTGGAGATGCTGGTCATGAAGCCCCCGTCGAGTCGTGCACCGTGGTGCGGAGCGTCGCCGTGCGCGACGCGCGTCGACTCCAGGGTACGTGGCGGGGCAGTGCGGTGCGGTGGGGAGAACTCCCCATCCGGCCCAGCCCGGCGGACTACTTCCAGAACATGAGCATGCCGCCGCCCACCATGAGCACTCCGAAGCCGACGGCGAGGTTCCAGTCCTGGATCGGCAGGGGCAGCTGACCGGCCGAGATGTAGTACGTGACCAGGTAGGCCAGGCCCACGATGAGCAGGACGACGGCGGTGGGGGCGAGCCACGGCGGGTTCTGGCCGGCCGCGGCCACGCGGCGCCGGGTGCTGCGTGAGCTCTCGGCCGCCGCGGTGCGCCGCACCGAGGTGGCGCGGGTGGAGTCCTTGGCCTTCTCGGGGACCTCGCCGCCGGGCTCCTTGCCGGCGGAGCGCTTCGAGCGCACCGGGTCCTTCCCGGAGGAGGCCGCGGAACCGTCCTCGCCGACGACGTCCTTCGCATCCGGCGTCGTCCGGCCGGACGACTTCTTCCTGCTCCTGGCCATGGAAAGATGCTCCCTCGACGCGGCCGACGCGCGGCCGCGCCGCGCGGATCCGCGGGCGCGGACCGTGGCCTAGGGTAATGCTCGACGCTGACGGGCGCGAAGCGAGGAGCCAGGATGGATGCACAGCAGCCCCCGTCGCGAGGTCGCCGCGGCGGCGCTCGCGGGCGGGCCGGCGTGGCCGCGGTGATGGTGCTGTGCGGTGTGCTGTTCGCGACCACCGCCCGCCTCGCCACCGGCGGCTCCATCCGCGACGAGAGCGGCGACGTCGCCGGCGTGCTCGCCGAGCGCGGCCGCACCATCGAGGAGCTCACCGAGGACAACGCGGCCAAGCGCGCCGAGATCGAGGAGCTGCGCGGCCACGGCGCGGGGGTCGGGACCGCCGCGCGCACCGAGCAGGTCGAGGACGCCGTCGGCCTCAGCGAGGTCTCCGGGCCCGCGCTGCGGATCACCCTGACCGATGCGCCCTCGAGCGCGCTCGGCGCGATCCCCGGCACCGAGCCCGACGACCTCGTCGTCCACCAGCAGGATCTCGAGTCCTTCATCAACGCCCTGTGGGCCGGCGGGGCGGAGGCGATGATGCTGCAGGACCAGCGCGTCATCAACGGCAGCGCCTTCCGGTGCGCGGGCAACACGCTGCTGCTCGAGGGCCGCGTCTACTCCCCGCCCTTCGTGATCACGGTGATCGGCCCGGTCGAGGGGATGACGGAGGCCCTTGACGCGTCCCCGAACGTGCAGGTCTATCGCGAATGGGTGGACCATGTCGGACTCGGCGAGAAGATCGAGACGCTCGAGAGCACGACCCTGCCGGCGTACAACGGCCCGCTCGCCGTCGACGCCGCGGTCCAGCGGTGAGGGCCGCGCGGCGCGGCCCGGGCGTGCTCGGGGTGCTCGGCGAGCTGCTGCTGACCGCCGGGGTGCTGCTGGGGCTGTTCCTCGTCTGGCAGCTGTGGTGGACCGACGTGATGGCCGGCCGCGAGCAGGCCGGCATCCTCGACGGCCTCGAGCAGGACTGGGGCGCGGCGGACGAGCAGCGGATCGCCCCGCGCCAGGAGGGGCCGCCGCTCGTGCCCGAGATCCCCGGGGAGTCGATGGTGTGGGGGACGATGCACGTGCCCGTCTTCGACCGCGAGCGCTTCCCGCTGGCCGAGGGGGTGAGCCTCGAGAGGGTCCTGAACGTCAAGGGCGCCGGCCACTACCCCGAGACCGCGCTGCCCGGCCAGGTCGGGAACTTCTCGGTCGCCGGGCACCGCAACACCTACGGGCGCGTGCTCGAGGACATCGCCGATCTCGAGGCGGGCGACGCGATCGTGGTGGAGACCGACGAGGCGTTCTACGTGTACGAGACGACCGAGTCGCACGTGGTGGACCCCGGCGCGGTCGAGGTGATCGCCCCCGTCCCCGGTGACAGCGAGGCCGAGCCGAGCCAGGCGATGCTCACCCTGACCGCCTGCCATCCGATGTACTCCGCGCGGGAGCGCTACATCGTCCACGCCGAGTTCGCGTACTGGACCGAGCGGGCCGACGGGATCCCCGAGGCGCTCGCGACGGGCACCGCTGCTGCCCGGGGAGGGGAGAGCTGATGTATGCCTGGCTGTTCCGGCACCTGCCCGGCCCGCGCTGGGTGCGGATCCTGCTGAGCGTGCTGCTGCTCGCCGCGGTGGTCGTGGCGCTGTTCGGGTGGGTCTTCCCCGCGCTCGCCCCGCACCTGCCGCTGGACGACGGCACCGTCGGCGCCGCGCCCCCGCCCCGCTGAGCGCCGCGCTCAGCCGGCGGTCATCAGGGGCTTCAGCCCCTCGGCGCGCTCGAGCGCGTCCCGGCCGTCGCACAGCTCGAGGAAGCGCGCGAGCATCAGGTGCCCGTTCTCGGTGAGCACCGACTCGGGATGGAACTGCACCCCGTGCAGGGGCAGCTCGCGATGCGCGAGGCCCATCACCATCCCGTCGGCCGTGCGGGCCGTGACCTCGAGCTCCTCCGGGATGGTCTCCGGGACGACGGTCAGGGAGTGGTAGCGGGTCGCGGTCATCGGCGAGGGCGCGCCGGCGAACACGCTGCGCCCCTCGTGGGTGACCTCGCTGGTGCGGCCGTGCATCAGCTGCGGGGCGTGGTCGACCCGCGCGCCGAAGAACTGCCCGAGCGCCTGGTGGCCGAGGCACACCCCGAGCATCGGCAGGCGCTGCGCGGCGCAGCGGCCGATCACGTCGAGGGATCGCCCGGCGGTGCTCGGACTGCCCGGGCCGGGGGAGACGAGCACCCCGTCGAACCCGGCGAGGTCGACCGCTCCCGCGGCGTCCTCGGGCACCTCGTCGTTGCGCACCACCGTCGTGGCGGCCCCCATCTGCTGGAGGTAGCCGACGATCGTGAAGACGAAGCTGTCGTAGTTGTCGATCACGAGGATCCGGGCGGCGCGCTGCTCGGCCTCGGTCCCGGCCCTCGCGGTCGTCGCCGCCGTCCCGCTCGCCGCCGTCTCACTCATCGCCGTTCCCGTCGCCCTGGTCGTCGTCCTCGGTCGGGGTCTCGCTCGGGGACTCCGTCGGCGTGTCCGTCGGCGACTCGCTGTCCGTCGGCGTCTCGGTCGGCGTCTCCGTCGGGGACTCGGTCGGGGACTCGGTCGGCGTCTCGGTGGGGGACGGCGTCGGCTCGGGGCCGCGCGAGACGAAGATCGTCACCGTCGTGCCGCGGTCGACCTGCTCCTGCGCCTCGGGATCGGTGCGGATCACGCGCCCCTCCTCGACGTCCTCGGAGTACTCCCGCTCGACCGTGTGGCCGAAGCCGGCCTCCTCGAGCGCCTGCTGCGCATCGGCCTGGGTCTGCCCGGTGACGTTCGGGACCGTGACCGGGCCCGGCGCGGCCGCGACGACCAGGCGGATCGTGGAGCCGATCTCCTCGTCGCCGCCCTCCGGCGGGGTCTGCTCGAGCACCGTGCCGGGATCCTGCTCGGCGTCCTCGCGGGTGGTGCTCTCGACCTCGAAGCCGATGTCCTCCAGGGTGGAGGTGGCGCTCTCGAGCTGGGTGCCGACGACGTTGGGGACCTTGTAGGTGCCGGTCGCGTCCCAGATCTGCACCTCGTCGCCGGCCTGGGCGGTGCTGCCGGCCGACGGGGAGGAGCGGGTGACGATGCCGCGCTCGGTCTGCTTGCGGTCCTCGCTCTCGACATGCACCGGTGTCAGACCAGCGTCGGTGAGCATCTCCTCGGCCTCCTCGCGGGATGTGCCGACGATGTCGGGGACCTCGACCGCCTCGGGCCCGGCCGAGACGGTCACGGTCACGGTCGACCCCTCGGCGACCTCGTCCTGTGCGGGCGGGTCGGTCTCGATGACGACGCCCTCCTCGATCTCGGCGGACTCCTCCTGCTCGAAGGACGCCGTGAGCCCGACCTCGTCGAGGGCGGAGCGCGCGTCCTGCTCCGTCTGCCCCACCACGTCCGGGACGACGACCATCTCGGGCCCGCGGTCCTTCCACGGCTGGAGCACGGCCAGCGCCGCGGCGATCAGCCCGAGCGCGACGACGATCACGAGGACGATCAGCCACCAGGGCCGCTTGCGCTTCTCCTCCGGCGGCGCCTCGTCCCCGGAGCGCAGGGCGAGCGGCCCGGTCGCGGGGGAGGGGGCGGAGCCCGCGCTCCAGTCCTGGGGACGCATCGCGGCAGCACCGGCAGCGCCCATGCCCGCAGCGCCGGCCATCGCCGGCAGCGCCTCTGTCGCGTCGTCGACGGGGCTGAGCACGGTCGTGGCCTCGGGATCGTCCGCACCGGGCAGCGCACCGGCGACGAGCGCCGGAGCCCGCCCGGCGACCACCGCGGCGATGTCGCGCGAGAAGGCGACCGCGCTCGGGTAGCGCTGCTCGCGATCCTTCGCGAGGCCCGTGAGGATCACCGCGTCCATCGCGGGGGTCACGGCCGGGTTGAAGGCCGACGGGGGCGTCGGTTCCTCGCGCACGTGCTGGTACGCGATCGAGACCGGGGTGTCCCCGGTGAACGGGGGCCGTCCCGTGAGCATCTCGAACATCACGCACGCGGCGGAGTAGATGTCGGAGCGGGCGTCGACCAGCTGGCCGCGCGCCTGCTCGGGGGAGAGGTACTGGGCGGTGCCCATCACGGCCTGCGTCGCGGTCATCGCGCTGGTCGCGTCCGCGATCGCGCGCGCGATCCCGAAGTCCATGACCTTCACGGCGCCGGCGTCGTTGAGCATGATGTTGCCGGGCTTGATGTCGCGGTGGACGATCCCGGCGCGGTGGGAGTACTCCAGCGCGCTCAGCAGCGCCGCCATGATCTCCCCGGCCTGGACCACGTCCATCGGGTGCTCGGGGGCGATGAGCTCGCGCAGGGTGCGCCCCTCGACGTACTCCATCACGATGTACGGGATCGTCACCTCTGCGCCCGTGATCGTGGTCTGCTGCTCCTCGCCGGTGTCGTACACGGCGACGATCGAGGGATGGTTCAGGGACGCGGCGCTGTGCGCCTCGCGGCGGAAGCGCTCCTGGAAGTTCGCGTCCCGGGCGAGGTCCGAGCGCAGCACCTTGACCGCGACCGTGCGGTGCAGACGGGCGTCCTCCGCGAGGAACACCTCCGCCATGCCCCCGGTCCCGAGGATCCTGCCCAGGTGGTAGCGCCCACCGAGGACCACCGTCTCTTCGCTCACTCCACACCCGTCCTCGTGCCGTGGTCGACACCCATCGATCCGACCATCGTAGTTGCTGGGAAGCCCTGGTCCGACGCGCCGTCCGCCCCCAGGGGCAGCACCCCGAGCCCGCCCGCGACGGCCACCGCGATCGCGACGACCACCAGGATCAGCAGCACCAGGCCGGGCAGCGACATGCCGCCGATCCTCCGCCCCGTCGTGCTCGTCCCGCGCACCGTGCGGGAGGACGCGGCGGTGTCCACGTCGTCGTAGGCGCCGCCGGTGAAGGCGCGGTCCGCGCCGTCGGCCGTGCCCGCGGCCGAGGCGGCGTGCAGCGGGGAGGAGTCCTCCTGCGGCGCGGGGCCGGGGGAGGCCGCGGAGCGGGACGAGGACCGCCGCGGGGCCGAGCCCGCCGAGGCGGCCGAGAGCGCAGAGGGGCCCGAGGCCCCCGAGCGGTGGCGGATGCCGCGGCCCCGTCCGGACAGCGGCAGCGGCATCGCCGCGGTGCGCGTGCCCGTCGGGGAGGCGCCGGGCCGACGGGGCGCCCCGTCGGCGGGGGAGGCGGAGCCGGTGTCATCGGGGCCGCCGCCGGGGCGGACCCGGTTCTCGCCGGTCCAGTCGTGGTCCTCGACCCGCGTGACCGGGATCGCGCCGGTCGAGAAGCGCGGTTCGACGCCGCGCTGGATCGCCTCGAGGATCCGTGCGACGGCGGAGGCCGAGCGGGGACGGTTCGCCGGCGCCTTGGCCAGCATCATCATCACCAGGCGGCGCAGATCCGCGGTGATCGCCTCCGGCAGCTCCGGCGGCTGCTGCTTGACCTGGGCCATCGCGATCTCCACCTGGCTCGAGCCGGTGAAGGGGCGGCTGCCCACGAGCATCTCGTAGGCGACGATGCCGAGGGCGTAGATGTCCGAGAGCGAGGTCGCCTGCTTGCCCATCGCCTGCTCGGGGGAGAGGTACTGGGCGGTGCCCATGACCAGGCCCGTCTTCGTCAGCCGTGCCTGGTCCTTGCTGCGCGCGATCCCGAAGTCGGTGATCTTCATGGACCAGCCGTGCTTCTCGTCGACCAGCACGTTCTCGGGCTTCACGTCACGGTGGACGACGCCCTTGGAGTGGGCGGCGTCCAGCGCGCGGGCCAGCTCGACGAGCAGCGTGATCACCCGCTTCTCGGGCAGCCCGCCGGGGTTCTCCTCGATGATGTCCGAGAGGGGCCGGCCGGGGCACAGCTCCATCACGATGTAGGCGCGGCCGTCGAGCTCGCCGTAGTCGTACAGCGCCGCGATGCCCTCGTGGGAGAGCGCGGCGGTGTGACGGGCCTCGGCGCGGAAGCGCTTGAGGAAGCCCTCGTCCCCGGCGTACTCCTCGCGCAGCACCTTCACGGCGACGTCGCGCTCGAGCTCCTGGTCGCGTCCCTTCCAGACCTGCCCCATGCCGCCGGTGGCGATGAGCGAGGTCAGCTCGTACCGTCCTTCGAGCACGAGCCCCGGTTCGGTCCTCATGAGTGGATCACCGCCTCCATCACGTCCCGGGCGATCGGCGCCGCCGTGCGCGAGCCGTATCCGCCCTCCTCGACCACGACCGCGACCGCGATCTTCTGCTCGTCCGTCTGCCCGTAGCCGACGAACCACGAGTGGGGCGCACGGTCCTCGCCCCATTCGGCGGTGCCCGTCTTGCCGCCCACCTCGACGCCGTCGATCGCGGCGGCCGTGCCGGTCCCGTCCTCGACCACGCCCACCATCATCTGGCGCATCTGCGCGGCGTTCGCGGCGGTCAGCGGCTGGCCCAGCTCCTTCGGGCTGAGCTCCGAGACCGTGGAGAGGTCCGAGGTGCGCACCGCGCCGACGAGCTGCGGCTGCATCACCACGCCGTCGTTCGCGAAGGCGCCGGCGACCATCGCCATCTGCAGCGGGGTCACGCGCGTCTCGTACTGCCCGATCGAGGTGGTCGCCAGCTGCGCGTCGTCGAGGTCCTCCCCGATCCGCGAGGGGGTCACGCCCATCGGGATCGAGAGGTCCTGCCCGAAGCCGAACTCCTCGGCGGTGCTGCGCAGCTGGTCCTCGCCCACCGCGACGCCGAGCATGCCGAAGGAGGTGTTGCAGGACTGGCGCAGCGCGTCGGCGAGGGTGGACTCGTCGTCCGGCCCGCACGGCTCCTGGCGCCCGCCGGAGAAGTTGTTCATCACCGAGGAGGAGTTCGGCAGCTCGTAGGTGCCGGGCCCCGGGATCACCGAGTCGGCCGTGTAGTCGCCGGTCTCGAGCGCCGCGGAGGCGGTGATCAGCTTGAACGCCGAGCCGGGCGGGTAGAGGTCCCCGCCGATAGCCCGGTTGGTCAGCGGCCGCTCCGGATCGTCGTTCAGCTCCGACCAGGCGCGCGAGACCGCGCCGGTGTCGTGGGAGGCGAGCTCGTTGGGGTCGTAGCTCGGGGCGGAGACCATCGCGAGGATCGCACCGGTCTCCGGGTCCAGCGCCACGGCGGCGCCGCGCTTGCCGTCCAGCGCGTCCCAGGCGGCCTGCTGGGCGTCGGCGTCGAGGGTGAGCTCGACGCTCGCGCCCTGGTTCTCGCGTCCCGAGAGCACATCGGCCAGGCGGTGGTAGAACAGCGAGTCCGCCTCGCCGGAGAGGGTGTCGTTCAGCGAGCGCTCGATGCCGGTGAAGCCGTAGACCACGGAGTAGTAGCCGGTGATCGGCGCGTACATCGCGCCCGGATCGTAGCTGCGCAGGTAGCCGTAGGTGTCGTCGGACTCCTGCGAGCTCGCGATCGGGTGCCCGTCCACCACGATCGGGCCGCGATGGCGGCCGTACTCGTTGTACAGGGTGCGCTGGTTCTGGCCGTGCGCGCTCAGACGGCTCTGGGCGACCACCTGGAAGTAGGTCGTGGAGGTGAACAGCAGCACGAAGAGCACGCCGACCACCAGCCACACGTGACGCAGGGGCTTGTTCATGAGCGCACCTCCTGCGCGGGGCGCGGGGCGGGGGCGGGGCCCGCGCCGTCGACCTGCCGGGCGGCGGGCCGACGGGCGGCGTCGGACAGCCGCACCAGGATCCCGGCGATGATCCAGTTGCACACCAGCGAGCTGCCGCCCGCGGCGAGGAAGGGGAGGGTCAGTCCCGTCAGCGGGATCACCCGGGTCACGCCGCCGACGACGACGAAGACCTGCAGCGCCATCACGAAGCCGAGGCCGCCCGCGAGCAGGGTGCCGAAGCCGTCGGAGATGCCGACCGCGGCCCGGATCGCGCGCTGGACCAGCACCAGGTACAGCAGCAGCAGCGCGAACGCGCCGACCATGCCCATCTCCTCCGCGAAGGAGGAGAAGATGAAGTCGGATTCGGCGTGGGGGACCATGTCCGGCCGCCCCTCTCCGAGGCCGGTGCCGATCAGCCCGCCGCTGGCGAGCCCGAACAGGCCCTGGCTGATCTGCTCGCAGCTGCCGTAGTTCGCGCTCGAGAGCGGGTCCAGCCAGCAGGTGATGCGGGTGCGCACATGGCTCATCTGCGTCGCGGCGAAGATCGCCGGCGGCAGGAACATCACCGCCCCGATCACCAGCCAGCTCAGCCGGTCGGTGGCGACGTAGAGCATCACCACGAACAGGCCGAAGAACATCAGCGAGGTCCCGAGGTCCGTCTGGAAGACGAGCACCGCCATCGCGAAGCCCCACGCCACGAGGATCGGGCCGAAGTCGGACCAGCGCGGCAGGTGGATCCCGAGCACCTTCGGGCCCGCGAGCGCGAGGGTGTCCCGGCGGGAGACGAGATAGCCGGCGAAGAAGACCGCGAAGGCGATCTTCGCGAGCTCCGCGGGCTGGAAGCTGAAGCCCGCGATGTTGATCCAGATCTTCGAGCCGTTGCGGGAGTCGCCGATCACGGGCAGCAGCGGCATCAGCAGCAGGACGCCGCCGACGACGGCGCTGATCCAGGTGTAGCGGCGCAGCCGGCGGTGGTCGCGCAGCAGCACCACGAGCGCGACGCACAGCGCCACCCCGACCACCGACCACAGCATCTGACGGTCCGCGCTCGCGGAGCCGCGCAGGCCGAAGATCGAGTTCGCGGCGTGGACGGACTCGATCATCGCCACGCCCAGCAGGTTCAGCAGCACCACGACGGGCAGGATCACCGGGTCGGCGTAGGGGGCGCGCCACATCACGGCGATCTGCAGCACGAGCACCAGCACGAGCGCGCCGACGCCCAGCTCCAGCAGGTTCGCGGGCAGCTCCTCGAAGCGGCCGAGCCCCACCAGGGCGTAGGCGCCCACGCCCACCGCCACCGCGAACAGCAGCAGCAGGGCCTGGAGCAGACGGCGCGGCCGCGCGGTGTAGGAGACGATGGTGGCCACTACGTCGCCTCGCCGTCGTCGGCCCCGCCCGCGTCGGAGGCACCGCCCCCGTCGGAGGGGTCGGGGGTGACCGCCGGCGGCCGGTTCGCGTCCGCGGCCTGCTCGAGCCGGTCGATGATCTGGTCGGCGCTCTCGCGGTCCGCGGCGCTGATCGTGCTCTCGACCTGCTGGCGGGTGATCTCGGGGAGGTCCTCGAGCTCGATGTCGGTGACCTCGAGCTCCTGGGACAGGGAGATCGGCCCGAGGTCCTGGGCGAGGCCCTGGTAGAGCACCACCCGCGTGCCGTCGGTGCCCACGTAGAACTGCCGCTGGGACCAGGTGTAGCCGCCCCAGGCCAGCCCGCCGAGCAGGGCGATCAGCAGCACGAGCACCACGAACGCGGGCCAGGGGCTGCGCCGCGGCGGCTCCTCCTCGGAGAAGTCCTCGTCCTCGTAGGGGACCTCGGGCTCCTCGCGGGTGAGCGCGGCGGCCTTCGCGGCGGGGCCGGAGGCGGCGGTGGGCTGGTGCCGGTTGCGCGCCGCGGAGCCCACGATCTGCGGGGTCGTGGAGGGGGCCTCGTCACCGCGGGGCAGGTCCTCGAGGTCGACGACGTCGGCGACGATGCAGGTGATGTTGTCGGGCCCGCCGCCCTTGAGGGCGAGCTGGACCAGCGCGTCGGCGCACTCGCCGGGATCGGCGACGTCCTTCAGGGTCGCGTCGATCGTGTCGAGGGAGACGAGGCCGGAGAGCCCGTCGGAGCAGAGCATCCAGCGGTCGCCCGGATGGGCGGGGCGCAGGGAGAGGTCGAGCTCGGGGTCCGCGTCGACGTCGCCGAGCACGCGCATCAGCACCGAGCGCTGAGGGTGCCGCTCCGCCTCCTCCTCGGTGAGCCGTCCCTCGTCCAGCAGCCGCTGGACGAAGGTGTGGTCCTTGGTGACCTGGACGGTCTCCTCCTCGCGCAGCAGATAGGCGCGCGAGTCGCCGATGTGGGCGAGGGCGAACTTGCCCTCGGCGCGCAGCAGCGCGGTGATCGTGGTGCCGAGCCCCCGCAGCTGCGGCTCGTCCCGCGCCCGGCGCAGGATCTCCTGGTTCGCCTCGAGCACGCTCTCCTCGAGGGTCGCGACGATGTCGGAGGCGGGCGTCTCGGAGTCCAGGCGGGCCAGGCGGCCGATCGCGACGGAGGAGGCGACGTCCCCGCCGGCGTGGCCGCCCATCCCGTCGGCGACCACCAGCAGATGGCTGCCGGCGTAGCCGGAGTCCTGGTTGTTCGAGCGGACCAGGCCCACGTCGGAGCGTGCGGCGTAGCGCAGGGCGGTGCTCATCGCGGACCTCGTCTCAGCTCGATCTCGGTGCGCCCGATCCGCACCTGCGCCCCGGGACGGAAGGGCACCGCTCCCTCGATCCGGCGCCCGGAGACGAGCGTGCCGTTGGTCGAGCCGAGGTCCTCCACCATCCACTCGTCCTCGCGCTGGAAGACGCGGGCGTGCCGGTTGGAGGCGTAGTCGTCGTCGAGCACGAGAGTGCACTCGGGGGCGCGGCCGATGAGGATCGGGGTCGAGCCGAGGGTCAGCGAGGTGCCGCGCAGCGGACCGGCCGTGACGACCATCGCGGCCTGCGTGACCTCGGGGTCGGTGCGCAGAGAGGCGGGATCCACGGCCGCGGGGGAGGCGCCGGGAGGGCCGGAGGCGGGGCGCTGCTCCCGCCGCGGATCACGGCTGGAGCGGGTCACGACGGTGGTGCCGAAGAGGTCGTTGCGCAGCACCAGCACCACGACCACCACGAAGATCCACAGCGCGAGCACCAGGCCCAGGCGCAGGGCGACGAGGGTCAGCTCGCTCATCGGGCGCTCACCACGCCGCCGGGCCCGCGCCCGGCAGCAGCACGGTCAGGCGCGTCCGCCCGATCTTGATCAGGGAGCGGTCGCGCAGCGGGACGGGGGTGCGGATGCGCTCGCCGTCGACATAGGTGCCGTTGGTCGAGCCGAGGTCGGTGGCGAGCAGGGAGGCGTCCGGCTCGGCGCGCAGCTCGAGGTGGTGGCGGGAGACGCCGGTGTCCTCGAGGATGATGTCCGCGTCGCCGCCGCGGCCGATCACCGTGACCGGGCCGGTGAGCAGGTACTGCTGTCCGTCGATCTCGACGATCGGGCTGCCGCCGGGGGAGTCCTGCGCGGCGCCGGTGGCGGGGGCGACGCTGCCGCGTTCGGTGCGCGACTCGGTCTCGAAGCGGCCCTGGCGCACCTCGTCGTCCTGCTCGAGGGCGACGGAGACGGCGCCGACGAACATGTAGCGCTGCTTGTCGGCGTGCTCCATGAGCACGCGCTGGAGCTCGTCGAGCAGGGTGTCCTGCCAGGAGGAGAAGCGCTCGAAGTCCTGGGAGTGCAGATAGACGGTGTAGACGTTCGGGGCCAGCGTCCGGGCGCGGTCGAGCACCTGGATCTGGTCATCGCACTCGCGCTTGAGGCCCTGCGCCAGGTCGAGGGGCTTCAGCTGCCCGCGACCGGGCGAGAACACGCTCGTCACGCCGCGGTCGAGGCTGCGCTCGATCCGATCCAAGATCCCCACGGTGGTCCTTCGCTCTCGCTGGATTGCCAGGTGCGGGCGGTCGTCCCCTCGGCGGGGCTGCTCGCCCCCCGATCGTAGCGCGTGGCCCGGCTCCGACCCGTCGTGCTGAGCGCGGAGGCGGCGAGGGATTCGTGCAGGAGAGGTGAAGGCGGAGGGTCAGCGGATGAGCACCCGTCGTCCCTTCCGGAACCAGTTGCGGCTCCACAGCATGTCCGCCGCGGCCACGGAGATGCGGCTGCAGCCGTGCGAGGCCGGATAGGAGGGGATCGAGGTCGAGCCGTGGATCGCCCAGCCGCGGTCGTAGTAGCCGGGGCGGTACAGATTCCCCAGCGGTCCGTTCTGCCAGCCGCTGCTGTGCAGGCTGTACATCCGGAAGTCGCCCTTCGGGGTGGTGGCCGTCTTCCAGCGACCGCCGGAGTAGTAGCGCTTCCCGGAGCCGGTGGAGGTGTTCAGGATGTAGTGGAGCCTGCCGTCGGCGGTCGCGATGAGGAGCTGACGGCTCAGGTCCACCTCGAAGCCCCGCCCGCTGGTGATCCTGCGGGACGGGATCTTCCCCGCGTCCAGCGCGGCGTAGGTCTTCGGGCCGACGACCCCGTCCCGCCCGAGCCCGGCCGCCTTCTGCAGCGCGAACACGGCCTGCTGGGTGAGATGGCCGAAGCTGCCGTCGGCCGAGCCGCACCAGTACTTCAGCGAGTTCAGCCGCTTCTGCAGCGTGGTCACCGAGCTGCCACGGCTGCCCTTGCGGAGCTTCGGCCGGGCGGCGTCGGCGGCGCCGGTGCCGAGCGTGAGCCCGGCGCCGAGCGTCCCGACCCCCAGCAGCAGGGTGCGCCGGCTCGGGGCGAGGGGCAGGAGTCCCTCCGCCGCGTCCTCCGGCGCTCTCGTGCGATGCGGTCTCGGTGTGATCGTGAGGTCCATCGGTCGTCCCCTTCGACGTGGTGCCCGTGCTCGTGGAGCGGGCGGCGGTGCGGCACCCGGGATCGGGCCCGTCGCACACATCTTGTGCAGGTCAATGGGAGGTCAACAAGAGGAAAAAAGAGCAGGTCGCCGATGTTCGCGTGAAGGTTCTGCAATACTGCAGGCAGACGGACAATTCGGACATGTCACGATTCTGTCACGACCGTGTCCGGCGTGCCATAGTGGAGCGCGTGCAGCCCACGACCGAGCCCCCGATCCCCGTCGATCTCGACGCCGCCCATGCGCTCGGCGTCACCGATGCGAGCGGCACGCTCCACACCCAGGGCGAGCCGAGGCGGATCTTCGACCTCGCGAGCGTCTCCAAGCCCCTCGCTGCCCTCGGCGTCCTCGTCGCCGTCGAGCGCGGTCTCGTCGATCTCGACGAGCCCGCCGGCCCCGAGGGGGCGACCGTGCGCCACCTGCTGGCCCACACCGCCGGCTATCCCTTCGAGGGCGAGGAGACGGTCGGCGCCGTCGGCGCCCGCCGCATCTACTCCAACACCGGCTTCGAGGTGCTCGCCGCCCATGTCGAGGAGGCCACCGGCCACGACTTCCCGGACTGGATGGAGCAGACCGTGGTCCAGGGCCTGGACCTCGTGGACCTCGAGGTGGACGGCTCCCCGGCCGCGGGCTACCGCAGCACCGTCGACGACCTGCTCGTGATCGGGCGCGAGCTGCTCACCCCCACCCTGCTCTCCGCCGAGCTCCACGCGGAGATGACCGCGGTGCAGTACCCGGGCCTGTCCGGGCTCCTCCCCGGCTACGGACGGCAGAAGCCCAACGACTGGGGCCTCGGCGTCGAGATCCGGGACGGGAAGGACCCGCACTGGACCGGCGCGCACTCCTCCCCGCGCACCTTCGGGCACTTCGGCCAGGCCGGCTCCTTCCTCTGGGTCGACCCGGAGGCGGGCCTCGCCTGCGCCTTCCTCGGCGAGGAGCGCTTCGGCCCCGAGCACGTGCGGATCTGGCCCGGCATCACCGACGAGGTCCTCGCCCGCTTCGCCGGGCGCTCCCGCGGCTGATGAGCGCGCTGGGCCTGCTGGACGAGTTCGGCTTCGAGGCCGCCGCGATCGTGCTCGGCCCCGAGGGGGAGCGGGAGCGGCGCGGGGACGTGGAGCGGATCCGCCCCTGGCGCTCCGTCACCAAGACCCTCACCGGTCTCGGCGCCGCGATCGCGCTCCAGGAAGGACGCGTGGCGCTCGAGGACGAGGCCGGGCCGCCCGGGGCCACGCTGCGCCACCTCCTCTCCCACGCCTCGGGGTACTTCTACGAGTCCGCGTCGACGCTGCAGGCGCCGGGGCTGCGCCGCCACTACTCCAACTACGGCATCGACGAGGCCGCGCGGCACGTCGAGCGGGCCATCGGGCGGGACTTCGGCGACTGGGTCCAGGAGCGGATCGCGGACCCGCTGGGGATGACGGGCTTTCTCTGGGAGGGCTCCGCCTCCGTCGGCGCCTCCGGGGCGCTCGTGGACCTCGCGCTGCTGGCCGCCGAGCTGCAGCGGCCCACGCTGCTGGACCAGGAGGTCCACGCCCAGCTCGTCGGCGTGCAGTTCCCCGAGCTCGCCGGGATCATGCCGGGCTTCGGCACGCAGGATCCCAACCCCTTCGGGCTCGGCATCGAGGTGCGCGGCACCAAGTCCCCGCACTGGACCGGCCGCGGCTGCAGCGAGGCGACCTTCGGGCACTTCGGCATGCGGGGCACCGCCTTCTGGGTCGACCCGGACGCGGAGCTCGCGCTCGTCGTCGGCACCTCGCACGACTTCTGCGACGCCCACCGCGAGGTCATGCCGCGCCTGGCCGACGCGGTGCTCGCCGCGCACTCCCGCCGCAGCTGACGCGATAGCGTCGTCGGCGTCCGCCCCGTCATGCCCGCGCCGAAGGAGCCGCCACATGTTCGACGACCGGGAGCTCACCGAGTCCCGCATCCGCCGGTTCACGCAGGACCATCTGGTGCCGCAGATCCACCAGGAGCGGGCCGAGGTCACGATCGCCGCGCACCGCCTGGACGGCGAGCCGATCCCGCCGCGCGAGGCGATCGCCCGCGAGTACACGCCGCTGGAGATCGGGGCGCCGCTCGGCCGCGCCTGGTCCACGACCTGGCTGCACGTGACCGGCACCGTCCCCGCCGACTGGGCCGCCGACGAGACCTCCGCCCCGGAGCTCCTGGTCGACCTCGCCTTCACCGGCCAGCCCGGCTTCCAGGCCGAGGCGCTCGTGCTCACCCCCGACGGCGTGCCCGTCAAGGCGATCAACCCCTTCAACCGCCATCTGTCCGTCCGGCCCGGCGAGGAGCTGGACTACTACCTCGAGTGCGCCGCGAACCCGATGGTCGCCGGCGGCTGGACCTTCGCCCCGACCCCGCTCGGCGACCTCGCGACCGTGCCCGAGGAGGAGCTCTACTCGATCAGGGAGCTCCACCTCGCCCGCCGCGACGTGCGGATCTGGGAGCTGCACGAGGACGTCCGCGCGCTGGTGGGACTCATGGAGCAGCTGCCGGAGAGCTCCCAGCGCCGTCACGAGATCCTCCGTGCGCTCGAGACCGCATGCGACCTCGCCGACCCCGACGACATGCCCGGCACCGCCCAGGCCGCCCGGGATGCGCTCGCCCCCGCGCTCGCGGCGAGAGCCGGCGCCTCCGCGCTGACGGTCCTCGCCACCGGGCACGCCCACATCGACTCGGCCTGGCTGTGGCCCGTGCGCGAGACGGTGCGGAAGGTGGCCCGCACCTTCTCCAACGCCTGCACCCTCATCGAGGACGACCCCGACATCACCTTCTCCGCCTCCTCCGCGCAGCAGTACCGCTGGATGAAGGACCGCTACCCGGAGCTGTTCGAGCGGATCCGGGCGCGGGTCGCCGAGGGCCGCTTCGTGCCGGTGGGCGGGATGTGGGTCGAGTCCGACACCAACCTGCCCGGCTCCGAGGCGATGGCCCGCCAGTTCGTCGCCGGCAAGCGGTTCTTCCTCGAGGAGCTCGGGGTGGAGACGAGGGAGACCTGGCTGCCGGACTCCTTCGGGTACTCCGCCGCGCTGCCGCAGATCGCCGCGCTCGCCGGCCAGGAGTTCTTCCTGACCCAGAAGGTCTCCTGGAACCAGGTCAACACCTTCCCCCACCACACCTTCCGCTGGGAGGGCCTGGACGGCACGAGCGTGTTCACCCACTTCCCGCCCGCGGACACCTACAACGGCATGCTCTCCGGCGCCGAGCTGGCGTACTTCGAGCGGAACTTCAAGGAGAAGGGCCGCTCCAGCATCGGCATCGACCTGTTCGGCTGGGGCGACGGCGGCGGCGGGCCCACTCGCGAGATGATGGCCGCCGGGCGCCGCGCCGCGGACCTCGAGGGCTCTCCGAAGGTCGAGTTCGGCACCGCCCAGGACTTCTTCGAGCGGGCGCGCGCGGAGTACCCCGACGCGCCGGTGTGGAACGGGGAGCTGTACCTCGAGCTGCACCGCGGCACCTATTCCGCGCAGCTGGGCACCAAGCAGGGCAACCGGCGCAGCGAGCACCTGCTGCACGAGGCCGAGCTGCTCGCGACCCTCGCCGCGCTCCGCGCCGAGCGCCCCTACCCGCACGAGGAGCTCGCGGCGCTGTGGGAGGACACGCTGCTGAACCAGTTCCACGACATCCTCCCCGGCTCCTCGATCGCCTGGGTGCACCGCGAGGCGGAGGCCCAGCACGCGGCGCTCGCCGAGCGGGCCGAGCGGATCATCGCCGAGTCCCTCGCCGCGCTCGCCGAGGCCGGCGCCGGCGGTCCCGCAGCGGGCGGCGCCGGCGGGCCCGCGGCGGGTGCCGCCGGCGGACCCGCCGAGGAGCGGGAGCCGCTGCTGCTGAACACCGCCCCCGTCCCGCGCCGCGGCGTGGCCGCCTACGGCGTCGGGCGGCCCGCCCCCGTCCAGGAGGCGGTGGTCGTCACCCGTGCGGGCGGCGCCGTGACCCTGGAGAACGAGATGCTGCGTGCCGAGCTGGACGAGACCGGCGCGCTCGTCTCCCTGATCGCCCGGGCCGACGGGCGCGAGGCCATCGCCCCTGGAGCCCGCGGCGCGCTCCTGCAGCTGCACCGCGACACCCCCAACGCGTGGGATGCCTGGGACATCGACGAGTTCTACCGTCACGTGGTCCGCGACCTCGAGCGCCCCACCGCGGTCGAGGTCGCGGAGGAGGACGGCGGGGTCCGCGTCTCCTTCGCCTACTCGACCGCGCTCGCGGCGGGGGAGGCCGGCGACGGCGTCACCGGTGCGGGCTCCACGATCGTGAAGACCTTCGTGCTGCGCCCCGGGGATGCCTCCCTCGGCATCGACCTCGACCTCGACTGGCGCGAGCGCAAGAAGGCGCTCAAGCTCGCCTTCCCCCTCGATGTGCGCGCCTCCCACATGAGCAGCGAGATCCAGTTCGGGCACGTGGACCGCCCGATCCCCGTGAACACCTCCTGGGACTTCGCCCGCTTCGAGACCTGCGCGCACCGCTGGGTGCACGTGGCCGAGGGCGAGCACGGGATCGCGATCGCGAACGACTCGACCTACGGACACGACGTGCTGCGCACCGTGCGCGAGGACGACGGCGGCACCACCACCACGACTCGCCTCACCGTGGTGCGGGCCCCCGAGTACCCCGACCCCGCTGCGGACCACGGCCGGTACACGGTGCGGGTCGCGGTGCGACCGGGAGCCGGGATCCCCGAGGCGATCGAGGAGGGCTACCGCCTGAACCTGCCCGAGCGCAGTGCGCCCGCCGCGGCCGAGCCGCTGCTGTCCGCTCCGCCGGTCACGGTCTCGCGGGCCGACGGGGAGGGCGCCTCGAGCGTCCTGGTGGAGACGGTGAAGCTCGCCGAGGACCGCAGCGGGGACCTCGTGCTGCGCCTGTACGAGTCCGCCGGCGCCCGCGCTGCGGCGAGACTCGACCTGGACCCCGCGCTCGCGGCCGGCGAGGTCACGGCGACGGACCTGCTCGAGCGGCCCTTCGCCGAGGACGCCCCGGCCTTCCGCTCCGCGCTCGGGCGCGGGCAGGACGGCGAGGTCGAGCTCTGCTTCCGGCCCTTCGAGATCAAGACGCTGCGCATCGCGCGGCGGTGAGCGGCGGGCGGCGAGGCCCTGCTCACAGCGCGGCGGCCGCTGCCCGGGCGGGTCGCTATGGTGAGCCTCGCCTCACCGACCTCGCCGTGCCAGGAGCAGCCCTGATGAACCCCGCCCCCACCCCTGCCCCCGCCTCTGCCTCCGTCGACGTCGCGACCGCCGCCGAGGCGGAGGGCGCGGCGCCCGCCGCCAGGGTCTCGCCGGTCGGCCGGGTCTTCGCCGCGATCGCGCTGCTGGAGGCCTTCACCTGGGCCGGGCTGCTGGTGGGGATGTTCCTGAAGCACGTCACGGGCACCACCGAGGCGGGCGTGTGGCTGTTCGGGCGCCTGCACGGCGGTGTCTTCATGCTCTACGTCGTCGTGACGATCGTCGCCGCGGTCGCGCTGCGCTGGCGGTGGTGGGTGGCGCTGCTGGCCCTCCTCGCCTCGATCCCGCCGCTGGTCACGGTGCCGCTCGAGATCTGGCTGCGCCGCACCGGGCGGCTCGTGCGTCGGCCCCGCGGCTGAGACCCCCGCCGCCGGGCCGCCGTCGTCTGCCGGGCGGACCGCCGCCCGCCGTCAGTCAGGCGTTGTGGACGAGCGGCCCCGCGGGCTCGCGCCAGCCGGCGAGCACCTCGAGCATGCGCACCAGGCGCACCGTCTCGCGCACGTCGTGGACGCGCAGGATCCGTGCGCCGAGCCGCATCGACCACGCCGCCGCGGCGAGGGAGCCCTCGAGGCGCTCCTCCTTCGGCAGCCCCAGCGACTCTCCCACGAAGTCCTTGCGCGAGAGCGCCGCGAGCAGCGGCAGCCCGAAGGAGGCGTACTCGCCCCAGTCGCGCAGCACCTCGAGGGTCTGGCGGGTGTTCTTGTTGAGATCGGGGCCCGGATCCAGCACGATCCGCTCCCGGGGGACGCCCGCCTCGACCGCCCGCTCGAGCCGTGCGGCGAGGAAGTCCCGCACCTCCTCCACGACGTCGTCGTAGCGAGGGTGGGGGAAGGGGCGGCGCGGCTCGGCGGCCGAGTGGGTCAGCACGAGCGAGGCGCCGCCGCGGGCGACGGTCCCGGCCATCTCCGGATCGGACAGGCCCGTGGTGTCGTTGACGAGATCCGCGCCCACCTCGATCACGGCCCGGGCGACGCTGGCGTGGAAGGTGTCCACCGACAGCAGCACGTGCCCGGGCAGCTCGCGCCGCAGCCGCTCGACCACGGGGACCACCCGCTCGGCCTCCTCCTGCGCGGGCAGCGGGTCGCCGGGGGCGAACTTCACCCCGCCCACGTCGATCAGGTCCGCCCCCTCCTCGGCGGCGCGCAGCCCCGCGGCCACGGCCTGCTCGAGCTCCCAGGTGCGCCCCTCATCGAAGAAGGAGTCCCGGGTGCGGTTGACGATCCCCATCACGAGCACCCGACGGGACGTGTCCGGCAGGGGGCGGGGCCTGATCGGGCCCGGCGCCGTCGGGTCCGGCGCCGGCGCGGGTGCCGGGCCGTCCAGCCCGGGCTCGGAGGAGCGGGATACAGTGACGGGATCGCTCGGAGGGCGGCCCGCGGGAGCCTCGTCATGCGCGCTGTTCATGGTCCGTTCCTCTGCTGTTCGACCAGGTGCCACTGCTCGACGAGCACCGCCTGACCTGCATTACGTTAGATATGCACACGGTATTGCACATCCCGGCCCCGTGCCCCGCGCGGTGCCGGACCTCGACCCTCGGGAGGACTTGCCCATGAAGATCGTCGTCGCCGGTGGAGATGGGTTCTGCGGCTGGCCCACGGCCCTGTATCTCTCGCAGAAGGGCCACGACGTCACGATCGTGGACAACCTGGTGCGTCGGGAGATCGACGTGGAGCTCGGCTCGAACTCCGTCACCCCGATCCTGCCGCTCGAGGAGCGGGTCGCGGCGTGGAAGGAGGTCTCCGGCAGGGACATCGCGGTGCGCGTCGCGGACCTGACCGACTACGACGAGGTGGCCGCCGTCTTCCAGGACCTCGAGCCCGAGGCGTTCGTGCACTTCGCCGAGCACCGCTCCGCCCCGTACTCGATGATCGACCGCGAGCACGCGATCGAGAACCATCGCAACAACGTCGAGGGCACCCTGAACGTGCTGTGGGCGATCAAGGATTTCGCCCCCGACTGCCACCTCGTCAAGCTCGGCACGATGGGCGAGTACGGCCAGCCCAACATCGACATCGAGGAGGGCTGGATCGAGATCGAGCACAAGGGCCGCAAGGACCGTCTGCCGTTCCCGAAGGCGCCCGGCTCCTTCTACCACCTCACCAAGGTGCACGACAGCGACAACATCATGTTCGCCTGCCGCATCTGGGGCATCCGCGCCACGGACCTGAACCAGGGCGTCGTCTACGGGCTCGAGACCGACGAGACCCGCCTGGACCCGCGCCTGGTCAACCGCTTCGACTACGACGCGGTCTTCGGCACGGCCATGAATCGCTTCATCATCCAGGCGGCGATCGGCCACGACCTCACCGTCTACGGCAACGGCTCGCAGACCCGCGGCTATCTCGACATCCAGGACACCGTGCGCTGCATCGAGATCGCCTGCGAGAACCCGGCCGAGCGCGGCGAGTTCCGCGTCTACAACCAGTTCACCGAGCAGTTCTCCGTCAACGAGCTCGCCGAGAAGGTGCAGAAGGTCGGCACGGACCTGGGCCTGGACGTGAAGATCGCCCCGACGGAGAACCCGCGCGTGGAGAAGTACGACCACTACTACAACGCGGTCAACACCAACCTCCTGGACCTCGGGCTCGAGCCGCACCTGCTGACCGACGAGCACCTCGCCGAGGTCCTCAAGGTCGCGATGAACAACACCGACCGGGTCAAGCGCGAGCTGGTCATGCCCACCGTCACCTGGAAGTGAGCCCCTGTCCGTGAAGATCGCGATCGTCACGGAGACCTTCCTGCCCTCCGTCGACGGCGTGGTGACCCGCCTGCGCCACGCCGTCGAACGGTTCACGGACCTCGGCCACGAGGTCATGGTGATCGCCCCCGACCTCGGGGTCACCGAGCACCACGGGGCACGGGTGGTGGGCATCCGCCCGGTGACGCTGCCGTTCTACAAGCACCGGCGCTTCACCCTCCCCAGCCCGAACGTCGACGGCATCATCCGCGGCTTCCACCCGGACGTCGTCCATGCGGCCCAGCCGATCCTGCTCGCCTCCTCGGGCGCCTTCGCCGCGCACCGCCAGCGGATCCCGCTGGTCGCGAGCTATCACACCCACATCCCCCGCTACCTGGACCTGTACCGGGCCTGGAAGTGGGGCAAGCCCGCGGTGTGGTGGCAGATCAAGCGCAACCACGCCCTGGCCGACGTCAACATCGCCACCTCCGAGACGATGCGGGCCGAGCTCGCCGCACAGGGCCTGCACAACCTGCACGTGGTGCGCCGCGGCGTGGACACGCGCACCTTCCACCCCCGCTTCGCGAGCGAGGCGATGCGGGAGCGGCTCACCCAGGGCCATCCCGAGAAGAAGCTGCTGGTGTTCGTGGGCCGGCTCGCGGCGGAGAAGGAGATCCACACCCTCCGCCCGATGATGGAGCGCCGCGACGACGTGGCCCTCGCGATCGTGGGCGACGGCCCCTACCGGGGCGAGCTCGAGGAGCTCTTCGCCGGCACCTCGACCCTGTTCCCCGGATTCATGGAGGGCGAGGAGCTCGCGAGCGCCTTCGCGAGCGCCGACGCCTTCGTGTTCCCCTCGGTCACCGAGACGCTGGGCCTGGTGATCCTCGAGGGCATGGCCTCCGGGCTGCCGGTCGTCGCCGCCCGCTCGGGGCCGACGATGGAGCAGGTCACCGACGGGGTGGACGGGCTGCTGTTCGACTCCGGGGACGAGGCGAGCCTGGACGCGGCCCTGACGCGGCTGGGGGACGACCGGCTGCGCGGACGCATCCGCGAGGTGGCCCGGGCCGAGGCGGAGAGGTTCTCCTGGGAGAACGCCTCCGACGACCTGCTGCGGTACTACGAGAGGGCGATCGAGGAGCATGGGACGCGCCATGGCTGAGCCGCGGCCGCTCGGGCGCGAGGCGAGCACCCGCGCAGTCCCCACCGCACCGCTCGCACGCCTGGAGCCGGTGACCCTCGCCGGGCACGGGCTCCGCCTCGAGCCGCTCTCCGCGGCGCACGTCCCGGGCCTGCGCGAGGTCGTGGCCGACGGGGAGATCCACCGCCTCCCCTTCGCCCCGCACGTGCCCACCCCGGAGGAGGTCGCGGCGTCGGTCCGCGGGCTGTGCGCGGAGGTCGAGGCCGGCACCCGGCTCGCCTGGACCGTCGTGCGCGAGACCGACGGGACGGTGCTGGGCCTGACCACCTTCATGAACCTGGCGCTGGCCGACCGGGGCCTCGAGATCGGCAACACCTATCTCGCCGCCTCCACCCATCGCACGGGCGTGAACACCGCGATGAAGCGCCTGCTGCTCGGCCACGCCTTCGACGAGCTGGGGCTCCTGCGCGTCGAGTTCCGCGTCCACCACCTGAACCTCGCCTCGCGCCGCGCGGTCGAGGCCCTCGGCGCGCAGCAGGACGGGATCCTGCGCGCTCACCGGATCCTGCCCGACGGGTCGGTGCGCCACACGGTGGTCTACTCGATCCTCGCCCCGGAATGGCCGGGGATCCGGGCGATGCTCGACGCCCGGCTCGAGCGGCCCCGCCGCGGCTGAGCGGGGAAAAGCCCGCGCCAGGGGCCGGTCGGACGTGATCGGATGACGGGCATGGCCGCAGTGCAGATCACCCCCGTCGACCCTGCCGACCGCGAGGCGCTGCTCGCATGGAACGCCCTGCTGCGCGACGGCTTCAACGCCGGTCGCGAGGCTGCCTGGTGGGCGAGCGAGGAGTCCGTCCTCGCCCGGTACGGGGACCCGAGGCCCGGACGCACCAGCGTGCTGCTGGTCGCGCACCTCGAGGGCACGCCTGTCGGCGCGGCCGGGGCCGAGGCCGACCCCGGCGATCCCGCCGAGGTCGAGATCTCCGTGCTGCCGGAGCATCGCCGTCGCGGCGTGGGCCGCGCGCTCGCCGCCGCCGTGCGCGAGGCGCTCGCCGGGCACGCCGAGATCGTCCAGGCCGAGACCTACTCCGAGGCCGGGGTCGGCTTCGCCCTCGCCCAGGGGATGCGGCTCGGGAACCAGGAGCTCCGCCTGCTGCGCGAGATGCCCCTGGACCGGGAGGCCATGGCGGGCGCCGCCTCCTCGGTGCCCGGGGTCGAGATCCGCACCTGGCACGGCGCCTGTCCCGAGGAGCTCGTGGAGGACTGGGCGCGGCTGACCACGCAGATGGACGCCGACGTGCCCATGGGCGATCTCACCCGCCCCGCCTCCCGGGGCGAGGTCGAGGAGCTGCGCCGCGATGAGCAGCGCATGGACGACCAGGGCTGGACGCTCGTGCGCGGACTCGCCCTGCTCGAGGGGGCGGCGGTGGGCTACACCGAGATCTTCGTCAGCCGCCACGACCCTGAGATCCTCACCCAGGACGACACCCTCGTGGACCGTGCCCATCGCGGCCGCGGCATCGGCCGGGCGCTCAAGCTCGCGAACCTCGAGAACCTCCGCGCCGTGCCCGAGGCCGCGCAGGCGCGCTGGATCCAGACCTACACGGCGCTGGGCAACGCCCCGATGCTCGCCCTGAACCGCTCGCTCGGCTTCCGCGAGACGGACGTGCTGAGCATCCTCGAGGGGGAGCTGGCTGGCGCCTGACCGCATCGGGTGAGGGCGGCGGGCTCGCGTCCGGACCGCCGTCCGCTCGACGGCCAGGCCCGGCTCACCCCTCCACGCGGATCCCGAGGTGTCCGGCGAGGGCGGGGGCGAGGTCGATGACCTGCCGGGTGTCGAGCGTGGCGCCCGAGAGGCCCTCGAGGTTGCCGATCGCGCCGATCTCGAGCCCGCGCAGGTCCACGTCCTCGAGCCTCGCGTGGGGGAGGGCGACGGAGCCCGCGCGGCAGTTCACGAAGGCGACGCGGGAGGCGGTGACGCCGCCGAGGTCCAGCTCGTCGATCGTGCAGTCCTCGAACAGCACGTCCTCGAGCGTCGAGGAGCGCAGGTTGATCCAGTCGAACTTGCTGCCGGTGATGCGGGTGGAGCGGATCTCGGCGTCGTAGACGTCCAGGGCACCGAGTCGGGAGTCGATCAGCTCCACGTCCCGCCAGGTGGAGCGGGTCGCGTCGAGCACCGGGGCGTGGAGCCGCTCGATCCGGGTCTCGAGCAGGCGGGTGTGCTGGAGCACTGTGGTGTGCGCGGTGAGGTCGCTCAGCGCGCACTCGGTGAAGGTCGCGCCGGTGAGATCCCTGCCGGTGAGGTCCGCGCCGGTCAGGCTCAGTCCGTCATGGCGGTCCTGGGCGTTCAGCCGCTCCGCGCCCACCTCCTCGAGGTCGGGCAGGACGAGGCGCTCGAGGACGGGCTGACGGGTGGTGGTGCGGCGGCGCATGGGGTCCTCGGGGTCGGCGGCGGGCGGTCGCCTCGAGGGTACGAGGAGGGAGAGACGCTCCGGCAGGATTCGAACCTGCGACCCACTCCTCATGAGGGAGCTGCTCTTCCGGACTGAGCTACGAAGCGGTGGTGGCCGTGGGTGCCCTTGCGCAGTGGTGCGGGCCTTCCGTGACGGTCGGCCGGGCGGCCGGTGGATGCTGACGGGACCAGCCTGACGGGACATGGCGGGTGGTGTCGAGCGAGCTGTCATCTTCCGTCGCATTCGGGTCGCTGCGGTGAGGATTCGCGGGGCGCGGTGAGGGTGTTCTTTCCTCCACAGGGGGTGGTTCTCCACATTTTCGAGGGGGTGCTTGCGGCGGGGGGTGAGGTGATTCCGATCCGCCGGGAGTCGTAGTGCGGTGAAGCGTTGCGACCTGTGGTGATGCAGGTTCTGTGCTGGGAGTGCGCTGCGCCGTCGGTGACGTTTCCTCCCCGCTCGGAGTTATCCACAAAATGCCATCGAGTCTTTCTTTAGTGGGTGTTCGCCGGGAGAATCGGGGTATGTCTCTCGCGGTGCAGGACCTCGATCCGGCAGC
>NZ_QXCP01000010.1:0-1050 GCF_003711805.1 Brachybacterium sp. EE-P12 | reverse complement strand
CGGGAGGGCCGCAGCGTCTGGCGGCAGAGCTCGGCGACCGCGCCCACGATCTGCGCGCCCTGACCGGTTCCCCGCAGGAGCTGTTCGTTGCGGCGGATCGGTCGGCGGAGGCGTTCCGTGACGTGGTCGGGAGCCTGCACGCGATGCGCAGCGCGCTCGAGGCGCTCGAGGCCCATGCCGTGGTCGCGCTCGCGGATTCCCTGACTCTGCGCAAGCAGGCCGAGGCCCGCGCCGATACGGCACAGGAGCCGGGGGAGGGCCCGGCTCCCACGGCGCTGTTGCGGGCGGCGTCGCGGGAGGCGGCGCGGGAGGTCTCGCTGCTCACCCGCCGCTCACCCGCAGCCGCGTCGCATTCGCTGGCGGCGCGGCGTCGTCTGGTGGCGGATATGCCGGAGATGCTCACCGCGCTCGCGGACTGCCAGGTCACCGCCGCGGATGCGTATCGCACCTCCCGCTCGTTCGCGCCGTTGACGTCTGCGCAGCGGCGGGAGGCGGATCGGCTGCTGGGGCAGCGTCTGCCGTATCTCGATGGTGCCGGGTCGCAGGAGTGGGACGACGCCCGTGCTGCGGCGATCTCTCTGGCCGACCCGGAGGGGGAAGCGCGTCGTCACCAGCTCGCGAAGCGGGAGCGGCATGTGAAGGTGCGACGCGGGGAGCATGGCATGGCCACGCTCTCCGCGCACCTCACGGCGCTGGATGCGGCGCTGATCCGCAAGCGTCTCTCGCTGGAGGCCGAGCGTCTGCGCGCCGGCGGGGACCGGCGCGGGCATCAGGCGATCCAGGCCGATTCCCTCGTGGACACGCTCCTGGGACGCGGGGGTGGGATGGAGCCGATCACCCTGGACATCGGGGTGATCATCACCGACCGGATGCTGCTGGATCCCGGGGCCGGGGACCTCGCCCAGATCGAGGGATACGGGACCGTGCCCGCCGAAGCGGTGCGCGAGAGCCTGCGCGGACCGCTGGACGCCATCATCGCCGCCGACCAGCACGACCAGCACGCCCAGCGCGCCCAGCAGGACCATCACGCCCATCACGATCCGTGCGACC
>NZ_QXCP01000002.1 GCF_003711805.1 Brachybacterium sp. EE-P12 | reverse complement strand
CGCAGGTAGTCGCGCATGTACCGCTGGTACTTCCACGACGTCCGCGCACGGCGCGAGGCCTCGTCCTCGCCCTCGAGCTCGGCAGGCAGCGCGTCCTTGTAATCGGTGGGCCGCAGGTCGTCCAGCTGCATCGCGACCTGCTTGACGATCTCGGCCCGGGTCTCGTGGGCGTCCCACATCGTCTCGGGCTCGGGGATGGTGCCCGCCTCGTACATCCCCTCGTAGCGCGGGTGCGGGATCCAGGGGCGGTGCGGGGCCTTGTGGTGGACCATCAGGCAGAACGGCCGCTCCGGGTCGCGGCGGTCCAGGAAGTCGAGGCTCTGGCGGGTGACGACGTCGGTCGCGTAGCCGGTGATCTGCTCCTCGCCTCCCGGCCCGATCATCACCGGATCCACGTACTCGCCCTGGTCGGGGAAGATCCGCCAGTCGTCGAAACCCCGCGGCAGCGCCTGCGCGGAGGTACCCAGGTGCCACTTGCCGTACAGCGCCGTCTGGTAGCCCCGCTCGTGCAGGACCTCCGGGGCGGTGTCCACGCGGTGGTCGAACTCGGAGTAGATCGAGCAGGCGCGGTTGATGTGGCTGTAGGTGCCGGTCAGGATCGAGGCGCGCGAGGGGGTGCAGATCGAATTCGTGCAGTACACCGCGTCCATCGTGGCGCCCTCCGCGGCGAGGCGGTCCATGTGCGGGGTGGTGTTGACGCGGCTGCCGTAGGCCGAGATCGAATGCGCGGCGTGGTCGTCGGACAGGATGAACACGATGTTCGGGCGGGTCATGCGGGGGGCTCCTGGGGTGCTCGGGCGGCTGCGGTGCGCGCGGTGGTAAGTCTCGGCACCGGGCTCACGTGCCGACGGGGCTGTGAGTGCCCTCGTCGAGGCCGCTCATAGAGGGGTCGTAGTCCACCTGGCCGATGTCATCCATCGATGTCATCCAGTGGTAGAAGTTGTCGCCCCGTTCACGCAGACGTCGGTAGAGCTCAGCGCTGAGACGGGCTCGCACCTCCCGCATCTCCGGGTGGTCGATCCTGTTGTGCAGCTCATCCGGATCCTGCTCGAGGTCGTAGAGCTCGTTGACGGACTCGGGATTGACCACGAGCTTGTACCTGTCGGTGCGGAGCATCCGCTGGGGGTAGGGGAAGTGGTGGCCGTGGAACTCGCACACGATCGCGTCGTCCCACTCGACGTCCTCTCCCCGCACCAGCGGGAGCAGCGAGCGCGAGTCGACGGCCGGCGAGGGGTCGAGCCCGCACCAGTCGAGCACGGTCGCCGTGGTGTCCAGCAGGCTCACGAACTCGTCCCGCACCTGTCCCGTCGGGGCTCCGGGGACGCGCACCAGGCCGCACGTGCGGTAGATGTCCTCGTACATGGCGGGGCCCTTGTCATGCAGTCGATGCGAGCCGGTGAACTCCCCGTGGTCGGAGCTGAACATCACCGCTGTGGAGTCACGGAGGCCGAGGGACTCCAGCTCGGCGAGCACTCGGCCGATCTGTTCGTCGATGAGGGTCACGTACCCCCAGTACACGGCGATCAGCTTGCGACTGTCGGCCTCGCTCATCGTGTCGAAGGTCCAGTGCGCGGAGTAGTTCGCCTGCACCGGGGGCTTGTCCGTGAAGGTCTCCTGCACCGAGGCGGGCAGCTCGATCTCGTCGGGGTCGTACATGTCGAAGTACTCGTCCGGCACGATGTAGGGCAGATGGGGGCCGAAGAAGTGCAGGCCCAGGTAGAACGGGGTCCCGTTCTCCGACTGGTCAGCCGCGTAGGCGCGCAGCTGCTCGATCGCACGGTCGGCCAGATAGTGCTCGAAGGTCGCCTCGACTCCCTGATGGAGGCGCGCGGCGAGCAGGTTGCCGGGACCTCCGTTGGGGAGCACCCCGCGCATCCGGTCGGATATCTCGTACGGCGGCAGACCGCGCTCTTCGAGATATGCGAGATAGTCGGGATGATCCACGGGGTTGTGCCAGCCGTTCAGCTCGGTCCCGGCGAACCCGTAGTAACCGCGCAGCTTCTCGTCCCCGGCATGCCATTTGCCCAGCAGGGAGCATGCATAGCCCGCCTGCTTCAGCGCCCGCGAGAACGTGAACTGGCCGTCCGGCAGGTCCTCGAGATAGCCGACGTTCCGTTCGTGGTTCGCCAGCAGCTTGTGACGGAACGGCGCGTACCCGGTGAGCACGCTCGCGCGGGCAGGAGTGCAGATCGCCGTCGGCGTGTACCAGCGATCGAAGCGGGTGCCCGACGCCGCGAGCGCGTCGAGGTTCGGGGTGCGGACAGTCGGATTGCCGTAGCAGCCGAGCGTGTCTGCGCGGTGCTGGTCGGTGAGGATGGACAGGACGTTGCGCGGCCCCGTGGGCCCGGGCCGCGGGGACTGCGCTCGGGTACGGATCTCGGTCACTTGCCCGCCTCGGTGAACAGGTCGAAGGTGAAGTAGTCGGCCGGGGCGACCGTCTCCCCCTCGATCTTCCCGTTGTCCTCGAAGTAGCCGTTCATGGCGGTCAGCCAGGTCTCGATGGTGCCGTCCTCGACGAGCTCGTCGAGCTCGGAGGCCGAGTAGTACTGGCCGTTCTCCGCATCGGCCGCGACGGCCTCCGCGTCCTGCTGGGTCATCGCAGCGGTCAGCTCGATGGTCGTGTCGAGGTCCTCTGCACGGACGTCCATCGCCGCGCGCAGCACCTTCAGCACCGCGAGCGTGGTCTCCTCGTTCTCCTCGGGGAAGGCGGTCGAGGTCACCATCACGTTCGGGAACTGCATGACATCGGCGAAGTCGGAGTTCTGGGCGAGTTCGACGAGATCGGGCACCTGCTCCTTGATGTTGTCGATCATCGGGTACCAGATGCCCGCCGCATCGACCTGGCCGGAGGCGAAGGCGGAGACGACGGTCGAGGCATCCATCGCGACCTTCTCGATGTCGTCGATGCTCATGCCCGCGGCGTCGAGGGCGAGCTGGACGATCATGTCGCCGCTGGTCCCCTCCGGGATCGCGATCTTCTTCCCGGCGAGCGCCTCGATCGTGTCGATTCCGGGCTGGGCGATGACGCGGTCCGCCTGCCCGACCCCGTTGACGGTGATGACCTTCGCCTTCCCGGAGGCCGGCAGCCACATGGCGCCCGGGCCGATGTATCCGAAGTCGAGGTCGCCCGTGCCGAGCGCCTGGATCTGCAGCGGTCCGTTGGTGAAGGTCTGGAGGGTGGCCTCGAGCCCGTTCTCCTCCCAGAGCCCCTTGTCGTCGGCGATCGCGAGAAGGCTCGCGCCGTTGAAGTCGGGTATGTAGCCGTAGGTGATCTCGGTGGTGCCCGAGCCGCCTCCGGAGCCGCCGCAGGCGGCGAGTGCTGTGAGCGCGGGGGCGGCGGCGAGGCCGCCGATGAGGGAGCGACGGGAGATGCTCATGATGAGTGGTCCTCTCAGGGGTGGGGCCCGGCGGCGACAGTGCCGTCGGGGAGCTGCAGGGAAGCTGTCGTCATTGGTGGTAGACGGAGGTCCAGATCTCGTTGCGAATGGCGGTGAACTCGTCGGAGAGCCTCACCTGCTCGGTCCGGGGGTACGGCAGGTCCACGTCGATGATCCGGTGGATGCGGCCGGGCTTGGCGGCCATGACGACGACGCGGCTCGCGAGGAATGCGGCTTCGTCGACGTCGTGCGTGATGAACAGGATCGTGCGCTTGTCCTGCTCCCAGGTCTGGAGCAGGTGCTCCTGCATCCGCACGCGGGTCAGGGCGTCGAGCGCTCCGAAGGGCTCGTCCATCAGGAGGATCGAGGGGTTCATCGCGTAGGCACGAGCGATCGCGCAGCGCTGCTTCATGCCTCCGGAGAGGGTCTTCGGCAGGGAATCGGCGAAGTCGCTCAGCCCCACCATGTCGATGAAGTGCTGGGCGCGCTCGCGACGCTCGCTCGACGGCACGCGCGCCGTCTTCAAGCCGAATTCGACGTTGTCGCGCACCGTGAGCCACGGGAACAGGGCGTACTGCTGGAAGATGACTCCGCGCTCGGGGCTCGGCCCCTTCACCTCCGTCCCGTCGACGATGGCGGTTCCCGAGCTGGGCTCCTCGAGGCCGGCGAGGATGTTCATGAGCGTGGACTTCCCGCAGCCGGAGGGCCCCACGACGGTGATGAACTCGTTCTCCGCGACGTCGAGGCTCACTCCGCCGAGCGCCTCGAAGCGTTCGCCGGCCACCGTGAAGTGCTTGGTGATGTCCCGGACCTGGATCTTGCGCAGGTCTCTGGACTCGGTGGTCTCCACGGGGGTGTTCGTCGGGGTCATCGGCGCTCCTGCCACTGGGTTGCACGGGCCTCGACCGCGAGCAGCGTCCGGTCCATCACGAACCCGAAGATGCCGATGACGAGGATGCCCACGAAGATGGTGGGCAGGTCGTAGTAGATCTGTGCCTGCTGCATCCGGTAGCCGAGGCCCTGCTGCGCGGCGATCAGCTCGGCGGCGACGACGGTCGCCCAGGCTGAGCCGAGTCCCACCCTCATCCCGACGAGGATGAACGGGGTCGACGCGGGGACGACGACTCGGGCGAAGATCGTCCCGTCCTTCGCTCCGAGCACCCGTGCAGCGTTCAGCAGCGTCTTGTCGACCTGCACGACGCCCTGGAACGTCGAGATCACGCAGGCGAGGAACGAGGCCAGGAAGATCACGAAGATCTTCGGCTGCTCGCCGATCCCCATCAGCACGATCGCGAGCGGGATGATCGCCAGCGGCGGGATGGTGCGGAAGAACTGCACCCAGGGCTCGAGCAGGCCGCGCGCCCAGGTGTACCAGCCCATGAGGAAGCCGACGGGGATCGCGAGGGCGGTGCCGAGCAGGAAGCCGGTGAACACGCGCAGCAGCGAGGCGATGATGTCCTGCAGCAGGATGCCCGATGCGGCGAGGTCGATCGCGGCGAGGACGACCTCCGGCGGGCCGGGGATCTGGAGCCCCACCAGGGAGAGCGCCCACCACAGACCGATCCCGAGGATCACCGTCGCGATGTTCAGCAGCAGGAGCGCGGGCACCGGCCGCCGGCGGGGGGCCGCCGCATCGGTCGGGGGGCTGGGGGTGGTGTCGTCGGAGACCGCGATCTCCACGGTGGGGTCAGCGGACACGTGGTCCTCCTTCATGCTGTGGGGAGAGTGCCGACGCTCGGGTGGGGCGCCGTGGTGAGGGCGGGCGATCGGCCGATCGCAGCGCAGCGATCGCTCCGAGCGCTCCCTGTCTGCGGTCGGCGTCGACGCAGCGCACGGTGATGTCGGGGCCGGTGAGGCACTGGCGGGAGAGCTCCTCGATGAGGAGGGGGCGCACGGGGTCCAGCAGATCGCTGACCTCGCCGGCGATGATGATCTCGTCCGGGTCGATGACGAGCGCTGCGATGCCGAGGACTCGGCCGACGTCCGTCGCGAGTCGGGCGAGGAGCTCGTGCGCACGGGGGTCGCCTGCACGCCGGGCCGCGGCGAGGTGCTCGAGATCCGCGCTCTCTCCGGTCGTCTGCTGCCATGTCCGGGCGACGGCGCCGAGCGAGGCGACGGTCTCGAGGCATCCCCGTCGGCCGCAGCGGCACTCGCGTGCCTCGGGGCCGTCGTCGACGATCATGTGCCCGATCTCGCCGGCCAGCAGGTGGGCTCCGCGGAGGGCAGCACCGGCGCCGAGGACAGCCCCGCCGACGCCCGTGGACAGCCGGAGGTAGACGATGTCCCTCTCCCCCTCGCCGACGAGCGTCGACTCGTGGAGGGCGGCGAAGCGGATGTGGTGATCGACGAGGACCTGGCAGCCGAAGGCGTGCGCGAACTGTTCCCGGATCCGGGCTTTGACCAGGTGGAAGGGTTCGAGGCTCGTCGTGGACGGGAAGCCCAGCCAGCTGGCCGAGTTGGGCCCGGGCAGTCCGATGCCCACTCCGGCGAGGTGCTCGAGGTGCACGTCCCCCGCTGCCAGCTCGCGGATCGTGCGGAGAGCGAGCTGGACCCGCGCCTCCCACCCCGTGTCCTCGGGATACTCGGTGGTGGCCGACGCGATCAGGTCACCGGCGGCGTTCGCCATGCAGACGCTGACGGCGACATGCGTGAAGTCGAGACCGAGGTGGCGCACCGCACCGGGGTGGAGTCCGAGGACTTCAGCAGGGCGTCCGCGGCCACCGGGGGCACGCTGTTCGGTGACGGCGATGATGCCCTGGTCGAGCAGCTGTCCGAGGACCTCGGAGACCGTGGAGCGGGTCAGGCGCAGGGTGCGGGCGATCTCGCCGCGGGTGAGGTTCTGCCCGCGGTCGAGCAGCGCCAGCACGTCCTCGCGGTGCTGGTCCCTGACGCTCCATTGCCGGTCCATGGACGCCGAAGCTATTGAGGCTTATTTATTCCGTCAATAGTTCGACATAATTAGCTGGAGTCACGGAATGATCACGTGCCGGGTCCGCGCCGTCCCTCACGTCCGCAGGTCGTCGAGCTCGTCCTCCTCGATGCGACGCAGCGAGACGCGCTGGACCCCGTCGATCTCCATCAGCTGCGGCAGGAGGTCGCGCACGGGGCGGCGCCCGTGGAAGCGGATGTCCATGACCACGGCGGGGCTGTCGTCGGCGGTGATGCGCTTGCTGCGCTCGATCGAGGCGGTGAACCCGGCGGCGGTCGCAGCGGCGAGGACCTCGCGCAGCACCCCGGTGCCGTCGGCGTAGGTCAGGCGCAGGTGGCGCTTGCGGTCGGGGTCGGGCAGGCGGCGCACCAGCGGCGCGACCACGAACAGGGTCAGCAGGTGCAGCGCGGTCAGCAGCAGGCCGACGAACAGCATCCCCGCCCCGCACGCCATCCCGATCGCTGCGGCGACCCAGATGCTCGCGGCGGTGGTCAGTCCGCGCACGACGCTGCGGCCCTTGAAGATCACGCCCGCGCCGAGGAAGCCGATGCCCGAGACGATCTGGGCGGCGATGCGGGAGGGGTCGAGGTTCACGTCGCTGCCGAGCACGGCGGAGAAGCCGTACGCGGAGACGAGGGTGAAGGCGCAGGAGCCGAGGCCGACGAGCACGTGGGTGCGATAGCCGGCGGCCTTGTTGCGCAGCTGCCGCTCGATGCCGATCAGCGAGCAGAGCACGAACGTGGCCAGCAGCAGCTGGGCCTCGATCCAGCTGGTGTCGGTGAAGATCCCGATCATCGGATCCGCTCTCACCTCCTGGGGAGCACCGCGGCGGCGAGGCTGCGCGCCGCATCCGGCCCGGGCCCCGGGCGCCCCTGGCGGCGTCCCCGTCAGGGCTCGGCGGACCTCGTCGATCCTCCCGCACCCGGCGCGGGATGTCACGGGAGATGCTCGGAGACCGCCGAGCGCCCTTCGACGGAGCGGACGCCTCGCCGGTCACCGCGCCGGGGACGAGGGACGTTCCTCAGCCCTTGATCGAGCCGGTCAGCACGCCCTTGGTGAAGTACTTCTGCAGGAACGGGTACACGCACAGGATCGGGACGGTGGCCAGGACGATCACCGCGTTCTGGACGCTGACCGCCGGGGGCGGCGGCATGTCGGGGTTCGTCACGTTGGCGATGTCCGAGTTCTGCACGACGAACTGGTTGAGCACCACCTGGATCGGCCACTTGTCGGTGTCGTTGATGTAGATCAGCGCGTTGAAGAACACGTTCCAGTAGCCCACCGCATAGAAGAGGGCGATCACGGCGATCACCGCCTTCGACAGGGGCAGCACGATCGTGGCGAAGATCCGCAGCTCCGAGGCCCCGTCGATCCGGGCCGCCTCGAGCAGCTCGCCGGGCAGCCCCATGAAGAAGGCCCGCATGACCACCATGTTGAACGGGGAGATCAGCACCGGGAGGATGAGCGCCCAGTACGAGTCCAGGAGCCCGAGGTTCTTCACCAGCAGGTAGTTGGGGATGAGCCCGGCGCCGAACAGCATCGTCAGCAGCACCATCAGCAGCACGCCGCGGGCGCCGGGCGCGAAGCGGGTCCGGGTGAGGCCGTAGGCGAGCAGCGCCGTGAACAGCGTGGACAGGAATGTTCCGACGACCGTGATGAACAGGGAGTTCAACAGCGCCCGCGAGATGATGCCGCCGCCGAGGATCGCCTGGTAGGCGCCGGTGGAGAACCGGGTGGGGAACAGCTGACCCGATGTCACCGACTCCGGCGCGGCGAAGCTCATCCCGATCACGTACACGAAGGGATAGAGCATCACCACGCACACCACGGCGATGAACACCACCTTGACCGCCTTCAGCGCGGTCGAGGGCGGCTCCTGCCAGACCGGCCGTGCCGCATCGCGCCGCCGACGCGTGCGCGCGGCAGGCGCACCGGCCGTCGTCCCGTCGACCTCTCTCACATCGGTGCTGGTCATCAGATCACACCTTCCCCGCCGAGCTTCTTGGCGATCTTGTTGGCCGAGAGCACGAGGATCGTCGCGATCACGCCCTTGATGAGTCCGGCCGCGGTGGCGACGCCCCAGTCGCCTCCCGCTATGCCGCGGAAGTACACGAAGGTGTCCAGCACCTGGGCCGCGTCGGCGCCCACCGCGGGCTGCTGCAGCAGCATCTGCTCGAAGCCGACGGTCAGGGCGGTGCCGACGTTGAGGATGAGCAGCATCGAGATGACCGGCATCATCCCCGGCAGCGTGATGTGCCACATCCGCCGCCAGGAGCTCGCGCCGTCGGTGGCGGCCGATTCGTACAGCTCGCTCGGGATGGCCACGATGGCGGCGAAGAAGATGATCGTCCCCCAGCCGACGTCCTTCCAGATCACCTGGCTGGTGACGAGGATCTTGAACGTGTCGGGGTTGGCCATGATGTTGACCCCCTCCACCCCGACCCGCTCCAGGATCTCGGAGACCAGCCCTGCACCGCCCAGGATCTTCTGCCAGATGGAGACCACGACCACCCATGAGATGAAGTGGGGCAGATAGACGATCGTCTGGATCGAGCGCTTGACCCGGTCCGAGACGAGGGAGTTCAGGAACAGGGCCAGGATGATCGGGGCCGGGAAGGCGAACACGATCTGCAGGAACGCGATGATCAGGGTGTTGGTCAGCGCGCGCATCACCTCGGGGTCCCGCACGATGGTGCGGAAGTTCTCCAGCCCCACCCAGTCCGAGCCGAAGATCCCCCGGAAGGGCGAGAAGTCCTGGAACGCCACGACGTTCCCCAGCAGCGGGACGTAGTGGAAGACCACGAAATACAGCACGCCGGGCAGCAGGAAGAGGTAGGTCCACTTCTCCTTGAGGATCCGGCGACGCAGGGACGGACGCCGCACCGCGGCGGGCTCCGTCGGCGCCTCCTCCGCCCGGGTGCGCTGCCCGGCGGGCAGGGTGTGTTCCACGGTCATCGCTCAGCTCGCCTCGTCGACGAGCTTCTGGAAGTCGTCGAGGACGTCCTGGCCCCCGCGGTCCAGCCATGCCTTCTGGAGCTCGGCGACATCGCTGACCGGGCGCCGCCCGGACACGATCGCGTTGTAGTAGTCCTTGTGCACCTCCTCCAGCTTGGAGTCGTTGCGGATCTGGACCTCGGAGACGAGACCGTCGACGAGGGAGACCTCGCCGGACTCGGTGGCCGCCTCGAGCGTCTCCTTGATGTTGTCCAGCATGTCGCGGTTCATGTCCGGCAGCTGGTTGACGCGGTTCTGGAGCAGCCCCAGCCAGGTGCACGCCCCTTCGGTGGGCGGGTTCTCCGCGGGCACCAGGTTCTTCTCGGCGTCGAAGTCGAACTGGCGACCCTCGATCCCGCTGTTGAGGAACAGGGCTTCCTCGGAGCCGAAGGGCGAGCGGTAGTAGTCGCAGATGCGCAGGAGCTCCCGGACCCGGTCCTCGTCCTTGCCGCGATCGGCGGGGATGCAGACCATGCCCCCGTAGGACTTCCCCAGCGCGTGCCGGCCGACGCCACCCTCGACCGAGGGCATCGCGTAGTGGATGAACTCCGCCGTGGGCACGGCCTCCCTGCACAGGTTCACCCGGCCCGCGTCGGGCACCCAGTAGAAGCCCGCGAAGGAGGCCTCGTAGTTCAGCTGCTGGCCCTGCTTGAACAGCTCCGGGTCGACCTGGCCGAGCGCATCGGGGTGGAAGAAGCCCCCCTTCCAGAGCTCGGCCATGTAGGCGAGGTGGTCCTCGTACTGCGGCAGCAGGTACTTGTGGGTGACCTTTCCGTCGACGATCTGGAACTCCTGCCCCAGATCGTGCAGCGGCTCGAAGGTGGTGGGCTCCAGAGCGCCGTGCGCGAACACCTCGCGGCCGCCGACCTTGCCGAGCTTCGCCAGCTCGAGCCACAGCGTCTTGAGGTCTTCGGCGTCCTCGGGGACCGCGTCCGCGCCGACCTCCTTCATCGCGTCCAGACGCAGCACCATCAGGTTGTTCCGGAGCGGATCCGGATTGGGCACGCCCAGGAGCGCCCCGTCGCGTGCCGAGTCCTGCCAGGTGACCTCCGGGGTGGTCGCGATGTTGGGGTAGTCCTCGACCTTCTCGCCCTCGAGATAGTCGTTCAGCTCGAGGAACGCGCCGTCGGAGAGGGCACGGGCGGCGTTGGGGTCGGTGGGCTGGACGTACACGAAGTCCGGCAGGTTGCCCGAGGCGAGCAGGGTGGCGAGCTTGTCGCCGTAGGAGGCGTCGGGGACCATCGTGATGTCGAAGGAGTCGACCCCGAGCTCCTCCTCGAGCTTCTGCCAGACCTGGTTCTTGTCGCGCCCGGTGACCGGAGCGCCCCAGAGGATCTGGAAGCTCGAGATGCTTCCGCCGGCGGCGGGCTTGTCCGTGACCACGTCGCGGTACTCCGTGGGAGAGCCGACGTAGAGGGGGGCGACTCCCTCGACGTCGCTGAGGATGAGCCCCTCGACGCTCTCGGCCTCGTGCGTGACGGGAACCGTCAGCTCGCCGCTCGACCCGCTCCCGGAGCCGCCGGAGGATGATCCGCAGCCGCCGAGGACGGCGGCTGCGGCGATCGAGGTACCTGCCAGTCCGATCGCCTGCCGACGGGTGGGGCCGCCGGGGCGGTGCTGACCGGTGGAACGACGCTGCTCCATGAGGACTCCTCTGTGCCATGTGTGCATGCTCGAGCGAGACGAGCGATCGGGTGTTACGGATCGTGACAGTAATCGCCCAGCTGCAACTTGTCCGGGTGAAGCAGGTCACGATTGCGCAACAGCCCCTGAGGGGCGCCCGGATCACGTGCCCCGCGCACCCCCTCGGGACGCAAATTGGCTGACACTTCTACGGCAGCCCGCAGTCGCCTCTGCCCTCCGTCGTCAGCCCGGTCCGCGAAGAGCGGGCAGGTAGCCGTGGGCGCGGAGCCAGGCGGTCTCCGTCTCGAGCCTGGCGGAGAAATCCCGCCACTCGACGTCGGGGCCCACCCAGGCGCGCTCGGCGACGGCGAGCAGACGGGGAAAGAGCTGGTGGAGCAGGTGCTCGCGGTCGAGGATGAACTCGGTCCACACCGCGGCCTGGATGCCGAGGAGGCGTGCGGAGTCGGGGGCGGGCAGCTCGAGGATGTCGCGCGCGCCGATCGGGCCGAACATCCCCGGCGGCTCGGTCGCCGGATCGCCCGCGACCCGGTTGAGGTACAGCCGGGTGCAGTCGGCGTAGATCCAGTCATGCCCGCTGCGGTCGGCGAGCGGGACCCCGCCCGCACCTCGCCAGGCGAGGATCACCTCCTCGCCGGAGGTGGGGCTCTCGAGCAGCTCGTCCCAGGCGGCCGGGCGGCGCCCCCTCCTGCCGAGCACGGCGCGCGCATGATCGGTGAACATCCCCTGCAGGCGGGCACCGAGCCCGCTGCGGCCGGAGCCGGGACCGCCGCGCAGCACCGCCTCGGGCCGCACGGCATCGCGCGTGCCCGACGAGCTCCCCCGCGCGACCTCGGGGCCGTCGCCGTAGCGGCGCACGAGCTCGGGGTCGGACTCCCACAGCCAGTGCTTGCACTCGTCCCCGCCGATGTGGACGAGGCTGAAGGGGAACAGGTCCATGACGACCTCGAGCACCTCGGCGACGAAGTCGAACGACTCCTCCCCCGGCCAGAGCAGGTCGTTGGCGTGCGGCCAGTCGGCCGGATCGACGTCCGCCAGGCGCGGGTCGCCGAGCTCGGGATGGGCACGGATCGCGGCGGCCATGTGGCCGGGCAGATCGACCTCGGGCATGACCTCGATGCCGAGCTCTCGGGCATGCTCGACCACCGCGGCGATGTCCTCCGCACCGTAGGAGCCGTCGAAGCGGACCTCCGCGGCCCGTTCGTCGGCCGCCTCGCGCTTCTCCGGCAGGATATTGCCGTACCAGCTGTAGTCGGGGCGGGGCAGGTGCGCCCCGACGCTCGTCAGCCGCGGACGCCCGGGGACCTCGAAGCGCCAGCCGGAGTCGTCGGTGAGATGCCAGTGCAGGCGGTTGAGACGGTAGCGCGCCATGAGCTCGAGGAGCTCATGGACCACCTCGACACCCCAGCAGGTCCGCGCCGAGTCGAGCATCAGACCGCGCCACTCGTGTGCGGGGCGGTCCGGGGCGCCCGGATCCGGGACCAGCGCAGCAGCCGCCTGCTCGACGCCTCCGCTCCTGCGCGCCCGGGGCTCGCCCTCGCGAGCATCGGCCTCCCGCCGCTCTTGGATCGTGCCGGACTCACGCACAGCCATCAGCCAGTCTCCCATACCGTCCATTAACGGGACACTCATTATGGCATGTGCGGGCATTGCATCTCAGAGCGTCACGCAGCAAGTCACTTCTGTGACGGATTCGCACGGAAACGGGCCGTTCTCGCCCCCCGGCGACTACTATCGGTTCGGTGAGAACGATTCCCGGAGCTACTGCCCGACGCCTGATCAGGCACCTGATCACCGACGGCCCCTCGCACCGCGCCGACCTCTCCCGGGCGCTCGGCGTCTCCCGCACGACGGTCACCAACCTCGTCGCCGAGCTGACGGAGTCCGGTGTCCTGCTGCCCCTGGACCACGGCACGGCGGCCCCGAGGTCCTCGGACCGGCCGCCGCTCAAGCAGCAGCTCGGGATCTCCACGGACTGCGGTGTGCTCGCCTCGGCCGTGTTCCGCATGACCTCGGTGACCCTCGCCCTCGGCACCCTCGACGGCCGCCTGCTCGGGACCTGCACCGAGCAGTTCTCCCGCGACCTGACCGGGGACGAGCGGATGGAGATCGGTCGCGCGCTGCTCACGGAGGTCCTCGCCTCCTGCGACCTCGACGCGGACCAGGTCGTGCAGATGCACCTGGCGGTCAACACCCAATGCGACCGCGAGAGCGGCGAGGTCATCACCCAGCAGGCCGCCGGGCCCTGGCGAGGGGTCAATCCCCGCCTCCTCGCGGAGCAGTGGACCCCCGCGAGAGTGCACCTGGAGAACACCGCCCGCCTCGCCGGCCTCGCCGAATACCGTGCGCTCGGGGACCCCGGACCCCGCAGCCTCGTCTACGTGCACCTGGCCTGGGGCGTGACCATGGGCCAGGTGGTGGACGGCGTGATCGTCCCCGGCAGCCACGGCGGCGCCGGCGAGCTGGGGCACGTCAGCATCGACCCCATGGGGCTGCCGTGTGACTGCGGGAACCGCGGCTGCCTCACGCACTACGCCGGGCTGGACGCCGTCGTCGCTCGGATCCGGGCGGTGCTCGGGGAGGACTCCGGCGTGCCCGAGGCGGTCACCGCGATCGCCGAGGGCTCCCAGGCCTGCGCCACCATCATCGAGGACGCCGGGGAGAGCGTCGGCAAGGCTCTGGCGATGGTGTGCAACGTGATCGATCCCGACGTCATCGTGCTCGGCGGCGAGCTCGCCACCACCGGCGCCGTGCTCAGCGAGGCCGTGCGCGCCGAGGTGCGCCGGCGGGCGCTGCCCCTGGTCACCAGGCGTCTGGACATCACCACCGCGGCCACGGCCGCGGACCTCGAGGCCCCCGGCCGTGCGGCGCTGGCCGCGCTGCGGGACGGCACGGAGCTCGTCACGGAGCTCGTGGAGACCGTCCTGGCCCGGTGATCCCCGAGGCTCCGGGCGGCTGCGCCGTCGTCGCTCTACTCGCCCCGGATCAGCTCTGGTTGCCCTGCAGGCACTCCACCGTGCCGTCGACCGTGGCGCCGCCGATCGTGGCGTCGTCGAAGACGATCCGACCGTCCTCGGCGGTGATGTCCTGCGGGGCGGAGGTCTTCTCGGGCTCGCCGCGCTGCTGGAGCTTCACCAGGGCGAACTCACCGGGGGTGACCTTGACCAGCGGGAGCTCGTCCCCCTTCATGGTCAGCACTGCGTTGCGGAGGGTGCCGGGCTCACCCTCGCAGCGCACGATCTCCGGGGTGAAGGAGGTCTCCTCCCCGTTCAGCGTGATCGTCAGGGTGCCGGTCTCCTGGCCGGCGGTGCTGTCGCCGTCGCCCGCCGCCGAGTCCTCCTCGGGGGCGGTGTCCTCGGGGGCGTCCGCATCCTCGGAGTCGCTGCTGCCGTCCTCGGCGCCGCCCGCGTCCGACGCCGCCGGGGCCTGCTGCGCGGGCTCGGTGGCCTCGACGCCCCCGCCGTCGGAGGTCGCCGTCGGGCTCTCGTCCTGCGCGGCGCCACAGGCGGCGAGGGAGAGGACGAGGGCGGTGACGGCGGCGGCGGTGCGCAGGGGACGTGAGGTGAGCATGATCGATACATAGCATGCGCGGTCCGCGCCCCGCATCTCGCCCGTGGTCACCACCTGCGCAGGCAGGTGCAGGACGTGTGGGACCCCTCAGCCGGCGAGGCCTGCCGAGGCGTCCCAGCGGCCTCAGCCGCAGGAGGCCGCGGGGTAGGAGGCGATGGTCTCCTCTCCCTCGGTGCTGACTCGCACGTCGCCCGCGGCGGTCTCGGCCGTGCGCGTCGAGAAGGTCGCCGTGGTGCTCCTGCCGGGCTGCAGGGTCATCTCCGGCTTCTGCCCGAACGACGTCGTGATCGAGGCCGTCACCGGCTCCTCGGAGCGGTTCGCGACCGTGACCGCGAGCATCACGGTGCCGGCCACGCAGCGAGCGGCCGCGCTCGCCGTGATCGCCGGGCCGTCGCCGACGTCCACGGGCTCGGACTGCGAGGGCTCGACGAGCTCGTCGCGGTAGCCCTCGTAGCTCGCCGTGAGCGCGCCCACGCCCTCGGGGACCGTCACCGATGCGGTTCCGCCCGCGAGCTGCGCGGTCCGGCTCCACCCCTCGGCGGAGAACACCACGGAGCCCGCCACATCGCCTCCGTCCTCGGCCGTGACCGTCGCCGTGGCGGTGCCGGACTCCACGGCGAGCTCCGTGGTCGAGGGGACCGCCTCGACCTCCTGCCAGCCGTGCATCGCGTCGAGCACCTGCTGGGGCGCGCTCACGAACGCGCCGTGCCGCGGGCTCTCGGGGAGACCGTCGGTGCGCGGCTCCCAGCCGTCCTGCTGGGAGAGGCGATGGTCCTGGCGGCTCGCTGCGATCTCCTCCCCGGTCGTGACGAAGGCGCGGTACCCGCCGGCGGAGTAGTTGTCCACCAGGAGCACGTAGCCGTCGCCGTCCGGGGTGTTGTGCGGATCGCCCTCGTTGAGCGCGAGGATCTGGGGGCCCTCCCCGGCGTGGCCGGTGACCGGCGTGGTCATCGCGGTGTCCACCAGCTGCCAGCTGGTCTGCGGGTCCGCGTCCCAGTCCGAGGCGGAGGTGGGGGCGGTGAGCACCCTCGAGCGCTCGAGGAAGATGTCCTTGCCGAGCTCGAGTCCGTCGGCCGCGTCTCCCGCCTCGTTCTTCGTGAACCGGTAGTAGTGCTCGCCGATCTTCTGCACGGTCGAGTCGATCCGGGCGTGACCGGTGTTCTGCCACGAGGAGGGAGGCGAGGTGAACGTGGTGAAGTCGCGCGTGAGCACCGCGAACATCTGGGCGTGGCCGTCACCGCTGGTGTGGTCCGCGTCGTCGTAGAGGCGGGAGGCGAAGAACAGCACGTAGGACTGCAGGTCGTCGTCCCAGTACGCCTCCGGGGCCCAGGTCATCCCGGCCTCGGGCTGGTTGACGGGGATGGCGCCGTTCTCGTCGCCGTTGGTGCGCTCCCAATGGACCATGTCGGTCGATTCCCACACGTTCACCTTGAGGCTGCCGTTGCTCTGCGCCTCGCCCCAGCTGGTGCCGCATCCGATGCACAGATCGGTGGCGATCATGTAGTACCTGTCGCCGTCGTGGGAGCGCAGGATGTACGGGTCGCGGTGGCCGGTCGTGTCGGCCTCGTTGGAGACCACCGGGGCGCCTCCGTTGACCTCCTCGAAGGTGAAGACGTCGTTCTCGGTGGTGGCGGCGGCGTAGATCCGCTCGTCGTCATCGGAGCGGAAGTACGCCGCGGCGTAGCCGGCGTCCGGTGCTGTGCGCGGCATCTCCGCCACCGTCACGGCGTACTCCCGGGTCTCGGTCCGCTCGCCCAGGGACGCGGTGGCGGTGAGGGTCACCTCGGCGTCCCCCTGCCCGTATGCGGGCCGGGTGAGGACCCCGGCACCGGCGAAGGGATCGTCCATGCCGACCTCCGGGGCCGCATGATCGGGGTCGGTCGGCGTGATGACGGCCGGGTCCGAGGACTCCCAGACGATCTGCGCGCCCTCGACCGTCCCCTCGGCCACCAGGGGCAGGTTCTCGGAGGTCCTGCCGGGCAGCTCGATCGCGTCGAGGTCGGAGGAGGGAGAGGGGGCGGCGACGAAGCTCGTCTCCTGCGCACCGGTGATGCGCGCGTCGTGCCCGCTGCCGGAGACGTCCAGCAGCGTGTCGCCGCGGTGGGACATGTCGTAGTGGGCGCTGGGCTGCGGCACGTCGTCGGCGTGCGCCGCCGGCATGGTCAGGCTCGGGATCACGGCGAGCGCGCAGGCGAGCACGGTCGCGCCGAGGCGCACGCCCCGCGGGCGCGGCCGCGGAGCGCTGGGCGCGCCCGGGATGGAGCGGGAGGTCACGTCGGTCGTCTCCTGTGTCGTGCGTCGTCGGGGGCGGGCTGCGCGGCGTCGTGCACCGCGCAGCCCGCCAGGATCAGCGGCAGCTCGCCGCCGCGTAGGTGGCCGTGGCCTCGTCGTCTCCGGTGCGGACGCTCACCGTCCCGGCGTCGATCTCGGCCGAGCGGGAGGAGAACGTCGAGCTCTCCGCACCGCCTGCGGCGACCTCGACGGTCCGCTCGCCGAACGGGGTGGTCACCGCTGCCTCGACCGCCTCGTCGCCGGGGTTGGTCACCGTGGCGGCGAGCACCGCCGTGCCGGCGACGCATCGGGTGGTGGCCTCGACGGAGACCGCCTCCGCCTCGGTAACCTCGATGGTCAGCCGCACCGTCTCCTCGGTGACCTCCTCGTCCGGCTCCATGTCGAGCACGGGCATGCCCTCCGCGTCGAAGTGCACCCGGCGCACGAACATGTCGCGACCGGTCAGCCCGTCGTGGTCGGTGCGGGCGTGGAAGACGTAGAGCAGGTTGCCGTGCTCGTCCTCGGACCACATGCCGTGGCCGGTGCCCAGCTGCCACTGCCCGTCGTAGAGGCCCGACTTCTGCAGCGGGTGGTTGAGCGTGGTCCACGAGGCGGGGTCCGTGAGGTCGGTCCCGGAGGCCTCGGCCGTGGCGAGCCCGGTCGTGTACGTATCGCCCACGCTCGAGCCGGAATAGAGCATCAGCAGCTTCCCGTCGTGGGGCAGCACGTTCGGGCCCTCGGCGCAGACGTTGTCCCAGGCGTACCCCGGGTCGATGATCCGCACCGGTTCGCCGGTCAGGCGATCCGGCTGCCGGGGATCGACGGTCGCGATCCAGGTCGCGCACACCTGCTGCCAGGCGTAGTACGCCTGTCCGTCGGCGTCCTCGAAGTAGGTCATGTCCAGCGAGACGCCGTTGAGGGCGTTGAGCGCGGAGCCGTCGGCGCGGGTGACGTGCCGGGGCGCCGACCAGCTGGCGGGATCCATCGGGTCCAGGTCGTGACCGTCCGCGTCCTGCTCCAGCTGCATGATCGAGGCACGGCCGTTCATGTAGTCCGGCGAGTCGCCGTAGCAGGGCATGAACAGGATGGACAGGCGCCCGTCGATCTCGTGCAGCTCGGGCGCCCAGAAGCAGCCCGTCATGGTCTCGCCGTGCGCGTCCACGTCGCCGCGCTCGAGCAGGTGGACCTCCTCGGGATCGGCCGCATCGGCCAGTCCGGCGAGCGTGTCCGCGGCGCGCAGCGGCATGAACGCGTGCCCCTGCTGGTCCACGTTGTCGAGATCCGGGTCGTTGGTGGCGATCATCAGGTACGTGGCCTCGCCGTCGTGCTCGTACCTGTAGGCCGACGGGTCGGCCCGCTCGTCCGCGAAGGGGGTCGGGTACTCGTCGCGCTTCACCGTGGTCTCGGCGGTGTAGCGGCCGGGGGTGGTCAGGTCGACCCCGCTCAGATCCCAGTCCGCCAGCGGCAGCTCACGCGTCGAGCCGTCCGAGTACTCGAGCACGGCGCTGCCCGGCAGCTCCGCGGCGTCGATCTCGCCCCCGGCGGGCACCGAGACGTCCTCGAGATCCGCGAACCCGGTGTGGGCGATGCGGCCGAAGCGCTGCAGCAGCGCATCCGCGTCCTCCTGCGGGACGGTCAGCTCGACCCCGGCGCCGAAGTCGTCGATGCCCTCGCCGGAGCCGGTGACGGTGCCGGTCACCGCACCGGACGCGGCGCTGCCCTGCTCGCCCTGCTCCACGGCGGCGACGAGGTCGGTGAACGACTGGTGGCGCACGGCGCCCGCGTCGGTGGTCCATGAGAGACGGTAGGTCTCCGCGGCGGAGTCGTAGACCGCGGCGGGCTGGTTCACGCCCCCGGCCTCGTCGAGCTCGAGTAGTCCGATCTCCTCGTAGGTGCGCAGGTCCGGGGAGGTGGCCACGAGCACGGAATCGCTCTGGGTGCCGTCCGGGCCGCCGCCGCGCGCGAGCCGGGTCGCGACGATGCCGTACCCGCCCTCCGGCATCGCGAACACAGCCGGGTCCCGGAGGCTGCGGATGAGCTCGGAGGAGGGGCCCAGGTCCGGATGGGGTCCGGCGGTCTCCGGGAAGTAGATGCCGTAGTTCTCGTTCAGCGGCTCCCAGCCGTCCTGGCCCGCGAGGGCGAGGTGCATGCTGTAGGCGATGTCGGCGTTGTTGGCCTCCTGCTCGGAGGTGGGGGCGCGGTGGTAGGCGGCCAGCGTCGCCGCCTCGTCCTGCGGCAGCAGCGTGAGGTCGAAGGTCTTCGTCACGGTCGCCTCGGGCGCGCTCTCGCGGGCGATCTCGACGGTGACGGCGGCCTCCGCGCGGTCGTCCCCCTCGAGGTGGATCCGGTCGCCGTCCAGTCTCGCGCCGGTGGCGTCGACGGGGGTCGCGGTCACGCCCTCCGGGGCGTCCGGCAGGGCGGCGCCGTCGGCGAGGAGGGGCGGGAGGACGTACTGGGCGGCGGCGGCCCGGGCGCGTTCCTCGGCGGTGGCGCTCGAGGGGACGACGGTGACGACCTGCTCGCGCGTGGAGGAGATGCCGCGCATGCCGGCGGTCGCGGTGAGCGTGACCTCGATCGGCTCCGCGCCCTGCTCGGGCTGCGTGACCCGTCCGTCCTCGGCGATCACGGAGGGATCGCTGCTGCTCCAGGTGATCTCGCCGCCGGCCGTGGGCAGCGCGAGATAGTCGTCCTCGATCCGCTCGGGCAGGGGGTCGAGGCTCTCGAGCAGCTCCTGGGTGCGGGCGAGGATCTCGTCGTGGTGGTCGGCGGCGTCCTCGGTGCTGGCGGCGGCGACCTCCTCGGCGTCCAGAGCGCGGTCGTGGACGCGGAAGGCGGAGACCTCGCCCGCGAACAGCGCATCGGGCCACGGGGAGCGCCCGATCGTGTTCATCGTCTGCTCGGTGATCGAGGAGGGCTCCAGCTCGGTGCCGGTGCTGCCAACCAGGTCGCCGTCGACGTAGAACGAGAGGGTGTCCGCCTCGCCGTCGAGCACGCTGGTCAGGGAGTACCAGCGATCGGCCTGGAGGTTCGCGTCCGCCTGCGCGCTGCGCTCGCCGGCGTTGGAGCCGGTGGTGATCGCGGTGCGCGGGGCGTCCTTGACCGAGCTGAAGAAGTAGTTCGTGGTGTCGCCCTCCGCCCCGATGTTCCACAGGAAGTTGTACTCCTGCCTCATCTCCTCGTCGATCTTCACCTCGGTGGTGATCGTCGCGGAGCTCGCCTCGGTGAGCAGGTCGTCGGGCAGGCGCACCCAGGTGCCGGTGTCCGGGTCGCCGCCGCTCAGGCGCAGGGAAGTCCCGGTCCAGGCTTCGTCCCGGGGGTTCTGCACGATCGCGGGCTCGCCGCCGCCCGTCTCGGGCACGGTGTCCCCGGAGGTCTGGGTGAACTCGTACTCGACCACGGGGTCCTCGCTCGGCTCCGCCACGGCCGGCGCGGCCAGCGGCACGACCAGCGCCGCGGCGAGCGCGCCGACGGCGCCTCGGCGCAGCCGGCCGAGGCTGCGGTCACGGGGTGTCCTCGTTCTCATGGGGTGCGTACTCCTTCGTCGCTGTCGGCGGATGTGCTGCGGGACGGGGTGGGATGCGGGGCGGGAGGCGGGCGGTGCCCGCTCTCAGCCGCAGCTCGCCGCGGGATAGGCCGCGACGGTCTCCTCGCCGTCGAGGCGGAGGGCGGCCTCACCGGCCGGGAGCTGTGCCTGCCGGGTGGTGAAGGACTGCGAGGCGCGGGCACCTGCGTCGAGCGTGATCTCCCGGGTGCCGTAGACGGTGGCGACCTCGGCGGTGACGGTCTCGCTGCCCGGGTTGGTGACGGTGGTGACCAGCACGTTCTTCCCGGCCGTGCAGCGGGTGGTGGCCGTGAGGGCGGCCTGCTGCGCGGTGACCGTCACGGTCGCCTCGACGGGGTGGCGGGAGTCGTCCTGCGCGGTGCCGGCGACGGTGAACGTGCCGGGATGCGCGTACCGCTCCGCCGGGACGTCCTCCCACTCCACCGGGGCGTCCTCGGTGCTGTCGTCGGCCTTGACCAGGTGGGCGGTCGCCGGCAGCTGCGGGGCCGTGCCCGCCGGGGTGCTCACCTCGATCGCCTCGACGGAGCGGACGGCGAGATCCGGCGCGTACGCCTCGAGCACGCCCTCGTACTGCTCGCGCGTGACCGGCACGATCGTGCCGTGCCGCGGCCGGCCGCCATCGCTGTTCTGCGGGAACTGCGACGCGGGCATCTGCTCGCCGATCACCTCCCAGGAGGAGGCGTCGGCGAGGTCGTCTGTGGCCATCGGGACGTAGTGGTTCGGGCCGCCGTGGTAGTCCGGCTGGTCGGCGAAGAGGTAGTGCTCGTACCCGTTCACGTCGCCCTCGTTCGCGGGGAACAGCGAGGGGCCCTCGCTCTCGGTGAAGGTGCCGCCGTAGCCGTTGGGCTGGCCGGAGCCGATCTCGGTGCCGAGCTCGACCCATTCGTCGTCGGCCCCCGTGGTGGAGGGATACTCGCCCTCGACGGTGGCGAGCAGGTCCGAGGACCGCTCCTGGCGCAGGGTCATGGACTTCTCGTCCTTGTACACGCGGTAGTAGTCGCCCTCGTGCTCGGCGACGGTGACGTCGATCGAGCCGGCGCCGGCCTGGCCGCGGCGGTCCACGTCGATCCACACCTGCGGCTCGGAGAAGGTCACGAAGTCGTCGGTGGTCGCGTACATCATCCGGTTGTAGGTGGGGGCGGTGCGCTCGGAGGGGTCGGTGGTGTCGTAGAGGTTCGAGGCCCAGTACATGACGTACGTGCCGCGCTCCTCGTCCCAGTAGGCCTCGGGCGCCCAGGTGTTCCCGGCGTGCTCGTCGCTGACCACGACGTGGCGCTGCTCGGACCAGTTCACGAGGTCGGTGGACTCCCACACCTCCACGGCCAGGGAGCCGCTGGTCTGCGCGCCCGTGAACCCGCCGGGGCGGCCGTCGATCTTCAGGTCGGTGGCGATGAGGTAGAAGCGGTCCCCCTCCGGCGAGCGCAGGATGAACGGGTCGCGCAGCCCCTCCTCACCGAACTCGGAGTCGAACAGGGGCTCGCCGTCGTTGAGCGTGTTCCAGTCCAGGGCGTCGTTCCCGCGGGAGGCCGCGAGGCTGATCCTCTCCCCGCCCACCCCCTCGCCGGTGAAGAACGCCCAGATGTAGGCCTCGTCCTCGGCCTGCTCGGCGGATCCGGAGTCCGCGGCCGGGTCGGGGCCGGCAGTGATCGGTGCGCTCGGCGCGGACGGGTCCTGGTCGGCGATCGCCGGGGCCGCGCCGAGCGGCACGAGCGCCGCGGTGAGGGCGGCGGCGCCGGCGAGGGCACCGAGGGAGCGGAGGGCGGGGCGGGGTCTCGTCGTCATCATCGACTTCCTGGTCCGTGTGCGGTGGGGGGCGGGGTGCGGGTCGGCGGCGCGGCCGGGGAGTCACCCGGCGCGCTCCCGACGGCGGAGCGACGGCCCTCCTCGTGCGCCTGCCGGAGCAGGCCCTCGAGGCGGCGTCGGCCGCGGAGACGGCCGCCGACGAGGGCGAGGGCGAGCATCGCGAGCGCGAGCAGGACGAGCAGCTGGGGCCAGGGCGGCGCCCAGGTCCCGAACGTCACGTCCACCGCCTCGAGCTCGGCGGTCGTGCCATCCAGCACGGCGACCTCGGGGTCCACGTGCAGGCGGCCCGGCAGACGGAACGTGGGCCAGACCCCGTCGACCACGACGGTGATCTCGCGGGTGTCGCCGGGCAGCAGCTCGCCGAGCTGCTCGCCCTCGGCGGGGAAGACGGCCTCGCCCGTGCCCGCCGCGACCTCGCCGGCCGGGCTCAGGCGGGTGTTGCCCTCGTTGGTCACCTCGAAGGTGGTGGTGACGCGGCCCGGGCGCAGCGGGTTCCACGATCCCTCGTAGTCGGAGGAGACCGCGCCGACGCCGACGGCGGGGGCGAGCTCCCCCGTCACGCGCGTGGTCACCTTCACGCCGACCCTGCTCTCGACCCCGAGGCTCGTGCCCTCGCCGGCATCGCGGCCGCGGAGCACCGACGCGGCGACCCCGGCCGGGTGGTCGCCGGGCTCGGCCTGCTCGGGGACCGTGATCGTCAGCGGCACGACCGCGCTCTCCCCCGCCCCGACGGTGACCTCGTCGACGATGTCGATCCAGGTGCCCGCGTCGGTGGACTCCTCCTCGGCGGCGAGCATGTCGAACCGGCCCGCGGGGGTGGTGAAGCCGTCGGCGGCCGTGAGGAGGAAGGTCTCCTCGCGGTCGCCGAGGTTGTGGACGGCGATGTGCTCGGTGATGCTCTCGCCGGGGTCGAGGGCGTGCTGGAGGGAGGAGCGCTGATCGCGGCCGGACTCGTCGGCGGGGGTCACCGCCCAACGGGTCTGCGGCCCCTCGGCCTCGCCGGCGACGGGCGCTGCGAGGGCTCCGGCGGCGGGCCCGAGCGCGCCGAGCAGCACCGTCGCCGTGAACGCGGCGAGGAGCACCGGCCAGGATGACCGCAGCCGACGTGCCTGGATGTCCTGTGGTGGCACAGCTCTCCCTCCAGCTCCTGCGATGTGGTGCGCCGCGCGGCGCCCGGCGGGGTCCGGGACCGCGCCCGGGCGGTCCCCTCAGCGGCTCAGTAGGACTCCTCGAACAGCGACAGGGTGAGCGTCGAGCCGTATGTCCCGGGGGCGACGTCGAGCGGGGTCTTCAGCGTGAGATCCGCGGTGGCGGTCCACTCACCGTTGGCGGCGCTGGCCTCTGCGGAGTCGAGGGCCATGTGCAGCAGCTCCTGAGACTCCAGGCCGACGTTGTTCGGCGTGGTGGGATTGGTGCTCTCGTCGAGGGAGGTGGGCACCTCCTCGCCCGGGGCGACCTCTCCGTCGCCCTCGGTGACCAGGCTCGGGGCCCAGCCGAGGTGGTCCGGGGTGATCGGCTCCTGCCCCTCGCTCCCCGTGAAGTCGCCGGCCTGTCCGGTGACATACCAGTACACGCCCTCGGGGACGTCGGTGCGGGTGTCGGTGACGGTCACCTCGGGCAGCTCCCCCACGAACTCGCGATGCTCGGGCGAGGCGCCCTCGACCTCCGTGAGCGTCTCGGAGTCCGCGGCGACGGAGAGGGAGAGCATGCCCGCGGGCTCCTGCTCCTCGATGGTGACGTCGAGATCGACGCCGTCCTGCTGCACGTCGTCCGCGAGGGCGGCACCGCCCACGCCGAGCAGGAGCAGCCCCCCCATCGCTCCGACGGTCGCACGCAGACGCGAGACAGCTCTGTTCCGGATCATTCCGCTCTCCATTCATGGCCGACGGCCGGTTCTCCGCGCGGCGGCGCCGCGACGTCGCGGACGCACGGCCGGAGGGCCGCACGCTCGGCTCGTGAGGGTGGTGTCGGATCGGGGATGACGTCGCGGCGGGCGCGCTCCGGGAATGTCGTCCATGGCCCCCGGGGAGCGTCCTCGCCCTGTGCATCCGTCGTCCGTCCGACGCGTTCACCGGGACCCTAACGTGAAATGTTACCGGGAACAAGAGGATCGTCGAGAATGCTCGGGGGCCCGACGGGGAGACGCGACGGGCACGCTCTCGTCCGCTGCGCAGGGCCCGACCGCCGCCGGAGCGGACCGATCCGGCATGATCCGGCATGATGAGCAGTGCTCGGCACGAGCGCCGCGCACCACGGCCGGGCACCACGACCACGACGGAGGGCACATGAGCACACGGTCCGCCTCGGACCGACCGAGCATGCGCCAGGTCGCAGAGACCGCGGGCGTCTCCCACATGACCGTCTCGCGGGTGCTCAACGGGCATCCGAGCATCAAGGAGAGCACCCGCGACAAGGTGCTCCACGCCGTGGAGCAGCTGGGGTACCACCGGAACATCGCCGCGCGCGCCCTCGCCCTGCAGCGCACCCTGCGCATCGGCGCGGTGGTCGAGACGGAGGCGGAGTTCGGCCCGGCGAGCGCCCTGCGGGCCATCCACCGGGCGGCACGGCGGCGCGGCTACTCGGTGAGCTCGGTCGCCCTGGACGAGGACGAGACCGGCGACCCCGATCGCGCCTTCCAGCAGCTGCTGGCCCTCGGCATCGACGCGCTGTGCCTGGTCACGCCGCGCTCGGCCTCGGTCGCGGCGGTGCGCGCGGCCTCCCTCGACGTGCCCGTGCTGGTGGTCAAGCCCGAACGCGAGCCGGAGCTGCTGCGGGTCTGCGTGGACCAGCAGCTGGGCGTGACCATGGCGGTGGACCACCTGGCGGCCCTCGGACACAGGGACGTCCTGTACGTCTCCGGCCCGATGGACTGGCTCGACGCCCGGGCCCGGGAGCGAGCATTCCGCGCCCGCGCGCAGTCCTGGGGGATGCGGGAGCGGCCGATCGTCGCCGGCGACTGGTCGGCGGACTTCGGCTACGACTTCGCCATCGGGCTCGAGCGCGTCCCGGAGTACACGGCGATCGTCGCGGCCAACGACGAGGTGGCCCTCGGCATCGTGCACGGGCTCCACGACCGCGGCCTGCGGGTCCCGGACGATCTCAGCGTCGTCGGCTTCGACGACGCCCCCTTCTCCCGGCACTCCATCCCGCCGCTGACCACGGTGCGACAGCCCTTCGAAGCTCTCGGCGCGGCCGTGGTGGACGTCCTCCTGGCCGCCGTCGAGGGCCTCGAGATCCCGCAGCGCACGAAGATCCCGCCGGAGCTGGTGGTGCGCCTGTCGACGGCGAAGGCGAGGACGGCGCCATGAGCACCCGCCCGGCGGCCCCGGACGCCGCACCCCTGGTCGAGATGGCCGCCATCACCGTCGCCCACGGACCGGTCGAGGTCCTGCACGAGGTGGACCTGACGGTGCGCGCCGGGGAGATCCACGCGCTGATGGGCGAGAACGGCGCCGGCAAGTCCACGCTGATCAACGTGCTGGCAGGGGTGACCTCCCCGACCTCGGGCAGCATCCGGCTCGATGGCCGACCGCTGCGCCCCTCCTCCCCGGCCGAGGCACAGGCCGCCGGGATCCGGGCCGTCCTGCAGGACGTCCCGGTGGCACGGCACCTGAGCATCGGGGAGAACGTGATGCTGGGCCATGAGCCGCGCGGACGATTCGGGATCCGGTGGGGAGAGCTGCACGCGCAGGCGCACCGGGTGCTCGACGAGCTCGGGCTCGGGGACATGGACACCCGCCGACGGGTGCGCTCCCTCTCCCCCGCCACGACGCAGCTGGTGGCCATCGCCCGCGCGATGGCGGACGAGCCCCGCGTGCTGCTGCTGGACGAGCCGACCTCCAGCCTGGACACGGCGGAGGTCGAGCAGCTGTTCCTCGTGCTGCGCCGACTGCGCGAACGCGGCGTGGCGATGGTCTTCGCCTCGCACTTCCTCGAGCAGGTCCTCGCGCTCAGCGACCGGCTCACCGTGCTGCGCTCGGGCACCCGGGTCGCCGAGTTCCCCGCCCACCAGGTCGAGCGCTCCGAGCTGATCTCCCTGATGATCGGCCATGACCTCGCCGAGCTGCGCCGGATCGGCTCGCAGCGCCGGGAGCACCGCAGCGACCCGGCGGGCCCGCCCTTCTACCGCGCCCGGCAGCTCGCGCAGCGGGAGGTGCTGGCCCCCACGGATCTGGACCTGCATCGCGGCGAGGTGGTCGGGATCGCCGGGCTGCGCGGCTCCGGGCGCACCGAGCTCGCCCGCCTGCTCGCCGGGGGTGCGACCGCCGATTCCGGCACCGCGATGCTCGACGGGCGCGCCCTCTCGCTCCGCTCGCCCGCCGCGGCGCTGCGTCACCACATCGCGATGGCGAGCGAGGACCGGCTCGGCGAGGGCGTGGTCGCGGGTCTGAGCATCCGCGACAACATCGTCCTCGCCCTGCAGTCCCGACGCGGCTGGGCCCGTCCCATGTCCCGCGCCGAGCGCGACGAGCTCGTGGCCGGCTTCATCGACGAGCTGGGGATCCGCCCCGTCGACCCGGCCACCCCCGTCGAGCGGCTCTCGGGGGGCAATCAGCAGAAGGTGCTGCTGGCGCGCTGGCTGGCCACCCGTCCGCGGCTCATGGTCCTGGACGAGCCGACCAAGGGCATCGACATGGGCGCCCGCGTGGAGATCCAGGCGCTCGTCGCACGGCTGGCCGCGAGCCGGGTGGCGGTCGTGATCATCTCCTCCGACCTCGATGAGCTGCTGCGGCTGAGCGACCGGATCGTAGTGATGAAGGACCGCATGAAGATCGGGGAGGTCAGCAACGGTCCGGGCCTCAGCGTGGAGACCATCGTCGAGATGATCGCGGCGCCCGAGGAGGAGGACCTGCCGCCGCTCACCGGCCTCCCCTAGCGGCTCCGGAGGCGGGCCGAGCCCGTGACCGGTTCGTGACACAGGTCCCCTTGCGGCCCGAAATGTTCCCGGTAACATCCTAGGAACACGGCGCGGCGGCCCGCCGCCCCGCACGCAGTCGCCCGACATCGCGGTCCCGGGCTGAGGTCCAGCTGGCGCCGCCGTCTCAAGGAGGAGATCCATGAACCCCACCCGTCGCACGATCCTCGGCGCGAGCGCCGCCGGCCTCGTCGCCGCCGCCCTCGCCGCCTGCTCGTCCGGTGCCGAAGGCGGAGGCGCCGGCTCCGGCGACCCGGTGACCATCGGCTTCGTCGCCGTCGGCCCCGAGGGCGCCTGGCGCCAGGCCAACGAGCAGAACATCCAGGACACCTTCACCGAGGACGCCGGCTACACGCTGAAGTACGCCCCGGCCACCAATCTCGACCAGAAGTCGCAGATCGACGCCTTCACCTCGTTCATCGACGAGGGCGTGGACCTGATCCTGCTGTCGGCCACCGAGGGCTCGGGCTGGGAGGAGTCCCTCGGCCGTGCGCAGGAGGCGGAGATCCCCGTCATCCTCATCGACCGCGGCATCGAGCCGGACGACACCGAGCTCTACGCCACCCGCCTGGCCCCGGACAACGTCGCCGTCTCCACCTCCGTGGCGGAGTGGGCGAAGTCCACCTTCCCCGACGGCGCGAAGTACTTCGTGCTCGAGGGCCCCGCGGGCGTCTCCGTGGTCAACGAGCGCAACGAGGGCTGGGCCCAGGCGATGGAGGGCGAGTCCGCCTTCACCGACCTCGGCTCCCAGACCGCGAACTGGTCGACGGAGGAGGCCAAGAGCGTCTTCGAGACGGTCCTGAAGTCCAACGGCAACGACGTCCAGCTCGTCTTCGCCCAGAACGACGAGATGGGCCTGGGTGCCGCGCAGGCGGTCCAGGAGGCCGGCCTCACCCCGGGCGAGGACGTCAAGATCGCCACCATCGACGGCACCCAGGCCGCGCTCGAGGCGCTCTCCGAGGGGACCCTCTCCTTCGTCGCCGAGTACAACCCGCTGTTCGGCGAGCAGGCCCTCGAGGCGGTGGGCACCGTCCTGGAGGGCGGCGAGGTGGAGCCCTACATCCAGATCGAGAGCACCACCTTCGACTCCCCCGAGGCGGCCGACGAGGCGCTGCCCGACCGGAAGTACTGAGACCCGGCCCGTCCCAGGCACCGTCCGGGCCGGGGAGACGATCCCCGGCCCGGACCGCGACGGGGCCGGACCCTGCCCCGACGCACCACCGCATCCTGCACCGCAGCCCGAAGACCGAACGGAGTGGCACTCGATGTCCGCACCACCGATTGTCGAGATGAAAGGCATCTCGATCTCCTTCCCGGGGGTCAAAGCGCTCGACCGCGTGGACTTCCGACTGTTCCCCGGGGAGGTCCACGCCCTCATGGGCGAGAACGGCGCCGGGAAGTCGACGCTGATCAAGGCGCTCACCGGGGTCTACACGATCGACGAGGGCGAGGTGAGGATCGACGGCACCCCCCGCCGGCTCGGCGGGACCGCCGACGCGCAGGCCGCCGGGGTCTCGACCGTGTACCAGGAGGTGAACCTGTGCACGAACATCTCCATCGGCGAGAACGTGATGCTCGGGCACGAGACGCGGGGCCCGCTGGGCATCAACTGGCGCGACACGCACCGACGCGCCTCCGAGGTGCTCGAGAAGGTGGGGCTGGGCGAGCTGGATCCGCGCCTGCCGCTGTCCACCCTCTCGATCGCGCTGCAGCAGCTGGTCGCGATCAGCCGCGCCACGGTCACCGACTCCACGGTGCTGATCCTCGACGAGCCGACATCCAGCCTCGACGCCAACGAGGTGGAGAACCTCTTCACGGTGATCCGCTCCCTGCGCGACGAGGGCGTGGCGATCCTGTTCGTCTCCCACTTCCTCGACCAGGTCTACGCGATCAGCGACCGCATGACCGTGCTGCGCAACGGCACCTTCCAGGGCGAGTTCATGACCGCCGACATCGACCAGGCGACGCTCATCGCCACGATGGTCGGCAAGGAGATGAAGGCGCTCGACTCGCTCGAACGGGCCAGCAGCCGGCGCGAGGTCGACCGCAGCGGCGCCCCCGTCTACCGCGCAGAGGGCCTGGGGCGCAAGGGCAGCCTCGAACCCACGGACATCACGCTGCACGCCGGCGAGGTGCTCGGCATCGCGGGGCTGCTCGGCAGCGGACGCACCGAGCTGGCGCGTCTCGTCTACGGGGCCGACAAGCCCGAGGAGGGCACCGTGCGCCTCGAGGACGCGGAGGCCCAGATCGCCTCCCCCTCGCAGGCTCTCGCCGCGCGCATCGCCTATGCGAGCGAGAACCGCCGCGACGAGGGGATCATCCGGGATCTCAGCGTGCGCGAGAACCTCATCCTCGCCGTCCAGGCGAAGCGCGGCTGGGCCCGCCCGATCCCCGCGCAGGAGAAGAACGCCCTGGTCGAGAAGTACATGAACGCGCTCAACGTGCGCCCGGCCGACCCGGACCGGCCGATCAGCAATCTCTCCGGCGGCAACCAGCAGAAGGTCCTGCTGGGACGCTGGCTCGCGACCCGGCCCGACGTGCTGATCCTCGACGAGCCGACCCGCGGCATCGACATCGGGGCCAAGACCGAGATCATGGAGGAGGTCATCGCCCTGGCGGACGAGGGCGTCGCGGTCGTGTTCATCTCCTCCGAGCTCGACGAGGTCGTGCGCCTCAGCGACCGGGTGATGGTGCTCAAGGACCGTCGCAAGCTCACCGAGCTCCTCGCCGGCGACTCCCTCACCAGCGACACCATCATCGCCACCATCGCCGAGGAGTCCGCTCCGGAGGACCCCGGCAGCCTCGAGCCCGCAGGAACAGGAGCCAGTTCATGAGCACCGACGCCACCTCCCGCACCTCGATGCTGAGGACCCTCCTCCACCGGCCGTACTTCTGGGGCCTCATCGCGATCGCCCTGCTGCTTGCCGTGAACAGCCTCAAGGATCCCTCCTACCTGGCGATCGGCTACAACGCGAACACCGGCAGCCTGGTCGGCAACGTGATCGACATCCTGCGCGCCGCCGCCCCCATCGCGATGATCTCGGTGGGGATGTGCCTGGTCATCGCGACCGCCGGGATCGACCTGTCCGTCGGCTCGCTGATGGCGGTCGCCGGGGCGGTCTCCATGGAGCTCCTCGCCTCCGCGGGCGGCTCCGCCGGAGCGGCCCTCGCCGCCCTCGGGCTGGCGCTGCTGCTCGGCGCCGTCCTCGGCGCCGTCAACGCCGTGCTCATCTCCGTCGTCGGCCTGCAGCCGTTCATCTCGACGCTCGTGATGATGCTCGCGGGCCGCGGCCTCGCGAAGGTCATCACCGGCGGGCAGAACACGGCGGCGAGCAACGAGACGTTCCGCTGGATCGCCAACGGCTACGTGCTGGGCCTGCCCGTGGTGTTCCTCCTCGCGGTCCTCATCGTCATCGCTGTCGGGCTGCTGGTGCGCCGCAGCGCGCTGGGGCTGATGATCGAGGCGATCGGCATGGATCCCCGGGCGGCGCGCCTGGCCGGGGTGAACCGGCGCGGGCTGCTGTTCGCCGTGTACATCGCCTCCGGCGCGCTCGCCGCCGTCGCGGGGATCTTCGCCTCGGCGAGCGTGATGACGGTGGACGTCTCGAACACCGGCTACCAGCTGGAGATGGACGCGATCCTCGCAGTGGTCATCGGGGGCACCTCGCTGGCCGGCGGGAAGTTCAACATCACCGGCGCGGCGATCGGCGCGCTGCTCATCGCGACCCTCGACAAGACCGTCGTGTTCCTGGGGATCTCGTCCTCGGCCACGCCGGCGTTCAAGGCCATCGTGATCATCGCCCTGTGCCTGCTGCAGTCGCAGCGGGTCCGCGACCTGTTCCGCGCGCGCAGGGCGAAGACCGCCCCCGTCACGTCCGACGCACCGAAGGAGGCCGTCGCAGCATGAGCGCCGCCATCACGACCCCGCCCGCCGCACCCACCGTCTCCCGCCTGGAGCGTCTGCGCCAGCAGCTGCTCTCGCGCGCCGATTCCCTGCCCACGGCCGCGGCGCTGGTGATCTTCGTGCTGATGCTCGCCTACGGCGAGATCGCCTACGGTCGCATCTTCCAGCTGAGCACGGTCTCGAACCTGTTCATCAACAACGCCCACCTGATCATCCTCGCGGTGGGCCTGACCTTCGTGATCATCAGCGGCGGCATCGACCTGTCCGTCGGCGCCATCATCGCGCTGTCCTCGGTGTGCGGGGTCATCCTCGCCAATGCGGGCTGGAACGCAGGGCTGGTCATCCTGGTGATGATCCTGATCGGCTCCACCATCGGGCTCGTCTCCGGGGTGCTGATCCAGTACTTCGACGTCCAGCCCTTCATCGCGACGCTCGCGATGATGTTCCTGGGGCGCGGACTCGCCTCGATGCTCAGCACCGTCCCGGTGCGGCTCGACGAGGCCTCGGGGATCCTCCTGCTGGGCACGAAGATCAAGCTCATCGACGGCCCGAAGGTCAACGACCTGGTGATCACCCCCGGAGTGCTGATCGCGCTGCTCGTCGTGGCCGCGGCGTTCATCATCCTGCACCGCACCCGCACCGGCCGCACCGTGTACGCGATCGGCGGCTCCGAGCACTCCGCCTCGCTGATGGGCCTCGCCGTGGTGCGCACGAAGCTGTTCATCTACGTGGCCAGCGGCACCCTCGCCGGCATCGCCGCGGTGGTGTACACCGCCCGGCTCGGCTCCGCGCAGAACATCACCGGCATCGGCTGGGAGCTCGACGCGATCGCCGCCGCGGTCATCGGCGGCACCCTGCTCACCGGCGGCTTCGGCTACGTGCTCGGCGCGGTCGTGGGCGCGCTGGTCCTCGGGCTGATGAACGTGCTCATCACCCGCGACGGCAGCATCCCGCCGGAGGCCACCACCATCATCACCGGCGGCATCCTGCTGATCTTCGTGCTGCTGCAGCGGGCCGTGATCTCGCGGCAGCGGGAGTAGCGGCGCGCCGGGACGCGCCGACGCCCTCGCCAGGCCCCTGCGAGGGAGCGGCTCCGGAACCGAGCGGCGGACTTCGCATCGGGGTGCAGATGCGGCCGGCGTCCGGTGCAGCAGCCCGGCCCGATGCTGGTGAGGGTCACGGCGTCGGAGGCATCGGCGATCTGCACGCCGCGCCGGTCGGTCTCGACCTCCAGCCCTTCGCTGTCCAGCGAGCAGCGGCCTTCCGCGTCGCAGTGCCACAGGTACTCCGCCGCGCCCTCTGGATCAGCCCGCCGACCGGACGAGGGCCGTGCACGCCTGCCGGAAACGTGCGGCGGCGACGGCGACCACCTCCGGATGGGCACCGAGCGGGGCCGTGACGAGGTCCGCCCCGGCAGTGCGGACGAGGCCCGCGAAATGGCCCGGGGCCAGCACGTAGCTCGCCGCGATCACCCGCCGCGCGCCCGCCCTCCGAGCCGCTTCGACGGCCTGCGGGATCGTCGGCGGGCCGCCCGCTCCGAACCCGATCGTGACAGGGCAGCGCAGGCGGGCGGCGAGAAGCGACCGCGTGTGCTCGACGGCGCAGGTCGCCGCCGGGTCGGTGGAGCCGGCTGCGGCGAGGACCACGTGATCGCCGGATCGCTGCCCGGCGTCGCCGTCCCCGACCTCGGCGAGGCGGTCCAGCAGCACCCCCGCCAGGGCCTCGTGGGGACCGAGCGGCTCGGCCGCGCGGGCCCGGGCGTGGGGACCGACGGCCGCGGCGATGTCCACACCGGTGTGGAACCCGGTCGAGAGCAGCAGCGGCACCACGACGACGGGCCCCGCCGCAGCGGCTCGCGCGACGACGCCGCCGACCTCGGGCTGTTCGACGTCGACGTAGGCCTCCCGCACCGCGGCCTCGGGAACCGCGGCGGCGAGCGCGGCGCGGATCCGGGCGATGACGGCCCGGCCGGCGAGGGAGCGGGTGCCGTGGGAGCAGGCGACCAGGGTGGTCACGGGGCGTCCTCCTGGTGACGACGGTGAGGGTCGACGAGGTCGTAGTGCCGGACGACGGCGCGCACGAGCGCGCCCATCCGGCTGCGGGCGGGCATCAGCGCGGGGATCCCCCGCTCCTCGAGCGGGGCCGCGGTGAGGGGGCCGACGGCCGCCATCAGCAGCTCTCCGGCGCGGGCGTGCTCGGCGATACCGGGCAGGGCGCCGGCCCGTTCGGCGGCGGCCAGCCAGTTCTCGGTGCCGGGCGCGGCGGTGAACAGCACCGCGTCCACCTCTCCGGCGGCGGCGGCGCGCACGGAGAGGTGCACTGCCGCTGGGTCGCGAGGCGGTCCCCAGCGGTAGACGGTCAGGGCCGTCACCTCCGCGCCGGAGCGTTCGAGCACCTCGTCGAGCCCGTCGGCCCCGGAGCCGTGATGCTGCACCGCGGCGCGGACTCCGCGCAGGTCCCGGTCCGCTAGGTGGTCGATGATCTCGGCGGAGGTGCCGCTGCTCGCGACCCAGTCGACGTCGAGGCCGACGCTCCGGGCGGCGCCGCAGGCCTTGGGTCCGCGGGCGAGGACCCGGGTGCCGGAGAGCGCTGTGCGCAGCGCGGGAGCGATCCCCGCGGCGTCGGCCGCCTCGAACCACCCGCGCACTCCCACACCGGTGGTCACGACCAGCAGCCGCGGCGGACGTGTGACGAGCTCGGCGGTGCGAGCCAGCAGCAGCGGGTCGTCGACGTGCGGGATCATGCTCATCGCGGGGGCGTGGCGTATCTCGGCGCCGTGACGGGTCAGCGCCGCGGCGAGCTCGTCGGCCCGGCGGTCCAGGGCGAGGACGAGACAGCGGCCGGCGAGCGCGGACGAGAGCCGGGCGGGGGTGCTCACGCCCCAGGTCCCGCGAGGGCAGCGCCGACGGGGAGGACGTCGGGCAGCGCCGTGCCCAGCGTCGACGGCGGGTCCCCGAGCAGCCCCTCCCGGGCGACCTCGCCGATCACGATCACGGCCGGGCTGCGCACCTGCGCCTCCTCCGCCGCGCGCACGGCGCCCTCGAGAGTGATTCGGGTGGTGCGCTGACGCGGGGTGTGCCCGTTCTCGATGATCGCCACCGGCCGCTCACCCGGCACGCCGTGGGCGCGGGCCGCCGCGACCAGCGTCGGCAGGGTCCGCACCCCCATCAGCACCACGGTGGTCACGGCCTCGTCGGCGAGCGCGGCGAGGGTCGCGGCCGACGGGCCGCAGGGCCCGGCGGCGTCGTGCCCGCTGACCACGTGCACGCTCGCGGAGGTGCCGCGATGGGTGACGGGGATCCCGGCGGCCTGGGGCACGGCGAGGGCGCTGGAGATCCCGGGGACCACCTCGACCTCGATCCCCGCGGCCCGGCAGGCGAGCATCTCCTCCCCGCCGCGGCCGAGCACGAACGGGTCCCCGCCCTTGAGTCGCACCACGGCGCGGCCCGCCAGGGCGTGCTCGACCAGCAGCGTGCTGATCCGCTCCTGCGGGACGGGGTGGTGGTCGGGACGCTTGCCCACGTCGACCAGGAGCGCGTCGGGCCGCAGCTCGGCGCGGATCTCGGCGGCGGGGCCGAGCCTGTCGGCGATCACCACGTCGGCTGCGCGCAGGAGGCGCAGGGCGCGCACGGTGAGCAGGTCCAGCGGGCCGGGTCCACCGCCGACGAGGGCGACGCGGCCGGGGAAGGCGCCGCTCATCGCGCGCCCCCGCGCAGCACGTACAGGTCCCCGTCCAGGGTGCGCACGGGCCAGACCCGCAGTCGCTTCACGGCCTTCCCGCGGGTGTCCACACAGGTCCCGGAGCGGAGGTCGAAGACCTGCTTGTACATCGGGGAGGCGATGGTGGGGCGGCCGCCGCGGGAGCCGACGATGCCGCGGGCGATGACGTTCGCGCCCGAGTAGGGGTCGTGATTGTCGACCGCGCGGACGTCCCCGCCCGGCAGCAGGAACAAGGCGACCTGCTCCTCCCCGAGGAGGGCGGCGCGGCCGCGCTCGACCTCGAGGTCCTCCAGCGGGCACAGCCGCTCCCAGTTCGCGGCGAGCTGCGGGGCGAGGGTGGGGGTGGTGAGGGTCGTGGTCATCGTCGCACCTCCAGTGTCGTGCCGGCGATCAGGACGGAGTCCCCATCGCGCTCCTCGGGCCGGGCGGGGCGGATCTGGCCGCGTTCGGGGACATGGGCGAGGCCGGGGTCGGGGGTGGTGGGCGCGTTGACGAAGGAGCGGAAGCGGGCGAGCTTGGCCGGGTCGGCGAGGGTCTCCGCCCATTCGTCGCGGTAGTTCTCGACGTGGCGGGCCATGGCGGCGTCGAGATCCGCGGCGAGGCCCAGGGAGTCCTCGAGGATCACCGCGCGAAGCCCGTCGATCCCGCCGTCGAGGGCCTCGAGCCAGGGAGCGGTGCGCTGGAGCTTGTCCGCGGTGCGGAGGTAGTACATGAAGTACCTGTCCAGGGTGCGGATCAGGGTGTCGTCGTCCAGGCCCTCGGCGAGCAGCTCGGCGTGGCGCGGGGTCGCGCCGCCGTTCCCGCCGACGTACAGGTTCCAGCCCTGGGCGGTGGCGATGATGCCGGCGTCCTTGGAACGGGCCTCGGCGCATTCGCGGGCGCAGCCGGAGACGCCGAGCTTCAGCTTGTGCGGGGCGCGCAGGCCGCGGTAGCGCAGCTCGAGCCGCACCGCCATGTCCGTGGAGTCCAGCACGCCGTAGCGGCACCAGGCGGAGCCGACGCAGGACTTCACGGTGCGCAGGGACTTGCCGTAGGCGTGGCCGGACTCGAATCCCGCGTCCACCAGGCGCTGCCAGATCTGGGGCAGCTGCTCGAGGCGGGCGCCGAGCATGTCCACCCGCTGGCCGCCGGTGATCTTGGTGTAGAGCCCGAAGTCGCGCGCGACCTCGCCGACCACGATGAGGCCCTCAGGGGTGACCTCCCCGCCGGGCATGCGGGGGACCACGGAGTAGGTGCCGTCCTTCTGCAGGTTCGCCATGACGTGGTCGTTGGTGTCCTGCAGGGTCGCGTTCTCGCCGTCCAGCACGTGCTCCCCGCCGAGGACGGCGAGGATGCTGGCGAGCACGGGCTTGCAGACGTCGCAGCCACGGCCGCGGCCGAAGCGTTCGATGACGGCACTGAAGGTGGTGAGGCCTGAGACGTGCACGGCGTCGAAGAGCTGGCGGCGGGAGAGGTCGACGTGCTCGCACAGCCCGGTGGTCACGGCCTTGCCGAGCTTCACGAGCTCGCCGGTGACCAGGGACTTGACCATCACGGTGCAGGAGCCGCAGGTGGCGCCCGCCTTGGTGCAGGCGGTGACCCCGGCGGCGTCGGTGCAGCCCTGCTCGCGCACGGCGTGGCGGATGGCGCCGGCGCTCACCGAGGAGCAGGAGCAGACGATCGCCTCGTCGGGCAGCTCGGAGGTGGGGGCGGAGAGACCGCCCGCAGGCAGGAGGTGGGCGGCGGGGTCGCCGCCGAGGGGCCCGCCCACCAGGGGGCGCAGCGCCCCGTAGGCGCTCGCATCGCCGACGAGCATCCCGCCGAGCAGGGTCTTCGCGTCGTCGGAGAGAACGAGCTTCTTGTGCACGCCGGCCACGGGGTCGGTGTAGACGATGTCGAGGGCGCCGGGGGTGGTGGCGAAGGCGTCGCCGAAGGAGGCGACGTCCACGCCGGAGAGCTTGAGCTTGGTGGAGAGATCGTAGCCGGCGAAGGTCGCGCTCCCGCCGAGGATCCGGTCGCAGACCACCTCGGCCATGGCGAAGCCGGGGGCGACCAGGCCCACGCACTGCCCCTCGAAGGCAGCGACCTCGCCGATCGCGTGGACCCGGGGGTCCGAGGTCGTGCAGGCCTCGTCGATCCGCACGCCGCCGCGCTCCTCGCAGTCGAGACCGACGGCGCGAGCGAGCTCGTCCCGGGGGCGCACGCCGACGGTGAGGACGACGAGATCGGCGGGCAGCTCGTCGCCCTCCCGGAGGACGACGGACTCGACCGCTCCGTCGGGGCCGGGGCGGAGCGCGGTGGTGCGGGCCTCGGTGCGCACCGCGATGCCGCGGGCCTCGATGAGGCGGCGCAGCACGGCCCCGGCGGGAAGGTCCAGCTGCGCGGACATGAGCCGGTCGCTGGACTGGAGGACGGTGGCCTCGGCGTCCATGCCCTGCAGGGCGCCCGCGGCCTCGAGGCCGAGCAGCCCGCCGCCGACGACGACCCCTCGCACGGGGCGGTCCAGGGCCGTAGCCCGCTCCTGGACGTGGCGCTGCAGGGACCCGACGTCCTCGAGAGTGCGGTAGACGAAGCATCCGGGCAGCTCCGCACCCTCGACCGGGGGCCGGGCGGCGACCGAGCCGGTCGCGAGGACCAGGTGGTCGTAGGGGTGGACGACGCCTGAGGCGGTGGTGACGGTGCGGTCCCCGCGGTCGATCGCGGTGGCCGGGTCGTCCTCGTGGAGGGTGACGCGGGGGTCGGCGAAGATCGTGGCGGGGAGGGCGAGGTCCTCGGCGCTGTCCCCGTCGAAGAAGCGGGTCAGGCCTACCCGGTCGTAGGGGCGGCGGGCCTCGTCGCCGAGCACGGTCACGCTCAGGCGCTCCTCGGCGCGGGTGACCAGGGAGTCGACCAGGCGGTGCGCCGCCATCCCGGCGCCGATCACGACGATGCGGGTGCTCATCGGGTCGCCCCCACCAGCTCGGGCGTCTCCGCGGGGCCGTCGGCCGACGGGTCGGCGGGGGCGGTGGTCGCGGGGGCGGCGGGGACCGTGCCGGCGGTCGCGCCGTCGGCCGCGGAGCTGCGCCGGCGGCGGTGGGCGTAGTAGAGCGGCAGCCCCACGAAGACCAGCCCGCCCACCAGGTTCCCGGCCACGGTGGGGATCTCGTTCCAGAGCAGGTAGTCCATGAGCGTGAAGTCCGCGCCGAGCAGCAGGCCGGAGGGGAACAGGAACATGTTCACGATGGAGTGCTCGAAGCCCATGTAGAAGAAGAGCATCACGGGCATCCACATGCAGGCGATCTTCCCCAGCACGTCGTCCGTCATGAACGCACCGATCACGCCGGTGGAGACCATCCAGTTGCACAGCACCGCGCGCACGAACAGGGTGAGCATCCCGGCGGCGCCGTGGTCCGCGTAGCCGACGGTGCGGCCGTGCCCGATCTCGGCGATCGCCTCCCCCACAGCGTTCGGCGGGGAGGAGAAGCCGTAGGTGAAGTAGATGGCCATCAGCACCGCGACGGTGAAGGCGCCCAGGAGGTTGCCGAGGAACATCAGGCCCCAGGTGCGCAGCATCGGGCCGAGGGAGACGCCCGGCTTCCGGGCGATCCACGCGATCGGCACCAGCGTGAACACGCCGGTGAGCAGGTCGAAGCCCATCAGGTACAGCAGGATGAAGCCGACGGGGAACAGCAGAGCCCCCAGCAGGGGTTCGCCCGTCTGGGTGGAGACGGTGACGGAGAAGGCGGCGCCGAGGGTGAGGATCGCGCCGGCCATCGAGGCGCGCAGCACCGTGACCCCGGCAGGGTAGGAGACCTTCGAGGCACCGGCGGCGGTGAGCCGGTCCACCAGGTCGGCGGGCTGGACGTAGGACATGGCTGCTCCTGTGGCTCGGGGAGAGGGGACATGTCCCGTGCGCCTGCAGCGGGGTGCGGCCATGGTGTCCGCTCGAGCATCCGGCCCGAAGGCCACAGAGGCGTCGTGACCTTCTCGTGATGCGGGGTCTCAGGGACGGACGGGGTGTCGCCGCAGGGGCCAGGGCATTCCCGCAGGAACGCTCTGGCGGGTGCCGGATCGCTCTCATACCAGGTCGTGCCGACGCGCACGTGGTGCGGGAAGCGGCCCCGCCCTCGTACGATGCCGTGCGACCTTTCCCGAGAGCAGGAGCATTCCCCATGACCTGGACCCCCACCCCAGAGGACGACCGCCGCTTCCTCTCCCTCGCGATCGAGCAGGCGAGGAAGAGCTGGGACGAGGGCGGGGTGCCGATCGGCGCGGTGCTCGTGCACGACGGGCAGGTGCTCGCCGCCGGGCACAACCAGCGTGTGCAGAAGGACTCCGCGATCCTGCACGGCGAGACCGACACGATCGAGAAGGCCGGACGGCTGCGCGCGAGCGTGTACCGCGAGTCCGTGCTGTACACGACCCTGTCGCCGTGCATCATGTGCTCCGGCACCGCGCTGCTGTACGAGATCCCGCGGATCGTGGTGGGCGAGAACCGCACCTTCGAGATGGCCGAGGGCCTGCTGCGCGAGCGCGGCGTGGTGGTGGACGTGCTCGACGATCCCGAGTGCATCGCGCTGATGGAGCGGATGATCGCCGAGCGGCCCGAGATCTGGAGTGAGGACATCGGGGTGGAGACGGGCGAGCTGGGTGCGTCGGCCGACCGCTCCGCAGCCGCGGGCACCGAGGGCCAGGACCGGTGACCGCGGCGGAGCTGCGCGAGGAGGCGGAGGGGCGGCCCGTCGACGCAGTCGATCCTGACTACCCCGTCACGCCCGTCCCCGCCTCCGCACGGCGGGGCGTGGTCTCGATCTCGGTGGTGCTGATCGGCTTCACCGTCTTCGCGCCGACGCTCATGGCCGGCGCCTCCATCGGCGCGGCCTTCCGCTTCTCCGAATTCCTGGCCGTGCTGCTGGTGGGCTCGCTGGTGCTCGGCGCGTACGTCGCCGCGATCGGCTTCCTCGGCGCCCGCACCGGGCTGACCACCGTGGTCATGTCGAGGTACACCTTCGGCACCGCTGGCTCGAAGCTCGTCTCCGTACTGCTGGGCGGCACGCAGATCGGCTGGTACGGGGTGGCGGTCGGCTCGATCGGGCAGATGACCGCGCTCGCCTTCGGATGGGAGAGCGCCTGGGCCCCGGCGCTGGTGATGATCGGCGTCTCCGCCCTGATGATGCTCACGGCGCTGTACGGCTACGAGGGCATGTACTGGGTCTCGCTGATCTCGACGCCGCTGATCCTGGTGCTCGCCTTCTGGATCACCGCGCTCGCGCTCACCGAGGTGGGCGGCTGGCGGGGCCTGTTCGACATCGCTCCCACCACCTCCATGACCTGGGCCGCGGCCGTGACGACCGTGGTGGGCACCTTCGCCTCCGCCGGCACGCAGGCCGCGAACTGGACCCGGTTCGCGAGGCGCGGCCGCGACGCCGTCATCGCCTGCGGGCTCGGCTTCGTGATCGGCAACGGGCTGATGGTGTTCTTCGGCGCCGTCTCCGCGCTCGCGTTCGGCGAGGGCGACTTCACCACGCTGCTGCTGGGCATGGGCATGATCGGCTGGGGCCTGTTCTTCCTGTTCGGCAACCTGTGGAAGTCCAACGCGGATGCCGCCTACGCCTTCGGCGTCGCCGGGGCCGAGCTCGCGAACGCGAGGCGCAAGGGCCCCTTCATCATCGGCGGCGTCGCCATCGGCACCGTGCTGGCGCTGCTCGGCGTCGAGGGGCACATCGTGGGCTACCTCAGCCTCATCGGCATCCTCATCCCGCCGGTCGGCGGGGTGCTCATCGGCGACTGGATCGCGCGGTGGCGGAGCGGGCAGCCGCCGCTGTCGACGCTGACCGAGAAGGTGCGCTGGCAGGCGCTCGTGCCGTACGCGGCCGGGTGCGTGGTGGCGTGGGTGTCGAACGAGTACGGCATCGGGATCGCGCCGCTGAACGGGATCGTGGTGGCGCTGGTGGGGGCGTGGGTGCTGGGGGTGCGGGCCGGGCGACGAGTCTGACTCCGCAAGCTGCTTGCGGCGCTCCGCTCAAACGTTAACTCTGGTCAACACTCAGAGTCGTAGCAGAAAGAGGCAAGCGCCATTCCAAAGCTTCGACTGACGCACGCTGACCTGGCCAGCCGATCTCTAGGGAGCGTATCCGGCAAGATGCAACCCACCGACCGCCCGGACCTGCCCGTATACAGCATCCCGCACAGTCTGTCAAGCACTGCTACGATGTCAACCCAGGCGAACTTTCTACACAGAACTGCCAGCCTCTAATCGGAGACTGAGAGTGCTGGCAATTCGCCTAGATCGCCACCATGGTCGGTCCCGTTCCCTCTTAATTCAAAGGAGGTGGAGTAATGACCACATCACAGCTCGCCCGCGACGTTCGCAATGAGCACTGGAATATCAACGGAAGGGTGCGCTTCCCAATCGACCCATTCGTCATTGCCCAGCGGCTAAATATTGAAGTCATAATCACTCCGCTACCATCGGACACGGCGGGCTTTCTTTTGAAGGAAGAAGGGGAGTCGACAGTGCGCGCATACCTGAACTCGGCAGACCACCCCCGGCGTCAACGATTTACTCTCGCCCATGAAATCGGCCACTTCATGCGGCATAGGGATGACGGACCGATGGGATATGTCGAGGAGCGCGCAGCCTTAGCAAGCCAAGGAACCGACCCCGAAGAGCGTTTCGCCAATCGCTTTGCAGCCGACCTCCTGATGCCTGCCCACATTGTGGCAAAGGATTGGGGGATGGGAAAGTCTTTGAGCGATATGGCAACTAAGTACAACGTATCCAAACAATCTCTTGAGTTCCGCCTCGCCAATCTCGGGCTCAAGTGACATGGCAAAGCGCTTACGAACAGAGGAATACGAGAGCTTCGTCGAAAGCGGCCTATCCCCCAACGCCGACCGGGAAGAAGCCGACCTCGGCTCAGCGGTTGAGCGCGATCTCCAACTTGCACAGAACCTAGAGGACCAGCTCAAGTCCGGCGGCAAAAGCGGGAGCAAGATCCATCGGGAGGCGGGATCACCCCCTCGCAGCGACGAAGCCGAAACAATCGATGCTCAGGCCGTCAATAAGGCACGCAAAGAGAAGCTCAAGAACGATGGCCGCAAGCAGGACCAGAGGCTACGCAAAATAGTCGCCTATTGGGCCATTGCGCTCGTTGCTCTCCAACTTGTCATCTCGAATGTCTACTTCGGCATCTATCTGATATGGCAGCCAAAGACCCTTGACCCCACTCTAATGATCGCCTGGATGAGCGCCTCGGTTGTCGAGATAATTGGAATACTATGGGTGGTCGCGAGAAGCCTATTTCCATATCGCGATAAAGGTCGGCGAGCTGACAAAAAATCCACAAAGTCGACAGCGGGACGGTGGGACTGGCACGTCGAATAGCAAGGGTTACAGGATAATACTTCAGCGTCGTGCGCGGAGCATCAGCCTGATCGGCATCCTCATCCCGCCGGTCGGCGGCGTGCTCATCGGCGACTGGATCGCCCGCTGGCGGAGCGGGCAGCCGCCGCTGTCGACGCTGACCGAGAAGGTGCGCTGGCAGGCGCTCGTGCCGTACGCGGCCGGGTGCGTGGTGGCGTGGGTGTCGAACGAGTACGGCATCGGGATCGCGCCGCTGAACGGGATCGTCGTGGCGCTGGTGGGGGCGTGGGTGCTCGGGGTGCGGGCCGGGCGGTGACACCGACGCGCACGGCCGACGGGCGGCCTTCCGGGCTCAGCCCCAGGCGCCGCCCTCGTCATCGGTGAGCGGAAGCGTGCCCGCCGCACGGTGGCGCTCGTAGAGCTCGCGCAGGTGGTCCCGGCATTCGGGGTCGTCGCCGGCCGGCTCCATCGACGGGAGCGCGGCGAGGAGCTGAGCGGCGACCTGGTCCCGCGTCCACCAGGCGGGGATCATGATGCCTGCGAACTCGCGGGCCCCGCGCTGCTCGTCGTCGAGCAAGGTGGAGAGGATCAGATCCGAGGTCGTCGCTTGGGGAGCGTCGCCAGGCATCTCCGACTCGGGCGTGTTGATCAAGAAGGTGCGGGGTGGCCAGCCGCCGTGAGTTGCGCGGGAGAATGGGCGTGTGAAGATCCAGGTGCTGCATATCGAGGATTGCCCGAATTGGCAGGAGGCGGGCGATCGAGTACGGCTGGTGCTCGACTCGATCGGACGGGGCGATGTTCCGGTGGAGTTCGTGTTGATCCGCACCGAGGCTGAGGCGGTGAGCTCTGGTTTCGCGGGCTCGCCCACGATTCTTCTGGACGGTCAGGACTTGTTCCCGTCCCAGGGGAACACTGCCGACTTGGCGTGCAGGGTCTATCTGACCGAGCGCGGCTTTGCGGGTGCGCCGACGGTGGGACAGCTTGAGCGCACGCTGCAGGAGCGCGAAGCGCTCAGCGGAGATCGGTCTTGATCCAGATCAGCGCCGCGGCGAGGCTGACGGCGGCTCGGTAGTTGCGGGCGAGTTTGTCCGAGCGCATCGCGATGCCGCGCCACTGCTTGAGACGGTTGAAGCAGCGTTCTACGACGTTGCGTCCCTTGTAGCGTTCCTTCTGCTTGTCGCCGAAAGCGATCGGCCGGCCCGGCTTCTTGCGGCGGTGCGCGATCTGGTCGTCCCGCTCGGGGATGGTCGCCGCGATCCTCCGGTCGCGGAGCCAGGCGCGGTTCGCCCTTGAGGGGTACCCCTTGTCGGCGAGCACCCGGTCGGGGTGGGTGCGGGGGCGGCCCTTCCCGTCGCGGGGAACGCGGATGTTCTCCAGCACCGCGCTCATCATCGTGGTGTCGTTGATGTTCCCGGCGGTGATCATCATGCTCAGCGGCCGGCCGCGGCCGTCGCAGACCAGGTGCAGTTTGGTCGTCAGCCCGCCGCGGGAGCGTCCGATCCCGTGATCAGGCGGCTCGGACCACGGATTCTTGTGATTCGGCACAGCCCCCTGTGTCCCGGGCGAGGGTCGCGCCGTGCTGATGCACGCGCGCGATCGTGGAGTCGATCGAGACGACCCAGTCGATTTCCCCAGCGGCGTCGGCCTGCTTCTGCACCTCGGTGAGCAGCTTCTGCCAGGTGCCGTCCCCGGCCCACCGGTTGAACCGCTTGTAGATCGAGTTCCACTTCCCGAACCGTTCCGGAACGTCACGCCACGGCGCACCGGTCCGGTACTTCCACGCCATCCCCTCGATAGCGAGCCGGTGATCCGTCCACGGCCGCGACCGACCGGTCACCGTCGGCATCAACGGCTCCATCACGGCCCACACCTCGTCAGAGATCTCCTGTCGCGTCACCGTTCAAGACTCACCCACCGAGGAGCGGAACCTCTTGATCAACACGCCCTCGCGGCCGACGTGCAGGCGGACGTGGAGCCCGTCGGGCGCCCATGTCGCCGCGAAGCGGGTGCGGGGAAAGCCGCGCTCGTGCAGGGCGAGGACGCCGTCCAGGATCTGCAGGAGGAAGCCGGTGCCGTCCAGGGCGGGCAGTGCTGAGGCATTCGCGACGAGGTCGTCGTAGACGGCGACGGACATCGGCGCCTCGAAGTAATGCTTCTCGCGCTTCTTCCTGAGCCTCTCGCGCAGCTGCGTCGAGGATCCGGATCGTCGACGGATCCGCCGAGCGGACGTTCGTGACGATGTAGAGGTGTGCGTCGAGTTCCTCTTCGAAGCCCTTGACCTGGCTGGGCTCCAGCCATAGAAAATCGCCGCGGCCGGCGCCGCCGAAGGCCTTGATCTCGATCAGGCGCTTCTCGCCCGTGACGTAGTCGACGGACGCGACGCCGACCAGGGCGTCCTTCCTGCTGCGCAAGTCGACGGGTGTCCGTCCTGCGGCGCGCTCGACGGCCTCGATGGCCCGGAATTCGATCTCGTGGTTGGACAGCTTCAGCAGGTCCGCCTTGTTCATGGCGTGATCATGGCAGGGGCCCGACGATTCTGCTCAACGACGGACCGCCAGCACGCAAAGCTCCTCTGACCTCGAGTGACGCATCACGTACCGACTCGAATGTCGGGGCTGCGGGACAGTATGCTGCTCACAGGCAGGGAAGCAGCACGCCGCCCATTGACGAGGACTGTCCACAGGATCACGGCGTCCCCCTATCGGGGCTTCGTCAGGTATAGGCTGCTCGATACGAGAGAAGAACTTCGGAGGTGGCTTCGTGCCGGACTACGTGCTGGGCGAGATGTTCAGCGGCCCAGGCGGGATCGCACTCGGCGCGGAGGATGCGAGCAAGAGGATCTCGGGCGCCGGAGGCTCCTCGATCCGCCACGGCTGGGCCGTGGAGTACCACCCTGACACTGCCCGCACCTATCGCGAGAACATCGAGGGCGCCGGCGAGGGCACCGTCTTCACCGCTGACGTCAGAGACTTCGACCTGCGGAAGGTCCCGAAGTTCAATGCGTTCGCCTTCGGCTTCCCGTGCAACGACTTCAGCACCGTCGGCGAGCACAAGGGGCTGGACGGCGACTACGGCGCCCTCTACACGTTCGGAGTCCACGCCCTGGCTCTCCACGAGCCGGACTGGTTCATCGCGGAGAACGTCTCCGGACTGTCGAAGGCCAACGGCGGTATGGCGTTCGGGAAGATCCTCTCGGCCCTCCGACGTCCCGGCGCCGCAGCCCGCACGGACTCGCACTTCACCGAGTTCTACGGCGCTGAGGCGGAGGCGGGCGATGAGGACCTCGAGTACGAGCTCGTCGCCCACCTCTACAAGTTCGAGGAGTACGGGCTCCCGCAGCGGCGGCACCGCTTCATCATCACCGGGATCCGTCGGGATGTGTCCGAGAAGCTGGATCGAGGGTTCCGAGTCCCGGAGCCGACGACGCCCTACAAGGCGCAGCAGAAGACCGCGTGGGAAGCGATCGAGAAGGACCCGATCCATCCCGAGGCGTATAACAACACCCGGATCAAGCACCGCCAGTCGGTGGTGGACCGCCTCGACGCCATTCCTGCCGGCAAGAACGCTTTCAACACGAACTTCAAGGACGAGTCCCTGCGTCTCAACGTCAAGGGCGTCACGCTGAGCAACATCTATCGGCGGCTCGCTCGAGACGAGCCCTCCTACACGGTGACCGGCTCCGGCGGCGGCGGTACGCACATGTACCACTGGGAAGAGCCGCGGGCTCTCACCAATCGAGAGCGAGCACGCCTGCAGACGTTCCCCGACTGGTTCCAGTTCTTCGGGGGGACTCCGAGCGTCCGTCGCCAGGTCGGAATGGCTGTGCCCCCCGAAGGTGCGCAGGTCGTGCTCGAGGCGATGCTGAAGACCTTGGACGGGACGCAGTACGAGAGCGTCAGGCCCAGCATCGATGCCGAGGAGCTGATCCGCGCCTTCGAGCTCTCCGAGCACGCCGAGAAGGCTCAGATGCATCTCGAGAACGCCTTCTCCGGCCAGGAGCAGGGCGACGAGCTCGAGACCGCCGACCGGCCCCTCCTTCAAGTGCTCCGCGGCGGCGGGGAAGAGGAGGAGCCTGAAGCGACGATCGAAGAGCGCACGGATGAGACGGCGGAAGCGCGCCGGGTCTCCGGCTGACCTGCGCACTGACCTCAGGACCCCGGAGACAGACCTGATGGAAAGTCGCCCACCACGTCCGAGCAGCGAGAACGCGCGCCGGACGATGCTCGCCAACAGACGGAAGGACACTTCTCCCGAGCTCGCCGTGCGGCGCAGGATCCACGCCGCCGGGCTGCGCTACCGGGTGGACTTCCCGGCCGACGCTGCTGATCGACGGCGACGGGCGGACATCGTCTTCACGCGCGTGAAGGTTGTCGTCTTCATCGACGGCTGCTTCTGGCACGGCTGTCCTCAGCACTTCATCGCCCCGAAGAGCAATGCCGACTACTGGGGGCCGAAGATCGCACGGAACATCGAGCGCGACCGCACCTCGACCGCACGGCTGAGCGACGCGGGATGGCGGGTGCTCCGCTTCTGGGAGCACGAAGATCCCGAGGACGTCGCGACCCGGATCATCGACGCAGTGCGTCCACGGAATCGGATTCTTCCGCCGGATGTCAGTCACCGCAGATAGCCTGTTCCCGTCACCACGAACGACATCAGGGGGAGAACGGAATGGCGGAGAACCTGCTGGACGATGATCGATTCCGGGACGCGCTCGGCGCGTACGAGGGGATCCTCGCAGGGCGCAGCGGACAGACGGATCAGGGCGCGGCTCACCGCGAGGTCGTGGCGATTGTCGAAGGCATCTTCCCCGGCTTCAGAGAGGCGCTTGAGGCATACGTCGACGAGCAGGAGAACACCGTCAAGCGCATCAAGGACGGTGACATGATCCGGAAGGACGGCGGCCGACCCGAGTGGTACAGCGGGGCGAAGACGCGGATCGGTGAATGGCCCGCATACCGCCGGCGCCTCGAGCAGGGCGGTCTGCCCACCGATGCTGTGGAGTCGATCCACCGCTCCACCGACCGCATCCTGCGCCAGTGCGCCAACCCCAGGGCCGTCGGCGACCGCCGCAAGGGTCTCGTCATCGGCTACGTCCAGTCGGGCAAGACCGCGAACTTCACCGGTCTCATCGCCAAGGCGGTCGACGAGGGCTACCGGATCATCATCGTCCTCGCCGGCATGTACACGAACCTCCGCGTCCAGACGCAGCTCCGTCTCCAGAAGGACCTGGGTATCGACATCGTCGAGGAGCACTCAGGCCTCGCCTGGCAGCGCTTCACCAGCCGGAACGCAGACATGGGCAAGGACAGCAGCCCCGGGGTTCTCTCCTCGACGAGCAACGTCGCCCTCATGGTCGTCAAGAAGCACGAGATGAGGCTCGCGAATGTCACGAAGTTCCTCAAGTCGATCCCGGAAGCGACCCTGAACCGCCGCCCCGTCATGATCATCGACGACGAGTCCGACCAGGCGACTCCGAACACGCTGGGCGCGAAGGATCTCGTCTCCACCATCAACAAGCGGATCCGAGCGCTCTGGGCCGCAGTCCCCACCGGCACCTATGTCGCGTACACGGCGACCCCCTTCGCGAACGTCTTCATCGATCCCTCTGATGACGGCGACCTCTATCCGGAGGACTTCGTCTCCGTGCTGCCGAAGCCGGACAGCTACATGGGCTCCGAGCTCTTCTTCGACGTCGATCAGACCGTCGACAGCGGAGAGGACGAGGTGATCCATCAGCTCGCCCACGAGGTGCCGGAGCACGAAGCCCAGATCTTCACACCACGGCCGAAGAAGATCGACGAGTTCTCCCCCGAGATGACGCCGACGCTCGCCGCCGCGATCCGCTGGTTCATCCTCGCCACCGCGATCCGGGAGCTCCGCACCTCGAAGTCCCGGGACTCCTCGATGCTGGTCCACACCTCCCAGCTCGTCCGAGTCCACCAGCAGACCAAGGAGGTCATCTCCGGCTTCATCTCCGACGTCGCCCTGGACATCGACGACCAGGAGGCGGAGTTCCGCTCGGTCTACGAGGCGGAGAAGGACCGTGCGGTGGCGCTGCGCGGCTCCGAGGAGATGCCCGGGTGGGCGACCCTGTGGCCCGCCGCGAAGAAGGTCCTCGAAGGTGTCGTCGTCAAGATCGACAACGGGGCGTCCGACGATCGCCTCGTCTACGACCCGGACACCACGCAGACGGTGATCGCCGTCGGCGGCGGCACCCTCTCCCGCGGCCTGACGCTCGAAGGACTCGTCGTCTCGTACTTCCTGCGATCGAGCAACACCTACGACACGCTGCTGCAGATGGGCCGCTGGTTCGGCTTCCGCCCCGGCTATGCCGATCTCGTCCGCGTCTGGATGGGCCCCGGACTGCTCGACGAATACGCGCACCTCGCGACGGTCGAGAAGCAGCTCCGCGACGAGGTCGCCGAGATGGAGAAGGAGGGGCGCACACCCCGGGAGTTCGCGATAAAGGTCAAGAGCCATCCTGGCCGGCTCGAGATCACCAGCAAGGGGAAGATGGAAGCGGCGAGGCTCGCCCGCGCCGGGCTCGGAGGGACGAGGCGTCAGACCATCTATCTCGACAAGTCCGCTGCGGGACGGGAGCGCGCGCTCGAGGCCTCGTCGGGGCTCGTCCGCCGCGCGATCGAGATCGGTCGTCCCGTCCTTGCACGCGGGGCCCACTCCGCCCGGCGCAGCTCCACCCAGATGTACCAGGGCCTCAAGAACACGGATCTGCTCGCCTTCCTCGAGCAGTACTGGGTGTCCCCGACCGACCGCTGGCTGCAGCCCGAGGGCATGGCCAGCTGGCTCCGGCGTCACGGCGCCGACGCGGAGTGGAACCTCGTGCTCGTCTCCGGCTCGTCGAAGAGCGACCATGAGTACGCACCCGGCGTGACCGTGCAGGCGTCGCGCCGAGCCCCGCTCAAGTCGAAGAACTGGTCGGCGAGCACGCTCGGCGTCGCCCTCCCGGATGACGCCGAGATCGTCAACATCCGAGCGCTGATGGCCGGCGACGACTACACGCTCGACCTTCGGATCCTCGCCGACAACGGCGAGCTCGATGAAGAGGATCTCAAGATCCTCGACGGCGTCGACAAGCGGAAGGTCAGCGCCGTGAAGGCGGCTCGCAGCCTGATCCGCCCCGACCAGGGAGCGATCCTCCTCTACGCCGTCGACGGCCAGTCGGAGCCCGCGAAGGACTCGCAGACGAGGACCAGCATGGATGCCGACGGGACGATCATCGGTCTCGGCGTCGTCTTCCCCCACGCCGAGGACGAGGACCCCGAGGAGTACTGGTCCGTCGAACTGGAGGAGCAGGACGCAGAGGCGGAGGCCGCCGTCGCACGCGACGAGGAGGGCGACTACGTCAGGAACGAGGAGTCATGATGAGCAGGGGCCATACCCGCGTCCAGAAGGCCTACGAGCAGCTCCGTGCCGAGCGAGTGCTGGAGGGCGAGTCGGTGTCCACGGTCCTCGGAAGCCCCTGGCGGCTCCAGGACGCTCTGCTCGTGAAGGATCACGTCGGTCTCATCCATCTCATGACACGGCTTCCGGAGGACCGCGAGAGGTTCGACGTGCCGCTCGGGCGCCTTCTCCGCGCCGCCTGGATCGCGACGAACGAGGACGGAGGGCGACGCGACTGGCTCGACGTCGTCTGCACCGATGCCCGACTGCTGCGGACGTTCCTCTCCCTGATCGGCGAGATGCTCGACCGCTCGGATGAAAGCGGCCGGCCCAGCATCGACGAGCTGGCGGAGGTCCTCGAGTCGTGGCGCGCCGCGCTCGCACGAGAGCGCACCGCGATGGACAGGAACCGACTCGTCGGGCTCTTCGGAGAGCTGACAGTGCTCGAGCGTCTCGCCGCGCGCGACCCCCAGGCTGCGCTCTCGTCATGGAAAGGCCGACAGGGAGCGATCCACGACTTCTCACGCACCAACGCCCTCGAGGTGAAGACCCTCGTCGGCGACGGCAGCCCTGCAGTGACGATCCACGGCGAGCATCAGCTCGATCCTCCCTCCGGCGGCGCCCTCCATCTCGTGGCCTTCCGCATCGCCGACAGCGCCGAGGGCGAGTCGCTGGAGGAGCTCACCGCACGGATCGCCGAGCACGGAGTCCCCTATGAGGACGTCCTGAGAACTCTGGGAGACGATGTCCCCGGCATCGAGGACCGTCAGCGACGCTTCGCCATCGAGGAGATCCGGCTCCATGAGGTGACCGACGACTTCCCCGGCCTCCGCTCGTCGAGGCTCAGCCCGGAGACCCTGCGCGGCGTCTCGAACATCTCCTACCAGCTTTCCCTCGACGCCTGCCCCGGCCAGCTCGATCCGGACCAGCTCGAGGCCGTCCTCGAGAACCTCTGAACAGGACCTCATGATCAAGACCCTCCAGTGGTTCCCCAAGCGCTTCTCCCCCGGCGACATGGACGCCTCCGGCGGAGATCGGCTCCTGGGGAAGACCGAGCTCTCCCGTCTGGCCGTGCTCATCCGCGAGACAGCGCAGAACAGCTGGGACGCTCGGAACGACCGCGGCCGCCCTCTCTTCGGGATCAGCCTCCGTCGCACCGACTACCGCCTGCGCGATGACCTCGCGGATCTCCTGTCCGAAGGACGTCACGGCGACCTCGCCTCCATGCGTCGCCACGCGAACTTCCGCATGCTGGAGATCTACGACAGAGGCACCCGCGGGCTCGACGGCCCGTCCGACCTGTCGCCGGCCGGCAAGGGCCGCTCAGCTCGCTTCCAGGACCTCATCCTCAAGTTCGGCGTCTCCCACAACAACGGGACCACGGGAGGGACATACGGATTCGGCAAGACCGCGGCGTTCGCGTACAGCGGCATCGGCACAGTCATCTACTGGACGCGCTGCCGCAATCCTGAGGGCGAGATCGAGGATCGTTTCATCGTCTCGGCGTTCGGCGAGTCCTACCAGGAGAAGGGCGTCCAGTTCACAGGGCGCCACTGGTGGGGCCAGCGCTCCGAGGACGGGGAGTCAGTGCTCCCCGTCGTGGGAGACGATGCGGCGGCGCTCGGGGCGAGGCTCTTCGAGAGAGGATTCGAACCGGGAGAGACGGGGACGTCCCTCCTCATCCTCGATCCGCTCATCGCAGACGAGGAGGACTCCGAGGACGCCTCCGTCGAGCCGCTCCACAGGCTGCGCAGCGATGCGGAGGAGATGGAGCAGGACTTCGAACGCCGCGCACGACACGCGATCCGCGCGAACCTCTGGCCGAAGATGATCACCGCGCCCGGGGACGTGGAGTCACCCATGGCTCTCGAGCTCACGGTGAACTCCCGACCCGTCGACCTCGGCATCGACGAGGGCGGCTCGCTGCTCCTCTGGGGCTCCGGTCTGAACGCGATCCGTGCCGCCCGTTCGGACTCTTCGGAGATCAGGACTCCTCAGGGTGTAGCTGTCGAGGTGATCGAGATCCTGAGGTACCGGAAAGTCATCGGCCACCTCGCCCTCGTCCGCCGGATCCCCGCCGCCGAGCCGTATCTGGACTCCGACGATCTCGATCCCGCCAGGGAGGAAGAATCGCGCATGCTGCGCATCGCGCTGATGCGCGGGCAGGCCGAGCTCGTCGTAACGACGGTGGACTGGGTCCGGCGCGAAGCTCCTGCGGGCACGGACTGGCTCGCCGTCTTCAAGTCGGCTGATGACTTCGACGAGTACTACGCCGAAGCAGAGCCCCCTGCGCACGACAACTGGGTGACGGAGGGCTCGAGCAGCGAGTCCTCCAAGATCATCCGCCACACCAAGACCCGGGTCCGGGACAGGATCATCGAGGCGATCCATCCCGCGGTCGAGGAGCAGGTCCCGACTTCCCCGAAGTTCTTCCGTTCCACGGGAGCTCTGTCTCGCCGGCTCGGCGCCATCCTCCCCGGTCCGGCACCGCAGGTTTACGACGACTCCGGTCGGTCCGGAACAGGACGGCGACGCACCGAACGGCGAGCTCGCTGGACGGTCGAAGCCGGGGCTCCTCGGCTTGTACGCACTGCGGCAGATGGGACACAGGAGCAGGAGGTCCGATTCATCGTCGCCGGCGATGGACCTGTCGGACGAGTCCGCCTGAGCGTCAGCCTGCTGGGAGACGAGGGCCTGCACGAACCGGTCCCCCCGCAGGACCTGGCGATCAGATGGCAGCACGCCGCCCCGGAGGGGAAGGACATGGCAGTCGTACGGACCGGCGAGGAGGCCGGCGTCCGCTTCCTCGGCGCACCTCGGCGCGCCCTGAGGGTCGAGATCACGGCAGGAGCGCCCGATGGCCGTCCTTGAGTCGAAGCCCTTCCTCGCCCCGTTCAGCGCTTCGGTCAGCACGTCGATCGACGTGCTAGAACCAGCGACCGCTGTGGAGGAGCTCGCCGATGTCTGGGAGCCGGGACAGCGCATCGTCCTCCGCTGCCGTGCCGAGCTCGCCCCGGACTTCTGGGCGCAGACCGGAATCCCCTCCGACGAGCCGATCACGATGGTCGGGATCGCCACGTGCCTCCCGGCGCGCGCTACCTGGCGCAAGACGGCTCGATTCACCGAGCAGGACGGCGTCTGGAGCGCCGAGGCCCTCGTGGAGATCGACGGCGGGGTCATCGCCGTCGAGGTCTTCGCGGATATCTGGATAGTCGGTCCCGGGCGGACCGGCAGCACCGACCCGAGGAACGCCGTGCATCTCGGCGCGAAGCTCTGGCAGCTGCCCAGGCCGCTGCGACTCGGGCTCGAGAGCGACGATGCGGCGTTCCCGACGACGGCGCTCTCCTTCGCACGGACCAGTCGCCGTGATGTGCCGTGGCTCGTCGAGGCCACCCCAGAGGCCGAGCCTGCGTGGAGGGTGAGCACCGCGATCCGCCTGTATGTGAACGTGGACTCCCATCTCGCGGCGGAGATCCTGGAAGGCACCGCGGCTGAGGACATCTACTCGCTCATCCAGAGCGACATCCACCTCGTCGTGTTCCACAAGCTCGCGAACTGGAGAGACACGATGACACCCCGGCAGATGGAGGACCTCGCGGAGCATGACCACGAGACCCTGGCGGCATTGGGCCTGCTGCTGGCGCAGAGCATCGGACTGCCCCTCAGCGAGGCCATGAGGATGGCTCGGGAGGAGCCTGCGAACCTCATCGCTCGTTCTCGCGAAGCGCTCCGTTTCGGCGCGGAAGGAGAAGAGGCATGAGCCGCATCTATCCCCAGCTGACGCGCGAGGACGCCGCCACGGCGCTGAGCGAGCTCGAGGAGAGGCTGAAGCAGGGCGAGCCTCCCCGCTCTCTCCCCGATGGGACTCTCGACCCGAGGACCAGGTTCACCAGCTTCGGAGGCGCACCCGTCGGCGTGTCACGCCTGCGAGAGCTTCACAGCTCGCTGACGAAGGCGCTCTCCTCCGTCCCCGAACGTGGCCGCGATGCCGATCGGAAGTTCGACGCGATCACGGGAAGGTTCCTCGTCGACTGGTTCGAGGTGGACGGGAGAGGACAGGCGTCCGACCCGGAGATCTGGCCCTACCTCACGATCCTCGTGCTCCCCGATCTCGCAGTGCGTCGATTCGGCCCAGACCGCTCCGGCAAGCTTCCCCGCGACAGATACCTGTCCGGCCGCAGGAACGTGTTCTATCGCGCGTACTTGCGCTCGTGGATCCTCGGCGACCTCCTCGACGATCCGGAGCTGCCCCTCTACGAGGATGACCTCGTCGGCCTCGTCGATCGCAATCTCTCCGCGGATCATCGCGTCGCCCAGGCCATCGCCGAGCAGGTTCGCGGTCTTGCCGGTCACCAGAGCCGACGGGAGCTCGTCCGGAACGGGCTCAAGGCGATCCAGTACGAGCTGCGGGTCACCGATCTCTCGTCTCTCGACGACTCCGCGCTCGAGCACGCGACAGCAAGAATCTTCCGCTCTGCGGGGGATTTCCCGAGCTGAACATTCCGACGCTCTCTCATCAGGAGGAAAGCAGTGGCACTTATCCGGCGCTTCATCGAGCTCCATGGCCAGGGCTCGATCCATCGATCCGAGACTGACGCCGGATGGGCGAACGTGCCCTACGGCGAGGAGAACCTCCTATACATCGGGACGTACGGCTCCGCCGAGAGGAAGTCCGGCCCGAAGCCGAGCCAAGCCATCCATCTCGATCGCGAGCGTGCTGCCGAGCTGATTCGGATCCTCAAGCGCGTGTTTCCGGGGATCGAGCACGACGCAAGCTGAAGCCAGCCGCGGCGAGTTCGCTTCGTCTCAGGCGCGGTTCGGCGTACGCCGCAGGCCCAACACCCCGAAGCCCCACAACCCCACGACCGGCACGAGCGGCCACCACCAGGTCACGCCGCTCTCCCCCACGACGCCAACGGACGCCATCACGGCGAGTCCCGCTATGACGCACACCGCCGCGGCGATCGGCTTCCACACGGGCGGGGCCGGGCGGTCGTCGGCCCGCGGTTCCTCGAAGCGGCCCATCACCAGCACCAGGAGGCCCGTCAGCGCCAGCAGTACGAGCGCCCACAACGGCCGCGTCGCCCACCACAGCCCCGTCAGCGGCTCGGGCAGCAGCACCCACGCATCAAGCGCGAGCAGCAGGTGCGCGAGCCCCACCATGACGGTGAGGTGCCACAGGAACCAGGTCATGATCCGCTGGTTCACGAGCACGGTCACGAACCACAGCCTCGGCCGGCGGAGCAGCGCCTCGAGCGGCTTCTCGAGGGAGAGCACGAGCCCGGCCTGGAGCATGCCGAGGAACGCCATCGTCACGCGGGTGGGGCTCGAGTTGGAGATCGCGTCTCCCCCGGCGGTGATCATCGAGACCGGATACGGGCCCGCCAGCACGAGCAGCAGCAGGCCGACCAGGCCGATCGCTGCCAACAGCATCCGTCGGCCGATGCCCGAGAGCCGGCCATCGAGCCAGGCGTAGCCGACCTGATGGAACGCCGCCCAGACGAGCAGATAGTTCGGGTAGCCCAGCAGCGGCTGGTCGGCGGCGATGCTGATCGCGTCGACGATCCCGGCGAGCGCGATGCCGCCCACGATCGACCACCACCCGAAGCGCTCCCACAGCCACAGGCAGGGTGGCCCCACGAGGATCACCATCAGGTACGCGGCGAGGAACCAGGTGGGGATCAGCGCCATCTGCGAGGCGAGCTGGACCGTCGCATGCGGGGCGCCGAGTGCAACCGCCACAACCCCGATCACGAGCCAGGCGAGCAGCAGCGGGATCAGCGGGATGCCGAGGCGTCGGAGCCTGGTGCGCAGCCACTCGGCGTAGCCGGTCTCCTTGCGCCTCGCGGAGCGCCAGGAAAGGCCGTTGGAGTACCCGCCGACGAGGAAGAAGATCGGCATGACCTGGAACAGCCAGGTCAGCGGATGGGTCCACCTCGCGCCATCGAGGACGCCGTGCGGGAGGATCCCGCCGTCGGGGTCGACGGCGATGATCGTCCAGTGACCGAGAACCACCACCGTGATCGCGGCGGCGCGCAGGAAGTCGACGACCCGGTTCCGGGAGGCGGGGGTCGAGGCATTGACATTCTCAGCGCGGCCTCGGGGCATGTTCGACATCAGGACTCACTGAACCCAGAGAGCATGCTCTGACCAGTTTTCGAATCGCCACTCCCACTGGCGCGCCACTCGAATAGGCTCCATTTTCGCACCAATCGGATCAAGCAATGCCATGCGCGACCGCCTGCCATCTCCAATCACGACCGCCAAAAGGAACGACTTAGTCCCAGACTGAGCCAACGCCCATTCGTTTGTCGTTAGAGCGAACGACGAATCCAGCCCGTCCGTTTTCTTAATTTCAAGGCATACTGCTCGACCAGCCCCATCTAGACCCTCTGCGTCATATCCCAAGTTTTGCTTCGAGACATCCGTTAAACTCCATCCGCGGGAGTTCAACCACTCGACGACAGCAACTTCGATAGCTCGCCAGCGTTCGACAAAATAGGGCAGACCTCCAGTCGCATCTACGTCAGCCGACGTTCTGGCATTCACAGTTGCCGACTTGACAGACATATGCACATTGTTCTCCACGTCCAGACTTTCCCCGTGAGCACCGAAGGCAAGTTCAATTGAGGTCATTTGGCGGCCGCGCAAGCGAGCATTCTCAGCGAGGAGCTTCGCAAAATATGATCTCCTGTCGAGCGGCATCGCCTCCGGATTCAGGCGGCCAGCCACATCCTCCAGGCTCAGCTCGGGGAGATTAAGAGCGGCCTTCAGTGCTCGGACGGCGACTCGATTCTGAGACGCATATAACACATTCGGCGCGCCACCAGGAAACAGCACTTCTGTTTCAGCATCCACTAAGCTGACCGGCGCGATTGCGAATGGAATGGGCACATTGGATAGATTCTCTCGCAGGTAGCGGAAAAAGATTGAAGCCACACTCTCCATTGAACCCAAAAGAGCAGCACGCGGATCAGGCGCTTCCAGTAGCAGTTGCCACGCGACGTCAAAAATAGGGTGGTACGGATTGCGTATGACTTCCGCGAACAATTCAGCACCCGCCGCAATTACTTTCTTGGTCGACGCATCATCAAGGATGGCATTGGTGCGCGACGGGTCAGTGGCTATGTCTCCAGACAACACGATCGGCAACCCCATGGATTCATCGAGCGGGAGAAAACACGCCAGCCGCCCAGCTGGTCCTGCAATTTTTCGGGCCCACGGATCTAACGGAATGGCCAACTGCGCCCCGGTTGCCTCGAGCAGGGCAAATTCACCCGAAGCTCCGTCGTCGCTGAGCTTGACCCTGCCCGAGGTGCGAGTCATGACTATCGAGCTAGTCTCCTCAAGGCTCGATTCAACGCGCTCGACGCTTCGCAGGAATAGAAGTGCTGTCGGGTCGATCCGAAGATCTGGCTCGGCCACCGAAAGCTCAATCGAGAACCTTGCGCCTCTAAAGTTGGACGTGGCTACATCTGTGGGAATTCTCACTAGTGGGACAGAGGCTTGCGTGTCGACACCGAGGAGCTTCACTGTCGATCGACGGTCGAAAGTGAACTTAACTCCTCCACTCTCCACGTCAATCTTTGATGCAATCGCCGCAATCGACTTGAATCCAATGCCACGGTAACCAATATCTTCCCCCCGGGATTTGGCCGAAGTTGCAGACCTGCACAACGCTTCCACATCCTGCTCAGTCATATCCCTCCCATTATTTTCCCATCGGAGCATTCCGAGTCTCGGGCGAGAAATGTGAACAGTTGTCGAGCCAGCATCATCAGAGTTCTGTAGCAACTCGTACTGGACCCTGTTACGATAAGTATCTGCGAGCATTGTCTCTATACGCGCAATCTCACCAAACAGGTTGGGAGCTTGGAAATACTCACGGACAAGCGCGTCTGCGAGCGATGAAGTCCTTTTTGCGAGATTCAATCTTCTCCCTCCACGAAGCGTGCCACCGCCCTGGTAGGGATGCCAGAAAGGTCATCGAGCCTGGTTTCTAGCTTGACGAAGAAGCGTGGAGGACGCTGAGCTATGGGGGTCGAACGCCGGTATGGGTACTGCCATCCCAAGTAGGCACCCCCCTCTTCAAGGACAAATCCAGTTGAGTCGACCCATTCCACCTCGATGTCCGGCAAGGGAAGTTCCGCTTCTTCGTCGTCACTGGGGTCAAACCAATCATCTTCCGCAGCTTTCTCTGCCAAGGCCTCCCTTGAGCCTATGCGAATAGACCCGGAAGCCACAAAGCAAGCATATTCATCGACAAGATACGCTCGTACATCGACCACTGGGGCAAATGCATCGCCGTCAAGCTCACTCACGGTCTCCACGGGTATCTCTTTTCTCGCCACGCAGAACTCTCGAGTCTCCGCATCGAGACCGTCAAAGGCGGTTATCCTTGCAGAGAACTCGCTAGGATCCACGGAGGGCAGAGTGTAACCAAGGCGGCCTTGCTTGGATACCCTAAGGGGGCGTTTCCTGACCTTCTTTAACTCGTCCGTCGCGATCTCTTCATAGAAGCTCTCGCCCAGGCTGGGGCAGTGGATTTCAAGGAGGAGTGAAGGGACGTAGCTATCTTCGCGCGAACGTCGGTATCTTACATTCCAGTCCTCTTCATTAAAATGAAACGCACCTGAGAGGGCGTAACTGTACGCAATCTTCGGGCTACTACTTGACTCGGTCTCCCAGTCATCGGCGGTTACCCTTAGGCGAGCTTCTCCCTCCCATCCGACTATCGATAACCCTAGAAGGTCAATTTCGACTGGGACCTCGAACGCTTTTTTGACCATTTGTTGCCCGTTTCTGTGCTGTCAGTACTTGTCCAGAACATGACTCTCTCGCATGCCTAGCCTATCCATGAGTGCCATGCTTGCGGGAGTCACTGAGGCGATTCTTTACGTTCCGCCATGCTGCGGCGCGGCTCCCTCCGGGGTTGAGATCAGAGGAGGGAGGGTGCGGTGCGGGCGTTCACGCGCAAGGTAGTCGGTGGGCCACGTTGACGAAGTGACCGCGGATGGTTCAGCAACGGAGATCGATGTTCCGGTTGTTAGTGCGTCAAGCTGTTGCAGACTTCGATCTAGCCCTGGTATGCACGAAAAGTGATCTTTCGCTGGCGCGAGGCGCAAGGTGGGAGCCAACGGATCAGCTCCACGCGCATAGCCGCTACCGCTCGCTCGGGCCATCTGCCAGGCTTGAGCCATGACCGGAGACAACGAGCCCGCGCCTTTACTGTTTGCGGGCCACCACAGGTACCACCCACTCAGCTGCGGGTCCGTCGGCGGGGGCTCATCCGCATCCATCGATTCGAAGGTCACTCCCTCCGAGTACTGGGAGCAGCGCTACTCCGGCAGCGAGCGCATCTGGTCGGGGAAGGTCAACGCGACCATGGCCTCGGTCGTCGCCGAGCTCGCGCCGGGCACGGCGATCGACCTCGGCTGCGGGGAGGGCGGGGACGTGCTCTGGCTCGCCGAGCAGGGCTGGACCGCACTCGGACTCGACATCTCCGCCACCGCCGTCGGCCGGGCCCGTGACGAGGCCGCCGCGCGAGGCCTCGACGGGGCGAGCTTCGAGGCCGTCGACCTCGACGCCTGGGAGCCGGAGCCTGCATCGGTCGACCTGGTCACCGCGAGCTTCTTCCAGTCGAACGTGGCGCTGGACCGCATCGCGATCCTGCGCCGTGCCGCCGCCGCGATCCGGTCCGGCGGTCATCTCGTGATCGTCTCCCACGCCGCGCCTCCGTCCTGGGCGAAGGACCACCCGGCGACGATGGTCTCCGTGCAGGACGAGGCTGCGCAGCTCGGCGGCTCGGCTGAGGAGTGGGAGGTCGAGCTCGCCGAGGAGCGGCCGCGCGCCGCGACCGCCCCCGACGGCTCGGCGGGCGAGCACCTCGACGCGGTGCTGGTGCTGCAGCGTTGCTGACGACCGCTCGCCCTCAGCGGGTACAGCGGGCAGGAGCGGGACGCCCTCGTGGAGCGCGGGCATGAACAGTCAGGTCATGCCCGCGCCGTCGGCCTCACTCGCAGCCGACCCCGTCGCCGTCGCGGTCCAGCTTCCTGCTGTAGCCGGGGTCGCCGGCGTGCACGGGGGCCGCACCGGCCGCGCGCGCGGCGTCGCAGTTCTTGTAATAGGCGCTGCCGCCACCGGAGCCGCTGTCGTTCGACTCCTCCTTCGGGGCAGGCTCGTACGCGGGAGCGGGCTCGGGCTCGGGTTCCGGAGCAGGCTCGGGCTCAGGGGCCGGCTCGGGCTCGGGGGCCGGCTCAGGCTCAGGCTCCGGCGCGGGCTCCTCCTCGGTCGCGACGACGTCGCCCTCGCCGGTCGCGGGCCACTGGTCGTCGTCCTCGATCGCGAGGAAGCCCTCGCAGTCGCTGAGCACGCGCTCCATGGCGTCGGCCTCGGCGGGCTTGACCCTCAGGTCGTACTTGTCCTTCACGGCGATCTGCCGGGCCACGTACTCGCAGCGGTAGTCCTTGAGCGGTGGGAGCCAGGTGGCGGCGTCGCCGTCGCCCTTCTGCCGGTTCAGGCTGGACTCGACGGCGAGCAGGTTCAGCGGGTCGTTGGCGAACTCGCGGCGGGTCTGCTCGTCCCAGCTCGCAGCGCCGGTCTGCCAGGCGTCGGAGAGCGCGACGACGTGGTCGATGTCGATCGTGCTGTTCTCCCGGTCGAAGTCGACGGTGTCACCGCTGTACGGGGAGTCGAGGGTGCCGCGCTGGACGACGCAGCCGTTCGTGCCGCCCTTGAGGGTGATCGCGGTGAGGTCGCGGCGCAGGATGTCGTTGCGGGTGTCGCAGCCGTTGCGGTCCATGTCGTCGCGCCAGCCGAACAGGTCGCGGTCGTAGTCGGTCTTCGGGGCGCGGCCCTTCTCGTCAAGTCCGGCGAGGACTGCGAGCGCCGTGCCCTCGGCCGCGACGGGCTCCGGCGTCGGTGAGGGCGTCGGAGCGGCCGTGGTCGTGGGGGCCGCGCTGGTCGGCGCCTCGGTCGTCGGCGCCTCCGTCGTCGGCTCCGCCGTGGTGGGCTCTTCCGACGGGACCGAGGCCTCCTCGAGGGCTGCGGACTCGGCGGCGGTCACCTCGGCGGGCGGAGGCGTCGGGGCGGTGGCGCCGAGGACCATCATGCCGACGAACCCGAGCGCGACCACCGCCGAGATCGCCCGCGAGGGCCACTTCATGGTCTCGAACTCGCGCAGCGGGCGGCCCTTGGCATCCTTCACCTGGCCCGTGGTCAGCAGCACCAGGTCGATCAGCCACCAGACGAAGAAGCCTCCCGTGGTGACGAGCTTCAGCAGGCCGGTCTTCCACTTGCCGAGGTAGAAGCGGTCCGCACCAAGTGCCCCGAGGAACAGCGAGAGCGCCCAGGCGATCGGGAAGCTCTTCGCGCGTGCTGCGACGGGGCGCTGCGGCTGCCGCGGCGGAGCGGCCGGCTCAAAGGGCAGTCCGCCCTGCGGGTTCTGGCCGTACGTGGGCGCCGAGGGCCAGTTCTGGCTCCCGTCCGGGCGCGGCGGAGTCGGGTTCTGAGCGTTCATGCCGATCCTTCGTGGTCGTCACCGATGTCCGTGCACGGCACGGACCGGGGCGTCGGCGGCAGTCGCCCGTCCCCTGTGTCTCCACAGCAGAGACCCTTGAAGATTACGATTCAACGACTACGAATGAGCAGGACTTTCGTCCGATGCCGCCGACATCACACGGATGTCCGGAAAAACTGCGAGGCGCGCTCCTGCCCTTTTTGGCCCGCGCGGCCGCAGGAATCGTCCGTCCACTCGTCGACGACGGGACCGATCAGTGCGTCACCGTCGTCTGCTGGTACAGCGTCAGCGCCGGCTCGCCGTCCACCAGCGTGTAGTGGCTCGACATCAAGGCCACGAAGGGCTCGTCCTCGCCGTCACGCGCAGCGGTCGCCCGATAGACCAGCGCCGCACTGGCCTGCCCCGTCGGCACCAGCCGTGCGTCCTCGAGGGTGAAGGTGCTCCAGGCGGGCGAGTCGTCTAGCGTCGCGGCGATGGTCTCGCGATCCAGGACCATGCCGTTGACGAGGATCATCACGGCATCAGCCGTCATCAGCGCGCCGTAGAAGCGACCGCCCTCGTGCCGGGTGAGGGACTCCCAGCCGCGCTGCTCCAGGGCGAGCAGCGCGTCGAGCGTCAGCGGGTCGTCTGCCATGTCGTCTCCTCGGTCGTCACGTCGTCGTCGGTCCTGCGGGGCACCGTACACGCGCGCCGGGGCGCCGGCCTCACGGCAGGATCGCGTCCGTGTACCCACCGTCCACGCGCAGCGCCCCGCCGGTGGTCGCCGACGCGAGCGGCGAGGCGAGGTAGACGACCATGTTCGCGATCTCCTCGGGACGGATCAGGCGCTGCAGCAGCGACTGCGGGCGGTGCAGGCGCATGAACTCGGCCTCCGCCTCCTCCCTGGGCAGAGACGGATCCACCAGCTCGTAGACGAAGTCCTGCACGCCCTCGGTGTACGTGGGCCCGGCGATCACGGAGTTCACGGTGACGCCGGTGCCGGCGGCGTCCTTCGCGAAGCCGCGGGAGACGGCCAGCAGCGCCGTTTTGGAGACGCCGTAGTGGATCATCTCGGCCGGGGTGACGATCGCGGAGTCGCTGGCGATGTTCAGCACCCTTCCCCAGCCGCGCTCCTTCATGCCCGGCAGGGTCGCGCGGATCAGCCGCACCGCGGCCATCACGTTCACGTCCCAGTAGCGCTGCCACTGCTCGTCGGTGATCTCGAGCGCCGGTGCGGCGCCGAAGATGCCGAGGTTGTTCACCAGCACGTCCACCTCGCCCGCGGCCTCGAGGGCGTCGGCCAGGCCCTCCTCGGCGGTGACGTCGCCAGGCGCCGCGATCAGCCGCGACGGGTCGGCCCCGGCGCCGACCAGGGCATCGAGCGCCTCCTGCACCCGCTGTGCACTGCGGCCGTTGACCGCCACGCGCGCTCCGGCGAGCGCGAGCCGCTGGGCGATCGCGAGGCCGATGCCCTGCGTGGAGCCGCTGACGAAGGCTGTCCTGCCGGTCAGGTCCAGGTCGATCATGGGATGGTCCTCTCCTCGTGCCTCGCGGGCCTCACACGCCGGGCTGCGAGGGAGCAACGCCGCGGGCTCGCGGATCCTTCCCGGGCCGTTCCCGGCGAGGGACCTGCCTCTCAGAGCCCCATCAGCACGATGCCGATGAAGGCGAGCACGAGCGCCGCGATCACGGCGGCGGTGGTGCGCGCGGAGGAGTCACGCTGCCCCGCGTCGCCGCTCGCGGACACGGTCGGGATGGGCCCGGTATGGGTCGTCGGGGTCATCTCGTGACCGAGGTGGATGTCAGGGCGAGGATCCATGCCGGAGGCCTCCTTCAGCGGTGTGTGGGACGCGCCTGGTGCAAGACGCGTCCTGCCAGGTCAGTCGGGGAAATCGTGCGCCTCGTCGCACCGGTCAAGAGTAGGGTCCTCGCGGGCGCGCGCGAAAGAGTTGTCCAGCACCCGTCAGCGGGATCACACCGCCTCGGGCGCACTGCTCGTCGCCCTGTCCTGCGCCCTTCCCGCACTGCGCCCTCGACGATGCCGCCGAGTGGCAGCGCCGCTGTGCGAGGACCTGCACCGCCCCGCACGGCATGAAGGCGGGAGCGGATCCCCCGATCCGTCTCCCGCCTCCGCTGGGCCACGGGCCCTGCGCCGGCCTCCGCCCCCGCGGAGGGCCACCATCCCTCTCCCCCGAGAGTCCCGCACCCAGTGCCTGAAATCTATGACGGGCGCCCGGAATGCGCGATGGGGCGAACTGCCTGGGGAGAACTCCCCATGCCCTCCCCCGGCCATCCCCCGAATCCAGCCCGCGCCCACCTGCGGTCCAGCTGCTCGCGGTAGCCTTCCAGCACGCCCAGGACGAGGCGTGCGCACGGCCCTCGAGGCGGTCCCCCGTCTGCACGGGCCGACGCTCGGACCTCGTCACCGTCCCGGGGAGGACAGCGAATCGCAGTGAGCGCAGGAGAGACACCCTCGGCCGAGCAGCCGAGCAGCGGGAGCAGCCGGTTCCCGGACCCCTTCGCGCCCGACTCGCCGCCCCCGCAGGCCCACCAGCCCGAGCCTCCGGCCAAGCGGCCCACCCCGTCGGCCGACGGGCCATCCGCCGCCCCCGGCGCTCAGGACCTGCCATGGAAGGCGACCGCGGAGCGACGCGACCTGTGGGGACCGAAGCAGACTGCGCTCGAGGGCACGGTCCGCGGCCCCGCCTCCCGCGAGGTGTCCGCGCCGCGTCCCTCCTGGCTGGTGCGGCTCGGCGCTCCCGTCGTCCTCGGCGGGCTGGCCGGCCTCGCGACGCTGGTGGTCGTGCTCGGCACCGGGCTCGGCGGGCCCGTGCTGGCCCTCGGCGCCGCGGTCGGCGTCGGCGCCGTCGCCCTCGGCGGGGTCGGCGTGGCCGTGAACCGTCCTCGGACAGGATCGGCCGAGCGTCCCGTGATCGATGCGAGCGTCACCGGCGGCACCCGCGAGGTGCTCGAGCGGATCCTCGCCGCCGACGAGACCACCCGCGCCCGGGTGCGGGAGCTGCGCCCGCAGGCCGCCGCGGCTCCTGCGATGCAGGTGCTCGACGACGTCGACTCGCTGCTGACCAGGATCGATGCACTCGTCGGCGCGGAGCAGCTGCAGCAGATGCGACCGTCCGCGGGAGAGGTGACGATGCTGGAGGGCATCGCCACCCGGTACGTCCCCGACCTCGTCGACGCCGCCGCGGACATCATCTCCTTCCTGCGCACCTTCGCCGGCTCCGCCCGCGAGGAGGCGCTGGCGAACCTCGCCTCGATCGACCGGCAGCTCGACGTGCTCGGCGAGGGCGTCGAGCGGATCGAGAGCGATCTCGTCGGCGGCGTCTCGCACTCCCTCGAGGTGCACTCCGAGTTCCTGCGAGCCCGCTTCGCCGACCAGCATCTCGACCCCATCATCGACGTCTGACCCGCCCCGTCGGCCGCCGCGCCGCACGAGGCGACCAGCCCCCACGACCAACCAGAACCCGAGACCCGCCCAGGAGGCACCGATGGACAAGCTCCAGCCGCCCACCCCCGCCCAGGAGATCACCCCCGCTGACCCGGTCGAGGAGATCAGCGACGACGACGCGGTCTCCGTGCTCCCCGACCTCCCCGCCGAGCAGCAGCAGGAGCTCGAGCAGCGGGCCGACGCCTGGGTCGACCAGGTCTCCTCCCTGAACCCCCACTCCCAGGAGTTCACCGCCCAGGTCAACGCCCTCGGCGCGGTCGCCCGGCGCACCTTCGAGCGCACCTCGCAGACCTCCTCCCGCTTCATGGAGCAGTCGCTGCGGGACGCGAAGGACAAGAAGGGCAGCGCCCAGGAGAACGTCGCGAAGTCCCTCACCGAGCTGCGCACCACCATGGAGGAGCTCGCCCCCAAGGAGGAGACCTTCGCGGACAAGGCGCTGGGCTTCCTGCCCGGCCGCAACCGCGCCAAGCGCTACTTCCGCAGCTTCGAGTCGAACCAGGACCAGCTCGACCAGGTCCTCGGCGCGCTCTCCCGCGGCCAGGAGGGGCTCCAGCGCGACAACGCCGAGCTCGCCGTCGAGCGCCGCGCCCTCTGGGAGGATCTCGGCGCGCTGCAGAAGGCCTCCCACCTGCTGGGTCTGCTCGACGAGCGGGCCGTGCGCAAGGCCGAGGAGCTGCGCGGGGCGGGGAAGTCCGCCGACGCCGACGCGCTCGAGCGGGACGTGCTCTTCGCCGTGCGCCAGCGCCGCCAGGACGTGGCCACGCAGATCGCCGTGACCGTGCAGGCCTACCTGTCGATGGGCGTCATCGAGGACAACAACACCAAGCTCCAGCAGGGCGTGGAGCGGGCCCGCACCACCACCGTGACCGCGCTGCGCACCGCAGTGATCACCGCCCAGGCGCTCGAGAACCAGAAGCTCGTGCTCGATCAGATCGACGCGGTCAACGCCACCACCGACAACCTCATCTCCTCGACCTCGAAGATGCTCGCCGACAACTCGGTGAAGGTGCAGCAGCAGGCCGCGAGCTCGGGCGTCTCCGCCGAGACGCTGCAGAAGGCCTTCGACAACCTGTTCACCACCATGGACGGCATCGACACCTTCCGCACGCAGGCCAACCAGAACTTCCTCACCACGGTGACGAACCTGGAACACCAGGTCGAGCGCGCCCGCCCCTACATGGAGCGGATGCAGAAGGAGCGCCCCGAGCACGAAGAGATCGAGAGCGCGGCGAGCCTGCTGGAGATCGAGGACCGCTGAGGACGATCTGCACAAAGGGGCTCTGAGCGGCACGCTGAGGAGCTGAGCGCCGCGGCGTGCCGCTCAGCGCCCCTTTCTGCAGGCGCCACCTCCCGCCCGCTCACCCCAGCCGCACCGTCTCCCCTCCCTCGGCGGCGCGGCGAGCGGCGTCGAGCACCTCGAGCACCGCGACGCCCTCCTCGGCGGGCGACGGGCCGGGGCCCTGCCTGGCGCAGGCCGCGGCGAACTGCTCGTAGAACGCGACGTAGCTGCCCTGGGCGGAGGGGACCTGCTCGTCGCCGTCCGCGGTGTGGAGGGTGCCCCAGTGCTCGGGGGCGTCGTAGCCCCAGGCCACGGGGTCGTCGGCCGGCCGCTTCCCGGCGAAGATCGCCTCGGCCTGCACGTCGGTGCTGGCCACCTCGTAGGAGCCCTCGCTGCCGTAGGCCAGCAGGGTGCGGCGGTGGAGATGGTTGAGCTTGGTGGAGGTCGCCGTCGAGGTGACGCCCGAGGCGTGCTGCAGGGTCACGAGGAATGCCGCATCGGTGCGGCCCTCGGGCAGCTCCACGTGATCCAGGCGCGCGCTGACCGACGTGACCGGCCCGAGCAGCCACATCAGCTGGTCCACCAGGTGGGTGCCGATGTCGCGCAGCAGCCCGCCGTGGGGGCCGGCCTCGAGCTGATCGGGCTGGTCGAGGTCGAAGCGGGAGTGGACGCGCCACAGCTCCCCCAGCCTCCCGCCCTCGAGCACTTCGGCGAGGGTGCGCACGTCGGCGTCGAAGCGGCGGTTGTGGAAGACGGAGAGCACCACGCCCGCCTCGCGGGCGGCGTCGGCGAGCTCGCGGGCGACCTCGGCCGACGGGGCGAAGGGCTTGTCGGCCACGACGTGCACCCCGGCCGCGATCGCCTCGAGCACCAGGTCGCGGCGGGTCTGCGGCGGGGTGGTGATGGTGACGGCGTCGACCCCGGCCTCGAGCATCTCGGTGAGCGAGGCGTGGATCGGCACTCCCGGCAGATCCTCCCGGGCCGCGGCGCGGGTGGCCTCGGCCCGGGCCACCACCCCGGCGATCTCGATCCCGCGCGCGGTCTCGAGGAACGGGGCGTGGAAGTGCCGCCCGCCGTTGCCGTAGCCCACCAGTCCCAGCCGCATGGCTCCCCCTCGAGTCTCTCGGCTCGCGATCTCACGAGCGCGCCCGGGCACACGCTACCGTCATTTGTCCGGCAGCTCGAGACCCTTTGTCCAGGGCAATATCCCGCTCCATGGCGGCAAGTCTCCGGGGAGGACGCGCCTCGCAACCGATACCTCGGGACTCTCCCGTTCGAATGCCTACCGCGCAGTACCCCGTCGTGACCAAATCTTGTCCAGACATTCCCTTGACGCCCGGTGTGAGCGGTGTCACTCTGTGATCGAGTCGGCGATGGAGCCGACCCGCCGGGCGGCGAGGGTGCCACCCGGCTCTCTTCCACAGAGGGTGTGATCCCCATGTTGAGATCCCTGAAGAAGATGGCCGTGGGCGCCGCGGCGCTCGCACTGGTGCTCACCGCCTGCGGCACCGGCGGGCAGGCCCCCGAGGAGGCCGCCGGGAACGGCGACGCAGCCGCCGGCGCGAGCCGCGACCTGGACTACGCCGTGATCATCCACGGCGTCCCCGACGGCTCGTTCTGGAACGTGGTGAAGAAGGGCGCGGAGGACGGCGGCGCCCAGTACGGCGTGGACGTCGAGGTCACAGGTGATCCTGAGGGGTCGCGGCAGGCGCAGCTGATCGACTCCGCGGTCGCCAACCAGCCCGACGGCATCGTCGTGTCGATGGCGAACCCCGACGCCCTGCAGGGCTCGATCGAGGCCGCCCGCGACGCCGGCATCCCCGTGATCACCATCAACTCCGGCGAGGACCGCTCGGCCGAGTTCGGGGCGCTGGCGCACTTCGGCCAGTCCGAGGGCGTGGCCGGCGAGGGCGTCGGCGAACGGCTCAAGGAGGAGGGCGCGGAGAAGGTCGTCTGCCTCATCCACGAGGCCGGCAACGTGGGCCTCGAGCAGCGCTGCCAGGGCGTCGCCGACGGCTTCGGCGGCGAGGTCCAGAACCTCCAGGTCGACCTCAACAACCCCCAGGGAATCCAGGCCACCGTCAAGTCCACCCTCATGGGCGACGACTCGATCGACACCGTCGTGGGCCTGAACCCCTCGGTCACCACCGCCGCCCTCGCGGGCGTGGAGGAGACCGGCGAGGAGATCAAGGTCGCGAGCTTCGACATCGACGCCGACGTGCTCGCCGGCATCCAGGACGGCACGATCCTGTTCACCGTCGATCAGCAGCAGTACCTGCAGGGATACCTGCCGATCGCGATGCTGGTGCTCTACCACGACAACGGCAACACCCTCGGCGGCGGGCACCCCGTCCTGACCGGTCCTGCCTTCGTGGACAGCGAGAACGTGGACCAGGTCGCCGAGTTCGTGCAGGCCGGCACCCGATGAGCGCCGCGGCCCCGGCCTCCGCCCCCGGAGCGCCGCCCGCGCCACCGCCGTCCGACGGCGACAAGGACGACCGCCTGGTCTCCGTCGGCCGGGTGCGTCGGCTGCTGATGACCCCCGAGGTCGGCGCCGGCAGCGCCGCGGTGCTGGTGTTCGTCGGCTTCACCCTGGTCTCGCCGGTCTTCGCCTCCCAGGCGGGCCTGGCGAACTTCCTCGACCCCGCCGCGACCATGGGCATCATGGCGATCGCGGTGGCGCTGCTGATGATCGGCGGGGAGTTCGACCTCTCCACCGGCGTGCTCACCGGCTCCACCGCCCTGGTCACCGCGCTCGCCGTCACCGAGCTGAACATGAACGTGTGGCTGGGGATCCTGCTCTCGCTCGGCTTCGCCCTGGCGGTCGGGGCGGTCAACGGCGTGATGGTGCACCTGACGAAGCTGCCCAGCTTCATCGTCACCCTCGGCATGATGTTCGTGCTGTGGGGCCTGAACTACGCCGTCACCCAGCGGCTGACCGGCCAGGTCACCGTCTCCGGGGTGCGGCAGTACAGCGGCTACGACAGCGCCCGCGCCTTGTTCGGCAGCGCCGTCGGCCCCTTCCAGGTCTCGCTGGTGTGGTGGCTGCTGCTGACCGCCGTCGGCGCGATCGTGCTGCTGAAGTCCCGCTGGGGCAACTGGATCTTCGCCCTCGGCGGCAACTCCGACGCCGCCCGCGCCGTGGGTGTGCCCGTGATGCGGGTGCGGGTGGGACTGTTCATGACCACCGCGGCCGCGGCCTGGCTGGTGGGGACCCTGACGGTGATCCGCTACGGCAACGCGACGGTGACCTCCGGCATCGGCCTGGAGTTCTACTTCATCATCGCCGCGGTGATCGGCGGGTGCCTCCTCACCGGCGGTGCGGGCTCCGTGATCGGCGCGTCGATCGGGGCGCTCATCTTCGGCATGGTCCAGCAGGGCATGCCGCTGGTGGGTCTGCCCAGCGAGTTCTTCCGCACCATCCTCGGTCTCGTGCTGCTGGCGGCGGTGCTGGTGAACCTGTGGATCAAGAAGCGAGCGATGAAGGTGACCTCATGAGCGAGAACCCCGCCCTCACGGCCCCGCCGGACCATGCGACCACCACCCCGGTGCTCGAGGTCCGCGCGATCACCAAGAGCTTCGGACGCGTCACCGCCCTGCGGGACGTGACCTGCGCGGTGCGCGAGGGAGAGGTGACGTGCGTGCTCGGCGACAACGGCGCCGGCAAGTCCACGTTCATCAAGACCCTCTCGGGCTACCACGCCCCCGACTCCGGCGAGATGCTGATCGACGGGGAGCCCGTGCGCTTCTCGAGCCCGCGCGACGCCCTGGACCGCGGCATCGCGACCGTCTACCAGGACCTCGCGATCGCGCCGCTGATGCCGGTGTGGAGGAACTTCTTCCTCGGCTCGGAGCCGACGCGCCTGGGCATGATCCGCACCCGCGAGGCGAAGCGGATCGTGGTCGAGGAGATGGCGAAGATGGGCATCTCCGTGCGGGACCCCGACCAGCCCATCGGCACCATGTCCGGCGGCGAGCGGCAGTGCGTCGCGATCGCCCGCGCGGTCTACTTCGGGGCGCGCGTGCTGATCCTCGACGAGCCGACGGCGGCGCTCGGCGTGCGCCAGTCCGGCGTGGTGCTGAAGTACGTGATGCGGGCCCGCGAGCGCGGCCTCGGCGTCATCTTCATCACCCACAACCCCAACCACGCCTACCTGGTCGGAGACCACTTTGTGCTGCTGAAGCGCGGCCAGACCGTCTCGGACATGACCCGGGAGGAGACCACCCTGCGGGGCCTCGCCCAGGAGATGGCCGGCGGCGCCGAGCTCGAGGCCCTCGAGCACGAGCTGGGCAGGGCCGCGCAGACAGCGTGACGTGGGCGCGGGCCGGGCGTGCGCGGGCCGGGCGTGCGCGGGCCGGGCGTGCGCGGGCCGGGCGTGCGCGGGCCGCGAACGGGGCCCGGGCGGGCCGCGAACCCGCGCGTGTCAGGTTCTGAGCCACTCTCACCGCAGAAGTGGTTCAGAACCTGACACCCGCGCGGCGCTCGAGCGACGACGTGCCCCGGCTCACGGGCAATGACCCGCGCCGGTGCTCGGCCGACGACGCGCGCTGGCTCAGGCGCCGGTCGGTGCGGCCGTGGTGCGTCGGGTGATCAGCCGCGGGGTGATCGGCGCGGGCTCCGGGGCCTCGGCCTCGTGATCGACCTGGGCCAGCGCGATCCGGGCGGCCTGGCGGCCCACCTCCGCGGCGCGGCTGTCCACCGTGGTGAGCTCGATGCCGGGCAGCGCCGCGGCCTCGGCCCCGTCGTAGCCGACCACGGAGACGTCCTCCGGGCAGCGCAGGCCGAGGTCCGCGAGCGCACCGAGCACGGCCACGGCGGCGCGGTCGTTGTGCGCGAGGACGGCCGTGGGCCGGCGCTCGCCCGCCAGGAGGTCCCGTGCGCAGCGGCGCACCTCGGCCGTGTCGTAGCTGGTCACCTGCACGTGCGGGTCCAGCCCGGCTTCCGTCATCGCGGCCTCGTAGCCGCGGCGCCGACCGAGATAGCCGTCCCCGGGCGGGTTCGCGAGGAAGGTGACGCGGCAGTGGCCGAGGGCCAGCAGGTGCTCGGTCGCCAGGCGCGCCCCGGCCACGTCGTCGGAGGCGGCCGAGAGCAGTCCGGGCACCTCGCGGGTGGTCAGTACGAGGGGACCGAGCGGGGCGCGGTCGTGCAGCTCCGCGTCGGACAGCCGCACGCCGAGACCGATCGAGGCCCCGACCCGGGCCTCGAGGAGCCCGTCCAGCCCCGCGGTGTCGCGGGACCCGTCGGCCGCCCCGACGGTGAGCACGATCCGCCGACCGGCCGCATCGAGCACCTCGCGGATCCCGTCGAAGACGTCGGCGTAGAGGTCGTTGTGCAGGTCGGCGACGAACACGCCGATCGCGCCGGCGCCCCGACCGGCGAGGTCGGCGGCGACGCGGTTGTGGCGGTAGCCGAGCCGGCGGGCGACCTCGAGGATGTGCTCGCGCGTGGTGGCGCTGACGCCGTGGGCGTCGCGCATCGCGATCGAGACGAGGGCGCGCGAGACCCCGGCCTCGCGGGCGATGTCCTCCATGGTGATGCGGCGGGCTCGGCCCTTGTCCCCGTCGGAAGTCCTGCTCACCCGGCCGACAGTAGCAGTGGAGCGCTCCAGCGAGGGCGGCGGGGAGCACCCGCCCGCCCCGTCTGCGCAGGATCGGACAACCCTCGCCGCACTGCGGGCCCTAGCGTGGTTCCACCGAGGCACCGACCGGAGGAGGTCCCCGTGCGACCCCTGATCCTCACCCAGAACATCACCGCCGATGGCAGCGTCGAGATGCTCGACGACTGGTTCGACCCGATGGCCCAGGACACCGATCAGGCCCGGGTCCTCGCCCGCGACAGCGCCTCCTGCGACGCGATCCTGCTGGGCCGGCAGACCTTCGAGGACTTCCGCGGCTTCTGGCCGCAGCAGACCGAGGACACCACCGGGGTCTCCGACGAGTTGAACACCCTGCAGAAGTACGTGGTCACCTCCACGCTGACGGATCCCGAATGGCAGAACTCCACGATCCTCACCGGCGACCCGCTGGAGCAGGTGCGCGCCCTGAAACAGGCCGACGGGGCGGAGATCTCCCTGACCGGTTCGATCACCCTCTGCCATGCGCTGATCGCCGCCGGTCTCGTGGACGCCTACTGCCTGTGGACGTACCCGTACGTGCAGGGGCGCGGCCGCCGGCTCTTCCCCGACGGGCACACCGAACGGCTCGAGCTCGTCGAGCACCTCTCCTTCGCCTCCGGCGTCACCTACACCCGTTGGACCTCCCGGAAGGACCGCTCATGACCGCCTCGCACCACGCCCCTGCCCGGCCACCCGTCGTCGATGCCGAGACCTGGCGACGCGAGCTGGATGCGCTCCGGGTGCGCGAGAAGGCCGCGACCAGGGAGCTCGACGCGATCGCCGCGCAGCGTCGTCGCCTGCCGATGGTCGAGCTGCCCGACTACACGCTCGAGGGGCCGGGCGGGCCGATCCGCCTGGTCGACGTCTTCGACGGCGCGACGCAGCTGATCACCTACCACCACATGTGGACCCCGGGCGCCGACTGGCAGTGCGGCGGTTGCACCGGTTTCACCTCGCAGTTCACCCGCACCGACTTCCTGCGTCCGTACGATGCGCGCTTCGTGATCGTCACCCAGGGCGAGATCGGCGAGGCCCTCGCCTATCGCGAGAAGGTCGGCAACCGCATGGACTGGTACTCCACCGCGCACAGCGATTTCGGGGCCGACGTCGGCGCCCCGCCCGGCGGCGGCTTCGCCGTGAACGTCCTCCTGCGCGACGGCGAGCGGGTGTACCGCACCTGGCACACCGACGGGCGCGGCACCGAGCAGCTCGGCCACACCTTCTCCCTCGTGGACGTGCTGCCCTACGGCAGGCAGGAGGCCTGGCAGGACTCCCCCGAGGGCTGGCCGCAGTCGCAGACCTACGACAAGTGGCTCGACTCCCCCGACGTCGCGGCCCTCTACGGGCCGGGCGGCGGAGACTCGCACGACTCGTCGGAGCACCGCGCGGAGTGCTGCGCCGACCAGGACACGAACACCCAGGACACGAAGGAGCAGGCATGAGCACCGAGACGCAGAGCGCCGGCGAGCAGGGCACCGACGGCGGACGCACCGCGCCCGACGAGGGACGCTACGTCGTCTCCCGCACGATCCCCGCCGCCTCGCAGCAGGTGTTCGCCCTGCTCGCCGACCCGGCCCGGCATCACGAGACCGAGCCGACGGACTGGGTCCGCGGCTCCCTCGAGGAGGATCCGACGCCGCTGACCGGGGTGGGGCAGGTGTTCGGCATCGAGATGTTCCACGAGAACGCCCAGGGCCGCTACGACATGCACAACCGCGTGATCGCCTTCGAGCAGGACCGGACGATCGCGTGGGAGCCGGGGCAGTACGGCCCGGACGGCGAGCTCGGCACCGGCGGCTGGACCTGGCGCTACGACCTCGCCCCCGCAGGCGGCGCGGACGGCGGGCCGGCCACAGAGGTCACGCTGACCTACGACTGGAGCGCCGTGCCCGACCCGCTGCAGAAGGAGTTCGGCCTGCCGCCGTTCCCGCCGAGCTTCCTCGAGGAGTCCCTCGCCGCGCTCGAGCGCGCCGTGACGGGCAGCGCCGACGGCTGATCCGGGCCCCGCACGGGGCGACCGCCCGGAGCCACGGGCCCCGCGCCGCATGTCCACGCGGCATGCACCCGCGCGGCACGCAGCTTCATGTCATGTGCCGCTGTGTTCCACGGTGGGAACGCAGCGGCACATGACTTTGCAGTAACCCGGGCGCCGGAGCGGTGGAGGACCGTCGCTCAGCGCACCGTCGCGGCGCCCGCGCCGGCGCCGTCCTCGTTCTCCAGCGACACGGCCACGGTCAGCGTCGCGTCGGCCGGCACGTCCCCGACCAGCGGGATCGTCACGACCTCGCGGGCGGAGCGGACGTCGGTGGCCTCGAGCTCGCCGACGGTCCGCTCCCCGTCCCAGACGAACACCCGCCGGGTGCCGGGCGCCGCGGTGCGCACCACGGCGCTGATCTCGCGGCGTCGGCGGGTCGCCTTGTCGACCCGCACCGCCTCCGCGCCGAGCGCGGGGAAGCCGCCGAGCCCCACCCCGTCGGCCGCGGACTGCAGGATCGACTGCGGTGAGGCGACGGAGCGGGCGGAGGTGTCCGGGATCCGCGGCTCGACCGGCGCCTCGGGCCCGGCCTCGAGCCCCGGCAGCTCGAGCACGCCCCAGCGGAACGGATCGGCCTGCACGCCGGGGAAGGTGGACCAGCCGATGCGGGACTGGCCGGTGCGGTCCTGGGTGTCGGAGTCGTAGACGACCACGTTGAAGCCCATCCGGGTGGGGTCGATGCCGTCGGGCAGTTCCGCGAAGGGGATCGTCGTCTCGATGACGTAGCCCTGGTAGGGCTGGGAGACCTTCGCGGCGATCCGCACCGTCGGTGCGACCTCCTCGATCGGCCCCTGGCGGTTGTCGTGGTCGCGACCGCCGACCGGGTCGCCCACCCGGCCGGCGCCGTCGTCGGTGCCGGGCAGCACCCCGAGGATGAAGGTGGTGGAGGTGTTGTCGGAGGTGCCGCGCGGGTCGATCATGATCTCGATCGAGTCGGTGCGGAAGCGCTGCTTGTTGTCCTCCGGCGGCAGCAGGGCGCCGAGGGTGTCGTCGACGACCTGCACGAACACGTGCAGCGCCTCGTCGTCGTAGGTCACCCAGGTGGCGCCCGAGGCATCCTCCGGCGTGACCTCCGCACCCTCCCAGAGGGTGCCGATGTCGATCGGCTCGCCGGGGTACTCCTCGCTGCCGCGCACCGCGTCGACCTCGACCCCTTCGCTGCGGGAGGCGACCAGGCGCGGCACCAGGTGGAGGCCCTGCGCGGTCTCGGCGGCGACCCCGTCGGCTGCGGCGGTGACGGTCACGGCGTAGACCCCACCGTCGGAGGCGCGGTTCGCCGTCGGCAGCGAGGCATCGGTGTTCTCGATCCGCACCGCGGCCGTCGCCTCGCCGAGAGCGGGGACGGCCTCGACCAGCAGCTCGGCGGGCTCGGCGGTGAAGCCGTCGGGCAGGGCGAGGGTGACCTCCGCGTCCTGGACCTGCTCGGAGCGGTTGCGCACCACGATCTCGAACTCCTCGGCGCGCCCCTGGCCCAGCGACCGACGGGTGGGCACGAGCGCGTCGAGACGCTGCATCCCCAGCTCCTCGGTCCATTCCAGGAAGGCGGCGATCTCGGCGCGGTCGGCGATGCCGGCCTCGACCACGCCGGCGGTGCGCAGCGGGAGCACGTTCTCGCCGCTGCCCTTGCGGGAGGTGACGCGGGCGCGCAGCAGCACGTGCTCACCCGGGGTCGCGCTCTCCGGCACCTCGACGGCGAAGGTCACGCTGCGGGACTGCTTCGCGGGGATCGTGCCGAGGACCTGCCGGCGCCCGGCGTCCCAGCCCTCCGGCGCCTCGAGCTCCACCTGCACGCCGGGCAGTGCGCTGCCTGCGGCACCGATCACGACCTCGACCTCGACCTTCCCACCGGTCTGCACGGCGAACTGCTCGCAGCGCAGCTCGAGGGTGGTGCCCAGCGGCAGGCCGCCGTCGATCGGGAGGGTCGCCCCGGCGAGCGCGGCGGTGTCGCCGCTGGTCGGGTCGGGGATCGGGGTGCGGGAGTCGATGAGGGTGAACCAGGCGGCGGGGATCTCCTCCGGATCGCTGGTGGTGGGCGGGTTCACGTGCCAGCCCTGGGTGCGGTAGGCGTGGACGGAGTCGTCCCGTACAGCCGACCAGCGCTTGCCGTGCCGCTCCGACTCGGTGCCGTTCCACGCCCCGAACACCACATCGCTCGCGACCAGCGGGGTGAACCCGGTCGCGACAGCGTCGGGGCCCGTCGGCGCCTCGCCGTCGGAGCCGGAGCGCAGCAGGCGCTTCGGGGCAAAGGGCTTCAGCCCCTCGTCGAAGTGCTCGGGGAAGACGTCCTCCCGGCCGGCGAGCAGATACGCCTCGACCGCGAACATCGCGGCCTGCTGATGGTTGCCGTGATTGCCCTGCACGGCCGACGGGTTCATCGTCACGATCACGTCGGGACGGGTCGCGCGGACCACCCGGATCACGCGGCTGAGCACCTCCGCCCCGCCCCACACGTCGTAGCTGAGCGGGGCGGAGAGGGTGTAGAAGAAGTCGACGGCGTCGAGGTTGAACACGTGCTCGATCCCGGCGTAGCCGACGGCGGTGCGCTCCTCCCCCTCGCGGATCAGTCCCAGCTCAGGCCCCTCCTCGAGGCCGACGGCGTTCCCGCCGCCCTCGCCGCGGGTGATGGTGATGACCCCGGCGGTCTGGTCCTCGAACTCGTTCCACTGGCCGAAGGCGGCGAGGGTCCAGGCCTCGTCGTCCGGGTGCGCGCCGATGTACAGGATGTCCAGGTCGACGGAGCCGTCGGCGAGGGCGCGCTCCATCGGCGGGAGGCCGCTGAGGTCGAGGGCCGTGGCGCCGGCGGCGAGGCCCAGAACGGCCGAGCCCTGCAGGAGGCGCCGACGGGAGATCCCGCGCGGCGCGGAGCCGGCGCGGCCGCCGGTGCCGGTGTCGGGCTGGTGCGACATGGTTCCTGACTTCTCTCGTGCGGCGGCGCATCGATGCACCGGTGGATGGGTCGGGGCATGCAGGTCGTGGAGGGGCGAGGACGGGGTCAGTGCCGACCGGCGTCGCTGCGCAGCGCGAAGGTGCCCTGGGCGCGGCGCCGGCCGAGCACGGGGTGGTCGGGGACCACGGCGTCGAGGAACTCGTAGCCGCCGCGGGTGTAGGCGGCGCGGAGGTCCCCGTCGGCGGAGGCGTCGCTGAGCTGGCGCCACCAGTCGGTGATGTCGCCCCAGCCGGGGGCGGCGAGCGACCCGCCGAACTGCTGCACGGCCAGCGCCGAGCACAGGGAGGCGAAGCGGAGGCGCTGCTCGAGCGGCCACTGCGCGAGGGTGCCGAGCACGAGCCCGGCGGCGAACACGTCCCCGGCACCGGTGGTGTCGATGGCGTGGACCGGCACGGCGGGGCAGAACGCCTCCTCGCCGGTGGAGGAGTCGATCGCGTAGGCGCCGTCGACCCCGTCGGTCACCACCGCGAGCGGCACCTTCTCGGCCAGCGCCCGCACCGCCTTCCCGGGGCTGTCGGTGCGGGTGTAGGCGGTGGCCTCGACGGCGTTGGGGGTGAAGGCGTGGCAGTGCGCGAGCGGAGCGAGGTCGGCGGGGTCCCACCTCCCGGTCGCGTCGAAGCCGATGTCGGCGAAGATCAGCGCGCCGCCCCGGGCGAGCTCGGCCCACCAGGAGGTCTCCCCGGCGAGGTCCACGACGGCGGCACGGGCCGCGGGGGCGCGCGCGATGAGGGAGGAGAGCGGCTCGGGCAGGTCGTGGCCGTGGGTGACCATCGCGCGGTCCCCGTGCGCGGCGATCGAGGTGGTCAGCGCCGAGTGGAAGTCGTCGAACTGCCGCGAGGCGCTGAGGTCGATGCCCTCCTCCTCGGAGAGCGTCTGCCACATCCAGTCGCCGTAGGCGTCGTCCCCGAAGCCGGCGACGAGGCCCGTGCGCAGCCCGAGCCGGGCGGTGGCGGTGGCGAGGTTCGCGATCCCGCCGGGGCTCGAGCCCATGCCCTTGGACCACAGCTCCTCGCCGGGCTGCGGTAGGCGGTCCATGCCGGTGAAGACGATGTCGAAGAACACCGTGCCGGACAGCAGCACGTCCAGCGGCGGGTCCGACGGGGTGCGCAGCGCGGCCAGCGGGTCCCAGTCCTGGCATTCGGCGGCCTCGGGCGGCGCGGGGGTGGCGCTGCCGGGCGTGCGGCGGTCGACGGTGTCGGCGTCGGTCGGGTGGGGGCGGTCGGTCATCACTTGGCGACTCCTTCGAGCATCCCGCGGATGAAGTGGCGCTGGAGGAACAGGAACAGGATCACGGTGGGCAGGGCGATGATGACGGCGCCGGCGGCGAGCAGCGCCGTCTCGGAGGTGTACTGGCCCTGGAAGGTCGCCAGGCCCAGCGGGGCGGTGCGCAGGCTGCCGCCCGGGGTCATGACCAGGGCGATGAGGAACTCGTTCCACGTCCACATGAACACCAGCACCAGCATCGTCACGATCGCGGGCCGGGAGGCGGGCACGAGGATCCGCGTCAGCGCCCGCACGGGCCCGGCGCCGTCGAGCGCGGCGGCCTCGAGCAGGCTGGAGGGCATGGCCCGGAACTGGGCGCGCAGCCAGAAGGTGCCGAAGGCGATGGACTGCGCGACCTGCGGCAGGGCGATCGCGGCATAGGTGTCGGTCAGGCCCAGGGTGCGCAGGTCGAAGAACAGCGGGATGACGGTCGCCTCGGCCGGGATCATCATCCCGAGCAGGAACAGGTAGAACAGCACCGTCGCGCCGCGGAATCGCATCGTGCCCAGCGCGTAGCCGGAGCCGATCGAGAGCACGGTCGCCAGGCTCACCACGATCGCGGCGACCACCGCGGAGTTCCCCAGCGAGCGGCCGAAGCCGCCCACCGTCCAGGCGCGGGCGAAGTTCTCCAGGTGCAGCCCGCCGCTCTCCCCCAGCGGGGCGGAGACCGAGGTGGCCAGGATCGTCAGCACCGGCGCGAGGGCGAAGGCGGCGAAGGCCAGCAGGATCACGTAGTTCAGCGTCGTCTCGGCGCGGGAGACCCTCATGACTCACGCTCCCCGATGCGGGTGACGCCCACGTTGATCGCGAAGATCAGCACGGTCAGCACGATCGCGACGGCGCTCGCGGAGCCCACCTCGCGCAGGTCGAAGGCGCGGAAGTACACCTCGTAGCTGGGCACGGTGGTGGAGTTGCCGGGCCCGCCGGAGGTGGTCATGTAGACGAGGTCGAAGGTCTTCAGCGCCGCGATGATCGTCAGCACCAGCGCGACGGTGATCTCGCCGCGCACGGCCGGGAGGATGATCGCGAAGAACTCCTTGACGGGCCCGGCGCCGTCCAGCCGCGCCGCCTCGAACAGCTCCTGCGGGATGCGGCTCATCCCGGAGAGCATCAGCAGCATCACCAGCCCCATCTCGATCCACGTGCCGATGACGCCGACGGCGATCAGTGCGGTGCTCGGGTCGCCGAGCCAGCCGCGGGCGAGCGCTCCGAGTCCCACCGCGTCCAGCAGCTGGTTCAGCGGGCCGACGGGCGAGTAGATCTGCCGCCACGCGACCGCGACGACGACCAGCGCGATCACCTGGGGCAGGAAGATGACGGTGCGGAAGACGCCCATCCCCCGCACCTGCCCGCGGCGCAGCACGGCGGCGAGCACGAGGCCGACGACGAGCGGGATCACCGCGTAGAACAGGATGAGCACCAGCGCGTTCCCGATCGCGGCGCGGAAGGCGGCGTCCCCGGCGAGGTCGGCGTAGTTGTCGAGGCCCACGAAGGTCGAGGACCCGAAGCCCCGCCACTCGAACAGGGAGAACTGCGCGGCGCGGCCCAGCGGATAGAGCGCGAACGCGGCGTAGACCGCGAAGGCCGGCAGCAGGAACAGCAGCGGCGCGGCGCGCGAGCGGGCGACGGCGGAGGGCCTGCCCGCGCGGCGGGGCCGACGAGGGTGCCCGTCGGCCCCGCGCCCACGGGACGAGCGCCCGTCGGCCGCGGAGCCCTGGGCCGGGTGCCCGGAGGCGGTGGTCGCGGTCACCGGGTCAGGTCCCCTCGGTGAATTCGCCGTAGTCCTCCTGGAGGGCCTCGGCGGCGGCCTCGGGCTCGGTCTGGCCGCCGATCACCTCCTGCAGGGTCGCCCCGGCGGTGTCGGCGAAGGACGGGGTGGCGTAGTCGAGATAGGGCAGCAGCGTGCCGTCGGTGGAGACCGCGTCGAAGGCCTCGTAGACGTCCTTGTTCACGCCGGAGTCCGGGGCGAGCTCGGCGGTGCGGTTCACGGGCATGCCGCCGTTGTCGGCGATGAGCTGCATCGCCTCGTCGCTGGTGAGGAAGTCGATGTAGGCGGCGGCGACGTCCTTGTTCTCGGCGGCGGCCGGGATCGAGAAGGGGATGCCGGTGCCGCCGGTGGTGGCGACCGTCCCGTCGGCCCCGGGCGGCGGGGCCATGAACCGCAGGTCCTCCCCCATCACGGCCTCCATGTCGGGGGCGAGCCAGGACCCGCCGATCAGGAGCACGCCGGTGCCCTCGGCGTACAGCGGCCAGGCGTCGTCGTAGGCGAGGCCGTTGGGGGAGTCGCCCATCGCGCCGGAGGTGCCCCATTCGGCGAGCTGGGCGAGGGCGTCGACGTTCTCCTGGCTGGTCCAGTCCGCGCCGGCGTTGCCCATGCCGAGGGTGACGATCTCCTCGGCGGGGACGAAGTGCGCCTGCAGCGGGCCGAAGACGTGCAGGGCCGGCCACTGGTCGAGGTTGCCGAGCATGATCGGCTGCTCGCCGGCCTCCTGCGCGGCCTCGACCAGGGAGAAGAGCTCGTCCCAGGTGGTGGGGGCCTCGAGGCCGAGGTCGTCGAGCTTCTTCTGGGAGTAGTAGATGCCGCAGATCTCGCCGGTCTGGGGCAGGCCGTAGAGCGAGCCCTCGCCGAAGGTGACGCCGTCGGCGGAGTACATCATCTTGCTCAGCACGCTGGGGGCGAAGCGGTCCGTCCAGCCGTAGGCCTCGGCGTAGCCGGTGAGATCGGTGAGCAGGGAGTCGGCGACGTAGGTGCCCATGTCGCCGCGGGCGTTGTTGACCTGGAGGACGTCGGGTACGTCGTTGCCGGACAGGGCCAGGCCCGTCTGCTGCTGGAGGTCGTCGAAGGACTGGCTGACGCGGTCGACGGTGACGTTCGGGTACTCCTTCTCGAAGGCCTCGATGAGCGCCTCGATCGCGTCGTTCTGCGCGCCGCGGACCTCCTGGTCCCAGACCGTGAGGGTGACCTCGCCGAGGGAGGCGATGTCGGTCTCGACCTCCTCGGCGGCGGGGGCGGAGGCATCGCCGCCGTCGCTGTCCGAGCCGGGGGCGCAGGCGGCCAGAAGCCCCAGTCCGCCGAGCGCGGCGGTGGTCCCGAGGAAATGACGTCGTCGCATGGTGTCCTCCTGAGGGGTTCGGCGGGGCCGCTCCATCGCGTCCGCCCGCCTCGGCACCCGTGTGGTGCAGGGCACCATGATGCCATGACATGCGCGTAGATGCACGGAGCTGTTCGAAGCTGCGTGAATTTGCGTGCACGGTGCTACGGTGACGCCATGCTGAGCGAGGAGCGCCACCGGGCGATCGTGTCGGCGATCCGCCGCAGCGGTGCGGCGACCGTCGGCCGGCTCAGCGCTGACCTGCACGTCTCCGAGGCGACGATCCGTCGGGACCTCGACGTGCTCGCCGAGCGCGGGGCGCTGCGCCGGGTGCGCGGCGGCGCCACCGACCTGCGCGGCTCCGTGCGGCCCGAGGCGGATCCACGCTCCTTCGCCGACGTCGCCGCCTCGGCCCCGGCCGCGAAGCGCGCGATCGCCGAGCGGGCATGCGCCGTGATCGAGGACGGCGAGGTGATCGCGCTGGACATCGGCACCACGGTCGCCGCGATGTGCCCGCTGCTCGCGGAGCGCTCCCTCACCGTGGTCACCGCCTCCCTCGCCGTGGTGCGGGCGCTGGCCAGCGCGCCTGCGATCGACATCGTGGTGCTCGGCGGGCTGCTGCGCCCGAACTACGACTCCCTCGTCGGCGTCCTCACCGAGTCGGCGCTGCGCCAGCTGCGCGTGGACCGCGCCTTCCTCGGCACCGCCGGGATCCGGCCCGACGGCGCGGTGCTCGACTCGACCCCCAGCGAGGTCCCGGTCAAGCGCGGCCTGCTCGACGTCGCCACCTGCACCTACCTGCTCGCCGACCACGAGAAGTTCCCCGGCACCGGATTCCTCGAGGTCGCCCGCCTGCCGCGCTTCACCGCCCTGGTCACCGACCGCTCCCCCCTGCCCGACGACATCGACCTCCCCGAGGGGGAGGACGTGGAGGTCCTGCTGCCATGAAGCTCACCATCCTGGGAGGCGGCGGGTTCCGCGTCCCGCTGGTCCACGAGGCGGTCGCGACCGCCGCCACCGGCCTCACCGTCGACGAGATCGCGCTGCACGACGTCAACCCCTCGCGCCTGGCGACCATCAGCGCGGTCATCGAGGGGCAGGGCGAGCACCTCACGGCCGAGGGGCGGGCGGTCGCCCTGCCGCGACTGCTCGCGACGACGGACCTGCGCGAGGCCCTGACCGGCGCGGACTTCGTGTTCAGCGCCGTGCGGGTGGGCGGCGCCGAGGCCCGCACGGTCGACGAGCGGGTCGCGCTCGGTCTCGGCCTGCTGGGCCAGGAGACGATCGGGCCGGGCGGACTCGCCTACGCGCTGCGCACCCTCCCGGTCGCGCTCGAGATCGCCCGGACCATCGCCGAGGTCGCCCCGCAGGCCTGGACCATCAACTTCACCAACCCCGCCGGGATCGTCACCGAGGCGATGCGCTCCGTGCTCGGGGACCGCGTGGTGGGCATCTGCGACACCCCGATCGGGCTGGTGCGGCGCGTCGGCCGCCTGCTCGGCGCGGATCTCGTGGCTGGCGAGCGCGGCGCGGAGGTCGACTACGTGGGCCTGAACCACCTCGGCTGGCTGCGCTCGGTGCGGCTCGAGGGGACCGACCGCCTCCCGGGACTGCTCGCCGACGACGCGGCGCTCGAGGAGATCGAGGAGGCGCGCCTGATCGGCAAGGACTGGGTGCGGTCCGACGGGGCGCTGCCCAACGAGTACCTCTTCTACTACCTGCACACCGACGAGGCGATCCGGCGGATCACCGCCGCCGCGACCACGCGCGGGGAGTTCCTGGCCAAGCAGCAGGGCGACTTCTACCTCGCGGCCGCGGAGGCCGACGGGCGCGGGCCCGGCGAGGCGTGCTGCACCTCGCCCCTGGACCTCTGGCGCGCGACGCTCCACGAGCGGGAGGCGACCTACATGGCCGAGTCCCGCGACGAGGAGCGGCGCGAGGAGGACGTCGCCGGCGGCGGCTACCAGGAGGTCGCGATGCGGCTGATGACCGCGATCGCGACCGGCCGGCGGGAGCGGATGATCCTGGACGTCGGCAACATCGCCGCCGGCCGCGAGGACGCACCGGCGAGCGAGCGGATCGTGCCCGAGCTGCCTGCCGACTGCGTGCTCGAGGTGCTGTGCGAGGTCGACGGCGACGGGGTCCGCCCCCTGCCCATCGCGCCCATCGAGCTGGGCCGGCTGGGGATGATGAGCGCGCTGCGGTCCTCCGAGCGGGCGATCCTCGAGGCCGCGACGACCGGCTCGCGCGAGGCCGCGTGGCGCGGCTTCTCGACGCACCCCCTGGTCAGCTCCCCGGCGCTGGGCCGGGCGCTGCTCGAGGGCTACGAGGCGGGCCATCCGCAGATCGCGCAGCTGCTCGCACGAGGCTGAGCCGGGCCTGCGCGGGGACTCGTCTGCACAATAGGGCGCGGAGCGGCACGCGCTGGAGCTGAGCTCCGCAGCGTGCCGCTCCGCGCCCCTTTCTGTCGCTCGCCCCCTTCCCCGCCGCGCTCGCACAGCCGAGCCTCGATACGGTCACCGGGTGACCCTCGCCCTCTCCCTCACCCTGATCGCCCTGGTGCTGGTCTGCGCGATCATCCAGCGGGTGGCCGGGATGGGGCTCGGGATCGTCTTCGCCCCCTACGCGGTGGTGCTGATCGGCGCGCACGAGGGCATCATGCTCGCGAACCTGCTGGGCGGGCTGGTGCCGGTGGTGATGCTGCCGCGGATCTGGTCGCAGATCGAATGGGGCAAGGTGCTGCGCCTGGGCCTGCCGGCGGTGGCGGTGATGCCGTTCGCGGCCTGGCTCTCCTCGATCTCCCCGCCTGCCCCGCTGTACCTGGTGGTCGCGACGCTGGTGCTGCTGAGCCTGGTGATCTCCGTGCTGCTGGCCCGCGTGGCCACCACCGTCGACGGTGTCCCCGTGCAGATCGGGACCGGGATCGGGATCGGCCTGGGCACCGTGCTGGGCGGCGTCGGCGGACCTGCCGCGACCGTGTACGCGGTCCTGTCGAGGTGGCCGGCGCTGCCGATGGTGGCGACGCTGCAGCCGCTGTGGATCCTGGTCTCGCTGGTCTCCTTCGGCACGAAGCTGGCCTGGGACGACGGGCAGCTGCCGGACATGCCCGTCTGGGTCTGGGCGGCGATGCTCGCCTCGCTCGTCCTCGCCGTGGGGCTCGGCGAGCTGCTGCAGCGTCGCCTCGGCGAACTGGGGATCCACCGGCTCGTGATCGTGCTGGGGTTCCTCGGCGCGCTGCTGTCGCTGGGGACCGGGGTGCGGCTGCTGACGGGGTGAAGGGCCGACGGGCTCGCCGTCGGGCAGGTCAGACCGGATCCGAGACGCTGCGCAGCGGCAGGGTCACCACCGACACCACCTCGTCGGAAGGTCTTGGACGGAGCCGGACCGGATCGTCGTCCGCTCCCCATCCGTCATCGACCGTCTCCGCGACCAGCTCCCGAACGGCCCGGCTGACCTGTGCATCCAGCACCACCTCGCCCGCGGCGGGGTCCAGCAGCAGCACGTTCAGCACCTCGCTCCCGTCGGCCGTGCGACCGCGCGTGAACCTCACTCCAGGGGGCGGGACGCGCACCGCCTGGTGGAACCAGGGCCGGGTGCCGCGCAGCGCGCTCCCGTGCACGGCGAGCCACTCCCCCAGCTCCTCGAGCGCGGTGGCCTGCAGCTCGGGGATCGACCCGTCGGCGCGGGGGCCGACGTTGATCAGCAGGTTCCCGTTCTTGGAGACCACGTCCACGAGCAGTCGGATCAGCGCGGGCCCGTCGAGGGCGTGCTCGGCGGACTCCTCGGCGTTGTACCCGAAGGAGAGGCCGAGCCCCCGCGTCGCCTCGAACACCTCGTCCTGGACTGCGTCGATGTCCTGGTACTCGCGGGTGAGCACGCCGTGCGTGGGAACGCCCCAGCGGTCGTCGACCAGGCCGTCGGGGACCGCGGCGAGGTGCTCACGGAAGAGCTGGGCGAGCGAGTCGGGGCCCTCGTGCTTGCCGGCGTCGGGCCAGTCGATGTCGTTCCACAGGATGTCGGGGGCGAAGCGGTCGATGAGCTCCCGCAGCTGCGCGGCGGCGTGGCCGGCGAAGGCGGCATCGTTGCGGCGCAGCGCGAAGAGGTCGTCGTGCGAGGTCAGCGGCGGGAAGTCGCTGACGTGCCAGTCCAGGGCGCCGGAGTAGTAGAGGCCCAGCCGCATCCCGGCCGCGCGGGTCGAGCTCGCGAACTCGGCGATGAGGTCCCGGCCCGGGCCGCGGCGGGCGGCGGTGAAGGGGGTGGTGGCGCTGTCCCAGAGGCAGAAGCCGTCGTGGTGCTTGGCGGTGGGGACGACATAGCCGGCGCCGGCGCGGGCGGCGAGGTCGATGATCCCGGCGATGGCGTCCTCGTCGGGGTGCCAGTCCTCGGCGAAGTCCTCGTAGGAGCGGCCGAGGCCGTACAGCCGCTCGTGCCGCTCCCGGGTGGGGCTGCCCTCGATGCGCACGGTGTTCGCGTACCACTCGGCGTACTGGTGGCGGGCGTAGGCGGTCTCGGGGGTGACGCCCTCGCGGTCGAGCACGTCGGCCCAGGCGGGGACCGAGTACAGGCCCCAGTGCACGAAGACCCCGAGCTTCGCGTCGCGGTACCAGTCGGGGACGACGAGGTCCGGGTAGGCGGAGGCGGGCGCGGCGCCGTCGGGGCCGTGGCGGTGCTCGAAGCTGATCATGGGCGTCCTCGTCCTCGTCGCGGTCCTCGCTGGTCACCGGGACCGCAGGGTGCGAGGATGACCACCACGCTATCAACCGCTTAAGCCGTTCGGAGCCCCCATGCCTGCGACGACGCAGTCCACTCCCCCGCCCCGCCTCGCGATCGCCGGCATCGCGATCGAGTCCTCGACCTTCACCCCCTACCGCTCCGGCGAGGCGGACTTCGAGGTGCGGCGCGGGACGGAGGAGATCCTGGCCCGCTACCCCTTCGAGGTGCCGGAGGCGGAGTACGTCGGCGTGCTGCACGCCCGCGCCCTGCCCGGCGGGCAGCTCGAGCGCGAGGTCTACGAGGGCTGGAAGGCGGAGATCACCGGCGGCCTCGCCGCCGCCCATGCCGCAGCGCCGCTGGACGGGTTCTTCTTCGACATCCACGGGGCGATGAGCGTGGTGGGCCTGGACGACGCCGAGGGCGATCTGGTCACCGCGATCCGCGCCGCGATCGGTCCCGAGGTGGTGGTGGGCACCGCGATGGATCTGCACGGCAACGTCTCCGAGGCCCTGTTCGAGGCCTGCGACCTCATGACCTGCTACCGCCACGCCCCGCACATCGACGCCTGGGAGACCCGCGAACGAGGGCTGCGGGACCTGGCCCGGATCGCGGCGCGGGTGCGGGACGGCGGGGCGCGGCCCCACAAGGCGCTCGTGCACGTGCCGATCCTGCTGCCCGGGGAGAAGACCTCCACCCGTATCGAGCCGGCGAAGTCGCTGTACGCGCGGATCCCGGAGCTGACGCAGCGCGAGGGCGTCACGGACGTCTCGTACTGGATCGGCTTCGCCTGGGCGGACCAGCCTCGCTGCAAGGCCGCGATCGTCGCCTTCGGGGACGGGGCAGGGGCCGTCCAGCAGGCGGCGCTCGAGCTGGCCGGCGCCGTCTGGCAGGCGCGGCACGACTTCGAGTTCGTCGCCCCGACCGGCAGCTTCGAGGCGTGCCTGGACCGGGCGATCGCCTCCTCGGCGCGGCCGTTCTGGATCTCCGACTCGGGCGACAACCCCGGCGCGGGCGGCGCCGACGACACCACGCACTGCCTCGCCGCTCTCGCAGCGCGGCCCGAGATCCGTGCGGGCGAGGTGAGCGCGCTGATGGTCTCGCTCGTGGACCCGGTGACGACGGATGCGGCCTGGAAGGCGGGTGTCGGCGGGCGTCTGTCCGTGCAGGTGGGCGGGCGGATCGACGCCCGGGAGCCGGGGCCCGTGCCGCTCGCGGTCGAGGTCGCGGCGCTGGACGAGTCCGGGCCGACGGGTCGCGCGGCCGCGCTGCGGGTGCTGGACGTTCCCCCGGAGGACGGCGACGGGACGGCCCCGTCGGCCGGGCTCGTCCACGCCGCGCCCACCGGCCTCACCGTCGTGGTCACCGCACGGCGCTCCCAGTTCGCGACCCGCGCGATGTTCGCGCGCCTGGGGCTGTCGATGACCGGCGTCGACGTGGTCACCGTGAAGATGGGCTATCTCGAGCCCGAGCAGTACGAGGCGGCGGCGGACTGGCTGCTGGCGCTGACCCCGGGCGGCGTGGACCAGGACCTGCAGCGGCTCGGCCACTCCCGGATCGACCGGCCGATGATCCCCTTCGACCCGGAGATCCCGGCGCCCAGCGCGGCGGACGTGCGGACAGGCGGGGGTGCGCGGGAACGCTGAGTTCCCAGGCGCGGTCCAGGGACATCCCCGCGGGCACGGAGGCGGTGCCGTCACCCTCGTCCCCTGCCCGGAGCCCCGGGCGCGCCCTACCGGAAGGACCCTCATGAGCACGTTCCGCCGCCTGATCGGCACCGCCCAGAAGGTCCTGGGCCAGCAGAGCTCGGGCCGCTCCCGCACGGGAGGGGGCTCGGACTGGCGCTCCCTCGTGCACGGTGCCGCCGACGCCCTCACCGGGGACGGCGACTCGCAGCGCACGGCGCACGGCCCCTCGTCCCACCGGGACGACGGCCCGCGCCGGAGCCCCCGGGCTGCGGACTCCTCGCGCGGGGCGGGCGTGGGCATCCCGACGACGTCCATGCCGTCGCTCGCCGGTGACCGGCCCGCCCGCGGCGCCGGCGGCGGGCACACGGGTGCCACCGGGCCCGCCGGCGCAGCCGGAGCCGCCAGCGCGGCCGGAGCGGCGGAGCTCACCGCGGAGGACCGTCGGGCGATCGCCCGCTACGACTACCTGGTGCGCACCGCGGAGCCGGACCAGCTCGAGAGCGTGCACCGCGAGGCGTTCGAGCGCCTCACACCGGCGCAGCGGGAGCAGCTGGGCACGACGATGCGCAGCGAGCTGCCCGAGGGCGAGCGGCCGCGCTCCGAGGACCCGCAGGACCTGGCCCGCTCCGCGACCCGACTCGGCGTGCTGGATCCGCGGCGGCTCACGCGTCTGCTGGGCCGCGTCGGCGGCAGCGCCGGGAGCGGCCGCTCCGGTGGGATCGGGAAGGCCGCTCTCGGCACCGGGGCCGTCGGACTCGGGGCGGCCGGTGCCGGCGCGGCGGGCCTGCTCGCGGCGGTCGCGAGCGGCGCGGTGCTGAGCTCCCTCGGCGGCTCTCTGCTCGAGGCGGCGATCGGCGACGGGATCGACGTCGACGCCCTCGCCCCCGATCTCTCCGAGCAGCTCGCAGGCTTCACCGAGGATTTCGAGGGCGTGGAAGGGCTCGAGGGCATGGGCGAGTTCGCCGGCGTCGAGGGCCTCGACGGCGCGGCCGACGGGCTCGGCGGCGGCGTCTCCGACCTCGGCGAGCAGCTCACCGGCTTCGGCGATCAGATCTCCGATCTCGGCCTGGGCGACCTGTTCGGGCGCTGAGCGCTCCGGGTGCTCGGCAGCGGCCACCCTCAGCGCCCCGGCACCCCTCGCGGACACCGGGCCGCGGCGCTCACTTCGCCTCGGGATCGGGCTGGTGGAGGCCGAAGACGTTGTTCTCGGTGTCGTGGAAGTAGCCCTGCCAGGCCATCCCCGGCAGCGCGTACTTCGGCAGCGCGACCGTGCCGCCTGCGGCGAGGATCCTCTCGGCGACCGCGTCGAAGTCGGCCACGCCCATCGTGATCACGGCACCCATCACGGGCCCTCCGACCTCGGCGTTCTCCCCGCCCGGGCGGCCGAGGATCGCGCCGTCGATGCCGGGGCCGGTGCCGGTGGAGAGCCCGATGTAGGTCGCGCCGACGTACTCGGACCAGTCCTCGGTCCCCCAGCCGAACACGCCCGTGTAGAACTCGACGGCGCGCTGCGGGTCGGCGGCCTGGATCTCGAAGTGGACGGGGCGGCCCGTGGACCAGTCCTGGGGCTGGGCGGAGTCGCCGCCGTCGGTCCCGCCCGCGGTGCTGTCCTGTGCGGCGTTCTCGGTCATGACGATTCCTCTCGACGGCGGTCCCGCGTCGGTGCGGGGACTCGAGGGAAGCGTACGGCCGCTGCGGAGCGGGAGACACCCTCGACCCCCAGCGCCCGCCCACCACTTGCCATCTGGTCAACCGGTTCGGCAGACTGCGGGCAACTCCTCATGAACGGATGATCCAACGATGTCTCGTCTCATCTCCCGCACCGCCCTCGTCACCGGCGCCGCCTCCGGCATCGGCCTGGCCGTGGCCACTCGCTTCGCCCGTGAGGGCGCCCGTGTGGTGATCGCCGACCGCGACGCCGAGGCCGCCGCCCGCGCGGCCGACGGGATCGTCGCCGAGCTCGGCGCCGAGGCCCGCCCCCTGACCGTCGACATCTCCTCCGAGCCGGCCGTCGAGGCCGGTTTCGCGGAGCTCGCGGAGGCCGACTGGAGCCCGGACGTGGTGGTCGCCAACGCCGGCGTCCAGCTGTTCGGGCAGGACGCGAAGATCGCGGACCTCGACCTCGCCGTCTGGCAGCGCACGGTGGACGTGAACCTCACCGGCACGATGCTCACTGTGAAGCACGCCGTCCGCTCGATGCTCACCACCGGCGGCGGCTCGATCATCCTCACCGGCTCCCCCACGGGCCTGACCGGCGAGGGCAACGACTTCACCTCGTATGCGACCACGAAGGCCGGGATCCACGGGCTCACCCGCACCGTCGCCGCCGCCTATGCGGCCGACGGGATCCGCGTGAACGCCGTCGTCCCCGGCTACACCGAGACCCCGCTGGTCACGACCATCTCGGACGATCCGGCCGAGCGCGCCGCGATCGTCGGACGGATCCCGATGGGCCGCCCGGGCTCCCCGGCAGACGTCGAGGGGATCATGGTGTTCCTCGCGAGCGACGATGCCGCCTTCGCCACCGGCGCGCTGTTCCGCGTCGACGGCGGCATGACCTCGCTGTGAACCCCGCCGCCGACACCCCGGCAGGCGGCCCCGTGTCGCCCGACACCCCTGTTCACGCCGCCCCGTCGGCCGGCGACGGCTCTGCCGCCGAGGGCCGCTGGTCCTCCGGTCGCTGGTCGCTCGAGGTGCGCGGGGACGAGCTCGCGGACGTCCGCTGCGATGGCCGCCTGGTGCTGCGCGCGATCCGGGCGGTGGCGCGCGATGAGGACTGGGCGACGGCCTGGCCTCGCAGGACCGTCGTCGAGACCGGCGACGGGGCGCTCACCCTGCGTCTGCGGATCGACGGCCTCGGCCTCGACCTCGCGGGCGCCGTGCACGCCACGGCCGACGGGGACCGCCTCGTGGTCGACCTCGATCTCGAGGCGCTCACCGATTCGCCCACCAATCGCATCGGACTCGTGGCGCTCCACCCGCCCCAGCTCGCGGGCACGACGCTGCAGGTCACGCACTCCGAGGGCGCCGTCGAGGAGCTGTCCTTCCCCGAGCAGGTCAGCCCGCACCAGCCCGCGAAGGACATCGCGAGCCTCGCCTGGGAGACGGACGGCGTGCCGCTGCGGCTCGACCTCGCCGGCGAGGTGTTCGAGATGGAGGACCAGCGCAACTGGACCGACGCCTCCTACAAGACATACTCCCGGCCGCTCGACCTGCCGTTCCCGTACACGGTGGCCGCCGGGGAGCACGTGCGGCAGTCGCTCGTGCTGACCGCGGACGCTGCGATGCCGACAGGCGCGACCGTCGAGGCGGAAGCACGCACCGATCCCGAGGCCGAGGAGCTGACCTGGCGACGCGGCGGCGCGATGCCCGCGATCGGCACCGGCCACCTGGACCTCGAGCTCGCCGATCCTGACTGGCCGCAGCGCCTCGACGCTGCGCTCACCGCTCGCGATGAGCTCGCGCTCTGGGTCGTCTCCCCCTCCCCTGCCGATCCGGCCGTGCTCGCCCAGCTCAGACGCCGTCTGGCCGCGGCGGTGCGCGACGGCACCTCGATCCGCTTCCTCGGCATCGCCGATGCGGCCCGGCACGTCACCACCCCCGAGCTCGCCGCGGCGCTGCGGGAGATCGCGCCCGAAGAGATCCCCGTCGTCGCCGGCGCCCGCTCGCACTTCACGGAACTGAACCGCGAGTGGGAGACGGTGCTCGCCGCCGAGCCGGAGGCGCTCGCCTTCGCGACCACACCGCTGTTCCACACCCTGGAGACTGAGCAGCTGATCGAGGCGGTCGCCATGCAGCGCCTGCTCGCCGAACAGCTCACAGCGCGTGTTCCGGGGCTGCCGGTGCACGTCGGCCCGATCACCCTGCGCCCGCGCTTCGCGAACGTCGCGACCCGCCCGCAGCCGGTGCCCGCACCGGCCCCGCCTGCCGATCCCCGTGCCGGCACCGCGCTGCACGAGGCGTGGACGGTCGCGAGCGCGGCGGCGCTCGCGGTCCCGGGGATCGCCTCGCTGACCTACGAGCAGGCGCCCGAGCCGCTCGCGGGGCTGGGCGGCGCCGCCTCCGGCACTCCGACCCGCGAGCATGAGGACGCCCTGGTCACAGGGTGCTCCGAGGACGGCCTGCTGTGGGCGATCGGGGACGGCGACGCCGTCCTGCTCGCGAACCTCTCGGCCCGTCCGCGCCGAGTGCAGCTGCCCGGGCGCTCGACCCCGCTCGACCTCGAACCCGTCTCCTGGAGCGCCGTCCCCGTCCCGTGACCGATCGCGTCGGCCCGCTCAGCCCCGCGCCGCCGCCGGCCCGGTGCTCGAGCGCACCACGAGCTCGACGGGAACTCGCGGATGCTCCGCGGGACGGCGGGGCTCTGCGATGCGCCGGTCCGCCGCCTCGATCGCGAGCCGGGCCATCTGCAGGGGGTCGGGGCGCAGCGTGGTGAGGTCGAGGAAGGGCAGGCGCGCGACCGCGCTGTCGTCGAAGCCGACCACGGAGACGTCCCCGGGGATGTCGAGACCGGCGCGCAGCAGGGTCTCGGCGAGCCCGAAGGCGCAGCGGTCGTTCGCGCACAGCACCGCGGTGGGGCGCTGCGGCTCGGCCAGCAGCGCGCTCGCGGCCGCATGCCCGCCGATCTCGTCGAGGGGGCTCTCGAGGGAACGGATCCGGTCACCGAGCCCTGCGGCCGTCATCGCGGTCTCGTAGCCTGCGCGGCGCTCGGTGGGGTTCGGTCCGCCCGTGGGGCCGACGAAGACGATGTCCTCGTGGCCGAGCTCGACCAGGTGCCGCACGGCCGTGCTGACCCCGGCCGCGTTCTCGACCCGCACCTCGTCCAGCACCGCGGCGTCCTCGCCCTCGGCCGCGCCGGGACCGGCCAGGAGCACGACCGGCACGGTGCCGGGGAGGTCCGAGATGGTGCCGGCCCCGCCGTCGGCGGCGGTGGCGATGAGCGCCTCGATCCGCTGCCCGAGCAGCTCGTCCATCGCGGTGCGCTGGGTGCGGCCGGGGCCGATGTGGCTCAGCGCGAGCCGGTAGCCGCGCTCCGCTGCTGCGGCGTAGAGGGCGTCGACCAGGTCGATCTCGAAGGGCTGGCGCATCGTGAACATCAGCCCGATCATCCGGCTGCGGCGTCGGCGCAGCATGCGGGCGGAGTCGTCGGGGTGGTAGCCGATCTCGCGGGCCGCGGCGAGGACCCGTCGGCGGGACTCCTCCGAGGCGCCGGGCGCCCCGCGCAGCACGATCGAGACCAGCGGACGGGACATGCCCACCCGGTCGGCGACATCCTGCATCGTCGGGCGCCGCGCAGGACGGACCGGAGCCGACGCACCCTCAGGGCTGTCACGTCCGTCCGGGGTGCTGGTGCTCGTCACCCGGGCATTGTCCCACGGGGCCGGCGCGAGAGAGCGGCCGACGGCCCCGTGCACCGGGACCGTCGGCCGCTGCTCGTGGACCGCTGCCCGCCTGTCAGGACGTGCTCTGCGGCAGGTAGATCTCGCCGGTCGTGACGTCCTCCTCGAGCTGCTCGAGGGTGCGTCCGCGCGTCTCGGGCACCCACTTCATCACGAAGCCGAAGGCGATGACGTTCAGGACCGCGAAGGCGAAGAAGGAGCCGGACAGCCCCAGGACCTCGATGATCTTCGGGAAGAACAGGCCCAGGAACGAGTTCGTCATCCACAGCACGAACACGGAGACGCCCATGCCGAACGCCCGCATCCGCTGCGGGAAGATCTCCGAGAGGGTCACCCAGGTGGCGACGTTCAGGCACAGCTGCATCGCGCCGACGAAGAGGGTGATCAGGGCCAGCAGCACGAAGGGCTTCAGCAGGCTGTCGGGGTTCTCGGGGATCGTCACCGCGGCGAGGCCGATGAGCAGGTGGAAGACGGCCACCAGGCCGTAGCCCCACAGGAAGGTCTTGCGCCGGCTGACGCGGTCCATCATCTGCAGGGCGATGATCGCTGCGAGCACGGAGATCGCGGCCGGGGCGATGTTGGCGATCAGGGCGCCGCCGTGGGTGAAGCCGGACTCGTGCAGCACCTTCTCGCCGTAGTAGAGGATCGAGTTGATGCCGGTGGTCTGCTGGAAGAACGCGAGGCCGCAGCCGATCAGCACGATCTTCACGAGGTTCCGGTTCGAGAGGATCTCGGCCAGGCTCATGGTGCTGCGGCGGGCCTCGGCCTCCTGGCTGCAGGAGATGTCGGCGAGCTCGGGGACGGCCCGACCCTCGGGGCGCAGGGTCTCCAGGATCGTGAGCGCCTCGTCCGCACGGCCCTTGGCGACCAGCCAGCGCGGCGACTCCGGCAGACGCGCCATGCCCAGGAGCAGCAGCACCGCCGGGATGCCGGCGAACACGAACATCACGCGCCAGATGCCGACGAACTGCTCGCCCCACAGGTTGCCGATGATCGCGTTGACGACGATGGCGGCCAGCTGACCCGTCACGATCATCATCTCGTTGCGCCCCGCGAGGGAACCGCGGATCTCGTAAGGGGCGAGCTCGGCGAGGTAGACGGGCACCGCGACGGAGGCGGTGCCGACGGCGAGCCCGAGCACGATGCGGCCCGCGACCACCGCGCCGAGGCCCGGCGCGCTGACCACGATCACGACGCCGACCAGGAACATCAGCGCCATCACGAGGATGGTGCGCTTGCGGCCGATGGCGTCGGAGACGCGGCCGCCGGTGAGGGCGCCGACGGCCGCGGCGAACAGCAGCGAGCTGACGGCGATGCCGAGCCCCAGGGCGTCCAGGCCGAGGTCCTCCGACATGAAGCCGCCGGCGCCGTTGATGACGCTCGTGTCGTAGCCGAACAGCAGCCCGCCGAGGGTGGCGACGAGCGCCACCTTCCCGAGCCGGCTGCGGTAGGGCCCCGGGGTGAGGGGCGGGAGGTGAGCAGGGCCGGCAGGTGCCGGCGTGAGCGGTCCGTGCGACATCGTGACTCCTTCGTCCGTGATGGCATCGACGACCCTGACCACGCTGTGCATATCTCTGGGTCGCGATGTCCGTACAAACTATCACGTGCTACTAGCACGTGGTAGAGGTGGGCGGCGATTCTCCCGGATTGCCTTGTGGCCTGGGCGTTCTCCGGTGCGGCCGCATCGCGCCCCGCCGTCGGGCGACGCGCGGAGTCTCTGAGCGATGTCGATCTGTGCGGAACACAAGTCCGCACATTAATCATCCCGCTGGCCTCGTCATGGCCCGCCCCGCACTCCTCCGCCCCGCATCGCACTCGCACCCGCCCGCGGCGAGGGCCTCGCGCGCACCCGCCCGCAGCGAAGAATGCGCCGTTCTGAACCACTTTCGTGCCCGAAGTGGTTCAGAACGTTGACTGTCAAGCTGGTTGGAGTCAGTCGGTTGGTTTGGTCAGGCTGTTTTGACTAGGTG
>NZ_QXCP01000001.1:174583-243356 GCF_003711805.1 Brachybacterium sp. EE-P12 | reverse complement strand
TTCGGTTAGGGCAGGCGGTGCATGTTGCCCCGCGCAGTGACTCCCGACCAGCTTGGCGACGAACGGAACGGCGCATTCCTGGCCCCGGCGGTCCCGGCGGACGTCGCGGCCCCGGCGGCCCCGGCGGACGTCGCGGCCCCGGCGGCCCCGGCAGCCGGCGCGGCCCCGGCGGTCCTGGCGGCCGGCGCGGCCGGCGACCGCAGCCGCCCAGCTGCCGCGCTCAGGAGTCGACGAGCGTGACCTCGAAGGAGTACCGGGACGCCCGGTACACGTGGTACCCGAACTCGACCACGCTGCCGTCGTTCGCGAAGGACTTGCGCTCCATGGTCAGCAGCGCCGCGCCGAGCTCCTCGTCCAGCAGCTCGGCATGCTCCTCGTCGGCGACGGTCGCGCCGATCCGCTCGTGCGCGAGCACGGTGGTGATGCCGCGTTCGCGCAGGCAGGCGTACAGGCCCGAGGCGGCCAGCTCTTCGCGGGAGGGCGCGATCCGCTCCGGGATCGTGTTGCGCATGACCGCGAGCGGCTCCCCGTCGGCGTAGCGCACGCGGATGAGGTCCAGCACCTGCTCCCCCGGGGAGAGCTGCAGGCGGTCCAGCGCCTCCGGGGAGGGCCGGCCGATGCGGTACTCGACGACCTCGGTGCGCGGTGCCTTCCCGGCGGTGCGCAGGTCGTCGTACAGCGACGTCAGCGCGACCTGTCGGTTCACCGGTGCCTGCACCACCTGGGTGCCCACTCCGCGCTTGCGCACGAGCATGCCCTTGTCCACGAGCTCCTGGATGCCCTGTCGCACCGTGGGGCGGGAGAGCTTCAGCCGCTTGGACAGCGCCAGCTCGTTCTCGAGGCGGCTGCCCGGGGGCAGCACGCCGGAGCGGATCGCCTCCTCGATGCCGCCGGCGAGCTGCAGGTACAGCGGGGCGCTCGCCTCGCGGTCGATGACGAGGTCGAGGGTGATCGCGCCGTTCTCCGGCGCGGCGCTCCCGGGTGCACCGCTGCCTGACGCGCCGTTCCCGGCGCCGCCCGACACGCCACCCGTCGGCGCGTCGGCGCCCCCCGCGGCACCCTCCGCTGCGTTCTCGCTGTCCACGTCGTCCTCCTCGAGTTCCGGGCTGTCCCGAAGGATACGGGCCGCCCCGCCGCACCGCCTCAGGCGAGGCGGTCCTGCAGGGTCACGTCGACCGCCCCGTCGGCCGTGAGCGAGCGCTCCGCGGCCTCGCACACGGCGGCCGCGACGTAGCCGTCCCAGGCGGTCGCCGAGCGGGGGGCGATGTTGCTGCCGTCGGCCACCGCGGCGACCCAGGCCTGCACCTCCGCGTCGTAGGCGGCGATGAAGCGGGGCCGGAAGTCCAGCGGCACCCGCCCGCCCCAGCGGGAGCCGGCCTGCTGGGTGGTGACCATCCCGGACTCCTGGCCCACGGTCGCTGCGCCCTTCGAGCCGACGAGCTCGGTGCGGACCTCGTAGCCGGCGTCGGTGCTGACCCACAGCTCGTCGGTGACCACGGTGCCGGAGGCGGTGCGGAACAGGAACAGCAGCGGGTCGTGCAGCCCCTCGGGCGCCTTCTCCGTGCTGCGCGGCATGACGGTCTGCACGGAGACGACCGGCTCCTCGAGGAAGAAGGAGATCGCGTCGATCTCGTGCACGGCCGAGTCGTAGACCATGTGCGTGTCGGTGAAGCCCGGCAGCACCGTGGCGTTGCGGTGCTTGCAGTTCAGCAGCAGCGGGGAGCCGAGCTCGCCGGCCTCGAGCGCGTCCTTCAGCTCGCCGTAGCCCGTGTCGAAGCGGCGCATGAATCCGAGCGAGACGAGCGAGGCGCCGGCCTCGTGCTCGGCGCGGACCACGTCGTAGGCGTCTGTGGGGTTCATCGCCAGCGGCTTCTCGCAGAGCACCGGCTTGCCGGCGTCGATGCAGGCCAGCACCTGCTCGCGGTGGAACTGGCCGGGGCTCGCGATGAGCACGGCGTCGACGTCCTCGGCCGCGACGACCTCTTCCCAGGTGTCGACCACGCGGGAGCCGGGCGCGGTGGCGGCGACCTTCTCGGCGGTCTCGCGCAGGTAGTCGCTGACCACGGCGACACGTGCGCCCTTGATGCGGCGCGAGATGCGCTCGACGTGGTCGGCGCCCATGCGGCCGACGCCGATCACGCCGATTCGCACGTCCTGCGGGGGCGCAGTCTGCGGTCCGGGCTGCACCGGGTCTGCATGCTCTGCGGTCATCGGGCCTCTCCTTCGAGTCGGGGGTCGATCCCGGCGCTCTCCCAGGTGCCGCGCACCCAGGTCTGATCGGGATGGTCGGTGATGTTCCAGGCCCGCACCGGGTCGGGGCCGGCCATGACGTTCAGGTAGTACATGTCGTGGCCGGGCGCGGCGGCGCAGGGGCCGTGCCAGCCGTGCGGGACGAGGACGGTGTCGCCGGTGCGCACCTCGGAGAGCACGTCGATCGGCTTGTCCTCGCCGCTGGAGGTGGTCTGGTGGAAGCCGAAGCCGGGGCCGGACGGGCCGTCCTGGATCTCGTAGTAGTAGATCTCCTCGAGCTCCGACTCCTGGTGATCGCCGTCGTCGACCGTCTCGTCGTGCTTGTGCGCGGGATAGCTGGACCAGTTCCCGCCCGGGGTGATGACCTCGCAGGCGATGAGCGAGTCCATCTGGTCGAAGGCGCCGACGGTGCCGAAGTTGCGCACCTTGCGGGTCATGTTCCCGCCGCCGCGGATCTCGACCGGCACGTCCTCGGCGCGGATCAGCGCGACCGGGTGGCTGCCGGTCGCGACCGCGGTGGCGAGCGCGAAGCGACCGCCGTCCTTCGAGGAGATCGTCAGCTGGGAGCCGACGGGCACGTAGAGCACGTCGGTCGCGGAGGCGAAGACGTCCTCGCGGCCGCGCAGGTGATGGTCCTCGCCGCCGACGGCGACGTCGCACGCGCCGTTCAGCGGCACGACCATCGCCTCGACCCCGTTGGCGGTGACGACCTCGCTGCCGCCCGGGGCGAGGGCGAGGACGCGCAGGCCGGTGTGGACCCATCCCTCGCGCGCGCCGGGGTCGATGATCGTCTCGTAGTTCCCGCGGCCGGTGGAGCCGGCCGGCAGGTGGAGCTGCTCGCTGGTGGTCATGGATGCTCTCCTGTTCTCAGGGATGCCGGGACGGGCGCGGTGCGGGCGCCCGTCAGCCCGCGCTCGTGCTGCGGATCATGTCGACCGAGGCGGAGACCGCCGCGGAGACGTCGTCCCCCGCCGGGTACAGCAGCGTCCGGCCGACGACGAGCCCGCGCACGTTCGGGCGGGCCAGGGCCCTGCCCCACGAGGCGCGGAGGGTCTCGGGGTCGTCGTCCACGGGGTCGCCGCCGAGGATCAGGGTCGGCATGGTGGTCGCGTCCATGACCCGCTCCATGTCCGCCACCGCGGGCAGCTTCAGCCAGGTGTAGGCGCTGGTCGCGCCGAGGCCCTGGGCGATGTGGATGGACTTGATGACCGCTTCCGGGGAGAGGTCGTTGACGACCTTCGTGCCGGGCCCGCCGGGGCGGGAGGACATGAACGGCTCGACCATCGCGATCAGCTCGTGGCGGGCGAGGTCGGTGACGGCCTGCGCGCTCGCCTCGAGGATGAAGGAGGTGCGGTCGTCGTCCAGGTCGATGCGGGTGAGCATCTTCCCGCCGTCGAAGCCGGCCTGCTTGATCGAGGCGGCGTCGTAGGCGGTGAAGCGGTCCTCGATCTCCCAGGAGCCGCCCTGGAGGCCGCCGCGGTTCATCGAGGCGAACACGACCTTGTCCTCGAGAGCGCCCATGACCAGCAGGTCCTCGAGGATGTCGGCGGTGCCGAGCACCCCGTCCACGCCGGGCACGGCGAGCGCCTCGCGCATGCGGTCCAGCAGCTCGGTGCGGGAGGCCATGGCCTGGTCGCGGGAGCCGACGCCGAGGGCGCCGCGCGCGGGGTGGTCGGCGGCGATGATCATCATCGTGCCGTCGGTGTCGGCCACGGTGCGGCGCCGACGGGTCGCGGCCAGGCGCGCGAAGCGACCCGGATCCTCGATCCGCACGCGGGTGACCTCGTCGTAGGTGGAGACGAAGGCGTCGGCGGTGGTCCTGGGGCTCGCCGCGGTGCCGGCGGTGGTGCTGTCGGTCGTGGTGCTGGTCATCGCTGCTCCGCTCCGACGGCGCCGCGACCCCGCAGGGCGCCGAGCATCTCGTCGACGGTCTTGCCGTGGTTGGGGTCGCCGCCCGCGAGGAGCAGGTCGATCTCCTCGGTCGTCGGCATGGCGGTGGAGCACTCCAGGCGGCTGGTGACGATGGCGCCGGCCGCGTTGCAGCGGGTGAGGGTCTCCTCGAGGGACTGCCCGGTGAGCAGGCCGTGGCAGAGCGAGCCGCCGAAGCTGTCGCCGGCGCCGAGGCCGTTGATCACCTGGATCAGGTTCGGGGCGACGACCACGTGCTCGTCGGCCGTCTTGCCGAGCACGCCCCTGGGCCCCTGCTTGACGATCGCGATCTTCACGCCGGCCTCGAGCAGCGCGTCGGCCGCCCGCTCGGGCTCGGTCTCGCCGACGGCGACCTCGCACTCCTCCTTGTTGCCGACGGCGACGGTGGTGTGCTTGAGCGCCTCGCGGTACTGCTCGCGGGCCTCCTCGATCGAGGACCAGAACATGGGCCGGTAGTCGAGGTCGAAGACGGTGTGCCCGGTGCCGGAGCTGCCGGTGCCGCCGCGGGCCTCGAGGGCCGCGAAGTGGGCGGAGCGGCTGGGCTCCTCGGACAGGCCCGTGCCGGAGAACCAGAACAGCGGCACCTCGCGGATCGCGTCGAGGTCGAGGTGCTCGGGGGCGACCTGCAGATCGGGAGCGCTGGGCTGGCGGTAGAAGTACAGCGGGAAGTCGTCCGGCGGGAAGATCTCGCACAGCGTGATCGGGGTGTTCAGCTCCGTGTTCCTCACGACGAAGCGGCCCGAGACGCCGAGGCGCTCCATCTCCTTGACCACGTAGCGGCCGAAGGGGTCGTCCCCCACGCCGGTGATCACGGCCGGGGTGTGCCCGAGCCGTGCGGCGGCGACGGCGACGTTCGTCGGGCTGCCGCCGAGGAACTTCCCGAAGCTGTGGATGTCCTCGAGCCCCTTCTCGATCTCCAAGGGGTAGATGTCCACGCCGCTGCGGCCGAACGTGATGATGTCGAGATCAGATGCCATGGCTGTCCATGCCTCCCTGCGTCAGAACCTGGTGCGGACGTCGCTGGCTGCACTGCTGCGCGACCTTCCGGGTGCTCCCATGATCACATGGGAGACGCTCTTTGTCCATACAAATCTGCTTGCTTGTCGGGCGGAGCCGACGGGGCCGGGTGACGCGGCCGGGCCCGCAGCGCCCGGTGATGCGGCCGGGCCCGCAGCGCCCGACCTCCCATCGAGTGCTGCATCTGGACCGCTAAGGGGCCGCCATAGCGGTCCAGATGCAGCACTCGGTCGCCGCAGGCGCCCGGTTGCGGGACTGCCGGCCGAGTGCAGAAGCTCCGGGCTCAGAGCTCCCCGGTGAGGAACTGCGCACGCCCCTTCCCGAACGACCAGTCCTCGTGGCCGTTCTCCACGACGGAGATGATCAGGTCGTCCTCGCGCACGAGCCCCGCGGCGGAGAGTCGCTCGGCGAGGGCGGCGTAGATCGCCTTCTTCTGCTCCTCTCCCCTGCCCTGCTGGGTGATGTGGATGATGACGACGCCGTCGCTGCGCTCGAGGCCGAGCCCGGTGTCCTCGGCGATGATCGAGCCGACCGGGAGAGTCTCGACGATCTGGTAGCGGTCCCCGGGCGGGGCGGCGAACAGCTCGAGCATGACGTCCTGGACGAGATCGGCCATCTGCCGGGTCTCTTCGGGGGTGCGGACGTCCTGCTGGGTGATGCGGACGAGAGGCATGAGGTGCTCCTTCTATGGGACGGGACTGCGGGCAGAGCAGAGGTGGCGGGACGGGACGAGGCGGGACGGTACGGGACGGCGACGTTGCGGCGGCCCCATCCCATGAGAAGTGCTGGAATGACGCCCGATATCGACACTTCTCATGGGATCGACCACGACCGGGCCGGCGCCGTGATCCACCGGCGCCGGGCCCCGGCGGGGTCAGACCCCGGCGGCCCCGGCGGCGGCGAGCAGGGTGCGGGCGCCGCGCTCGAGGCCCTCGACCTGCCCGAACGCCGCGTCCTCGTGCTCGATGTTGACGCTCAGGTCGGGGTTCACCGCGGCGAGCGCCGCGAGGAATCGGGTCCAGTAGTCGACGTCGTGCCCCTCGCCGAGGGCCACGAAGCGCCAGGCCGGGTCCTCGGGCCAGGTCGAGCACCAGTGGCCGATGCCGGTGGGGGTGCGCTGGGCAGAGTCCTCCGGCACCGGGTCGAAGACGGTGTCGAGCACGCCGCGCACCGCCGCGCCGGGCAGCACCGCGGTGTCCTTGGCATGGACGTGCGTGATGTGCGCGCCGAGCCGCTCGATGCAGTCGATCGGCTCCATCTGCTGCCAGAACAGGTGCGAGGGGTCGAGGTTCACGCCGATGTTCGTCGGCTCCACGCGGTCCAGGAACTGCTCGAAGGTGGGCGGGGAGAAGACGAGGTTGCGGGGGTGCATCTCGAAGGCGAGCTGGACGTCGTGCGCCCGGGCGAGGGCGTCGACCTCCTTCCAGAAGGGCACCGCGACGGACCACTGGTAGTCCAGGATCTCGAGGTCGATGCCGTTCCAGGGGTTCACGATCCAGGCCGGGCAGCGGGCGCCGGGGTCGGTGCCGGGGGTGCCGGACATCGCGACCACGTCACGCACGCCGAGCGTCCCGGCCAGCTCGATGGTGCGTCGCAGGTCGTGGGCGTGCGGGAGGCCCTCGGTGGGCAGCGGCGAGAGCGGGTTGCCGGAGACGGTCAGACCGGTCAGCTCCATGCCCTTGTCGGCGAAGAGGGCGCGCAGCTCGCGCCGCTCCTTCTCGCTGACCAGCAGCGCGTCGACGTGCGCGTGCGGGGAGGGGATGAAGCCGCCGGTGTTGAGCTCGGCGCCCTTCAGGCCCGCGGCGGCGAGCACGTCGAGGGCCTCGGCCAGGGAGCGGTCCTGCAGGCAGGCGGTGTAGGCGCCGTAGGTGAAGGCCATGGCGGGGATCCTTTCGCGTCAGTGGGACGGGGTCAGTCGACCTGGACGGCCGCACCGCCGCGCTCGGCGGACTCCGCGACCGCGCCGAGGATGCGCATCTGGCGGTAGCCGTCGGCGAAGCTCGCGCAGCGCGGCAGGGCGCCGTCCTCGATGCCGGCGACCTGCTGGAGGAAGGCGTGGGCCTGGTAGGTGAACTGCTCGATCTGATTCAGACCCACCCCGCCGAAGGCCATCGAGGAGCCGTTCGCGAAGTAGGGGAACTCGGGGTTCACCAGCACCTGGCGGAGGCCGCCGAGGCCCGCGGGCGAGGAGGCGTCGGCCAGCTGGATCTCGCCGGTGCGGTCCAGGGACCAGGTGGCGGTGCCGCCGGTGCCGAGCACGGCGAGGTTCTTGTAGTTGGGCAGGCCGTGGGCGACGCGCGAGACGGAGAAGGTGCCGGCCGCGCCGGAGGCGAAGCGGGCGGTGAAGGTCGCGACGTCGTCGTTCTCCACCTCCTCCTTGGGGGCGTCGGCCGCGGCGGTGACGCCCCGGCCGCCCGCGACGGCGCCGCTGGCGACCGGGCGCTCGGCGATCGTGCGCACCAGCTGCGCGCCGGAGACCTCGACGACGGGCCCCATGATCAGCTCGGCCGAGTCCACCAGGTGCGAGCCGACGTCGCCGAGCGCGCCGGAGCCCATCGGGCCCCTGTACCGCCAGGCCATCGGCACGTTCGGGTCCGCGCCGTAGTCGCACCAGTAGCGGGCGTCGAGGTGGGAGACCTCGCCGAGGGCACCCTCGCGGGCGAGCTTCGCGAGCATGGCGATGCCGGCGTTGCGGCGGAAGGTGTAGCCGGTGGCGAGCACGAGCTCCGGGTGCTGCGCCTCGAGCTCGGCCATGGCCTTCGCGTCCTCGAGGGTGCCTGCGAGCGGCTTCTCGCACAGCACGTGCTTGCCGGCCGCGGCCATGGCCTCGGCGATCTCGCGGTGCAGGGCATTGCCCACGACGATCGAGACGATGGCGATCGAGTCGTCCTCGGCGACGGCGCGCCAGTCGCCCACGGCGTTCTCGTAGCCGTAGCGCGCGGCGGCGTCCTCGGCGAAGGGGAGGTGGGCGTCGGCGATGGTGGCCAGGCGCACGGGCGGCAGGCCCAGGTCGTAGACGGTGCCGGCCTGGCGCCAGGCGTTGGCGTGGGTGCGGCCGGCCATGCCGGCTCCGATCACGGCGACGGACAGGGGCTTCGTGCTCATGGCGCGGTCCTCTCGGGAGGTGGGGTCGTGCGGGACGGTCGAGGGGTCGGGGTCTGGGGCGGGGTCCAAGGGCCGGGGTCGTCGCATTCAGGACGGACGGTCGGGAACTCGGGCCCCCGAGTGCTGCATCTGGACCGCTGCGGAGCCGCCATAGCGGTCCAGATGCAGCACTCGGTGGGGATCAGCAGGCGGGGCCGTCGGCCCTCAGCGCAGGCGGATGACGCCGCCGGCCTCGCGGAACTCCCACTCGATGCGCTCGAGGGTGAACTTCCGCGTCTCCGGGACGCGCAGGAAGTACCAGATGACGGCGAAGACGTTGATCGCCGCGAACAGGGCGTAGGTGAACACCGGCCCCATCCCGTCGATCAGCACGGGGAAGGTGACGGTGACGATCATGTTGGTGATCCACAGGATCATCACCGCGAAGCCGTTGGCGGCGCCGCGGATCGAGTTCGGGAAGATCTCCGAGAGCATCACCCACATCACCGGGCCGGGTCCGGACTGCATGCCGAGCATGAACAGCACGATCACGACCACCACGAGATAGGGGACGAAGCCGGGGATGTCCTCGGAGACGGCGCCGCTGACGTCGATGTACGGGTTGATGCCGAGCAGGAAGATCGCGGTCATCGCGATGAGGGACAGGGTGAGGATCGCCTGGCCCACCAGCAGCACCTGGCGTCGGCCGAAGCGGCGCAGCGCGAGCAGACCCAGGCCGGAGCCGATCACGGAGGCGACGCCGGTGAAGACGTTGAGGATGATCGAGGCCTGCGAGTCGAAGCCCGCGGCCATCAGCACCTTCGGCGCGTAGTACATCATCGTGTTCACGCCGGTGAGCTGCTGGAGGATCGCGAAGATGCCGCCGAAGACGATGATCGAGCGCAGCCACGGCACCCGGAGCCCGGCGCGGAGGCTGAGCTTCTCCCGCTTCGCGTCGAGGCGTCGGGCCTCCTCCATCTCGGCGACCTCGGTGACCACGTCGTGCCTGCCCTCGATGCGCAGCCGCTTGAGGGAGCCGATGGCCTCGGCGAGCTCGCCGCGACCCACGTGCCAGCGTGCCGACTCCGGCATCAGGCGGATCCCGATCCACAGCGCGATCGCGGGGATCGAGCAGAGCACGAGCATGAAGCGCCAGGCATGGCCGTTGCCCTCGGAGACCGTGACCCCGGCGATCCCGGCGAGCACGTCCCAGGACACGCTCGCGCCGGCCTCGTGGGCGCCCGAGGGGTCGTTCTCGACCACGGCCGTCGGCCCGCCCTGGATCGAGGCTATGATCGCGTTGAAGGCGAAGGCGGCGAGCTGGCCGGTGACGATCATGAGCTGGTCGACCGCGACGAGCATGCCGCGCTGCTCCTTGGGCGCGGACTCGGAGAGGTAGACGGGCACGGTGGTGGAGGCGCCGCCGACGGCCAGGCCCAGCACGAAGCGGGCGATGTACATGACGGTGATGTTCGGGGCGAGGGCGCAGCCGACGGCGCCGACGAAGAAGACGACGGCCAGCAGCAGGATGTTGTGGCGGCGGCCGTAGCTGTCGGACAGGCGCCCGCCGAGCACGGCGCCGACGGCGCAGCCGAACAGGAGGAACCCGCCGATCAACCCCTCCTCGAGGGAGGTCAGGCCCAGCCCGCCCGCCTCGGCGGGCATGTGCATGTAGGGCAGCGCGCCGGAGATGACGCCGGTGTCGTAGCCGAAGAGGAACCCGCCGAGGCAGGCGACGACGGCGAGGAAGCCGATGGACCGCTTCTTCCCGGAGGCGGGGGTCCGTGCGACCAGCGCGCGGATCTTCTCGGTGGACTGCGGCGGGGTGAGGCTCATGTCCCCTCCTTGGAACCTGAGGCCGGCGCCTCGGGGCGTCGGTGCGCGGTGCCGGGGCACCGCCTGCGTTGTGCTGCGTGGTGCGCGTCGCTCCTCCTGCGGTCCGGTCGACGGTGCGGGGCCTGCCCGACCGGTGGTGCTGGTCCGGCGGGCCGACGGCTCGGAGCCGCGGGACCGACGGCCCGGGCCCCGCCCGGCCGGTCATGTCAGGATGGGGGAGCGACAGCGAGTCCTGATTGTCCTGTCTTTTCGACGGGATGATGCTGACGAGTAGGGAAGCTAACACAGGATCCTGGCCCCGGGAAGGGCTGATGTCCCCGCGTTCTCGACACTCCGGCGTGCCGACCTGCGGGAACGCGATTCGATACGATCGACATTCTTGTCTTGACAAAGTGTTGACAGGGTCGGCGTCTCGGGCCATGCTTGTCCTACGAGCTCACCGTCGAGTGCCGCATCGGCCCCGACGGTGACACCGATCCCCCGCCGGCGAGCTCGGCGGGTCCGATTTCCCCGCCCCTGCGCGGCGGGCCAGCATCACGGAGGCAGCATGAGCGAGACCCCTTCGGCCCCCGCCGGCACGACATCGGCCCCTGCCGGCACGATCCGGCTCACCGTCGCCCAGGCCCTGGTGCGCTTCCTCGCCGCCCAGCACAGCGAGCGCGACGGCGTGCGGCAGCGCCTGATCCCCGGTGCCTTCGGCATCTTCGGCCACGGCAACGTCGCGGGCGTGGGCCAGGCGCTCCTGCAGAACGCGCTCGACCCGGCCCCGGCCGAGGGCGGCAGCCCCGCCGAGCCCGCCGTCCCCGCTGAGGCGGAGATGCCCTACTACCAGGCCCGCAACGAGCAGAACATGGTCCACACGGCGGTCGCCTACGCGCGCACGAGGAACCGCCTGCAGGCCATGGCGTGCACTGCCTCTATCGGCCCGGGCTCGACCAACATGGTCACGGGCGCGGCGCTGGCGACCATCGACCGGATCCCGGTGCTGATCCTGCCCAGCGACGTCTTCGCCAACCGCGCCGTGGACCCGGTGCTGCAGCAGCTCGAGGACGAGCGGGCCATGGACGTCACCGTCAACGACGCGTTCCGCCCCGTCAGCCGCTACTTCGACCGCATCTGGCGTCCCGAGCAGCTGATCCCCTCGCTGCTGGCCGCGATGCGCGTGCTCACCGACCCCGCCGAGACCGGCGCCGTGACGATCTGCCTCCCCCAGGACGTGCAGGCCGAGGCGCACGACTGGCCGCTGGAGCTGTTCGCCGAGCGCACCTGGCACGTCGGCCGCCCCGTGCCCGAGCCCGCGGCGCTGGACCGCGCGCTCGAGGTGATCCGCGGCGCGAAGCGCCCCGTCGTCATCGCCGGCGGCGGCGCGGTCTACTCCGAGGCGAGCGAGGCGCTCGCGGCCTTCACCGACGCGACCGGCATCCCGGTGCTCGACACCCAGGCCGGCAAGGGTGCGCTGAGCGCCGACCATCCACTGTGCATCGGCGGCGTCGGCGCGACCGGCAACGACGCGGCGAACACCCTCGCCGCGGAGGCCGACGTGGTGATCGGCGTGGGCACCCGCTACACCGACTTCACCACCGCCTCCCACACCGCCTTCCGCAACCCCGACGTGCGCTTCGTGAACCTCAACGTCAAGGCCTTCGACGCCGCGAAGCACGCCGCGACCATGCTGGTGGCCGACGCCCGCGAGGGCCTCGGCGCGCTGCAGGCCGGGCTCGAGGGCTGGCAGGCCCCGGCCGAGCACGGCGAGCGCGCCCGCGAGCTGCGCGCACAGTGGGAGGAGCTTGTCGAGCCCTGCTTCGCCCCGCACGACCAGGAGCTGCCAGCCCAGACCGAGATCTTCGGGGCGCTGAACGAGCTGATGGGCGACGAGGACATCGTCATCAACGCCGCCGGCTCCATGCCCGGCGACCTGCAGGCGCTGTGGAAGGCCCGCTCCCCGCAGCAGTACCACCTCGAGTACGGCTACTCCTGCATGGGCTACGAGCTGCCCGCATCGCTCGGCGCGAAGATGGCCGCGCCCGATGCGGAGGTCGTCGCGATCATCGGCGACGGCACCTTCCAGATGGCGCCGCAGGAGATCGCCACGATCGTCGCCGAGCGCATCAAGGTCATCCTCGTGATCCTGCAGAACCACGGCTGGTCCTCGATCGGCTCGCTCTCGGAGTCCCACGGCTCCCAGCGCTTCGGCACCAAGTACCGCATGCGCGACGAGAAGAGCGGGATGCTCGACGGCGAGAAGCTGCCCTTCGACATCCCCGCGAACATCCGCTCCTACGGCCTCGAGGTGCAGGAGGTCTCCAGCACCGCCGACTTCCGCGAGGCGTACCGGCGGGCGGAGGCCTCCACCGAGGCGACCGCGATCGTGGTCAACACGAACCTGTACGGCCCGAACCCGCCCGGGATCGGCTGGTGGGACGTGCCGGTCAGCGCCGTCTCCCGCCTCGAGTCCACCCAGCAGGCGCGAGCCCAGTACGAGCAGGACCTCGCCCCGCAGCGCCACTACCTCCGCCCGGCGGACTGATCCGCCCGCGCCCCACCAGCCCCCAGACCCGCAACACCCCGAGGAGAACCCCATGGGATACGACATCAGCCACGTCATCGACGGCCAGGAGGTCGTCGGCACCGGCTCCACCCAGCCGATCATGAACCCCGCCACCGGCGAGGAGGTCGGCACGCTGCAGCTCGGCGACGCCTCCACCGTCGACCGCGCCGTGCAGGTCGCCGTCGCCGCACAGAAGCAGTGGCAGCAGGTCTCCCTCGCCAAGCGCACCCAGATCCTCTACCGCATGCGGGAGCTGGTGATCGCCGCGACCGACGAGATCGCCGAGGTCATCACCCGCGAGCACGGCAAGACCCTGGGCGACGCGAAGGGCGAGATCGCCCGCGGCCTGGAGACCCTCGAGTTCGCCACCTCCATCACCCAGGACCTCAAGGGCGGCTTCTCCCAGAACGTCTCCACCGGCGTGGACGCGCACACCCTGCGCCAGCCGCTGGGCGTCGTCGCCGGGATCACACCGTTCAACTTCCCGGCGATGGTGCCCTTCTGGATGCACCCGATCGCGATCGGGACCGGCAACGCCTTCATCCTCAAGCCCTCCGAGCGCGACCCCTCCGCCTCGAACATCGTCGCCCGCCTCTACCGGGAGGCCGGCCTGCCCGACGGCGTCTTCCAGGTGGTCCACGGCGGCAAGAGCGTCGTCGACGCGCTGTGCACGCACGACGGGATCTCCGGAGTGTCCTTCGTCGGCTCCACCCCGATCGCGAAGCACGTCCACCAGACCGCCTCCGCCGCCGGCAAGCGGGTCCAGGCCCTCGGCGGCGCGAACAACCACGCGGTCGTGATGCCGGATGCGAACATCGAGTTCGCCGCGAGCCAGGTCGCCTCGGGCGCCTTCGGCTCCGCCGGCGAGCGCTGCATGGCCGTCCCGGTCGCCGTGACCGTCGGCGATGCGCACGAGGCGTTCCTCGAGGCGATCAAGGCCGAGGCCGAGAAGCTCGTCGTCGGCCCGGGCGCGAACCCCGAGACCGACATGCCGCCGGTGATCACGCCCGATGCGAAGGCGCGCGTGATCCGCATGACCGACGAGGCCGAGGCCGCCGGGGCCACGATCGTGGTCGACGGCCGGGGGCTCGTGGTCGAGGGACACGAGAACGGCAACTTCGTGGGGCCGACGGTCATCACCGATCTCGCCGCCGACCATCCCACCTACACCGAGGAGGTCTTCGGCCCGGTGCTCGTGGTGATGCACGTGAACAACTTCGACGAGGCCGTGGAGCTCGTGAACTCCTCCCCGTTCGGCAACGGCACCGCGATCTTCACCGACTCCGGCCACTACGCGCGCCGCTTCGAGGACGAGATCCAGGTGGGCATGATCGGCATCAACGTCCCGATCCCGACCCCGGTGGGCTATTACTCCTTCGGCGGCTGGAAGGACTCCCTGTTCGGCGAGCACCACGCCCACGGCCCGGAGGGCGTCGGCTTCTACACCCGCCAGAAGGCCGTCACCACCCGCTGGCCCTCGCAGAACGAGACCGTCGAGTCCTCGATGAGCTTCCCGACGCACGACTGAGCTCGTCGGCCCGCATCGGGCCACCGTTGCGTCGTTCTCAGCCGCTTCCGGGCCGGAGGCGGCTGAGAACGACGCATCCGTCAGACTGACCCCGCTCGCGGACCCGCCCGACTGCCCGTCCGGATCCCGGGTCCCGGCCCCTCGCCACGCCCCTCGTCGAAGGAGACACCATGAACACCGACCGCTCGCGCAACCCCGAGGCGCCGTTCGACAAGCTCACCATCGGCGTGTGCCCGGACCAGTGGGGCGTGTGGTTCCCCGAGGACGAGAAGCAGATCCCCTGGCGCACCGCGCTCGGCGAGATGGCCGAGGCCGGCTTCTCCGTGATGGAGACCGGGCCGTGGGGCTACTTCCCGAAGGACGCGAAGGAGCTGCAGTCCGTCATGGACGAGCACGGCTTCCGCGTCGTGGCCGGCACCGGCTGGGGGATCCTGCACAAGGAGGAGGCCTGGGCGGAGACCGAGCGGACCTTCCGCGCGATCGCCGAGACCCACGCGGCCGTCGGCGCGGAGTACATGGTGCACCTGCCTCCGCTCTACCGCGACGACAAGACCTGGGAGTTCACCGACGAGCGCGAGCTGACCGGGGACGCGTGGCGGCTGTACGTCGAGAACGCGAACCGGCTGGGGAGGCTGCTCAAGGAGGACTACGGCCTCACGATGGTGCTGCACCCCCACGGTGACTCCCACATCGAGACCCCGGAGGAGATCGCCCGCGTGTTCGAGGCGACCGATCCGGAGCTGGTCTCGTTCTGCCTGGACACCGGGCACATCATCTACGGCGGCGGGGACCCGGTGACGATGATCGACGAGTACCCGGAGCGGATCGGGTACGTGCACATCAAGGCCTTCGACCCGGATCTCACCCGCGAGGCGCACGAGAAGGACTGGCCGTTCGGGGAGGCCGTCGCCAAGGGTGCCTCGGTGCGTCCGCCCGCGGGCCTGCCCGACATGAAGGACCTGGTCGCGAAGCTCACCACGCTCGACAAGGAGCTGTACGTGATCTGCGAGCAGGACCTCTACCCCTGCGACCCGGCGCTCCCGCTGCCCAACGCGATCGCCACCCGTGAGTTCCTGGCCGAGTGCGGCCTGGGCGTGAAGTGAGAGGAGACCTCTGATGGTCAAGATCCTGCTGGACCCGTCCATGTACCACCCGCATCTCAGCGTCGCCGGCGAGCTCGCGAAGGCGGCCGAGCTGGGCTACGAGTACCTCGAGCTCTCGCCCCGCGCCGACTTCCACGAGTGGCACCACTACCCCAAGGTCGACCGTCACCAGATCGCCGAGGTCAAGCAGGCGATGAAGGACACCGGGGTGAAGATCTGGACCATGAACCCCGTCTTCGACTGGGCGAGCCCCGACGAGCAGGAGCGCCAGGCGCAGGTGCGCAACTGGAAGCGGCTGCTGGAGATCGCCGACGCGCTCGAGGTGCCGCTGATCGCGACCGAGTTCTCCGGGGACCCGAACCGTCCCCGGCAGAGCGAGGGCCAGTTCTACAAGTCGATGGAGGAGCTGGTGCCCGTCTTCGAGAAGTACGGGCTCGAGTGCACGATCGAGGCGCACCCCTACGACTTCGTCGAGGAGAACGACCGGGCCGTGCAGATCATCCGCGGCGTGGACCGCGACTGGCTGAACTACGAGTTCTGCTTCCCGCACGCGTACCACCTAGGCCAGGGCGCCCGGGATGTTCGCGAGATGATGGACTACGCCGGGGACCGCCTGAAGCACCTGCACATCGCGGACGTCTTCGACCACACCGCGAACGTCGGCAACCGCTACATCATCAACCCGCCCGGGGTCGACGCCCGCATCCACCAGCACAACGAGATCGGCAACGGCGAGATCGACTGGGACGCCGCCTTCGCCTACCTGCGCGAGCGCGAGTACGACGGGCCCGTGTCCGTGTGCGTGTTCGGCTGGGAGGAGGAGGCCGACGCGATCAACGTGCGGATGCGCGAGCGGATCCAGAAGGAGCTCGGCGCCGGCTGAGCCGCGCTCCGCGGACCCCAGGACTCAAGGAGGAGACGACATGCGTGACATCGGCATCGGCGTGGTGAGCCTGGGCTGGATGGGGCGCCTGCACGCCTCGTCCTACCAGCGGATCCCCTCCCGCTTCCCCGAGCTCGGGATCCGACCGCGGCTCGTCGTCGCCGCGGATCCTCTCGAGGAGAACCAGGTCGCCGCGCGCGAGCAGTTCGGGTTCGAGAAGGCCGTCGCCTCGATCGACGAGGTCCTCGCCGATCCGGAGGTGGAGGCGGTCTCGATCTGCTCCCCGAACTTCCTGCACCGCGACTTCGCGCTCGCGGCGGCCGCGGCCGGGAAGCCGTTCTGGATCGAGAAGCCGATGGGCGTCGATGCCGGGCAGTCCCGCGAGATCCGCGACGCCGCCGCCGCGGCGAGGGACGGCGCGGGGATCGCGACGGCGGTGGGCTTCAACTACCGCCACGCCCCGGCGATCGCGCACCTGCGCGAGCTGGTCGCCTCCGGGCGACTGGGCCGCATCACGAACGTGCGCTGCTGGCTGATCGCCGACTATGCCTCCTCCCCCGACGGTCCGCTGACCTGGCGCTACGACCGCTCCAAGGGCGGCAGCGGCGTGATCGGCGATCTGCTCTCCCACGGCGCGGACCTGGTCCAGCACGTCACCGGGCAGCGCATCGCCGAGGTCTCCGCGACCACCGACACGTTCATCCCCGAGCGTCCCCTGCCGCTCGGTGCGGGGGTCGGCCACGGCGCGGTCGCCGTGAGCGAGGAGCGCGGCGCGGTGGAGAACGAGGACTGGGTCGCGGCGCTGGCGAGGCTCGACGGCGGGGCGCACGCGACGCTGGAGTCCTCCCGCGTCGCCCGCGGCCACCGCAGCGACTACGCGCTCGAGGTGTTCGGCACCGAGGGCTCGGCCCGCTGGTCCTTCACCCGCATGAACGAGTTCGAGGTGATGCTCGGCGAGGGCGGCACCGAGCACGGCTACACCACCGTGCTCGCCGGCCCCGGCCACGGCGAGTACGCCCGCTTCCAGCCCGGTCCCGGCATCCCGATGAGCTTCGACGACCTCAAGACCATCGAGGCCGCCGCCTTTCTCTCCGACGCGGTGCACGGCACCTCCCTCGCGCCGAGCGCGGAGGACGGGCTCGCCGCGGCCGAGGTGTGCGAGGCGATCGTGAGGTCCGCCGCCTCGCGCAGCTGGGAGGCCGTCGCGCAGGGGTGAAACCCGCGCACTGAATCCCTCGCAGAGATGCCCACACGCAGAAGTTAGCGCACGCCGGGTGACGAGCCCGGCGCACGCCGGCCGACAAGGGGCCGCGCACGCCGGCCGACCGCACCGCACGGGCCGGCCGATGACGGGCTCAGAAGGCGGCGCGCACCGTGGTGATCTCGAAGGGGTTCAGCTCGAGCTCCATCCGCTCCCCCTCGGTGCTCGCCGCGCGGGAGGCGAGCGGCGACTCCTCCCCCAGCGGCCGTTCCAGCAGGTCCACCACGGTGAGCCTGCGCGCTCCCGGCACGGTGAGCGCGGTGCGCGCCCGTCGGCCCTCGGACTCGTACAGCCGCACCACCAGGTCGCCGGAGCGGTCCTCAGCGGCCTTCACGGTCTGGATGCGGGCACTGCTCTCGGCCAGCTCCGCCACGGGCGCCAGCGGGGTGCTGCGACGCACGGTGCGCTCGGCCTGGTTCAGGGCCTCGCCCATGTCGATCGCCTCCGCGATGCCCGCATCGGGCCGGATGGCGTAGCGCAGCGAGTAGCTGTCCTCCTCGGCCTTCGGGTCCGGGAACTCGGCCGCGCGCAGCACGGTGGCCCGGACGACGGTGGTGGTGCCGCCGCCGTTCTCCCGCAGCACCCGGCGCACGTCGTGACCGTAGGAGGAGTCGTTCGACAGCGCGATCCCGAAGTCCGGCTCGCCCACGTGCACCCAGCGGTGCGCGCAGGTCTCGAAGCGACCGAAGTCCTCGTTCGTGTTCACGGGGATCGGGCGGTCGATGTGGCCGAACTGGATCTCGCTGCTCATCGTCGCGGCGCGCACGTCCAACGGGAAGGCGAGCTTGAGGACCTTCTTGCGCTCGCGCCAGTCCACGTCGAGGTCGATGCCCAGCTCGCTCGCGCCGGGGGCGACGGAGTAGGTCAGCACGATCCGCGAGCCCGCACCGACCGACGGGGCGGCGGCGTAGGGGCGCTCCGCGGCGCCCTCGGGACGGGTGCGATAGGCGACGGCGACGCGCACGGTGCCGTCCTCCTCGGTCCTCACCTCGGGCGCCGACTCCGCCACCAGATCCCGGTGCACGTGACGGTAGAACTCGTCGATGTCCCAGGAGTCCCAGGCGTTGGGCGCATCGCGGTGCAGCTGCAGCAGCGACCCGGCCGCTCCCGGGGCGATCGCCTCACGGCCCTCCGTTCCGGCGCGCAGCGAGGTGAGCAGGCCCCTCTCGTCGATCTCGACGTGCAGCGCCGGGGTGTCGAGCACGACGGAGCCCCCGTCACGGCCGACGGTCGGCGCGTCGGAGGGCGCCTCGGCGGGCCCGGCGCCCAGGGCCGGGACGCCGCGGGCGGCGCGGGAACGCGCGTTGACCTGCTGCGGCGTGCCGCCTGTGTCCTCGAGGGCGGCGAGCGCCGTCGCGACGAGCTGCTCGCCCTGCTCGGCGATGTGCTCGTAGGAGTGCTCGGCCTCCCGGTGCACCCAGGCGATCGAGGAGCCGGGCAGGATGTCGTGGAACTGGAGCAGCAGGAGCGTGGACCACAGGGCATCGATCCGCTCGTGCGGGTACTCGAAGCCGTCCACCAGGCGGGCAGCGGTCGCGCTCCAGAGCTCGACGTCGTGCATCAGCGCCTCGGAGCGGCGGTTGCCCTGCTTGCCGTGGATCTGCGAGGAGTAGGTGCCGCGGTGCAGCTCGAGGTACAGCTCCCCGTTCCACACCGGGGCGTCCGGGTACTCCTCCTCGGCGCGGGTGAAGAAGTCCTGCGGCGTGGACCACTCGACCTTCGGGGCGCCGTCGAGGTCGGCGAAGCGCTCCTGGGAGGCGAGCATCTCGCGAGTGGGCCCGCCGCCGCCGTCGCCCCATCCGGTGGGGGTCAGGCCGATGTGGCTGGCGCCCTTGTCCTTGAAGTTCTTCTCGAAGTACGCGAGCTCGGCGGCGGTGAGCTGGCCGTTGTACGCGTCGATCGGCGGGAAGTGGGTGAACTGGGTGGTGCCGTCGATGCCCTCCCAGCGGAAGGTGTGGTGCGGGAAGGTCGAGTACTGGTTCCAGGACACCTTCTGGGTGAGGAAGTGGTCGTTGCCCGCGAGCGCACAGATCTGCGGCAGGGCGGCCGAGTACCCGAAGGAGTCCGGCAGCCAGGTCTCCTTGGTCTCGATCCCGAACTCGTCGAGGAAGAACTTCTTGCCGTGCAGGAACTGCCGGGCCATCGCCTCGGAGCCGGGCATGTTGGTGTCGGACTCGACCCACATCCCGCCGACGGGGATGAAGCGGCCGTCGGCCACGTGTCCCTTGATCCGCTCCCACAGCCCGGGGTACTCGTCGCGGATCCAGGCGTACTGCTGGGCGGAGGAGCAGGAGAAGTTCAGCTGCTCGTAGTGCTCCAGCAGCCAGCAGATGTTCGAGAAGGTGCGGGCGCACTTGCGCTTCGTCTCCCGCAGCGGCCACAACCAGGCGGAGTCGATGTGCGCGTGGCCGGTAGCGATCACGGTCAAGGCGGAGGCGTTGGCGGGGGCGGAGAGCACGGGCTCGAGCTCCCGACGGGCGGCCGGGGCGCTCGCGTGCAGGTCGTCGGGGTCGGCGGCGTCGAGCGCGGCGGTCAGCGCGGTGAGGATGTCGAAGCGTCGCGGGGACTGCTCCGGCAGGGTGTGCATCAGCCCGTTCAGCGCGACGACGTCCTGCTCGAGCTCCCAGATGCTGCGGCTGCGCCAGGCGAGGCGGAGCCGGGTGAGGTCGTAGATCGGCTCCTCGCCGGCGGTCGCCTTGTCGCCCATTGCGGTAGGGGCGAAGGTCCAGTCCCCGGGCACGTTCGGGTTCGCGGCGCACTCGAGGTAGTAGTCGATCCGCTCACCGGGCTCGAGGGTCAGGTACTGGTTGTAGGGGTTGATCGCCTTGACGGTCCCGCCCTCGGGGGTCCAGATCAGCGCCTCGGCCTGGAAACCGGGCATGTTCGTGAAGGACAGGTCGACCTGCAGCTCGATGTCGCGCTCGGCGTCGCTCGCCCAGTGCTCGGGGACCGTGCCGGTGACGTGGAGCCACAGCGTGGACCACGGCCTCCCCCAGCGGTCGCCGACGGAGATCGGGGTGTACTCCTGCTCCCGGGCCACGGCGAAGGGGACGGGCTCGTCCGGCACCTCCCAGGCCTCGATGGTCAGGGGCGCGGTGTCGAGATGGCGACGGGCGGGCAGCTGCTCGCGCAGGAAGCGGCGGACGCGGTCCTCGCTGGTGGGTCGGTTGTCGTGCACAGGGCTCTCCTTCGAGGGGTGTGGGCAGGCAGGGCGGGGTGCGGTCAGGACGAGAAGACACGCTCGGCGTCCACAGGGTTCGACGGGCTCGCGCTGTGGCGCATGGTGTCCTCGGTGACGGACGAGTCGACGACGAGCGGTCGGACCCGGCCCTCGAGGGCCTCGGCGGCCCAGCGCGCGAACACCTCGCCGCGCGGGCCGAGGACGGAACGGTTCGCACCGTCGAGGGCGAGCTCCGGGACGGGGAAGCCGTCGGCCGCGTCTCCATCCTGCACGCTCTGCTCCGCGATCCCGTCCGGATCCGTCCCGGGCTCGCGCAGCTCGGCGGCGAGGGCACCGATCGCCTCGCCGACGGGCTTCACGCGGCCCCGTTCGTCAAACAGGCCGAGGCTGTGCTCGACCTCGGGGAAGTCAGCGAGGTCGCGGCTCACGTCGTGCGAGCACCACCAGGTCACGGCCTCGACAGACCGGTGGGAGACGGCGGCGCGGATGCTCGTCGTCGCGAACTCGGCGGCGTCCTCGGGGGCGACCCACGGGACGGGCGCGCCGATCTCCTGCAGCCAGATCCGTCGGTCCCGGGGCGCGCCGAGCAGCCGCTGCCAGAGCTCGGCGACCTCGATCAGGTAGCGGCCGAAGAGCGCGAGGGCGGGGTGGCCCTGCCCGAGGGTCTGCCCGGCACCGGTGAAGACCCAGGAATGCACAGTGGTCGAGGCGCCGAGGGTGACGGCGTCGGCCGGGGTGAAGGGATGATCGTCCTTGAACCACAGGGTGTCGTCGAAGCTGTGGTGGTTGCGCCGGCCGGGGAGGTGCTGGTCGACGGTCTCGAGCAGCGCACGGGTCCAGTCGGTCGCCTCCGCGTCGGCGACGGGATGCGGGTCGGGGTGGTAGGAGACGGCGAACTGGCCGATCTCGTTGCCGAGCGTCATGCCGGTGACGTGCTCGCGGGCGGCGAGCTCGTCCCCGAGCACCGCGGCGAGCGCCTGCTGCGCCTGGAGGACCTCGGGGTCGGTGAAGAGGTTGCGGCGGTGCCAGGTCGAGACCCACGCGGGCAGGAAGTCGAAGCTCGACAGATGGCCCTGGAGGAGGTCCACGGAGATGTCGAGCCCCTGCTCGCCGGCGATGTCGACGACGGAGAGCAGCTCATCGACCGCGGCCGTCGAGATCCTCGTCCGGTTCGGCTGGAGGTGCGGCCACAGCGGGAAGATCCGCACGTGGTCGAGTCCGAGATCTGCGATCTGGGCGAGGTCCTCCGCGACCTGTCCGGGGTCGAGCTCTCCCCAGGTGTGGAACCAGCCCCGTCGGGGGGTGTAGTTGGCTCCGAGCTTGGCGTCCGACACGTTCCGCTCCTGCGTCATCGACTGTGCTTAAGCGGTTAACGCTATCAGTCGATCCTGGGGTCCGCGCTCATGGAGCACAGGGGCGGCGGCTGTACAGTGGTCGGGAACTTAAGCGCTGTAGTAAACGGGCCGCGACGTGGGGCCTCCACGCCGTTCCCCCGCCCTCCGTGCAGGTCGCACGTCCGTTCCGGACGCCCGGCGACCAGCGCACCGCCAGTGCTCGAGAACTCCGACGACGCAGGAAGAAGGAGCACATGTTCACACGCCGAGGCCTCCTCGCAGGAGGCTCCCTCGCAGCGGCCGCGCTGCTCGGCGGATGCGGCCTGAGACCGACCGGCGGCCGGACGGTCGCCTCCGGGCCGATCGCCACCGACATCGAGCTCGAGGGCGCGATCAGGTTCCAGACCTGGAACCTGCGCAGCGCTTATCTCGAGTACTTCGAGGGCCTCATCGACGAATTCGTCACCGCCCACCCCGGCACCTCGATCGACTGGGTGGACCAGCCGGCCGACGGCTACGCCGACAACCTCCAGGTCGACGCCTCGAACCTGGATCTCCCCGACGTCCTCAACGTCGCCCCCGATCTCGCCCTCCCCCTCGCCCAGGCCGAGCTCCTGCTCGACCTCTCGGAGGCACGCCCCGAGACCCTCGAGGCGTACACGGAGGGCTCCGTCGCCGACTACAGCGATGCCGTGCTGGGCACGACCTTCGCCTTCCCCTGGTACCTCAACACCGGCCCCATCTTCTACAACCGGGCGCTGTTCGAGCAGGCCGGGCTGGATCCCGACGCCCCTCCGAGCTCCTGGGACGACCTCTTCGACCAGGCCGACGCCATGGGGGACGCCGTCGACGGCGCGTTCTACATGATCGGGCAGCTGCCCGCCATCGCCGACCTCGGCATGTACGGGGTGCAGCTGCTGGACGAGAGAGGCGAGCGCTTCACCTTCAACGACGAGAGGGCGGTGCAGATGGTCGACCGCTACCGGCAGGCCTATGAGCGCAAGGGACTGCTGCCCGACGCCACGGTCCTGACCTACACCGATGCCGGCGAGCGGTTCCAGAGCGGGCAGGTCGCCCTCTCGGGCGGCTCTGCCTACGACGTCGCGAACTTCGAGGAGAACGCACCGGACCTGTACGCGAACCTCGGGATCACCGAGGCCCTCACCGAGACCGGTCACGCGAACATGTACTCCCAGGGCATCGCGGTCAGCTCCCGCACCGCGCATCCCGAGGTCGCGATCGCCTTCGCCGAGTTCCTCACCTCCGACGAGAAGCAGAAGGAGTTCTCCCGCATCGTCGACGTCTTCCCCTCCACGCGTGGCGCGCTCGACGATCCGTACTTCACCGAGGTGGACGATTCCGACACGAGCGAGGTGCGCGTGGCCGCGGCCGGCCAGCTCGAGGACGCCGTGAGCTACACGCCGCCGATCTGGACCGAGGAGATGCGCGTCGAGCTGCAGCGCCAGCTCTCGGACGCCGTCATCGGCCGGATCAGCGCCCAGGAGGCTCTCGACGCCTCCGTCGAGCAGGCCAACCGGCTCGCGGGGGTGAGCGAATGAGCACCACCGCCCTCTCCGCACAGGAGACTCCTCGGACCTCGTCGGCCCCTGCGCGACGCACGAAGCCCGTGCGGGTGCGCACCCATGCGCCGCTCACCCCATGGCTGCTCATGGCGCCCGCGCTGCTCTCCGCGATCGTGTTCGTGCTGTTCCCGTTCCTGAACACCGTCGTGCTCTCCTTCACCGATGCGCGACCGCTCGTCGGCGGGAGCTTCAACGGGCTGCAGAACTACCGCGACCTGCTCGCCGATCCGATGTTCTGGATCGCGCTGCGCAACTGCCTGATCTACGTGGTCGGGGCGGTTCCACCGCTGGTGATCCTCCCGCTCCTGCTGGCGATGCTGGTGCGCAAGTCGGTGCCCGGCATCGGCGCGATCCGCACCGCGATCTACACCCCGGTCATCGCCTCGGTCGTGGTCACGGGACTGATCTGGACCTGGATCCTCGATTCCCGCGGTCTGGTCAACTCGATGGCGCAGTGGCTCGGCGTCATCTCCGCCCCCATCCCCTTCCTCACCGACGAGTTCCTGCTGCTGTTCTCCTCGATCCTGGTGACGGTCTGGCAGGGCCTGGGCTACTACATGGTGGTCTACCTCGCGGTGCTCGCCAATGTCCCGAGGAGCCTCCACGAGGCGGCCATGATGGACGGCGCCGGGCCGGTGCGCCGTTTCTTCACCGTGACGCTCCCGGCGATGCGCTCGACGATGCTGCTCATCGGCGTCATCTCCTCGCTCGCCGCGTTCCGCGTGTTCTCCGAGATCTTCGTGCTCTCCGGCGGCACCGGCGGGCCGGGCGGGCGCTCGAGCTCCCTGGTCATGCTGATCCGCGAGGCCGGCACCGGGCTCTCGGGGCGGCTCGGCTACTCGTCCGCGGTGTCCATCGTGCTGTTCCTGCTCACGCTGGCGCTGATGGTCGTGAACCTCCGCCTGACCTACCGGAAGGAGAGCTGAGATGTCGCTCCCTCGCACCCACGGCTCCGGGGCGCGACGTGCGCGCCACGTGCTCCTCTCCGACGGGGAGACCGCCACCCGCCGGGAACTCGTCGTCCGCTACCTGCTGCTGCTCGTGGTCATCCTGATCTCGATCGGCCCGTTCCTGTGGCAGCTGGCCACCTCCCTCAAGAGCATCGGCGAGGACCTCTACTCGATGCCGCCGTCGTTCTGGCCCGAGGAGTTCACCCTCTCGGCCTACTCCCAGGTCACCGAGGTGATCCCGGTGTGGTCGTATGTCGGGAACTCGGTGTTCGTGGCGGTGTGCAACGTCTCGCTCAGCCTGATCGGCTGCGCGCTGGCCGGCTATGCGCTGGCCCGGCTCGAGTTCCGCGGCAAGCTCCTGGGCATCGGCGTCTTCGTCGCGACGCTCCTGATCCCGCAGGAGAGCTCGATGATCGCCCTGACACAGCTGGTCAACGGCATGGGCCTGGGGAACACCCTGGTCGCGGTGTTCCTGCCCACGATGATGAGCGCGATCAGCGTGCTGCTGATGTGGAACGCGTTCCTCGCCCTGCCCAAGGAGGTCGACGAGGCGGCGATCGTCGACGGCGCCAACACCTGGCAGCGCTTCCTCCGCCTCGGCCTGCCGTCGGTGAAGGGAACCCTCGCGGTCGTCGCGCTGCTCGCCTTCATGGGCAGCTGGAACGACTTCCTCTGGCCGCTGCTGATCCTCTCCGACCCCGACAAGTACACGCTGACCGTGGGGCTGAACTACCTCCAGGGCACCTTCGCCGACAACCCGCGCGTGGTCGCGGCGGGCACGATCATCGCGGTCGCGCCGCTGGTGGTGCTGTTCCTCGCCCTCCAGCGCGTCTTCTTCCGCGGGGTCGCCGAGGGCGGCGTCAAGGAGTGAGGGGCCAGGGCGAGGCCGGGGGCCGCGCGGTCAGGTGGTCGCAGCGGCGGAGACCGCCACCGGGGCCGCGTCCTCGCCGGGCAGCGTCACGGCGATCCCGCCCCTCGGCCAGTCGTAGCCCGACGGCAGGGCCGACGCGTCCAGGTGCGCCTCCCCCGCCTCGCCGCTGAGGAACACATGGCAGATCCCGTCCTTCTCGACCGCGCGCGCCCAGCCCACGCCCTCCAGCGCGAGCTCGCCGAGCCCGCGGGAGCCGGCCAGGTGCGCCTTGTGCTCGGCCATGAACTCGCCGAGGGACTCGAGCGCGGCGACCTGCAGCTCGTGGAGGGAGCCGTCGGCGCGGGGGCCGACGTTCAGCAGCACCCGTCCGCCCTTGGAGACCGCGTCGACGACGTGGCGCACGGCCTGCGCGCCGGTCATGTACTGGGCGGCGTCCTCGACCTGGTTGTAGCCGAAGGACAGGCCCACGCCGCGGCAGTTCTCCCAGGGCTGCCCCTCGGGGATCTCTCCGGCCTGGTACTCGGTGGTCACGAAGTCCTGGTGCGCACCGGCGAAACGGTCGTTGATCAGGCCCTCGGGCCGCTCGGCGTAGAAGTGCTCGAGCAGCTCGCCGAGCCCTCCCTCGTCGAAGTGGAAGTTCTCGTCGGGCCAGCCGATGTCGTTCCAGAACACATCCGGGGCGTAGCGGTCGATGAGGTCGCGCACGTGGGCACTGCAGTACTTCCCGTACTCGTCGTCCCGCGGACGCTTCAGGTCATGCACGTCCTCTCCGCTGACCAGCGGCTCCGTCGGCCGCACATGCCAGTCCAGACCGCCGGAGTAGTAGACGCCGAAGCGCAGGCCCGCGTCGGTGACCGCGCTCGCGATCTCGCCGACGAGGTCGCGCTGCGGGCCGCGGCGCACGGTGTTGCGGTCCCCGGTGCCGGGCGCGTCCCACAGGGTCACGCCGTCGTGATGCTTCGTGGTGGGCACGACGTAGTCCGCGCCCGCGCGCCGGAACAGGTCAGCCCAGGCGGCGGGGTCGAAGGCGGAGGTGTCCCACCGGTCCAGGAAGTCGTCGTAGGGGGCGTCGCCGTGGACGTCCCGGTGGTGTGCTGCCGCCGGGGAGCCCTCGATCCGGATGGTGTTGAAGTACCACTCGGCGTAGGGGTTGTGCGCGAACCAGCCGGCGTCGTCCGGGACCTCGCCGAGCTCGGCCGTGGGCTCGGCCCAGGCGGGCACGGAATACGGGCCCCAGTGGATGAAGATGCCGAGCGGCGCGTCGCGGAACCAGTCGGGCAGTCGCTGCGGGAGGGTGTCCCACCTCGAGGAGTCGTCCATGGCGGTGTCTCGCTTTCCGTAGAGGGTGCGTGGCGGTCGAGCGGGTCGGTGTGCGGAACGCTCGTGACGACGGTCGGGCAGGGCCGGGCGGCGTCGAGCGGCGAGTCGTGTTTGAATCAGTTCCGGGGCAGACATCCGATCATGCCTGGCATGCAAGGGAAAGGGAGGGCACCATGGCCTCCGCAGTCACCGACCGCGCCATCACCGCCATCAAGCAGATGGTGGTCGACGGCGAGCTGAAGCCCGGGGACCGGCTGCCGCCGGAGAAGGAGCTGTCCGAACGGATCGGCGTCTCCCGCAACTCGCTTCGCGAGGCGGTCAAGGCGCTGTCCGTGATCCGGGTGCTCGACGTGCGCCAGGGCGACGGCACCTATGTCACCGCGCTCGAGCCCGAGCAGCTGCTGGAGTCCCTCGCCTTCGTGCTGGACCTGCACCAGGACGCCAGCTACGTCGAGATCCTCGAGATCCGACGGCTCCTCGAGCCGGTCGCGGTCGAGCAGGCCTGCCCGCACCTGACCGAGGAGGACTTCGCCGCGCTCGAGCGGATCATGGAGGACCTCGACGCGAGCTCCGGCATCGAGGAGCTGGTCGACGCGGACGTCGCCTTCCACCGCCTGATCAACGATCGCTGCCCCAACGACTACCTCTCCACGCTGCTGGAGAGCCTGGGGGGCTCGACGGCGCGCGCGCGGATCTGGCGCGGTCTGACGGACGACTCGGCCGTGGAGCGGACGCTTGCCGAGCACCGCCGCATCCTCGATGCGCTGCGGGCCCGGCGCCCCGACCTCGCCCGCACCTATGCGGCGGCACACGTGGCCGGGGTCGAGTCGTGGCTGCTGCAGGAGGGCGAGCCGCCGGCGGAGTGATCTCACCCGGTCACCCGGTCCGAGCCGCCTCGCCGAGACGGCGGTAGACGCGTTGCGCGGTCCCGTGGGTCACCGCGGCGACGTCGGCCGGGGACCAGGTGCGCACGTGCGCGAGCAGGGGCGCGAAGCCGGAGCCGAGGTCGAGGGCGCGCGGTGCGATCGGCCAGTCCGAGCCGATCATGAGCCGTTGCGGCCCGAACAGCGCGAGGGCGTGCTCCGCAGCCTCCTCGAAGTCGCCGTTCCCGCTGGTGGCGAGGCCGGAGAGCTTCGCGACAGTGTTGGGACGCTCGGCGATCGCGGCGATCTGCGTGCGCCAGCGCCCCATCGCGGCCTCGTCGCCGAGCGGCGGCTTGCCCAGGTGGTCGAGGACGACGGTGAGCGTGGGATGCCGTGCCGCGAGGCGCGCCACCTGGCCCATGTGTCGCTCGAAGGCGTCGGGCACGTCGAGCGGCAGACCGGCCGCGGCCAGCAGGTCCAGGGACCGAGCGACCTCGGGCCGGTCGAGGAACCCGGGGTCGGGCTCGTCGTGGACGAGATGGCGCACGCCGACGAGATGGTCCGTGCGCCGCGGGTCGGCGAGCGCCTCCGCGACGACGCCGGGGTCGGTCAGCGGCAGCCAGCCGACCACGTCGGCGCGGGCGAGTCGCCCGTCGGCCTCGATCGCACGGGCGGTGCGCTGGAGGTGGGCGGTGTCCTCCGCGGTGTCGTCGGCCTGGACCAGGATCACACGGGTCACGCCGAGGTCGAGCAGGCCCTCGCGCACGTCCTCGACGGCGACCGTGCGGCGCAGCGGCTCCGGCGCCCCGGCGAGCCAGGCGTAGTCGCTCTCGGCGAGATCCCAGAGGTGGAGGTGGGCGTCGGTGACGGGGGCGGGGCCCGGCATCGGCTCAGCGGGCGGCATCGGCAGCGCCCCCGGCCGACGGAGCCGCGCGCTCGAGGCGCGCGACATCCTCCCACGCCTCCTCCGGGATCCGCGCCGCCATCCGCTCCACGTTCGAGCGGACCTGCGCGGCGGTGCGCATCCCGAGGGCGACCGAGCGCACGGCCGGATGCCGCAGCGGGTACTGCACGGCGAGGTCCGGCAGGGTCACGCCATGGCGCTCGGCGAGCGCGGCGAGCTCCCGCGCCTGCTGCAGCATCGCCGCCGGGGCCTGCGCGTACTCGTAGGTCGCGTCGGCCGGCACCTCGTGCCGGGAGAGCAGGCCGGAGTTGAACACGGACACCGCGATCACGCCGACGCCGCACCGCTCGCACTCGGCGAGCAGCTCCCGCGAGGCCGCCTGCTCCAGCAGCGTGTACCGGCCCGAGAGCATGACCAGGTCGATCAGTCCCGTGCGGACCGCGCGGGTGAGCACGTCGGCGTCCTTGGAGCCGACGCCGACGGCGCGCACGAGCCCCTCCTCCCGCATCCGGGCGAGGGCGGGCAGCCCCTCGGCGAAGGCCTGCTCCGTCGGCCCCTCCTCGGGATCGTGGGCGAGGAGGATGTCCACGCGGTCCATCCCGAGGCGCTCGAGGGACTCCGCATGGGAGCGGCGGATGCCGGCCTCGGAGAAGTCCCACTGCCGCACGTGGTCGTCCGGGACCGCGAAGGAGTGCGCCATGTCGTCCCCGGTGCCCGGCCCGGGACGCAGCAGACGTCCGACCTTCGTCGAGAGCAGATACTCCTCCCGCGGGTACTCGTGCAGGAGCGCGCCGAGGCGACGCTCGGAGGTGCCGATGCCGTAGTGCGGGGCGGTGTCGAAGTAACGGATCCCGCCCTCCCACGCGGCGGCGACGGCGCCTGCGGCCTCCTCGTCGGTGGTGGCCCGGTAGAGGTTCCCGAGCTGCGCGGCGCCGAAGCCCAGCGGCGGCAGGGCGAGCGGGGGGCTCTCGGGCGCGGCGGCCGACGGCTCGGCGGCGCTCATGCGCGCCCCTCCCCCGGCGCGTCGGCGGGCAGGGACCAGACAGGGCGGATCCCGTCGTCCTCGCCGCCGTAGTCGTCGACGACCTCGAGGAACTGGTTGATGTGCTCCTGCCAGCGCTGGTTGGCGGGGTCCTCCGCGAGGCGGCGGCGCATGGCGCGATAGTCCTCGACCTCGACGAGGTGGAAGATGTCGCGGCCGTCGCGCCAGATCCGCCAGGCATGCACCCCGGCGGCGCGCAGCGCGGCATCGAGCTCGTCGGGGATGCGGGCGTGCTCGCGCTCGTAGTCCTCCTCGTGGCCCTCGGCGATCCGGGTGTGCAGGGCGATGTGCTCCATGGGCGGTCTCCTCGTCGTGGGGCGGAGGGTCAGGGGGCAGCGGGCGCGGTGGCGGCGGGCGCGGTGGCGGCGCGCTCGCCGTCGGCGAGGATCTCCCGCCAGACGGGACCGTCCGGGAAGAGGTGGTCGCGGACCGATGCCTCGTGCATCCGCGCGCCGCCGCCCGGCTCCTCCGGGGGCATGTAGGCGCCGCGCTCGATCCGCACGGGCACCTCGAAGTGCTCGTGGAGGTGGTCGACGAACTCGATCCGACGCCGCGGATCCTCCCCCGCGATCGCGGCCGCGTCGAGGAAGGCGATGTGCTGGACCATCTCGCACAGCCCCACCCCGCCCGCGTGCGGGCAGACGGGCACGTCGAACTTGGCCGCGAGCAGGAGGATCGCGAGGTTCTCGGTGATGCCGGCGACGCGGGTCGCATCGGCCTGGAGCACATCGATCGCGCCGGCCTGCAGGAGCTGCTTGAACAGGATCCGGTTCGCGCCCTGCTCGCCGGTCGCGATCCGCACCGGGGCGACGGCCTCGCGGATCGCGGCGTGGGCGAGGACGTCGTCGGGGTAGGTGGGCTCCTCGATCCAGTACGGGTCGTGCGGGGCGAGCGCCCGGATGGCCTCGATCGCCGCGGCGGTGCCCCAGCGCTGGTTCGCGTCCACCGCGATCGGGTAGCCCGGCCCCATCACCTCGCGGGCGATGCGCATGCGGCGCTCGTCGTCCGCGGCATCGGCGCCGACCTTGAGCTTGACCATCTCGAAGCCCTCGTCGCGGGCCTCGTGCAGCAGCCGGGTGAGCTTCTCGTCGCTGTAGCCGAGCCAGCCGGGGGTGGTGGTGTAGGCGGGGACGCCGCTCTCGCGCAGCGCGGCGATCCGCTCCTGCTTGCCCTCGGCGCCGCGGCGCAGGATCTCGAGCGCCTCCTCGCGGGTGAGGACGTCCTCGAGATAGCGCAGGTCCACGAGGTCCAGCAGCTCCTCGGGGGTGAGGGAGGCGAGGGTGAGCCACAGGGGGCGGCCCTCGCGCCGGGCGCGCAGGTCCCACAGGGCGTTGACCACGGCGCCGATCGCCATGGTCATCACGCCCTTCTCCGGGCCCAGCCAGCGCAGCTGCGAGTCGTCGGTCAGGCGGCGGTGGAGCCCGCCGAGGTCCGCGAGGATCTCCTCGACGTCGCGGCCCAGCAGATGCGGGGCCAGCGCCGCGATGGCGGCGCCCTGCACGTCGTTGCCGCGGCCGATCGTGAACACGAGCGAGGTCCCGGCATCATCCGCGTCCGTGCGCACGGTGAGATACGCGGCGGAGTAGTCGGGGTCGGGGTTCATCGCGTCGGAGCCGGAGAGGTCGCGGCTGGTGGGGAAGCGGACGTCCTGGACGTCGAGGGCGGTGAAGGTGCTCATCGGCAGCGTCTCTCCTGGGTCGGACCGGTGCCTGCCGTGCCCTGCCGCGGCGATGCGAGTGGGACGCGGGCGGGGTGCGGGCGCGGTGCGGGCGGGCGGAGCCGTCGCGGCTCGGAGCGTCCGACACGATCAGACATCGGATCTTTGATCGGCACCATCTTCGTGCGGTCGCAGCGTGACGTCAAGCGAGCAGGCCAGCGGGTCGCGCGCAGCAGATGGCGGCGCACTCATCGGAGCGCTCGGGGCGGCTCGGGGCGGCTCGGGGCAGACTGGACCCGGCCGTGGTCACCTGGTGGCGGTGGGCGTACCACTACGCCACATGTGGCACAGCCGGACGCCCACCGCCAGCGCCTGACCATGCCAGGTCGCGCAGCGAGCCGAGCGGGCCCGGGGAGGGGGAGCTCAGCACGTGGCCCCGCACGGCGAGCCCGGCGCACGGGCCCGCAGCGGGCCGGCCAGGCCTCAGTGCGACTCACGGTGCACCTCGTGCCCGCTGGCCCCGACCAGGAAGTCCAGGTCGGCGCCGGTGCTCGCCTGGGTCACGTGCTCGACGTAGAGCCGCTGCCAGCCGCGCTCGGGCTTCGCGCAGCCGGCGAGGGTGGCCTCGTCCGGGGTGCGGGAGGCGAGCTCCTCGGCGTCGACCTCCACGTCCAGGCGGCGCGCCGCGACGTCCAGCACGACGATGTCGCCGGTGCGCACCAGGGCCAGCGGCCCGCCGTCGGCCGCCTCCGGGGTCACGTGGAGCACCACGGTGCCGTACGCGGTGCCGCTCATGCGGCCGTCGCAGATGCGCACCATGTCCCGCACCCCGCGCTCCAGGAGCTTGCGGGGAAGGGGCATGTTCGCGACCTCGGGCATGCCCGGGTAGCCCTTGGGACCGCAGCCGCGCAGCACCAGCACGGAGTGCTCGTCGACCTCGAGGTCGGGGTCGTCGATGCGGGCGCGGAAGTCCTCGATCGAGTCGAAGACGACGGCGGGCCCGCGGTGCTGGAGCAGCGCCGGGGTCGCGGCCGAGGGCTTCACGATCGCGCCGCCCGGGGCGAGGCTGCCGCGCAGCACGGCGATGCCGGCCTTCTCCTGCAGGGGCTCCTCACGCGTGGCGATCACGTCGTGGTCCCAGCTGCGGGCATCCTCGAGGTGATCGACGAGCGGCCGGCCGGAGACGGTCAGCGCCGAGGTGTCCAGCAGGTCGCGGACCTCCTTCAGCACGGCGAGGAAGCCGCCGGCGCGGAAGAGGTCGTCCATCAGGTGCTGCCCGGAGGGCTGGAGGTTCACCAGCAGCGGGACGTCGGCCCCGACGCTGTCGAAGTCGTCCAGCGAGATGTCCAGGCCCAGTCGCCCCGCGATCGCGAGCAGGTGCACGACCGCGTTGGTGGAGCCGCCGATCGCGGCGAGCGCCACGATCGCGTTGCGCACGGAGGCCTCGGTGATGACGCGCTGCGGGGTGAGCCCCTCGCCGACCACCTCGACGATCCGACGTCCGCTCGCGTGGGCGCCCTCGAGCAGCCGCGCATCGGGGGCCGGGGTGCCGGCGAGGCCCGGGAGCACCATGCCGAGCGCCTCGGCGACCAGACCCATCGTCGAGGCGGTGCCCATCGTGTTGCAGTGCCCCTTGGAGCGGATCATGGAGGACTCCGAGGCGAGGAAGTCCTTCTCGGAGAGCCCTCCGCCGCGCACGTCCTCGCTGAGCTTCCACACGTCGGTGCCGCAGCCGAGCGGCTTGCCGCGGAAGGTGCCCGAGAGCATCGGCCCGCCGGGCACGACCAGCGCGGGGATCCCGACGGACGCGGCGGCCATGAGCAGCGAGGGGATCGTCTTGTCGCAGCCGCCGAGCAGGACCACGCCATCGACGGGGTTGGCGCGGACCATCTCCTCCATCTGCATCGCGGCGAGGTTCCGCCAGAGCATCGCGGTGGGGCGGACGAGAGTCTCGCCGAGTCCCATCACAGGCAGCTCGAGGGGGATGCCGCCTGCCTCGTGGATGCCGTTCGAGACAGAGCGGGCGACCTCGCCCAGGTGCATGTTGCAGGGCACGAGGTCGCTCGCGGTGTTCGCGATCGCGATGTGGGGGCGGGTGCCCTCGAAGGCGGAGGCGGGCAGACCGCGCCGCATCCATGCGCGGTGGATGTAGGCGTTGCGGTCATCGCCGACGTACCACTGGGCGCTGCGCAGATCCGACATGTCGGAGATCCTCTCGGGAGTGCGGTGGGCGCCGCGGCCGACGGGGGTTCCGGCGGTGGAGACCTCGGACGCTCCGACGGTGGAGCGCGGGCGACGCATCACGCAAAAGGTAACACCATTTGCAGCTGCTGGGCACTCCGGGCACGACCCGGCGCCCTGGCGCGCAGGCGGGCACGGACCCGGGGACGGGGACCCGCCCGGGCTACTCGCCGCCGATCTCGCGCAGGACGTCGCCCGCGATCGCGTGCGCGGCCGCTTCGGCCACCTCTGCACACCCCTCCTCGATCGCGCGGGCGAGCTCGAGGTGGAGGTCGAGCGCCCGACGGGTCGGCCACTCGGGATTGCGGCCCAGCTGCGCCCGGCCGCGCAGGACCTCCGCGATCGTCGACTCCAGCGCCGCGAACATCTCGTTCCCGCTCGCCCGCAGGAGCAGGCCGTGGAAGGCGACATCGGCCTCGATGTACTCCTCCCCCGTACCCTCCCCGCGCAGGCCGAGCTCGTGGAGGCGCGAGGCGGCGGCGAGGAGCGCGGCCACCGGCTGGTGGTCGGCACCCGCGTCGTCGGCCGACGGATCAGCGTCGGCGCTGTCGGGCGCGGCAGCATGGCCTCCACCCTTCCGGGCGCCGCCGGGGTGCTCGGCGACCCGCAGCGCCGCGGCCCGGGCGGCGGCGGGCTCGACCGCCTGCCGCAGCTGGGTGAGGCTGCGCAGCTGCTCCTCCCGGGCGTCGGAGGCCAGCCGCCACGCGATCACCTGCGGCGACAGCACGGACCAGGCGGAGCTGGGCTGCACCGTCACGCCTACGCGGCGCTTCGGGACCACCAGCCCCAGGGACTCGAGCACCCGCACCGCCTCGCGCACCACGGTGCGGGAGCGGGAGAAGCGCTCCTCGATCCCGGCGAGGCTCAGGACGTGGCCCGCGGGGAGCACCCCGCCCACGATCTCCTCGCCCAGCACGCGGACCACCTCGCTGTGCAGGACGGGTGCGGGCACGGCGCCTCCTCGGATCGGCGGGACTGCGCGCCACAGTATCCGCCGGTTCCGATCCGTCGCGCCCGAGCGGTCGCGCCCGGCCTCGGCGCCGATCCCAGCCCGGGGACGCCCGGGGCGCCGCCGCGCCGGGCCGTCGTACGGTGTCACCGGCAGCAACGACGCCCCCTCATCGCGAAGGAGCCCCCTGACCATGGCGCTCACCCCGTACCCGGCCTCCGACTTCCCCGAGACCCCCACCGCGATCGTCACCGGCGCGGCCTCCGAGCGCGGGATCGGCCGCGCGACCGCTCACCGGCTGGCGAGGGAGGGCTGGGCCGTCGCGGTGCTGGACCTCGACGGGGACGCCTCGGCTCAGGTCGCCGAGCAGATCACGCGCGAGCACGGCACCCCTGCGCTCGGGCTCGGCGTCGACATCGCCGACGAGCAGGCGGTGATCGAGGCGGTGCGCCGCGTCGACGAGGAGCTGCCACAGCTGGTGGGCGTGGTGAACAACGCCGGGATCTCCTCCCCCACCCCGTTCACCGAGGTCTCCACCGAGGAGTGGAAGCGGGTGTTCGACGTGAACGTCCACGGCACCTTCTTCGTCACCCGCGAGGCCGTGGAGGTGTTCCGGCGCCACAGCCTGGGCCGGATCGTGAACGTCTCCTCCGCCTCCGCCGAGCGGGGCGGCGGCGTGTACGGCCGGGCCGCGTACTCCGGGTCGAAGGCCGCGCTGCTGGGCATGGCGAAGACCTGGGCGCGGGAGCTGGGCGAGTACGGGATCACGGCGAACTCGGTCGCGCCGGGCTCGATCGACACCGACATCATGGGCGGCCGGCTGAGCGACGAGCGCAAGGAGTTCCTGCTGCAGGAGCTGCCGGTGGGCCGCGTGGGCACGGTCGAGGACGTCGCGGGCGGCATCGCCTTCCTGCTGGGGCGCGACGGCGGCTACCTCACCGGCGTCACCCTGGACATCAACGGCGGCTCCCACATCCACTGAGCGGGCGCCCCGGACCGCATGACGAAGGGGCGTTCCCGCGGGGACACCACCTGCGGCATGTGCGCAGGTCAGGCGCGGTCCAGGACCTCGGGGTTCAGGATGTCGCGCGGGCTCTCGCCGCGGATCACCGCGGCGACCGCCTCGGCGACGCGGGTCTTGAGCTCGGCGTAGGACTCCTCGCTGTACCAGGAGGCGTGCGGGGTGAGCACCGCGCTGGGGCAGTCCAGCAGCGGGCTGTCCGCCGGCAGCGGCTCCTGCTCGAAGACGTCCAGCCCCGCGCCCTTCAGCCGCCCGTCCTGCAGGGCCCGTGCGAGCGCGGCGGGGTCCACGACCCCGCCGCGGCAGGTGTTCACCAGCACCGCGCCGGGCTTCATCCGGCCCAGCGTCTGCTCGCCGATCAGGTGGTGGGTGGACGGGATCAGCGGCACATGCAGGCTGATCACGTCGCTGGTGGCGAGCACGGTGTCGAAGTCAACCACCTCGATGCCGTCGGCGGTGCGGGTGCCCACCTCGAGCTGCGGGTCGCTGCCGACGACGGTGAAGCCGAGCGCGCGGGCCTTCACCGCGGTCGCCGCCCCGATCCGACCGAGGCCCACGACGCCGAAGCGGAGCGTCGAGACGCGGTGCAGCGGCTTGACCGGGACCAGCCCGTATTCGCCCGCGCGAACCAGGCGGTCGAGCTGGGCCGTGCCGCGCACCACCGACAGGGTCAGCGCGATCGCATGGTCGCTGACGTCCTGCACGCCGTAGTCGGGCACGTTGCACACGGCGATGCCGCGCGCGGTGGCCGCCTCGACGTCGACGGTGTCCACGCCGACGCCGTAGCGGCCGATGGCCTTCAGCCCGGGCAGGGCATCCATCACGGCGGCGCTGAGCGGGGCGTACTGCACCAGGATCCCGTCGGCGTCGCGGGCCGCGTCGATCACCTGCTGCTCGTCGGTCGCCTGGGCGCGGGTGAGCTCGATGCCGAGCCGGGAGGTGACCTCCTCCTCCTGCTCGAAGCTCTCGTTGTCGCTGTCCACGATGACGATCTTCATCGCTCACTCCTCGTGCTCGCTGGAACGCTCCGTCAGGTGGAGCGGGCCCTGCCGACGATAGTCTTCCTATTGGATCCGAACGAGCACCATCGACCGATCGAGGCGAAGACGGCCCGACCGCCCGCACACGCCTCGCCGACACACCTCGATCCTGTAGGAAATGCTTGACGAGCCGTTCCGACGCACCTACTGTTCAGGCCGTACGTGACGTGGCCCGCATCACCCCGGTGCGAGCTCGCGACGCGGGCCCCCGTCGTCGGGAGCCCGCACCTCACGCACCGCCCGTCCCACCTCCCGTCGGACCTGCACGGCGACGTCGCCGTCCCTCCCCGGGATCCCCGCTCGGCCCGAAGGAGGACCAGCAGAGATGACCACAGGACAGCCAGAGAAGCTCGGGCTCGGGGAGCTGAGGTTCCCCGAGGCCGACCCCCGGCTCAAGAAATGGAGCTTCGGGAACCTGATCGCGTTCACCGGCCCCGGGATGATCCTCGCCTCCGTCACCATCGGCAACGGCGAGATCTTCTCCTCCTCCCGCGGCGGGGCCGTGTTCGGGATGGCGATCCTGTGGACCTTCGTGTTCTGCGCGATCATGAAGGCCGCGATCGTCTACTCCGGCGGGCGGTACATCGTCCTCACCGGCGAGCACCCCTTCCAGCGCTGGGCGGAGATCATTCCCGGGCCCCGCAACTGGCTCGCGCTGCTGCTTGGCGTGCTGGCGGTGGTCTGCTTCCCCTCCTGGGCGGTGGCCTACTTCAAGGGACTCGGCCAGTGGTCGAACTGGGCCTTCCACACCGACATCGACCCCATGATCTGGGGCATGGTCTGGGGGATCATCGGCTTCGCCACGGTGTTCCTGCGCAGCTTCAAGATCGTCGAGAACTTCCAGACCGTGGTGGTCGGCCTGATGGTGCTGTTCTCCTTCGTCGCGGTGTTCGTCTCGAACCCGCCGTGGCTCGACGCGCTGAAGGGCCTGATCCCCAACGTGCCCGGCGAGTACCCCGCCTGGGTGCGCGACGACTTCCCGGACGTCGCCTCCCGCCCGATCCCTCTCGAGATCATCGCCTATCTCGGCGCACTCGGCGGCGGCACCTACGACTACATCGGCTACGTGGGCTCCCTGCGCGAGAAGCGCTGGGGCCTGCTGGGCTCGCCGAACCACGCCGAGCTCGAGGAGAAGCTGCGCCGCCTGGACACCGACTCGGCGCGCATCCCGCTGGCCGCCGACGCCGAGAACCTCGGCAACGGGCGCGCCTGGCTGCGAGCGGTGCAGCTGGACGTGCTGGCCTCCTTCGTCTCCGTGGCGATCCTCGCGGTCACCTTCCTGGTGCTCGGCGACGTGGTGCTGGGGACCGAGGCGGCGCGCACCGTGCCCGGGGACGACGACATCCTCACCGACCAGGCGGCGTTCTTCTCGATGATCTCCCCGGTGCTGGTCTACCTGTACCAGCTCGCCATCTGGGCGGCCTTCTTCGGATCCCTGCAGGCGCTGTTCTCGACGATCTACCCGTACACCTTCCGCGAGAGCTTCGCCCCGAGCTTCAAGGCCCTGCGGGACCCGGCGAACTGGCAGAAGGTGCGCACCGGCGTGGCCGCGTACACGTTCGTGGGCGCGACGGTGCTGCTGTTCAGCGGCATCAGCTACACCGCGGTGATCTCCTTCGCGGGGATCCTCGGCGGCGTGCTGTCCCTGGGCCTCTGGGGCTTCGCGCAGCTCTGGACCGAGTACAAGGTGCTCGCTCCCGAGTTCCGGATGAGGCGGCCGCTCCAGGTGCTGGTGGCGATCAGCTCCCTGGCGCTGTTCGGATTCGGACTCGTCGCGCTGGTCCAGTTCTTCCAGGACTTCCTGGGATGAGCACCGCCTCCGCCTCCGGACCGACGACCGCCGTGAGAGGATCCGGGAACATGCGCACCCCCGTCTACCTGATCGCGATCGCCTCGTGCCTCGTGCTCTCCTGGCTGTTCGCCTCCCGGGAGAACTGGATCGGGTTCGCGCTCGTGCTGGTCGGCGCGGTCGCCTATGCGATGCGACTGGTCACCACCTCCCGTCGGGCGCGCCGGGACGCGGTGGCGGCAGCCCGCGGGCCGAAGGCCCGCACGTCAGCCGAGCAGGACGCGCTCAAGGCGGAGCTCGCCGACATGCGCGAGGCCTACGAGCGCAATCGTCGGGTGATGCTGCTGCTCACGGTGCTGGTCGGCGGCCTGGCGACCGTGGCCTGGGCATGGAATCCGGCCTTCGCACTGGCGCTGCTGCTGCTCGCGCTCCCCGCCGTGGTGCTCATGTGGCGCAATGCCCGGGCCGTGCACCGGATCGACGAGGGGCTGGCCGCCGCCCGCTGACCCTGCCCGCCGCGCCTGCCTGGCGGCTGCGCGGCGCCCGCACGGCATCGCGCCGCCGGGCCGCCGGGGCTCGGCCCGGCGGCCGACCGCGTCAGCGCTGGACGAAGACCGAGCGCTGCTCGCCCAGGCCCTCGATGCCCATCTCCACCACGTCGCCGTCCGTGAGATACGGGAAGCGGCCGGAGAGGGCCACGCCCTGCGGGGTGCCGGTGTTGAGGAGGTCGCCGGGCGAGAGCACCATGAACTGGCTGAGGTGGTGCACGAGCTGCGCGACCGTGAAGATCATGTAGGACGTGGTCGAGTCCTGGCGCGCCTCGCCGTTCACGCTCGACCACAGGCGCAGCGCCTGCGGCTCGATCTCGGCGGCCGGCACCAGCGAGGGGCCGACGGGGTTGAAGTTCTCGGCGCACTTGCCCTTGGACCACTGGCCGCCGGACTCGGCGATCTGGAAGTCGCGCTCGGAGACGTCGTGGCTGGTGACGTAGCCGGCGATGACGTCGAGCGCCTCCTGCTCGTCCTTCAGGTAGGAGGCGCGGCGGCCGATCACCACGCCGAGCTCGACCTCCCAGTCGACCTTGGTCGCGCGCGGCGGGATCGGCACCTCGTCGTTCGGGCCCACCACGGTGTTCGGGTGCTTGAAGAACACGATCGGGGTGCTGGGCGGCTCGGCGCCGGACTCCGCGGCGTGCTCGGCGTAGTTCTGGCCGATGCAGATCACGGCCTCGGGGCGGGCGATCGGTGCGCCGATGCGCTCGCTCTCCGCGCCCTCCCAGACGGGCAGGTCGCCGGCGGCGAGGGCCGCGGCGGCCTTCTCGATGCCGCCGTCCGCGAGGAAGGCGCCGGTGATGTCGTCGGTGAGGGACTCGAGGCGGTAGGTGACGCCGTCGCCGACGAGGGCGGGCTTCTCCGCGCCGAGGGGTCCGAGTCGTCGCAGTTCCATGGGTTCTCCTTCGCAGGTGCGGATCATGACCAGTGTGTCAGTGGGTGTAGGGGCGGCGGGTGGGGATCTCGGGGTTGAACTCGACCCCGAAGCCGGGGGTGTCCGGGACGCGGATCCTCCCGTTCTCCGGCACCGGCTCGCCCAGCAGCATCGGGGAGAACATCGGCACGATCTCCTCCGCCGTCGGATGCATCATGAGGAACTCGCTGAAGGGGCTGTTCGTGCGCGTGACGACGAAGTGGTACGAGTACACGGAGGAGCCGTGCGGGACCACCATCGCGCCGTGCGCGTCGGCGAGCGCGGAGATCTTCAGCAGCTCCGTGATGCCGCCGCACCAGCCCACGTCGGGCTGGATGATGTCGGCGCAGCCCATCTCGAGCAGCTGGCGGAAGCCCCAGCGGGTCGCCTCGTGCTCGCCGGTGGTGATGAGCATGCCCTTCGGCGCGTCGCGGCGCAGCTGCCGGTAGCCCCAGTAGTCGTCGGGGATCAGCGCCTCCTCGAGCCAGCGCAGCCCGTGCTCGTGGGCGCGGTGGGCGAGGCGGGTGGCGTAGTCGAGGTCGAGCGACATCCAGCAGTCGTACATGAGCCAGAAGTCGTCACCCACCTTCTCCCGCATGTCGGCGAGCAGGGCGATGTTCTTCTCCATGCCCTCCTCGCCGTCGGCCGGGCCGTGGTGCAGCGGCATCTTCCCGCCGATGAACCCGAGCTGCTTCGCGACGTCCGGCCGGGCGCCGGTGGCGTACATGGTCAGCTCTTCGCGCACGGGCCCGCCGAGCAGCGCGAAGACGGGCTCCTGGCGGAGCCGGCCCAGCAGGTCGTAGAGGGCGAGGTCGACAGCGCTGATCGTGTTCAGCACGATGCCGCGGCGGCCGTAGAAGAGGGTCGAGCGGTACATCTGGTCCCAGATCCGCTCGATGTCGGTGACCCGGGCCCCTTCGAGGAAGCGGGCGAGATGCTTCTCGACGATCCAGGCGCCGATCTCCCCGCCGGTCGAGACGGCGAAGCCGACGGTGCCGTCGTCCGCCTCGATCTCGACCATGAGAGTGCCCAGCACGTTCAGCCCGAAGGACTGACGGGACTGCGCGTACTCGGGGTAGACGGACATGGGGGTCGAGATGTGGTCGTCGATCCAGTGGTCCGCGCCCTGGTCGTGGTAGTCGGCGCCGCCGCCGGTGACGGTGAACGCGCGGACGTGGGCGATGGTGCGGTGCGAGGCGCTCATGCGCGGGCCTCCTCGGTCTCGGCGGTGGCGGGGTCGGTCTCGTCGTGGTCGAAGCGGACCAGGATCTTGCCGGCCGGGCCGCGCCCGGCGGCGAGGGCCGTGAAGGCCTCATGCGCCTCCTCGGGGCCGATGATGCGGCTGACCAGCACGGCGGCCTGCTCGGCGTGCTCGCCGATCCAGGCGGTCGCGTCGGCGAAGTCCTGGGCGGTGTAGGTGAAGGAGCCGTGGATCGTGCGCTCCTCGGTGCTGACGGCGAAGGCCGAGAGCTCGAGCCGCGGCGAGCCCATGCCCACCAGGACGATGCGGGCGCCGAGCCGGGTCGCGGTGAGGGCGTCGGCGAGGGTGGGGGTGACGCCGACGGCGTCGACGGCGAGGTCCGCGGGGCCGCCCAGGGCGGCGGCGAGCTGCTCGGGCAGGGGCCCGTCGGCGGGGTCCAGCGCGGCCGCGCCGAGGGAGGTGATGAGCTCGCGGCGCTGCGGGTCCGGCTCGGACACCGCGATCGCGGTGAGCCCGGCCCGCTGGAGCGCGAGGACCGCGCTCTGACCGATCGGGCCGCCGCCGACGACGAGCGCCCGTTCCTCGGGGAGGGGGCGGGCCAGGCCCACGGCGTGGACGGCGACGGCGAGGGGCTCGATGAGCGCGCCGAGCGGCAGCGGCATGGCCGGGTCGAGCTGCAGCACGTTGCGGGCGGGCACCACCACGTAGTCCGCGAAGGAGGCGGCGCGATCCTGGGCCACCCCGATGACCTGCTTCCCGGGGGCGTGCTGCTCGCGGCCGCGGAACTCCTCGGCCTGCTCCGGCGGCACGACGACGGGGTTGAACGTCGCCGGGGCGCCGAGCGGCAGTGTCGCGGGGTCCACGCCCTCGCCGAGCGCGGCGATCGTTCCCGAGGACTCGTGCCCCATGATCTGGCCGGGCACGCGCCGACCGTTCTCGCCGGTGAAGCCGTGGAAGTCGGAGCCGCAGATGCCGGTCGCGCAGATCCGCAGCAGCACCTCGCCCGGCCCGGGCTCGGGGCGCTCGACCTCGACGAGGTCGAGCTGGTGGAAGTCGGTCAGGACGAGTGCTCGCACGAGGGCTCCTGGGCGGTCGGGAGAAGAGGGCGAGACATAGGATGTCCGCGGGGTCGGCGACGTCGCGTCGCGGCACTCCATGCTCGCTCACCGACGCTATCAGCGGTGCGACCCCCAACGGGCCTGCACATCATCCGCCTTCCGGGAATCCAGTATCCGGAGCGGGGAGAGCAGCTCTATGTCGCGCCTCACCTGGGACGTCAGAGGCCGTGGCGGGGTTCGGCACCGTCATCGCTTCGTCCTTCGCGATCATGGGGCGATCCCCTCTCCCCCGTCGCGCGCTCATCCCATATCCTGCACGGAAGACCACTCGACGAGGAGAACACCCCATGACTGCTGCATCCGAGCTGGAATTCGCCGGACTCACGGCCATCGTGACCGGGGGCGGCGCCGGCATCGGCGCGGCCACGATCCGTGCGCTCCAGGCACGCGGCGCCGCGACCGCCGCCCTCGATCTCGACCCGAGCGGCGCTCCGGAGGGTGCGCTGCGGATCCAGGTCGACGTCACCGACACCGCAGCGGTGCGCGCCGCCGTGGACCGTGCGGCCGAGGAGCTCGGCGGGATCGACATCGTCATCAACAACGCCGGCATCGGCGCCCAGGGCGAGGTCGACGCGAACGACGACGCCGAGTGGGCGCGCGTGCTCGACGTGAACGTGGTCTCGGTGGCCCGCGTGACCACCGCCGCGCTCCCCCACCTGCGCCGCTCCGAGGCCGCCGCGGTCGTGAACACCGCATCGATCGCCTCGGTGCTCGGCCTGCCCGATCGGGTGCTCTACTCCGCCTCGAAGGGCGCAGTGCAGTCGATGACCCTCGCGATGGCGGCGGACTGGGTCGCCGACGGGATCCGCGTCAACGCCGTGGTCCCGGGCACGGCGAACACGCCCTGGATCGGCCGCCTCCTCGAGAAGGCCGACGACCCGGAGGCGGAGCGCGCCGCGCTGGACGCCCGCCAGCCCCACGGGCGGCTGGTCGAGCCGGAGGAGGTCGCCGAGGCGCACTGCTATCTCGCCTCGCCGCGCAACCGCTCGACCACCGGCGTGCTGCTGCCGATCGACGGCGGGATGACGAACCTGCGCACGCGCAGCTGAGTCAGGCCCCCGCGGGAGTGCGGCCCTCGGCCCCCTGCCGCGACACCGCCCTCTCGGCGCGACGTCCCAGCCAGCCCATCAGGGGCACCGAGGCGATCGCGAGGACCACCAGCACGATGAGCACTGCGCTGATCGGGCGGGTGAAGAACTGCGTGAGGTCCCAGTTCGTCTTGATCACCGACTGCATGAAGTTCCGCTCCACGATCGGGCCCAGGACGATGCCGAGCACCACCGGTGCGAGCGGGATCCCGCCCTTCTCGAACAGATAGCCCATCACCCCGAACAGGACCATGAGCCCGATCTCGAGGTAGCCGTTGTTGATGGCGAAGGCCCCGCAGATCGAGATCGCGACGATCAGCCCCATGAGGATCGAGCGCGGGATGCGCAGCACCATGCCCGAGACGCGGATCAGCAGGAAGCCGAGCGGGAGCAGCAGCAGGTTGGCGACGATGAAGATGATGTAGAGCGAGTACAGCGTGTCGGTCTGGTAGAGGAACAGGTCCGGACCGGGCGTGATGCCCTTGACCAGCAGCACGCCGATGAGGATCGCCGTGATGGTGTCCCCGGGGATGCCGAAGGCGAGGGTCGGCACGTAGGCGGAGGCGATCCCGGCGTTGTTCGCGCTGGAGGCACCGCTGATCGCCTCGATGCGCTGATCATCCGCAGCCTCCTTCTCGCTCCTGCCCCTGCCCGGACGGACCCGGCTCGTGGAGCGGGTGACGGCGTAGGCGATCCAGGCCGCGATGTCCGCGCCCGCGCCGGGCAGCGCGCCGACGACGCCGCCGATCACCGAGCCGGAGCCCACTCGTGCCCTGTTCCGCCAGATGCCCCTCAGGGTCGGCCGGATCGTGCCCCTGCCCTCCATCTTCGGGATCGGCATCGAGTCGCCGCGCCTCGCCGTGACCGCGCGCAGCACCTCGGAGAGCCCGAACAGGCCGATCATCGCGGCGATGAAGTCCACACCCCGGTACAGCTGCTCCTGACCGAAGGTGAAGCGCGGATGCCCGAGCGTCACGTCCAGACCGACCGTGGAGACGAGCAGTCCCGCCATCAGCGCGATCCCGCCCTTGAGCTGCGACCCCTTGGAGACGATGACCGCTGCGGTGAGTCCGAGCACGGCCACCCAGAAGTACTCGTAGCTCGTGAAGCGCAGGGCGAACTCCCCGAGGATCGGGGAGACGAAGATGAGCAGCACGGACCCGAAGAGTCCGCCGAGGACCGAGGCGACCAGCGAGATGCCCAGGCCGATCGTCCCCTTCCCGTTGCGGGTCAGGGCGAAGGCGTCCTCGGTGTAGGCCGCCGAGGAGGGGGTGCCGGGGATCCGCAGCAGCGCGCTGGGGATGTCGCCGGCGAAGATCGCCATCGCGGACATGGTGATGATCGCCGCGATCGCCGGGACCGGGTCGAGGAAGAAGGTGAAGGGCACCAGCAGAGCCGCCGCGAGCGTCGCGGTCATCCCCGGCAGCGCGCCGATCACCAGTCCGAACACGGCCGACAGCACGACGACCAGGATCGTGGTCGGATCGGCGACCAGCAGCAGGGCGCTCTCGACATCCTGGATCATCTCAGAACCCCCTGATCAGGCCGTCGGGGAGCTGCACCAGCAGCACCTGCTCGAACAGCCCCCACAGCCCCAGGGAGGCCAGGACGCCGGTGAGGACCGCTGCGAGCCAGGAGGCCCGAAGTGACCGCACGATGGCGATGACCAGCAGCGCCATGGTGATCGGGAAGCCCAGCACCGGTGCGAGCAGCACGTAGGCGAGGATGCCTACCAGGAGGATCGCGCCGTTGATCCAGCGTCGAGGCCCGTCGGAGCCGACGTCGGTGTCCATCACGCCGGCGGTCTCGAGCGCCTCGACCGGGGTGTCCCCGTCGGCGTCCTGGACGGCCGCCCCGGGCAGGGCGAAGGCCTCGGACCCGTCCCCGTCCCCGGGCGCGGCGGCGCCCCCGCCGGCGCCGGCCCGGTGCCGACGGCGCCCCTCCCGGCGAGCGCCGATCCAGGTGGACAGCGGGAGCAGCACGCCGAAGAGGATCAGCAGGCCGCCGATCATCATCGGGAACAGGCCGGGGCCGGGGATCCCCTCGCGGATGTACGGCATGGAGGCGCCGTAGGGGATGACGACCGCCCCGGCGAGCACCGAGAGGACGCCGATGAGGAGGTTCTGCCGCAGCGGCCCGCGCGGGGGCGTCGAGATCGGATCGGCGGCGGTCACTCGGCCAGCCCCGCCTGCTCCATGACCTCGCCCTTCTGCACGTCGTCCTCGCGCATCAGGGTCTGGAAGTCCTCCGCTCCGGCGTACTTCACGCCGAGCCCCGAGTCGGCCATGAACTGGGTGAACTCCTCGGACTCCGCGATCAGGCCGAGGTGGCACTCGAGCTCCTCGACGACGTTCGCGTCCAGGCCCTTCGGCCCGGCGATCCCCCGCCAGACGGACATCGAGTAGTCCGAGCCGAGCTGCTCCTCGAGGGTCTCGACGTCGGGGAAGTTCGGGTCGCGCTCGGTGCCCATCACGCCCAGCGCCTTGGCGCGATCGGAGTCGAGCATGGTCTTCGACTCCCCGAGCGCATTGGTGGTCATGTCGATGCCGCCGGCGACGAGCTCCTGGAGGGCCGGCGCCGCACCGTCGGAGGGCACGAAGTTCACCGCGTCGACCGGGAGGTCGTTGTCCAGCAGCATGCCCAGCAGCGCCAGGTGCCAGATGCCGCCCTGGCCGGTCCCGGAGGCCGTGACCTCGCCGGGATGCTCCTCGATGTAGCTCAGCAGGTCCTCGGCGGTCTCCCATTCGGCGTCGGCGGCGACGGTGATCCCCGCGCCGTCCTCGTTCATCTGCGAGATCGCGGCGAGGTCCTCGCCGCTGATGTCGGTCAGGCCCTGGTGGTGCATCATCCCGATCTCGACGGTGACCAGGCCGATCGTCTGACCGTCGGGCTCGGCGTCCACCATCGCCTGATGGCCGACGACGCCCGAGCCGCCGGTGCGGTTGACGACGTTGACGTTCGTGCCGAGCTGGCCGGAGAGCTGGTCGCCGATGAGCCGGGCGACGCCGTCGGTGCCGCCGCCGGCCGCCCAGGGCACGATGAGCTCGACGGGACCGCTGGGGTAGTCGGGGGCGATGTCGTTGCAGCCCTGGATCGCCTCGGAGTCGGCACCGCCTCCGCCTCCGGCGCCGCCTGAGCATCCGGCGGCGACGAGGGCGAGCGCGGCGAGGCCGGCGATACCGGAGACCAGGCTGCGGGAGCGGGGGCGGGGGGTGTGCGTCATGACGGACTCCACTTCGTCGTGCGGGTCGAGGACGGTCACGACGAGGCGGGCTCCTCCGCACTGCGGCGTGCGGGGAAGGGCTGGAGGCCTCGTCGTCGAGGTGCTCAGAAAGCTACCAACGAGGTCGTCGCGGCTCGGCGTGGCGGCGATCCGCGATCGCGAAATCCTATATCCGAGATTGGTAAGATGCGTCACAGACGGCGGCTGACCTGCGCCGACGACGACAGCTCACGAGGCCGCGAGATCAGATCGTGACCCGCCCGCACCCGACCTGAGAGGACCCCTGTGCCCCGCATCGAGCAGACCGACTGGCTGGAGACCTTCGTGGCCGTCGTCGACCACGGGAGCTTCTCCGCCGCGGCACGGGCCCTGCACCGGGCGCAGTCCCGGGTGAGCACCCACGTCGCCGCTCTCGAGCGCGCCCTCGGCGGGATCCTGGTCGATCGGAGCCATCGCCCCGTGCGCCCGACCGAGCTCGGCAGCGCCTTCCTCCCCCATGCCCGCGAGGTGCTCGCGGCGCTCGAGCGCGGGGCAGAGGCGGTCGACGAGCACTCCGGCACGCTGCGCGGGCGCGTGGTCATCGGCTGCCATCCGAGCGTGAGCGCGGGGTTCCTCCCCGGAGTGCTCGCGGCGGTCCACGCCGAGCACCCGCAGCTGCGGGTCCAGCTGACCGAGCACACCACCCCCGACCTGGTCTCGGGCATCGCCGCCGGTCGCTTCCACATCGCGATCCACTCGCTCGCCTCCGACCCGCCCTCCGACGACCTGCTCAGCGTGCACCTGTGGACCGAGCACTTCGTGGCCGTGGTGCCGCCGGGCCATCCGCTCCTTCCCGTAGACGACCAGGTGCGCGAGCCGCTGGACCCGCACGGCCTCACCGAGCACCCGCTGATCGCGATCGCCCGGCCCGGTGCCGCCGTCGACCCCGACACGGGCGGTGCGCTGAGCGCCTGGGGGCTGGAGATCCCGCTGGCCTGGCAGTCCGAGCAGCCGCAGTCGGTGGTGAACCTGGCCCGGGCGGGGCTCGGTGTCGGGGTGTTGAACGCCCTGGCGGCGCGCATCAGCGACACGACCGGGATGGTCGTCGCTCCCGTCGGCTCCCTGGCGGAGGGACGCCAGGTGGCGGCGACCCGGGATCGACGCTCGGCGCCCTCGCCGAGCGTCGACGTCGTCTTCCGCGCGATCCTCGCGGCCGCCCCGCCGGCCGGGGTCCGTCCCGCGCAGCGCTGATCCACGCAGGGTGGCGCTGATCCACGCAGGGCGGCGCTGATCGTCGGCGCGCGGCGCCGGGACACCCGGCACGGGGCTGGTGGTTGACGCCCCGCCGCGCACCGTAGATCCTATAGTCCTGCTGCCTCGGGCTCTCCGGCCCTGACCGAGCGGGCAGCACCCACCGCGCCGACCTTCTCGTGATGAGGCAAGAAGGAGTTTCCGTGACCGACCGCTCCCCCGATCCCTCGACGCTCCGCTCCCCTCTGTACGGCACGATGGACCGCATCCCCGGCGGCACCATGGTGATCCCGCTCGTGCTCGGCGCGATCGTCGGCACCACCGCGCCCGGCGTCCTCGAGCTCGGCAGCTTCACCACCGCCCTCTTCGCCACCCCGATGCCGCTGATGGCGCTGGTCATCTTCGCGACCGGCATGCAGATCACGCCTCGCTCGATCGGCCCGGTCGCCGGCACGACGGGCGCGATCCTGCTGGGCAAGACCCTCGTCCCCGGCCTGCTCGTGGTGGGCCTCGGCTTCACCGTGGGCCTGGACGGCCTGCTCGGGATCTCGATCCTCGCGATGCTCGCGACCTTCGACAACTCCAACGGCGGGATCTGGCTCGCCTTCACGGGCAAGTACGGCACGCGCACCGACCGCGGCGCCTACGTCGCCTCCGCAGTGAACGACGGGCCCTTCTTCACGATGCTCTTCATCGGCGCGGCGGGCCTCGGCTCCATCCCGCTGGACGCCTTCGCTGCCGCCATCATCCCGCTCGTGCTCGGGATCGTGGTGGGCAACATCGACCACCGCTGGACCGAGATCCTGCGACCGGTCCCGGCGATCGTGATCCCCTTCTTCGCCTTCGGCCTGGGCACCGGCATCGACATCAGCGCGATCCTCACCGGCGGGATCACCGGGATCGTGCTCGGCCTGCTCGTCACGCCCTTCACCGGCGGCACCACGTACCTCGCCTACCGCTTCCTGCTGCGCCGAGGGAAGCGCTCCGGGATCGGCTTCGCCGCCGGGACCGCGGCGGGGAACTCGATCGTCACCCCCGCGATCATCGCCTCCGCGGATCCCCGCTTCGAACAGTACGTGGACGTCGCGACAGTCCAGGTCGCGACCGCGGTGCTGATCTCGGCGATCACCGCCCCGCTCATCGCCGCCTGGTTCCTGCGCCGCCACGGAGCGCTGAGCAACCCGGACGAGGACGGCCTCGACGAACGCGGCGAGCCGCTACCCGCCGCGGCAGGTGCGGGAGTCCACGCGGCCGCCGAGCCAGGACAGGGCCGCGACGAGGACCTCGACCCCGCCACCGGACGCCGCTGATGCATCGATGACCGGCCCGCGTCCCCGCCTCACCCGCGCCCACCTGGTCTGGGCGGTCGGGGTGTTCGCCTACCTCTGCGCCGTCTCCGGGCGTGCGGCCTTCGGCGTCGCCGGGGTCGAGGCCTCAGCGCGTTTCGGCGTGGACGGGACGGTGCTGAGCCTGTTCGGCGTGGTGCAGCTGGGCACCTACGCCGCGGCCCAGATCCCCGCCGGCCTGCTGCTGGACCGGATCGGGCCGCGCCGGATGCTGGTCCTCGGGGCGGTGACGATGGCGGTGGGGCAGCTGCTGCTCGCTCTCGCGACCGGGGTGCCGGTGGCGCTGCTGGGGCGGCTGCTGACCGGCATGGGTGATGCGGCCACGCTGATCAGCGTGGTCCGGCTGATCGCGAGCTGGTTCCCCACCGGGCAGGTGCCGGTGTTCACGCAGCTCGCGACCATGATCGGCCAGTTCGGGCAGGCGGTCGCCGCGGTGCCCTTCCTGGCCCTGCTGCTCGGCGCGGGATGGACCGCTGCCTGGTCTGGGCTCGCGCTCCTGCTGCTGCTCAGCGTGCTGCTCGCGCTCGCCCTCGTGCAGGACGCGCCGCCCGAGGAGCCGGGCGCCGCGGTGCCTCAGCGGGCGCGCGCAGGGGCGCTCCTGCGCGCCGTGTTCACCTCGCGCCCGGCGTGGTCGGGATTCTTCCTCCACGCGCTCACCCTCACGACGGTCAACGCCTTCATGTTCCTGTGGGGCGTCCCGTTCCTCACCGAGGGGCACGGGCTCGGCGCGGCCGAGGTGGGGGCGCTGCTGACCCTGAACGTCGTGGTGATGGTGGCTCTCGGCCCTCTCATCGGGCTCCTCACCGGCCGCTTCCCGCAGCACCGGGTGCTGCTCGGCGGGATCGCGGGAGCGATCCTCGTCCTGGCCTGGACCGCGATCCTGCTCATCCCGACGCCGCTCACGGCCTGGCAGCTGGTGCCGCTCATGGTCGCGCTCGCGGTCGGCTCGGCGACCTGCTCCGTCGGCTTCGACCTCGCCCGCACCGGGGTGCCGACGCGCGCGATCGGCACCGCCACCGGGATGGTGAACATCGGCGGGTACTCCACCTCGCTGCTCGCGGTGCTGCTGATCGGCGTCGTTCTCGACCTGCGCGCCCCCGACGGCGCGGCGACGCTCGGGGACTATCGCACGGCCTTCGCCTCGACGGGCGTGCTCATGGCCGCCGTCGCGCTCGGGCTGCTGCTCACCGGTCGCACCGGTGCCGGCTCGTCCCTCACCCGACCCGCAGGCCGCCGTTGAGGTTGTAGGTCGCTCCTGTGGTGAAGCCGCCGTGGGCGCCGACGAGATAGGCGACCAGCTCGCCGAGCTCCTCGGTGGTGCCGAGCCGTCCCACGGGGGTGCGGGCCACGAACTGCTCGCGCCGCTCCCCCTCGAGGCGCCCGCCCATGATGTCGGTGTCGATGTTCGCCGGGGCGATCACGGCGGTGGTGACGCCGGTGCCGGCCGTCTCCTTCGCCAGGCCGCGCAGCAGCCCCTCCACCCCGGCCTTCGAGGCGGCGTAGGCGCTGGTGGAGTAATTGCCGCCGCCGTCCTGCGCGGCGGTCGAGCCGATCGCGAGAATCCGCCCCAGGCCCTGGTCGAGCATGCCGGGCAGCACGCGGCGGGCGAGGTGGAAGGTGCCCAGGGTGTTGATGCGCAGGGTCCGTTCGAACGCCGCGCTGGTCATCTCCAGGAAGGGGGTGGGGTTCGCGATGCCCGCGCAGGAGACGAGCGCCCCGACGGCGGGCGCTCCCTCGTCCTGCTCGACGGCGGTGAGCGCCGTGTCGACCGAGGCCTCGTCGGCGATGTCTACGCGCGCGGTGACCACGTGCGGCGCCCCGGCCGCGCGGGCCGCCTCGGCAGCGGTGACGAGGCCGTCCTCGTCGAGGTCGAGCAGGGCGAGGGGGCGGCCGTGCCGGGCGAGGGTGAGGGCCACCCCTCGGCCGATGCCGCGCTCCGAGGCGGCGCCGGTGATGACGCAGGTGAGGCGTTCGATGCGGGCCTCGTCGGCGGCGGAGCGCTCGCTCATCGCTCGGCCTCCGTCCTGCTGCGCGGTGTGTTCACGACGTTCTGCGGGGCCCGTCCGGCGGCGACCGCGCGCACCTCGGCGAGCGCCTCCGCACCGGTCGCGGCGGCGAAGTCCGCGGTCCAGCACAGCGCGTGCGGGGAGAGCACCACGTTCTCGAGCCCGATCAGGGGGCTGTCGGCCGGGAGCGGCTCGACCTCGAAGACGTCGAGGCCGGCCCCGGCGATCGTGCCCTCCTGCAGGGCGGTGATCAGCGCGCCCTCGTCGACCACGGCGCCGCGGGCGATGTTGATGAGGAAGGCGGTGTCCTTCATCATCGCGAGCTCGCGCGCGCCGATCAGGTGGCGGGTACCGGAGTTCGCGGCGACGGTGAGGATGAGGTGGTCGCTGCGGGAGATCACCTCGTCGAGCTCGAGCTGCTCGATCCCGACCTCGGCGCAGAACTCGGGGCGTGGGGAGCGGTTCCAGGCGATGACCTCGAGGTCGAGGGCGCGCAGCTGGCGCACGGTCTCCTGCCCGATCCCGCCCAGGCCCACCATGCCGATCGTCGCGGCGCCGAGCCCCGGGCCGCGGAACTCTGCCTTGCGGCCCCAGTCCGCCTCGCGCACCAGGCGGTCCTTGGGCAGCAGGGAGTGGGCGAGGGCGAAGAGGAAGGTCAGCGCGGTGTGCGCCATCGGCACGCGCAGCCCGGTGGGGGCGTTGGTGACGGTGATGCCGCGCTCGTCGCAGGCCTCGAGGTCCACCGCGTCGAAGCCGGCGCCGAAACGGGCCACGTGACGCAGGGTGGTGACCCCCTCGAGCTGGGCGCGGCCCAGCGGGGTGCCGCTGAGCAGGAGCACGGCGTCATAACCCTCGAGGGCGCCCGGGCGGATCGGCGTCTCGACGAGGGACCAGTCGATGCCGTCCTGGGCGAGGCCGCACAGGCCGATGTCGCCGTAGATGGTGGAGCCGTCGGCCTCGGCGTAGTCGGCGGTGACGGCGAGCTTCCAGGGGGTGCTCATGCGCGGGACTCCTCTCGGGCGGGGACGGCTGTGGCGTCGGGGGCGGCGGTCTCGGGCTCGCGGTGCATGCCCTGGCCGTGCCAGGCCTCGGGGTACTCGACGAAGCCGCGGTCCAGGGAGGCGATGCTGGTCGCGCCGAGCTGGCCCATGGCCAGCTCGAGCTCCTCGTCGAGGATCTCGATCGCGCGCTGCACGCCCTTCTCCCCCGCGGCGGCGTTGCCGTAGCCCCAGGCGCGGCCCACGGAGACGAGGTCGGCGCCGACGGCGAGGGCCTTGGCGATGTCGTCGCCCGTGCGCACCCCGGAGTCGAACACGACGGTCATCTCCGCGCCGACCTCGTCGACGATCCGCGGCAGCGCGCGGATGCTGGAGGGCGAGGAGTCGAGCTGGCGGCCGCCGTGGTTGGAGACGTAGATGCCGTCGGCGCCGGCGTTGCGGGCCCGGCGGGCGTCCTCGGGGGTGAGGATGCCCTTGATGTACAGCGGGCCGTCCCAGCGCCGCCGCACCTCCTCGATCTTCTCCCAGGTCAGGGTGAGGTTCGCGAGGTACTTGGCGACGAACTCCTGGTGGGAGACGGCGTTGTCGCCCTGGATCTGGTCCTTGAGGTTGCGGAAGCCGATCGTCGGCGGGCGCATGATCGAGCGGGTCCAGTCGAGGTGGCGGACCGCCTGCACGGCGTTGCGCGGGGTGATCCTCGGGGGGATGGACATGCCGTTGCGGTGGTCGCGGTACCGCTTGCCGTTCAGGGGCACGTCGACGGTGACGACGAGCGCCTCGGCGCCGATCCCCTCGGCGCGGGAGATGAGGTTCTCGACGATGGCGTCGGACTTGTACATGTACAGCTGGTACCAGAGCGGGCCGGTGGCCTGCTCGGCGAGCTCCTCCATCGTCCAGTTCGAGGCGGTGGAGATGGTGAAGGGGATGTTCGCGCGGCCCGCGGCGCGCACCGCGCCGAGCTCGCCCTCCCCGCCGATCATGCGCTGCAGGCCGAGGGGGCCGAGCACCCAGGGCCGCTGGAGGTCCATGCCGTCCACGCTCGTGGCGGTGTCGATGCGGGAGATGTCGGTGAGCCAGCGGGGGCGGAAGCGCACCTCGCGCAGGTCCTCGACGTTCGACTCGAGGGTGATCTCGTGGTTGGAGGCGCCGTCGACGATGTCGAAGGCCATCGTGGGAAGGCGCCTGCGGGCGAGGCGGCGGAGGTCCTCGATCGAGGGGGCGGAGGCCACCGGGTCGAGGCGGAAGCCTCCCGCGGCGAGCATCTTCGCGAAACCGAGGGCTCCGCTGAGCCGGGTCTCTGCCATGGTGTCTCTCTCCTTCGAGCGTGGGGATGGTTCAGGTCGGGGCCCGGTCGGGCGGGCCCCGGCGGGGTCGGGTCAGGGTTCCGGGTCGCCGCCGCGGAGCACCTGGTAGACGATCGAGTCGTCGCGGCGGTCCCAGCCGAGCTCGCTGCCGCGGCGGAAGAGGCCCTGGGCCGAGGCGGCCAGCGGCACCTCCTGGGAGACCTGGGCGGCGGTCTCGGTGACCAGCCCCATGTCCTTGACGAAGATGGTCAGGGCGGAGCGGACGTCGTCGAAGGCGCCGTCGACCATGCGCCGGCCGCGATCCTCGAACATGAAGGAGGCGGCCGCGCCGGTGCCGAGCACCTCGTGGACCTGGTGGAGGTCCAGGTCCATCGCGTCGGCGAGGGCGAGCGCCTCCCCCGCGGCGGCGATGTGCACCCCGCACAGCAGCTGGTTGACGATCTTGAAGCGCTGGCCGTCGCCGGGGCGGGGGCCGACGACGGGGGCGTTCGAGGCGAGGGCGTCCAGCACCGGGCGCACGGCGGCGACGTCCGCCTCCGCGCCGCCGACCATGACCAGCAGGTCGCCGTCGGCCGCGCGGGCGGCGCCGCCGGAGACGGGCGCGTCGACGATCCGGGAGGTGACCGGGGCGAGCCGGGCCGCGGCCGCGTCGACGGCGGCCGGGCCCACGGTCGACATGATCAGCAGCACCGTCTCGCCGGTGAGCTCGCTCGCGATGCCGTCCTCGCCGAAGAGCACCTCGTCCAGCTGCTCGGGGGTCGCGACCATGACCGCGACGACGTCCGCGCCGCGCACGGCCTCGCGCGCCGTCGCGGCGGTGGCGGCGACCTCGGCGATCGCCTCGCGCGCGGTGGGGAAGAGGTCGTAGGCGGTCAGGGGCAGGCCGGCCCCGGCGAGGGCGCGGGCCATGGGGGCGCCGATGGCGCCCAGTCCGATCCAGGCGACGACGGGGGCGGTGGTCATCGTGAGCTCCTCGGGGTGGGGCGTCGTGGACGGGCGGGGGTCAGCGGGCGGCGACGGCGGCGGCGAGCACATCGACCACATCGGCCAGCGCCTCCTCGCCGCCGACGTTGCCGGGGAAGACGACGTAGGGGGCTCCCATCACCTCGGCGGGTGCCTCCTGGGCGGAGAACAGCGAGACCTGCCCGGGCCAGAACTGCCCCTCGACGCGGGCGCGGCGGATCCCGAGTCCCTTCTCGGCGACCTCGTGGGAGGTGATCCCGCCCTTGGCGACGACCCAGGCGGGCTTCGCCCCGCGCACCCGTCGCACCACCTCGACCACGGCGTCGGAGACGCTGCGGGCGATGGCGAGGGACTCGGCGGGGTCGTCGGCGGCCACCAGGTCGCGGCTGGTGTAGACGACGCAGTCGGAGCTCGCGAGGGTCTGCTGCGCCCGCGCGGCGACCTCGGCGAGATGCTCCTCGCGGCGGGCGTCGAGCACGGAGGGGACGTGGATCTCGAGCTCGGCCAGGGTGCCGCGGCGCTGCACGGCGCGCAGCTGCGTGGTGGTCAGGCCGACGTGGGAGCCGACGACCACCAGGCCGTGGTCGAGGCGCCCCGACGGGATCTCGATCGAGGCCGGGTCGACGACCTCGGCGCCGTGCTGGCCGACCAACGGGCGCACGAAGGACGGGGCGCAGCGGGTGACGAAGGTGCGCCCCTCCGCCTCGAGCCCGGCCATCGCCTCGGCGACGACCTCGAGGTCCCCGTACTCGGTGGCGTTGACGACCACCCAGCGGCGGTCGCGGGCGGCGGCGAGGAGCTCCCGCACCCGCGCGGCGCCGCCCTCGCGGATGTCGGCGAGGGAGAGGGACAGGACCTCGCCCGCGCGCACCGCGCCTCCGGAGCGCTCCTCGAGGAAGTCCCGCAGGTCGGAGCTGCTGAACCCGAAGGTGGCGTCGCGGGCGAAGTCCGTCCGCGCCACCTCGACCGCCTCCCCGTCGACGCGTGCGTAGTGCACGTCGCCCTCGGTGAAGCGCCCGGCCTCGAGCATCGCGGGGCACAGCACGATCGCATCGACGTCGATGCCGCGCGCGCCGAGCTCGTCGGCGATCGCCATGGGCTCGGCGATCACGTGCCCGCGCAGGGTCGAGTCCGAGCGGGAGACGACGTGCAGCCCCGCCGGGGGCACTCCCCCGTCGAGCACCCCGGCGAGGACCCGGCGGTTCAGCGCGACGGCCTCCGCCTCGTCCAGCGCGCGAGTGTTCGTCAGGACGAAGCAGGCGCTGCCCGGCTCGGCGAGGGCGCCGACGGGGATCGCGGGGTCGAGGTCGAAGGCGACGTCGATCCCGGCGACGCACTGCGAGCCGGTGGGGTCGTCGTCGAGGATCAGCAGGCGACGGTCAGCGGGTGCGGTGACGGACACGGGGCCTTCTTCCAGGAGCGGGGCGGGAGGGGACGACCGCAGGCTACGCGGCGATCACGAAGACGACCGAGGACAGGGCGAAGCCGAGCAGCGAGATCGTCGTGCCGACCAGCGACCAGGTCTTGAACGTGGTGACGGTGTCGAAGCCGCAGAACTTGCCGATCAGCCAGAAGCCGGAGTCGTTCACGTGCGACCAGCCGATGGAGGCGGCGCCGATCGCGACGACGACGGCGGCGACCGCGACGGCCCCGAAGTCGCCGGCCATGATCGCCGGGGCCATGATCGACGCGCCGGTGGTCGCGGCCACGGTCGCCGAGCCCTGCGCGATGCGCATCGCCATGGTCACGAGATAGGCGGCGATGATCAGCGGCAGCCCCATCTGGTCCAGGCCCTCGGCGACCTCGCCGCCGATCCCGGTCTCGGTGAGGATCGCGCCGAAGGCACCGCCCGCACCGGTGATCAGGATGATCGAGCACACCGGCGCCAGCGCGTCGTCCACGAGCTCCTCGAGCAGTCCGCCGACGGGCTTCCCCGCGCGGCGGCGCGGGAGGACGAACAGCAGCAGCATCGCCACCAGCGCGGACAGCGCCATCGCGACCGGGGTCGCGCCGATCAGGCGGGAGAGCTGGAGGAGGACGTTCTCGTCGGTGACCGAGCCGGCCGCCTCCATGGTGGACAGCCCCGTGTTGAAGAAGATCAGCACCAGCGGCATGAGCAGGACCAGCAGGATCGCGCCGAAGGCAGGCCGCTCCTCGACGGGGACGTCGCGGGGCTCGCCGAGCAGGGCCGGGACGGGGGTGTCCGGGAACCGCCTGGCGATCACGCGCGCTACGAGGTAACCGCCGAAGTACCAGGTGGGCAGGCCGATGAGGAGGCCCACGACGATCACGAGGCCGACGTCGGCGCCCATGACGGTCGCGGCGGCGGTGGGCCCCGGGTGCGGGGGCAGGAGCGCGTGCATCATCATGAACGACGCGATCGAGGGCAGCACGTAGAGCATGAACGAGCCGCCCAGGCGCCGGGCGACCGTGTAGATCACCGGCAGCATCACGATGAAGCCGGCGTCCAGGAAGATCGGGAAGGCGTAGAACAGCGAGGCGACGGCGAGGGCGAGCGGCGCCCGCTTCTCCCCGAAGGTGTCGAGCATCTTGTCGGCCAGCACCTGCGCGCCGCCGGTGATCTCGATGAGCCGGCCCAGCACGGCGCCGAAGCCGACCAGCAGGGCGACGGTGCCGACGGTCGTACTGAACCCTCCGATCACCACGTCGATCACGTCGCCGACGCCGATGCCGGCGGCGAGGCCCGTGAGCACGGCGACGATGAGCAGGGAGAAGAAGGCGTGCAGGCGCGTCTTGATGATGAGGAACAGCAGGACGGCGATCGCGACGACGGCGATCGTCAGCAGCAGCCACACGGGCCGATCTGCGAGGACGAGGTCTTCCATGGGCGTCTCCGTTGACGAGGGTGATGGTGGTGGGCGAGATGCGGAGCGGAGAAGAGCGGAGCAGGGCCTTGCCGGGCCCGGCCGCCGCCCGGGGAATGTGCATTTCTGAACCGCTTTCGAGCCGGAAGCGGCTCAGAAATACACATCTCTCGAAGGCGCGGTGCCGTGCACGGCGCGGCCTGCTCAGCCCTCGGAGGGCGAGGCCTTCGGGGCGGGGCCCAGCTCGGCCAGGAGCTGGGACATCTTGGCGTAGGCCTTGTTGCGGTAGGCGATGAGCTCCGCGGAGGTCGCCTCGTCGTAGTCGCCCAGCAGGCCCCTGCCGTTCTTGACGCCCTTGCGGTCCGCGGCGACGGCGTCGGTGAGGATCTTCGGGGTGGCCAGGCGGTCGCCGAAGGCGTCCTCGAAGGTCACGAAGCAGTTCGCGTAGACGTCCAGGCCCGCCTGGTCGGCGATCGCGAAGGGTCCGAAGAAGCCCAGGCGGAAGCCGAAGGTGGTGCGGACGATGGTGTCGACGTCTTCGGCGGTCGCGACGCCCTCCTCGACGATGGAGGTGGCCTCCTTCAGCAGCGCGTACTGGAGGCGGTTGAGCACCATGCCGGGGGTGTCGGCGACCTGGGCGCCCTGGTTCCCGGACCTCTCCAGCAGCTCCTTGACCGCGGCGACGGTCTCGGCCGTGGTGGCCTCGCCCGCGACGAGCTCGACGCCGGGGATGAAGGGGGCGGGGTTGGAGAAGTGGACGGTGAGGAACCGCTCGGGGTTCTTCACGGCGCTGACCAGCTCCCCCACCGGGATGGTCGAGGTGTTGGTGCCGATGATCGCGTCGGGGCGGGCGTGGGCGGAGATCGTGCCGAGCACGTCGCGCTTGACGTCGAGGCGCTCGAAGACGGCCTCCTCGATGAAGTCGACGTCGGCGACGGCCTCCTCGATCGTCTTGCCGGCGGTGATGTTCTCCGCGACGAGCTCGGCCGAGCCGGGGGAGAACAGGCCCTGCTCCTCGAACTCGCGCGCCTCGCGCTGCAGACGCTCGAGGGACGCGTTCGCGGTCTCGACGCTGACGTCGGCGATGGTGACGTCGAAGCCGGCGATGGCGAGGACCTGGGCGATACCGCCGCCCATGTAGCCGGCGCCGACGATGGTCACGGTGGAGATGGTCATTCGGGGGACTCCTTCATCCGGGGCGCCGCTCGGTCGGCGGCGCAGTCACGCGGGTGGGCACCTCCTCGAGGCGCTCCCGGTGGGCTCGTGCAGTCGAGCCTAGTATTCCTATTGGATATTGACCAGGGGTGGCCGCGGGCCGGCCCGGAGGCGGTCCGCGGCCGGGGACCGGTCACGCCCCGGTCACGCGGCCGTCACGCCCCGTCGGCGATCGTGCGCGTCGAACAGGCGGGTGCCGGCGAGGAACAGCGCGCCCAGCAGCGGCATGACGGCGAGCATCAGCAGCCCCGCGGACTCGGTGCCGAAGACGTCCACGACCCACACGCGCAGATTCGGCGCCACGAAGCCACCCAGGTTGCCGACCCCGTTGATGAGGCCGATCGAGGAGGCCAGCGCCGCACCCGAGAGGTAGGAGGTGGGGATGTTCCAGAAGATGGGCTGGGCGGAGCAGAAGCCGATGGCGGCCAGGCACAGCCCGATCATCACGAGCACCGGGTTCCCGAGCAGGCCGGTGATCAGCAGCCCCGCCCCGGAGACGACGAGCAGCACGGTGGCGATGTCGCGGTAGTTGCCGGACCTGTCGGCGAAGCGGCCCGAGAAGAAGTTCGCGAGCAGGCCCATGACCCACGGGATCGCGAAGAGCAGCCCGACGATCAGGCCGACGTCGCGCCCGGCGATTCCTGCGATCTGGCGGGGCAGGAAGAAGGTCAGACCGTACACGGAGACCTGGATCGTGAAGTACACGAAGCAGAAGTAGAGGATGCGCCCGTTGACCAGGGCCCGCCACCAGCTCAGCCCGTGCGTCTCCTGCTTCTGCTCGTGCTCGGCGTCGAGGGTGGCCTGCAGCTCGGTGCGCTCGGTCTCGGTGAGCCAGGCGGCCTTCGCCGGACGGTCTGTGAGGTAGAAGAACGCGACCACGCCGACGACGACCGCGATGAGACCCTCGATCATGAACATCCACTGGTGGCCCCACAGGCCCAGGAAGCCGTCGAGCTCCATCAGGGCGCCGGAGAGCGGACCGCCGACGATGTTCGCGATCGGTAGGCCCATGTAGAACAGCGCGGTCGCCTGCGCGCGGCGGCGGCGCGGGAACCAGTAGGTGAGGTAGAGGATCACGCCCGGGAAGAAGCCGGCCTCGGCGACGCCGAGCAGGAACCGCAGGATGTAGAACATCGTCGGCCCGGTGGTGAACATGAACAGGGTCGCGACGATGCCCCAGGTGATCATGATCCGCGCCATCCACCAGCGCGCCCCGACCTTGTGCATGATCAGGTTCGACGGCACCTCGAAGACCGCGTAGCCGATGAAGAACAGTCCGGCGCCGAAGGCGTAGGCGGCGGTCGAGAGCCCGGCATGGATCTCGAGCGACTCCTCGGCGAAACCGATGTTGGTGCGGTCGATGAAGGCGATGACGTACATCAGCAGCAGGAACGGCAGCAGCCGCTTCAGCGCCTTGCGCGTCGCGGACTTCGTCGCGGGGGTGTAGGCCTCGTCGCCCTGGGCGACGGAGGTCCCCCGCGGGATGGAGCTGGTGGACACGGAATCTCCTTCTGGTGAGCTCGACGATGAGCGGGCTCGGCGGTGAGCGGGCGGCGGCTCGGAGGGAGCTGCCCCACCGGCCCCGGGGATCCGGAGAGGTGGCGGCGTGCCGCATGAGGGGGTCGTGCGATGCCGTGCTGAGGCATGCTGCGCGGCGTGGGGCCGGCCGCCGCGGTCGGCGGTCGGCCCCACGGGAGGGAAGCGGTGGTCGGGTCGGGGCGGTCCCCTGCGCCCGTCCAGCGGGTCAGTGCATGTGCTTGCCGCCGTCGACGTTGATCGACGTGCCGCTCACGAAGCTCGAGTCCTCGCCGACGAGGAACGCGATCAGGCCGGCGACCTCCTCGGGCTGCCCCACGCGCTGCAGGGGGATGTTCGAGCTCATCCCCTCCTTGCGCTCGTCGGTGAGGGTGCCGCCCATGATGTCGGTGTCGATCGGTCCGGGGAGGATGACGTTCGCGGTGATCCCGTACTGGCCGAGCTCGCGCGCGAAGCCGCGGGTCAGGCCCTGCACGGCGGCCTTCGCGGCGGCGTAGCCGGTCTTGGAGAAGGTGCCGCCGCCGTCGAGGGCGGTGATCGAGGCGGTGTTGACGATGCGCCCGCCCACGCCGCCGTCGATCATGCGCGTCGCCGCAGCCTGGGTCATCAGCAGCGTGCCCTTGGCGTTGACGTCCATGACGCGGTCCCAGATCTCCGAGGTGAGCTCGAAGAAGGAGTGCGGGCTGGGGATCCCGGCGAGGTTCACCAGGCCCACCACCTGCGGCAGCTCCGCGTCGATGCGCGCGAAGGCGGCGTCGACCGAGGCCTGGTCGGAGATGTCGACGCCGACGCCGATCACGGCCACGTCGGACTCGGCGGGCAGCTCGGCGCTCAGCTCGGCCGCGAACTCCTCGACGGCCGCGGCGTCGATGTCGGCCGCGGCGACGCTCCAGCCCTCGGCCAGCAGCTTGCGGACGACGCGTCGGCCGATGCCGCGCGGCGCGCCGGCGCCGGTGACGACTGCGGTGCGGCGCGCAGGGAAGGGCTGGATGGTGCGGGTCTCGATGGTCATCTGGGGCTCTCCTTCGAACGGGTGCGGTGGGCGCTCAGGCGTCCTCGGCCAGCGCCGAGCTGAGCACCTGGCGGATGTACTGGACGTTCTCGGCGATCACGCCGAGGGAGTCGGAGCCGTAGTGCTCGCAGCAGAACGGTCCGGTGTAGCCGAGATCCAGGGCGCGGCGGATCACCTGGCGGTAGTTGATGTAGCCGTACTTCAGCGGCATGGGGGCGGTCGAGTAGGCGCCGGTGGCCGGGTCGAGGTCGCGGGTGTAGTTCTTGATGTGCCAGAAGTTCGAGTGCGGCAGCACTTTCTCGAACATGTCCGCCCAGGGCTCGACCTCGCGGTGCAGGCGCACCAGGTTGCCGAGGTCCGGGTTCAGGCCCACGCTCTCGTGGTCGACGTCGCGCAGGAAGGCGACGGCCTCGTCGGCGGTGCCCACATAGGTGTCCTCGTACATCTCGAGGCTGACCTCGATGCCCTGCGCCTTCGCGGCGTCCCCGAGGATCCGGACCCGCTCGATCGCGAGATCGCGCAGAGCTGGGTCGTCGACGTGGCCGTCGGCGAGCCAGAACCAGATCGCTCGGGACTGCTCCTCGGTGAGGGCCTGCATGAAGCCGGTGTTCACCACGGTCACGCCGAGGCTCGGGGCCAGCTCGATGAAGCGCAGCGCATCGGCGAGGTTCTGCTCGCCGCCCTCGACGTCGACGACGGAGTTGCGGGTCATGGAGATCGAGGAGAGGGTCATTCCTTCGCCGTCGAGCACGCGACGGAACTCCTCCACCCGCTCGTCGGAGAGCTTCGCGAGCGGCAGCCAGGCGTCGGTGGGGTCGATCTGGTCGACGCCGAGCTCCTTGACCTGTCGCAGCTGGGAGGCCCAGACGCTCGAGGAGGCCTCGAGGGTGGGAGTGCCGTCCGGCGTGGTGCTGCCGAACGAGAGCATGTTGGCACCGATGGGCCAGTTCTCTGCGGTGAACATCGTCGTCCTTTCACGGGGGTCTCTCGTGCCGTCGATCCTATAGGAACTTGGGGTGGAGGGGAAGCGCGTCGCCGGATCCGCGTCGTCCGAGGGGACACACCCTCCTCTTGGTACCTTTCCAGACATGCCCGCCTTCTCCGACAGCACCTCCGACACCCTCGCCGCGGCGCTGTCCGCCGTCCCCACGGGAACGCCGGTCTCCGGCGTCGCGGGGCAGATGCTCGAGCTGTTCACAGGCGGGGACCTCGAGCCCGGCACGCGACTGCCGCCGGAGCGACAGCTCGCGAGCGCGCTCGGAGTGGGCCGATCCGCGGTGCGCGAGGCGCTCGCGGCGCTCGAGATCCTCGGGATCGTCGACGTGCGCCCCGGCTCCGGCACCTACCTGCGCGGCAGCGCGAGCGAGCTGCTCCCCCAGACCCTCAGCTGGGGCCTCATGATCGGCGAGCGCAGCACCGACCAGCTCATGGAGCTGCGCGCGGGCCTCGAGAGCTACTGCGCGCGCCTGGCCGCCGAGCGGATCGACGCCGAGCAGATCGACGCCCTGCGCGAGTCGATCGAGGGCATGCGCGCGGGCTTCGAGGACCTCGACGCCTTCGTCACCGCGGACGCGGCCTTCCACGCGGTCCTCGGCGTCGCCGCGGGCAACCCGATCGTCACCGACCTGCTCGCCGTGAGCCGGCAGCTGCTGCGCGTCTACAACGACCGCTCGGTGCACGAGGCCGAGGACATGCGCATCGCCCTCGAGGAGCACGCCGCGATCCTCGAGGCGCTCGAGGCGCGGGACGGCGATCGTGCCGCCTCGGCGATGATCGCGCACATGGCCACCGCCCGGGCGCGGATCCTGCACGCCGACGAGAGCGCCGACGCGGGCTGACCCCGCCGCCCGCGGACACCTTCCAGCTCCTCCGAGCTGTCGCTACGGGGATCCATCCCGTCTGAGCTGTCGGAATGACCAGGTGATTCCGACACCTCAGACGGGATGGCCCCGCGCCTCGACACCCGGCGCCCCGAACCGCCCCCGCGCACCCACCCAACCGCCCCGCGCACCCACCCATGGCCAACCGGTTGACCAGTTGGCGTCCGGGGGTCTACCGTGACGGCACCAACCCCCGCACGCCATCACGACGGAGCACCCCGAACGATGAAGATCGGCATCGGCAGCTATTCCCTGTTCTGGGAGTTCGAGAGCCGCAACCCCTCCCCACTCGACATCCCGGGGATGATCGACCGCGCTGCGCAGCTCGGCTGCGACGTCTTCCAGATCTGCGACGACCCCCGCATCGAGCAGCTCGACCCCGCCGGCCTGCACGACCTGCGCGAGCGGGCAGAGCTCCTCGGCATCGAGCTCGAGCTCGGCACCCGCACGATCGGCCGCGAGCACCTGGGCCGCTACGTCGAGATCGCCGAGGCGCTCGGGGCACGGACGCTGCGCTCGATGGTCCAGTCCCAGGAGATCGAGGGCGGCCCCGCCGCCGCGGTCGCCGAGCTGCGCGCCACGCTCCCCCGCCTCGAGAGCGCCGGCATCACCCTGGCCCTGGAGACCTACGAGCAGGTCCCCACCAGGACGCTGCTCGGCCTCGTCGAGGAGCTCGACTCCCCGCACGTGGGGATCTGCCTGGATCCCGCCAACTGCGTCTCCGCGCTCGAGCACCCGAAGGACGTGGTCGAGGCCTGCGCCCCGCGCACCGTGAACCTCCACGTGAAGGACTTCGCCTTCGCACGCCAGGAGGGCTGGGTGGGCTTCACCTACTCCGGCGCCCCGCTCGGCGAGGGCCTGCTCGACCTCGACCACGAGCTGCGCCACGTCTACTCCGGCGACCCCGCCGCGTCGGTCGGAGACCGTGCCCCGTCCGCGATCGTCGAGCACTGGCTGCCCTGGCAGGGCGACCTCGACACCACCGTCGAGACCGAGCGCGCCTGGACCGACCGCACCCTCGCGGCGCTGCGCGACTGGCGCGAGGCGCACCGCCTCTCCCCCGCCTGACCCGTCGGCCGACGACGACCCCGTCGGCCCGCCCCGACCAGCACCGGCCCCGCCGGTCCCCATCCCGCGGCCTCGTGTCGCACCGATCCGCGGCCCCGCCGCCCCCCCACCCGCGACATCCGTCGCGCCGAAGAAGGAGTCACCGATGACCAGCAGCAAGGAACTGAACCCCCTGTACGGAAAGACCGTCGTGCTCGACCCGTCGATCACCGTCGCCGTCGTCGGCGCGGCCGGGAAGATGGGCACCCGCGTCTCCAACAACCTCAACCTCACCGATGCCCCGATCCTCTACGTCGAGGCGTCCGAGGCGGGTCAGCAGCGGCTGAAGGAGCTCGGCCGCGAGGTCAGCACCCTCGAGGACGCCGCCCAGGCGGCCGACGTCGTGATCCTCGCCGTCCCCGACGTGATCCTCGGGAAGCTCTCCGAGCAGGTCGTGCCGCTGATGAAGGACGGCTCGGTGCTGCTGACCCTCGATCCGGCGGCCGCCTACGCCGGCCTGCTCGCCGAGCGCGAAGGCGTCCACCAGGCCTGCGCGCACCCCGCCCACCCGTCGGTCTTCCTCGAGCGCACCACGCCCGACGAGTGGGCCGACACCTTCGGCGGGATCGCCGCGCCGCAGGAGGTCGTGGCCGCCTACGAGGGCGCGGACGAGCAGGTCCGCGACCGCACCGCGGAGGTCATCCGCGCGATCTACGCCCCTGTCATCGACGTGCACTGGGTGACGGTCAAGCAGCTCGCTCAGCTCGAGCCGACCCTGGTGGAGACCACCGGCTGCATGATCGGCCAGTTCCTCAAGGACTCGATGGACCACGCGATCAACGAGGTCGGCATCCCCGAGAAGGCGGTGAAGGCCCTGTTCTACGGGCACATCTTCATCTCGCTGACCAATGCCCTGCGCGGCTCGAACCCGTTCTCCGAGGCGTGCCTGCGCGCCATGGACTACGGCCGCGAGAACATCATCAAGCCCGACTGGGCGAAGGTCTGGGACGACGAGGAGCTCGACACCGTCCTCGCCCAGATGCTGAACCTCGACAAGATCGAGCGCTGACCAGCACATCCACCTGCCGGGGCGGTCGCTGACGATCGCCCCGGCTCTCTCCGAGAGGTTCCGATGGACCCCCTTCTCCTCGTCGGCATCGCGGCCGGCGCGATCGCGATCCTGCTGTTCACCGTCATCAAGCTCAAGTGGCCGGCCTTCGTCGCGCTGCTCTTCGTCGCCGTGCTCACCGCGCTGGCCGGCGGCATCCCCGTCCAGGACGTCGTCCCCCTCATGATCGAGGGCATGGGCGGCACGCTGGGAAGCGTCGCCCTGCTCGTCGGCCTCGGCGCGATGCTCGGCGGCATCATCGAGCGCACCGGCGGCGCCGAGGTCATCGCCCATGCCGCCGCGCGCGTGCTCGGCGAGCAACGCCTGGCCCAGGCGCTGCTGATCGCCTCGGGCCTGGTGGCGATCCCGATCTTCTTCGACGTCGCCTTCATCATCCTGGTCCCGATCATCTTCGCGTTCGCGAAGGCCGCCGGGCACCGCGCACCGATCGCGATCGGCATGCCGGTGGCGGTGTTCATGGTGTTCATCCACAACACCGTCCCGCCGCATCCGGGCATCGTCGGCTCCACGACGCTGCTCGGCCAGGACCTGATGGGGCTGGTGACGCTCTGCGGCATCGTGCTCGCGATCCCGATGTGCGTGCTGGTGCACGTGGTCGGTCGGCGCGTCACGGCGCGGGCCTTCGTGCTCACCTCCGACATCCAGGAGAAGTACGCGGGAGCCGGCGCGGCGGACCTCGCCGCGGTCACCGCGGAGGCCGACGGCAGCCGCCGCGGGGATCGTGCCGCGAGCTCCCGTGCCGCCGCGTCGCGGTCGGCCGACGGGGCGGCCCTCTCCGGCGAGGGCGGCCCGGACACCGCCGGCGGCTCCGCCGTCGCGGTCGCGGACGGCCCCGTCGAGGGGCGGCGTCCCCCGGCCTCGCTCGTCATCGCCCTGATCCTGCTGCCGATCATCCTGATCGCGGTCGGCACCGTCGGCGGGCTCGTGGTCGACGAGGGCTCCACAGCCGCGCACGTGGTCTCCTTCCTGGGTGCTCCGGCCTTCGCGCTCCTGGTCGCGACCCTCGCCGCGATGTACCTGCTGGGCCTCATGCACGGCTGGGGCCGCGCGCAGATCAGCGAGGTCATGGACGCCGCGCTCGGCCCGGCCGCGATCGTCATCCTGGTCACCGGCGCGGGCGGCGTGTTCGCGAAGGTCCTCACCGAGACCGGGGTGGGCGATGCGGTCTCCGGGCTGCTGCTGGATGCGGGCGTGCCGATCCTCCTGCTCGCCTTCCTGGTCGCCCTCGCCTTCAAGGTCGCCCAGGGCTCGGGCACGGTCGCGACGCTCTCCGCGGCGGGGATCGTCCAGGGCACGGTGCTCGCGGGGGACTACTCCTCGCTGCAGATCGCCCTGATCATCCTCGCCATCGGGCTCGGCTCGGTCTCCCTCTCCCACATCAACGACTCGGGTTTCTGGATCGCCACGAAGTTCCTGGGGCTGTCCGTGGCCGACGGCCTGCGCACCTGGACCGTGCTGACCACGGTCCTGGGCTTCACGAGCATGCTCCTGCTGTCGCTGGTGTGGCTGGTGGTCTGACCACCGGTGGATCCGTCCTGCTCCCCCGCCGCGACATCCCATCATCGCAGGAGCCGGGGCGGACGGCCCTGTCCGGCCACGTTCGTTTCCTATAGGATCATGATGGCCGAGGCGTCCCGCGCCCGGCTCCCCCACGACCCCGCGCCGTCGGCCCCCGCACGGCAGCACACGGAGGACCCCCACGATGACGTACCTCTTCAACGACCCGGCCGCCTTCGCCGCCGAGGCGGTCAAGGGCCTGGCCCTGTCCCATCCCGCTCACGTCGCCGTGGTCCACGGCGGCGTGGTCCGCGCGACCGAGACCCCGCAGGGCCAGCCCGCCCTGGTGATCGGCGGCGGCTCCGGCCACTACCCGGCCTTCGCCGGCTGGGTGGGCCCGGGCATGGGGCACGGCGCCCCGTGCGGCAACGTGTTCGCCTCCCCGTCGGCCTCGCAGGTGTACTCCGTCGCCCGCAATGCCGAGAACGGCGGCGGCGTGATCCTCGGCTTCGGCAACTACGCCGGGGACGTGCTGCACTTCGGCGCCGCGGCGGAGAAGCTGCGCGCCGAGGGGATCGACGTGCGGATCGTGAAGGTCAGCGACGACATCGTCTCCAACACGGCCGAGAACCACCGCGACCGCCGCGGCATCGCCGGCGACCTGCCCGTCTTCAAGATCGCCGGCGCCGCGATCGAGGCCGGCGCCGACCTCGCCGAGGCCGAGCGCATCGCCTGGAAGGCCAACGACGCGACCCGCTCCTTCGGCGTCGCCTTCGACGGCCCCACCCTGCCCGGCGCCGGCGAGGCCCTCTTCCACGTCGCCGAGGGGCAGATGGGCGTGGGCCTGGGCATCCACGGCGAGCCCGGCGTACGCGACGAGCCGATCGGCACCGCCGAGGAGATCGCGACGATGCTGGTCGAGGGCGTGCTCGCCGAGCAGCCCGAGCGCACGGACGGCGGCTACCAGGGCCGCGCCGCGGTGCTCGTCAACGGCCTGGGCACCGTGAAGTACGAGGAGCTCTTCGTCGTCTACGCGAAGGTCGCCGAGCTGCTCGAGGCCGCAGGCATCACCCCCGTCCGCCCCGAGGTCGGCGAGCTCGTGACCAGCCTGGACATGGCGGGGCTGTCGCTCACCCTGGTGTTCCTGGACGAGGAGCTCGAGCAGCACTGGCTCGCGCCCGTCGACACCCCCGCCTTCCACCGCGGCGCCATGCCGACGGCGGAGCGCCCGCGCCGCACCTCCTTCTGGGAGGCCGGGACCGACGAGACCCCCGCCGCGAGCGAGGAGTCCCGCGAGGTCGCCGCGAGGATCGCCGCGGTGCTGGACCTCTTCGAGTCCGTGTGCGTGCGCGAGGAGGCCGAGCTGGGCCGCATCGACGCGATCGCCGGCGACGGCGACCACGGCCAGGGCATGGCCTACGGCTCCAAGGGCGCCGCGGCCGCGGCCCGGCAGGCGCTCGAGGACGGCGCCGGGGCCCGCACCCTGCTGGTCCGGGCCGGGGAGGCCTGGTCCGAGTCCGCCGGCGGCACCTCCGGCGCGCTGTGGGGCGCGGCGCTCATCGCGGCCGGTGCCGTCTACGACGACCAGGCCGGGGCGGAGGCGCGCACCGTCGTCGACGCGGTCGACGCGGGCATCGACGCGATCCAGCGCCTCGGCGGCGCCCAGGTGGGCGACAAGACCATGGTCGACGCCGCCGTGCCCTTCCGCGAAGAGCTCGCGAAGGCCTTCAGCGGCGAGAACGCGGCGGATGCGATCCTGCAGGCTGCGGACGTCGCCCGGACCGCGGCCGACGCGACCGCCGACATCACCGCGACCCTGGGCCGCGCCCGAGTGCTCGGCGAGAAGTCGGTCGGCACCCCGGACCCCGGCGCGATCTCCTTCTCGATCCTCATGAAGGAGCTCGGCCAGCATCTGTCCTGACCGTCGGGCACCTGTCCGCGGCCCGGCCCCGGCCGGCGCCGGCCCAACCCTCCCCGGCTCCGGCCCCTCCCCGGGGCCGGGTGGTCCGCGAGTGTCAGGTTCTCAGCCGTTTCCGGCCCGGGAACGGCTGAGATCCTGACACGGGCGGCTCGTCCACGTTTCGCACACCGATCCATCACCGTCACGCGCGTCGGGGTCGTCCCGGCGGCGCATCATCTGATCTGAAGGAGAACATCATGGCTCTGACCATCGTCACCGGCAGCGACAATGCCGGCTACGGCCACAAGTCCGCGCTCAAGGAGCTGCTGGAGAACGACCCCCGCGTGGAGAAGGTCATCGATGTGGGCGTGACCGGCCGTGAGGACGGCACCTACTACCCGAACGTCGCGGTTGAGGCGGCGGAGAAGATCGCCGCCGGCGAGGCGGATCGTGCCCTGCTGGTCTGCGGCACCGGGCTGGGCGTGGCGATCGCGGCGAACAAGGTCTCCGGCGTCCGCGCCGTGACCGCGCACGACCTCTACTCGGTGCAGCGCTCGGTGCTGTCGAACAACGCCCAGGTCCTCACCATGGGCGAGCGCGTGATCGG
>NZ_QXCP01000001.1:0-174573 GCF_003711805.1 Brachybacterium sp. EE-P12 | reverse complement strand
AGCCGCACTGACCGGCCCGACCTGACCGGGCCGGGCCGGGCGGAACGGCTCGTCGCCCCCACCCCCGCACGGAACGAATCGTCGAATCGTCGAAGGAGCAGCATGTCCCCCCTCTGGATCGGCACCAGCTGGAAGATGACCAAGACCCTCGCCGAGGGCCGTGCCTGGGCCGAGGGCCTGCGCGATCACCTCGCGAGCACCCATGACGGGCAGGCCCCGGCCCGCGTGCAGCCCTTCGTGATCCCACCCTTCACCGCGACCACGACCGTGCGGGGGATCCTCGGCGAGGACTCCCCGGTGCTGCTCGGTGTGCAGAACGCGCACTGGGAGGACGAAGGGGCATGGACCGGTGAGGTCTCCGTGCCGCAGGCCAAGGACGCCGGGGCCCAGGTCGTCGAGATCGGGCACTCCGAGCGGCGCGAGCACTTCGGCGAGACCGTGGAGACCACGCAGCTCAAGGTCGCCGCGGCGCTGCGTCACGGGCTCACGCCGCTGCTGTGCATCGGGGAGAGCGCCGAGGTGAAGGACGCGGGCGGCTCGAGCGAGTTCATCCTCGCGCAGGCCGCCGGTGCGCTCGACGGCCTCAGCCCGGAAGAGCTCTCCCGGGTCGTGATCGCCTACGAGCCGATCTGGGCGATCGGCGAGAAGGGCCGCCCGGCCGTCGTCGAGGAGCTCGTCGAGCCCTTCGCCGCGCTCGGCGCACAGTACTCCGGGGAGGTCACGGGGCTCCTGTACGGGGGCTCGGTCAACCTCGACAACGCCGCGGACCTGCTCGGCATCGAGCACGTGACCGGACTGTTCGTCGGCCGCACCGCCTGGCGGCTCGAGGGGTATCTCGAGCTGCTGCGCATCGCCGCTGCGCACGCCGCCGCCTGACCGGGTGACCCGCGGCGCTGCGCCCGCAGGGCCCCGCACCGTGTCGGTGCACCGCCCGCGGGGCCCCGCGCCCGCCCTGCGGCGCGGATCCGCGTCGCATCGGCAGCCCCCGGCCGCTCGCGGGCGTGGCCCGGATGTGCTGTGGTGGGGACATGGACACCCCCTCGCCCCTCAGCCCCGACGACCGCCGCCATCTGCGCCGCTGCGTGGACCTCGCCGCCGAGGCGCTCGCGGCGGGCGATGCGCCCTTCGGCTCGGTGCTCGTGGACGCCGACGGCCGCGAGCGCTTCGCCGACCGCAACCGCATCAGGGGCGGGGACAGCACCCGCCATCCCGAGTTCGAGATCGCCCGCTGGGCGGCCGCTCACCTCACGCCCGAGGAGCGGGCGGTGGCGACCGTCTACACCTCGGGCGAGCACTGCCCGATGTGCGCGGCCGCGCATGCCTGGGTGGGGCTGGACCGGATCGTCTACGCCTCGAGCACCCCGCAGCTGATCCGGTGGCAGCGCGAGCTCGGGGTCGCCCCCGGGCCCGTCGCACCGCTGCGGGTCACGGAGGTCGCTCCGGGCATCCCGGTCGTCGGACCCGACCCCGAGCTCTCGGCCGAGGTCAGGGACCTGCACGCCCGGACCGTCCAGGGCCGCTGACCCGTCGGCCGATCGGCGCTCTCGCCGCAGCGGACCCCGGGCTCTCCCGCGCGGGATCAGGGGGACAGCCCCCAGCCGACGCCCACACCGCCACGATAGCCTGGAGGACGCCGACGGCGAGGTCCCGCGCCCGGGTCCGGCCAGGGTCCGCCCGCGGGCCGACCCTCCCGCACCGCGGATCGCCGCGTCCTCCCCGTCGCCGACCTCAGCTCCGTCCACAGGGAGGTCCGCGGTCCCCATGAGCACCCGGAAGCCGTCGTCGCAGCGGCGCACGTCCCGCCCCGGCGCGATGCCGTCACGCCCCGGCCCGTCTGCCCGGCCCGGCCTGCGCGCCCCGGCCCCGCCGGCGCCCGGGTCCTGGGCCGCGGGGACCGCTCCGCTCGAGGGCACCGTGCACGCTCCCCGCTCGCGCGCGGTCTCCGTGCGGCGCCGCCGGGGGCGCTGGCTGACGGTCGGCGTGCCCGTGGTGCTCGCCGGCGGGTTCGGGATCGCCAGCTTCATGGTGCTCGGCGTCAGCAGCCTGGTGGGCGGTGCGGGGCTGCTGACCCCGTTCCTCGCCGCGCTCGGGATCGCCGCGGTGGTCGGCGGGGGCAGCGGGTTCCTGCTGCGCAACCGTCGGCCCCGGCCCGCGCGGCTCGCCCGCACGGCGGAGGACGTCTCCGTCGGGACCCGTGCGATGCTCGAGAAGATCGTGAAGGACTCCACGCAGGGTCGCCGACGCATCCACCGCATGCGCCGCACCGTCCATGGGCCCACGGAGCGGCATCTGCTGGACCGGGCCGAGACGCTGCTGCTGCGCGTGGACGCGCTGCTGAGCACGGCGGCGCTGCAGTCCCGCCGCGCCTCGGACCCCGACGTGATGCTGCTCGAGGGGATGACCGAGCGCTACGTCCCCGAGCTGGTCAGCGCCCTGGAGGGCACGGTCGGCTTCCTCGGGGAGGCCTCGACGGAGGACACCCGTGCCCGCGCGGCGGCGAACCTGCAGCGCATCGACGAGCAGCTCGCGGTGCTGGACGGGCGGCTGGACCGGCTCGAGAACCAGATCGTCACGGCGGTGAGCCGCTCGCTGGACGTGCACTCGGAGTTCCTGCGCACCCGCTTCGCCGAGCAGCCTGCGGAGTTCCCCGAGCGGCGCGCGCAGGGCTCGCCGCGGTCGACGGGATCCCCCACGGAGCGCTGAACGGCCGACGACGATCGGCCGGGGTCAGCCCGCCTGCTCGGCCTCCGCGATGGCGTGCGAGCGCTCGAGGACGGCATCGAGGTGCTCCACGAGGGCGCGCAGCGCACCGTCGTGGTGGTGGCAGCGCACCTTCTCGAGGATCCGGCCGTGCTCGGCGTAGGCCTCGTGGACGTCGAGGGCCGGCGGACCGCCCACCCAGGTCTGGCGCATGCGGTGGGTGTGGGCGCGGACCGTCTCGACCATGGTGGAGAGGTAGCGGTTGCCGGCATGGTCGAACAGGGTCTGGTGGAAGGCCCAGTCGGCGTGGAAGTGCTCCTGCAGCAGCTCGTAGGAGACCTCCCCGGCCGCCTCGATCCGGGCGATCACGTCTCCGTGCGCGGCATGCGCCTGCTCGAGATCCGCCAGCAGCGCGTCGACGTCCTCGAAGGCACGGGCGAGCGCCGCGGACTCGACCACGCGGCGGGCGTCCAGCAGCTCGGTCATCTGCTCGGCATCGAGCATCGGCGCGACGACGTAGCCGCGCAGCGCCACGTACTCCACGAGGCCCGAGCGCTCCAGGGACACCATCGCCTCGCGCACAGGGGTCGGGGAGACCTCGAGGTCGCGGGCCAGTCCGTCGATGCTCAGGCGCGAGCCAGGGGGCCAGCGGGCCTCGAGCAGTCGCTGCAGGATCAGCTCCTCGACCTCGGCGCGCAGCACCTGCCGTCGTACTGCCATCTCGGCACTCCCCTCTCTGCCCGGGCCGGGCTCCCCCGTCCGTCCCGGAGGCGTCGGTCCTCGCTCGCTAGGGCCGACCCGGTCGGTCTCGCCCTCTCCGGCATCCTATGGGAAGTTCGGATGCGTCCGCCTGCTGTTCTCGCCGACCGCGGCTGTGCGCGAGGTGGAGCTCCGGCTCAGCGCGGCTCAGCGGACGTCGAGCCGGAGGACGCGGTCGTCCCCGGGGTCGGGGTCGCCGCGGCCGTCGGTGTTGTTGGTCAGGGCCCACAGGGCGCCGTCCTCGCCGACGGCGACGTCGCGCAGGCGTCCGTGCTCCCCGACGAGGTGCTCCACCGAGGTGGAGAGGTCCCCCAGCGGGACCTCGCGCAGGCGCTGGCCGCGGAGGTTCGCGATCCAGAGCGAGCCGTCGGCGGCCGCCATGCCGCTGGGGCTGGCGTCGGCCGGCTCCCACTGCTGCACCGGGTCGACGAAGCGGTCGTCGCCCGCCGTGCCCTCGACCTCGGGCCATCCGTAGTTCCCGCCGGGTTCGATGACGTTGAGCTCGTCCCAGGTGTCCTGCCCGAACTCGCTCGCGTACAGGGTGCCGTCCTCGTCCCAGGCCAGGCCCTGCGGGTTGCGGTGCCCGTAGCTGTAGACCGGCGAGCCGTCGAACGGGTTGTCGGAGGGGATGTCGCCGTCCGGGGTCAGGCGCAGGATCGTGCCGGGCAGCGAGTCCCGGTGCTGGGCCGCCGCGGCGTTCCCCGCATCTCCCACGGTCACGTACAGCATCCCGTCGGGCCCGAACGCGATCCGGCCGCCGTTGTGGACGCTCGCCGCCTCGATGCCGTCCAGGAGCGTCTCCGCCTCGCCCAGGCCGTGGGAGCCGGGCTCGCCGGTCAGCTCGAGGCGCTGGAGGCGGTTCTCGTCGGCGCCGGTGGAACAGGCGTACAGGTGGCCGTCGTGGACGGCGATGCCGAGCAGGCCGCCCTCGCCCCGGGCCCGCACGCCGTCGATCGTGCCGACCTCGCGCTGTCCGCCCTCTGCGTCGAGCTCGAGGATCCGGCCGGAGTCCCGCTCGCTCACCAGCGTGGTCCCGTCGAGGACGGCGAGCGACCACGGGGCCTCGAGCCCGGTGGCGAGGGTGCTGACCCCGACGCTCCCCGCAGGCGCCGTGGAGGCCGTCGGCTCGGCGGCGTCTCCCGTCGGCGATGGATCGGGCCCCGCGGTGCAGCCGGTCAGCAGGACCGTCACGGCGAGGGGCGCGATCAGCCGGGACGCCCGTCCTCGCGCTGCGGCGCCGGTGCTCATGAGGGGTCCTTCCGTCGTGCGGTCGAGGGCAGGCAGGGCGTCGGTCCCGGAGGAGATCCGGCGCCGTCCGTGTCCTCCACGCTAGGGAGCGCGATCGCCGGGAGGAAGTCCCTTCCTGGTGCGCCCTGCGCGGCTCCAGGCGTCAGGAGCACCTCCCCGCCTCCGCCCGTCACCTCACCCCGCGAGCGCTCCCGGGAAGCCGAGGTGCCGGGCGATGATGCCGAGCTGGACCTCGTCGGTGCCCTCCCCCACCTGCAGCACGCGCGAGTCGCGGTAATGGCGGGCGACGACGTTCTCGTTGAGGAAGCCGTAGCCGCCCCAGATCTGGCACGCGTCACGGGCATTGTCCGCGGCGGCGTGGCTGCCCACGAGCTTCGCGATCGAGGCCTCCTGCGAGAAGGGGATGCCGGCGTCGAGGCGGCGCGCGGCCTCGTGCATGAGCGCACGGGCGGAGGCGACGCGGGCCTGCATCCGAGCGAGGGTGAAGGCGATGTGCTGGTGCTCGCCGAGCGGCTTGTCGAACACGATCCGGCTCCTCGCGCGCTGGACGGCCTGCTCGAGGCAGCCCTGCGCCGCGCCGACGCACAGCGCCGCGATCGCGACCCGGCCCTGGTCGAGGCTCGCCAGGAAGTTCGCGAAGCCGCGTCCCTGCTCGCCGAGCAGGTTCTCCTCGGGCACACGCACGTCCTCGAGCAGGAGGGGGTGGGTGTCCGAGGTGTGCCAGCCGACCTTGTCGTAGCTCGGCAGGACGGTCAGGCCCGGCGTGCCGGCGGGGACGATGATGCTGGAGAGCTCCGGGACGGACCGTCCGTCGGCCGACTCCCGCCGACCGGTGACGGCGGTGATGGTGACGAGCGAGGTGATGGGGGTGCCGGAGTTGGTGATGAACTGCTTGGACCCGTCGATCACCCACTGTCCGTCCTCGCGCCGTGCGGTGGTGCGGGTGGCGCCCGCATCGGAGCCGGCCTCCGCCTCGGTGAGGCCGAAGGCGGCGAGCTCCTCCCCGCGGGCGAGGGCGGGCAGGTGGCGCTCCTTCTGGGCGCGGGTGCCGTAGGAGAGGATCGGCATGGCGCCGAGGCCGAGCCCGGCCTCGAGGGTCACGGCGATCGACTGGTCCACGCGCGCGAGCTGCTCGACGGCGATGCAGAGGGAGAGGTAGTCGCGTCCCTGCCCGTCGTACTCGCGCGGGATGGGGAGGCCGAACAGGCCCATCCTCCCCATCTCGGCGATGATCTCCATGGGCAGGCGCCGGGCGGTGTCGTACTCGTAGCTGGCGGGGGCGACGACCTCGTCGGCGAAGTCGCGCACCTGCGCGGCCAGGCGCTGGTGCTCCTCGGGGAGCATCTCGGTGCCGGCGGGAGGGGCGGGGGTCAGCGTGGCGCTCATCGGAGGGTCTCCTTCTCGGGCCGGACGGCGGGTGCGGGGTCGGCGGCGGGCGTGGGGTCGGCGGCGGCGCGGGCGAGCAGGGTGCGGGCGTGGCGCAGCAGGGGCCCGTCGACCATGCGGCCCTCGTGGGCGAACACTCCGGGGCCGGCCTCCTCGGCGGCCGCGAGCAGCGCCCGGGCGCGCTCGAGCTCCTCGGGCTGCGGCGCGTAGGCGGCGCGGACGACGGGGACCTGGTCGGGGTGCAGGCAGGCGGTCGCGGTGAAGCCGCTCGCGGCGGCGTCGGCCGCTTCGGCGCGCAGGCCGTCGTGGTCCTCGAGGTCCAGGTGGACGGCGTCGATCGCCGAGCGACCGTGGGCGCGGGCGGCGAGCAGCACGGCCGATCGGGCATGGCGCACCACCTCGCGGTAGCCGCCGTCGGCGCCGCGCGAGGAGATGCCGCCGAGGTCGGCGACGAGGTCCTCCCCGCCCCACATGAGGGCGGCGACATCCGGGTGGGCGGCGAGCGCGGGCGCGGCGAGGATGCCGCGCGCGGTCTCGCACAGCACGATCACCTTCGCGCTCGGCAGCGCCGCGACCAGGCGTCCCACCTCGGCGGTCGCGCCCGCCTTGGGGAGCATCACCCAGCGGGGGCGCAGGGAGGCGAGGGCGTCCACGTCGGTGGTGAAGTCGGCGGCGCCGGGCGGGTTCACGCGCACGATCGTGCGGGCGGGGTCGAGCTCGTGCGCGGCGACGGCCTCTCGCGCGGCCTGCTTGCGACCTGGGGAGACGGCGTCCTCGAGGTCGAGGATCACGGCGTCGGCACGGGCGGCGGCCTTCGCGAAGCGGTCGGGGCGGTCGCCGGGGCAGAACAGCAGGGCGGGCCCCAGCGGCAGCGGCTCGTACGCGGTCATGTCTCCTCCCGGGTGTGCATGAGAGTGGAGCGGGCGGCGCGGACCACGACGTCACCGTGCTGGTTCCGGCCGGTGTGGACGAGGGAGACGACGGACTGGCCGGGCCGGGAGCGGGAGGGGCGCACGGCGAGGACCTCGGTCTCGGAGTAGAGGGTGTCGCCGTGGCGGAGGGGGCGGGGGAAGCTGATCTCGGAGAAGCCGAGGTTCGCCACCAGCGTGCCCTGGGTGAGCTGGGCGACCGAGGCGCCGACGACGGTGGCGAGGGTGAGCATCGAGTTCACCAGGCGCTCCCCGAACTCGGTGCCCTCCGCCCAGGCCGCGTCGAGGTGGAGTGCCTGCGGGTTCATGGTCATCGTGGTGAAGTGGACGTTGTCCGCCTCGGTGAGGGTGCGGCCGGGGCGGTGCGCGTAGACCACCCCGATCTGCAGCTCCTCGGCGTACAGGCCGCGCTGCACGATCCGGGGCCGGGGGTCATGGGTCATAGCGGCGCCTCCTCGGCGAGCACCTGCGCGAGCTGCTGTCCGCGGGTGACGCGCTGACCTGCGCCGGCGTGCAGGCGGACGGTGCCGGCGCTCGGCGCGTGCAGGGTGTGCTCCATCTTCATCGCCTCGACGACGAGCACCGGCTGCCCCTCGGTGACTCGTTCCCCGTCGGCGACGAGCACGGCGGTGACCGCGCCCGGCATCGGCGAGGCGAGGGTCGGGGCGCTCGCGCGGCGGGAGCCGGTGCGATCGGGACGGTGCAGCACGAGCTCGCGGTCCTCCCCGGGCAGCCCGATCCACACCGCGTCCTCCGTCGTGTGATGACGAAGCGGCAGGCGCACCCCGTCGACCGTGACGGTCCCGGGGTGCAGGCCGAGGTGCAGCTCCGTCTCTCCGATCCGCGCTGTGGCCTGCGTGGACGGGCCGGTCAGGGTCACGGTGACCGCCCCGGCGCCGGCCGCGCCCCCGTCGGCCACGGCGAAGCGCACCGCGAACGGGGCGTCGGCGCCGAGGCGCCAGCCGGAGGGGCGGTGCCAGAGCCCGGCGGGGCGGGCGTCGTCGAGGTGGGCGCGGTGCACGAGCGCGGCCACGGCGAGGGCCCGGGCGGTGACCGGCGGGCGGCGCAGCGCGTCCATGCTCCGCTCGATCAGGCCCGTGTCCAGGCGCCCCTCCCCCAGCTCGGGCAGGGCGAGCAGGGCGCGGAGGAAGGCGGTGTTGGTGACCACGCCGAGCACGTGCGTGCCCGCGAGCGCCCGGTCCAGCGCGGCGAGGGCCTGCTCGCGAGTGTCGGCGTGGGCGATGACCTTGGCGAGCATCGGGTCGTAGGACGCGGAGATCTCGAGCCCCTTCGCGAGGGCGTGGTCCACGCGCGCCCCGGCGGGCAGGGCGAGGTCGAGCACGGTCCCGCCGGTGGGCAGGAATCCCGCATCCGGATCCTCGGCGTAGACCCGGGCCTCGACCGCATGGCCGCTGACCTGCACGTCCTCCTGCGAGAGGTCGAGCGGCTCCCCCGCAGCGATGCGCAGCTGCGCGGCGACGAGGTCGATGCCGGTCACCGCCTCGGTGACGGCGTGCTCGACCTGCAGGCGCGTGTTCATCTCGAGGAAGAACGGCTCGTCGGGGGCGTGGGCGTCGAGGATGAACTCGACGGTGCCCGCGCCGACGTAGTCCACCGCCCGCGCCGCCTCGATCGCGATCGTGCCGAGGTGCTCGCGCTGGGCGGGGGTGAGGCTGGGGCTCGGCGCCTCCTCGATGACCTTCTGGTGGCGGCGCTGCAGGGAGCACTCCCGCTCCCCGAGATGGATGACATGCCCGTGCGCGTCGGCGAGGATCTGCACCTCGAGGTGGCGGGGCGCGGTGATCCAGCGCTCGAGGAAGAGGGTGTCGTCGCCGAAGGCGCCGGCGGCCTCGCGCCGGGCGGTGACGAGCGCGGCGGGCAGCGCGGCGAGGTCCTCGATGCGGTGCATGCCCTTGCCGCCCCCGCCCGCGGCGGGCTTGACCAGCAGCGGGGCCCCGATCTCGGCGGCGCCGGCGAGCAGCGCCGCATCGTCCAGCCCGGGGGCGGCCAGTCCGGGCACGACGGGCACGCCGCGCGCGGAGACGGTCTCGCGCGCGGTGATCTTGTCGCCCATGGTCGCGATCGCCTCGGCGGGCGGGCCCACGAACACGATCCCCGCGACGGCGCAGGCGCGGGCGAGCTCCGCGTTCTCGGAGAGGAAGCCGTAGCCGGGGTGGATCGCGTCGGCCCCGCTCGTGCGGGCGGCGGCGAGGACCTGGTCGAGGTCGAGATAGGAGTCGATCCGCACGGCGGCGTCGGCGGCGGCGACGTGCGGGGACGCCGAGTCCTCGGCGGTGTGGACGGCGACGCCGGCGAGGCCGAGCGCACGCACGCTGCGGAGGATGCGCAGGGCGATCTCGCCGCGGTTGGCGATCAGGACGCTGTGGAGGCTCATCGTCGCCTCACATCCTCAGCACGCCGCGGCGCAGCGGGGGCAGCGGGGTGCGGGTGACGACGTCGAGGGCGAGGCCCAGGACGGTGCGGGTCTCGGCGGGTTCGATGACCCCGTCGTCCCAGAGCCGGGCGGTGGAGTAGTACGGGCTGCCCTGGCGGTCGTAGTCCTCCTCGATCGGCCGACGGAACGCGGCCTCCTCCTCGTCGCTCCAGGTGCCGCCGGCGGCCTCGATCCGGTCGCGGCGCACCGTGGCGAGCACGGCCGCGGCCTGCGGCCCGCCCATCACGGACACGCGCGCGTTCGGCCACAGCCACAGGAAGCGCGGCGAGTAGGCGCGCCCGCACATCGAGTAGGTGCCCGCGCCGAAGGAGCCGCCGATCACGACGGTGAGCTTGGGGACGCGGGCGCAGGCGACGGCGGTGACCATCTTCGCGCCGTCCTTCGCGATGCCGCCGCGCTCGTACTCGGCGCCCACCATGAACCCGGCGATGTTCTGGAGGAACACGAGCGGGATCTCGCGCTGGTCGCACAGCTGGACGAAGTGGGCGCCCTTGAGCGCGGACTCGCTGAACAGCACCCCGTCGTTCGCGACGATCCCCACGCGGTGGCCGTGGATCCGGGCGAAGCCGGTGACCAGGGTGGTGCCGTAGGCGGGCTTGAACTCGGAGAGCTCGCCGGCGTCGACGATCCGGGCGATCACCTCGCGCACGTCATAGGGGGTGGCGAGGTCCGACGGGACGGCGGCGCCCATGGTCGCGGGGTCGACGGCGGGCTCCGGCGGGTGGGCGCGCTCGCGCCCGTCGGCCGACGACGGCGGGGGCGGCGGCAGGGTCGCGACGATGTCGCGGAGGATCGCCAGGGCGTGCTCGTCGTCCTCGGCGAGGCGGTCGGCGACGCCGGAGACCTCGGTGTGCATCGCGCCGCCGCCGAGCTCCTCGGCGCTGACCTCCTCGCCGGTGGCGGCCTTCACCAGCGGCGGCCCGCCCAGGAAGATCGTGCCCTGGTCACGGACGATGACGGTCTGGTCGCTCATGGCGGGCACGTAGGCGCCTCCCGCGGTGGAGGAGCCCATCACCGCGGAGAGCTGCGCGATCCCCTCGCCGCTCATCCGGGCCTGGTGGTAGAAGATCCGGCCGAAGTGGTCGCGGTCGGGGAAGACCTCGTCCTGCATCGGCAGATACGCGCCGCCCGAGTCGACGAGGTAGAGGCAGGGCAGGTGGTTCTCGGCGGCGATCTCCTGGGCGCGCAGGTGCTTCTTCACGGTCATCGGGAAGTAGGTGCCGCCCTTGACGGTCGCGTCGTTGGCGAGGACGAGGCAGTGGCGGCCGTGGATCATCCCGATCCCGGCGATCACCCCGGCGCTCGGCGCGGCCCGGTCGTACATCCCCTCGGCGGCCAGTGGGGCGATCTCGAGGAAGGGGCTGCCGGGATCGAGCAGGCGGTCGATCCGTTCGCGCGCCAGGAGCTTCCCGCGGGCACGGTGCTTCGCCCGCGCCTGTTCGCTCCCGCCCCGGGACGCGGCGGCGAGACGCTCCCGCAGCTCGGCGACCAGGGCGTCCATCGCCTCGGCGCGGGCGATCGCGGTGGGCGAGGCGGGGTCGACGGCGGTGCGCAGCTGTTCCACGGCCCTCACCGCACCAGCAGGGTCGCGGGGTCGGCGAGGGTCTCGGCGATGTCCATCAGGAAGGCGGAGGCCTCGGCGCCGTCGAGCACGCGGTGGTCGAAGGAGAGGGTCAGCGTGACGACGGTGCGCAGCGCGATCCCGCCGCGGTGTTCCCAGGGCTGGGTGCGCAGCGCCCCGAGGGCGAGGATCGTGGACTGGCCGGGGTTGAGGATCGGGGTGCCGCCGTGGACGCCGAACACGCCGACGTTGGTGACGGTGAGGGTGGAGCCGGTCAGCTCCTCGGGGCTGAGGGCGCCCTCTCTGGCCCGGGCGGCGGTCTCGGCGATCGCGGCGGTGAGGGCGGGGCCCTGGGCTGTGCCGGGCGCGGTCGCGCCGGACGGCGTGGCAGCGGTCGGGGTGCCGCCGGCACGTGGCAGGGTCGCGACGAGCAGGCCCCGCTCCGTGGCGACCGCGATCCCGAGCCTGACCTCGTCGAACACCTCGATCCGGCCGGTCTCGGCGTCGTAGCGGGCGTTCGCCGCGGGGGTGCGTGCGGCGGCGGGGAGGATCGCCCGGCACACTGCGGCGAGGAAGGAGGTGCGGTGCTCCGCGCGTCCGTCGCGGTCCAGCAGCTCGAGGGTGTCGGTGACGTCGATCGTGACGTGCACGGAGGCGTGCGGGGCGGTGAACGCGGACTCGGTCATCGCCCGCGCGGTCTGCTTGCGCAGCCCGGTCACGGGCACGTGGCGGGAGCCGCGAGCCCCGGTGTCGCGCCGGCCGGCCGTGCCGCCGCCGTGGGCGTGCGCCTCGACGTCGGCCCGCAGGATCCGTCCGCCGGGACCGCTGCCGTGCACGGCGTCGAGGTCGATCCCCAGGTCGCGGGCCCGTCGCCGCACGGGCGGCATCGCCCGGGGCGTCGGACCGTCGCCGGTCGCCGAGGCGGGGCGCTCGTAGGGGGTGGTGGGGAAGGTGCGCGCGCGTCGGCGGGGACGACCGGTGCCGGGCAGGACGGGTCCGTAGCCGACCAGCACCTGCTGGCGCTCGAGCCGGGCCTCCCCGGCCCCCGCCGCCGACGCAGCCTCCTGCTCCTGCTCCTGCTCCTGCTCCTGCTCCGGCTCCGGCGAGGCCGCCTCTGCCGGCGCCGCGCCCGGCCCGGCGTCCGCTTCCGCGTCTGCGGCGTCCGCCTCCGCGAAGCCGACCAGTGGCGCGCCGACGCCGAGGGTCTCCCCCTCCGCGGCGTGCAGGGCGCTGATCCGTCCGGCGCGCGGGCTGGGCAGCTCGACCAGGGCCTTGGCGGTCTCGACCTCGGCGAGCGCCTGGTTGCGGGTGACCTCGTCGCCGACGGCGACGTGCCAGGCCACGATCGTCGCCTCGGTGAGGCCCTCACCGAGATCAGGGAGCAGGAAGTCGCTCATCACGCCGCCTCTCGCGAGCTGCGGCGGCCGAGCGTGCGGTCCACCGCGTCCAGGATCCGGTCGATGCCGGGCAGGTGGTGGTCCTCGAGCGCCGCCGGCGGGTAGGGGACGTCATAGCCGGTGACGCGCTCGGGCGCGGCCTCGAGGTGCTCGAAGCAGTCCTCGATCACGCAGGTGATCACCTCGGAGGAGAGGGAGACGGTGCCGGACGCCTCGTGGGCGACGACCAGCCGCCCGGTGCGTCGCACGCTCGCGGCGACCGTGTCGCGGTCCAGCGGCGCGAGCGAGCGCAGATCGATCACCTCGAGGTCGATGCCGTCGTCCTCCGCCGCCGCAGCCGCCTCGAGCGCGGTGACCACGAGCGGGCCGTAGGCGACGAGGGTCGCGTCGCGGCCGCGGCGCAGCACGCGGGCGGAGTCCAGATCGGCGGTGAGGGACGTGTCGACCTCGCCCTTGCCCCAGTAGCGGCGCTTGGGCTCGAGGAGGATGACGGGGTCGTCGCAGGCGATCGCGGCGCGCATCGTCGAGCAGGCGTCCTGGGGGTCGGCGACGGTGACCACGCGCAGGCCGGGGGTGTGGGCGAAGAACGCCTCCGGGGACTCGGAGTGGTGCTCGACCGCGCCGATCCCGCCGCCGAAGGGGATCCGGATCACCAGCGGCATCCGCACCCGCCCGCCGGTGCGATAGTGCAGGCGCGCGACCTGGGCGACGAGCTGGTCGAAGGCCGGGAACACGAAGCCGTCGAACTGGATCTCGCACACCGGGCGCCGGCCTGCATAGGCCATGCCGACGGAGGTGCCGACGATCCCGGACTCGGCCAGCGGCGCGTCGATCACGCGCTCGGCGCCGAAGCGGTCCTGCAGGCCGTCGGTGATGCGGAAGACCCCGCCGAGGGTGCCGATGTCCTCGCCGATCAGCAGCACGTCCTCGTCCGCGGCGAGGGCGTCGGCGAGCGCGGCGTTCAGCGCGGCGGCCATGGTCATGGTCGTCATGACGCGCTCCCGGCGGGGGCGAGCGAGGCCTCGAGGGCCGTGAGCTGCTCGCGCTGGCGCGCCAGACCCGGATGCTCGCTGGTCAGCACGTGCTCGAAGAGCGCCTCCGGGGCGGGGACGGGCAGGGCAGCGACTGCGTCGCGGAGGGCGTCGGCCGCCTCCCGGCCGCGCTCGTCGGCCTCGGTGCGCAGCTGCGCGACGGGGGCGCCGAGCCGCTCGAGATGGCGGTCCAGGCGCAGGATCGGGTCGCGCTCGCGCCAGCGCTCGAGCTCGGTCTCGTCGCGATAGCGGGTGGGGTCGTCGCTGGTGGTGTGCGGGCCGAGCCGGTAGGTGACGGCCTCGAGGAACATCGGGCCGGCGCCGGAGCGGATCCGCTCCGCGGCCAGGCGCGTCGCCGCGCGCACGGCGAGCACGTCGTTGCCGTCCACACGCAGGGAGGGGATGCCGAAGCCGAGCGGACGATGGGACAGCGGCACGGTGGACTGCAGCGCCACCGGCTCGGAGATCGCGTAGTGGTTGTTCTGGCAGAAGAACAGCACCGGAGCGCGGAAGGAGGCGGCGAAGACCATCGCCTCGCTGACGTCCCCCTGGCTCATCGCCCCGTCGCCGAAGCAGGCGATCGCGATGTCCTCCTGACCACGGGCGGCCATCGCCATGGCGTAGCCGACGGCGTGGTGGGTCTGCGCACCGATGATCACCTGCGGGGTGGCCATGCGGCGCGCGAAGGGGTCCCAGCCGGACAGGGTCGTGCCGCGCCAGACGCTGAGCATCTCGGCGGGCTCGACGCCCCGGCACCAGGCCACACCGTTCTCGCGGTACGAGGTGAAGAAGAAGTCCCTCTCCGGCAGTGCGCGGGCGAGTCCGATCTGCGCGGCCTCCTGCCCGCGCAGCGGCGGCCACAGCCCGAGCTCGCCCTGGCGCTGCAGCGCGACGGCCTCGTCGTCCAGCGCCCGGATCACGGACATGTCGAGGAACAGCGCCGCCAGCTGCGCCTCGTCGACATCGCGCAGGCAGGGGTCCAGCTGGGCCTCGGGACGGCGGGTGCCGTCCACAGCGAGGACCTGCAGAGGCTGGTCGACGGCGCCGGCCAGGTCGGGGTGCGACGGGGCGGGGTCGGGCTCCGCGGGGTCGGGCGCAGCGGAGCGGGGCCCGGCGGAGCGCGCCGCAGCGGGGTGGGGCGCGGCGGCGCCACGGGGCGCGGCGGGATCTGACGGGGCGGGGTCGTGGTGCTCGTCCCGGGGTGACCGGGTGGAGCCGGCGGACATCGTCGTCGACATGCGGACCTCCAAGATCCGTGGCACCGGGTGGGTGCCGGGGTGGCGCAGGGGTGGGCGCCGAGGGGACGTCTTCGTCCCGATCCACGCTACGCCGGGAGTGCATGCCGAACAATCACTCTCCACAAAAGAGTGCAGAATGCTCTGGACTCGTGGCTACGCACGCGTAGGATCACGCAATATGCACACCGTCGATGACACCGACCGACGCATCCTCCTGGCCATGACGGAGAACCCGCGGGCCACGATCGTCTCCCTCGCGCAGTCCCTCGGGATGAGCCGCAACACGATCCAGGCGCGCCTGGCCGCGCTCGAGGCGGGGCAGGCCCTGCAGGGCTACGACCGGCGCCTGCACGCCGCCTCCCTCGGCTATCCGCTGACCGCCTTCATGGAGACGCAGGTGGATCAGCCGCGCCTCGAGCACGTGATCGCGCAGCTGCGGGAGATCCCCGAGGTGGTCCAGGTGCACGGGCTCAGCGGACTGAACGACATCCTGGTGCGCTGCGTGTGCCGCGACACCGACGACCTCTACCGGGTGAACAAGCTGATCCTGGGCTGCGAGGGCGTGATCCGCACCGACACCTCGCTCGCGATGGGCGAGCTGATCCCCTTCCGCCTCGCCCCGGTGCTCGAGCGCGACCTGGAGGGATGAGCGAGCTCGCGCCGTCCCGGCCGGCCCGGCCACCCCATCCCTGCCCCACCACCCCGTCCCGGCCCGACCACCCCATCCCGGCCCGACCACCCCGTGAGAAGTGTCGGAAAGACCCGCCATTCCAGCACTTCTCATGGGATCGAGCGGGGTCGGAGGGGATCGAGCGGGGTCGGAGGGGATCGAGCGGGGTCGGAGGGGATCGAGCGGGGATCGGAGGGGATCGAGCGGGGATCGGAGGAGATCGAGAGGCGATGCGGCCCCGCCGCCCGCGCCGGCCCCGCCGCCTGCGTCAGCCGAGCGGGACCGGCTGGCCCGTGCGCACCGACTCCTGCGCGGCGGCGACGACGCGCACGGTCCGCAGCCCCACCTCGCCCGTCGGCGGAGCCGCCTCCCCCGCGCGCACGGCGTCAAGGAACGCGTCGAGCAGCAGAGCGTCGAGGTCGGTGCCGTAGGGCAGCCACGTCCCGGGCCCGCCCACGTGCTGGGCGAAGGCGTCGATCTGGAGCTGGCCGCCGGTGCCGACGGCCTGGAGGCGCAGCCCGCCCCAGGTGGGGGCGTCGGCCGACTGCGACCAGGAGCAGTCGATGGTGGCGACCAGGCCCGAGTCGTAGGTGAGCGTGACCAGGCCGCCGGTCTCGGCGCCCTCTCCTGCCCGGTCGGCGTACAGGATCCGGTTGGAGACGGCGTGGACGGTGGCGGGGGCGCCGAAGGCGGAGTCGAGGATCTCGGCGATGTGCACGGTGTGGTCCACGAGGGAGCCGCCGCCGGCGAGCTCGACGTCGGTGAACCAGTCGCGGCCGGCGGGGAGCTTGCCGTTGTTCGTGCCGGTCAGGCCGATGACCTCGCCGAGGGTGCCGTCCGCGACGGCGGTGCGCAGCGCCTGGACGGCGGGCGAGAAGTGGACGGGGAAGGCGGTCATGAGCACCACGCCGGCCTCGCGGCAGACGGCGACCATCGCCTCGGCGTCCGCGACCGTGGTGGCCAGCGGCTTCTCGCACAGCACGTGCACGCCGCGGCGCGCCGCCTCGAGCACGAGATCGCGGTGATGGGCGTTGGCGCTGGTGACGATGATGGCGTCGGGGCCGCCCGGCCAGGTGTTCCAGGCCTCCTCGTAGCTTCCCACCACGCGCGCCCTGTGGAGGTCCCCGAAGCCGTCGGGGTCGGCGACGACGAGCTCGACGTCGCCGCGGGGGGCGAGCTGGGCGGCGTAGGCGGCTGCGTGGGTGTGCGCGCAGCTCATCAGCGCGATCCTCAGCGGGGCCGCGGCCGAGGGTGCGGCGGGGTCCTGGTCGTGTGCGGTCAGCATGCGATGCTCCGTCCGGTGCGCAGGGATTCGAGGGCGGCGGAGGCGACCTCCACGGCGCGGACGCCGTCGGCCGGGGTGACGCGGGCGTCGGAGCCGTCGGCGCGGGCGGCGATGAACTCGACGAGCTCGGCGGCGTAGGGGTCGCGGAGGGTGGAGACGTCGGGCAGGAAGCCGGCGCCGGAGGCCTGGCGGTGGGAGGCGACGGCGTCGAACATGATCCCGGGGTCGCCGGCGCTGTCGTACTGCAGGCGTCCGCCGTCGCCGGCGAGGTCGAAGGTGTAGCGGAAGGCGGTGCCGGTCGGGCCCCAGAAGCCGCGGCAGTGGCTGAGCGCGCCGGAGGCGTGGGTCAGCACGACGTGCGCGGTGCGGACCGCGGAATCGGAGGCGGCGATCGACTGCTGGGCGAAGACCCGCTCGACCGGTCCGGCCAGCCACAGGGCCTGGTCGATGTCGTGGATCATCTGGTCCATCACGATGCCGCCGGAGAGCGACTCGTCGGCGTACCAGGAGCGGTCCGGCAGGGAGCCGGTGCGCTCGAAGCGCAGCACGGCGGGGGTGCCGATCGCGCCCGCGTCGAGCGCCCGCTCCGCCGCCTCGTACTGCGGGAAGAAGCGCACGACGTGCGCGGGGAAGAGGCGGCGGCCGACGCGCTCGGCGTGCGCCGCGAGCTCGCGCGCGACCTCGGGATCCAGCGCGAGCGGCTTCTCGCACACGACGTCCCGGCCCGCCTCCAGCGCCGCGCGGACGACCTCGGGGTGGGACGGGGTGGGGGTGCAGACGTCGACGACGTCGACCGCGGCCAGCAGCTCCTCGAGTGTCCCGTGCACGACGGCGCCGGAGGAGGCGGCGAAGTCCTCGGCGCCCTCGTGGCTGTGGCAGTGCAGCTCGGCGCCGATCTCGCGCCATCCGGGCAGGTGGGCGCGGGAGATCCCGCCGGTGCCGACGATGCCGACGCGCAGGGCGGCGGGGGGTGACGTCGATGTCATGGTCTACCTTCCGGGGCCGTTCGGGGGAGCGGCTCGAGTTTATGAAAGCGGCTTTCGGAAAGCCTTCCCCGACTTGCCCGCGGAGTCAAGGGGAGCCATGCCGCGCGGCAGCGGGAAGATCCGGCACCCGCCTCGCCGGGACACGCACCCAGCCCTCGCCCTGCTCCGCACGGCCGGCTCAGCAGACCTCTGCGATCGCCGCGAGGAGATCGTCCGCGAGCCGCTCCGCGTCCTCGCCCGTCAGTCCGTGTGCGGTCACCCGCAGGTGCCGTGAGGGCTCGCCCTCCGGCGCGAGGCGGAACTCGTCCCCGGTGCGCACGAGCCAGCCCCGCCGCGCGAGGGCCGCCGCGACTTCCGTCGCGGGGCGGGGCAGCGGCACCCACAGGCTCATCCCGTCGGCCGCCGGGGCGTCGAGCCCCCGCGCGGCGAGCAGCGCGGCGACCTCGGCGTTCCGTGCGGCGTAGTGCGCTGCGGCCTGCTCGATCCGGGCACGTGCCGCCTCATCCGCGAGCACCCCGTGGGCGAGGCGCTGCAGAAGGTGGCTGACCCAGGTGGTGCCGGAGCTGAGCCGCAGCGCGAGCCGCCCGGCGGTCTCGGGGTCGGTCGCGAGGACGGCGAGGCACAGGTCCGGGCCGAGGAACTTCGAGACCGAGCGCACGAGCGCCCAGCGGCGGTGCCCGGGCGGCAGCGGGGAGCGGAAGGGCCGGCGCGAGAGGAAGGAGTAGTAGTCGTCGAGGACGACGAGGACATAGGGGTGCTCGGCGAGCACGGCACGCAGCTCCTCCGCACGGCGGGCGCTCAGGGAGGCTCCGGTGGGGTTCTGGGCCCGCGGCGTGAGCACGACGGCGCGGGCCCCGGCCTCGAGCGCGGCGCGGAGCCCGCCGGCGGTCATGCCCTCGTCGTCGACGGGGACGGGCAGGGTCCGGTAGCCGGCATGGCGGACGGTCTGGATGCTCGCCAGGAAGCACGGGTCCTCCAGCGCCACGGCGTCGTCGCGCACGAGGGCCTGGGCGAGGAGGCGCTCGATCGCGTCGACGGCGCCGCTGGTCAGCGTGAGATCCGCGGCGGTGCCGGTGGGCACATCGGGCGCGACCCAGTCCCGTGCCCAGGCCTCGAAGCCGGGATCGATGACCGGTTCGCCGTAGAGCACGGGCCGGCCGACGGCGCCGGCGAGCGCGGGCGCGAGGTCGGGGATGAGGGCAGGATCGGGGTTGCCGCTGCCGAGATCGCCGAGCATCCCCGCAGGGGTGTCGGAGCGGAGTCCTGCGAGGGCGTCCGCGGCGGCGAAGCCCTCCTGCGCCGTCTGCTGCCGGCCGGCGATGCGGGTCCCGGCACGGCCCTGCGCGACGACGGCGCCGTCGCGGGCGAGGCGGCGGTAGGCGGCGACGGCCGTGTTGCGGTTGACGCCGAGCCGTTCGGCGAGGGTGCGCACCGGCGGGAGCAGGTCGCCGGGGCCGAGCTCGCCGCGCTCGACGAGGGCGCGCACGCTGTCCGCGATCTCCGCGGCGGTGGTGCCGCTGATCTGCACGGTCGAGGGGGTCTCCACGTGGCCGAGTGTAGGGCGAAGCCCCCCGCGGAGCGGCGAGTGCATCCGGTGGCGCTCAGCCCGCATCCACCCCCGTATACGCCCCTCGCTCCTCGCAGAGCGCCGCCTCTCGCAATGCCACCGTGGGCACCTCCCCGAATCCACCCGCCGCACCCCGCCCCTCCCGCCCGCGGACGCCTGGAGACGCTCGCCCGACCCCGTGCTACCTTTTGGCCTAGATCAAAGTGGTGCAGGGAGGGTCGACGCGGCGAATGCCGTCGGCCCGCGCCGCGCGAGCGACGAAGGAACTGCCATGAGCACCCCTGCCCCCACCAGCCACAGCACCGCCGCCAGCACTGCCGCCGCCCCGTCCCACACCCCCGCCACCGGCACCGGCACCGTCAAGCGCGGCCTCGCCGAGATGCTCAAGGGCGGCGTCATCATGGACGTCGTCACCCCGGAGCAGGCGCGGATCGCCGAGGACGCAGGCACCGTCGCGGTCATGGCGCTAGAGCGGGTCCCGGCCGACATCCGTGCCCAGGGCGGGGTCTCCCGCATGTCCGATCCCGACATGATCGACGGGATCATCGAGGCGGTCTCGATCCCCGTGATGGCCAAGGCCCGTATCGGCCACTTCGTCGAGGCGCAGGTGCTGCAGGAGCTGGGCGTGGACTTCATCGACGAGTCCGAGGTGCTCTCCCCCGCCGACTACGTCCACCACATCGACAAGCACCGCTTCACCGTGCCCTTCGTGTGCGGGGCGACGAACCTCGGCGAGGCGCTGCGCCGGATCACGGAGGGCGCGGCGATGATCCGCTCCAAGGGCGAGGCCGGCACGGGCGACGTCTCCGAGGCGACCCGGCACATCCGCACCATCACCGCCGAGATCCGGGCCCTCGCCGCGAAGGGCGAGGACGAGCTGTACCTCGCCGCGAAGGAGCTCCAGGCCCCGTACTCGCTGGTCAGGGAGGTCGCGGAGGCGGGTGCGCTGCCCGTGCCGATGTTCACCGCGGGCGGGGTCGCGACCCCTGCGGATGCCGCGATGATGATGCAGCTGGGGGCCGACGGGGTGTTCGTCGGCTCCGGGATCTTCAAGTCCGGCGAGCCTGCGAAGCGCGCCGCCGCGGTGGTGCGGGCCACGACGTCCTTCGACGATCCGGCCGTGATCGCGGAGGTCTCCCGCGGGCTCGGGGAGGCGATGGTGGGGATCAACGTCGCCGACCTCCCCGCTCCGCACCGCCTCGCCGAACGCGGCTGGTGAGCGGATACCTGGACCCCGGGCCGCGCATCGGGGTGCTCGCCCTGCAGGGCGACGTGCGCGAGCACTCCCGGATGCTCGAGCATCTCGGCGCGCAGGTCATGCCGGTGCGACGGCCGGCGGAGCTGGCCGAGGTCGATGGCCTCGTGCTCCCCGGCGGGGAGTCCACGGTCATCGATCGCCTCACCGGGCTCACCGGCCTGCGGGAGCCGCTGCGGGAGGTGATCGCGGGCGGGCTGCCGGTGCTGGGCACCTGCGCGGGGCTGATCCTGCTGGCCGAGCGGCTGCGGGACGGCGGCCCGGGTCAGGAGACCTTCGGCGGCCTGGACGTGACCGCGCGCCGCAATGCCTTCGGCCGACAGACGGAGTCCTTCGAGACGGATCTCGTGGTGCCCGCGCTCGAGGGGCGCGGGGCCGACGTGCCGCCGGTGCGGGCCGCGTTCATCCGCGCCCCGCTGATCGAGGAGATCGGCCCGGCCGCGGAGCTGCTCGCCGCACTGCCGGACGGGCGGGCGGTCGCGGCGCGGCAGGGACGGGTTCTCGGGCTCGCCTTCCATCCGGAATCGACGGGCGAGACGCGCTTCCACGAGCTGTTCCTGCAGGTCGTGCGCGAAGGGTGAGTGAGACGGAACGGTCGATTCGGCCTCATCCGACGCGATCGACAGGGTCCAGGACCTCCAGCCCGAGATGCGCCGCGACGTCTTTCATCGTCCTGTCATGGGTGGCGACGACGACCGGCTCGCCCAGGAGCAGCGCGGTGGCGAGGTGCAGCGCATCGAGGGTCTTCACGTGGCGCTCGATGGACTCGGCCACGGCATGCGTGTCGCGCCCGATCTCGAGCAGTCCCACCCGATCCAGGAGTGGCGTCCCGTCGACGAGGGACCGTCCCTCACGGCGGAGGACGCGCACCACCTCGGTGCGGAGCAGGCGGGAGGAGACGAGAGTCCCGGCCCGGTCCATCCAGGACTGGACGTTCGTGCGCTCCGGAACATCGAGGATCGCGCGGAGAGCAACCGAGGAGTCGAGATAGACGAGGTCACTGCTCATGACTCAGTGATCGCCGCGCATCTCGGCGAGGAGCGCATCCGCCTCGCTCGAGGTGTACGCGGGCCCGCCGACCCGCGACGGCCACGGGGACGGCGTCGACCGCGCAGGGGTGAAGCGTCCCTGCCGCTCGAGCCTCCCCAGCACGTCCTCGGGCTCCCGGGCGCTGATGACGCGCCACCGCGGCACGCCCCGCTCCGTCACGACCACATCCTCCACGTCCGTGACACGGGCCAGCACCGCAGCGGTCTTCTGATTGAGCTCGCGCTTGCTGATCGTTGTCATGACGCGATTGTACTACCTGCGTCAGACATCATCGTTGCAGCTCAGGCTCCCAGCAGCGGCGCGATCTCCCTCCCCCACGCCGCGACGGCCGGCAGGTCGCGGAAGTCGCCGGTGGGGGTGCGCATGGACTTCAGCAGCACGCGCTCGTGCAGCGGGATGCGGTCCATGAGCACCCAGCCGGGGAAGTTCGCGGTCGCGACGGGAGCGCGGTCGAGGGTCGCGAGGAAGGCGTCGGTCGCCTTCTGCCTGCCGGCCTTGGCGGGATCGGCGGCCGAGCCGGAGCAGGAGAAGAAGGCGAAGGGACGGCTCGCGAGCACCTCGGCGTGCTCCTTCGCCCAGGCCGCGGCGCTCTTCTCGATCGACTCGACGCGCACCCCGGAGCCGAGCACCACGGCGTCGTAGCCGGCAGGGTCGGGGGCCTCCTCGATGTCGGCGAGGTCGCAGTCGATCCCGACCTCGCGCAGGGCGGCGGCGAGGGTCTCGGCGAGGGTGCGGGTGGCTCCGGAGTGGGTCGCGTAGGCGACGAGCGCTGTCATGGCAGAAATAGTGCCAGCCGCCCGGCCCGGTCGGCCAGGACCGAGGTCCGCCGACGGGTCCGTGACCGACCGAACGCCCCTCGCCCCAGGCCGCTCCCAGGTCACGATTCGGTGCTCATGACTCGTCGGTCACTGGATCGCCGACGCGCAGAAGCGGACAATCCCGTCATACGGCCCTGGCCGCCGTGGCCTTCGCCGTCTCCTGGAGGAGGCAGCCGTGAAGAAGAGAATCCTGTCCGTCCTCGCTGCGGGCGCGCTGCTGGTGGGACTGGGCGCCGTCGCCCCGGCCACCGCGTCGGCCGCACCGTACTGCGGGATCCGCTGGGGGTCGCTCCCCGAGTCGGTCACCGCCACCACCTCGGCCCAGGTCGAGAACCTCCGCTCCGGCCGCCACGACTGCTTCGACCGGCTCGTCGTGGACCTGGACGGCACCGTCACCGGGTACTCCGTCTCCTACGTCAGCCGTGTGGAGCAGCTCGGCTCCGGGAAGGTCGTCCCGCTCTCGGGCGCGGCGGACCTGCAGGTCCTCGTCGAGGCCGCGGCCTACGACGACAGCGGCGAGGCGACCTACTCGCCGCGCACCCCGTCGCGCGCGGTGGACGTGACCGGCTATCGCACCTTCCGCCAGGTCGCCTTCACCGGCAGCTTCGAGGGGCAGACCCTCATCGGGCTCGGCGTCCGCGCCCGGCTCCCGATGCGGGCCTTCGTGCTCGACGGTCCTGGCGACGGCTCACGCCTGGTCATCGACGTCGCCCATCGCTGGTGAGCTCCGCGGGGTCGCGACCTGCGGGGACGGCGCTCAGCGGATCAGCCGACGCTCCCGCGCCACCCTCAGCGCAGCGGTGCGGCTCTCCACCCCGAGCTTCTCGTAGAGGTGGACGAGGTGGGTCTTCACGGTCGACTCGGAGATGAACAGCCGCTTGGCCGCCTCGCGGTTGGTGGCGCCGGTGGCGAGGACCTCGAGGATCTCGGTCTCGCGCGGGGACAGGGCGGTGCGAGGCTCGGCCATGCGCCGCACCAGCAGCTGCTGCACCTCGGGGGAGAGCACGGAGCGGCCGGCGGCGGCCTCGCGCACGGCGTCCAGCAGCGCCTCGGTGGGTGCGTCCTTGAGCACGTAGCCGGTCGCGCCGGCCTCGAGCGCGCCGACCACGTCGGCCTCCGCGTCGAAGGTGGTCACCGCGAGGACCTGCACGCCCGGGTGCTGCGCACGGAGCTTCCGCGTGGTCTCGATCCCGCTGATCCCGTCGCCGAGGTTCAGGTCCATCAGCACCAGGTCGGGAGCGCCGTCACCGGTGGTCACCAGCCGGTCCAGCGCCTGCAGCGCCTCGTCGCCCGAGCCGACGTCGGCGACGACCTCGACCTCCGCATCGGCCTCGAGCAGGGCGCGGAGCCCGGCGCGGACGACGGGGTGGTCGTCGACCATCATCAGTCGGATGCTCACGGTCGGGCCTCCTGGTCGCGCAGCGGAAGGGACAGACCGACGGCGGCGCCCTCCCCCGGGATCGAATCGATCGTCACGGTACCCCCGGCCCGGTCCATCCGCGCCCGCAGCAGGCGCAGCCCGTCGCCGCCCTCGGTGCGGTCGCGCCCATCGCCCGGCTCCGACCGCGCGGTTCCCCGCGAGCCCGCCTCGGCTCCGCCCGGCGCGGCGGCCACGGCGGCGGGGTCGAATCCGCGCCCGTCGTCGACCACGTCGAGGCTCACCCGGTCCGGCCACCAGGCGAGGGTGAGCACGCAGCGCTGCGCGTGCGCGTGGCGCTGCACGTTCGCGACCAGGGACTGCGCGGCCCGGTGCAGGGTCTCGACCTGGTCGGGGGCCAGCTCGGCGGGAGTCCCGTCGACCCGCAGCTCCCAGCGGGTGGGGTCGCCGAGCGCCTCGGCGCTCGCGATCACGCCCCGCAGCGACTGCTCGAGGGTGGTGCGCGGTGCCCGGTCGGCGAGGTCGCGGACGAGTCCGCGCGCGTCGGCGAGGTTCTCGCGCGCGGTCCGCTCGATGCGGGAGAACTCGCCCGCGGCCGACGGGTGGGCGGCGCCCGCGGCGCGGGAGAGCATCACGATCGAGTTCAGACCCTGGGCGAGGGAGTCGTGGATGTCGCTGGCCAGGCGCTGACGCTCCTCGGCCACGCCCTTTCGCCGCTCGGAGTCGGCGAGCTCGGCCTGTGCGGCACGGAGCTGCGCGACCAGCGCCCGGTTGCGGTCCGTCTCGCGCAGCAGGCGACGGTAGACCGCGTGGGCGACCAGGGAGAACACCGCCCCGATCAGCGGACCGAGGATCTCGCCCACGCCCAGCAGGCCCTGCTCCCGCCCCAGCACCGGGGAGACGATCGCCCACAGCGTCACGAGGGCGAGGGCGAGGGGCCCGCCGACGGGGCCGAGCGCGAACAGGACCAGGAAGAAAAGCGTGAACGCGATCCACACGAAGGACGCGGAGACGAACGTGGTCGCCATCCAGGCGAGCGTCAGCGCGAGCACCCACGGCGCCGACGGCAGCAGCAGGTCGGTCGTCGCGGCCCGGCCCGCCGCGCCGCGGCGCAGGGCCCGCTGCGAGCCGAGCAGGTAGAGCGCGGCGAGCACGGCGGCGCACAGGATCGCGAGCGGGGCGGGGACCCCGTCGGCCGTGATCGCGCGGACCGCGCCCACCACCGGGAGCACCAGGAACGCGGCGTGCATCGCCCCGCGCAGCGTCGCGGCGAGGGCGGTGGAGGTGTCGCCCGCCGGCGCGGTCAGGGGCTGCGGCTCTGGCTCCCCCGCCGGCGCGGGCGGTGCCTGCGGCACGGGACGCCAGGACGGCGCCGGGCTGGCAGGGTCCTGGTCCGGGTGTCGATCGACGCTCACGCCCGACACTCTAGGGTCCGGGGCTGGCGGAGGGCTGGAGCAGCGACGACACGGGCCGAGGGCACGGGACGGCCGAGCCCGGGGCGCGCATCGTCCGAAAGGACCACCCCCGGCTCGTCCTTCCGTGGAGCGGGGACCGACCGCGGCGGTCGATGTCGCGGGCCGGGATCCGCGATGGCATGGAGCCATGTTCGTCGCACTGAAAGACATCGTCCACGCCAAGGGGCGCTTCACCCTCATGATCGGGGTGATCGCCCTGCTCACCCTGCTGCTGGTGCTGCTGACCGGCCTCACCCGCGGCCTCGCCCACCAGAACATCTCCGCGATCCAGGACCTCCCGGCCGACGCCGTGGTGCTCACCCCCACCCTCGGGGACGAGATCTCCTGGTCCGACTCGCAGGTCTCCACCGACCAGGCCGCGACCTGGGACGCGGCAGGCGGCATCACCGCCGAGCCGCTGTCCGTCGGCCAGATGCGCATCGAGGCGGACGGCGCCGTGACCTCCCTGGCCCTGTTCGGCGTCGCCCCCGACGGCGAGGCCGCGGCGGCCCTGCCCTCCGCGCCCGGCCCGGGCGAGGTGCTGCTGCCCGAGGACGTCGCCGCGGACCTCGGCGTCACCGCCGGGGACACGGTGCAGGTCAACGGCCAGGACCTCGCCGTCGCCGGCACCGCGCCCACCTCGTGGTACTCCCACTCCCCGGTCGGCTACGTCGACGTCACCACCTTCGGAGACCTCGCCCACCAGGCCGAGGACACCGCCGGCTCCGCCCTGCTGGTCCACGGCGCCTCCGCGGGCGACGACATCGTGGAGCAGGCCGCCTGGGACTCCGGCACCCGCGCCGTGAGCGTCGACGACTCGCTCGCAGCCCTGCCCTCGTACTCCTCGGAGAACGGCTCGCTGACCCTCATCCAGGGCTTCCTCTACGGCATCTCCGCCTTGGTCACGATCGCCTTCCTGTCCGTCTGGACGATCCAGCGCACCCGTGACATCGCGGTGCTGCGCGCCCTCGGCGCGACCGCCCGCTACGTCCTGCGCGACACCGTCGGCCAGGCCGCGATCCTGCTCGCGGTCGGTGCGGCCGTGGGCGGGGTCATCGGCGGGACCGGCGGTGCGGCGCTGTCGACCGTCGCCCCGTTCGAGTCCTCGGCGGTGACCGTGCTGCTGCCTGTCGCGGGAGTGCTCGCGATCGGCCTGCTCGGCTCGGTCCACGCCACCCGGCGCGTCACCCGCGTCGATCCGCTGCTCGCCCTCGGAGGGAACTGAACCCCATGACCACCACCGCCACCACCCCAGCACCCGACACCACCACGACCACCCCTGCGCTCTCGGCGCGGGACGTCACCGTCACCTACCCCGACGGACGGGATCCCGACGGCAGCAAGCGCCTGAACACCGTGCTGCACGCGGCGAGCCTGGACGTGGCCCGCGGCGAGTTCGCCGTGATCCTCGGCCCCTCCGGCTCGGGCAAGTCCACCCTGCTCAGCGTCGCCGCGGGGCTCGTCGTCCCGGGCTCCGGCAGCGTCGAGATCGAGGGCACGGACCTCACCGCGCTGGACGAGAAGCGCCGCACCGCGATGCGCCGCGACCGGATCAGCGTCGTCTTCCAGCAGCCGAACCTGCTGCCCGCCCTGACCGTGCGCGACCAGCTCCTGGTCACCCTGCATCTGGCGGGGGTGCGCGGCAGGCGCCTCCGCGCCGAGCGGAAGCGGGCCGAGGCGATGCTCGAGCGGGTCGGGATGGGCCGGTACGCGGACCGTCGGCCGCACGAGCTCTCCGGCGGCCAGCGCCAGCGGGTGAACATCGCCCGCGCCCTGTTCACCGATCCGGCGGTGCTGCTGGTGGACGAGCCGACCAGCGCCCTGGACCACGAGCGCTCCCGCGAGGTCGTGGACCTGCTGGTGGGGATCACGCGCGAGCTGAAGGTCGCGACCGTGATGGTCACCCACGACCGCGAGTTCGCCGAGGACGCGGACCGGGTGATCACCCTCCGCGACGGCCGGGTGGAGGACCCGGCGGCCTGAGCGCCCCGGGGCGGCGGGGCGCGGCCGACGGTCCCGGGCAGGCCGACGCCGGCGCGCGGCGGGTCCGGGCCGCCGCGCACCGGCGAGGTGCCGGTGACCCTACTCCAGCGAGCCCCCGGCGTCAGGAGGGTCCGGGAGCGGAATGCTCGCGCCCTGGTCGACCCGGAGTGTCGGGAGGGGCGCGGCGCGGCGCCCTCCGGTCCGAGCCGTCCCGCGGGAGCTCGGACGACGGAGTCAGCCGACGTGCGCGAGCGCCGCCGCAGCGATCGCCTCGACCGCGCCGAGTCCCCACTGCTCGAGGGCCGCGTCCTTCTCGGCCGGGTCGGCGCCGCGCACGGTAAGCACCATGCGGGCGCCGTGGCCGGTGCCCTCCACGAGCTCGAAGCGCACGTGGTCGCCGGGCTCCCCGGCGCCGGTGTCGACGGCGAGCACGCGCGGGGCCTCGACCTCGGTGACGGTGCCGAGCACGACCTCCGGGGCCCGCGGCGCCCGCAGCTCCTCGCCGACCACAGGCACCTCGTGGGTCACCTCGGGCTCCGCGGCGCCGCCGAGGAACAGCTCCCAGGCGACCCCCGGCGAGCACACCAGCTGACGCTCGAACCGTGCCGACCAGCCCTCGGCGCTCTCCTCGACCTCGGGCCGGCCGAGGTCGAAGCGGCGGGCGAGCTCCTCATGGCGGGCGTAGCGCGGCCCCGGCTCCTGCGGGGTCTCCCCCGCGACGACGGCGCCGAGCAGCTCGAGGCAGGACTCCCAGCCGGTGGCGACGCTCGCCGCGGCGGGGCGGTCGGCGAGGCGGTTGGTGAGCACGAGCTCCGTGCCCTCGCCCTCGGGGGCGAGCTCGAGGGTGACCACGTCGGTGTCCCAGGTGAAGCGCAGCAGGCGGGGCGGATCGAGGGCGAGCACCTCGCCGAACTCGGCGGGGTCGCCCGCGAACTCGGCGAAGCGCACGGTCCCGCCCGAGCGCAGCTCGATCTCGGGAGCGCCGGGGAACCAGGTGGCGAGGTGCTCCGCCTCGGTGACGGCGCGCCAGACGCGGTCGATCGGGTGGGGGTAGCGGCGGCGGACGACGATGTCGGTCCCGCCGTCGAGGTCGTGCAGCCGGGGGTCGCGGTCGGGGTCGGTGGTGGTCATGGCATCTCCTCGTCCTGCATGCGGTCCAGTCGCTCGCCCAGTCGGTCGAGCCGGTCCTCCCACAGCCAGCGGTAGGAAGCGAGCCAGTCGGCGAGCTCCGCGAAGGGCTCGGGGCGCAGGGCGTACCAGCGCCGACGCCCCTCTGCGCGGACCTCGACGAAGCCGTTCTCGCGCAGCACCCGCAGCTGCTTGGACACCGCGGCCTGCGGTGCGCCGGTCCGCTCGACGAGGGTGCCGACGGGCGCCGGCCCCTTCCGCAGCACGTCCAGGATCTCCCGGCGCAGGGGCAGGGAGAGCACGGTGTGCACGGTGGTGGCCGGGGCATCGGGGCCGGCGTCGTGGTCGACGGAGGACATGACGCATGTATACCCCTGGCGGCATATGTCGGTCAAGGCATGTGGATCGCGCGGCGCGCGCCGACTCGCCCTGAGCGGCGCCCCGTCGTCGCCCGGAGCCTCCGTCGACCGGGACTCCCCGCCTCAGGCGGCCGGCTGGGCGACGACCCGCGGGCTCCGGGCGGCGACGACGGCGGTGCCGACGGCGACGGCCGTGAGCAGCATGTACACACCGACGAACCCTGCCGACCCGGCACCGATCACGCTCAGCAGCACGGCCATCACGGCGGTGCTCGCGGCGATCGCCATCGCCTCCCCGGACTGCAGGGCCGAGCTGTACGCGCCCTGCTCGGCCGGCGGGGCGAGGTCGAGGGTCGCGGTCGCGACGCGCGCCGAGGCGATCCCCATGCCCACCCCCTTCAGCAGCGCGGTGAGCACCACGACGGGCACGGGGACGAGGCCGGTCGCGAGCAGCAGGGCGCCGACGGGGGCGGCGGCGACCAGCGGTGCGGCGGCGAGGATGAGCAGGCGGTGCTCGGCCTGGGTGCTGGGCCGACGGATCTGCACGAAGGAGCCGCCCGCCCAGCCGAGCGCGCCGACGGCCAGGATCAGTCCCGCGGCGGTGGGGCTGAGGCCGCGCTCGGTCTGCAGGTAGAGCGTGAGGTACACGTCCGGCACCGCCGAGGAGATCCCGAACCCGGCGCGCAGGGCGACGAGTCGCTGCGCCGCACCGCGCAGTCGCAGAGTCCCCGGCGGGAGCAGGGAGCGGGCCACGAGCGCGAGGGCGACGAGGCCCGCACCGACCAGCAGGAGAGCGCGGAGACCGTCCACCTGGGCGCCGAGGTGCAGCAGCACGAGCACCCCGGCGGCGAGCAGGGAGAGCCGACCGGTGCGGCCGACGATCGCGCCCGCTCGGGCCGACGCGCCTGCTCGGGCCGACGGCCCCGCCGCCCCTCCCCCGTCGCGGGCCACGCGCACGAGCACCAGCAGGGCGAGGCCCGAGCCGAGGAGGATCATCGCGAAGACCGCGCGCCAGGAGAGCAGCTGGGCGAGGGCTCCGGCGACCACGGGCCCGGCCATGGAGGGGACGAGCCAGGCGGTGGTGAGGAGCCCGAACATCGCGGGCCGCGCGGGGGCGGGGATGATCCGGGCGATCAGCACGTAGAGCACCACGGAGACGATCCCGCCGCCGATGCCCTGCAGCAGCCGTCCGAGGATGAAGGTCGCCGCACCGGGGGCGAGGACGCACAGCGCCAGACCGAGGAGGAAGAGCCCGCCGCCGACGGCGAGAGGCGCACGGGGTCCGCTGCGGTCCGACCAGTTCCCGCCCGCGACCATCCCGACCAGCGAGGTCGAGAGGGTGGCGGCGAAGGCGAGGGAGTACCAGTTCTCGGCCCCGAGATCCACCATCGCGCCGGGGAGCACGGTGGTCACGGCGAAGGCCTCCACGGCGATGAAGGTCATCTGCAGGAAGGCGCCGAGGATGAACGGGGCGGTGCGGGCGCTCCACAGCCGGGGCGGTGCAGGGGCGGGCCCCGCGGGCGAGGCGTCGCCGTCGAGGCAGTCGGTGTCGGCGGTCATGGGAGGAGTCCACGACCTCAAGGGAGCTTGAGGTCAAGGGCTTCCCGCAGATCCGCCGTCGGCCCAGCTCGCAGGGCTCCGCGACGGTCGCCTCAGGCCTCGGGCGCCTCCTGCAGGGCCCGGACCTCGATCCGGGACTGCAGCGCCGCGGAGGCCTGCTCGGCCCATCCCAGCGCGGCCTCCTCGTCGGCCGCCTCGATGATCCAGAAGCCGCCGACATAGGCGTCCGCCTCCACGAACGGCCCCGGGGTCCGCGTCGGGGCGTCCCCGGCGGCGTCCACGGTGACCGCGCTCGAGGGCGGCATGAGGCCGCCGGCGGTGACGAAGGCGCCGGCCTCGTGGAGGGCGGTGTTGAAGGCGTCGACGGCGGCGAAGACGGCCTCGAGCTCGGCGGGGTCCATCTCCTGCATGGACTCCATGGTGGGCTCCTCGGCGCTGTCGTGCGGGAGGGTCAGGAAGTACTGCGTCATCGGAACATCTCCTCGTGCGAGTGCGGTGCGTGCAGGTGCGTGGTGCGGCTCGGGCCCCTCATCCCTCCTCGGGGTACTCCTGGATCATCACGGGCGAGGCGTGGATGCACAGGATGCGCAGGGTCCCCTCGCCCGTCGCCGCGAACCGGTGCCAGGACTGTGCGGGCGCGATCGCGGTGTCCCCGGGATGCAGCGTGAGCTCGACGTCGCCGGCGACGAGCCGGGCCTCGCCCTCGAGGACGTGGAAGGTCTCGTCGTAGGGGTGGCGGTGGAGTCTCGGGCCCTGGCCGGGGTCGCAGGTGACCAGGAAGAAGGAGACGGAGGATCCGTGCCCCTCCCCCTCGAAGCGCAGCACCCGGCTGTCGGGGACGCGGATCTGCTCGGCGGGGATCGGTGCGGGATCGAGGCGGGTGTCGGAGGTGGTCATCGTGCCGACCTTTCGGGGCGGTGGACGGGCTCTGAGGGCACCGAGCCTTCCCTGTCCCCGCCCGGCTGACTAGCCTTTCGACGTGGATCGAAAGTTCGTGGAGTTCCACCTCGGGTCCAGCGACATCTCCTCCGTCCGCTTCGGGATCTCCCCGGGGCACGATCTCGTGCACGCTGTGCGGGCCCTGCTGCGGCCGCCGGTCGTGCCGCTGCACTGGGCGTGGTTCCGCACGCTGCCACCGGTCACGACGAGCCCGGCGTTCCGCCTGCTGGCCTCCGTCGCGGGTCCCCGCGGCTACCTGCCGGACTTCCTCACCGCGACGCCGACGGGCGACATGACCCCGCAGGAGGAGCTGGCCCGACTGCGCACGGTCCCCGCCGCCCGGCTGCGTGCCGACCTGCACAAGATGCTGGCCCGGGCCACGGGCGCCCGACATCGGCAGCTGCGGGGGATGATCGAGGACCCCGAGCGGTCGAGGGAGCGGATCGCCGAGGCCTGGGAGGAGGCCTGGGAGGCGCTGCTGGCGCCGGTCTGGCCGCAGATGCTGCGCCTGCTGCGCGCCGACATCGCCGTCCGGGCCCGTCGCAGCAGCGATGCGGGGCTGGCGGAGATGGGGGCGACCCTCCACTCGACGGTGAGCTGGGAGGGCGAGGTGGTGCGGGTGGCGATGACCTCGCACGAGGAGGTCGTGGACTGCGGCGGGACCGGACTGGTGCTGGTGCCGTCGGTGACGATGCCCGCGAGCGGCTGCGCGGTGCTCACCGAGCGGCCTGCGCAGCCGACGATCTTCTACCCGGTGCACGGGCTCTCGGCGGCGTGGTTCCGCAGCGGGGACGACGCCTTCGCCGCGCTCTCCGCCCTGCTGGGGCAGGCCAGGGCGCATCTCGTGCTCGAGCTGCAGCAGCCGTTGTCGACCTCCGAGTGCGCGGCGCTGATGGACGTCTCGCTCTCCACCGCCTCCCACCACCTGACGGTGCTGCGGGAGGCCGGGCTGATCGACAGCCACCGCCGCGGACGCAGCGTGCTGCACACGCGCACGCCGCTGGGCGAGGCCCTGGCCTCCGGCGGGTGAACCCGCCCGCCGGAGGCACGAGGCTCAGGCCTGCGGGACGACCAGACCGGTCGCGGACGAACGCGCCGCCTCGAAACGGGCCTGCACATCGGCCCAGTTCACGATGTCCCAGATCGCCTTCACGTAATCGGCCTTCACGTTCTGGTAGTCCAGGTAGAACGCGTGCTCCCACATGTCCAGCTGGAACAGCGGGATCGTCGCCACCGGCACACCGTTCTGCTGATCGTAGAACTGCTCGATCACCAGGTTCCCGCCGATCGGCTCGAACGCCAGCACCGCCCAGCCCGAACCTTGGATCCCCAGCGCCGCCGCCGTGAAGTGCGCACGGAAGGAGTCGAACGAGCCGAAGAACTCATCGATCGCCTGAGCCAGCTCACCGGTCGGCTTGTCGCCGCCCTCCGGCGAGAGGTTCTTCCAGAAGATCGAGTGGTTCGTGTGACCGCCCAGATTGAACGCCAGATCCTTCGAGAACTGGTTGATCGTGCCGAAGTCCCCGGACTCCCGCGCCGCGGCCAGCTTCTCCAGCGCCGTGTTCGCGCCCTTGACGTAGGTCGCGTGGTGCTTGGAGTGGTGCAGCTCCATGATCTTCCCCGAGATCGAGGGATCCAGCGCGCCGTAGTCGTAGTCGAGATCGGGAAGCGTGTACTCCGCCATGGTCAGTCCTTTCGTCGACGCCCGTCGGCAGCCCCGGCGAGCAATGCCTCGACCCTAGAACCTCAAGCGCGCTTGAGGGCAAACCGTCCGGTCACACTTCGCCATGAGCGGAGGGATCTCCTGCGATACCGTGAGGCGCCATGACGCTGTCCCGGACAACCGAGAGGCTCCCATGACTCATATCGTCTTCACCGCCATGCCCGCATCGGGCCACATCAACCCCGGCGCGCCCCTGGTCCAGGAGCTCGTCCGTCGCGGCATCGGGGTCACCGTCTGCGCCACCGAGCAGTTCCGCCCGCTCGCCGAGTCCCTGGGCGCCGACGTCCGCGTCTACCCCGGGAACACGATCTCCTCGCAGGTGATCGCCGAGGCCACCGCCGAGGGCGGATCGACCAGGGTGGCGCAGCGGCTGCTCGAGGCGACGTCGGCACTGCTCGCCGACCTGCAGTCGCAGATGCGCGCGGACCCGCCGGACGCCGTCATGTTCGACTCGAACGCCCTGTGGGGGCGGATGCTGGCGAGCCGCCTGGATCGTCCCGCCATCTCCCTGATGACCACGATGCTCGTGGGGTCCTCGGCATTCCGTGCGCTGCGGGCCCGCGAGATGCTCGCCGCCCTCCGGGAATCGGCGCCGGCAGTGCCTGGCGCCCTCCGCGCTCGGCGACGCCTGCTCCGGAGCGCCGACGCGGAGCTGCTGCCGCCCAGCCCGGTGCTCCCGACCCGGGGGGACCTGACCCTCTTCCCGATCCCGGAGTGGATGCAGGGCAGCGATCCCCGTCTGGACGCGAGCTGTCGCTTCGTCGGCCCGACCCTCGACGTCACGGCACGCACCGAGGAGTCCGATCCCGAGCTCGAGAACGTCCTCGGGGGGACGGATCCCCTGGTGGTGGTCTCCCTGGGAACGCTCCACACCGGCGGATCGTCCTTCTTCCGCGCCTGCGTGGAGGCCCTCGGACCGCTGCCTGCGAACGTCCTCCTGGTCGTCGGCTCCGCCACCGATCCCGCCGAGCTGGGGACGCCGCCGGCGAACGTCGTCGTCCGCAGGTTCGTCCCTCAGCTCGAGGCGCTCCGGCAGGCCTCGGTCTTCGTCACCCACGGCGGCATGAACAGCGTGCTCGAGGCCCTGCACTTCGGGGTGCCGATGGTCGTGATCCCGCAGCAGGTCGAGCAGCTGCTGATCGGGCAGGCCGTCGCCGACCGCGGAGCGGGGGTCGTGCTGCGTCACCACCTGAGCCGTGTCGACATCCCGGCGGAGCAGATCCGCGCCTCGGTCGACGCGCTGCTGCACGAGGCGTCATGCACCGCCTCCGCTCGTTCTCTCGCAGCCACCCTGCACGAGGGCGGCGGGGCCGAGGCGGCCGCGGACCACATCGAGGGCCTTCTCGCGGGCACGCCCGCGTGAGGAACGACCCCAGAGCCGGCCGGGCTGCCGCACCCGTCGCGGACGGCGCGTCGACCCGGCCCTCTCGTCACCCCTCGTCGTCCTCCTCCAGCACGTCCTCGAGCCGGCGGGGGCCGGCGCCGGTCGCGGCGAGGGCGTCGTCGGGGTTCAGCAGCGCGCAGGCCTTGAGCGACAGGCAGCCGCAGCCGATGCAGCCGGTGAGCTCGTGCTCGAGCCGTTCGATCGCCCGCCGACGCTCCTCGAGGGTGCGGCGCCAGCGGCGGGAGGCCCGCTGCCAGTCGTCGTGCGAGGGGGTGCGGTCCATGGGGACGTCGCCGAAGGCGTCGCCGACGTCGGCCAGCGGGATCCCGAGGCGCTTGGCGACCGAGACCAGCGAGACGCGGCGCAGCATGTGGCGGGCGTAGCGGCGCTGGTTCCCGGCGGTGCGCACCGAGGCGATGAGACCCAGGTCCTCGTAGTAGCGCAGGGCGCTCGCGGCGACGCCGGTGCGTCGACCCATCTCGCCGATGGTCATGAGCTCCTCTGGCTCGTGCGCCGCGTTCATCCTGCCCCTCACCCCTGCCTTGACTTCAAGTGCGCTTGAGATCTTACGGTCGTGCTCGACTCCGTGGGAAGGCCTCGCGGAGGAGACCGCCCCGGGAGGACCGCGCTCGATGACCTACGTGATCGCCCTGCCCTGCGTGGACGTCAAGGACCGCGCCTGTGTCGACGAGTGCCCCGTCGACTGCATCTACGAGGGCAGCCGGATGCTCTACATCCAACCGGACGAGTGCGTGGACTGCGGGGCGTGCGAACCCGTCTGCCCCGTCGAGGCGATCTTCTACGAGGACGACACCCCCGACGAGTGGGCGGCCTACTACAACGCCAACGTCGAGTTCTTCGATGAGCTCGGCGCCCCGGGCGGCGCCGCGAAGACGGGCGTGATCGAGAAGGATCACCCGCTGGTCGCGGCGCTGCCTCCGCAGGAGAACCCGCTGGACTGAGGTCGCGGGGCACGCGGCGTCGGCCCGTGCCCGGGGACCGGATCGAGGGTCAGCGTGAGGAACACGCTGTGGGGATCGGGCTCGTAGCGCCCGAAGGGCGCCGCCTCCCGGAACCCCGCGCGACGATAGAACGTCCGCGCCGGGGCGAAGAAGTCATGCGTGCCGGTCTCCAGCGAGATGCGGGAGACTCCCCGTGCCCGAGCGTCGCCCACGGCGCGATCCAGGAGCGCCGAGGCGATCCCCCGCCCGCGGCGCTCCGGCGCAGTGCGCATCGACTTGAGCTCCTCATGCCCCGCAGCGATCGCCGCGAGAGCGACGGTACCGACCGTGATCATCCCGTCGATCGCCTGCCATGTGCGCACCCCCGGGTCACGGAGCGCGTCCAGGTCGAGGGCATGACGGCTCTCGGGCGGTGCCGTCGGCTCCATGTCGCGGTGATGTGCCCGCAAGAACTCGACCAGGGTCGGATCGCTGAAATCGGCACGGATGATGTCGAGCATTCCGGGAGTGAAGCACCGGACCCCGGGAGCGTCCCCACTCCCCAGCAGGCCGAGATCCGATCGTGACCTGGGGAGGGAGCTCAGCGGCCCGGCCCCTCTCCTCCCTCTCGTCGTGGCGCATTCATCCCGGCTCCTGGTCGTCCTCGGAGCAACTCGAGCCCAGTTCGCCTTGACGTGCCTGCTCATCACGCCGGAGCGTGCTGTCGGCCCCGTGCGCCGCGAGCACGGCGCGCGCCTGTGCGAGCACCGCGTCCCGCACCTCAGCGGGTTCGAGCACCCGCGCCGTGCCCGGCAGCACCGCGAGCAGATGCGGCACCCAGGCCACATCGCGCACATGGGCGACCACGCGCGTGGGTCCTCCCTCCCTCGGCGAGAGCTCGAGCTCCTCGTAGGGCAGCGCATCGGCGATCTCCGCGGCCGTGGCCGACACCTCGAGCTCCACCCGCTGTCGCCCCCGGCGCACGCCCTCGCGCAGATGCTCGCCGCCCGCCCCCTCCGGCACGGTCCGCGGGGTGAAGCGCGCCCCGGTCGGAGCGATCGCCTGCAGGCGGTCCACGCGGAAGGTCCGCCAATCCTCCCGTGCACGGTCCCAGGCCAGCAGGTACCAGCGGGCGTAGCGGTGGACGAGCCGGTGCGGCTCGACCTCCCGCCGAGTGCGCTCCCGTCCCGCGGGCACGTGCTCGATGCGCACCGTGCGGTGGTCGTGGATCGCCTGGGCGAGTGCGGAGAGGTCGTCGGCCCCGATGCCGGGGGCCGACGGGACCCCGACCTCGAGCGCGTCGTGGAGGGCTCCGGCCCGGGGTCGGAGCCGGGGCGGGAGGAGCTGGACGAGCTTCGCGCGGGCCTGCTCCGCGGCCTCGGCGATGCCGCCCGGCACCTCGGCCGCTCCGTCGGCCGCTCCGTCGGCTGCTCCGTCGTCCGATCCGTCTGCCGTACGGTCGCCCGTCGCCGCCACCATCGCGAGTCCCACCTGCATCGCGACCGCCTCGTCGTCGTCGAGCAGCAGCGGCGGCATCCTGGAGCCGGCGGTGAGCCGGTACCCGCCGCCGGGACCGCGCCGGGACTCGATCCCGTAGCCGAGCCTGCGCAGACGCTCCGCGTCCCGACGCAGGGTCCGCTCGCTCACCCCGAGGCGGGCGGCGAGCTCCGGCCCCGTCAGCTCCCGCCCCGTCTGCAGCACGGCGAGCATCTCGAGCGCCCGCCCGGTCGTCTCCGTCATGGCGAGAGCGTATCCGGGAATCCGGCCGGGAACTGACCGGATCCCTCGCTACCGTCGCCGCCATGAGCACTCCCACGATCCGCCTCCGCGGCGCCCGCACCCACAACCTCCGCGCTCTCGACGTCGACATCCCCCGCGACCGCCTGGTGGTCGTGACCGGGCTGTCCGGGTCCGGGAAGTCCTCGCTGGTGTTCGACACGATCGCCGCGGAGGCCGGCTTCCAGCTGAACGAGACCTATCCCCCGTTCACACGGAACCGCCTGCCGCGCTGGTCCCGGCCCGAGGTCGACGAGATCCACGGCATCTCCCCCGTGATCGTCATCGACCAGAAGCGCCTGGGCGGCTCGGCCCGCTCCACAGTGGGCACGGCGAGCGAGGCCTGGAACGCGCTGCGGCTGCTGTTCTCCCGACTCTCGACCCCGCAGGTGGGCGACTCCGGGCGCTTCTCCTTCAACCTGCCGGGCGGCATGTGCCCCACCTGCTCGGGCCTCGGCGAGGTGGTCACCAGCGCGGTGGATCGCTTCCTGGACCTCGATCGCTCGCTCGCCGGCGGCGCGATCCGCCTGCCCGGCTTCGGCAACGGCGGCTACTGGTATCGCCAGTACGCGGACATCGGCAGCTTCGACCCCGATACCCCGCTGCGGGAGTGGAGCGAGGACGAGCGGCGGGCGCTGCTGCACGGCGGGGAGGCCGCGGCGCGCCTGGGCGTCCGCCCGTCCGCCGACTACGAGGGGGTCGTCGACCGCTTCGAGCGCATCTTCCTGCACACCTCGGACGAGCTCTCCGAACGCAAGGCCGCCGCCATCCGCGAGTTCACCCGCTCCTCCCCCTGCCCGGAGTGCGAGGGCGATCGACTGGCCGCCCCCGCCCGCACCGCCCGCCTGGCCGGCCTCACGATCGGCGAGATGTCGCGATTGGAGATCACCGAGCTGGCCCGGGTGATCGCCGGGATCCACGAGCCGGCGGTGGCGCCCGTGCGCGACGCGCTGGTGCGCCGGCTGCGGGCGATGTGCGACATCGGGCTCGGCTATCTGCAGCTGGCGCGCGCGACGACCTCGCTCTCGGGCGGGGAGTCGCAGCGGCTGAAGACCGTCAAGCACCTCGGCTCGAGCCTCGTGCAGATGCTGTACGTGATCGACGAGCCGACGATCGGGCTGCACCCCCAGGACGTCGGCGCGATGCTGCACCTGCTCGAGGAGCTGCGCGACAAGGGCAACTCGGTGCTGGTGGTCGAGCACGACCCCGCCGTGATCGCCGCGGCCGATCACGTGCTCGAGATCGGTCCCGGCGCCGGCGCCGAGGGCGGACGCCTGGTCTTCCAGGGCACGCCGGGCTCCTTGGCCGACGCCGACACCGCGACCGGGCGTGCGCTGCGACGGCACCGGCCCCTCGACCGCACTCCCCGCACCCCGCGCGGCAGCCTGCCGGTGCGCGGAGCGAGCCGGAACACCCTGCAGGACCTCGATGTCGACATCCCGCTCGGTGTGCTCACCGTGCTCACCGGGGTGGCGGGCTCCGGGAAGTCGAGCCTCGCCGCGGAGCTGGTCGCGCAGCACGAGGCGGTGGTCGTCGACCAGCGTCCCGTGGCCGGCAACCGGCGCTCCACCCCGATCACCTACACCGGCATCGCCGCCCCGATCCGCAGGCTGTTCGCCTCGCGACATGGCGTGGAGGCGGGGATGTTCAGCGCGAACTCGCGCGGCGGCTGCCCGGCCTGCGAGGGTCTCGGCGTGCTCCGCACGGATCTCGCGTTCATGGACGGCCAGGAGACGGAGTGCGAGTCCTGCGCAGGCACGGGCTTCGCGCCCGAGGTGCTCGAGATGAGGCTGGACGGGCTCAGCATCGCCGACGTCGAGGCCCTGACCATCGGCGAGGCCGTGGAGCGCCTGCCGTCGGCCGCGGTGCGCAAGGAGCTGGCGGGGCTCGAGGCGGTGGGGCTCGGATACCTCCGGCTCGGCCAGGCGCTGTCGACGCTCTCGGGTGGGGAGAGCCAGCGGGTGAAGATCGCCCGCGAGCTGCGCTCCGCGGCGCCCGGGAGCCTGTACGTGCTGGACGAGCCGACGACGGGGCTGCACCTCGAGGACGCGGACACCCTCATGGGAGTGCTCGACCGGCTGCTCGGGGCGGGGCACACCGTGGTGGTCATCGAGCATGCCCTCGAGGTGGTCCGGCGCGCCGACCACCTCATCGACCTGGGGCCGGGCCCCGGGCGCCACGGCGGGCGGGTCCTGTACGAGGGACCGGTCGCGGGGATCACGGGGACGGCGACCGCGGAGGCCCTCGCAGCTAGTTGACATCACACCTAGATGCAGGGTCTACTAGAGGTATGGCTCTCGCGCGGATCATCCTCGGCCTCCTCGCCCTCGCCCCGATGACGGGCTACGACCTCAAGCGGCACTTCGACTCGTCGGTGCGGCACTTCTGGTGGGCAGACAAGGCACAGATCTATCGCACGCTCGCGACACTCGTCGCCGGCGGCCTCGCCGAGGTCGAGACCGTGCCGGGACGCGGGGCGCCGGACCGCCAGGAGCACCACATCACCGAGGCGGGACGCGCGGCGCTGTCCGAGTGGCTGGTCTCGCCGCCGGAGCACCGCACCGTGCGGCATCCGTTCCTCGCCCGCCTCTTCTTCGCCGGCGAGCTCGACGACGACCAGCTCGACGCACTGCTGGCCGAGCGCCGTGCGACGGTGACGGAGCAGCTGGCCGAGTACGAGCGACTGCGACCGGAGGTGCTCGCAGAGGCCGCAGACGGCCGCGCCACGGGCGACCGGGCCGGCACGCTTCGCCTCGCCACGCTCGAGCACGGGATCGCACACGCTCGCACCGAGCTGACCTGGCTCGACGATACGGAGAGGGCTCTGACATGACCGAACACGGCGACACGACGGAGCATGCCGACACGACCGAGCACCGCGAGCTGCACCCGGCGGCCGTCGCGCCGGCCTCGGACCCGGTGGTGCTCCTCCACGGCGGCACCGCCGCGGGCTGGATGTGGCAGGAGCAGCTCGACGTGCTCCGCGACCGGGCCGCGCTCACCCTGGATCTGCCCGGCTTCGGGCGCCGCGCCGCGGAACCGTGGCCGGGCCTGGAAGCGGCGGCCGACGACGTGGTCGCGAGGGTGCGTCGGCTCGGGGTCACCGGGCGGTTCCACCTCGTCGGCCTCTCGCTCGGCGCGATCACAGCGCTGCGCGTGCTCGCCCGGCACCCCGACGCCGTGCTCTCGACCTTCGCGACCGGGGCGATCCTCGCCCCGGTGAGCCGACGGACCCGTGCACTCGCCCGCCTGCAGCTGGCGCTGTGGGACGCCCGCTGGTTCTGGCGGGCACAGGCCAGGATGTACGGGCTCGACGAGGAGGGGCGGAGGCTTTTCGTCGCCCACGGCCTGACCCTGCGCCGCGAGAACATGGCCGCGCTGACGCGGGAGGTGTTCGGTGGCGGGGTGCCGCAGGGCTTCGGCTACGGGTCGGGGAGGATCCTCGCGATCGCGGCGGAGCACGACCCGGCGCCGATCCACCGCTCCCTCGAACTGCTGGGCGCGGCCGCCCCGCAGGCCGAGCTCCGAGTGGCGCCGGGGATGCACCACATCTGGAGCATCGAGGACGTGGACCTGTTCAACGCGGCGCTGCTGGCGTGGCTGCGCGGCGAGGTCGACCCGAGACTGCTCCCGGTCTGACCGAGGTCTCCCTCTACGATGCCTGCATGGACGACGCCCGTCCGCCCCGACGCGGGCGGCGCTCCCCCGGCGACCTCTCCCTCGCCCTCGGACTGATCGCGCTGCTCTGCGCCCTGATCCCGGTGATCGGCGACGTGCTCGCGGTGCCGCCAGGCCTGGCCGCCGTGGTGCTGGGGTATCTCGGTGTCAGCCGACACGACCGGGGGCTCGAGCACCGCGCGGCGGCCGCCTACGCGGGTGCCATCCTCGGCGGCATCGCCCTGTTCCTCGTGATCGTCTCCTCCATCGCCACGCACGTCACGGTCTGAGGCCGGCGACACTGCCGTCGCCAGCAATGATGATGCTTGGTTCGTATATCTGTTCGACTCTGCAAGCGGTCCATCGATCTATTTCCGAAGTAGAGTTCGTGGCGATTCCTCCAATGTCACACCGATGATTTCTCCGCGTGTATTCCCTCAGACTCACGGGAGTGCCTACAACGTGCCGCTTCGCACCGACCTTCCCTCCACACAGCACAGTTATCCACATCGCGACGCCTTCCGTGCACACTGTCCACAGCCCTCTTCCACATATCGTGCATCAGTGCGATACTGAGCGCATGGCACAGGATCCGCAGCGACGCGAGCACAACGGGCGGGCCGACGACGGCCGCCCCGCGGTGCACGGCGCGTCGGACGGAGCGGCGTCGACCGCCGGTCGCACGGGGAATGATGTGCTGGTCCGCGTGGAGGGCGAGCAGCTGGTCATCGGCGATGTGGACCTCGTCGCGGTGCGCTCGGTCCTGGCCGATCTCGGCGCGTCGGGCTCGCGGTCGCTGGGCGGGCTGTCCGCGGAGGAGACGACGGCGCTGCTGTCCGGGATCGTCGGGATCGAGGAGGCGCTGGAGTCCGTGCGGGCCCGTGCGCTCGTGCACCTGGAGGCGGCGGTGAAGGAGGACTGCCTGCGGCGCGAGGAGACGCCGCGGCAGGCGGCGCACGTCGCCCGCTCCGAGGCGTCGAGGGCGCTCAAGGAGTCGCGTTCGGTGGCCGGTCGCAGCCTGGCGACGTGCCGCCGGCTGGTCCGGAGCATGCCGGGCATGCTCACCGCGCTGGCTGAGGGGACGCTGCGCCCCCGCTCGGTGCACAAGGTCGGCTCGATGATGGGGCCGGTCCCTCCGGAGCTGCGCGCGCTGGTGGACGAGATGCTGACCGCTCAGCTGCCCGCCCTGAAGGACTGCGGCACCGGGGAGATCGCCGATCATGTGGAGCGGATCCTGCACGCGCTGGATCCCGAGGGTGCTGCGGAGCGGCACCGGCGGGCGACGCAGGACCGGCACGTCACGATCACCCGCGGCGATCACGGCATGGCGACCGTCAGGGCGCTGATCCCGGGGATCGATGCGGCACGGATCCGGAAGGGACTGTCCGTCGCAGCCGAGGGCGCCCGCGCGCGGGGCGACCGTCGCGGTCATCAGCAGATCATGGCCGATCTCTTCGCCGATGCGCTGGTGGGACGCGGGGACGGCATCGATCCGACCACCCTGGACATCGGGATCGTGATCACCGACCGCTCCCTGCTGGCCCCCGCCCATGCCGATGCGGCCACGATCGAGGGATTCGGGACCGTGCCCTACGACCATGTGCGCGAGGCGATGCTCCAGGCCGTGCAGCAGGGCGAGGAGGACACCGATCTCGCGCTGACGATCCGGCAGCTCTACGCCGACCTCGACGACGGCGATCTCGTGGCGGTCGAGGCCCGTTCCCGGGCGTTCCCCGCCTCGCTGAAGCGCTTCCTCATGCTCGCCCACCAGACCTGTCGGGCACCGTACTGCGACGCGCCGATCCGGCAGATGGACCACATCGTGCCGTGGTCTCAGGGCGGGCCGACGAGTCTCGACAACGGGAACGGGCTGTGCGGAGGGGACAACCAGAAGGAGAGCTCCGGGGAGACGGTCCGGGTGGTCCGCGACGGGAGTGGGAAGCGCCGCACCGTCGAATGGACCACCCGCTACGGCCAGAAGGCCCACCGGGGCGGCGTCAACCTCGACCCGGTCGGCACCTACCTGCGCAGCCTCCGCCACCAGCAGGCGCCACCGGAGACCTCCGTCCCGCCGCAGGGTGACAGGTCAGCGGAGGCGGCGTTCGCGGGGGACCCGGCGGGATCACGGCCCGCACCACCTCTCGGATCGCCGGGAGGGCGCCCCTCGACCCCGCTGGTCGTGCCGGCCTCAGCAGATCCGCCACCCGCGACCGGGCAGGGCCCGCGGAGCGACAGCCACTCGACCATCTACCGGGCCTTCGACCGCCTGCGGCTGCGGATCACCGACCTCCCCGTGCCGGCGACCATCATCCCGCCACGCAGCCGGGGCGACGACCTGCACGTCCTCGGGGACGTCCGCACCAGCGGCTCCGACCCCGTGACGCCGCGGCCGCCTGAGTCCCCGGGCACCTCCGAGCGCCGTCGGCGTTGACCAGAGCTCCGCTCCCCTCCTCTCGACCCGGCCTGTTCCGTCCGCCCCTCCCGTGAGGCACATCGGACGCGACCGACCGACGACTCCCCGGCCCTCAGGCCAGCACGAGATCGATCGCAGGATGGTCGGCGAACACCTCGAGCACGGTCTCGAAGTACGTCGGCCCGCCGTCGGCCTCCAGACGCTCCAGCTTCCGCCGCGCCGCGGCAGTGTCGAACCGGGGGTCCTCGAGCTTCGCCAGCAGCTGCTCCCGCGTGGTCCCGACGCCGAGCGCCTCAGCGGCGAGAGCATGCTCCTCCCAGAGCACGCGCGCCCCGTCGACGCCGTGCAGCGCGCCGTAGCCGCCGCGAAGCATGTCGTCCAGCGCATCGAGGCTCGGTCCCAGCTGCCAGTCGACCCCCGTCATGAACACACGATTGATCTCGTCGTAGAAGGAGGGGATGTCGTGGACGCGGCGGCCGTCGATCCGGAGGGTCAGCATGAGCACAGTCTCCCCCGACAGCCGTCCCGGGGCCGATATCCCGCAGCTCGCCGTGGCGACGCCCGTGAGGCATCACATCGATGTCATTCACGACGACACACCCCTGACCTGCACGATCCGAGCCGATGCGACCCGTACGGTGACGCCATGACCGCTCTTGACACCCGTGTGAACCCTGCTGCGCGCGCCGAGGCTCCCGCACGCTTCGGCATCGGCGAGCTGTCCGCGCGCACCGGCGTGAGCGCCCGGTCCCTGCGCTACTACGAGGAGCAGGGCCTGCTCTCTCCGGATCGCACCGGAGCCGGTCACCGCCGCTTCGACCCCGAGGCGGTGGACCGGGTGCTGCTCGTCCAGCGACTCTTCGCCGCCGGGTTGACGAGCACCGAGATCGCACCCCTGCTGCCGCCGCTGCTGGGTCGGTCCGACGGCGGGGCCGACGGGATCAGCTCGCTGCGCACCCATCGCCGCGAGCTCGAGGGACGGATCGCCCGTCTCCGCGACACGGCGGAGATCCTCGACGAGGTGCTCGAGGAGCTCGCCGGCGCTCGCTGAGCGCGCCGGGTCGGCGCACGGGCGACCGGACCGTCCCGACGTCGCCCGTGCGCCGGCCCGACCGACCGTCGCTCGACCTGCTCGCCGCCCCTGCCTCACCCCAGGTGGCGCTCGTAGGCACCCGTGGTGAGGAAGGCGGGGAACTCCTCGCCCAGCACCGCCTCCTTGAGCAGCTCGGCCGCCTCCGGGATACGGCTGCCCTGCTCGGTGTCGAGCTCCAGCACGGCGCGGTCGATAAAGTACTCGACCCGCTCCCGCGTCACCGGCATGCCCTCGTCGGTGAGCATCCCCTGGGTGATCCACTGCCACAGCTGCGAGCGGGAGATCTCCACGGTCGCCGCGTCCTCCATGAGGTGGTCGATCGCGACGGCGCCCGCGCCGCGCAGCCAGGCATCGAGGTAACGCAGGGAGACGCGGATGTTCTGCCGGATCCCCTGGGCCGTGATGGCCCCGCCCTCGACCTCGAGGTCGAGCAGGTCCTCGGCGGTCACATGCACGTCCTCGCGCAGCCGGTCCACCTGGTGCGGACGCTCGCCCAGGACCGCGTCGAACTCGGCCTGCGCGGCGGGCACCAGGTCCGGATGCGCCACCCAGGTGCCGTCGAAGCCGTCGCTCGCCTCGCGCTGCTTGTCCTCGGCGACCATGACCAGCGCCTGCCGCGTCACCTCCGGGTCCCGGCGGTCGGGGATGAAGGCGCTCATCCCGCCGATCGCATGAGCGCCGCGGCGGTGGCAGGTCGCGACCAGCAGCTCGGTGTACGCCCGCATGAACGGCACGGTCATCGTCAGCTGCGAGCGGTCCGGGAGCACGCGGCGTCGGCCCCGGTCGCGGAACATCTTGATGATCGAGAAGAGATAGTCCCAGCGCCCCGCGTTCAGCCCCGCGCAGTGATCGCGCAGCTCGTAGAGGATCTCCTCCATCTCGAAGGCCGCGGGAAGGGTCTCGATGAGCACGGTCGCGCGGATCGTGCCGTGCTCGATCCCGAGCCGGCGCTCGGCGGTGGCGAACACCTCGTCCCACAGCCGCGCCTCGAGATGGGACTCGAGCTTGGGCAGGTAGAGGTAGGGGCCGGAGCCGCGCTCGATCAGCTCGCGCGCGTTGTGGAAGAGGTACAGCCCCGCGTCGACCAGCGAGGCGGAGGCCCGCATCGAGCGGCCGTCGGCCCGCACCCAGCGCAGATGCTGCTCGGGCAGGTGCCAGCCGCGGGGCCGGAACACGATCGTCGCCGTCTCCTCGGCCAGGCGGTACTCCTTGCCGTTCTCGCCGGTGAAGTCGATCTGCCGACGGATCGCGTCGTGCAGGTTCAGCTGCCCGTCGATGACGGCGTCCCAGGTGGGGCTCAGCGCGTCCTCGTGGTCGGCGAGCCACACCCTCGCCCCCGAGTTCAGGGCGTTGATCGTCATCTTCCGATCGGTGGGGCCGGTGATCTCGACGCGTCGGTCCTCGAGGCCGGGCCCGGGGCCGGCGACGCGCCAGCTGCGGTCCTCGCGGATCGCACGGGTGGCGGGGAGGAAGTCGAACATGGCCCCGCCCGCGATGGACTCCCGGCGCAGGGTGCGGGCGGCGAGCAGCTCGGTGCGTCGGCTCGCGAAGCGGTCGTGCAGTAGGGCGAGGAAGTCGAGCGCCTCGGGGGTGAGGATCTCCTCGAAGCGGGGCCCCAGAGGGCCGACGACCTCGAGGCGTCCGCGCGGGGTGCTGCGGTCGGGGGCCGACGGGTCGGTCGAGGTGCCGGCGGCGGGGCGCTGCTCGGAGAGGGGGCGGCGGTAGTCGATGAGGGTCATGGCGAGGTCCTTCCGGGACACGTGGCTGGTCAGGATGGTCGTTGGGGTCCGGCGCGGGGTGGCGGGCCGAGGGGACGGATCAGGTGGACGCTGGTTCTTCGCCCGGGGGCGGCGGGGTCTCCGCTCGCGGCCCCGGCGACGGGGCCGACGGTGCTCAGTGGAACTGCGCCGTCTCGGTGGAGCCCGCGAGGGCGAGCGTGGAGGAGGCGGGGTTCAGGGCGGTGGCGACCCGATCGAAGTAGCCGGTGCCCACCTCGGCCTGGTGACGGTGCGCGGTGAAGCCGTGCTCGGCGGAGGCGAACTCCGCCTCCTGCAGCTCGACGAAGGCGCTCATCTGCCGGTCGCGATAGCCGCTGGCCAGCTCGAACATCGCGTGGTTCAGGGAGTGGAAGCCCGCCAGGGTGATGAACTGGAAGGCGTAGCCCATCGCCGCGAGCTCGCGCTGGAAGCGGGCGATCTGCGCATCGTCCAGGTGCCGCTTCCAGTTGAAGCTCGGCGAGCAGTTGTAGGCCAGCTTCTGCTCCGGGAACTCGCGATGGATCGCCTCGGCGAAGCGCCGGGCGAGCTCGAGGTCCGGCGTGGAGGACTCCACCCACAGCAGGTCCGCGTACTCGGCATAGGCCAGGCCCCGCGCGATGACCGGCTCGATCCCGGGGGTGACCTCGTAGAAGCCCTCCGCGGTGCGGTCCCCGGTGAGGAAGGGCCGGTCCCGCTCGTCGACGTCGCTGGTCAGCAGCGTCGCGGCGAGCGCGTCGGTGCGGGCGATGATCACGGTCGGGGTGCCGGAGACGTCCGCGGCGAGGCGGGCGGCGTTCAGGGTGCGCACGTGCTGGGAGGTGGGGATCAGCACCTTCCCGCCCAGGTGGCCGCACTTCTTCTCGCTCGCCAGCTGGTCCTCCCAGTGCACGCCCGCGGCGCCCGCCTCGATCATCGAGCGCATCAGCTCGTAGGCGTTCAGCGCGCCGCCGAAGCCGGCCTCGGCGTCGGCGACGATCGGGGCCAGCCAGTCGCGGCTGGTGCTGCCGGTCTCGGCGAACTCGATCTGGCCGGCGCGCAGGAGCGCGTTGTTGATCCGGCGCACGACGGCGGGGACCGAGTTGGCGGGGTAGAGCGACTGGTCGGGGTAGGTCTGGCCGGAGAGGTTGGCGTCGGCCGCGACCTGCCAGCCGGAGAGGTAGATGGCCTTCAGCCCGGCACGCACCTGCTGCACGGCCTGGTTCCCGGTGAGGGCGCCGAGGGCCGAGATCCAGGAGCCGGGATCGGTGTCGTTCTCCCGGATCAGCTCCCAGAGGCGCTGTGCGCCGCGGCGGGCGAGGGTGTGCTCCTCGCGGACGGGGCCGGCGAGGGAGAGGACGTCGTCTGCGGTGTGGTCGCGGCGGACGCCCTTCCAGCGCGGGTCGATCTCCCAGTCGCGGGCTAGCTCCTCGGCGGTCATGGTCGGGTCCCCGGGACGGCTGGTGCTGCGCGGGGCGGGGTGGGTCGGGGTGGTCATCGTCGGCTCCTCGGGGTGAAGGGGCATCCACTGGGGGTGCCGCTCTCGGCGAACTTCGTCGAGTGGTCACACACTTGCCGCTCCCGGACCCGCTCAGAAGACCCGAACCGGAAGAACTTCTGCGAAATTTCTGTTCTTCAGAAGTAACCTGTGTCACTCTGGCCGACATGACCGCGCAGCCCCGCACCCCCGGCCGAGGACCCGACGCCGCCCCGCGCCGCCCCGGCGCCGCCGCGCCCCGACCCGCCGAGGGCGCGCGCAGGGCCGCCGAGGGCGCGCGCCGGACCGTCACCGATGTCCGGACGCTCGTCGGCCGCCCCTCCTCTGCGGTCGACGGGCGCGCGCCCGACCCCGACGACGAGGTGGACCCGCTCCTCATCGGCCGACGGATCCGCGCCGCACGCACCGCACGGGGCCTGTCCCTCGCCGAGCTCGCCGCGGCCCTGGACCGGGCCCCCTCGCAGCTGTCGGTGATCGAGAACGGCAGGCGCGAGCTCCGCCTCGGAGAGCTGCGCCGGATCGCCCGCGCGCTCGAGGTGGGGGTCGAGGACCTGCTGGATCCCGAGCCTCCGTCCCGTCGGGCGGCGCTCGAGATCGCGCTCGAGAAGGCGCAGGCCGGGGCCCTCTACCAGGGGCTCGGGCTCCCCGACCTGCCCGTGCGCAAGACCCTCTCCGACGCCGCGATCGAGACGATCCTGACCCTGCACGAGGAGCTGCGGCGCCTCCACGAGCAGCGCGCGGCGACCCCGGAGGAGGCGCGGCGGGTCAACGGGCAGCTGCGCCAGGAGCAGTCCGAGGCGGGCAACTACTACCCCTCCCTCGAGGAAACGGCGCGCGAGCTGCTGGCCCGGATCGGTCACAGCGGCGGACCGCTCTCCCACCGCAAGGTCTCGCTGCTCGCCGAGGAGCTCGGCTTCACCCTGCACTCCGTGCCGGACCTCCCCCACTCCGCACGCTCGATCACCGACGCGTCGTCCATGCGGATCTACCTGCCGCTCGGGCGCGACGCCGCCGACCCGCGCACCACCGTGCTGCAGGCCCTGGCCGCGCACGTGCTGGGGATGGCCGAGCCCGCGGACTACGGCGAGCTGCTGCGGCAGCGGGTCGAGGTGAACTACCTGGCCGCGGCGATGCTCGTGCCCGAGCACGGAGCCAGCGCGTTCCTGCAGGCCGCGAAGGCGCAGCGGGAGCTGTCGGTCGAGGACCTGCGCGACGAGTTCGCGGTGACCTACGAGCTGGCTGCGCACCGCTTCACGAACCTCGCCACCCATCACCTCGACATCCCCGTGCACTTCCTGAAGGTGCATTCCTCGGGCACGATCGTGAAGGCGTACCAGAACGACCACGTCCGCTTCCCCACCGATGCGCTCGGCGCGGTCGAGGGTCAGCTGGTGTGCCGGTGGTGGAGCGCGCGGCGCGTGTTCCGGGCCGAGGACCGGATGCGGCAGTACAGCCAGTACACGGACAAGCCGGGCGGCACCTACTGGTGCACCTCCCGCATCGAGTCCGGCTCCGGCGGCGAGTTCTCGATCTCGGTGGGCACGGACTTCGCCCACACGCGCTGGTTCCGGGGGCGGGAGACGAACGTGCGCCACGCCTCGAGCTGCCCGGACCCCGACTGCTGCCGCGAGCCCGCGCCGGAGCTGGTGGAGCGGTGGCAGGGCTCCGTGTGGCCGGTCGCGCGCCTGCACGCCTCGCTGCTGGCGGCGATGCCGACCGGCACCTTCACCGGGGTGGACCGGGTGGCGATGCTCGAGTTCCTCGAGCGGCACGCGCCCTCGGCCGACGAGTGAGTCGGGATCACCGGCTCACTCCTCGGGGACCACCTGCAGGCCCGCCACCTCGCGCGGCTCCGCGCCGAGGCCCGCGCCGCGCACCGCGATCCCGAACAGCCCTGCCGGGCCTCCGGCCTCGAAGCGCACCTCCGCACCCGGCAGCTCGACCGTGCTGCCGAGCACGGGCAGCGAGAGCAGCTCGCCGAGGATCCTCGCCCCGCCCTCGGGGTCATGGCTGCGCACCAGCAGGGCGGCGAGGTCGGGGCCCATCTCCTCGGAGCCAGCAGCCGGGGCTCCGCCTGTGTCTCCGGCCTCCGCCCGTGCTGCCTCGCGGCGCTCCGCCCGCATCTGCGCGATGACGTCCCGCGGTGGGTCATAGCTGATGAAGAAGGGGAAGGACGGCGGCGCGTCCTCGAGGAGCACCTCGACGAAACCGGCGTCCTTCTCCTCGAAGCGCACCTCGACCTCGCGCACCTGCCGTCCGGCCGATCGCAGCCGGGCCGCGACCTCCCGGGCGTCGTGCACGTCCACGGCGAAGGTCAGCGGTCCCTCCCCGTCCAGGGCCTCGACCGCGGGGCGCAGCAGCGCGAGCCCCTCGGCGTACTTCGAGTCCGCGACCGCCCGCCAGTCCTCCACCGCGGCCAGCTCCACGTAGCGCGCATCATCCACGCCCCAAGCGGCATTGCGGAAGCCGGGCATGGTCAGGGCCGCGCGGGCGGGAAGGCCGAGCGCGTCGTACGCGACCATCGCGGCGTCGAGGTCCTCGACCCAGTGGATCAGGTGGTCGAAGCGCGGGTTCTGGTCGTACATCGGGGGTCTCCTCCTCGTGGCCGTCGCGAGGGAGGACACCGCCGCCCCCGTCCGATGAGGTGAGCCTAACCTCACTGAGCGCGGCGATCCAGATGGAGGGTGCGGAGCCGTCGACGGAGCGGCACTCGGGTCACGCGGGCTGGCGCACCGACGGCCTCCGACTCACCAGGACAGCTCGCGGCGGGGCCGGACGTGGATGTCGGTGAGCTGCACGTCCTCGCTCGCCGTGATGGCCATGACCACCGCCCTCGCGACGGAGGAGGGACGGATCAGCTCGCTGCGGTCCACGTCCCCGCCGAACATCGGGGTGTCGGTGGGCCCGGGGTAGACGGTCGTGACCCTCACCCCGCTCGCCTCCTCCTCGGCCCGGAGGCCATTGGCGAGCGCGCGCAGAGCGTGCTTGCTCGCGGCGTACGGGGCGTTGCGGGGGCGGGCGGCGGTGCCGGCGCCGGAGTTCACGAACACGACGGTGCCGCGGGAGCGACGCAGGGCGGGCAGGGCGTGCCGGGCGAGCGACGCGCCGGCGGTGACGTTGAGGGCGAAGACCCGTTCCCAGTCCTCGTCGGCCGTATCCTCGACGCGAGTGGACGGGGAGATCCCGGCGGCGTGGACCAGGGCGTCCACGCTCTCGGGCACGAGGGCGGCGAGGTCGTCCGCGAGCAGGTCCGCGGCGCGCGAGGTGATCAGCGCGGAGGCCTCGTCGAGCTGTGTGAGGGCCTCCCGGTCGCGGCCGACGGCGATCACCCGCCAGCCGAGCTCGGCGAGCTGCAGGGCGACCTCGCGACCGATCCCGCTGGTCGCGCCGGTGACGAGGGCCGTGAGGGTCTGGGTGCTGTCCTGGTCGGAGATGGTCATGCCCCCAGTCTGCCGCCGGTGCGCGGCGCAGGCTACTGCCGCATGACCCCCAGGACGAGCAGCACGGCGAGCGCGGCGTAGACGGTGCCGGCCGCGCCGTCGAGGACGTGCCGCACACGGGGGCGGCCGAGCACCGCGTCGCGGAAGAGCCCCGCCGCGCCGCCGATCGCCAGATCGGTGACCAGGCCCGTCAGCTGCAGGAGCAGGCCCAGCATGAGGATCTGCGCGAAGGGGTTCTCCCCGGAGCCGCCCGCCGTGCCCAGGAACTGGGGCAGGAAGGCCACGAAGAACAGCGCGATCTTCGGGTTGGTGATGTTCACGACGAAGCCCCGGCGGAACACGTTCGGCACCGTCGCGGCCTCGGCGAGCGGGGCGCCCGCGCGGCGCCAGGTGGTGATCGCGAGGACAGCCAGGTAGCCGGCGCCGGCGAGGCGGATCGCGTCCAGCGCCGCGGGCACCTGGGCGAGTGCGACGCCGAGTCCCGTGGCCGCGACGAGCACCCAGATCGTCATGGCCGAGGTGACCCCCAACGCGCCGCGGACGGCGGCGCGCCTGCCCTGGCCGATGCCGGTGGCGACCATGAACGCCATGTCCGGTCCGGGGGTCACGAGGATGACCGTGACGGCCAGCAGGAACGCGGGCAGGACGGACACGTCGAGCACTTCTCACCACCATGTTCTCACTGCGGGAAGAGCTCCCGGAATCACGCCCTCACCTGGGCCGACAGTGACTGTAGGAGGCGTCGCTGCGGTGCCGCAATCACCGAGATGCCGGGCAGAGTGCCACTCGCCCGCGCACTCTGCTGGGTGGCAGTACGCTGACTGCGTGCTCGACGATCTCGACTACCGCCTCATCGCCCTCCTGCGCTCGAACAGCCGCACTCCCGTGGCGGTCCTCGCGCGCGAGCTCGGCGTGAACCGCTCGACGGTCACCTCTCGGATCGACCGCCTCGTGGACAACGGCGTGATCGAGGGGTTCACCATCCGTGTCAGCGGCGATCTGGAGCACGACTCCGTGCAGGGCGTGATGCTGGTCGCGACAGAGAACAGCCGCAGCCCCGAGATCGTGCGAGAGCTGCGCGGCTATCCCGAGCTCGAGCAGCTCCACTCGACCACCGGCACCTGGGACCTCGTCCTGCAGATCCGGGCCCGGAACCTCGCCGAGTTCGACCTCGTGCTGGAGCGGGTGCGGGCGATCCCGGGCGTGCGCTCCACGCAGACGAACCTGCTGTTCAGCTCGCTACGGACGGTGTAGGGGAGGCTCGGGGACCGCTGCTCAGGCCGACTGCGGGACCTCTGCCGCCGCGGCGGTCTCCCGCTCGCGGAACAGCGCCGCGAAGAACAGCGCGACGCCGACGGCGAGCGCCGCCGGGATGAGCCAGATGGCGCGCCACTGGTGGGTGCCGTCGGCCGCGAGGAAGGCGTCGACGATGGGGCCGGAGATGAGCGAGCCGATCAGCAGGCCCACCCCGTAGGTGGCGAGCGAGATCAGGCCCTGGGCGGCGCTGCGCACGTGCTTGGGGGCGAAGCGGTCGGTGTAGATCTGCCCGGCGACGAAGAAGAAGTCGTAGCAGACCCCGTGCAGCACCAGCCCGATGATCACCAGCCACAGCAGCGATCCGGCGTCCCCGAAGGCGAACAGGGCGTAGCGCAGCGCCCAGGCGAGCATGCCGATCAGGAGGGTGCGCTTGATCCCGAGCTTCTTCAGCATCAGCGGCATGATCAGCAGGAACAGCGCCTCGGAGACCTGGCCGAGGGACTGCACGGCCGCCGCCGACCGCACCCCGATCTCGTTGAGATAGAGGTTGGTGAAGTTGTAGTAGAACGCGAGCGGGATGCAGATCAGGATCGAGGCGAGGAAGAACACCAGATAGGAGCGGGACTTCAGCAGCGCGAGCGCGTCCAGCCCGAGCACGTCGCGCACGGTGACCCGGTCGCCCGTCGGCTCCGGCGGGGTGTGCGGGAGGGTGAAGGCGTACACGCCCAGCAGGCCGGAGCCGATCGCCGCCATGACGAAGGTGTTCCCCAGGGCGCCGCCGGCCTCCCAGCCGAGCCAGCCGATGAGGAGCCCTGCGATGATCCAGCCGATGGTGCCGAACACGCGGATCGCGGGGAACTGCCGCTCGGGGCTGTCGAGGCGGCGGAAGGAGATCGAGTTGGCGAGCGCGAGCGTCGGCATGAAGGAGATCATCGCCAGCAGCGCGAACACGAAGAACGCGCCGAACTCCTGCTGCCTGCCCGCGAGGAACAGCATCACGGCGCTGAACAGGTGCAGCACGCCGAGGATGCGCTGCGCGGCGAAGAAGCGGTCGGCGATCAGCCCCACGATGAAGGGGGCGAGGATCGCGCCGAGGGACTGGGTGAGGAAGGCCAGCGCGATCTGGCTGCCGCTCGCGCCGAGGTCCGCGGCGAGATAGGTGCCGAGCGTGACAAACCAGGCGCCCCACACGAAGAACTCCAGGAACATCATCGTCGAGAGTCGGAGGCGGAGGACGGGGTCGAGGGTCATGCCCTGAGAATCTAGCCGGTCGTCCAGCACCCGGGAAGCCCTCGACGCGGAACGAGGGCCCCTCCGTGCGGAGGAGCCCTCGTCATCCCTGGTGGAGACTAGGGGGGTCGAACCCCTGACCTGAAGCTTGCAAAGCTACCGCTCTACCAACTGAGCTAAGTCCCCATGGATGGTGCCGATGGTACTCGGTGCGGCACCGCTGCGGTTCAGGAGTGCTGCGCCTGCTTCTGCGCTGCCCGGTCCTGCTCGGCGGAGACGCGCTCCGCCTCGGTCCACAGATCGTCGCGGATGCGGTCGGACTCGACCTTCCGCCAGGTGAGGATCCCGGCCACGGCCGTGGTGAGCACGACGACGGCGGTCGTGATGAACTTCTTCATGAGTTCCTCCGATCCTCGACGTGGGCCTAGCTGGACTTGAACCAGCGACCTCTGTCTTATCAGGACAGCGCTCTAACCGACTGAGCTATAGGCCCGTGCACGGTGATCTCCGGAAGGATCCGGTGGTGACCGCCGACGCACAACGCTACCCCGAGCCGGGTCGCTCCGTCCAACCGGTCCGGCAGGTTGTTCGCGAGGTCACAGAACCGCGCGGCTCCGTGCGAAGCACCGGGACGTGAGGCCGACGCGATCTCCTCCCATCCGCTCGTCCGTCGGCTCCGAATCCTCTGTGTGAGGCCCCTCCCGGGGCGTCCCGCCCTCGGACCTCCGAGCACGGCCCGGCACCACGAAGGAGATCGTCATGAACACCCGGAAGATGCTTCCCCGCCTCGGGGCGCTGGCGGCGACCGTCGCCCTGATGAGCGCCTGCTCCGGCGGGATGGACGAGGACCCGATGCCCGACGGCGGCGAGAACCCGGCCGCCGGCCAGGAGCAGGGCTCCGACGGGGACGGCGCGGCCTCCGACGGCGACGACATGGACGGGACCGCCATGGACCCCGCCGCGGACCTCGTCGGCACGGGCTGCCCGGACTACGCCGCGATGGTCCCGGACGGCGACGGCTCGGTGGAGGGCATGGCCCAGGACCCGGTCAGCGTCGCCGCATCGAACAACCCCATGCTCACCACGCTGACGGACGCCGTCTCCGGCGAGCTGAACCCGGACGTGGACCTCGCCGACACCCTCGACGGGGACGAGTTCACGGTCTTCGCCCCTACTACCGCATCGACACGGCCCTCGCCGTGCCCCGGGTCGACCCGTCCTCCTGGACGCTGAGGATCCACGGCCTGGTCGAGGACGAGCTCGAGATGACCTTCGCCGACCTGCTCGAGGAGCCTATGGTCACCTCGCACGTGACGCTGACCTGCGTCTCCAACCCCGTCGGCGGGGACCTCGCGGGGAACGCGACATGGCTCGGCGTTCCCGTGCGGACGCTGCTGGAGCGCGCCGGGGTGCGGGACGGCGCGGACATGGTCCTCTCCCGCTCGATCGACGGCTTCACCGCCTCCACCCCGCTCGAAGCGCTCACCGACGCGCGGGACTCGCTGCTCGCCGTGGGCATGAACGGCCACCCGCTGCCGGCCGAGCACGGATATCCCGTGCGGATGGTGGTCCCGGGCCTGTACGGCTACGTCTCGGCCACCAAGTGGGTCACGGAGCTCAAGGTCACCCGCTTCGCGGACGATGCCGCCTACTGGACCACGCGCGGCTGGTCCGCACGGGGCCCGATCAAGATCGCCTCCCGCATCGACGTGCCCCGCTCCTTCGCGGAGCTCGCCCCAGACGCGGAGGGGGCCGTCATGCTCGGCGGCACCGCCTGGGCGCAGCAGCGCGGCATCGCCGCCGTCGAGGTGCGGATCGACGACGGCGAGTGGCGGCCGGCCGAGCTCGGCGCCGAGGTCTCGTCGGACACCTGGGCCCAGTGGTCCCTGCGCTGGGAAGGCGCCGAGCCCGGGGACCACACCGTCGCCGTGCGCGCCACCGACGGCACGGGCGAGGTGCAGACCGACGAGCGAGCCGACCCGGTCCCCGACGGGGCGAGCGGATGGCACACGGTGCAGTTCACGGTGACCTGAGCGGCCGGCACCCGGTGCGGTGCGCGAGGACGGGGCACCGGGACCGCGAGGTGCTCAGCCCCTCGGCAGCCCGTCGGCGGCGACGAGACCGTGCCTCCGGCCGAGCGCGAGCAGCGCGTCAGGATCCTCGGCGAGTCGCGCGCAGATCTCCGCAGCATCGCCGATGAGGCGCTCGTCCCCGGTGAGGGCGACGAGCTCGTCGAACAGCTCCTGCTGCCGGTGGCGCAGCGGGATCGGCACCCCGTCGCGGGCCAGCACGCCCCAGCGGGAGGCGTAGACGTCCACGTGCTCCGGCTCCTCGCCCGTGGCCAGACGCACCGGGAAGCGTGCGGCCGGCAGGCGGACGCGGTCGTAGTTCGGCTCGGTCCGGTCCACCACGGCGAGCTGCTCGGCGTCGAACCAGGTCGCGACCAGCTCCATCCGCTGCCCGTCGGCGCGATAGGGCGCCGCCGGCACGTAGCCGGGGGCGGCAGCTCTCGGGACATGGCCGACGGCCAGGTCGTGCACGGTGCAGCGCACGAACGGGGTGGTCACGGGCACGTCCGCGCCGGAGCGCGCGTACTTCCGGGCGATGGTGCGCGGGGTCTGATTCGAGCCGACCGCGAGCACGAGCGTGCGCTCCGCCAGCGGGGCGGCACCCTCCGCGGCGAGAGCCCGCTCGATCGCCGCGCGGTCCACCGCCGACGCGGCCCGGTCCTCCGCCGGTGCCGGCGGGTCCTGCGCGGGCTCGAGGTCGACGACCCCGTCGCCCAGCAGCAGCGCGGAGCTCGCCGCAGGGCCCAGCCAGGGATAGTCCTCGGGGGCGACGGTGCGAGGCAGGGAGTCGGGGCGTGCGAGGGACATCCCTCGACCGTAGCGCGATGTCCGCGAGCTCCCAGCTCCGCGCGACGCCGCTCACGATCACCTTCCCCTCCCACCGCGACTCGGACCGTCGCGCCTGCCGCGGGCGTGCGACCCCACAATGGCGCACATGCCCGCCTCCTCCCCTCTCCCCGATACCTACGAGTTCTCCGCAGACCCCGACCGGATCGACGTCGGCCGCGTGCACCACCTCCTGGCCGAGCACGCCTACTGGGCCGAGGGACGGACCCTCGAGGCGCAGCGGGCGATCGTCGACGCGTCCCGGAACTACGGCCTCTACACACGGCCCGACGGGGAGCAGATCGCCTACGCCCGGGCCGTCACCGACGGCGTGACCTTCGCCTGGCTCGCCGACGTGATCGTGGAGCCCGCGCACCGGGGAAGGCGCCTGGGACACGCACTCGTCGACGGGATCCTCGAGGACCTCGATCCGCTGGGCCTCAAGCGCATCGTGCTGAAGGCCTCCGCCGCAGGCCGGCCGCTGTACGAGCGGGCCGGCTGGACCCCGCTCGAGGGCCCCGACGACTGGATGGAGCTCCGCTCCCGCTGACGGGCCTACCCTGGCTCCATGAGCGAGCAGCGCGCGGCCGACGCCCTCCGGGCCCTGGGCCTCCCCCACGAGATCACCCGGCACGGACGGGTCGGCTCCCTCGCCGAGGCCGCCGCGACCCGCGGGGTCGAGCCCCGCGACATCGTCAAGACCCTCGTGGTACGGCGCGGCGAGGGCGACTTCCTCTTCGTGCTCGTGCCCGGGGACCGGGAGATCTCCTGGCCGAAGCTGCGCGCCCTGCTGGGCGTGAACCGGCTGTCGATGCCGGACAAGGACGTCGCCAGGGACGTCACCGGCTACGAGCGCGGCACCATCACGCCCTTCGGCGCGAGCACCGCCTGGCCCGTCGTGGCCGACGCGTCGCTGGCCGGGGACCCCGCGCGGCGGATCTCGATGGGAGCGGGCGCGCACGGCGTCGCCGCGACCGTCCCCGCCGAGGAGACCCTCGCCCGCCTCGACGCCCGGGTCGCCGACGTCACCGAGCTCCACACCGCCTGATCCCCGGGGAGGCACGCCAGGGCCACGCCCCGACCGCCCCGTGCCGCCCACCTGACCCGCGTCCGGATCGCCGAAGAATGTCTGACGGATAGCAGACTCGGGGCATTGAGGCCATCATTCGCCCATGTTTGCTGCACTGGCGACTCGTGTCGGCCCCCGCATGAGTCCTGCGGGCCACAAGAGTTGCCCTCGGACTGGCCGAGACGTGGATCTGTGTCGGTATGAGGGCCCATTCCGCCACAAGGCCACGTCTCGCCGGCCGTCGGGACGGGACACGGGTAGGGACGACGACGTGGGCCCGCCGAGAGTGCGTGGCGGGGCCGGGACGGATCCAGGCGCACGCCGACGCCACCTCACCGGCGAGATCGTCCGGACACGACGACGCCGCCGGGCCTCGAGGAGGCGCGGCGGCGTCGGTCTGGTCTTCGGTGCCCGGCGGGCGGGCGAGGGGCGAGGCGGGCGTCGCGGAGCACGTGCCCGCCCGACCGGCCCTCGGAGCTCACTCGTCGGTGAAGGTCATCTTCAGCCCGCCCAGCAGGGCGGCGACGAGGTTGTAGAGGAAGGCCAGCAGGGTGCCGAGCGCGGTGATGATCACGACGTTCACCACCGCGACGATGGTGCCGTAGCTGGTCATCTTCGAGAAGCTGAAGAACTCCATGAACGGCAGCGGGTTGCCGCCGTTGAGGTCGCGTCCCAGCTGGTCGATCTGGTCCCACAGCCCGATCGCCTCGACCAGGTTCCACAGCAGCACCACGGCGATGACGGTGGCGATGCCGACGGCGATCGCGATGAGGAAGGAGAGCTTCATCACCGAGAACGGGTCCAGGCGGGCCAGCGTCAGGCGCACGCGGCGCGGGCCGCGGCGCTCCTTCTCGGCCCCGACGGCGGACTGTCCGGTCTTCTTCGGGCTGCGGCTCGCGCCGCGGGCCGCGGAGCCCTTGCCCTCGCCGAGCCCCTTCTCCGACGGCGAGGAGGCGCTGTCGAAGGACGGGAGCGTCGAGGTGGCCTCGGCGGGGGCGGCATCCTGGGTGCCGGTCCTCGAGTCACTGGTGCTCACGGGTCACTCCTCGTCGTGGTCGGCGTCGTCGGTCGACGGCTCGGACTCGTCAGAGCCTAGAGCATCGCCCTGCGCGTCGTTCACTGCCTCGCCGCTGTCCTCCAGGACCGGCTTCTCGGCCTCGTCCTCGTCGATCTCGCTCTCCGGGCCGGTGGTGACCAGCAGGATGCGGTCGCCCTTGTCGGGCTTGGCGAAGGTGACACCCATCGTGGTACGGCCCTTCGACGGCACCTCGGCCACCTTCGAGCGGACCACACGGCCGCGCTCCATCACCACCAGCAGCTCGTCGGTCTCCTCGACCACGGCCGCCCCGGCCAGGTGGCCGCGGTCGTCCGGCAGCTTCGCGACCCGGATCCCGAGGCCGCCGCGGCCCTGGATCCGGTACTCGTCCACGCTGGTGCGCTTGGCGAAGCCGCCGTCGGTCACGGTGACCACGAAGGTGCCCGGACGCACCACGTCCATCGCCAGCAGCTGGTCGTCGTGGCGGAACTTCATGCCGGTGACGCCGCTGGTCGCACGGCCCGTCGGGCGCAGCACGTCGTCGGAGGCGGGCATGCGCACGCTCTGGCCGTTGCGGGAGACGAGCAGCAGCTCGTCGTCGCCGTTCACGGCGCGGGCCGCGATCACCCGATCGGGGCGGGTGCCGTCGATCCCGTCGACGTCGCGGAGGTTGATCGCGATGATCCCGCCGGTGCGGTTCGAGTCGAAGGCGGTCATCGCCGTCTTCTTGACCAGGCCGGACTCGGTGGCGAGCACCAGGTACTCGGCGTCCTCGTAGGAGTCGATCGCGAGGACCGACGCGATGTGCTCGTCGGGCTGGAAGGCCATCAGGTTCGCGACGTGCTGGCCCTTCGCGTCCCGCGGCGCCTCGGGCAGCTCGTAGCCCTTGGCGCGGTAGACGCGGCCCTGGTTGGTGAAGAACAGCAGCCAGCGGTGCGTGGTCGTGGTGAAGAAGTGCTCGACCACGTCGTCCTCGCGCAGGGACGCGCCGCGCACGCCCTTGCCGCCGCGCTTCTGGGCGCGGTACTGGTCCTCGCGGGTGCGCTTGACGTAGCCGCCGCGGGTGATCGTGACGACCACGTCCTCCTCCGGGATGAGGTCCTCCATCGACATGTCGCCGTGGAAGGGGAGGATCTGGGTGCGGCGGTCGTCGCCGTACTTGTCGACGAGCTCGGCGAGCTCCTCGGAGACGATCTGCCGCTGCCGCGCCGGGTCGGCGAGGATCGCGTTGTACTCCTCGATGAGGGCCTGGAGCCGGTCGTGCTCCTCGATGATCTTCTGGCGCTCCAGGGCGGCGAGCCGGCGCAGCTGCATCGCGAGGATGGCGTTGGCCTGGATCTCGTCGATCTCGAGCAGCTCGATCAGGCCGCGGCGGGCCTCGTCGACGTCCGGGGAGCGGCGGATCAGCGCGATGACCTCGTCCAGCGCGTCCAGCGCCTTGAGATAGCCGCGGTAGATGTGGATCTGCTCCTCCGCCTTCTTCAGGCGGAACCTCGTGCGGCGCACGATGACGTCGATCTGGTGCTTCGTCCACTCGCGCACGAAGGAGTCGATCGAGAGGGTGCGGGGCACGCCGCCGGAGAGGGCGAGCATGTTCGCGGAGAAGTTCTCCTGCAGCTGGGTGTGCTTGTAGAGGTTGTTCAGCACCACCTTCGCCACGGCGTCGCGCTTGAGGGTGATGACCAGGCGCTGGCCGGTGCGGCCGGAGGTCTCGTCGGTGATGTCGGCGATCCCCTGGATCTTGCCGAGCTTGACCATCTCCGCGATCTTGCGGGCGAGGTTGTCGGGATTGACCTGGTAGGGCAGCTCGGTGACCACGAGCGCCATGCGCCCGCCTATCTCCTCGGTGGAGACCACGGCGCGCTGGGTGATGGAGCCGCGTCCGGAGCGGTAGGCGTCCTCGATCCCGTCGGTGCCGACGATCGTGGCGCCGGAGGGGAAGTCGGGGCCCTTGATGAACTTCATGCAGGCCTCGAGCAGCTCGGGCTTGGTCGCCTCGTGGTTCTGCAGGAGCCACTGGACCGCGTCGGCCACCTCGCGCAGGTTGTGCGGCGGGATGTTCGTGGCCATGCCGACGGCGATGCCGGCGGAGCCGTTGACCAGCAGGTTCGGGAAGCGGGCGGGGAGGACGGAGGGCTCGTCGACGGTGTTGTCGTAGTTGCCCTGCATGTCCACGGTGTCCTGCTCGATGTCGCGGACCAGCTCGAGGGCCAGCGGCGCCATCTTGCACTCGGTGTACCGGGGGGCGGCCGCGCCGTCGTCGCCGGCGGAGCCGAAGTTGCCCTGGCCCAGGATCAGCGGGTAGCGCATGTTCCAGGGCTGGACCAGGCGCACCATCGCGTCGTAGATCGCGGAGTCGCCGTGGGGGTGGTAGTTGCCCATCACCTCGCCGACGACCTTCGCGCACTTCGAGAAGGAGCGGTCGGGGCGGTAGCCGCCGTCGTACATCGCGTAGACGATGCGGCGGTGGACGGGCTTGAGGCCGTCGCGCACGTCCGGCAGGGCGCGCGAGACGATGACGCTCATCGCGTAGTCGAGATAGGAGCGCTGCATCTCCTGGTTGAGGTCGACCTGGGTGATGCGGTCGACCTCCCCCTCGTCGAGCGGGTCCACGAGGGTGACGGTGCGGGAGGCGGCCTCCTCGGCGGAGAGCTCGCTGGCGCCCTCGGGCGTCTCCTGGCCCCCGAGCCCGGCGCTCTCGGCGGGGGTCGGGTCGGGGGTCGGGGTGGTCTCGTCCTCGGGGCTGGTGGGGTCGTTCGGGGTGTCGCTCATGGCGGGGAGGGCCTTTCCGGTGGGGCCGATGGGTCGTGGGGGTCCCGGGGGCGCACGAGCACGTCGGCGCCGCCCCGGGCCCCGATCAGATGTCGAGGAAGCGGACGTCCTTGGCGTTCTCCTGGATGAAGCGGCGCCGGGACTCGACGTCGTCGCCCATGAGGACGGAGAAGATCGTGTCCGCGTCGGCGGCCTCGTCGACCGTGACCTGCTTGAGGGTGCGGGAGGTGGGATCCATGGTGGTGGACTGCAGCTCCTTCCAGTCCATCTCGCCCAGACCCTTGTAGCGCTGGATGCCGTTGTCCTTGGGCATGCGGCGCCCGGCGGCCTGGCCGGCGGCGAGGCGCTCGTCGCGCTCCTCGTCGCTGAAGACGTACTCGTGCGGGGCGTTGGACCACTTCAGGCGGTACAGCGGCGGCATCGCGATGAACACGTGCCCCAGCTCGATCAGGGGGCGCATGTAGCGGAACAGCAGCGTCAGCAGCAGGGTGCAGATGTGCTGGCCGTCGACGTCCGCATCAGCCATCAGGATGATCTTGTGGTAGCGCAGCTTGGTCGCGTCGAAGTCCTCGCCGATGCCGGTGCCGAAGGCGGTGATCAGGGAGCGGACCTCCTGGTTGTCCAGGGCCCGGTCCAGCCGCGCCTTCTCGACGTTCAGGATCTTTCCGCGGATGGGGAGGATCGCCTGGGTGCGCGGGTCGCGGCCCTGCACGGCGGAGCCGCCGGCGGAGTCGCCCTCGACGATGAAGATCTCGGACTCGGCGGGGTTCCGGCTCGAGCAGTCACGCAGCTTGCCGGGCATGCCCCCGGTCTCCAGCGGCGACTTCCGACGGGTCGCGTCGCGGGCCTTGCGGGCGGCCTCGCGGGCCATCGCCGCGGCCTGGCCCTTCATGACGATGGCCTTGGCCTCGTTCGGGTGGGACTCGAACCAGTCGGTGAGCTGGTCGGTCATCACCTTGACCATGAAGGTGCGGGCGATGGTGTTGCCGAGCTTGGTCTTGGTCTGCCCCTCGAACTGCGGCTCGCCGAGCTTCACCGAGATCACCGCGGTCAGGCCCTCGCGGATGTCCTCGCCGGTGAGGTTGGCGTCCTTCTCCTTCAGCAGCCCCTGGGCGCGGCCGTAGCGGTTCACGATCGAGGTGAGCGAGGAGCGGAAGCCCTCCTCGTGGGTGCCGCCCTCGTGGGTGTTGATCGTGTTGGCGTAGGTGTGGACGGAGTCGGTGTACGCGCCGGTCCACTGCATCGCGACCTCGACGGAGATCTGCGCGTCGGTGTCCTCGGACTCGAAGGAGATGATGTCGGGGTGGATCACCTCGGCGCGCTTGGCGGAGTTGATGAACTCGACGAAGTCCTGCAGGCCGCGCTCGTAGAGATAGGAGACGGTGCGGGGGCCCTCCTCCTGGGCGCCCTGCTCGGCCTCGAGCTCGACGTCGACCTCCTCGTCCTCGCCGCCGGCGTCCTCGGGCTCGCGCTCGTCGGTCAGCGAGATGCGCAGCCCCTTGTTGAGGAAGGCCATCTGCTGGAACCGCTTGCGCAGCGTCTCGAAGTCGTACTCGGTCGTGTCGAAGATCTCGCCGTCGGCCCAGAAGGTGATCGTGGTGCCGGTCTCCTCGGTCTCCTCGCCCTTCTCGAGCGGGGCCTGGGGCACACCCCGGGAGTAGGCCTGGCGCCAGACGTGGCCCTGGCGGCGGATCTCGACCTCCATGCGGATCGAGAGGGCGTTGACCACGGAGGAGCCCACGCCGTGCAGGCCACCGGAGACGGCGTAGCCGCCGCCGCCGAACTTGCCGCCGGCGTGCAGCACGGTGAGCACCAGCTCGACGGCGGGCTTGTTCTCGGTGGGGTGCATGTCCACGGGGATGCCGCGGGCGTGGTCGACGCAGCGCACCCCGCCGTCCGCCAGGAGCGTGACCTCGATCGAGTCGCCGTGGCCGGCCATCGCCTCGTCCACGGAGTTGTCGACGATCTCCTGGACCATGTGGTGCAGGCCGCGCTCACCGGTGGAGCCGATGTACATGCCGGGGCGCTTGCGGACCGCCTCGAGGCCCTCGAGGACGGTGATGTCCGAGGCCTCGTAATGCTCCGGGGCGTGCGCCGCGCGCTCTCCGGCGGTGGTCGGGGCCGCGGGGGCCGACGCCGCCTCGGGGGCCGGTGCTGCGCCGTCCGCTCCCGGTGACGGGTCCGAGATGCCCTCGGGCAGGTCCTGATCGGGCATGGGGCGGTCGCTGTCGCTCACCTGATGTGGCTCCTCGCAGTCCGGGCGTCCCTCGGTCGGGAGGACCGAGGGTGGTCCGACGGCACCGCGGGAGGCGGTGTCCCTGCGGCCCGACACGCACGAGGCCCGCGGAGCTCCTCGCGCACGCGCGCGAGCGGCACCCGCAGGCCGCCATGATCGGGCCGACGGCATCGAGGTCGCCGGGCTGCTTCGTCCCCGGTCGACGTCGGCCGAACCGCCCTCATTCTATCGGAGAACGGCCCTGAGGCCTATTCGACGCCCCGATCCTGTGGACGACGCGACGGTGGACCCGCCCCAGACGCTCCGTGACGGCCTCTTCAACGCGCTCCGGGAGCCTCCGATGGGGGCGGGTACGCCCGAGGGGGTCCTGGCGCGGCACAGGCGCGCCTGTGGAGTCCGCCCTCGGGCGATCCGGGCGAGCTCAGCGGGAGGCGCCGGGCAGCCCCGCGAGCACCTCTGCGGTCGCGAGCGCCGCCGCGGCCGCCTCGTGCCCCTTGTCCTCCACCGAGCACTCGAGCCCGGCCCGGTCCCGCGCCTGCTGGCCGTCGTCGCAGGTCAGGAGCCCGAACCCGACGGGGACGCCGTGGTCGAGGGCGACCCGGGAGAGCCCGTCGGTCGCCGCGGCGCACACGTAGTCGAAGTGCGGGGTGCCACCGCGGATCACGACACCGAGGGCGATCACGGCCTCGTGGGTGCGGGCGAGGCGGTCCGCGACCACGGGCAGCTCGAAGGAGCCGGGAACGCGCACCAGGGTCGGCTCGTCGATCCCGGCCTCGGCGCAGGCGCGCAGCGCCCCGGCGACCAGGCCGTCCATCACCTCCTCGTGCCAGGACGCGGCGACGATCGCGATGCGGGCGCCGGGGCGGGCGGTGATCTGCGGGGTGGGGGCTCCGTGGCCGCTCATCGGGGTGCTCCTTCGTGGGCCGGGGTGGGGGTGGGCGCGGGCAGTCCGGTCAGGTGGTGGCCCAGCCGGTCCCGCTTGGTGGTGAGATACGCGAGGTTCTCGGGGGTGGGATGGGCCTCGAGGTCGAGGACCCGGTGCACTCCCGTGCCGCCGGCACGCAGGGCGTCGGCCTTCTCGGGGTTGTGGGTGAGCAGGTCGATGTCGCCGACGCCGAGGTGGGCGAGGATCCGCGGGACCACGGCGTAGCTGCGCTCGTCCACGGGCAGGCCGAGGTCGAGGTTCGCCTCGACGGTGTCGCGGCCCGCGTCCTGCAGGGCGTAGGCGCGCAGCTTCTGGACCAGGCCGATCCCGCGCCCCTCGTGCCCGCGCAGCAGCACGAGCACGCCGCGGCCGGCGGCGTCGATCCGGGAGAGGGACTCGTGCAGCTGGGGTCCGCAGTCGCAGCGCCGCGAGCCGAGCACGTCGCCGGTCACGCATTCGGAGTGGACACGGGTGAGCACGGGCTCGGCGCCGGTGACCTCTCCGCGCACCAGCACGAGGTGCTCGGCATCGCCCTCCCGCACCGCGAGGGCGCGGAAGGTGCCGAAGGCGGTGGGCAGGGGCACCTCCTCGGTGATCTCGAGCGTGGCGGGTGCCGACGGGGCCGACGGGGCGGCTGCGGGCGGCAGGTCACCGATCTCCTGCCGGTGCGCGGCGAGCTCCTCGATCGAGATCATGGCCAGGCCGTGCTCGTCGGCGAACTCGCGCAGCGCGGGTCCGCGGCGCATGGTGCCGTCGTCGTGGACGAGCTCGACGATCATGCCCACGGCGGGCAGGCCCGCCAGGCGCGTGAGGTCGACGGCGGCCTCGGTGTGGCCGCGCCGCTCGAGGACCCCGCCGGGCTTCGCCCGCAGCGGCAGGACGTGCCCGGGACGGATCAGGTCCGCCGGGGCGGCGGCGGGATCGGCGAGGACGGTGAGGGTGCGGGCGCGGTCGGCGGCGGAGATGCCGGTGGTGACGCCGGCGGCGGCGTCGACGCTGACGGTGTAGGCGGTGCGCAGCGGGTCCGCGTTCTGCGCCACCATGAGCGGCAGCTCGAGGGCGTCGGCCCGCTCGGCGCTCATCGGCGCGCACAGCAGCCCGCTCGAGTGCCGCACCGCGAAGGCGATCCGGGCCGGCGTCGCGGTCGCGGCGGCCAGGATCAGGTCGCCCTCGTTCTCCCGGTCCTCGTCGTCCACGACCACGACGGGCTCGCCGGCGGCGATCCGGGCGATCGCGGCGGGGACGGGATCCAGGCGCAGGCCGCTCATCGTCCCTGCTCCGCACCGGTCGCGGCGGGGACGAGCCCCGCGGTGAGCTTCTCGACGTACTTCGCCAGCACGTCGACCTCGAGGTTCACGCTCTCGCCGACCTCGCGCCGGCCCAGGGTGGTGCGCTCGAGCGTCTCGGGGATCAGGCCGATCGTGACCTCGTCCCCGTCGATCTCGGCGACGGTGAGGCTCACCCCGTCCACGGCGAGGGAACCCTTGGCGACGACGTAGCGGGCGAGGTGCTCGGGCAGGCGCAGGCGCAGCAGGGTGGTGCCGGCCTGCTCCTGGCGGGAGAGGATCGCGCCGGTGCCGTCCACGTGGCCCTGCACGATGTGCCCGTCGAGGCGGGAGTCGGCCCGCACGCAGCGCTCGAGGTTGACCACGTCGCCGGGGCGGAGGTCGCCGAGGGCGGTGGCGGCGAGGGTGGTGGCGATGACGTCGGCACTCCAGGTCTGCCCGTCGTGGGAGGTGACGGTGAGGCAGCAGCCGCTGACGGCGATCGAGTCGCCGAGGGAGATCCCCTCGAGCACGCGCGGGGAGCGGATCACGAGCCGTGTCGGGTCGGTGCCGGGGGTGAGGGACTCGACGGTGCCGAGCTCCTCGATGATGCCGGTGAACATGATGGTGTCCTTCCTTCTCAGGCGGTGAGGGTGCGGGGGCGCAGGGTGAGGCGGAGGTCGGTGGCCCCGCCCGGGGAGGGCAGCGGCGAGACGTCCGAGAGCTCCAGGTCGAGGCGCTGGGCGAGGGTGGTGATGCCGAGGTCGGCGATGCCCGAGCGGCCGGCGCCGAGCAGGGTCGGGGCGAGGTGCACGATCAGCTCGTCCACGAGCCCGGCGCGCAGGAAGGCGGCGGCGAGGGCGGGGCCGCCCTCGAGCAGCACGTGGCGGATCCCGCGGTCGAAGAGGGTCGCGAGCGCGGCCGACGGGTCGCGGGTGGGCAAGCGCAGCGCCGCTCCGGCGCCGTCGATCTCGGGCAGCTCGGGGGCGGCGGAGGTGCCCATCACCGCGCGCAGCGGCTGGCGGGGGTGGAGGGTGCCGTCCGGACGGCGGGCCGTGAGCGTGGGCCGGTCGATCCGAGCGGTGCCGGTGCCGACGAGGATCGCGTCGCAGGTGCTGCGCAGCCGGTGCACCTCCTCGCGGGCGGCGGGGCCGGTGATCCAGCGGCTCGTGCCGTCGGCCGCGGCGGCGCGGCCGTCGAGGGTGAGCGCGGTCTTCGCGGTGACCAGGGGGCGGGAGGAGGCGAGCCCGTGCTCCCAGCCGCGGTTCAGGGCGGCGGCGGCCTCGGCGAGCTCGGCGGGGACGGCGGTGACGACCTCGATCCCGGCGGCGCGCAGGCGATCGATGCCGCCGGCGGCGACGGGGTTCGGGTCCCGCCGCGCGATGACGACGCGGGCGATCCCGGCCTCGATCAGCGCCTTCGTGCAGGGCCCGGTGCGTCCGGTGTGGTCGCAGGGCTCGAGGGTGACCACGGCGGTCGCGCTGGCCAGGGCGGCGCCGATGTCCGAGCGTTCCCGGGCGCGGGCGAGCGCGTCGGCCTCGGCGTGGGCGGTGCCGGCGCCGCGGTGGCGGCCCTCGGCGAGGACGATCCCGTCGGGGGCGAGGAGCACGCAGCCGACGCGGGGGTTCGGGCCGAGCGGCACGGCGGGGTCCGCGGCGATCTCCAGCGCGCGGCGCAGCGCGCGGGTCTCCGCGGCGTCGATCTCGGGTGCATCCTGCACTGTCCCTCCTCGGTCCGCTGCTCGCGGTCCCGGAGGGAGAGGAAGGAGGGGGCGGCGTCGCCCGGGGTGCCGGCCGGGCCCGGAGGGACGGCGCGATCGCCCGAGGACGTCGACCACGTGCGCTTCCCATCCGGACTCTCACCGTCGGTCCAGGAGTTCCACCTGGTCAGCCGAGGGCCAGAGGCCATCGGGTCGCGGACTGTCACCGCCGGCTCGGAATTTCACCGACCCCAGTGCACGCGAGCGTCATCAGCTCGTCGAGAGCACAGTAGCAGCACTGCGCGCGGCTGTGACGGCCTGTGAACCGCAGCTCACAGCAGATCGATCAGCCGTACGTGTCCCGCGGGCCGCGCCAGGTCACGGTGCGGCGGCCCTTCTTCCACGAGCGCTCGGCGGCGGCGGGGCCGGTGACCTTGAGCTCGGAGACGACGTGGGAGCCGACGTGCTCCTCGATCGTGGTGATCAGCTGCGGGGTGAGCATCCGCAGCTGCGAGGCCCAGGCCGAGGAGGAGGCGGAGACGACGAGGATGCCGTCCTCGAAGGAGACCGGGCGGCAGTGCGTCGCCAGGCGCTCCCCGACGATCTCGTCCCATTCGTCCAGCACCCGCCCGGTGCTCATCCCGGCGTTCCAGCCGAGGTTGCCGAGCACCTTCTTCAGCACCAGCTCGATGCCCTGCGGATCGCGCGGGTCCGGCCGCGAGCCGGAGTAGCCGGGGGCCCGCCCCGAACGGTCACGCACATCCCTGGCCTGCGTCTTCGCGGAGATCGGGAAGAGGCCGCGGTCGCGGGCGGCGGCCCGGGAACGGTTCACGGTGCGGCGGGCGAGCTCGAAGGGATCGGCCGGCGCCGGGAGGTCCGGCGGGTCGTAGAGCACCTCCTCCTCGACCTCCGGCCGACGGGCGGGCCCCGCTCCGGCCGGGGCCGCCGCACGCTCATGGACCGGTCGGGCCTCGGCCGGGGCCGGCTCGGCGGAGCGCTGTTCCGGACCGGCACCGCTCCAGGTGCCGAGCCCGTAGGGGTTCGCGAGCCGCGGGCGCGCGGGGGCCCCGCCGCCCGTGCCCCGATGCCGCGCCTCGCCGCTCATCGCAGACCGCCGCTCGTGCGGGGCACCGCCTCGCCGAGGCTCACGTCGACCACGTGGATCTCGCCGTCCAGGGAGCCGGGGATGTCGGTGTCGTTCGCCGTCGTGATCAGCACCTGCGTGGCCGGGGTGATGATCCTGCCGAGCCGTTCGCGGCGGTGGACGTCCAGCTCGCTGAAGACGTCGTCGAGGATGAGGATCGGCTCGCCGTCGCCGAGGTCCCCCTCCTCCAGGCGCAGCAGGTCGTAGCTGGCCAGGCGCAGGGCGAGGGCCAGGGACCAGGACTCGCCATGGCTCGCGTAGCCCTTCGCGGGGAAGTCGTGCAGGCGGATCTCGAGGTCGTCGCGGTGCGGGCCGGTGAGGTTGGTGCCGCGGTCGATCTCCTCGTCGTGCCGGGAGACGATCAGGGCGAGCAGCGCGTCGTGGATCTCGCGGGTGCCGGGCAGCTCGCCGGGAGCGGTGCCCAGCTCGTCGAGCACGGCGGAGCGGTAGCGGACGTCGGCCGGGGAGGTCACCTCGCCGCGCTGGTCGGGCGGGAGGTCCAGCGCCTGCTCCGCCCCCTCGTCGGTCGCGACGCGCAGGTAGGAGTAGCCCAGGTGCGGGCGCAGACGGTTCACGAGGTGGAGGCGCGCCCGCAGCAGCTCGGCGCCGTGCCGGGCCAGCTGCTGGTCCCAGACCTCGAGGGTCGAGGCGGCGGACTCGGCCGGGTCCAGCCCTCCGACGCTGCGCCCGGAGCCGCCGCGGCGCATCGAGCGCATCTGCTTGAGCAGGTTCCCGCGCTGCTTGAGGACACGGTCGTAGTCGGCACGCACAGAGGCGAAGCGGGGCGCGATCTCGAACAGCAGCTCGTCGAGGAAGCGGCGTCGGCCCTCGGGATCGGCCTTGACCAGGCCCAGGTCCTCCGGGGCGAAGAGCACCGCCCGCACCTCGCCGAGCAGGTCGCGCAGCCGCGGGACGTTCTGGCCCTGGAGCCGGGCGCGGTTGGCCCTGCCCGGGGTGATCTCGAGATCGACCTGCAGGGGCCGCCCCGCCCGCTCGAAGCTCGCCCGCACGATCGCGGTGGACTCGCCGCGGTGCACGAGCGCCGCGTCATGGGGCACGCGGTGGCTCGAGAGCGTCGCGAGGTACCACACGGCCTCGACGATGTTGGTCTTGCCCTGGCCGTTGGGGCCCACCATGACGGTGATCCCCGGGCGCACGGGCAGGCTCAGCTGCCGGTAGGAGCGGAAGTCGGTGAGGTCGAGAGTGGTCAGGTGCACGGAGGGAGCTCGCCCTCCCTCAGATCCGCATCGGCATGATGAGGTACTTGTACGACGTCTCGGGCTCTCCCTCGAGGGAGTCCTGGCCCGACATCACCGAGGGCTTGATCGAGTCGGTGAAGGTCAGGCGCGCGAACTCGGTGCCGAGCGCGCCGAGGCCGTCGAGCAGGAAGCCGGAGTTGAAGCCGACGACGAGGTCCTCGCCCTCGAGCTGCGCCTCGAGCACCTCGCTGGCCTGGGCGTCGTCCCCGGCGCCGGCCTCGAGCGCGACCTGTCCCTCGGAGAAGGACAGCCGCACGGGGGTGTTCCGCTCGGCGACGAGGGAGACGCGCTTGACCGCGTCGATGAGCGCGCCGGTGGAGACCACGGCGGTGATCGCGGTGGTGTCGGGGAACAGGCGTCGCACCGGCGGGTAGTCGCCGTCGACGAGGGTCGAGGTGGTGCGGCGACCGCCGGCCTCGAAGCCGATCAGGGTCGCGGAGTCCTCCTCGGACAGGGCGATCTCGACCCCGCCGCCGGTGGAGAGCGAGCGGGCGACCTCGTGCAGGGTCCGTCCGCGGACCAGAGCGGTCAGCTCCGCGCCCGGGGTCGAGGGGGTCCAGGTCAGCTCGCGCAGCGCCAGGCGATAGCGGTCGGTGGCCATCAGCGTCATGGTCTCGCCGCTGATCTCGACCTTCACACCGGTCAGCAGCGGGAGGGTGTCGTCCTTCGAGGCCGCGACGGTGACCTGCGAGATCGCCTCGGAGAACACGTCGGCTGCGACGGTGCCCGCGACCGGCGGCATGGTGGGCAGCTGCGGGTACTCCTCGACGGGCAGCGTGGCGAGGGCGAAGCGGGCGCTGCCGCAGCGGACCTGGAGCTTCGTGCCCTCGAGCGCGACGGAGACGTCCTTGTTCGGCAGGGCGCGGACGATGTCCGAGAGCATGCGCCCCTGGACGAGCACCTCGCCGGGCTGCTCGATCTCGGCCTCGAGCCGGATCTGGGCGCTGACCTCGTAGTCGAACGTGGACAGCTGCAGCTCGCCGCCTGCGTCGGCGACGATGCGCACGCCCTGCAGGATCGGCATCGCCGGACGGACAGGGAGGGTGCGGGTGGCCCAGGAGACGGCGTCGCCGAGGACGCCGCGGTCGAGGTGGAACTTCACCGTTGCCACTCCTTCGCAGTGGTCGAATGCCGGATCGTGATCGAACGGAGCACAGCGTATCGGTTCCCGAGCCCTCCCGACGACACACCGGCTCCGATCCTTGACTTCGGCTCCCTGCTCCTCCGTGCTCCTCTGCCGCTCCTGCCGACCCCCGCCCTCCACATCCACGACGAGCAAGAAACTACAGACCTCATCATCACGGCTGTGGATCTCGTGGATAACCGCCATCGCTGCAGGTCACGCCGATCGGTCGAGGCGTGCACGACTCGTGGAGGATCACAGCGCGTCCGTGGGCCGGCTGTGCACGGAGCGACCTCCTCAGCAGATTCTTGTCATTCGGCCGTGCACATCGGCTCCTGCGGGAACGTCGCTCGTTCCACACTGTCCACAGAGTTATCCACAATTGGGGAGAACCGGCCGCTGACCTGGGATGTCATTCCCCGCGGCACCCGGCGGCCCGAACGGGGTCCGGACGCCGCCGACGGTGTCACTGACGCGACGACGAGCTCGAGCTCTTGATCCTGGCGGTGAGCTCTGTGACCTGGTTGAAGATCGCCCGACGCTCCTTCATCAGCTCCGAGATCTTCTTGTTCGCGTGCATGACCGTGGTGTGATCGCGGCCGCCGAACTCCTCGCCGATGCGGATCAGCGGCATGTCCGTCAGCTCGCGGCACAGGTACATGCCGATCTGCCGCGCCGAGACCAGGCGCCGCGAGCGGCCCGTGCCCACGATCTCCTCGACCGAGAGCCCGAAGTAGGTCGCCGTCTGCGCGATGATCGTCGAGGCCGTGATCTGCGCGCCGTCGTCGTGGGAGAGCAGGTCCTTCAGCACGGACTCGGCGAGCGTGACGTCCATCGGCTGCCGCGACAGGGAGTGCAGCGCCTGCACGCGGATCAGCGCGCCCTCGAGCTCGCGGATGTTCGTGGCGATGTGGCTGGCGATGTACTCGAGCACGTCGTGCGGGACCTCGCCGGTGTTCTCCTGCGCGACCTTCTTGCGGAGGATCGCGATGCGGGTCTCGAGGTCCGGCGGCTGCACGTCCGTCATCAGCCCCATCTCGAAGCGGGAGCGCATGCGGTCCTCGAAGCCGCCGAGCTCCTTCGGGGGCAGGTCCGAGGTGATGACGATCTGCTTGTCCGAGTTGTACAGGGTGTTGAACGTGTGGAAGAACGCCTCCATCGTCTCCGGCGCCCGCTGCAGGAACTGGATGTCGTCGATGAGGAGGATGTCGATGTCGCGGTAGCGGCGCTGGAACTCCTGCGCCTTGCCGAACTGGCCGGACTGCACGGAGTTGATGAACTCGTTGGTGAACTCCTCGGAGTTCACGTAGCGCACCACCACATCGGGGTAGAGGCTCTGGGCGTAGTGGCCCACGGCGTGCAGCAGGTGGGTCTTCCCCAGACCCGAGCCGCCGTAGATGAACAGCGGGTTGTACGCCTTCGCCGGCGTCTCCGCGACGGCCGAGGCGGCCGCCTGCGCGAAGCGGTTCGAGGAGCCGATGACGAAGGTGTCGAAGGTGTACTTGCTGTTCAGACGCGAATCCTCGCCGAGCGTCCCGCCGCCGGCCGGTGCCGGGCGTCGCGGCGCGGGGCCCGGGGAGGGCGCGGAGGCGCCGGACAGGCCCGCGTAGGCGCTGGGGTCGTCGGCCGCGGAGCCCCGGAAGACGTCCTCCTCGATGCGGGAGAGGAAGCGACCGGTCGACGGGGTGTCCGGCTCCGGAGAGCTGCTCGAGGGCAGCGCGGCGCGGCCGGCCTGCCCGGAGGAGGGCAGCACGGAGCCCGGTCCACGACGGAAGGGGGCGTTGTGGACATCCCCCCTGAGGCTGTCCACATCGTTGTCCACAGGATGTGCACTACGGTCGGCGGAGCGGGAGGTCAGAGGCGGTGCGGGCACCGGATCCGGCTCGTCCCCCTCGAGCAGCAGGGACTCGTCGACCGTCACCGCGAAGCGCAGGTCCGTGCCGGTCGCCTCGCAGAGCGCGGCCTTCAGCGAGCTCGCGATCCGGTTCTCGATCAGCTCCTTCGCCGAGGTCGAGGGCACGGCGACCAGGGCGGTGTCCGCCACGACGGCCATCAGGCGGGAGAGGGTGAGCAGAGCCATCACGCGCTGGGAGACGGTGTCGTCGCGGCGCAGGATGCCCAGCGTGCTCTCCCAGATCGCGTCGGCGTTCGCCTCGGGCATCAGGCTGTCCCCCTCGGGTCTCGGGCACGGGTCGGCATAGTTTTCCACAGTATCCCCGGTACTGTGGATCGTCGATGTGGACAACAGGGCGCGGCATGAGGCCCGGGACGTCTTCGCCGCGCTCGCCCGCGCGACACGCGGTCGTCGATGAGAATCCGGCCACAACCGGCCTGCGAGGGGCCTCCTCCGTTGACCCCGCGCACCCCCGCGCCTAACATCGTGCAGTCAGCGCTGCGCGCCGCCCATGGCACCGATCCGGTGTCGCTCCTGCGGAGGCTCGGCAGCCGCCCCGCCCCGGCGGGTGCGCCCGGACATCCGTCCGCGCAGCAGACCACATGCCACCGCGAGGGGCACGCCCGTGCCCACGATCGAGGAGAACCATGAGCAAGCGCACGTTCCAGCCGAACAACCGCCGCCGCGCCAAGAAGCACGGCTTCCGCGCCCGCATGCGCACCCGCGCCGGCCGCGCCATCCTGAACGCCCGCCGTGCCAAGGGCCGCTCCGAGCTCTCGGCCTGAGCCGGTCGTGACCAGGGCCGAGGCGTCACGGCGTCGTGTACTGGTCTAGTCACAGGCTCCGCACCGGCGACGAGTTCCGTGCGGTCACCCGCGGTGGAGCGCGCAGCGCCCGATCCCACGTGGTCGTGCACCTGACCCTGCTGACGCAGGGGGAGGAGGCACCCCGCGTGGGATTCGTCGTGTCCAAGAGGATCGGCAACGCCGTCGTGCGCAACCGCGTCACCCGGCGCCTGCGCGAGATCGTCCGCCCGCATCTGGAGACCCTCCCGCCGGGCAGCGCGATCGTGCTGCGGGCCCTGCCGGGCATCGACGAGCAGCCCTTCGCCGAGCTCCGCGCCGACGTGGACTCGGCGCTCGGCTCCGCCTCCCGCAAGCTCGCCCGACGCGGGGAGGGACGGCGGTGAGCGCGGCCTCGCGCCTGCGCGGCCTCGCCCGGCTCCCGCGGAGGCTGCTGATGCTCCCCGTGCGCGGCTACCAGGTGGGCATCTCGCCCTACACCCCTCCAGCCTGCCGCTACGACCCCGTCTGCTCGCAGTACGGCATGGATGCCCTGCGCACGCACGGGGCCGTGAAGGGGACGGTGCTCACCACCTGGCGGATCCTCCGCTGCAACCCCTTCACCCGGGGCGGGCTCGACCCGGTCCCCGCGCCCGGCATGTGGAGCAATCCACGCCGACTGCGGCGCCCGGCCCCCTAGGGCCTACCCTTGTCCGAGACTCCCCGACCACAGCCGGCACCTCGCATGAACGACATGCGCATCCGTGCGGCAGGAAGACCAGGCCGATGAATCCCCTGTACCCGATCGAGTGGGCCGTCGCATGGCTCATGGTCAAGTTCCATGCGCTGCTGTCCGTGTTCATGGAACCGGACTCCGGCCTGACCTGGGTGCTGTCGATCGTCGGCCTCACCGTCGTGGTCAGGACCCTGATCATCCCGCTGTTCGTGCGCCAGATCCGCGCCTCCCGCGCGATGCAGATGGTCTCGCCCGAGCTGCAGGCGGTCCAGAAGAAGTACAAGGGCAAGACGGACCAGGAGTCCCGGCAGAAGATGGCCGAGGAGACCATGGCCATCTACAAGGAGGCCGGGGCCAGCCCGTTCTCCTCCTGCCTGCCCGTGCTGCTGCAGATGCCGATCTTCTTCGGCCTGTTCCGGGTGCTGTTCTACAAGCTTCCCGAGGCCGCCGGCGGGGAGGCCTTCGGCCCGCTGACCTCCGATCTGGCCCGCAGCGCCAGCAACTCCACCATCCTTGGCGACGTCACCATCGCCGACAGCTTCCTGAACTCGGGCGACGGCGGGATCACCACCAAGATCATCGCCGGCATCATCATCGCGGCCATGTGTGCGGTCACCTTCTTCACCCAGAAGCAGCTGACCATGAAGAACATGCCCAAGGCGGCCCTCGAGGGCCCCATGGCCAGCACCCAGAAGATGATGCTGTACATGCTCCCGTTCATCTACGTGATCACGGGGCCGGGCATGCCGATCGGTGTGCTCATCTACTGGCTGACCACGAACGTGTGGACCTTCGGCCAGCAGTACATCGTCATCCGGGCGACGCCGACCCCCGGCTCCGACGCGGAGAAGGAGCGCCAGGCGCGCATCAACGCCAAGCGCGAGCGGAAGGGCCTGGAGCCGCTGGACTTCACCCCGCCGAAGAAGGTGACCGCCCCGGACCCCGAGCCCGAGCGCAACATCCGGATCCAGCCCTCCGCGAAGAACAAGGGCGGCAAGAAGCTCACCGACGAGGAGAAGCTCCAGCGCGCCCGCGAGGCCCGCGCGAAGGCCGCCGAGGAGCGTCGGAAGGCCCAGGAGGCGGCCGGCGAGACCCCGGACGCCCCTCCGAAGAGCGGCGGCGCCCTGAACAAGGGCGGCAAGAAGAAGCGGAAGAAGTGACCTCGCGCCCCGGGAGCACGGCCGCTCCCGGGACGTCCATCCCAGCATTCCCCGGAGGATCCTGAATGAACGAGACCACCACCGACCCGTCGTCGGCCGACGAGACCGCCGCCGAGCAGGCGCACGAGGGCACGGACGCCCCCGCCGCCGAGTCCGCGGAGACCGCCTCCCCCGCGGAGACCGCCGGCTCCGGCGAGACCGCCGAGCCGCAGGACGCGGGCGAGAGCGAGCGCGAGGCCGAGGACGACGCCGAGTCCGCCGAGGAGCGAGTGCGCCGCCTCGAGGAGGAGGGCGACATCGCCGCCGACTACCTCGAGGAGCTGCTGGACATCGCCGACCTCGACGGCGACATCGACATCGACGTGGAGGGCGACCGCGCCTCGGTCGAGATCCGCGGCGCCGACCGTCTGGCCGCGCTGAACCGCCCCAAGGGCGAGCTGCTCGACGCCCTGCAGGAGCTCGCCCGCCTCGCGGTCCAGACCCGCACCGGTGCCCGCTCGCGCCTCATGCTCGACATCGGCGGCTTCCGCGCCGAGCACAAGGGCAGCCTCGAGGAGCTCGCGGCGACCGCGATCGCCGAGGCGAAGGAGTCCGGGCAGCCCGTGCCGATGCGGCCGATGAACCCCTTCGAGCGCAAGGTCGTCCACGACGTCGCCAAGCGCGAGGGGCTGCGCTCCGAGTCCGACGGCGACGGCAAGGGCCGTCACGTCGTGATCTACCCCGCGTCCTGAGGCCGGCCATGACGACGCTCCCCGCACCGCTCCGCCCCACGGCCGAGCGCCTCCTCGGCGACCGTCTCGAGCTCGCCGAGCGCTTCGTCGCGCTGCTCGCCGAGCAGGGGCCCGAGCGCGGCCTCATCGGCCCGCGCGAGGTCGAGCGGCTCTGGGAGCGGCATCTGCTCAACTGCGCGCTCATGGTCGATGCGATCGAGCCCGGGACCCGGACCCTGGCGGACGTCGGCTCCGGCGCCGGGCTGCCGGGCGTCGTCATCGCGATCGCCCGCCCCGAGCTGCAGGTGACGCTGATCGAGACGATGCAGCGCCGCACCACCTGGCTCGAGGAGGTCGACGCCGAGCTCGACCTGGGCCTCGAAGTGGTGCGCGCCCGCGCCGAGGAGCTGCACGGGCGGCGCACCTTCGAGGTGGTCACGGCCCGTGCCGTCGCGGCGCTGGACAAGCTGGCCCGCTGGACGCTCCCCCTCGTGCAGGAGGAGGGGGTGCTGCTGGCGATGAAGGGCTCCTCCGCGGCGGAGGAGGTCGAGAAGGCGCAGAAGGTCCTCGCGAAGCTCGGCGGCGTCGACCCCACCATCACCCGGTACGGGAGGGGCGAGGTCGAGGTTCCCACTACAGTGGTCCAAGTGCGTCGCCGGCCGAAGGCGAGCAGGAAGGGAGATGCGCGTGGCTGAGAAGCGCGAGGGCTCCTCCCAGGGGGCGGGGTCGATGGACGACACCCCGCTGATGCGCGAGCTCACCCGGGACCACGCCCGCCGCCGGCAGCTCGAGGGCGTGGAGTTCACCGCCCCGCAGCACACCCGGATCGTGACGATCGCGAACCAGAAGGGCGGGGTGGGCAAGACCTCCACCACCGTGAACCTCGCGGCCGCGCTGACCATGGGCGGTCTGCACGTGCTGGTGATCGACGCGGATCCGCAGGGCAACACCTCCACGGCGCTGAACATCGAGCACCATGCCGAGGTGCCCAGCATGTACGAGGTGCTGGTCGAGTCCGCGCCGCTGTCGGACGTGGTCCAGGACGTGCCCGACATGGAGCGTCTGCAGTGCGCGCCGGCCACGATCAACCTCTCCGGGGCCGAGATCGAGCTGGTCTCCCTCGTCGCGCGCGAGAACCGGCTGCGCAACGCCATCCGCGAGCATCTCGAGGAGCGCGAGGCCCAGGGACTGCCGGGCCTGGACTACGTGCTCATCGACTGCCCGCCTTCGCTGGGCCTGCTGACGGTCAACGCGCTGGTCGCGGCCCGCGAGGTGATGATCCCCATCCAGGCGGAGTACTACGCGCTCGAGGGCCTCACGCTGCTGCTGAACAACATCGATCTCATCCGGCAGCACCTGAACCCCGAGCTCGTGGTCTCCACGATCCTGCTGACCATGTACGACGCGCGCACCCGCCTCGCCGCACAGGTCGCCCAGGACGTGCGGGACCACTTCCCCGACCAGACCCTGGAGACCACGATCCCGCGATCGGTGCGGATCTCCGAGGCGCCGAGCTACGGCCAGACCGTGCTCACCTACGATCCCGGCTCCAGCGGGGCCCTCGCCTACCGGGCGGCGGCCTACGAGCTGAACTCACGCCCCGCCCCCTGACCTCGACCTCCCCCTTCACCGCGCGATGTCGCGCCCGGCACGGAGGTCACCCCCCACGGTGACGACATTTCTCGGAAGGACAACGGCCATGACGCAGAAGCGAGGACTCGGCAGAGGTCTCGGTGCGCTGATCCCGGGGGCGGGCTCCGCGCCTGCTCCCGAGCAGGAGCTGCGCACCCGCACCCGGCCCCAGCCGGAGGGCGGCTCCTCCGCCGCGAGCCCGCGTCCCGTGGACATGTTCTTCTCCGGTGAGAAGGTCTCCTCCGACGACTCTCCGCAGAGGGGCTCCGACGGCGCCCGCGATCTCGCTGCCGGCATGGCGCGAGCCGCCGCCGAGCGCCGGGGCCGCACGGCCGGGCGCGGCGGCTCGGCGACGACCACGCGCTCCTCCTCCCGCAGGGCGGCCGGCGCGACCACCGATCCCGACGCGGCGGAGAGCATCGACACCGCCCCGGCCAAGAGATCCTCTGCCCCCGCGAAGAGGTCCTCCGGATCGACGAAGGCCGGCTCTGCCGCTTCGAAGAAGACCTCCGCTCCGACGAAGAGCAGCTCCGCCGGGGCGAAGAAGTCCACCGCTGCGGCGAAGAACTCCACCTCGCCGGTGGAGGAGACCTCCGCTGCGGAGGGGGCCGAGGCGGCGACGAGCACGGCCCCGACGAAGTCCACGGGCACGAGCTCGCGCACCCGGAGCTCCGCACGCTCCGGCTCGGCGAAGGGCTCGCCGTCGACGAAGCGCACCGGTTCCACGAAGAGCTCCGGTTCCGCGAAGCGCACCGGTTCGGCGAACGGCTCCAGCGCCGCGAAGACCTCGGGTGCCGCGAAGAGCTCCGGTCCCGCGAAGAAGGGCACGGGCACCGCGAGGACCACGCGTCGCAGCACGGCAGCGCCGACGGATGACGCGGCCATCACGACCGCCGCGGAGGGCATCGCCCCGGAGCAGCGGACGACCGCTCCGGCGGACGACGACCGCACCCCGGACAGCGTCGTCGCCGGCTCGACTCCCCAGGAGAAGACGGCGGCGCCGGTCGCCCAGGAGCCGGCCGAGGAGCACAGGACCGCGTCGGAGACCGGTGCCGGGGGATCCGAGGGGACCGCGCCGTCCTCGACGGAGGACAGCCCCGTCGTGGACGTCGAGGAGGTCGAGTACACCCCGGCACGTGTCGCGTCGGCCGAGGATGTCGCAGATCTCGCAGCTCCCGCAGGGGGCGAGCCCGAGGCTCCGGCGCCGGACGAGACGGCAACGTCCCGGACCGCAGAGGACGAGGACGTCGACGTGGTCGGCCAGCGGCCCGACTCGGTCGATCAGCCCGCCGGTCAGGCGGAGAGCCAGGGGCTGCTGAACGTGCCTGGGGCCGAGTTCGCCGAGATCCCGATCCATGAGGTGCGGGAGAACCCGCGCAACCCGCGCACGATGTTCGACGAGGACGAGCTCGACGAGCTCGCCTACTCGCTGCGTGAGGTGGGCGTCCTCCAGCCCGTCGTGGTCCGGCCCATCCCCGTGACGGAGGACGGCGAGTCCTTCGAGCTCGTCATGGGTGAACGGCGCTGGCGCGCCGCCCGCCGGGCCGGGCTCATCTCCATCCCGGCGATCATCCGTGAGACGAGCGACGACGACCTCCTGCGCGACGCGCTGCTCGAGAACCTCCACCGCACCCAGCTGAACCCGCTGGAGGAGGCCAACGCCTACCAGCAGCTGCTGGACGACTTCGGATGCACCCAGGACGAGCTCGGCGACCGCATCGGGCGGTCGCGCCCTCAGATCACCAACACGCTCCGCCTGCTGCGTCTTCCCGCTCTCGTGCAGCGGCGACTCGCCAGCGGTGCGATCAGCGCCGGCCACGCCCGTGCCCTGCTCTCCCTCGATGACCCGGCCCTCATGGAGGAGCTCGCACAGCGGATCGTCAGCGAGGGGCTCTCGGTGCGCGCCGTGGAACGCCTCGTGGCCAGGGGAGGCCAGCAGCAGACGCCTCGCACGGTGCGTCGCAGCACCTACGACCCGCGCGTGGTCGATCTGACCAGCCGCCTCTCCAACCGGCTGGAGGCGCCGGTCCGCATCGACGTGGGCAAGCGCAAGGGCAAGATCACCCTCGAGTTCACGAACCTCGAGGATCTCGAACGGCTCATCGAGAACATGGGGCTCGACGTCCCGGTTCCTGAACGGGACTGACCCACCTCATCGTCTTCTGGCATCGAGGACTCACCTGTGAAGGGGCCCACCGTTCGGTGGGCCCCTTCCTGTGATGTGAGCTGTGACATTTCTGGCTCGAAGTGACGAACGTACATTAGATGTCAGATAAGGTCGGGCTCTGTCAGCAGCGGCACACCTGCACCCGCTTCGGGACCCTCTCCTCGACGGGTCTTCGGACCTCGTGGCGTGTCGACGTCCTGGTCACCGTGTGCTTCGTGGCTCGTCCACCGATGTGCACAACTCTGTGGATTCACCGCGGCGACTAGCGATGTCTTCCACAAGTTCGTCCACGACTGGGGATACGTGCGCCGGGGCGGGGGAGCCTGCTGGACCGGCATGTGGGACGTGGTCGGTCTCGAGGAAGCAGTTCCACGGGAAACAAGGTGACGTGTCTGAGGCCTGGCCGGCGCCGGGTTGCCCATGGAACACCGGTGCAGCCAGATGAGTGCCCCACGGGCAGTGCGGATCCGCCCAGCCTCGATGGGAGTGCGTGGCGGGACTATGCCCCGCCTGCATGGCGCAGCCGTGTCGTTGCGGACGATCCTGGTCCCCCGGTGTACCGGCGCTGGGTGGCGTGAAGGGGTGAGTGCTCGAAGCACGCCGCTGACAGCATCACCGCTGGTCAGAGGTGGTGCCCCCTCTCCTCCTCACTCCCGATAGGCCTGGCCGGTGCTCTCCGAGGACGGGTTCATGCGAAACACGAGCCGCAGGACTGTCCATGTGAATCCAGTCAGGGCTTGGAGCGGACGCTGGCGTCGTGATGGCATCGACTGGCACCGCCCCAGGGGTGCGTTTCACGCGAAACGCTACGTGAGGCGCTTCGGCGCGACAGCAAGTCTGCCCAAAGCCGCAGCGATCCGTGTCGACGTCGACATGTTCGGCTCGGCCTCCCCTGACGCAGCGTTCGTGGATGCTTCAGGCAGTACGTTGCACGTGAAACTGTGGATGCGACGGGCGGCGCACCACGCAAGAAGCACCCCTGTCGTCCTCCGGGGCCCGTCGAACAGATTGCGGGCGTCGATGCCGTGGAAGTGGCGACACCTGTGGCAGCTCATGCCCGTCGTCACTCTTGTTTCCCGTGAAACACGGTCCAACGGCGCCGTCCGAGAGGGCAGGTCGTGACTTAATGCGCGAAGGAGCTGCCGGGCACCTTGCTGTCAGAAGCACTGAGCAGCGCTGTCGGCACTGAGGTGACGGCTGGCGCATGTGCTCCACGTGAAACTCCGTGGCGGAACTGCTCGACGGCATCGAATCGGCAGCGCGGGCGGAGCCGCACGATGGTGACGAGGATTGAGTCTCACGGACAAGCGTCCTGGTCGTCCGCTCATCCCGCCTCGCCCCGACATCCGACACTGCCGCCGATCGAGCAGGTTTCACGTGAACCCGTGCGGTGTGCCGAGCAGTACGTCGTGGTGTGTTGAGAGCTGTCGGCACGGTCGGAGCGGGCACGCGACCCACGCTCCGAGTAATGACGTGACAAGTGCGGCAGCGACAGCGAGCGAGGTTTCTCGTGAAACCCACGGGCAACAGACGCGGCGCCTGCGCGAAGTCATACCGTGCCTGGGCACTGAGTCCAGGTTCGTGGCGTAATGGTGGGATTACAGCGTCACGGCGACGACGTCCCGCGCATGAGGGTCACCCCTTGATCATCCTGTTTCCCGTGAAACCCCGGGCTCTACTCTTGGCTGTGCCGCCGGCAGAGACGCTCCCCGCCTGATGACGTGCTTCCATGCGGCGGAGTCGCGCGAGTCGGGCCCTTCACGTACGGAAGCACCGCCCTCCTCCACTCGTCACGTTCACCTGCATGCTCGAGCCAGCTGGGGACCGGAGCGTCGTTCTGCGACCGAGTCCCGACAGCTGCTGGCCACGGTTTCCCGTGAAACGTGGAGTCGAGCGGGGACAGTCCGCCGGGAACCGTCGTGACGCCGCCCTTCCGAGCTCTCCGAATCTTTACGTGTGCTGGTTGTACGTGGGCGTCGATGTCGAGCACCGCAGCAGGAGTGGACGCACCAGGAGGAGCCACCTACACCGAGCGTCGGGCCGTGCGATGCACGTGAAACACCTCGCCAGAACCTCGTTCCGGCCGGGTCTGACGTTGCGCTCGGCGCATGCTGGTGCTCAGGGCCCGCCAAGCTGGAGTCCTCCTGCTTTGAGCCATCGTGACAAGAGCGCACTGTTCCCCGTGAAACCACTGCCGAAAGCACGGGAGGCTGCTGCCCGCATCACTTCCGATGTCTCAGAGCCCGACGGCCAGCTCCGACGTTCCACGCGAAACCCTCCATCGCGAGCGGACCGGCAGGCTCCTGGCAAGCGGTGCCGTCGCCCACGGGCCGGCAGCTGCGGCAAGGGTGCATCTACCTGGCAGGGAATCGCCCCGGACTACCTGGATCTCTAGCAGCCGAGTCAGCAGACGACCATGATCCCCCGGGTGAACGAGGCACTGTCGACCGACAGCGAGACGCATCGGAACAGCGGCACGGTCACGCAGAAGAGCCGTGTGCGTCTCCAAGAGCAATTCGACCCTTCGACCTGTGATTCATGTGGTCCGAGACCAGCCGTGCACAGTGTGCAGAACGTTGTGGACAACCACGTCAAGACGGCTGTCCGGAATGTGCGCGCCTCCCGTCGTCGAGGCAAGGTCGGCAGCGACACGCACGGTGAGGGAGATCACATAGGGGGCATCTATGCAGGTCAGGGCGACTCTGTGCGCAAAGGCTGTGGTCAGAGCGCCCTCAACGCTATCCACAATCGACTGTGGATAGAGGTGTGGAAAGAGGAGGAGAACACTGTGGACAACGCTGTGGATGAGACTGTGCACAGAGAATCCCTGCACGTCAGATGCGTCGGTTCCAGTGAAGTTGACAGGAGGGAGATCATCCGGCTCCGGGACCGAACTCCCTCTCCACGACGTGCTTGGGCAGTGCCCCGCTGTGGCGATGGGTGAGCACCCACGGTCCGGGCAGGCTGATCTGCTCTCCCCCGGCGGAGAGACCGCGCAGCTCGTCCTCGTAGAGCGTCGAGGAGCAGGCTTCGGGCAACGCGGCACCGGTCGGGTCGTCTTCGGTGGCCGTCATCCCCGCCGAATCCGCTGCGGACGCCTTGCCGTCGGCCTGTGCCGTGCAGCTCGAGGACGTCTCCGCAGTGCCGTCCGGCGCGGGGGCCGGATCGAAGCGCAGCCAGGTGGGCAGGTGCTCCACGGACCAGCGGTCCAGCGTCTCCTCGTCCGGATCGTCCAGCAGGAGGGTGTGCATCGAGGGTCCCCATCGCCGGGCGAGCTCGCGCAGCACGGTCGGCGCGGGACGCGACGGACCCGCCCAGTCCGCGCTCAGCAGCACGAGAACCGCGGCCGCTCCCTCGGCGGCCCCCGGGGAGGAGACGGGGCGGGAACGGCCGCGGGGATCGCTCTCGGGCCCCGGGCGGGACGTCACCGGGCGACGGCCTCCACGGCGGGCTGCTCGTCGGCGGCGACGGTCTGGACGTCTGCATCGCCGGCCTCGGCCTCGATCCCGGCGGCGCGGTCGGCGAGCCAGCGCTCCGCGTCCAGCGCGGCCTGGCAGCCGGTGCCCGCAGCGGTGATCGCCTGACGGTAGGTGTGGTCCACGACATCGCCCGCGGCGAAGACGCCCGGCACCGAGGTGAAGGTGCTGCGGCCCTGGCAGACGATGTAGCCCTCGTCGTCGAGCTCGAGCTTGCCGCGCACCAGGTCCGTGCGGGGCAAGTGGCCGATCGCCTCGAAGACCGCGTTCGTCGCGAGCTCGCGCTCCTGCCCGGTGACGGTGTCGCGCAGGGTCACGGACTCGACCTTGTCCCCGCCGTTGATGCGCACGATCTCGCTGTTCCACGCGAAGGACAGCTTCGGATCCGCCTCGGCGCGGCGCGCCATGATCTTCGAGGCGCGCAGCTCGTCGCGTCGGTGCACCAGCGTCACGGTCCTGCCGAAGCGGGTCAGGAACGTGGCCTCCTCGACCGCGGAGTCGCCGCCGCCGACCACGACGATGTCCTGGTCCTTGAAGAAGAAGCCGTCGCAGGTCGCGCACCAGCTCACGCCCTTGCCCGAGAGAGCCTCCTCCCCGTCGACGCCGAGCTTGCGGTAGGCGGAGCCGGTGGTGATGATCAGCGACTTCGCACGGTAGACGGTCCCGTCGTCGAGGGTCACCGTCTTCACGTCCCCGTCCAGCTGCAGGTCCACGGCGTCCTCGTACACGACCTCGGCGCCGAAGCGCTCGGCCTGCTCCTGGAAGGAGGCCATGAGCTCCGGCCCCTGCACGCCCTCGGGGAAGCCCGGGTAGTTCTCCACGTCGGTCGTGGTCATCAGGGCGCCGCCCGCGTCGAGCGCACCGGCGATGACGATCGGGTTCATCTCCGCCCGCGCCGTGTAGATCGCGGCGGTGTACCCGGCCGGGCCGGAGCCGACGATGACGACCTCGTGCACCGTGCCGTCCTCGGGCGCGGCGGCCTGGACGGCCGGCTGCACGGCGGGAGCGGCGGTGCCGAGGATGTTGAGGGCCTGGATCGGCTGGGTCATGAGGGTGTCCTTCCGTGGGATGGGGCGGAGGCGGTCGGCGGGAGGACCGTCGTCCAGTATGGGGCAGGGGACGTCTGCGGCGGGGTCAGAGGGAGCCGATCATCACGTGGCCGGCCCACAGCCGGTCCTGGCCGGGATCCTCGTCGTGCGCTCCCGTCCCGCAGGTCGGCAGCACGACGGTCGCGGAGATGATCCCGCCGTTGGCGCGCAGGGTCTCGCGGTCCACGGGACCGTGGACCAGGAGCCAGCCGGAGGTGTCCTCCGCTCCCCACGAGACCTCCTCCATGATCAGGACCGATTCGGTGATGCCCTGCTCCCGCAGGCACTGGGCGGCGTCGAAGCTCGTCATCGACTGGATGGTGCCGGTGTCGACGAGCCGCTGCACCTCCGTGCCGAGCGTCGCCTCCGTGACAACGGCGAGGCCGGCCGAATTCTTCCCGGTGCTCGCGTCGGAGTCGACCGACGCACCCGTGACGTGCGACGAGCTCGTCGTGGACTGCTCGAGGGCCTTCGCGAGCTGCGCGCCGAGCAGGGCCGCGATCACGAGCGAGAGGATCACCATCGGCACCGGGACCCCGAGAACGGTGCGGAAGCGTCGCCGGGTGCCGCCCGCACGACGTGCGGACACCCGGCGCGCGTCGCGGGGCGTCATCCGACCTGGATCTCCGCGATGCGGGCGCGGTAGCGGCCCTGCTCGTTGCTGTCCGGGGGCAGCTCCGGGATCCACAGGGCGACGGACTCGGTCTCGAGCGGCTCGGGGGTCTCCAGCAGCACCTCGCCGTCGCCGGCGAGCTCCGCGCTGGCCAGCTCGTCGCCGAGGGAGCCGTCGTCGTTCAGCTCCCGCAGCTCGATCCGGCCGCCGTTGTTGCGGGCGGTGGTCACGGTGACCTTCTTCAGGGTGGACTCCTCGGCGAAGGTCAGGCGCACTCCCGCGCCCTCCTTCAGACCGCCGAAGTCGGGGCTCCCGTAGTGCTTCGTGGACCAGAACGTCTCCGGATCGCCGTCCGTCATGCGGTCCTGCTGGTCGGCGTTGTCGGGCGGGAGATCGGAGCCCTGGGTGAACACCTCGACGCCGGAGAGCTCCGGGGCGGGCGCCTCGGGCTCCTCGGTGTCCGTGGGTGTCGGCTCGGAGGGGGCCTCTCCCGTGTCCTCCTCCGTCGGCGGGGCGGTGGTCGCGGGCTGCGAGGTGGCCAGCGGGTCGGAGATGATGTCGCGCAGATCGCGGGTGATCGCGGTGACCGCGAAGATGAGCGCGACCATCACGATCACCACGCCGCCGACGATGATCCACTGCGACTGCAGGGAGCGCTTCTCCCGGTCGCGCGGCCCGAGGGCGAAGGTGTCGGGATCATCGGCGTCCACCGCGACGCCGACCACGTCCCGCAGCAGCGAGCTGCGCGAATGCGCCGAGGAGACCGGCTCCCCGGTCTCGTCCAGCAGCGAGGTGCGCCGGCCCTGGACGACGATGGGACCGGTCTCCCGGGGCGCCGGGGTCGGCGCGGACGCGGCGGGCATCATCTCGGTGGGACGGTCCTCGGCGCTCTGCGCAGCGGGGCCCGTCGTCTGCTCGGGGGCGGCCGTCGGGGTGGGCGCGGCATGGTCCGCGGTCGCGGCGCCGACCGCGTCGCCCGGCTGCTCGGCCCGGCCGCCGCTGCCCTCGGGGGCCCGTGCCGGGCTGAGGGGCCAGTGCGTGCCCGAGGTGCGGGCGGGGATCGGGGGCGCCGGCTCCGCGGGCGGGGAGCTCTGCGCGTTCGCGGAGCTCGACGCGGAGCCGGCGGCGGTGGCGTCGCCGGCGGAGGCGGCGGCGAGGCCGGCACCCCCTGCGGCAGCGGCGCCGGCCGCCGCGGCTCCCGCGGTTCCGGGGCCCGGTGAGTCGTGGTCCGTCTCGGCGCCGGGACGCGGCTGGTCGTCGGGGTGCGGCGCGGGCGCGTCCTGCCTCGCTGGCGCGGGCCCCTGCTGCGTGGGCTGCGTGATGTCCAGATGACCGGGGAAGGCGCTGCTGCCCCGCTTCTCGTCCAGGTGGAGGTCCTTCACGAGCTCGGTCGCCGTGACGGAATGGTCCTCGCGCGGAGCGGGCGGGGCGGACTCGGGCGAGGTCTCGTCCGAGGGATCGGGCCCCTCGTCCCCGGACGACGTGGACGACTCGGACTCGCCGGATGTCCCGGACGCTCCGGTGCCGACCGGGTCGGCGACCAGACCTGCTCCGGCCGCCCCCGCGGCTCCCGCCGCTCCGACCGCGAACGTCGAGCCGCCGGCAGGGTCCGCGCCCGCCGAGGTCGGAACCTCGTGCCCCGGCTCCTCGGTCTCCGAGGAGTCGGGCTCCGGCTCCTCCCCTCCGGGTGCCTCGGTCGCCTGCGCCGGCTGCCGGATCTCCTGTGTCGGCTCCTCCGGCTGCGCCGTGCCCGCGTCGGCGCTCGTGCGCGCGTAGGCCTCGAAGGTCACCGGGATCGACTGCCACGGCTCGAGCGCCTCGATCAGCCCGCGGGTGGTCTCGGGGATGTCCTCGGCGGACTCGTTCAGCACCAGATCGCACAGCAGATCCAGATCCGCCGGGATCTCGGTGTCCACCAGCGTCGAGGGTCGCGGCACGGTGCCGCCGGCGTCGTGCTGAGGGGTGCGGCCGGTCAGCGCCCGGTAGAGCAGGGCGACCAGCGCCGCGGTGTCCTGGAAGGAGGCGACCTCCCGCGAACGATCCAGCCCCGGGTGCGAGGCCGCCTCGACCCCGATCCCGAGGATCGTCACCGTGCCGGAGCGGGTGTCGACGAACACGCGGTTCGAGTCGAGGAACTGGTGGCGCACCCCGCGTCGCCGCGCGACCTCGAGACCCGTCGCGGCCTCGCCGATGATCGCGCGCGCCGTCTCCGGGTGCAGCGGCCCGCCGGTCAGCAGCGCAGCGAGCGGCGGCGCGGGCGGCATCGGGTACTCCACGACCGTCGTCGGCCCCTCGCCGGCCGGCTCCTCCGCGGCGTGCCCGGCGGGGTCCTCGGACTCCTCGCGCGGATCGTCCAGGACGACGATCTCGCGCACCGGCAGCAGATGCGGGTCCTCCACGAGATAGGCGCGACGCACCGCGTCGGCCGCCTCGAGCGCGGCCTCGCCGCGCACGATGAACAGCACCACGTCCTCGCCGGTGGAGACGGAGCGGGCGCGCCGCCAGACGGCGCCGTCGGCCACGCCGGACAGCGGGATCCTGGCCTCGAGAGCCCACCTCTCGCGCAGTGCATCCTGCTCGGGGTTCGTGCTCACGGACCCTCCCTCTCCTCGTCCGGCGGGACGCTGCCCGTCTCCTGCGTCGACCATGCTACGAGGTCGCCCCCGCTCCCCGACGGCGGAGCCGGCCGGACAGTCGGCGCGTCGTGGCCACCAGCTGGCGCACCTCGGGCACCCGCAGGACATGCCCGGCCGCGGCGAACACCGCGACCATCACGGCCCCGACGAGGATCCCGAGCACCACGGCGTAGCTGCGGTGCTGCCAGAACTGGTCGCTCAGGAGGGCGACGAGCCCGGTGCCCACGGCCCAGCTCACTGCGCCCGCCCCGGCCAGCTTCCCCAGCAGCACGCCCTCGGCGAGGAGGCTCGGCGGGGCCGTGCGGTGCCGCCTGGCGTGCTGGCGCAGCTTCCACTGGCTGAACGCCCAGGCGAGCACGTTGCCGAGGCTCGTCGCTCCGGCGGCGGAGACCGCTGCGTACTGCGGATCCACGAGCGTGAGGATCACCGGCACCGACAGCAGCGTCACCGCGGCGATCGGGATCTGGGCGAGGAACGGCGTGCGGGCGTCCTCGTAGGCGTAGAACAGGCGCTTGATCAGGTAGAGCGAGGCGAAGGGCACCAGGCCCAGCATGTAGGCGACCAGCACCGTCCCGTTCGCCCGCGCGCCGATCTCCCCGGTGCCGCCGCCGATCACCCACATGATTGGGCCCGCCATCGCGACGAACACAGCGGTGCACAGCACCATCGCGACCGTCAGCATCCGGTTGGTGTCGGTGTAGCGGGCCAGGGCCCCGGCATGGTCCTCGGCCACGGCGCTGCGGGAGATCGACGGGAAGGCGGCCGTGACCAGTGTGACGGCGATGATCCCCTGCGGGACCATGAAGGCGAGATACGCCCACTCCAGGGTCAGCAGCGCCGGATAGCGGGCCGCGAGCTCCGGCTGGCCCTGGTAGTGCTCGGTCATCTCCACCGCGCCGCCGGTCGCCCAGCGCGAGGCCCAGATGCCCAGCTGCCCCAGGCCCAGCATCGCCAGCGACCACAGGCCGATCCGGGAGAGCTTGCCGAGGCCCAGTCCGCGCAGGCCCCACTTCGGGCGCAGCCGCAGGTCGAGCTTCTTGACGTACCAGGACAGGAACACGACCTGCGCCGCCGAGCTGCCGACGTTCAGCAGCGCCATCGCGGCCACCATCGACAGGGTCCACTGCGAGGGATCGCCGACGGTGCCCCACAGGCCCAGGAACAGCGCCGCCCCGAGGATGCCCACGAGGTTGTTGACCACGGGAGCCCACTGGTACGGGCCGAAGGAGTCGTGGGCGTTCAGCAGCTGACCGCACATCACGTACAGCGCCGAGAAGAAGATCTGCGGCATCATCCAGTAGCCCAGCTGGACCGCGAGCGCGTAGGTCGACGGCGGCAGCACGCCGCTGGTGAGGGTGAGCAGCAGCGGCACCGCGATCATGCAGACCGCCGTCACGCCCAGGGACAGCGCCGCGACGAGGGTCATCAGGCGGGAGATGTAGTCGCTGCCGCGGTCCGGGCGTTTCACGGCGCGCACGATCGCGGGCACCAGGATCGCGTTCAGGGTGCCGCCGCCCACGAGCAGCCAGATCGTGTTGGGCAGGGTGTTCGCGGCGCTGAAGGCGTTCGCGGCCGAGGACATCGACCCGCCGAGGATCGCGCCGAACAGGAAGTTCCGCACGAAGCCGAGCAGGCGGGAGACCAGCGAGCCCGAGGCCATGAGCACGCTCGCCTGCAGCAGGCGGGACCGGCTGGAGGGGCTGCCGTGGCGGCGGTGGCGGGGAACGTGATGGACCCTGGGGACCCGGCGGGTGCTGCTCATCGGGGATCCTCCTCTGGGCGGTCGTCGGGATCTGGGGCGTCGTCGGCGGCGGGGCCCGGGTCGTCCTCGCGATACCCCGCCCGCTCCGCCCAGGTGCGCTGCGGCATCGAGGTGTCCAGCGTGGTCCGGCCCGTGCGGGCGAGCTCCTCGGGATCCTCGGGGCCGCGGATCGCGGGGGCGCGGGTGCTGGCACCGGTGCGTCGGGCCCGGGCGACGCCGATGATCACCAGCAGGCCCATCGCGATCACGAGCACGAGCGTGGTCCAGTTCTCCCACGACGGGTTCACCGTCAGCGGCACCTCGACGGGGTCGGCCAGGGCGCGGTCGTCCTCGGTGGTCAGGGTCGTGGTGAGGGTGACGGCGCCGTTGGCGACCGCCTCCACGTCCACGGTCGCGTTGACCTGTCCGTGGGCGGGGACCTCCACCACGGCCGGCTCCCCGATCTGCACGAGCGGCTTGTCGGAGGTCACCGCGACCTTCACGGTGATGGGGGTGTCCAGACCGTTGGTGATGGTGATGGGCACGTCGGCGGTGTCGGAGACGACGTTGTAGCCGGAGGCGGGGACCACCTGGATCCGCTCCTGCAGCGCGTCGGCGCGCTCGGCGGCGTCCTGGGCCCGCGCGGCCGGCGTCGCGGGATCCCCGCGCCAGTGCGCGGAGGTCGCGCCGAGGACCTCGAGGCGGGCGGCGTCCAGGGACGTGTCGTCCTCCATCGCGGTGCCCAGCGCTTCCAGGCGGCGCCAGCTGTCCTCGAGCGAGGTGAGCGTCCGCTCCTCCAGCAGCTGCGGCTCCTGCGCCTCGTCCTGGACCGTCCAGGTGCCGTCGGAGGGGGCGCTGGGGTGGATGTCCTCGGCGCGCAGCCGGCCGAGCGCCAGCAGCTCCTCGTCCCCGGCCTGCGGATCCGTGGTCCAGTCCTGCTGGTCGGCGGCGTCCAGCAGCGAGGCGGTGCTGCCGGACGCGAGCCACGGCACCTCGGCGAAGGCGTCGAGCACGCTGCCGGCCGCCTCGGGGTCCAGCTCCGCGGCGGCCGACGGGGAGATCAGCACGTGGCGCGAGGCGGTGGTGTACTCCGAGGCGATGGTCGCGGTCTCGGCGAGCAGCCGCTGGCGGGTCTGCTCGGTGTCCCCGTCGGTCGTGAGCTGCGAGAACTCCTGGGACAGGACGGGGTCGGGGGCGAGCACGGAGAGCTCGCCGCCCTCGGTGCGGGAGGATTCGTACCTGCCCACCGAGCTCGGGGTCACCGAGGCGGCGGGGTCGGGGCGCACCGAGCTCGAGGGCACCACCACCGTGCTCGCCCCCACCTCGATCGCCTGCTCGAGCGCCTCGGGGTCCGCCTCCGGTCCGGGCACCTCGAGCGCCTCGGCGCGCGGGGAGATCCCGGCGCTGCGCCACACGTCGTCGGCCGCGTCCCGGGCGGCGCTCTCGAGCACGAGCGCTCCCGCCGCGCGCAGGCTCACCCGGTCGGCGTCGGCGTAGGGGGCGGCGAGGACGGTGCGGGCGCCGACGGCGGCGTCGAGCTCGTCGGCGATCGTGCTCGAGACCGGGTCGGGTCGCAGCTCGGGGGTCGTGGAGCTCTCCTCACCGGTGCCGTCCTCGCTCCCGGGCTCGGGGAGGTTCGGCGGGTCCAGCAGCGCGGGGTCCAGCCACCAGTCGACGTCCTCGCGCGTCGCGAGCTGCTGCATCGCGGCGAGATGCCCTTCCTCGCCGGAGGCGGTGTGCGCCTCGGGCGAGGCCACGGCCGCGGCGGCGTCGGGCTCGGCCAGCGGCAGCAGCGTGGACTGGGTGATCCGCGCCTCGGTGCCCTCGGGTCGCCACACCACGAAGGTGCGCAGGCTCGTGAGCGGCTCGTCGGCGGCGACCGCGGTCAGGGACAGCCGGCGCGTGCCCCAGAAGTAGGTCTCCTCGGAGTAGCCGAGCTCCTCCGCGTCGATCTCCACCTCGAGGGTCCGCGACTCCTCGGGGGCGAGCGCATCGACCTCGTCGTCCGCGGCGACGGCGGTGGCGAGGGCGGGGCCGTCGGTGTCGGGGTCCGTCTGCGACTGCCAGTCGGCCAGCACCGCCCGATCGGTGACCCGGGGGGCGCGGGTGCGCAGCTCGAGGTCGAGGTCCTCGAGCGGCTCGGAGGAGGTGTTGGTCACCTCGACCTCTGCCCGGAGCGTGCCGCCGGGGGCGAGGGAGGTGGGGGTCAGTGAGACGAGGTCCATGCTCAGCGGCGTGTCGCGCTGCGGCGCGGACGGGGAGGCCGGTGCCTCCGCGCCGACGGCCTGTGCCGCGGGCAGCTGCGTCGCCGGTGCGCTGACCAGCGCTGACGAGGCGACGACCAGCACCGTCAGCAGCGCCGTGAGCGCCGGGCGCACGGCAGGCAGGGACGACGGCATGAGGACACTGTAAGCGGCCGCTACCGTAGAGGAGCTGAGGGGGCACGACACCTCCACACCTGCGCCCCCGCCCCTTCCCCGCCCCGCCTCCAGGACAGGACCGCCCGTGACCGAACCCGCCGACGACACCGCCGAGCGTCTCGCGACCGCCCGCACCCGTGCGGCCTCCATGTTCCGGGCCCTGCCGGAGGAGGTCCATGAGCTGGGGAGGCTGTTCGAGGCCGCCGGGCACGAGCTCGCGCTGGTGGGCGGGCCGGTGCGCGACGCGGTGCTCGGCCGCTCGAGCGCGGACCTCGACTTCACCACCTCCGCCCGCCCGGAGGAGACCGAGGAGATCCTGCGCTCCTGGACGCGGGACGGCGCGATCTGGGACATGGGCCGGGACTTCGGCACCCTCGGCGGGATGCGCGACGGGGTGAAGGTCGAGATCACGACCTATCGCACCGAGTCCTACGACCCCGCCTCCCGCAAGCCGCAGGTCGAGTACGGCGACACCCTCGCCGGCGACCTCTCCCGGCGCGACTTCACCGTCAACGCCATGGCGGTGCGCCTTCCCTCCCTGGAGCTCGTCGACCCCTTCGACGGGCTCGCCGATCTCGCCCGCACCCTGCTGCGCACGCCCGTCGCGCCCGCGCAGTCCTTCAGCGACGACCCGCTGCGGATGATGCGCGCGGTCCGGTTCGTCTCCCAGCTCGGGTTCCGGATCGAGGACGCGACGGCCGACGCGGTCGAGGAGCTCGCCGAGCGGATCACGATCGTCTCCGCCGAGCGGGTGCGGGAGGAGCTCGTGAAGCTCATGCTCGGCGCCGACCCCCGCGGCGGGCTCGAGATGATGACGGAGCTGGGGCTGGCCGCGCACGTGCTGCCCGAGCTGCCGGCGCTGCAGCTCGAGATCGACGAGCACCACCACCACAAGGACGTCTACCAGCACACGCTCACCGTGCTCGACCAGGCGATCGACCTCGAGAGCCCGGCCGGCTCCGGCGGCCCCTGCGAGCGCCCCGACCTGGTGCTGCGCCTCGCGGCGCTCATGCACGACGTGGGCAAGCCCGCCACGCGGCGCTTCGAGGAGGGGGGCGTGGTCACCTTCCGCTTCCACGAGACCGTCGGCGCGAAGATGACCGCGAAGCGGATGAAGGCGCTGACCTTCGACAAGGACACCACCAAGAAGGTCGCGCGCCTGGTCGAGCTGCACCTGCGCTTCCACGGCTACGTCGACTCGCCCTGGACCGACTCCGCCGTGCGCCGCTATGTCACCGATGCCGGGGACCTGCTGCAGCACCTGCACCGGCTGACCCGCGCGGACGTCACCACCCGCAACAGGCGCAAGGCCCGCACGCTGGCCCGCGCCTATGACGAGCTCGAGGCGCGCATCGATCACCTCGCCGAGCAGGAGGAGATCGGACGGATCCGCCCCGACCTCGACGGCAACCGGATCATGCAGATCCTCGACCTCCCCCCGGGGCGCGAGGTGGGAGAGGCCTACAAGCACCTGCTCGAGCTGCGCATGGAGCACGGCCCGCTCGGCGAGGAGCGCGCCGAACAGGAGCTGCTGGCCTGGTGGGCGGCGCGGACCGAGAGGTAGGCGGGAGCCGCCGGGCACGCACGACGGTGTGAGCGAGGACGCACCGGACGTGCACACCCTGTGTGCTTCGCCGCCGCGGCGTTCCGTCGGGCGCGGGGCCGTGATCATACTGGGGGGCTGGACGCCGAGGCGCCCTCCCCGATCATGCCCCCCGAAGGACCAGGAGCAGCCATGAGCGAGTCCCGACGCTCGTCGAACGGCGGCAGCCGCCGTGCCGCGGGTGTGCGCCGTACGCCTGCGGGGAAGTCCGCCAGGAGCGGCTCCGCCAAGAGCGGCGCTGCGAAGCCCGGCGCCGCGACGTCCGGGTCCGCCAAGGGCTCGAGCCGCACCGCGCGCACCGCCGGAGGCGCGTCGGCCGGCTCGAAGGGCACGTCGGCCGCCGCGAAGCGACCCACCTCTCGCACCTCCGTCAGCGCCCGCCATGCCGGCGCCGCCCCGAAGGGCGCCGCGGGCTCGCGCGGGAAGAACGCCGCCGCGACCAACTTCCTGAACTACCCGCGCGCCGGGAAGGAGAACCCCTGGCGCTGGATCCCCTCGCTGCGCCTGGTCGTCGGCGCGATCGCGCTGTTCGTCCTCGCCGGCCTCGGCTTCTCGGTGTGGCTCTACAACGACACCGAGGTGCCCGAGCCCTCGGACTTCGCCCTCGCCCAGACCTCCCGCGTCTACTTCGCCGACGGCGAGACCGAGATGGGCCAGTTCAGCGAGGTCAACCGCACCGAGCTGCCGGCCGACGAGGTCCCCGACACCGTCAAGGAGGCCGTCGTCGCCAGCGAGGACTCGAGCTTCTACGAGAACCGCGGCGTCTCGCCGCGAGGGATCCTCCGCGCGGCCGTGAACAACCTCCAGGGCGGGGCCCGCCAGGGCGCGTCCACCATCACCATGCAGTACGTGGAGCGGTACTACACAGGCACCGAGACCTCCTACGTCGGCAAGGCGAAGGAGGCGATCATGGCGCTGAAGATCGACCAGGAGCTCAGCAAGGACGAGATCCTCTCCCGCTATCTCAACACCATCTACTTCGGTCGCGGCGCCTACGGCGTGCAGGAGGCCTCGCAGGCCTACTTCGACAAGGACGCCTCCGAGCTGGACGAGGCCGAGGCCGCGCTGCTGGTGGCCGTGATCCCGAGCCCCTCGACCTACGACCCCGCGAACAGCCCCGAGCAGGCCACGCAGCTCTGGGATCGGGTGATCACGCGCCAGGTCGCCGAGGGGCAGCTGACCCCCGAGGAGGCGGACGCGCTCGAGTTCCCCGAGACCGTCGAGCCGACGTCCGAGAACTCCCTCGGCGGCACCAACGGCTATCTCCTCGCGCAGGTCCGCAACGAGCTGGTCTCCGAGGGCTTCACCGAGGACGAGATCAACACCGGCGGCTTCACGATCGTCTCCACGATCGACCCGGCGATCCAGGAGAACACCGTCCAGGCCGTCGAGAACCTGCCCGATGACCGCCCCGAGGCGAACCGCGTGGGCACCGTGACGATGGACCCCTCCACCGGCGCGATCCGCGGCATGTACGGCGGCGCGGACTACGTCACCCAGGCGCAGAACGACGCGACCCAGTCCCGCATGCAGGCCGGCTCGATCTTCAAGACCTTCACACTGATCGCCGCGCTCGAGGACGGCTACCCGCTGGACTCCCGCTGGGACGGCAACTCCCCGAAGTCCTTCCGCGGCGGCTGGACCGTGAACAACTTCAATAATGTCGACTACGGCCGGGTCACCCTCGAGAAGGCGACCACCAACTCGATCAACACCGCCTATGCGGAGGCGAACCTCGAGATCGGCCCCGAGCGCACCCAGGAGACCGCGATCTCGCTGGGCCTGCCGGAGAAGACCCCGGGGCTGAACGCCGACGCCTCCAACGTGCTCGGCTCCGCCTCCCCGACCGTCGCGGAGATGGCCGAGGTCTACGGCTCGATCGCCTCCGGCGGGGTGCATCGCGACTCCTACATCGTCCAGACCGTGACCCGGCCCGACGGCTCCTCGCGCTACGAGCACGAGGCCGACGACACCCGGGCCATGGACGAGGAGGTCGCGATCAATGCGACCGTCGCGCTGCAGGGGCCGCCCACCCAGGGCTCGGCCCGCAGCCTGCAGAACGTCATGGGCGGCCGCCCCGTGGCCGGCAAGACCGGCACCTCCGAGAAGTTCCGCTCCGCGTGGTTCGTGGGCTTCACCCCGCAGCTCGTCACCGCCGTGGGCATGTTCCAGCCCTCCGAGGACGGGACCGCCGAGGAGTCGCTGACCCCCTTCGGCGGCGAGCGGAACATCACCGGCGGCACCTTCCCCACCCAGGTGTGGGGCGACATCATGTCCACCTCGCTCGAGGGCGAGGAGTTCATCGACTTCCCCGGCCGGGTGCGGCTGGAGAACGAGACGCGCGAGCGCAGCTACACCCCGCCGCCCACGCAGGCCCCCCAGCCCACTCAGGCCCCCGAGCCGACCGAGGAGGAGCCTGCCGAGGAGCCGAGCGAGGAGCCCTCCGAGGAGCCCAGCGAGGAGCCCTCCGAGGAGGAGACGACCGAGGAGGAGCCTTCCGAGGAGCCGTCCGAGGAGGAGACCACCGAGGAGGAGACTCCCGAGGAGGAAGAGCCCGCCGAGGAGGAGCCTTCCGAGGAGCCGTCCGCGGAAGAGACGACCGAGGAGGAGCCCACCGAGAAGGAGTCCCCCGACGAGGGGCCTTCGGAGGGGCCTAACCAGGACACTCAGTCGGACCCCGCCGCCCGCGAGCGCGACTGACCGCTGACGCCCGACGGGCAGGAGTTGCGCGGATCACCCGGCAGGACCGTGGCGCCCTCCACGAACGGTCTGTGAGGATAGCCTCGCCTCACCTGTCCGGGGCGAGAGACCCCGGCGACGCCGTCCCCCTCACAGGAGAACCATGTCCCTCGTGACCGCACGCCTCGCCCGCCGCACCTGGATCGCCGGGGCGCTCGCCGCCCCGCTCGCCCTGGCCGCCTGCAGCGGCGGCGGAGGCGGGGAGTCCGGGGCGGCCTCCGACGGCGGCGCCTCGGGCGACTTCAGCCCGGTCACCATCGAGCATGCGCTGGGCACCGCCGAGATCACCGAGAAGCCGCAGCGCGTGGTGACCCTCGGCCAGGGCTCCGCGGAGACCTCGATCGCTCTCGGGATCATTCCCGTCGGCATCGAGGAGTACCCCTGGGGCGCCGACGACACCGGCTACCTCCCCTGGATCCACGAGGCCGTCACCGAGGCGGGCGGCGAGCTGCCCGCCCAGTTCACCGGCTCCACCGAGCTCGACGTCGAGGCGATCCTCGAGCTCGAGCCCGACGTTATCCTGGCTCCCTGGTCCGGCATCACCCAGGAGCAGTTCGACGTGCTCACCGACATCGCCCCCACGGTGGCCTACGAGGAGCAGCCCTGGGTCATCACCTGGGAGGAGCAGATCACCGTGATCGGCAAGGCGCTGGGCGAGGACGAGGCCGCCGCCGGGCTGATCGACGAGATCCGCACGACCTTCGAGGAGGCGACGCAGGAGGGCTACGGCGACTACACCTTCTCCTTCGTCTACAACGACGGCCCCGGCACCCTCGGCGTCTTCTACCAGGACGAGCAGCGCGTGGTGATGGTCCGCTCCCTCGGGCTCACGGTCGATCCCGTGAACCAGCAGCTCGACGAGTGGGACGTGCCCGGAACGGACTCCGCGATGATCGGGCTGGAGAACGCGGACAAGCTCGCGGACTCCGACCTGCTGTTCACCTTCTACTCCGACGAGGCCAACCGCGAGGAGACCGAGGCGCAGGACCTCTACGCCGCGATCCCCGCCGTCCAGAACGGTGCGGTGGTCGCCCCCACCGACCAGTCCTTCGTCACCGGCTCCTCGATCATCACCCCGCTCACCGTGCCGTGGGCCCTCGAGCGGTACATCCCGATGATCGACGAGGCGATCGCGCAGGTCCCTGCCTCCTGAGGTGAGCACTGCACCGACCGCGGCGGCCCCGCCCCGGGCGGCGTCCCGACGATCCCCGTCGCACCGGCTCCCGCCCCTGCTCGTGCTGGGGGCGGTCGGCGCGCTGCTCGGCCTCGCCGCGATCACCAGCGTGTTCCTGGGGACGCGCGAGACCGACCTCGGTGCCGTGTGGCAGGTGCTGCGCGGAGGCGGCGAGGAGCACATGCGCCAGGTCGTCGCCGCGCGCGTGCCGCGCACCGTGCTCGGCGCGGCGGTGGGGGCCGCCCTCGCCGCCTCCGGGTTGCTGATCCAGGGGGTGACCCGCAACCCCCTCGGGGAGCCGGGCCTGCTGGGCGTCACCTCCGGGGCGGCGGCCGCCGTCGTCACCGCGACCGCGCTGCTCGGCACCCCGACCAGCGCGGCGACGGTCTGGATCGCCCTGCCCGGCGCGCTCCTCGCCGTGGTGGTGGTGTACCTGCTGGGCCGCCCCGCGCACACCCACTCGCTGGTGCCGCTGATCCTCTCCGGCGCCGTGATCTCGGCGGTGCTCTACGCCTACATCCAGGCCATGATCCTCACCCGCCCGGACGTCTTCGACTCCTACCGGTTCTGGGCCGTCGGCTCCCTCGCCGGCGCCTCCTTCGGCACGCTCGCCGCGATCGCGCCCGCCCTCGTGCTCGGCGTGCTGCTCGCCGCGGCGGTCGCGCCGGGGCTGAACACCCTCGCCCTCGGCGATGACGTCGCCACCGCGCTCGGCACTCCCGTGCCCCTGCTGCGCGCCGCCGCGATCCTCGGCGCCACCCTGCTCGCCGCCGCCGCGACCGCGGCCGCGGGGCCGATCGCCTTCGTCGGCCTCGCGGTCCCGCACCTGGTGCGCGGGATGATCGGCGGCGACCACCGCTGGCAGCTGCCCGTCGCGCTGCTGCTGGGCGCCGCGCTGCTGATCGGCTCCGACGTGCTGGCGCGCGTCGTCGCCCGCCCGCAGGAGCTCATGGTCGGCGTGATCACCGCCTTCCTCGGCGCCCCCTTCCTGCTGCTGGCCGTGCGTCGCGGGACGGTGAAGGGCTGATGGCCGTGACGCGCCGCTCCGCCGCTGTCGGGGCCGTGCTCCTGGCCGCGGTGCTGCTCGGCGGGATCGCGACCCTGGCCTGGGGAGACCTCGGCGTGGGCCCGCGGGACCTGCTGGAGGCGACCCGCGGCGAGGCCGGGGCGAAGACGATGTTCGTCCTGGAGCGCCTGCGCGGCCCCCGCCTGCTGGTGGGCATCGGCGTGGGCCTCGCCCTGGGCCTCGCCGGCTCCCTGTTCCAGACCGTCACCCGCAACCCCCTGGGCAGTCCCGACGTGATCGGCCTCGGCGCCGGAGCGGGCGCGGGCGTCGCCGTCGCGACCCTCTTCGCCCCGGGCCTCGTCCCCGCCCCCGTCGGCGCGCTCGCCGGAGCCGGAGCGGCGATCGCGCTGGTCCACGTCTCCACCGGGCTCGGCTTCGCCTCCCCGTCCCGGGTGATCATCACCGGCATCGGTGTCTCCGCCATGGCGCTCGCGATCACCCAGTACGTGGTCGCCGTCGCGCTGCGGGACGCGTCCACGCAGCTGGCCGGCTATCTCGTCGGCTCCCTGAACTCCCGCAGCCTGCAGCAGGCGCTGTTCATCGCCGTCGCGCTGCTGGTGCTGATCCCGCTGATCGCCCTGCTCAGCCACGACCTGCGGATGATGGACCTCGGCGACCAGCTCGCCGACGCCCTCGGCGGCAGCGCGATCCGCACCCGCACCCTGGCGATCCTGCTCGCCGTGGCGCTCGCCGCCGCGGCCGTCGCCGTGGCCGGACCCATCGCCTTCGTGGCCCTGGCCGCCCCGCACATCGCCCGCCGCATGAGCGGGGCACCCGGCGCGCACCTGACCCTGTCCGCCCTGGTCGGGGCGCTGATCATGGTGCTCGCGGACTTCGCCGTCCAGCACGGGGGCCCGCTCGAGAACCTGCCCGTCGGCGTCGTCACCGCCGGGGTGGGCGGGATGTACCTGGGCTATCTGCTCATCACCGAATGGAAGAGGGCCGACGCATGACCTCCCCGATCGCCGACGCCCCCGACGCACCCGGCGCCGCCGGGCCCCCGTCGGCCGGCTCCTCCCTGCGCCTGGCCGGGGCGACCGTCGCATACGCCGAGCGCCCCGTGCTGGAGGAGCTCGACTTCGCGGTCCCCGCCGGCGTCTTCACCGCCGTCATCGGCCCCAACGGCTGCGGGAAGTCCACCATGCTGCGCACGCTCGCGCGCACCCTCCGCCCGCGCGCCGGCGGCGCCCTGCTCGACGGGCGCCCGCTCGAGCGCTGGCGCTCCAAGGCGATCGCTCGACGCATCGGGCTGCTCCCGCAGGACCCCGTCGTGCCCGATGCGATCACCGTGCGCGCGCTGGTGGCCCGCGGACGCCACCCCTACCACTCCGCCCTGCGACAGTGGCTGCCCGGGGACGACGAGGCGGTCGATGCGGCGATGGCCGCCACAGGCGTCGCCGAGCTCGCCGATCAGGCCGTCGCCGAGCTCTCCGGAGGCCAGCGCCAACGGGTGTGGATCGCGATGATCATCGCCCAGGACACCGAGTACGTGCTGCTGGACGAGCCCACCTCCTTCCTCGACGTCGCCCACCAGATCGACGTGCTGCACCTGTGCCAGGACCTGCGCGACCAGGGCCGCACCGTGCTGGCCGTGCTCCACGACCTGAACCAGGCCGCCCGCTACGCCGACCACCTGGTGGTGATGGACGACGGGCGGGTGGTCGCCTCAGGCCGGCCGGCCGAGGTGCTCACCCGGGAACTGGTCGCCGAGGTCTTCTCCCTGCAGGCGGAGATCGCCGCGGACCCGCAGAGCGACACACCGATGGTGGTGCCGCTGCGCCGCGGATGACAGCATCGCGGGCATGCGATGCGAACAGTGCAAGCGGAAGATCCGCGGCGAGCCGTACGTCTCGGTGACCGGTCGCAGGCTCTGCGGCCGCTGCGGGGCCCGGCTGCAGGGCCGCACCGCCGGCGCCCTGGGCGGCTTCGGCAGGGGCGGCCGCCGCGCCACCGGCGGCTGGTACGCCCGCGCCCGGAGGGCGATGGGGAAGAAGGACTGAGCACAGCGCCTGTGATACCTGGCGCAGCGTCGGGACCGCCCCTGGCTCCCGCTCGGGGCGCCGGGTAGGCTGTGCCGGTCCGTGACGTGCATCGCCGATGCCCGCGCGGGCGGCATGAACCCTCCTGCCACGGAGAGACCGTGGCCGCAGAGACCACAGGAGGTGGGTACCAGAACATGCGCAAGTACGAAATGGTCGTGATCCTCGACCCGTCCGTCGATGAGCGGACCGTCAGCGGGACCTTCGAGAAGCTCGTCCAGGTCATCCCGACCGAGGGCGGCACCATCGACAACGTCGACGTCTGGGGCAAGCGGAAGTTCGCCTACGAGATCGACAAGAAGTCCGAGGGCATCTACATCGTCCTGCAGTTCACCGCGAAGGCCTCCACCGCGCAGGAGCTCGACCGCCAGCTCGGGCTCAACGAGTCCGTCATGCGCACCAAGCTCATGCGCCTCGACGCCGAGTGATCCGTCGTCCCTGACTGATCCCCGCACGATCCCCAGAACCCCCGGAGCAGAGGAGCACCCATGGCGAATGACACCGTCATCACGGTGATCGGCAACCTCACCGCGGACCCCGAGCTGCGCTTCACGCAGTCCGGCGTCGCGGTCGCGTCGTTCACCATCGCGTCGACCCCCCGCACCTTCGACCGTCAGGCGAACGAGTGGAAGGACGGCGAGGCGCTGTTCCTGCGCTGCTCCATCTGGCGCGACGCCGCGGAGAACGTGGCCGAGTCGCTCGAGAAGGGCACCCGCGTCGTCGCGCAGGGCCGCCTCAAGCAGCGCTCCTTCACCGACCGGGAGGGCAACAACCGCACCAGCATCGAGCTGGACGTCGACGAGATCGGCCCCTCCCTGCGCTACGCGACCGCGAAGGCCACCAAGGTCCAGCGCGGCGGCGGGCGAGGCGGCTTCGGCGGCGGCGCCCCGCAGGGCGGCGGCCAGGGCGGCTTCGGCGGCCAGGGCGGATACGGCAACCAGGGCGGTCAGGGCGGCTACAACGCGCCCCAGGGCGCTCCCTCCGCCGACCCGTGGGCCGGCGGCGGCAACCAGGGCGGGTACGACGACCCGCCCTTCTGATCGGCGCGCCGGATCCCGGCACCCCGCACAGAGAACCCCATAGAACAACCCCATCCCGGGTCCACGCCCGGGCTCCCCTCAGAAAGAAGGAGCACCACGATGGCCAAGCCTGTTCTTCGCAAGCCGAAGAAGAAGCAGAACCCGCTGAAGGCCGCCGGTCTCGAGACCGTCGACTACAAGGACGCCGCGCTGCTGCGCAAGTTCATCTCCGACCGCGGAAAGATCCGCGCCCGTCGGGTCACCGGCGTCTCCGTCCAGGAGCAGCGCAAGATCGCGAAGGCCGTGAAGAACGCCCGCGAGATCGCCCTGCTGCCGTACTCGACCTCCGGTCGCTGAGCGAGGAAGGGAAGCACATGACCAGCAAGCTCATCCTCACCCACGAGGTCACCGGCCTCGGTGCCGCCGGCGACGTCGTCGAGGTCAAGGACGGCTACGCCCGCAACTTCCTCCTGCCCCGCGGTCTCGCGACCCCGTGGACCAAGGGCGGTCAGCGTCAGCTCGACCAGATCCGTGCGGCCCGCGGCAAGCGCGCCATCGCGAACATCGAGGAGGCGCAGTCGCTGAAGGCCGCGCTCGAGTCGAAGCCCGTCGTCATCGCGGAGCGCGCCGGCCAGAACGGCCGCCTCTTCGGCGCGGTCTCCTCCAAGGAGGTCGCCGAGGGCGTCAAGGCGATGTTCGACAAGGACATCGACCGCCGCACCGTCGAGTTCCCGGCCCCGATCCGGGCGCTCGGCGAGCACAAGGCGACCGTGCGCCTGCACGACGAGATCTTCGCGAACCTCGTCGTCCAGGTCGTCGCCGCCAAGGGCTCCGTCAAGGCCTGATAGCGCTCGACCGCCGACGCCACCCGCGGGATTGAGCGATTCTGAACCACTTCCGGCGCGGAAGCGGTTCAGAATCTGACACCGGCGGGCCAGCGAGCCTCGCAGCACCCCGTCCACCGCATGGTGGGCGGGGTGCTGCGCTGTGCGGGCCCGATAGGGTCGGGCGCATGTTCGGACGCGCGGCGCAGCTGCAGAAGCAGATCGATCACCTCCGGGAGAGGAACCGCCACCTCGAGGCACTGGTCCAGGTGCTCGCCGACCGGGCCGGCGTGGACGAGGCCGAGCTCTCGCAGCTGCGGGGCAGGGCCGGGGCGATGATCCCCGAGCCGTGCGCGCGCCTGGTCGCCGAGGGCGAGGTCATCGAGGCCATCAAGGTCTATCGCGAGCACACCGGGGCCGGGCTCAAGGAGGCCAAGGACGCGATCGACCGATATCGCGAGGGCCGCGGCTGAGCCGCCGCTCCGCCTCGTCGCGCGTCCGTCGGCCGGGGGCTCGCCCCCACGACCATCGTCGCCCCTGTGCCCGACCATCCCCCCGTCGGCTCCTCCGATCGCAGGATGTGCCCGGCCAACGGTTCCGGCAGAGTCGTGACATGACGACGCTCCAGAAGCCCACCCGACCCCCGGACCGCCCCCCGCGCGAGCCCCGCTCGCGCGGCCCGTCCTCGATGCTGCTGGTCGGCCTCGCCGTGCTGCTGCTCTCCGCCGGCTTCGGCCTCGCCCTGCATCCGGAGGCCGGCGACCTCGGTCTGCTCCTCCTGGTGCTGGCCGGGATCCTGCTGCTGATCGGCCTGGAGGGGACCGTGCGGGACGACCTCGACGCCGAGGGCTGACCCGTCGGCCGCGGGCAGCCGATGAGAGCGCCACGGGGACTTGCGGGCCACACCCGGCACCTCCCCGATACCCTCGTCGGGTGACCACCTCGACCCCCTCCACCGACCAGCGCACCGGCGGGCATCTCGCCCGCTCCCTGGGCCACGGCCAGATGGCGATGATCGCCATGGGCTCCGCGCTGGGAACCGGCCTCTTCCTCGGCTCCGGCGAGGCGATCGGCATCGCCGGCCCCGCCGTGATCATCTCCTTCGCCCTCGGCGCCGCGATCGCCGCGACCATCGCCCTCGCGATGGGCGAGATGGCCTCCCGCCACCCCGTGCGCGGCGGCTTCGGCACCCTCGCGGCACGCTTCCTCTCCCCGTTCTGGGGATATCTCAGCCGCTGGCTGTACTGGATCGTCACCGTGTGCGTGACAGGCGCTGAGCTCGTTGCCTGCGCCGCCTATCTCGCCTACTGGCTGCCTGGCGTGCCGATCTGGGCCGGGATCCTGCTGTTCGCCGCGCTGATCATCGCGATCAACCTCGCCAGCGTCGGCTCCTTCGGCGTGATCGAGTTCTTCCTGTCCTCGATCAAGGTGATCGCCGTGTTCGTGTTCATCCTGATCGGCGCGGTGCTGGTCCTCTTCGGCATGCCCGGCCAGCCCGCGCCCGGCTTCACAGAGCTCACGGCCGACGGGGGCTTCGCCCCGATGGGCTGGACCTCGGTGTGGCTCGCCCTGTCGGTGGTGATGTTCTCCTTCGGCGGGATCGAGCTGCTCTCGATCACCGCGGCCGAGGCGAGGGATCCCGCCCGCTCCATCCGCACCGCAGCCCGCACCACGATCGTGCGCCTGGCCTTCTTCTACGTGCTGTGCATCGGGATAGTGGTGTGTCTGGTGCCGTGGCAGCAGGCGGCCGGCACCCGCGAGGACGTCGCCACCTCGCCCTTCGTGATGGTCTTCGACCGGATCGGCATCCCCGGCGCCGCCCACATCACGAACCTGCTGGTGCTGATCGCGGCGCTGTCGGCCGCGAACGCGAACCTCTACGCGGGCAGCCGCATCCTGCACTCCCTCGCCTCCGACGGGCTCGCCCCGCGCTTCGCCGCGCACCTGACGGGCCGCCGCGTCCCCGCCGTCGGCATCGCGCTGAGCTCCATCGGGCTGATCGGCGCGGCGCTGCTGGCCTTCAGCGGCGTGGGCGGCGTGTTCGGCTACATGATGAGCCTCGTGGTCTTCGCCGTGATCATGGTGTGGGCGCTGATCCTCGCCACCTACATCGCCTTCCGACGTCGCGGCGAGCGGGGCGGCAGCTTCCGCATGCCCGGAGGTGTGGTCACCGCGTGCGCGGGCCTCGTCGGTCTCGCCGCCGTCTTCGCGACCGTGTTCGTGCGGCCGAGCATGCAGGTCGCCGCGCTGGTCGGGATCCCCGCCGTCCTCCTCGCGACCGTGCTCTACGTGATGGTGGGCCGCCGGCGCATAGACCACCGCGACATCGACGCCGCCTTCGACGAGGCCGATTCGATGCGGTGACTCCCGCGACATGCGGGCGGGCCCGGCCGACGGACCCGTCGATCGTCGCTCCGTCGATCGTCGCTCCGTCGGCCGCGCTCGGAGTGGTCTTCGTTACTGTGCCCGCTGTCGACTTGGGCCGAGGGTGATGCGGGGGTAACCTGAGGGAACCTTCGGCCTCGGCGCCTCGAGACCCGGTGCCGGAGATACGCGCAAGTGGCGGAATTGGTAGACGCGCACGGTTCAGGTCCGTGTGCTGGCAACAGCGTGGGGGTTCAAGTCCCCCCTTGCGCACCGCAGGGATTGCCCCGGCTCACCAGGTGAGCCGGGGTTTTTCGCGTTCTGGCGGCCCTCCCTCTGCGTCGGGTCATCGGCCACGATGAGTGGATGGCCAGGGCGTGCCCCGAGGGCTCGGAGGCGGTGCCGGCGGAGCCCTCGAGGGGCGAGACGGGCGTCGGCGAGAGCCGTCATGACGCGACGATGCTGCGGCGTCCGCCGTCAGGCGCAGCGGATGGATGCGAGCCGGCAGCGGCTCAGAGGAACTCCAGCGGGTCGAACTCGTCGATCTCGATGACCCGCACGCGCGGCAGCGGGCTCGTGAACGCGCCGACGTCGTACTCGAGGTCGTGGAACTCGATCCCGGGGATGTGCTGCAGGTCCGAGGCCATGAACTCGCGGAAGCCGACGAGCGCGGTGCGCCGTCCCGGGGTCGCGGCGAGCCCCTCCATCTGGGGGACGAAGTCCTTGTCGTGGCTGACCAGCATCACGTCCGACTCGCGCTCCTGCAGCGCCTCGGCCGTGCGCTGGATCGCGATGTCCACGACCTTGCCCTCGCCGCGCAGCGGGATCGCCGTGTAGCCCAGCGCGATCAGGGCCTGCACGAAGCCGATCGGGAGGCTGTCGCTCACCGCGAGGAAGAACAGGCCCTTCACAGGCTGGTCCCACGCCTCCTCGGCGTGCTGGAGGAGCTTGTTCCAGCGGGGGCGCTCCTCGGAGTGGGGGCGCCGTCCGAGTACCGAGACGCCGAGGGTCGCGTCGATGTTCTCGCCGTCGACCAGGAGGTACGTGGTGCGTGCCGTCATGGGATGACCATACGCGCTGCAGGGGGTGGGGCGTGCATCGGGAGGATGTGGGACGGGAGCGGAGGGATTCAGCGCGCAGATCCCGGCGCGGGGGAACGGCGCACGACGTGAGGAGCTGGTGCTGATCCGCTCGAGGAGGCACCCATCGCGGCCCGGAAAAGCGAGAAGATAAATCCTGACGTTTCCTCCCCACTTCGCGTTGTCCACATATTCGAGAGGTCGATTGACATCGCGGCATTGCGATGGGTCGGGGTATCCGCCGGGGCTGCGAGGCTCGGCGTCCGTCTCGCATCATCGCGCGCGAGAATAGCCGACGACCGGGGGCGAAGACGTTGTGAACAGGGGTGATGCGCGTTCAGGTGACGGTTCGGAGGCTGTCTTCCCCGGGAGCGGCGGGGTTCTGTCCGGGTGCTTCGCCGTGGTGATCGAGGTGACCTCTCCTCCCCGGAGGTGGGTTATCCACAAATTCATGCGATTGCGGCGCGGACCTTTCTGCCGAGGTGCGTGACGGGTATTCTTGGAGAACGTCGAGCGGCGCCGGAGCCGCGCGGTATCCGAGGCCAGGGAGGGTGGGCACGATGGGTGAGTTCGACGACGGATCCGACCAGCCCTCGCTTCCTGTCGAGTCCGACGCCGACCTCGGCACGGATCCCGGGGCCGTGCCCGGAGCCGATCCCGCCTCCGCTCCTCCCCGCAGTCCGCGATGGCGCGTGCGAGCGCGGCGCCCGCTGGACGACGAGTACGTGCTCTCGCAGGTGGAGCCGGGCTCCGTGGAGGCATCACGGGTCCTGGCCCTGCATCGCACGATGAAGACGCGGGCACGCCTGTATGCGCATCAGCTGCGCCAGCTGGCGACCTTCTTCCGGGAGGACCCCGAGACGCAGGGGATCCCCGAGAATGCGGACATGGCCGGGCTGAAGGTCGCCGTCGGGCTGCGCACGAGCCCCGCGCGTGCCTGGGCGATGGTGCTGGACGCGCGGACGTCGGTGGACCTGATGCCGGCGACGTTCGTGCACCTCTCCGCCGGCGACCTCCCCGAGGACTTCCACCGCTACCTGCTGCGCCAGGTGCGCCGGCTCGACGACGAGCAGAAGGAGGCCGTGGATCGGCACCTGGCGGGAGTGGAGATCCCCTCCGTCTCGAAGGACACCTTCGAGGCCCAGGTACGCCTCGCAGTGCGCCTCGCGACCGCCGGCACCGTCCCCGTCGTGCCCACCGCGTCACGCTCGGTGGAGCTCGTCGAGCTGGACACGAAGGCCGGGACCGCGTCGCTGTACGTCACCGGACCCATCCCGGAGATCCAGTCCCTCGCCCATCGGCTCGACGTCGCCGCGCGCACGGTGCAGAAGGCCCAGCGCGCCGCCCTCCGGGACGGGGCGGAGGGGCCGCTGCCCTTCGACATCGACGGGGACCTCGCCGCACGGGGCCGGGCCATGTCCCGCGCGAGCCTGCGTTACGCGATCCTCACCCACTCCGTGATGGACATCGACCCCGTCCAGGAGACCCGCAGCCCTTACAAGATCCTGGTCACCGTGCCCGTGACGACGCTGATGGGCCTGGAGAACACCCCCGCGATGCTCGACGGGATCACCCCGATCCCCGCCGAGCTCGCCCGGGAGCTCGCCGCCGGGGAGCCGATCTGGCTGAGGATCCTCACCGATCCGATCACCGGGAGCCCCTGCGACGCGGCCGCCGAGACCTACCACCCGAGCGCTCAGCAGAGGCTCCAGCTGCGGCTGCGCCACCCCGTCTGCGCGGCGCCCGGATGCGAGAGACCCACCCGGCTCGGCGCGGAGGACGACCACATCCTCGAATACGACCACCGCGACCCCGGCGGAGGCGGGCAGACCACGCTCGCGAACCTGCACCGGCTCTGCTGGCGACACCACCAGCTCAAGACCGCCGGACTCCTCGACCCCACCCGCGATCCGGTCCCCGCTTCCGGCCCGGTCACCACCGAGTGGACCGTCGAGGGAGGGATCCGCACCCGCAGCGTCGAGCACACCGACCTGCTCACCCCCGTGGCCGCCGAGGCCCTCGAGGCGGCATGGCGGATACACCAGCGCACCCGCGCCGACGCCGAGCGCCTCGCCGCGGCGGAGAGGGCGCGCCCCCGTCGCGAACGGGTCGACGAGCAGCGCCGGGAGGCGTTGGCGATCGCGCACCCCCACCTCCGCACCCGGCTCCTGCCGCCCGACCCGGACGCGATCGCCGCGATCGGTGACCCGCCGTTCTAGGGTGCACCGCGTCGGCACAGGTCAGGACCATTTGGCGCGCGGCGGCGTCCATGCCGAGAGCTTCGCCAGCAGGTCCTCGGCGGTGTCGGCGACCACGAGCGAGGCGAGGAACTGCGGGGAGAGGAACCCGTGCGCGCTCATGCCCTCGAGCGCCGTCAGCAGCGGACGCCAGTAGCCGTCCACATCGAAGAGAGCGACGGGCTTGGCGTGGATGCCGAGCTGCTGCCAGGTCCAGACCTCGAACAGCTCCTCCAGGGTGCCCGCACCGCCGGGGAGGGCGACGAATGCCTCCGCGAGCTCGCCCATCCGAAGCTTGCGCTCGTGCATGTCCGCTACGACGTCGAGGCCTGTGAGGCCATCGTGCGCGATCTCGTCGTCCACGAGCGAGCGGGGCATCACCCCGTGGACCGCGCCGCCCGCAGCGAGCGCGGCGTCGGCCAGCACTCCCATCAGACCCACCTTGCCGCCGCCGTACACGACACCGATGCCCCGTTCCGCGAGAGCGCGGGCGAGCTGCGCCGTGCGCTCGGCGAAGACGGGCGAGCCGCCGGGGGCCGATCCGGTGAAGACCGTGATCCGGCGGGGGTCCTGATGGTCGTGCGCTGCGGTCATGCCTCGGAGCCTAGGGCGAGCCTCACGACGATAGGGGAGACACGCCCTGGCCCCGCCGGCCCGGGGCGGCTCACCGGCCGTCACCGGCGACGCGCACCGTGAGCCGGGCGGTCTCTCCGTTCACCGTGACCTCCACCGTCGCGGCGCCGCGGCGCAGTCCCGTGATCTCCCCGGTGCGAGGGTCCACCTGCACCACCGCGCGGGGATCGACTCGCTCCGCGTCGAGGCCGCCGGTGTCCACCTGCACGCCGGCCCCGCCCCACTGCGCAGTGACAGGCCAGGCGACCGGCACCTCGCGGCCGTCCTGCGTGATGTGCGCCGAGACGTCGCCGACCTCGCCGACGGCGAGCTGCTGCTGCCCCTCGAGCGTGATCTCGTCGACCCACGGCCGGGTCTCCGCCGCGAGCCAGTCCACCCGGTCCTGCGTGGAGGGATGCTCGCCGACCACGCCCGCGTCCGGATCGAGGCCCAGCATCGTCCAGCCCGTGAAGCCGCCGGTGGCCGGGGTCCCCGCCGGGGACTTCCCCGAGTTGCCGTTCACCAGCGTGGTCACGCCCTCGACCGCGCCGCCGTGGAACACGCCCACATGCCCGCCGACCAGCGCGACCGACTTCCCCGAGCTGCGCCGGAACTCGGCCAGCTGCGCCTCGAGAGCGCGGGCCTCCCGCTGATCGGAGAGCTGGCTGAGCGCATCGGGCAGCGGATCGGCCGTCGGATGGTGGAAGACGACGACGGCACCGGTGAGAGTCGCGGACTCCGCGACCTCCGCGAGCTGGCGCTCGAGCTCCTCCAGCTGAACCAGCCCGTCCCCGGCGAGGCTCCCGGAGGAGCTGTCCATCGTGATCACCTTCGTGCCGCCGAGGTCCTGCTCGGTCGAGGTCGGTCCGAAGGCCTCCTCGAAGTTCCCGATGTCCCCGCCCATCACCTCGTGGTTGCCGGGCACGTAGACGTACGGGATGTCGCTCGTCCACTCCTCGTCGAGGATCCGCTGCGCGAGGGCGAAGTCCTCGGGGGTGGCCTCGTCGACGAAGTCGCCGTTGATGACCAGCAGGTCCGGGGCCGCCTCACGGATCTCGCGCAGGGTGCGCCGCGCACCTTCGACCGCGTCGGACTCCGGCGAGGCGGCGACGAACTGGGCATCGCTCATCACCGCGATCCGCTGCGGGCGCTCCGCGACGCTGCCGTGGCCCAGCAGCGCCGCGTCGTGGATCCGAGGCTCCTCCGGGAGCTCGGCCGACGGGGTCGTCACCGCGCGGAGGTTCGCGACCGTGATGTCGCCCGTGTACTGCGCCTCGGGACGGGTCTCCATGATCCGCAGGCGCTCCACGGTCAGCGGCTGCGGCAGCCCCTCGGGCACAGTGAAGCGCACCTGCTGCCAGCCCTCGCCGTCCAGGTGCTCCCCGTCCAGGTTCGTCACGGTGCCCTCCCCGTCGCGGACCTGCAGGCGGGGCCAGGCGCCGGAGCCGTCGGAGAGGACGTCCATCGTGACCGCGAGCGCGGAGCCCTCGATCGGGGCCGGCTCCTCGGGCACCAGGTAGTAGCCGCGCGTCGCGGAGGAGGTGGTGAAGTCGTAGGTCATGCACACCGCGGACGCGGGGGTGCCGTCCTCCCCGGCCGGCCCGTCGGCCGCCTCGAAGGAGCCCGTCGCCCGGTCGCTGTCGTCGCCGAAGGCGGAGAGGTCGGAGAGATCCAGGACCTGCTGCACCTCGGTGCCGTGGGTGAGCGCGACCGTCGTCGACAGGCCCGCCGCGCGGAAGGTGAGCGTGCCGGTCGGGGTCTGCCCGGTCGCGGTGATGCTCCAGCCGCCCAGACCGTCGTCGGCGACCTCGAAGCCGCCCTCGACGGAGACCTCCACGTCCTGCGTCTCGAGCCGCGCCCGCTGCCCGTCGGCGTCGTAGCCGGTGAGGGTCACGGCGGCGGTGTCCTCGGTGTCGCTGAGGTTCAGGGAGCGGGCACTGGGCTGCAGGCCGACGGGATCGCCGAGCACGCGCAGCTCCTGGACCGCCTCATGGCCGTCGGCGCTGTAGGTGACGGTGCCGCCGCCCGGCTCGGTGCCGCGCACGACGGCGCCCGTCGGATCGGAGTCCTCGAGCTCCACCGCCCCGTCCGCGGTGAAGGCGCCGTCGACCAGGAGCGGGGAGAGGTCGGCGCCGAGGCCGGTCGCCCGCAGGCTGCGGTGCAGGTCGGGGAAGACCGCGTCCTCGTCCTCGAGGGCGGTGGAGATCTCGACCCCGCTGAGCTCCTCGGCGGGGGCGTCGGAGTAGAACACGAGCGCATTGGGCACCTCACGCACCGTACCGTCCGAGGGGGTGTTCCAGATCGCCTCGCTCTCGGCGCCCGCGGCGCGGGCGGCCAGGGCGGAGGAGCCGCCGCCGTCGAGGTTGATCGCGTTGTGCGCCCCCATGTCCGCGAGGATCTGCCCGAGCTCGGGCAGCGTCATCCCGGTCGAGGCGGTGCTGCGGCCGTCGAGGACCAGCACGAACAGCTCGCCGCCGTCCCGGCTGACGCCCACTGCGGTGCGCGGGTGGGAGGTCGTGACCAGGGAGTCCTCGCCCATGTCCGGCACGACGCCGTCCTCGAGGATCTGGTGGCTGCCGGCGATGCCGAGGTCGACGTCCTGATCGGGGCCGATCTCGACGTCCACCTCGTCGCCCACCTCGAGGCCCGCGAGCAGCTCCGCGCCGTCCTCGCGACCCAGCAGCACCTGGCCGTCCTCGGGGATCTGCGGATCCCCGGCGGCATCCTGCACCTCCGTGACCTCGGTGACCTCGCCGTCGACGAGGGTCGCGAGGGCGACCTCCTCGGCCATCGCGTCGGGCGCGCCGACGGGGCGGTCCAGCGTGTACTCGCCCCACGCCGGGGTGTACACCCCGATCCCGTCCTCCGGCAGGGCGGGGTTGTTGATCCCCTCGAGCTCGTGGACGGTGCCGTCGGCCGTGGTCAGCTCGCCGGAGGCGGAGAGCGCCTGGACCGCGGCGCGGCCGCCCGCGAGGGTCAGGCCCGGCATGGCCTCCGAGGTGCCCATCCGCACGCCGTCGCTGCTGATCGAGGTGCGCAGCGGGGCGTCGGAGTGGTCGATGTCGAAGAAGGTGCCGTTGACCGCGGCGACGGCCCGCTCGCCGCGCTCGCCGGAGCGCATCACGTCGGTCAGCGGGGCGCGGCCCGTCACCGTGCCGTCATCGGTGACGTCGACGGACAGCGAGGGCTCGGTCAGGTCCGCGGTGAGGACGCCGCCCTCCTTCCAGCCGCCCTCCTCGAGGCGGGAGAAGGTGGTGAGGTCCAGGCCCGGCGCGATGCGATGGTCCTGCGAGTCGCGCAGCACTCCTCCGGCGGCGAGCTGCTCGTCGGTGACCTCCGCCGCGGCGGGAGCGGGCTGGAGGGCCGGGAGGACGGGGAGGAGGAGGGCGAGGGCCGCGACGAGCGCGAGCCAGCGGCTCCGGTGGGCGACGGCGGCGGGCGGCGGTGGCACGGAGGGCATCGAGGATCCTGCTCGCGAAGGGGGAGGGACCCCACGAACCTATGTGTCCTGGGCGACATGCGGGCGGGTTCCGGGTGAACTCCCCATGACCTGACACGGGTGTGAGGCCCGTGAGGACCTCACACCCGTGTCAGCGGCAGGAGCTGCGCGTCAGACGGCCTGGACCTCCCCGGTCATGCCGTGCGGGTCGATGACGTACTTCCTCGCGACGCCGGAGTCGAACTCGGCGTAGCCCTTCGGTGCGTCGTCCAGCGAGATCGCGGTCGCGTTGACGGCCTCGGCGATCTTCACCCGGTCGTGCAGGATCGCCTCCATGAGCTGGCGGTGGTACCTCATCACCGGGCACTGGCCGGTGGTGAAGCTCAGCGCCTTCGCCCAGCCGAGGCCGAGCCGCATCGAGAGCGAGCCCTCCTGCGCCGCCTCGTCCACGCCGCCCGGATCGCCGGTGACGTACAGGCCCGGGATGCCGAGGGCACCGCCGGCGCGGGTGACGTCCATGAGCGTGTTCAGCACCGTCGCCGGCGCCTCCTTCGCGTCCTTGCCGTGACCGCGGGCCTCGAAGCCCACGGCGTCCACGCCCGCGTCGACCTCCTCGCGGCCGAGGATCCTCGCGATGCCCTCGCGGGGGTCCTCCTGCGAGACGTCGATCGTCTCGCAGCCGAACTTCGCGGCGTTGGCCAGGCGGTCCGCGTTCATGTCGGCCACGATCACGACCGAGGCGCCGAGCAGCTGCGCCCCGACGGCCGCGGCGGTGCCGACGGGCCCGGCGCCCGCGATGTACACGGACCTGCCGGGACCGACCCCGGCCGTGATCGCGCCGTGGAAGCCGGTGGGGAAGATGTCCGAGAGCATGGTCAGGTCCATGATCTTCTCCATGGCCTGGTCCCTGTCGGGGAACCTCAGCAGGTTCCAGTCGGCATAGGGCACGACCACGTACTCGGCCTGGCCGCCCACCCAGCCGCCCATGTCGACATAGCCGTAGGCGCTGCCGGGACGGTCCGGGTTCACGTTCAGGCAGATCTCGGTGCGGCGCGACTTGCACATCTCGCAGCGGCCGCAGGAGATGTTGAAGGGCACCGACACGAGGTCGCCCTCCTCGATGAACTCGACCCCGGGGCCGGTCTCGACCACCTCGCCGGTGATCTCGTGGCCGAGCACGAGACCTTCCGGCGCGGTGGTGCGGCCGCGGACCATGTGCTGGTCCGAGCCGCAGATGTTCGTGGTGACGACCTTGAGGATCGCCGCATGGGGCAGCTTCCGCCCCACGTTGGCCGGGTTCACCCCCGGTCCGTCCTTCAGCTCGAAGCCCGGGTAGTCGATGTCGACGACGTCGACCTTCCCCGGTCCCTGATAGGCGATCGCGCGGTTCGTGGACATGGCGGCCTCCTTGCCTGCTTGCCCGGTCGGCGCGCCGTGCGCGGGCCGATCACAGAAGCCTCCAGGGCCCGCCCCGGGAAGTCAACGGGCGCCGGGGCGGGCGCGTCGTCGGCGCTCACGGGCCGGGCGGCGGGTCAGCCCGGGGAGACCTCCCGGCCGGCCTCGGCGGACTCGTAGATCGCCTCGAGGATCCGCACGATCTCCACGCCGTGCCAGGCGGGGGCGATCGTCTCCGCACGGCCCAGCGACGCGTCGACGAAGTTCTGGATCTCGCTGGCGAACCCGACCCCGAACTCGAAGGTGCGCGAGGAGATCTGCGGCTCGATGTTCACCACCGAGTCGTGCATCTCGGTGGCGATCCGCAGGGACGGCTCGAGTTCCGCGCCGCCCTTCTCGCCGTACACGGCCACGTCGATCGAGTCCTTCGTGGCATGCAGGGAGTAGGAGCAGTCCAGCAGCAGCGACGCCCCGTTCTCGAAGCGGATCACCGCATTGGCGAGGTCCTCGACGCTGTTGCGGTCGGGGTCGTAGTCCGCCGCCTTGTAGCGGGGCATCGTGGTGATGTTGCCGCGGCTGCCGAGACGGTCGTAGGTGTTGCCGCTGACGGAGACGACCTTCGGCGAGCCCATCAGGTACCAGCACAGGTCCAGCACGTGGATGCCGATGTCCAGCAGGGGACCGCCGCCGGAGACCTCCTTGTCCGCGAACCAGCCCCCGGGGTTCCCGGCACGGCGCAGGCACGAGGCCTTGGCGTAGTAGATCTCGCCCAGGTCGCCCTCGTCGATGAAGGACTTCAGCACCTGGCAGTTCGGGGAGTGGCGGCGCACGAAGCCCACCTGCACGACGCGATCGTGCGCCTCCACCACCCGCTGCAGCTCCTCCGCCTCGGCCAGCGTGCGCGCGATCGGCTTCTCGACGAGCACGTGCTTGCCCGCCTCGACCGCGGCGATCGCCCAGGCGGCGTGGGAGTCGTTCCAGGTGCAGATCGAGACGCCGTCGATCTCGGGATCGGCGAGCAGCTCGTGCGGATCGGCGTAGGCGCGCGTCGCCCCGTGCTGCTCGGCGACCTGCCGGGCGCGCTCGAGGTTCATGTCGGCGACGGCGATCAGCTCGACGTCGGGGTTCTGCGAGTACGCCGTGAGGTGGGACTGGGCGATGCTCCCGGCGCCGATGACGCCGACTCGGAAGGTGGTCATGAAGGGGTCTACTCTCTGTGGTGAGGGGTCGGGGTCAGGCGAAGAGGGCCTTGGCGTTCGCGATGCTGCGCTCGCAGCCGAGCAGGCAGTCCTCCCAGCCCTCGAACTCGATCGCGGCGAAGCCGCGGAAGTCGGAGTCGCGGATCGCGCGGGCGACGGCGCGCAGGTCGATGTCGCCGTTTCCGACGACGGCGCCGCGCAGGTGCTTGCCGCCGCGGCTGCGGAACCAGCCCTCGCCGGGGGAGGCATCGGCCGGGCGGATGTAGAAGTCCTTGAGGTGCACGACCATCGCGTAGGGCAGGTTCTGGGCGACGGACACCTCGGGCGTCTCGTCGACGCAGACGAAGTTGCCCACGTCGAGGGTGGTGCGGAAGTTCGGCTCGTCGACCGCGTGGAGGATGCGCCGCACGCGGTCCGCGGACTGCACGAAGAAGCCGTGGTTCTCGATGCTGGTGGTGATGCCCTTGGGCGCGGCGTGCTGCGCGATCTCCTTGGCGCCGGCGACGATGTGCGGCAGGACCTGCTCGAACAGGGGCGTGTCATCGCCCTCGACGCCCGCGTGGCCGACGACGTCGTGGCGCATCCGGGTGATGCCGAGCCGTTCGGCGAGGTCCACGTGCGCCGTCACCCGCGCGATCTCGGCGCGGTCCCCGGTGGAGAGGTCTGCGCCGATGGCGAGGCTGGTCAGCGGCACTCCGGCCGCGGCGGCGTGTTCGCGGATCTGGTCCACGTACTGCTGCGGGGAGTTGATGTTGGGGATCGGCGAGTCGGGGTCGTCGCCGAGGGAGGCGAGCTCGAGATGCTCGCCCTCGCTCGCCGCGACCCAGTCGATGACCTGGGGGAGCGTCATCTCGCCGGTCGAGAGCTTGGAGTGGAAGCTGTAGGAGCTGAAGCCGAGGACGATGTCGGCGGTCATGGTGATCCTTCGTTCTGTGCAGGGGTCAGGTCAGGGAGGCGCCGAGGCGCGGCCAGGGGGCGGGGACGTCCGGGACGCCGTTGAGGGAGACGGAGCCGTGGCGGAAGGCGGCGCCGAGCGCGCCGGCGAGGGCGCCGTCCGTGGTCAGGCGCGCCGCGACGAGCTCGGGGGTCTGCTCGGTCATCAGCAGTCGGCCGACGGCACGACGCAGCGGGCCCAGCAGCGTCTCGCCCGCCCGGGAGAGCCCGCCGCCGACGACCACCCGGGCCGGGTCGAGGGTCAGCAGCACGGTGGCCAGGCGCGGCGCGATCTCCTCGCAGAACTCCGCGATCTCCGTGCGAGCCGCCTCCTCGCCGTCGGACGCGCGCTCGAGCAGCGGCCGGGCATCGGCACCGGTCGACCACACCAGCCGACCGCGCTCGGAGGTCGGCGTCCAGCGCATGCCGCGCTGGGAGCCGAGCTCGCCGGCGAGGCGGTGCGCGCCCTGCAGGATCCGGCCCTCGAGGATCGCGGCGACCGAGATGCGGTGGCCGAGCTGCACGAAGAGCATGCTCTCGGCGTCCTCGCCGAGGTGGTGCTCGGCCAGGGCGGCGAGCTTGATGTCGTTGTCGACCACCACGGGGCTCCCCAGGCTCTGCGCGAGCCGGGCGGCGAGGTCGAGGCCGACGAGGGCGGGCGCGGCGAGGCTCTGCACGATCCGCCCGTCGGCAGTGACGATGCCGGGGGCGGCGATGCCCACTGCGCCCGGGTCGCGGCCCGTGCTGGTGATGGCCTCGACGAGCGCGTCCAGCGGCGCCCCGGCGGGCAGGGGCACCTCGCTGCGCGCGAGCTCGGTTCCGGCCAGGTCGGTGACGAGGCAGCGCACCGAGCGCGCGCCGATGTCGAGGGCGGCCACGCACCCGGCCGACGGGGCGAAGGCGACGCGACGGGCGGGGCGACCGGCGCCGCCGGAGGGGGCCGGCGGCGCCGGGACCACGGTGCCCGCGGCGGCCAGGTCCTGCAGCACCGCATCGACGGTGGGGCGCGAGAGGCCGGTCGCGGCGGCGAGCTCGGCGAGGGTCAGCGACTCCGGCGCCTCGCGCAGGGCCAGCAGGCAGTCCCGGGCGTTCGCGCGCCGGAGAGCGGACGGCGTCACGCCTTCCACAGCCATGTGATCCCCCCGCTCGGAGCCGCCCCACGAATTTCGTAAGGGGGTTGCGCAATCAGAAGTCTGCGCGCTCCGGGCGAGGCGAGTCAAGCGCGCCGGCCCGGACCGGACGGCGCCGCCGGCCCGGTGGGAGACTGGGGACATGGAGAGCTCCGTGCCGCCCGCCCCCGCCCTCCACCAGACCTATGCCGAGGCCCTGCCCGAGCTCTCGGTGCCCTGGCGCGCCGACGTGCCGCCGGACCCGCAGCTCGTGTGGCTGGACGAGGAGCTCGCCCGCGAGCTGGGCCTGGACCCCGCATGGCTGCGCAGCGAGGACGGGATCGCGCTGCTGACCGGACAGGTCGAGGGCACCACCGCGCAGGCCTACGCCGGCCACCAGTTCGGCACCGCGAACCCCCTGCTCGGCGACGGGCGGGCCGTGCTCCTCGGCGACCTCGTCGACCCCTGCGGGCGACGCGTCGACCTGCACCTCAAGGGCTCCGGACGCACCCCCTTCGCCCGCGGCGGGGACGGGAAGGCACCGCTCGGGCCCATGCTGCGCGAGGCCGTGATCGGACGGTGGCTGCACGCCTGCGGCGTCCCCACCACGCGCGCCCTCGCCGTGTTGACCACCGGGGAGCGGATCGCCCCGCGCCAGGGCGTGACGGACGAGCCCGGCGCGCTGCTGGTGCGCGTCGCCGCGAGCCACCTGCGCGTGGGGACCTTCGAGTACGCCGCCTGGCACCTGGGACCGGAGGCGACCGAGCGCCTGGTGGAGCACGCGATCGCCCGGCACCATCCCACGGCCGACGGGCCGCTGGGCCTGCTGGACGCCGTCGCGGGCGCGCAGGCGGAGCTCGTCGCGCAGTGGATGCTGCTCGGCTTCGTGCACGGCGTGATGAACACCGACAACATGGCGATCTCCGGCGAGGGCATCGACTACGGCCCCTGCGCGGTGCTGGACGCGCACCGGCGCGATGCCGTGTTCAGCTCGATCGACCGCAGCGGACGCTACGCCTACGGCAACCAGCCCGGCATCGCCCTGTGGAACCTCTCCCGCTTCGCCGAGACCCTCGTGCCGCTCATCGACCCCGAGGATCCGAACGCCGCCGTCGAGCGGGCCACCGCGGTGCTCGAGACCTTCGAGACGCGCTTCCTCGACGCCTACGCGCGCGGGCTCGCCGCGAAGCTCGGGATCGACGGCGAGCGCGAGGAGGTGCTGGGCCTGGGCACGGAGCTGTTCGCGCTGCTGGAGCAGCAGCGGATCGACCACACCGGGTTCTTCCGCGCGCTCGACGAAGGCCGGGCGGAGCCGCTGTTCGCCGAGCAGGACCCGTTCGTGCGCTGGGCGGCGCGGCGGGAGGAGATGCGCGCCGCGCCCGCCGCCCCGGCCGGCGCGACGCCCGCGAACCCGCTCTACGTGCCGCGCAACGTCCACCTCGACGCCGCGCTGCGCGCCGCCCATCTGGGTGACCTCGGACCCGCGGGCGAGATGCTCGAGGCCGTCGGCGCGCCGTTCGTCCGCCGGCCGGAACGGGCGCATCTCGAAGGGCCCGGGGACGGCGGAGAGGACTTCCTGACGTTCTGCGGGACCTGAACATTTCTGCTCGGTAATCCGCTCACCTGCGACTCTGGACGTGACGCAGCTCATAGTGGAAGGTGGGGCGAAGGCCGGTCACGGCCTTCGACCCTTTCCCCGAGCATCGGAGGACCTCGTGGACTTCCTGTCGAGCGTCAACTGGGCGGAGCTGGGACTCAAGGTCCTCGCCGCCATCGTCATTCTCGTGGTGACCGCGATCCTGGCCGCAGTGGTCAAGGGAGCCGTCGCCCGCCTCACCCGGAAGATCCCCGCCCTGCAGAAGCCGGGCGTCGACGGCGCCGGTCTCGGCACCTCGCTCGGCGCGATCGCCTCGATGATCGTGTGGCTGCTGGGGCTGATCGTCGTGCTGGGCATCTTCCAGCTCTCCCAGGTCCTCTCGCCCGTCGTGGTGATGCTCGAGAGCGCCCTGGGATATCTCCCGAACATCATCGGCGCCGCGTTCGTCTTCATCATCGGCCTGACGATCGCGAAGATCGTCCGCGCCCTGATCCGCACCGCGCTGAACACCGTCGACTTCGGGAAGCTGCTGGGCACCGCACAGTCCGGCCTGGACCGCGCGACAGGGGGCGTCACGGGCGGCCCCGCCGCGCAGACCGCTCCTGCCGGGCAGCAGACCGGTGCCCCGGCCGCGCCGCAGTCCTCCGGACAGTCCTCGAACGAGCCCTCGAAGGTGCCCGAGATCCTCGCGCAGGTCGTGTTCGCGCTGATCATGATCGTGGTGTCGATCGCGGCGCTGCAGATCCTCGGCATCGCCTCGATCTCCGAGCCGGCCGCCGCGATGCTCACCGCCGTGTTCACCGCGATCCCGAACATCATCGCGGCCGTCGTGCTCGTGGGCATCGGCGTGCTCATCGCCCGCTTCGTCTCCGGCCTGTTCCGCCCGCTCCTGGAGAGCTCCGGCGTGGACTCCTGGCTGATCAAGCAGGAGATCCTCCCGCAGGGCTCCTCCGTGGTGCCGGCCGTGCTGCGCGTGGTCGAGATCGCCGTGGTGCTGTTCTTCGCCGTGATGGGCGCCCAGGTGCTCGGCTTCCCGCAGATCACCTCGTTCCTCAGCGAGATCCTCGCCCTGGGCGGCAATGTGCTGTTCGGCGGGGCGATCATCGCGGCGGGCTTCTTCCTCGCCACGATCGTCGGCCGGATCCTCTCCGGCACCGTCTCCACGGTGGTGCGCTGGGCGATCATCATCCTGTTCACCGCGATGGGCCTGCAGTCCATGGGCGTGGCCGACTCGATCATCGAGATGGCCTTCGGCGCCCTCGTGATCGGCGCCGCCGCCGCGGCCGTGCTCGCCTTCGGGCTCGGCGGCCGCGATGCCGCCGCGCGTCAGCTCGCGAAGCTCGAGCGCGAGAAGACTGCGCCCGCGGCTCCTGCCGCGCCCCCTGCGGCGCCGGCGCGGCCCGACACCCCGCAGGAGTGAGCCGAGAGGAGCGGCGGGGCCCTCGGGGACGCCCGCCGCTCCCCCCGCTCCCGGGTGCTACGGTCGAACCCCGATCCGCTCGACGGAAGGAGCACCCATGACCTCCCCCCTCGAAGGACGCACGGTCCTGGTCCTGACCAGCAATTTCGGTACAGAGACCAGCGAGATCCGCACACCGATCGCCGCACTGCGCGAGGCGGGCGCCGCCGTGATCGTCGCCGCCCCCTCCCCGGGAGCCGTCACGACCCTCGAGCTCGACCGCGAGCCCGGCGCCGAGGTCCCCGTCGACACCACCCTCGACGCCGTCCGCCCGGCGGACGTCGACGCGGTGGTCCTGCCCGGCGGGACCCTGAACGCCGACACCCTCCGGGCCGACGAGACCGCCCAGCAGCTCGTGCGCGCGATCGCCGCGGACGGCAAGGTCGTCGCCGCGATCTGCCACGCACCCTGGATGCTCGTCGAGACGGGCCTCGCCGCGGACCGCGACCTGACCTCCGTCCCCACCATCCGCACCGACCTCGTCAACGCCGGCGCGCGCTGGAGCGACCGCGAGGTCGTGGTCGACGACCGCGGCGGCTTCCGCCTCATCACCTCCCGCACCCCCGACGACCTCGACGCCTTCGACGCGGCGATCATCGACGCGCTCGGCTGACCGCCCACCGCCGCCGAGCACCGACATCGGACCCCATGACCAGGAGGACGCCATGACCGAGCCGTACGACCCCGCCGAGGACCCCGAGGTCGACCGGATCGTCGCCACCAGCGAGGACGAGTACGACCGCGGTGCCGACGAGGAGCCGGGCGAGGTGAGCATCGACGACGCCCTGGAGACCGATCGGGTCGCCGCCGAGGGCCCCGATTCCCGCAACGCCGACGGCTACGGCTTCGACGGCGACGTGGAGCGCGGCACGGACGACGCCACCGCCGCCGAGCAGGGCAACCGGGACGAGGACCGGATGGACGCCGAGCTGCCCGAGGAGGAGCTGCCCGAGCAGTGAGCCGGGCGGGTCAGCCCAGAGCGGCGAGGATCTCCGCGTCGACCGCCCGCCGGGCGCGCAGGTGCTCGACCTCGTCGTACGAGAACGACGCGTAGCTCAGCGTCCCGCCCTCGTCGATCAGCGACCGCGCACGCGCCCGGTCGGTGAGCTGGGCCAGCCAGGTCAGGGCACGGTGATCGGCCATGGCGTCGGCGAGCACGCGATGGCGCAGCGAGGGCCAGGCGCTGCCGTCGGGCCCCGGGTAGACCGCGAAGGCGTCCCCGCCGAAGAACGGCCCGCCCGCGCAGGTGTCCTCGAAGGGATCCACCGGGCGCAGCGCGAACTGCGTCCACCAGAAGTTGAAGCCCCAGTGCAGGAAGCCCGGCGCGTCGAAGGCGAACAGCTGCCGCCCCAGCACGCGGCTGCGCACCGAGGGCAGGGCGATGAAGCGGTTCGCGACCTCCCGGTTCTGCGAGACGCAGTAGTACACCCACGGCCGGCGGCCCGCCTCGAGGAACGGGCCGACGTGGTCCGTCGCAACGATCGGGACCTCCACCGCGCCCTGCTCGGCGAAGGCCAGCGAGCTGAGCGCATCGACCACCTCGGCGCCCTCCAGCAGGTCCTCGACCTGCGCCTTCGCGGCGCGGTAGGCCTCGAGGTGCTCGGCGGAGGGCTCGTCGGAGATGTGCCAGAGCACCTGCCCCTCCCAGTGCGCCTCCAGATGGGCGCGCAGCGCCGGGATCAGCGTCTCCAGCAGCCGGCGGTACTCCGGATCCGTGGCCGGGACGTGCCAGCCGAAGCGGTGCTCGAGCCCCTCGTCGGTCGCCACCTGGATCGCGGGGGTGTGCCGGGCGCCCCACTGGGTGAACAGGTGCGCGATCTCGATCCCGGTGAAGCCCAGCTCGCGGCAGATCCCGAGCCACCGGTCCAGCTGCGTGAAGTCCGGCGCGTACCGGCCGCCGTCCTCCCGGATCCCCACCAGCTGCACGAACGGCCGTGTGCGCCCCTCGGCGGTGTCCAGCGGCGGTGTCCAGGTGGGGGTGAGCACGCTGGTCACGTCCATCTCGCGGGCGGAGGCGAGGAAGGTGCGGATCAGCTCCCAGTGCTCCTCGGAGAAGACCTCCACCTCGTAGTGGGTCGAGAGGCTGTCGGCATGGAACCAGTGGGTGTTCGTGATCGTCAGCGGCGGAAGGCGGTGGGGGTGGATCCGCACCCGGGCGGTCTGCTCGGTGAGGACGTGACCGCCGGCGCCGGCGAGGGTGATCGTGAGATCCAGGTCCCCGGCCTCGGCCCCCTCGGTGGCGCGCACGTCGATCCACAGCGCCTCCCAGAGGCCGGGACGCAGCAGCACCGTGTCCGAGTCGAGGGGCTCGAGCAGGTCCGGGTACTCACCCGGCGCGGTGACGAGATAGTGCTCGTCGGCGTCCTCGGGCGCGGGACGGGAGACCGGCACGCGACGCACCGCGTGCACCCGCGCGAGGGAGGCGGCGGAGCCGCTGAGGCGCACCCGCTTCTCTCCGGCCTGCTCGCCCTCGTCCAGACGGACCGCCAGCTGCAGCGACAGCAGCTCGTCGAGGAATCCGGAGACGTGGACCCCGTCGAGCGGCGTCGCGGGCCGCGGCGTCTCCTGCCCGAGGACCTTCTCCAGGGAATCGGTGAGCACGGACTGCACGGGGAACTCCTCGTCGAGCACGGGGCGGTGGCCGGCAGCCATCCTGCCACGCTCCCCGACCCGTCACGCTCCCCGAATAATCCGTTGCCCGTGCGGGGGACCGGCCCTACGGTGGAGGCACACAGGGAAGGAGGTGATCCGAGAAGTGATTTCTTATCGGACATGTGAGGTGGCTCGCCGCTGAGGCGACCGTTCATCCGGACGCGCAGCGAATCCCACCGAGCTGCCGGGACCCCCAGGGGTCGGACCTCGTCCTTCCGACCAGCGCACCGCGCGACCTGGGGGTTCTTCCCTGCCCGCACGCCAGCGCCCCGGCGGAGGCCGTAGCCTGCGGTCATGACGACACCTCCCCAGTACGGCCCGGTGGAGCTGATCTCCCCGCACCTCGACGAGACCGCGGTGGTGCGCGGCGGCGACGCGGCGCGCCCGCTCGTGCTGCTCCTGCACGGGCTCGGCAGCGACGAGCGCGACCTCGCGAGCCTCATCCCCTTCCTCCCGCCCGTCTTCGAGTACGCCTCCCTGCGGGGCACCCACCGCTACGTGCAGGGCTATGCCTGGTTCCCGATGCCGCCCGATCGCACGCACCCGGTCGAGGCCGAGACGGCGGCCGAGGCGGTCGAGGCGTGGATCGCGGCGCAGGACCGGCCCGTGGCGGGCGCGATCGGCTTCTCCCAGGGCGGCCTGCTCGCCCTGCACCTCCTGCGCCGGGACGCGAACCGCCTGGACTTCGTCGTGAACCTCTCCGGCTGGCCCTCCCCGGGAGCCCTGCCGGGCGATGCGGCGCTCGCCGCCCGTCGACCGCCCGTGCTGTGGGGCCACGGCGGCGCCGACCCCCTCTACGACGAGGCCGCCGAGGCACGTGTGCGGGAGTTCCTCACCGCCCACACCGCGCTCGAGGAGGAGCGTCGACCCCACCTCGCCCACGCGGTCGACGAGATCGAGCTGCGCGCCGTCGCCGCGTTCCTGCGCCGCCGGGCCGAGGAGCTCGTGGACAGCTGCCCACGAGAGGCCTGAGCCCGGCTAGGATTCTCGGACGAACTGTCACCGACGGGGCGGGGGCCCCGCCGGAAGTGCTCAGGAGGGGTCATGCACTCTGTCGCCGTCGCGTCACCACGCCGTCCGCTCGCCGGGATCTCCCGCGCCCGTCTGCTGCTCGTGCTGCTCGCCGGGCTCGGGGCGCTGCTCGCCCTCTCGGCCTGCGGGAAGGTGGGCTCCACGACCGAGATCGCGGCCGACGGCTCCGGCACGCAGACCCTGGCCGTGACGATCTCCGAGACCGACATGGACAAGATCGACGGCGGCACGAAGACCGTCGAGGCCGCGATCGAGGAGCACAACCCGGGGCTGACCTACGAGGGCAGCGAGAAGGACGGCACCGACACCGTCTTCACCATGACCCTCGAGTTCTCCGACGCGAAGGACTACGCCGCCAAGGCCCAGAAGGCGCTCGAGGCCGGGGAGCTCACCAAGACCGCCGAGGTCACCTTCACCCCGCCCAGCCCGCCCTTCAGCTCCGGCTACACCCTCACCCGCAACTTCTCCGAGAAGGACCTCACCCGCTGGGCCGTCAAGGCGCTCGTGGACGACGGGAAGATCGCCGACGCCGAGGAGGGCGACATCGACTCCGCGCTCGATCCCGGCGAGACCACCGTGGAGGTCGACGGGGACGGGCTCGAGAAGGGCTGGGGCGAGGCCGACGGGGCCGACGTCTGGACCAACGCGGCGACCGCCTCCTTCGAGAGCGTCTCCGTGGTCACCGCGGGCGTCGAGGACCCCGCCGAGGACTCCTACACCCGCACCGTCACCTACGAGCTGCCGCGCGAGACCTATCTCGACGCGAAGGACGAGTTCGACGCCTTCTTCGCCGAGGCCACCCCCGAGGGCGGCGAGCTCACCCCCGCCGGGGACGCCGGCACCACCTGGGTCCTCGCCTTCCCCGCCGGGACCGCCGAGCAGGTGGGCACCTGGACCGACGCGGCGCTCGCCACGAGCGACAGCGTCTTCACCGTCGAGGCGGCGCCCGACTCCGAGGACCCCTTCTCCGTCGACACCAACGTCGTCGACAACATCGAGTGCTCCGTCGCCTGCGGCGAGTACGGCGCCCTCAGCCAGTCCCTCGAGGTGCCCGCCGGATTCCAGGGCGACGCCCAGGCCGCGGCCGAGGGCGGCACCGAGCAGATCTCCCTCGAGGGCGGCCCCGAGCCGCAGACCATCACCCGCAGCTACGGCTTCACCGGAGCCGACTACGACCTCACCGTGAACCGCGAGGGCGGCGGCAGCCTCGAGATGGCCCTGTCGATCCCCGTGGCCGACGAAGAGGTGGTCACCGAGGATGCGATCCTCGCGTTCCTCGGCGGCGACGCCGAGCGCTCCGAGGAGGACGGCACGGCCGTCTACACCCGCACCGCCGAGGCGAAGACCTCCGAGGACTTCCCCGGCGCGCTCCAGGCCCTCGGGCTCGAGGGCGCCGACGGCGCGCCCCAGGTCGACGTCGCCGAGAGCGGGAAGAAGTCCTACGCGGTCACGGTCGTGATGGGCCCGGGCGGCGACATCGGGGAGAAGATCGTCGGCCCCGGCACCTGGACCGTCCAGGGCGACGGGCTGCGCCCCACCTCCCTGACCGGCGACCAGACCGACAGCGCCTCCCTCGGAGAGGACGCGATCACCGTGAAGGACTCCCACGGCGTGTGGATGACCTTCTCCGCCGAGCGCACCGGCCTCAGCGGCGTCACGATCGTGCTGCTCCTGGTGGGTCTGGCCGTGCTCGGCCTGCTCATCGCCGCGGGCGTCGTCGGCTTCCTGCACCGCGAGAAGATCGCGGGCCTGCTGCGCGGCGGGTCGGACACCGACGTGCCGGACTCCTCCTCGGGCCCGGCCGGACCGAGCTTCTGAGACGACCTGCACCGCCCGCTCCCGCATCCAGGGAGCGGGTTGTAGCATTCCTGCATTCCCCGTCGAGCGCCGGCGGGGCGATGAGGAGCACCAGGAGATCATGAGCGCCGCCAGCGACGCCCCCAGTGACAGTCCCAGGCCTTCGGGCCTGCACTCATTCACTTCCCGCGGGGGGATCCGTCCATGGACCTGATCGGTCCCCTCGTCTCGCTGGCGATCGGGCTCCTGCTCGTGCTGGCCTGCGGCTGCTTCGTCGCCGCGGAGTTCTCCCTGATCACGGTCAACCGCAACGACGTGGAGGCCGCCGCCGAGAGCGGCGACAAGCGCGCCGGCGGCGTCCTGCAGGGCATGAAGACCCTCTCCACGCAGCTCTCCGGGGCGCAGCTGGGGATCACGGTCACCAACCTCGGCATCGGCTTCCTCGCCGAGCCCGCGATCGCCGCCCTCGTCGGCCCGCCGCTCGTGGACGCCGGGGTGGGCGAGGTCGCGGCACGCTCGGCCTCCGTCGCGCTCGCCCTCGTCCTCGCCACCGGCATGACGATGATCTTCGGCGAGCTGGTCCCCAAGAACATGGCGATCGCCCAGCCGCTGCGCACCGCGAAGCTCGTCGTCGGCTTCCAGCGCCTCTTCAGCTCGGTCCTGCGCCTGCCCATCCGGCTGTTCAACGGCAACGCCAACGCCGTGGTGCGCGCCCTCGGCATCGAGCCGCAGGAGGAGCTCGGCTCCGCCCGCAGCGCCGACGAGCTCTCCGTGCTGGTCAAGCGCTCCGCCGACGAGGGCGCCCTCGCCGAGGAGACCGCCTCCCTGGTCCAGCGCACCCTCGCCTTCGGCGACCGTCGCGCACACGACGCGATGGTGCCGCGCGGCAGGGTCGACTCCCTGGAGACCGAGCAGTCCGTCGCCGAGCTGCTGGCCCTGGCGCGGGAGACGGGCCACTCCCGCTTCCCGGTGCTGGACGACGACAACGAGATCGCGGGCGTCGCGCACATCCGCCACGGCCTCGCCGTCCCCTTCGACCAGCGGCCCACCACCAGGGTCGAGGAGGTCATGGGCACCGCGACGTTCGTGCCCGACACGGTGCCGCTCGACGACCTGATGGACACGCTGCGCGCCGGCGGGCTGCAGATGGCGATCGTGGTCGACGAGTTCGGCGACCACGCCGGGCTGATCACCCTCGAGGACCTCGTCGAGGAGATCGTCGGCGAGGTGCGCGACGAGCACGACGAGGAGATGGACGACACCCCCGAGCCCGACGGCTCCTGGGACCTCGACGCCCGGATGCGGCCCGACGAGGCCGCCGAGCGGCTCGGCGTCACCGTGCCCGAGCACGAGGACTACGACACCCTGGGCGGCCTGGTCACGATGGAGCTGGGACGCCTGGCCGAGGTGGGCGACGAGATCGTCGTGGACACCGACCCCGTGCCCGGGGAGCGGCCGGCCCGGCTGCGGATCGAGGTCACCGAGGTCGACGGGATGCGGATCGAGACCGTGCACGTGAAGGTCGAGTCCACCCCCGTGGACGACGGGAAGGATGCGGACGACGAGCGGGAGGGGGAGCGATGAGCGACTATCTCGGACTGCTCGCCACGCTCGCGCTGCTGCTCGCGAACGCCTTCTTCGTCGGCGCGGAGTTCTCGCTGATCTCCGCGAGGCGCTCCGTGATCGAGCCGAAGGCGCTCGAGGGGAACTGGGCCGCGAAGGTCACGATCTCCGCGATGGAGCAGGTCTCGCTGATGATGGCGGGCGCCCAGATGGGCATCACCGTGTGCTCGCTCGCGCTCGGCGCGATCAGCGAGCCGGCGATCGCGCACCTGCTCGAGGGACCCTTCGAGGCGATCGGCGTGCCCGGCGCGCTCACCCACCCGATCAGCTTCGTGATCGCGCTGGCCCTGGTCACCTACCTCCACGTCGTCTTTGGCGAGATGGTGCCCAAGAACATCGCGCTCGCCGGGCCGGAGCGGATGGCGCTGATCCTCGCGCCGATGCTGATGGGCGTCGTCGCCGTGCTGCGGCCCGTGCTGTGGCTGCTGAACGCGAGCGGCAACCTCGTCCTGCGCATGCTGGGCATCGAGCCGAAGGACGAGGTCACCAGCGCCTTCACCCGCAACGAGGTCGCGGCGATGGTGAGCGAGTCGCGCGAGGGCGGGCTGCTCGAGGACAACGACGAGGCGCTGCTGCTGGGCGCGCTGCGCTTCGAGGCCCGCTCCGTCGCCAACCTCGTCATCCCGCTCGACCAGGTCTCCACCCTCCCCGAGGGGGCGACGGCCGCGCAGGCCGAGGCCGCGGCGGTCGAGGGCTACTCCCGCTTCCCGATCCGCGCCGCGGACGGGGCCCTGACCGGGTACGTCCACATCAAGGACCTGCTCGACTCGGTCCAGGACACCCGCGACGAGCCGATCCCCGCGGCCCGGATCCGGGCGCTGCCGCGGATCGGCGCGGACCAGGCGCTGCGTGACGCGCTCGCCGAGATGCAGCGCTCCGGCGCGCATCTGGGCGCCGCGACCGGGCCCGGCGGCGAGGTGATCGGCGTGGTCACCCTCGAGGACATGCTCGAGGAGCTCGTGGGCCAGATCCGCGACGACTCCAGAGTGGCCGCGTGAACCGAGAGGGCAGGATGGGGGCATGACGACACCCATCCCCGGCCCGGACGAGAACCTGTGGACGGCGGCGCTGCGCCGCAACCCCGAGCACGCGAAGGGGTACGCCGAGCGGTGGCGCCGCCTCGAGGCCGCGGGGAAGGACATCCTGGGGGAGGCGCGGCTGCTGGACGCCATGGCCGAGCGAGGAGCCCGCATCCTCGATGCCGGATGCGGCAGCGGTCGGCTGGGCGGTCATCTCGCCCGGGCCGGGCACGACGTCGTCGGCGTGGACCTGGATCCCCATCTGATCGAGGTGGCCCGCGCCGAGCACCCCGGGGCGCGCTGGGAGGTGGGGAACCTCGCCGCCCTCGACCTGCGTGACGAGGGCGGCGCGCGGCTGCTGTTCGACCTGCAGGTCAGCGCCGGGAACGTGCTGACCTTCCTCGCCGGGGCCGAGCGCCGCCCGGCCCTCGCCGCGCTCGCCTCCCATCTCGCCCCGCAGGGACGGCTCGTGGTCGGCTTCGGCCTGGACCGCGGGTACGCGCTCGAGGACTTCACGGCCGACGCCGAGGTGGAGGGGCTCGTGCTCGTCCAGCGCTTCTCCTCCTGGGACCTCCGCCCCGCCTCGGACGACTTCCTGGTGGGCGTGCTCGAGCACGGCTGAGCGCGGCGGCGCCTCGTGCACGATCGCGCTCGGGTGAACGCGCACGACGGCGATCTCGCGCAGCGACGGGGTGAGCCGCGCCACCTTCCCGGACCGGAGCGCCCGCCGGTCTCCCCTCCCGCTACGGTGTGGCCAGCACATCGACGTGTCCCCGGCCCCGAGGTCGGGCCCACCGCAAGGGGCGCCGTATGACCGCATCGCTTCCGATCCCGCCGCCGCTGCCCGGCGCCGCGCGGGGCGCGGCACCCGCGTCGGCCGCATCGACCGGCTCGACGGACCCTCGCCCGGACGCGCCGGAGGCGGTGCCCGTCTTCTTCGTCTCGGACTCCACCGGCATCAGCGCCGAGACCATGGGCAACGCCCTGCTGCTGCAGTTCCCGTCGGTCCCCTTCGAGCGGCACCTGATCCCCTTCCTCCGCAGCGTCGAGGAGGCGCGAGAGGTGCGCGAGGACCTCGACGCCGCGATGGACGGCGCGGTCGCGCCGATCGTGTTCCTCACCGTCGTCGACGAAGCGGTGCGCGAGGAGCTGCTGCGCACCCGCGCCCCCGTCGTCGACTTCGTCAGCGGCCACCTCGCCCAGCTCGAGGCGCAGCTCGGCGTCACCGGCGACCACGCCCCCGCTCGGCTCCACGGCGTCGGCGACTCCCGCCGCTACAACCGCCGCATGCAGGCGGTCGAGTTCGCGATCGAGCACGACGACGGCCAGTCCGTGCGCGCGATCGAGAAAGCGGATGTCGTCCTCATCGCGCCCTCCCGCTGCGGGAAGACCCCCACCTCGATGTACCTCGCGCTGATGCACGGCATCTTCGTGGCGAACTACCCGCTGGTGGACGAGGACCTCGCCGGCGAGGTGCTGCCCGGCTCGATCGCCCGCTTCGCCGACCGCTGCTTCGGGCTGCTCACCTCGCCCGAGCGCCTCACGGCCGTGCGCTCCGAGCGGCGCGCCGGCTCCCGCTACGCCTCCCTCGCGCAGACCCGCTGGGAGCTCTCCCGTGCCCGCCGCGTCTACGACACCCACGGCATCGACTTCGTCGACTCCTCGAGCAAGTCCGTCGAGGAGATGTCGACCCTGATCCTCCAATCCCTCGCCCGCCGCGGCACCACCGCCCGGTGAGCATCCCCCACCCCCGAAGGAGCAGCAATGACGCAGAGCATCCGGTGGTTCTCCGAGCTCGGCATGGCCGATCTCGAGCAGGTCGGAGGCAAGAACGCCTCCCTCGGCGAGATGGTCTCGAACCTCGCCGCCCTCGGCGTCGCGGTGCCCGACGGCTTCGCGACCACCGCCGAGGCGTATCGGGAGTTCCTGGGCGCCACGGGGCTGGCCGAACGGATCGACGCACGGCTCACGGGCCTGGACACCGAGGACACGATCGCGCTCGCCGAGGCGGGGCGCGAGATCCGCGAGCTCGTCATCGCGCAGCCCTTCCCCGCCGCGCTCGAGGAGGGGATCCGCTCGGCCTACGCGCAGCTCGCGGAGGGCAGCGGCGAGGAGGCGTCCTTCGCGGTGCGCTCCTCCGCGACCGCCGAGGACCTGCCGGACGCGTCCTTCGCCGGGCAGCAGGAGACCTTCCTGAACGTGCGCGGCATCGACGACGTGCTGCTCGCGATCCGGGAGGTGTTCGCCTCCCTGTACAACGACCGGGCGATCGCCTACCGGGTCCACCACGACTTCGAGCACGCCGCGGTCGCGCTCAGCGCCGGGGTGCAGAAGATGGTCCGCTCCGACATCGGCTCCTCCGGGGTCATGTTCACGGTCGACACCGAGTCCGGCTTCGAGCAGGCCGTGTTCATCACCTCCGCCTACGGGCTCGGCGAGGGCGTGGTCCAGGGCGCGGTGAACCCCGACGAGTTCTACGTCCACAAGCCCGGGCTGCGTGCGGACCGGCCCGCGATCCTGAAGCGCCAGGTGGGGGAGAAGGCGACGAAGATGGTCTACACGACCGAGACCGCCGTCGGCCGCACCACCGCCTTCGTCGAGGTGGACCCCGCCGAGCGGGCGCGCCTGTCGCTCACCGATCAGCAGGTCGAGGACCTCGCGAAGCAGGCGCTGATCATCGAGGACCACTACGGGCGAGCGATGGACATCGAGTGGGGGCTCGACGGGGCCGACGGGCGGCTGTACATCCTCCAGGCCCGCCCCGAGACCGTGCAGTCCAGGACCGGCAGCACCGTGGAGAAGTACCACCTCTCCTCCCGCGGACCGGTGCGGGTCGAGGGCCGTGCGATCGGCGCCCGGATCGGCGCAGGCCCCGTGCGGGTGCTCGACTCGATCGACCGCATGCACGAGTTCCGGCCGGGCGAGGTGCTCGTCGCCGACATGACCGACCCCGACTGGGAGCCGATCATGAAGCGCGCGAGCGCCATCGTCACCGACCGCGGCGGCCGCACCTGCCACGCCGCGATCATCGCCCGCGAGCTGGGGATCCCCGCCGTGGTCGGCACCGGCACCGCCACCCGCGAGCTGCGTGAGGGGGAGGAGGTGACCGTCTCCGCCGCCGAGGGCGACACCGGCTACGTGTACGAGGGGGCTCTGGACTTCACCGTCTCCTCCTCGGAGGTGGACGCGATGCCGCCGTTGTCCACGAAGATCATGATGAACGTGGGCAACCCCGAGCAGGCCTTCTCCTTCTCCCGCCTGCCGAACGCGGGCGTGGGCCTGGCGCGGCTCGAGTTCATCGTGAACCGCCAGATCGGCATCCATCCTCGGGCCCTGCTCGAGCCGGAGCGCCTCGACGAGCAGACGGCCGCGCGGGTGGCGGAGAAGGTCGCGGCGTACCCGAGCCCGCGCGAGTACTTCGTCCAGCGGGTCGCCGAGGGTGTCGCCACCATCGCCGCCGCCTTCCACCCCGAGCCGGTGATCGTGCGGATGAGCGACTTCAAGTCCAACGAGTACGCGAACCTCCTGGCCGGGACGCTGTTCGAGCCGGAGGAGGAGAACCCGATGATCGGCTACCGCGGCGCCTCGCGGTACCTCTCGGAGGACTTCGCGGACTGCTTCGCGATGGAGTGCGAGGCGCTGCGGTACGTGCGCGAGGACATGGGGCTGGCGAACGTGAAGCTCATGATCCCCTTCGTGCGCACCCCCGCCGAGGGCAAGGGCGTGATCGAGCTGCTCGCCTCCCACGGACTGGTGCGCGGCAAGGACGGCCTCGAGGTGATCATGATGTGCGAGATCCCCGCGAACGCCGCGACCCCGGAGCTGTTCCTGGAGCACTTCGACGGCTTCTCGATCGGCTCGAACGACATGACCCAGCTGACCCTGGGCCTGGACCGCGACTCGGCGCTCGTCGCCGACGCCTTCGACGAGCGCGACCCGGCGGTGAAGTTCATGCTCTCCCGCGCGATCGAGGCGTGCCGCGCGGCGGGGAAGTACGTCGGCATCTGCGGGCAGGGGCCCAGCGACCACCCGGATCTCGCCGAGTGGCTGCTCGAGCAGGGCATCGCCTCGATGTCCCTGAACCCGGACACCGTGGTGGACACCTGGCTGCGGCTCGCGAAGCTGGGCTGAGCGCCGCAGGGTCAGGCGCGGTCCTCGTCCTCCATCACGGGCATCTCCCCGGTGCGGGTGGCGTGGCTGCCGCCGCTGGGCTGCGAGGTCACGGTGGTGAGCAGGAAGGCGCAGTCCTCGAGCGCCTCGACGGCGTGCCGGAAGTGGGTGAGCGCCTCGAGGTCCCCGGCGCGCAGCTCCGCCTCCTCCTGCCCGGTCACGCGCACGGCGCCGCGCACCACCTGCATCGAGGCGGCGGGCGGCGAGTTGTGCTCGGGCAGGCGCACGCCGCGGCGCAGCGCGATGACGCTCTGACGCAGGGGGCCGTCGCTCACCAAGAGCTCCGCGTGACGGCCGTTCTCCGCTGTGCGGGCCGCGTTCATGGCCCGGGTGATCGCATCGGGCAGGGCAGGCATGGGGTCCTCCTCCTCGGGGCGGCGTGGGTCCCTTCCCAGTATCGGTCAGGCGCTGCTGCGGCGCTGGCGAATCGGCGAAGGACGGGGAGGCCGCCCTTCACCGGCCGTGCGCTCGACATCGTGCTCGCGACGGAGGCGTCTCCCGGCCCGAGCCATGCCTGGTCGGCGATTCACACCCTGCCGGGTGCCGAGCGTTCGAGGGTCTGTCCCCGTAGGGTGAGGAGCAGCGTCACGACGGCACCGATCCCGATCAGCATCGGTCAGGCCGCACCCGCCGTCAATAGTGCGCTGAATGTGGTGAGGGGCAGTATGAGAAGGAGAAGTGCGGCAACGGCCACCTCCTCGATGGGATCCGCGCTCGCAGCGACCGGGGCATTGTTCCCGCTCATCGCACCGGTCATCGGGTGGATCGGCGTCTTCCTCACCGGCTCGGTCGTCAACAACAACACTCTCTTCGCTCCCTTGCAGGTCGCCACGGCCGAGGGCATCGGCTCCGATCCCGCGCTGTTCGTCGGAGCCAACACGGCCGGTGGGAACGCCGCGAAGGTGATCTCCCCGCAGTCCATCGCCATAGCGGCCGGGGCCGTCGGCCTCTCGGGGCGCGAGAGCGACATCCTGAGAGCGTCGATCCTGTACAGCCTCGGGATCTTGGCAGTGATCTGCGTGTGGAACCTCGTGCTCTCCCTGGTCCTGACCTGAGGCACCCGCACCTGGTCCGGTCGATCTGCAGGGGATCCCACGAGAGCCGACACCAGGGAGCCGAGGTCGCCCCTCGGGGCGGCGCTCAGCCGCCCGGGAGGCGGCGTCGCGGGCGATCTTCACCGCGATGCGCTGGCCGCGCACCTCGACCATCGCCCGGAAGGGGGGGAGGGCGCTGTCGAACCGGAGAAGCGGAGAGCTTACTCTCCCCGGCGCACACGCTCGCGGTGCCGAATGAGCACGCCGTCAGCATCCACGATGCCTCCGCCGAGGCTCTGCAGGCAGTGTTGCTGCTCGCCCAGGAGGCCGCTCGGGCCACGGAGACGTCTCTCGGTGCGCGGGGCGTGAACGCCCTCAACGCCAGTGGTCCCGGCTCGGATCAGTCCGCGCCGCACCTCCACCTGCACGTCATCCCGCGATGGCAGGGCGACGGCCTCGACACGTGGCCCTCGACGGTGTCGAACCGGCAGATCGACGACGACTGGTTCGACGAGGTCCGGGCGTGTCTGGTGCCGTGACCGCAGGAACGCGCATCGTGCCGGGGCACGGCCGATCCGCCCTCGGCGGTTCCACGAGGATCGGCGCTCGTCGCCGGCAGCTCACTCCACGCGGTTCCTCGCTGCGCCTCGAGCAGCGCTTCAGCGCCTGGGACCTGCGACCGGCCGACGACGGCTTCCTGTTGGGGATCCTCGCCATGACAGCTCCGCCGCGACGAGGGCTGGCGAGGAGCGGAGCCGCAACGCCTGAGGGCCTGTGGGGATCTCTCAAAATGTGGGTGAAGTCTGTCCAAAATCGGGGTCATATCGGTGGTGGAGGGTCCCGATCCATGAGTGAGCGGGTGAGCCCGCGAAAATGAGGCGACGGCGCAGCGCTAGGGCGCCTCGTCGAGTCCGGGATGTCCGATGAGTGCGCTCTCACGTCGGGGGCGCTCCGTGATGCACGTCTCGACTTCCCGCGAGCCGGTGGGCTACGATCCTCGGTCGAGACTGCAAGAAATGTGCAAGAACTTGCAGTCCTCCTCGGGCGCCGCTGCCCGAGGAGAGCCCGGGAATCCGGGCTCGCAGTGACGAACAGGAGTACGCGATGCTGCATACGACGACGACAGCCCGCTCACCGAGGAGCATGATGCGCCGCACGGCCGCCGCGCTCGGCGCGACGATCATGCTCTCGGCATGCGCATGGAGCGACGCCGGCCTCCCGGCGAGTGCCGACGAGACGACGGAAGACGCTCGCGGCAGCGATGTAATCCTCAACATGTTCCAGTGGTCCTGGACCTCGGTCGCCGAGGAGTGCGGCAGCACCATCGGCCCCGCAGGGTTCGGCTACGTGCAGGTCTCCCCTCCGCAGGAGGAGATCCAGGGCACGGAGTGGTGGACCTCTTATCAGCCTGTCAGCTACCGGATCGAAGGGAAGATGGGAACCCGCGAAGAGTTCGCGGAGATGGTCCAGAAGTGCGATGAGGCGGGGGTCGGTGTCATCGCGGATGCCGTCATCAACCACACCACCGGCGCCGACCAGGGCGCCGGCACCGGCACCGCAGGATCCTCCTACGCCCTGGACGACTTCCCGGGCATCTACGGACCTGAGCACTTCAACGACTGCCGCGAGGACATATCCGACTACACCGACCGCGACAACGTGCAGAACTGCCGTCTCTCCTCGCTGCAAGACCTTGCAACGGGATCGGAGGAGGTCCAGGACACACTGGCCGCCTACATGAACGATCTCCTCGACATGGGGGTCGAGGGCTTCCGCATCGACGCCGCGAAGCACATGCCGGCTGAGGACCTCGCCGCCATCAAGTCGAAGCTCTCCGACCCGGACGTGTACTGGGTGCAGGAGGTCATCGGCGCCGCCGGTGAGCCGATCCAGCCCTCGGAGTACACCGGCACCGGAGACGTCCACGAGTTCGACTACGGTCGGCAGCTGAAGTCCGCCTTCGGCGGATCGATCGCCGGGCTGGACTCGATCGCCGAGGGCAAGCTCGATTCCGAGGATGCCGGCGTGTTCGTCGACAACCACGACACCGAGCGCAACGGCGAGACGCTGAACTACAAGGACGGCGACACCTACACCCTGGCCAATGACTTCATGCTGGCCTACGACTACGGCCGCCCCAGTGTCTACACGGGCTACACCTTCGAGGACACCGACGCGGGCGCACCTGGGTCCACCGCCACCGAGGTGGGGGATGCCTCCTGCGGCGCCGAGGAGTGGACCTGCACGCAGCGGCTGCCGGAGATCCAGGGCATGGTCTCCTTCCACAACGCAGTCGCGGGTACCGAGGTCACCGACTGGTGGGACGACGGCGACAACAACATCGCCTTCGGGCGCGGGGAGAAGGGCTTCGCCGCGCTGAACAACACCGAGGGCGAGGTGACGAACACCTACCGCAGCTCGTTGCCGGCCGGCACCTACTGCAACATGGCCGCCGGAACCGATTGCACCGAGACGGTGACCGTTGCCGAGGGCGGCTCGTTCGAGGCGGTCGTACCCGCGAAGGGCGCGGTCGCGATCGACGTCGAGCACATGGCGGGTCCCGCGACAGCGGCGCGGTGATGCATCGGCCGCGTCACGGGAGGCTCGTCCCGTGACGCGGCGACGCGTCCGCGCACTGAAAGGACGCGCAGGAATTTGCGGGAGTGCTCAGTGGTCGGTGCGGCCGCCGCCGGAGCCCTGATCCATCTCCGCATACTCCGAGGCCTGCTCCTCGGCGCTGAGCACGAGCATCTCTCCGGTGGAGGTGGCGTGGCTGCCGGTGTCCTGCTGCCAGGTGACCGTGGTGGGCAGGAAGACGGTGTCCTCCAGCGCCTCGACCGCATGGCGGGAGTGGGTGAGCGCCTCGGGCGCGCCGGCCTGGAGCACCACCGGATCCTGCCCCGTGACCCGCAGGCTCCCGCGCATCACCTGGACCGATGCGGCGGGCGGGGAATTGTGCTCCGGCAGCTCAGCTGCCCGCGAGCCCTGCGGCGGCCTCCCGGGCGAGGTCGAGCATCGTCCGCTCGCTGATGCCGAGGGCCCACGCCGCAGCGGCGACGTCGCGGAACTCGGGCTCGCGGCGCACCACGGCGCCGTCCTGATCGCGGGCGATCTTCACGGCGATGCGATGACCGCGCACCTCGACCTCGGTGAACTCGCGGGTGCGGATGACCCGCTCGACGCGGTGCCTCCGCACGCCGAGGGTGCCGGTGCGGTCCATGAGCAGGGTCGCCGCCGCGTCCTCCGACCCCTCCCGGACCAGGGCGTGGACCGTGACGGCGGGGCGGCCGTGCTTCATCGAGATCGGCACGAGCCAGGCGTCCAGAGCCCCGGTCTCCAGCAGCTCCTCGATGACGCGCGGCCACAGCCGCGGATCGAGATCGTCGACGTTCGCCTCGAGCTGGAGGGCGGCGGTGGGGGTGGCGTGAGCGTCCGGCGGCAGCCCGTCCCCGTGCGGGCGGCCCACCAGCACCCGCACCACGTTGGGGCGGCCCGGGGTGTCCTTGGTGCCGGCGCCGACGCCGAGCGCCTCGGTGGTCATCATCGGCTGCGGCCCGGCCGACGCCGCGAGGCCCCGCAGGAGGGCGACGCCGGTGGGGGTCGCGAGCTCGCCGATGCCCGGAGCGACACCGGCGGGGACGCTCCTGCCGCCGTGCTCGTGCGGGCCGCCCCGGGCGTGGGCGGGCAGCGCCGCGTCGGCGTCGGCGTCGGCGTGATGATGGTCGTGGGAGTGCCCGTGGCCGCGCGGGGGGAGGATCTCGCCGGCGACCGTCGGCCAGCCGAGCGCGAGGCGCGCGACCGCGGGGACCGGCACCGGGATGTCGCCGTGCGCGGCGCGGATCCGGCCGGAGCCCACGGCGAGCACGCTGCCGGTGCCCTCGGCGATGCCGAGCTGCCGCCACGCCTCGCAGGCCCCGATCACGTCGGCCAGCGAGTCCAGCGCCCCCACCTCGTGGAAGTGGACCTCGTCGGCCGGGACCCCGTGCGTCGCGCCCTCCGCCTCGGCGAGGCGCCCGAAGACCGCGAGCGCCAGGTCGAGGGTGCGGCCGGGGACGTCATCGCGGCCGCGTGCCTCCTCGAGCAGGGCCCGGATCGAGGACCAGGTGCGGTGCGGCGGATCCTCCACCAGCACCTCCACGTCGACCTTCACGGCCCGCTGCCCGCCGCGGTCCACGCGCGAGGACACCAGGCGCACCGAGCCCGGGATGAGGGCATCCAGCACCCGCTGGATCTCGTCGAGGTCCGCGCCGGCGTCCACGAGCGCTGCGAGCAGCATGTCGCCGGCGATCCCGGCGGTCGCGTCGATGTAGGCGTGGCGAGAGGCGGCGAGATCCATAGTCGGAGCGTATCGGGCATCATGGCGCGGTGAGCACCCGCCCCGACCCCGCCCCCGCGCCGCGGGCCCGGCTCGACGACCTCGTCGCGGGCACGACGCTGCAGTTCGGCCGCTTCGCGCGCGAGCTCCGGGCGGAGCGTCCCGAGCAGGTGCTCCCCGTGCTCGCCGAGGCGGAGCAGGCCGTCGCCGCCGGGTCCTGGGCGGTGCTGATGCTCGCCTACGAGGCCGCTGCCGGACTCGACCCGCATGCGCACGTGCGCCCCGGTCAGGAGGGGCTGCCGCTGGTGTGGTGCGGGATCGCGGACGCCCCGGACCCGGGCCCCGCCCCGCTCACCCCCGCCGGCGGCTACGCCCTCGAGCCCTGGCGCCCGGACTGGTCCCGCGCCGAGCACGCCGAGCGCATCGCCGCGGTGCGGGAGGCGATCGCCGAGGGCGAGACCTACCAGACGAACCTCACCACCCGCCTGCGCTCCCGCCTCGCCGGCGACCCCTACGGGCTCTACGGCGACCTCGCCCACCGCCAGCGCGGCGCCCACCACGCCTATCTCGACCTGGGCCGGCACGTCGTCGTCTCGGCGAGCCCGGAGAGCTTCCTGACCTGGGACGGCGAGGAGATCACGACCGCGCCGATGAAGGGCACCGCCGTGCGCACGGGCGATCCCGCCCGGGACGAGGCGGCACGCGCGGGGGTGGCGACGGGGGAGAAGGACCGCGCCGAGAACATCATGATCGTGGACCTGCTGCGCAACGACCTGGCCCGGATCAGCGAGCCCGGCAGCGTCGAGGTCACCGAGCTGCTGGGCATCGAGGAGTACCCGAGCGTGCTCCAGCTGGTCTCCCGCCTCCGCTCCCGTCCCCGGCCGGGCACCGGCCTCGTCGACGTGCTCGGCGCGATGTTCCCCTGCGGCTCGATCACCGGCGCCCCGAAGCTGTCCACGATGGAGCTGATCACCCGCCTCGAGGACTCCCCGCGCGGCGTGTACTGCGGCGCGATCGGCGTGATCGCCCCCGGTGCCGCGGGAGAGCGACCCCGGGCGAGCCTCTCCGTCGCGATCCGCACCGTCGTCGTGGACCGCACCGACGGCTCCGCCGTCTACGGCGCGGGCGGCGGCGTGACCTGGCAGTCCACCGCCGACGGGGAGTACGACGAGCTGCTCGCCAAGGCCGCCGTGCTGCCGACGGGGCAGCGGGAGCCCTTCGCCCTGCTGGAGACCTTCGCGGTCGCGGACGGCCGCGCCCGGCACCTCGAGCATCATCTGCGCCGCCTGCGAGGCTCGGCCGAGCACTTCCGGATCAGGATCGACGAGACGGCGCTCGCCGCGGCGCTCGCGCAGATCGCCGGGCTCGAGGGCGAGCAGCTGATGCGGCTGAGACTGCGCCGCGACGGCGGCTGCGCGCTCGAGCCGAGGCCGCTCCGCCACGCCCCGGAGCCGGTGCGCCTGGCCCTGGACACCCGCCTCACCGTCGTCCCCGCCCAGCTCAGCGCCCACAAGACCACCGTGCGCGAGCACTTCGACGCGGCGCGTGCCCGCCACCCGGAAGTCGATGACGTGATCCTGCGCGGCGCCCACGGCCGGCTCGTCGAGACCACGATCGCGACGCTTGCCGTGCGGCTGGCGGGGATCTGGTGCACCCCGCCGCTGGCCGACGGATGCCTCGACGGGATGGGCCGTCGGCTCGCGCTCGAGGCCGGGGAGCTCGTGGAACGCCCGCTCGAGGTCGAGGACCTGGCCCGGGCGGAGGAGCTCGCGGTGATCAGCTCCGCCCGGGGCTGGCGGCGTGCGGCGCTGGAGCCGCTCAGCGGGTGATGTCGAGCTGCCCCACCCAGGAGATCGGGGCGACGCGCCCCTCCTCGAGCTGGTACTGGCAGCCCACGATCCCGAGCTCGCCCGCGGCGACCGCGTCGGAGATGACGGTGGACTGGCGCATGAGCGCGTTGACGGTCTCGGCGAGATGGCGCCGCCCCACGGCGTCGGGCTCGATGACGTCCGTGTCGACGTAGGGGCTGACCTGCTGGGTCGCGAACCACTCCTGCTGCACGGCGGGTCGGATCTCCTCGAGCTCCTTGCGGATCGCGGGGGTGACCTCGCTCGGGTGCGCGGTGGTCTGGTCGATCGCGGCCTTCACCGCGCCGCACGAGCCGTGGGCGAGCACCACGATCACCGCGACGCCGAGCTCCGCGACCGCGAACTCCATGGTCGCGACCGTGTTCTCGTTCGCGATCTGGCCGATGTTGCGCACCACGAAGAGGTCGCCCAGGCCGCAGTCGAAGAGGATCTCCGCCGCGACGCGCGAGTCCGAGCAGCCCAGGAACGCGGCGTTCGGCGCCTGGCTGCCGCGGAGCTCGCTGCGTCGGGCCGCGTTCTGCTGCGGATGACGCAGATCCCCTGCCATGAAGCGCTCGTTCCCTTCGGCGAGGGCATCCCAGGCCTGTTGGACGGTGACGCGGGGAGAGGTCATGGGGGAGATCCTTCGTGTGAGGTCCGCCGAGCGGGTCCGCCCGGCGCAGGGGCGCGGCCTCGCGGGGACACGCCCCGACGCAGGATACTCCCGCCCCGGGGCGGGCCCGATGGGCGCCCTCAGGCCTCGTCGAGCTCCGGCAGGAGGTCCTGCGCCGACGGGTAGCTCGGCTGGGCGCCCTCGCCGGTCGCCGCGAAGGCGCCGACGCGCGAGGCGAGTCGGGCCGCGGAGGGCAGGTCGTCGCCGCGGGCGAGGCCGAGGGCGAGCGCGCCGATGAACGCATCCCCGGCGCCGGTGGTGTCCACGGCGTCGACCGGGGCGGGCGGGATGCGGTGGAGCCCGTCGGCGTCGGCGACGAGCGCGCCCTCCGCGCCGAGGGTGAGCACGGCGGCCGGGACGCCCGCGTCCGTGAGCGCGCGGAGCACCGCCTCCGGGGTCTCGGGCGGGGTGAGATCGGGGGTGAGCTGGGCGAGGACGAGCGCGGCCTCGTGCTGGTTCACGACCAGCGGGTCCGAGGCGCGCAGCACCGCGGGGTCCAGCTCCATGACCGGCGCGGGGTTGTGGAGGAACCGTCCCGTGACCAGGGCGGGCAGCGCCTCGATGCCCTCTCGCGGGATCTCTCCCTGGCACACCACGATGCGCGCCGCCGCGATCGCGTCGCCCGCCGCGCGCACCCGCTGCGCGCCCATCGCGCCGTTCGCGCCCGCGATGACGACGATCGAGTTCTCGCCGTCCTGCGCGACGGTGACGATCGCGAGGCCCGTCGGCCCCTCGACCTCGGCCAGATGCGCGAGGTCCACCCCGGCCTCGCGCAGCGCGGACAGCGCCACCTCGGCCTGGGCGTCGGTGCCGACGGCGCCCACCAACGCGACCTGGCCGCCCAGGCGCGCGGCGGCCACGGCCTGGTTCGCGCCCTTGCCGCCGGGCAGCATCCGCCCGCCGCTGCCGTGCAGCGTCTCCCCGGGCCGGGGGTGGCGCCGCACCTGGGCGAGGAGGTCGACGTTCACGGAGCCGACGACGACGATCGAGCCGTCGGACGAGGACGTTCCCGCGGGAACGCCGGAGGGGGCGGCCTGGTGGGTCATGGCAGGAAGCCTACGGTCAGGCGGCGTGGTCCACGCAGGTCCTCGCCGTCGGCCGTACCTCCAGCCGCGCGAGCGGGATCCGTCGCCCGCACACCTCGCAGACGCCGTAGGTCCCCTCCTCGAGCCTCAGCTCCGCGGCGTCGAGATCCTCGAGGCGCCGCTCGGCGCCCGCGAGCAGCGCCTCCGTGCGCGAGCGGTCCACGGCAGTGGTCTGGCCCTCGGGGTCGTGCTCGTCGTCGGTCGAGGTCAGCGCCATGCCCTCGACGATCGCGGCATGGTCGCGGCGCAGCGCGGCGATCCGCTCCCGGGTGCGGGAACGTTCCGCCGCGAGCAGCTCACGGAGATCGTCGGGGACGGCTCAGCCCTCCGCCCCGGAGATGTTCACCTGCCACACGATGCCGAAGCGGTCGGTGAAGGAGCCGTACACATCGCCCCACATCTGCTTCTCGAGCGGCATCGTGATCTCGCCGCCCACCGAGAGCTTCTCGTAGGCGCTGCGCAGCACCGCCTCGTCATCGCCCATGAGGGAGAGGGTGACGTTGGTGCCCGGGACGTACGGGGCCATCCCCTCGATCACGTCCGAGACGTACAGGCGGATCAGGTCGGTGACCTCGAGCGAGCCATGCATGATCCTGTCGGAGGCGGGATGCCCCTCCGGGACCGCCTGGAACTCGCCGAAGGTGGCGAACCGGGGCGTGGCCCCGAGGGCCTCGCCGTAGAACTCGAACGCCTCGCGGGCGTTCCCGTCGAAATTGAGGTAGGGGTGCAGTGCTGCGGGCATGGCGGACGTCCTCCTCGGCGTCGGCGCCGGCCGGTGCCGGGCGCTCAGGGCCGAGCGTAGGCCCGGGGGCCGACAGCCGCCAGGGGGAAGGGCAGATCCCGGGGTCAGAGCGTCCGCTCGGCGAGGGCCCGCTGAGCACCCTGGACTGCGGACGTGCCGAGATCGCTCTTCGGCAGCGATGTCGAGGCCCGGACCGCGTCGGCCCACGCGTCGGTGGTGGCGACTGCGGCGAGGTTCGAGTTCAGGACCGTCATGATCGTCCTGTGGACTGTCTCGGCGGGGGCGAAGCCCGCGTCGTTGGCGATGTCGATGGCACCGGTGGCGTCGGAGAGCACCTCGGTGGCCAGCTCGAGGCCCTCGCCCTCCACGGCGGAGGCGAGGATGCAGTTGTTGGTCATGTAGCCGACCAGCGTGACCGTATCGATCTCCTGCTCACGCAGCCAGGTGGCGATGTCGGTGTGCGCGTAGATCGAGCCGAACCGCTTGACGACGGACTTCCACTCGTCAGTGCGGCGACTCTCGATCTCGGGGTGGTCGGCGTAGCCGGGCAGGGTCGGGTTGAAGACGGGGGCCTCGTCACCCATGGTGTGCTGCACCGCGATGACCGGGACGCCCGCCTGCGTCGCCGTGTCGATGGCCTGCGTGATCCGGGCCAGAGAGTCGGCGTGCGGCGGGTACTGGATCTCGAGCGGACCGTCGAAATAGTCCCTCTGCACGTCGACGAGGACGAGGGCGCGGCGGGGGCTGGTCATGAGGGATCTCCTTGAGCGGTCCGGGTCGCCGCCGAGCGGCGGCGTCTGTCGATCCTCGTCGGGATCCCCCGCCCCTCCCAGTGGCAGAGATGCCGATATACGATGGAATCCTGCCAGGTGGAGGAGGGCGCGGTGCGCATCGGGATCTTCGCCGTGGAGGGGAGCACGATGTTCCACCTCGCGGTGCCGCAGATGGTCTTCGACGAGGTCGCCCGGCAGGGACTCGCGCCGTGGGAGACCTTCCTCTTCGCGGAGCGAGCCGGGGCGGTCACGACGTCGGAGGGGTACTGCGTCGACGGGGTCGCGGGCTGGGAGGCCGCGGCGGAGGCGGAGATGATCGTGGTGCCCACCTGGCATGCGGACGGTCGTCGCGCCGATGAGGAGATGGCGACGCGCCTGGCCGACGCGCACCGCCGCGGCGCCGTGGTCGTGGGCCTGTGCCTCGGGGCGATCCCGGTGGTCGACGCCGGGCTGCTGGAGGGGCGTGCCGCCGTGACCCACTGGCAGGCCTTCGAGGACCTGAGATCGCGGCACCCGGGGCTCGAGCTCGACGAGACCGTGCTCTACATCGACCACGGGGACGTGCTCACCTCGGCGGGCACCGCCTCCGGTCTCGACGCCTGCCTGCACCTGGTGCGGTCCCGGCTCGGTGCCGCAGCCGCCACGGCGGTCGCCCGCTCGCTGGTGATCGCCCCGCACCGCGAGGGCGGGCAGGCCCAGTACATCGAGCACCCGGTGCCCGAGCAGGATGAGCACGACCAGCTCTCCCGGGCCTTGGCGTGGGCGCTCGAGCACCTGCACGAGCCGCTCCCGGCGGCCCGGCTCGCCCGTGCGGCGCACATGAGTCCGCGCACCTTCGCGCGGGCCTTCCCCGCGGCGATGGGCACCACCGCCGCGGTCTGGGTGGCGGCCCGTCGCGTCGACACCGCACGGCGGCTGCTGGAGACCACCGATCGATCCGTCGAGCAGATCGCCGGCGACGTCGGATGGGGCAGCGCCGTCACGATGCGCCAGGCCTTCGCGCGCTCCCTCGGCATCACGCCGACGCAGTACCGCCGACAGTTCCGGGACCGCTGAGGTGCCCCGCCGGTCCCGCGCCTCAGAGGACGAGGCTCTGGATCAGGGTGAACGCGGCGAGGACCAGGACCAGGAGGGCGAAGGCCCGCTGCAGCGGCTCCCCGGGGACCTTCGTCGCGAACCGTGCGGCGAGGAAGGCGGCGAGCACGGTCGCGATCGCGAAGGTCGCCGTGAGCCCCCAGTCCAGCTGCGCCGTGCCCCAGTGCGAGACCAGGCCGGCGGCGGCGTTGATCACCGTCACCGCGAGCGAGGTGCCGACAGCTCGCTTGAAGGGGAGATGCAGAGCGAGCATCAGCAGCGGGATGACGATGAATCCGCCGCCGAGTCCCAGCAGTCCCGTGAGGAAGCCGGCGAGGAGGCCCACGCCGAGGCCGCGCAGGATCCTCGCCCCGGTCCCCGGCTGCGGAGCGGGCTGGTCGCTCGGACGGCTGCGGCGCAGCATCCGGACCCCGGCGAGGATCATGAGCAGGGCGAAGGCCGTCAGGGTGAGCCGTTCGGGCAGATGCGCTCCCGCGACCGTCCCGCCGTAGGCCCCGAGGATCCCTGCCGCACCGACGGCGGCGACGCTGCGCCAGTCCACGTCCGTGCGGAGCCGGGGCAGCAGCGCCGAGATCGGGGAGAGGACGCCGACGGCCAGCATCATCGGCACTGCGTCCGCCATCGGGATGCCGAGCGCGTAGACCAGCAGGGGGAGCGCGATGATCGCGCCCCCGGCGCCGAGCAGGCCGGTCAGGGAACCCACCAGGACGCCGATCACGAGGGCACCGATGAGCATGGGGTCTCCTTCGACAGGACGGCACGGACCCCTGGGATCATGCCAGACCGAGCGACCGGTCGGCAATGGTGAGACGATGTGCCTGAGAGCCGTCCCTGGTGAGCGCGATGTTACTGCAGGAGGGTTGACAGTCGACTCGTGCCTCTCTAGTGTTCTCGATTGCCCGACCGAGCAGTCGGTTGGTTCCTGGAGGCGCTCAGTGTGGAGGTAGCTCATGTCCGCGTATTCACCGGGTTCGCCGGTCGCCGCTCAGGGCGGGTCCGCCGATCGCGGACCTCTGATCCCGCCGCCCAGCGAGAAGGCTCCCGCCCGCGTCGTGGTCACGATGATCCTCGCCCGCTTCGGCGTCATGGCCGCACTGGCCACGCCCCTCAGCGCGGGCCTCACCCTGAAGCTGCAGGAGCTCGTCGCTGCGCAGGACGTCGTCGCGACGCTCGGCATCATCACCTCGCTCGGCGCCTTCAGCTCGCTCTTCTTCGACCCCATCTTCGGACGTCTCAGCGACCGCACCACCAGCCGGTTCGGGCGCCGCCGGCCCTGGATGATCATCGGTGCGGTCGGTCTGCTGCTGGCGCTGGGCCTGATCGGGGCGGCACCGAACGTCGTGGTCGTCGGCATCGGCTGGGTGCTGGCGCAGATGATCGGGAACGCCGCGATCGGGGCGCACACCGCCACCCTCGCGGACCAGCTGACCCCGCTCCAGCGCGGCAAGGTCAGCGGCGCCACCGGCGTCGCGCAGCAGGCCGCCTTCCTGGGGGCCGCCTACGCCGCTCAGCTGCTGAACTCGCACATGCTGCTGCTGTTCCTGGTGCCTGGAATCCTGGGGCTCCTGCTCATCGCCCTGTACGCCGCCGTGCTCCCGGACGAGCGGCTGCCTCGCAAGCCCGAGGGACGACTCGGGCTCCTGATGCTGCTGACCACGTTCTGGGTGAACCCGCTGAAGAACCCGGACTTCGGGCTCGCCTGGTGGTCGCGGTTCCTGCTGGTGCTGGCGAACTTCATGTTCGTCACCTACCGCCTGCTGTGGATCCAGCACGAGTTCGGTCTCACGCCGGCCCGGGCCACGGAGGTCATGGCCACGGGCGTCCTCGCCTACACGATCGCGCTGATCGTCTCGGGGCAGGTCGCCGGCTGGCTCTCCGACGTGGTGAAGCGGCGCAAGCCCTTCATCATCGGCTCGGCGATCCTCTTCGCCCTCGGCATCTATCTGCTGACCCATACCTCGGACCCGAGCGGGTTCTACGCGGCCGAAGTCGTCCTGGGCATCGGTTTCGGCACCTACGTGGCCGTCGATCTGGCGCTGGTCGTGGACATCCTGCCCGACCCCGACGAGGCCGCGAAGGACCTCGGCGTCTTCAACATCGCGATGGCCGGCCCTCAGGTGCTCGCCCCGGGCGTCGCCGCCCTCGTCATCAGCAACGGGGGCGCGGGAGGATACGACACGATGCTCATCCTCGCCGCGGTGATCGCGCTCGTCGGAGCGTTCCTCATCCTGCCGATCAAGAAGGTGAAGTGACCATGATCCGTTCCGCCGACACTGCCGGCTCCGCCGGCCGGACCGCCGCCGTGCGCTCCCTGAGCCTCGAGCAGAAGGTCCGCCTGCTCTCCGGTGCCGCCCAGTTCGCCCTCGCCGGCGAACCCTCGATCGGCCTCGAGCCGATCGTCCTCTCCGACGGCCCGACCGGCGTGCGCGGCGAAGTGGTCGTCGGCGGGCGGCAGAGCTGCCTGCTGCCGAACGCTAGCCTGCTCGCCCAGACCTGGGACGAGGCGGCGCTGACGGAGGTCGGCGACATCCTGGCCGAGGAGGCGATCGACCAGCGCACCCACGTGGTGCTCGGTCCTACGATCAACCTCCACCGCTCCCCGCTCGGCGGCCGGCTCTTCGAGGCGTTCAGCGAGGACCCGCTGCTCACCGCCCGCCTCGCGAGCTCCTACGTCGCGGGGCTGCAGCAGCGCGGCATCGGGGCGAGCCTCAAGCACTTCCTCGGCAACGAGTCGGAGACCGAGCGCACCACCGTCGATGTGCGCATGGACGAGGAGACGATGCGCGAGGTGTACCTCGCACCCTTCGAGATGGTGCTCGCCGACGCGAACCCCTGGACCCTGATGGCCTCCTACAACCTGGTCAACGGGACCTCTGCCACCGAGCACCACGAGCTGCTGCAGACGATCGCGAAGGACCAGTGGGGGTACGACGGCGTCGTCGTCTCGGACTGGTTCGCGGTCTCCCGCACCGTCGAGAGCGTGACCGCCGGCCTCGACCTCGTCATGCCCGGTCCCGACACCCCGTGGTCGCGAGAGCTCGTCGAGAGGGTGCACGACGGGGTCGTCGCCGAGGCCCACCTCGACGACCACCTCGAGCGCCTGCTGCTGCTCGCCGAGCGCACCGGGGCCCTGGGGGCCCCGCGCGCCTGGTCCGAGCAGGTCCCAGCCCCGACCTCCGCACAGCGCCGTGAGCAGCTCACGCGCCTCGCCGCGAGCGGCATGGTGGTGCTCCGCAACGAGGACCAGGTCCTGCCGCTCCCCGTCGACGGCGAGGGCGCCATCGCGCTCATCGGCCGCCACGCCACCGACACGATCGTCCAGGGCGGAGGATCGGCCCGGGTGCGCGAGCCGTACGCGGTCTCGATCGCCGACGGGCTCGCCGAGACCCTCGGCGAGGACCGGCTGCTGGTGGTCGACGGGGTCGAGACCCGGCAGACCCTGCCGGTCGCCCCGCCCGAGCTCGTCTCCCATCCGCTCACGGGCGAGCAGGGGATCCGGGTGCGCGCCCTCGACGCCGACGGCGAGGTGCTCCACGACGGTCGGCTCGAGGTCGCCGAGCTCGAGGACAGCCGCACGGGATGGCTCGAGCACGCGTACACGATCGAGCTCAGCGCCGCGATCCAGGTCCCCGAGCCGAGGGACGTGCAGCTCGGCGTGCGTGGGCCGGGCGAGTGGAGCATCTCCGCGCCCTCGCTCAAGGAGACCGTGACGATCCCCTTCCACGACGGGCCCGGAGGCGGCTTCTTCCGCCCCCGCAGCCACGCCCGGACCGTGCGCGTCAGCCCCGGGGACGTCCTCACCGCGCGCACCACGCGGACCTCTCTGGCCCGCATCCTCGGCCTCGTCGTCTCCCCGGCCCGTCGCGCCTCGGCGAGCGTCCTGACCGAGGCGACGACGGCCGCCGCGCGCGCCGAGCTCGCCGTCGTGGTCGTGGGCCTCACCCCCGACCAGGAGACCGAGGGGCAGGACAAGACCACGCTGCGCCTGCCCGGCGACCAGGACGCGCTGGTCGCCGCGGTCGCCGCGACCGCGAAGCGCACCGTGGTGGTCGTCAACGCCGCCACCCCGGTGCTGATGCCCTGGGAGGACCAGGTCGACGCGATCCTGATCGCGGGGATGCCCGGTCAGGAGGCGGGGCGCGCCGTCGCCGCGGCACTGACGGGAGAGGTCCTCCCCGAGGGGCGGCTCGTGACCACCTATCCGCGTCACGACGGCCAGGGGCCGGCCTGGTCCACCACGCCGAGCGACGGCGTGCTCACCTATGCGGAGGGCCGTCACGTGGGGTACAGGGGCTGGATCCGAGACGAGGAGCGGCCCGCACACTGGTTCGGCGAGGGGCTCGGGTACGCCCGCTGGTCCTGGAGAGACCCGCGGGTGACCGGTCGTGATGAGCTGAGCCGCCCGCAGTCGGTCGAGGTGACGGTCGAGAACACCGGTGCCCACTCCGGCATCGAGACGGTGCAGGTCTATGTCGAGCCCGCCGATCCGCAGCTGCCCACACGCCTGGTCGGCTGGGCCCGGGTCGAGGTCGCGCCCGGCGAGACGGTCACGGCGGAGGTCATGTGCGAGCCGCGGATGCTGCGCAGCTGGAACCGCGACGAGCAGGCATGGGACCCGCTGGTGGAGGGCAGGGTCCTCGTCGGCCGCCACAGCGGTGACCTGCGCCCCGTCCTGTAGCCTTCCCCCCGTCCGAGCAGCCCCGGAAGAGAGGTGCGACCGTGTCGTTCCCTGCGCACTACGAGCGCCCGCCCGAGCATCCCCGAGGGCGCCGTGACGGCGAGGGCACGAGGGAGCGCCTGCTGGAGGTCGCGGCCGCGCACATCTCGGCGGCCGGCTTCCACAAGATGTCCATCGCGAGCGTCGCCAAGGACGCCGGGGTCTCCCAGTCGGGGCTGCTCCACCACTTCCGCTCGAAGGCGGCGCTGCTCTCAGCCGTCCTCGAGCAGCGCGAGAGCGAGGACAACCTCTTCCTCTTCGGAGACGGGGAGGTGCCGCTGGGCTGGGACGCCTTCGACGCGCTGGTCTCGCTCAGCGCACGCAACTCCACCCGGCCGGAGATGGTGCAGCTGTTCGTGCGCATCGCGGCGGAGGCGACCGACCCGGCCCATCCGGCGCACGACTGGCTGGCCCGCCACTACAGCGGGCTGCGTGCCTGGCTCTCCGACGCGATCGACCGCGGCATCGCTGAGGGCACGATGAAGGAGGAGCTCCCGAAGGCGGCCACGATCTCGACCGCCATCGCGGTGCTCGACGGCCTCCAGCAGCAGTGGGTGCTCGATTCCGAGGCCGTCGCGATGACCGGAGGGGTGCGCGCCTACGTGCGCGGGCTCAAGATGCTCTGGGGAATCGGGCCCGAGTCATCCTGACAGGTGATGGGTCCGGGTGGCGTCCCACGGCCTCTCCCACCCGGTCTCCTGGAGGATCCAGTGCAGCACGTTCCCGGTGAATCCCCAGATCACCCCGCCGTCGGTGAGGAAGCCGGGTCCCGTGAACCCCTCCCCGTCGCAGACCGTCACCCGGCGCTCGGGATCCACGAGACGACGACGGCGGACCCAGCCGACCGCGTCGGACTCGAGGTCGCGGGCCGCTGCGGGCCGGTGCTCGCGGGCCTCGTGCGGCGACCAGGCGAGCACCGGGGTCACGACGTTCCCGCTGACCCGGACGTGCAGGGCCGGGAGCGTCCCGAGCACGAGCTGCCGCGGGAGGATCATCCCCGTCTCCTCTCGGCACTCCCGCAGCGCCGTGGCGGGATCGGGCACGACGACCTCAGAGGCGGGGGAGCCCGTAGTGATCGGCGATCAGCTCCAGGGTGCGGGACTGGACCTCGCGGGAGTGGCCCATCGTCACCAGCATGATCTCGTCGACCCCCGTGGCGTCGTGCAGCTGATCCAGATGCTCGGCGACCTGTTCGCCGGTGCCGTTGACGAAGCGCCGGAGGTACATGTCCAGGATCTGCTGCTCCTGCACGGTGGGGGAGTACGCCATGGACTCCTCGGGGGTGAGCAGCCTGTAGGACTTCCGAGTGAGCATGCGCAGCATCGCCATGGCGGCGGTGTGCGCCTGGCGGCGCGCCTCGGAGGCGTCGTCATGGGCCACCACGCCGATGCTGACCAGAGTGTGCGGCTCCGAAAGCGTCTCCGAGGGGCGGAAGCTGTCGCGGTACAGGTTCAGGGCGGTGACGATGTCCGCGTCCCCGAACTGCAGCGCGAAGGCGTAGGGGCGGCCGAGCTGGCCGGCGAGCTGCGCGGAGAAGGGGGAGGAGCCGAGGATCCATGCCTCCGGCGTGCCCGGGCGCGCCACCTGGTTCTCCTCGGCCTGCCACGGCCCGGGGACGGCGTGCACGCCGCGGTACGGATGGCCGTCGGGGAAGTCGTCCTCCAGGAAGGCCAGGAGCTCGAGCACCTGCTCCGGGAAGGTGTCGTTCGCCTCGCGTCCGCGGCGGAGGGCGGCGGCCGTCGCGTGATCCGTGCCGGGGGCGCGACCCAGACCCAGGTCGATGCGGCCGGGGGCGAGGGTCTCGAGCATCCCGAACTGCTCGGCGATCAGCAGGGGCACGTGGTTGGGGAGCATCACCCCGCCGGCACCGAGACGGATCCGCTCCGTCTCGCCGGTGAGGCGGGCCAGCATCATCTGGGGCGAGGAGGTCGCCGCGGCGGGCATGGCGTGATGCTCGGACATCCAGAACCGGTGGTAGCCCCGCCGCTCCGCGAGCTGGGCGAGGGCGATGATCTCGGCGAAGGTCTCCTGCGCTGTCTGCCCCACGCCGGTATGGGCGTTGTCCAGGACGGAGAGGGCGAAGGGGGCGCTGCCGGACGGAGCGACGGGGTGCACGATCAACTCGATTCTCACGGTAAAGATGTCATGTATACATGAGCAACCGTAGCAGTCACCTCATGCGAGGGCGTCGGTGCTACCGTGAGAAAATGTCGATGATCCCCCTGCCCCCGGCGCCCGGTGCTGACGAGCACGTCAGCCTCGCCCTGCTCAATACGCGCGTCACGCTGCCCGGAGGGCGGGTCGTGGATGAGCTGGACAGCCCCGAGGCGGCGACCCTCTGGCTGGTCGAGCAGGATCTGGCGCCCGCGGGGGCTGCGCTGCTGGAGTACTGCCAGGGCCGGCTCGCGGAGCTCCGCGGGACGCTGCGCGCCCTCTTCTCCGCCCAGGTCGAGGGGCTCGCGCCGGACCCCGAGGTGCTCGACGGCGTCAACCGCGCCCTCACCCGGGTGCCGAGCGCGCTGCTGCTTCGGCACGACGGGGACCGAGGGCTCCACCGGGTGCCGGCCCATCCGGTGACGAAGCTCGTCGAGCACGCCATGGCTCAGATCGCCGAGGATGCCGCCGCGCTGCTGACGGGCGAGAGTGCCGACGCCGTCGCGCGCTGCGCCGCGCCGCCGTGCGACCGGTTCCTGCTGCGCACCCACGCCCGGCGCCACTGGTGCTCCACGCGCTGCGGCGACCGGGTGCGCGCCTCCCGGGCGTATGCGCGCAGGCGGCGCGAGGCCCTGTGATGGGCGGCATGGATCACCCCCGCCATTACTATCGTCCATAGTAACTATGTGGGATAGTGGCGACCGTCCGCTCCCCTCGACCTGACCGGAGGCACCATGGCTCGCGCCCACCGACCCGAGACGACGTCATCCGCGACGGGTGGTGTCCTGCGCCGCTGGGCTGTCCCGCTCGGGATCGTGATCGCCGCCGCCGCCCTGATCATCGGGGTGCTCTGGACGCAGCAGCGCCCGTCGGAGCCCCCCGCGCAGGGCGGCGCGTCCAGCTCCTCGAGCGCCGAGGCGCCGGCGGCGGTCGAGAACCCGGAGTCGGTCGCCGCTCCCGACCTCAGCTCGGAGGAGGGCAGGGATCCCGACGATCTGCTCGCCGAGGGGCCGGCCACCGCCCCGGTCGTGCTGGTGGTGTTCTCGGACTACCAGTGCCCGTACTGCGCGAAATGGTCCGACGAGACCCTTCCCGAGCTGCGGGAGTACGTCGACCGCGGGGAGCTGCGGGTCGAGTACCGGGATGTGAACATCTACGGCGAGGACTCCGAGCGCGCCGCCCGCGCGAGCCTCGCGGCGGCGATGCAGGGGAAGCACGCCGAATACCACGCACGGCTCTTCGCGGACGGCGAGATCCGCTCCTCCGGCGAGCTCGACCAGGAGTCCCTGGTCGCGCTCGCCGAGGAGCTCGGGCTGGACGCCGAGCAGTTCGAGGCCGACATGGACTCCGAGGAGGTCGAGGCCACGATCTCCGAGAACGCCCAGCAGGGGATCGATCTCGGCGCGATGTCCACCCCGGCCTTCATCGTCGGCGGCACCCCGACCGTCGGGGCGCAGCCCACCGAGGTGTTCACCCAGCTGGTGGACGAGGCCCTGGCCGAGAGCGAGGGCTGAGATGGAGGTCGGACTCCTCACCGCCTTCCTCGGCGGTGCGCTCGCTCTGCTCAGCCCCTGCGGGGCGCTCCTGCTGCCGGGCTTCTTCGCCTCCACCGTGACCTCGAGGGCGGCGCTGCTCCCGCATGCGCTGGTGTTCTACCTCGGCCTCGCGGTGACGCTGGTCCCCCTCGGCATCGGCGCGGGCGCGCTCGGCGCGCTCGTGGTCGGGCATCGCACCCTGCTGATCGGGCTCACCTCCGCGGTGCTGGTGCTGCTCGGAGCGCTGCACGCCCTGGGGCTCGGCTTCGACCTCAGCAGGCTGCTCCCGGGCTTCGACCGGCTCCAGCAGCGCTCCACGCGCGGCTCCGGGTTCGCCCGCACCTTCGTGCTCGGGGCGGTCGGAGGCATCGCCGGGTTCTGCGCCGGGCCCATCCTCGGCGCCGTGCTCACCCTGGCCATGGGGCAGGGGAGCATGCTCCTGGCCGGGATCCTGCTGGCCGTCTACGGCGCCGGCATGGTGGTGCCGCTGACCGTGCTCGCGGCGGTCTGGAACCGGCTCGGGGACCGGGGACGCAGCAGGCTGCGCGGGCGCCAGTTCACTCTGCTGGGACGGCGCCTGCACACCACGACCTTCATCACCGGTCTCGTGATCATCGCGCTCGGCATCCTGTTCTGGGCCACCAACGGGCTGGTGACCCTGCCGTCGCTCGTCCCCACCAGCACCCTCGCCCGCTGGCAGGCGAGCAGCGCCGGGCTCAACGACCCCGTCGTGCAGGTCGCCGCGATCCTCGTCCTGGGCCTTCTGGCCCTCCTGCTGTGGTGGAGGCGGGACCGTCGTCGTCGGCGGGAGGAGGAGCCCTCCGCCCCGATCACCCTCGCCCCGGGACGGCGGCCATGAGGCGCCGCGCGGTCCTGGCGGGCCTGCCCCTGGGGGTGCTCGGCCTCGCCGCGTGCGGCCCGGAGCAGGACGGGGCCGATGCATCGCCGTCCGTGCCCCCGGTCGAGCAGATCGAGCCCGTCCAGGTGGGCGAACGTGCCGAGGTGGTGGCGTACACCGAGCTGCGGCTCCCGCTCGAGATGACGCCGATGGTCGTCGTCGATCCCGGGTGGATTGCCGTCCCGCGCCAGCTGGACGGCATCTTCCTCGGCTATCGGGAGGAGGGGACCCATCTGCGGTTCCTCGCCGTCGACCAGGACGGCACCGTGCTGTGGCGGGCGGACCGTCCGCTCGGCTGCACCGGATTCGTGCTCACCCGGGGGGCGGAGGATGCGCCGGTGGCCGTGCTCGCGGACCTCGCCGAGGCCGCCGCGGAGGAGCCGCCCGCCACGACCCTGACGGGCTACGACCTGCGCACCGCCGAGCTGCTGTGGGGGCCGATCGAGGCGCCTGGTCCGCAGGCCGCACCGGGCCTGGTCCACGCGGCCGCGGCCGCTGAGCCGGAGGGCGAGGGCGGCCCCCGCACGGCGCTGTCCGGCGCCACCGGGGAGCCGCTGCTGCGGGAGGAGGATCTCGCCGGCGGCCGGATCCTCGGCGAGCATCTGGGCACGGTGGTGCATCTCGCGGGCGACGAGCTGCGGGCCAGCGGCGCCGACGGCGAGGAGCTCTGGAGCATCCCGCTGCCCGCCGGCATCGAACCCGCCCGGGCGCAGCTGCTCGGCACCATCGACCCGACCACCTCCTTCGCCGTGGTCGCGGGCGAGGACTCCCGCGGCGCGGTGGTCGATCTCGCCGACGGCCGGGTGATCGCCCGCGACGCGAGCGCCGTCGCCCGCGACCACGTCCTCGAGACCACGGTCGTGGTCTCCGGCACCACCGTGCGCGGGCTCGAGGACGACGGCACCGAGAAGTGGACGCACGAGGACTCCGAGCCGCTGCAGCTGCTCTGCGCCGGGGAGCGGCTGGCCTACGCCGTCCGCCCCGAGGAGGGCACGCTCGTGGTGCTGGACACGAACCGCGGGATCATGGTCCAGCCCTACGACGTGGACCAGGAGGGGCCGCTGGCCGTGCCTCAGCTGTTCTCCGCGGACACCGCCGCCGCCGTACGGGTCGAGGAGCGCTATCTCCTGGTCACCACCGAGTTCGACGAGGAGTACGGCCAGCGGGGATGACCGGTCGAGCGCCCGGTGACCGGAGGCTCACAGCGGCACGGCGCACCCGTTCAGCAGCAGCACCGCGTACGGCGCGACCAGGACGACCGCGGAGCCGCCCAGCACGGCGAGCAGGCCGGCGAGGGCCGCCGTCGGCATCAGCGCCGAGCGCGCGGCGGCGGGCGAGACCAGGTGCCCGATCCGGTCCGGGCCGCTTCCGGCCGGTCCGGTCGCATGCAGCAGCGCGCCCGGTGCCGCCGAGAGGGACGCCGACGGGGCGGCACCGGCCTCGGCGAGTCGCAGCAGCGCACTGGCCAGGGCCGGCGTGCCGCTGCGATGCCGCGAGGCGTCGTCCGCGGCGATCTCCAGCAGATGCGGCACCGTGGTCGCGACCGCGTCGAACAGCGGGATCATCCGCAGCGGACCCGGCATCGCGCCCAGCACGGCGAGCATCGCGTGATGGTGCTGGGACAGATGCGCCTGCTCGTGGGCGAGGACGGCGGAGAGCTGCTGCGGGGTCAGCGAGTCCATCAGGCCGCGGGAGAGCACGATGCCGCCATGGCGGCGCGGCAGCGCGAACGCGAGCGGGGCCCGGTCCGGGACCAGCAGCACCGGGTGCCCGGCGACGACGGTGCGCAGCCCCGTCGTGCGGACCTGGGCCAGGATCGACCGGCTCGACGCCGCCCGGCGCAGCAGGGCCCGCGCGGCGAGGACCCCCATCAGCACCGTCCCGGCCAGCGGGAGCATGACCAGCACGGCCATCGGCACCGGCAGCTGGACCGGTCCGCCGGCGGAGAAGGGGCTCGCTGCGGCGACGCAGCGCTGGCAGACGTCGGCGGCGGCGCCGGCGAACAGCTGCGGCCCCTGCGCGAGGCCCGCCAGGGCCGCGCTGAGCACCACCGCCGCGACGGACCACACCGCCAGCGTGCCCAGCAGCAGTGCGGAGGCCAGACGCGGCGCGCGCATCAGCACCGGGGTGCTCCAGCGCACCAGCTGGGGGCCGGCCAGCGCGAGGGCGACCAGCGCGAGGGCGAACAGGGCGAAGAGGTCGACGCTCACGATGCTCCCGTCGTGCGGTCAGGGGCGCCGCCGCCGTCCATGTCCTCGAGGTATCGGCGCAGCAGCGCCGTCTCGCGCTCGTCCATGCCTCGCACGAAGTGGAGGATCGAGGCGCTGCGATCATCGCTGCTCGACAGCGCCTGCTCCATCAGCCGGGCCGCGTGCTCGGGGCGCGGATGGCGCGGCCGATAGCGCACGGAACGACCAGCTCGCCTCGCGGTCACCAGGTCCTTGCGCTCGAGGTTCGTGAGCACCGTGGCGATGGTGGTGTAGGCATGATGATCACCCAGGCCGGTGATCAGCTCGCGGATCGTCCGCTCGTCATGGGCCCACAGCTGCTCCATCACCTGCTGCTCCAGCGGCCCCAGGCGCAGCTGCTCGAAGGGGCGGGAGCCCTCGGTGCCGCTCACAGCGCAGTCACCCGGCGGGCCCTGGCCGCGGCGGGCAGCGGGCAGGCGACCTGGCCCCGCAGGCGGGAGATCACCGCGACCAGCGCGAGTGCCAGGGCGAGCGCGGCCAGGAAGGGCTGCGCCGGGGCGAACCAGGTCAGCGCCCCTCCGTACCCGAGGGCGAGCAGCGCGAGCTTGTTGCACACCGGGCAGCCGACGGCGAACCAGGCCAGCACCCCGGCGGCGGTGCCGGTCCGTGCGTCACGGCGCTCGCCGACCTCGACCGGACTGTCCTCCCGTGCGGCCCGATCCTCCGCAGGGGTCACGTAGGTGGCGATGAGCAGGCCCATCAGCGCGGAGCTGAGGATCCACACCGGGTAGTTCCAGGGGACGGTGGGGATGTCGCGGGAGAAGAGCGAGTTCGGGATCAGCACCGTGGCCAGACCCATCACCACGGTGACGGCGGTCCCGGCGACCACGGCGGTCAGCACCTGCCGGGGCCCCCAGGCGCGCAGCGCGGCGGCGGAGAGGCGGAGTGATTCCCCGAGGCGTCGGGGCCATCGAGAGATCTGCGGCATGGCCCCACTATGCCCTATCCATTACTACCGTGCATAGTCGATGCGAGGGAGGCTCGTCGCACGACGCCCACGGGATCAGTCCCACCGGAAGAAGCGGGAGGCCGCCGCGATCGTCACAGCGCTCCACAGCGCCATCACGGCCAGGTGCCCCGGCTCCGGCCAGTCGCCGACCGCGGCGTGCTGCAGGGAGGCCACGCCCGCGCCGAGCGGGGAGAGGTCGCTGAGGGTGCGCAGCACCTCCGGCATCGCCTCCCGCGGCAGCCACAGCCCGCCCAGGAACAGCAGCGGGAAGTAGGCCAGCATCCCGACGCCGCTCGCGGCCGGGCCGTTCGGGGACAGCGCCCCGATCAGCACCCCCAGGCCCATCATCGCCACCGACGTGCACAGGAACGAGAACGCGTAGGCGAGGAGGTTCTGGGGCAGGGCCACGCCGTGGGGGATCCGCGCGATCGCGAGCACGAGGGCGGCCGAGGCGGCGGCCAGGCCCGTGCACATCACCAGCTGCGCGAGCAGCAGCACCACCGGGCGCATCGGCGTGGTGCGCAGACGGCGCAGGATCCCCTGCTGACGGTAGGAGGCCAGCAGCTGAGGCAGCACCGTCAGGGCCAGGCTCGCCACCCCCACCCCTACCAGGATCGGAGCGAACAGGTCCACCACCCGCTGCCCGCCGAGCGCCGGATCGGACTTCGCGGAAGAGGGGGACGAACCCGAGGATGAGCATGAGCACCGGGGCGAGCAGCGGGCCGAAGATGATCGCCGCGGGGTCGCGGAGGAACAGCCGGGTCTCGATGAGCGTCAGGCGCGGCAGCGCCGGGAGGGAGGACGGGACGGCGGTGGCGGTCATGAGGTCTCCTCAGGAGGTGAGCGGGCGGCCGGTGAGGGCGAGGAAGGCGTCGTCGAGGCTGGCGCGCTCGGTGCGCAGGTCCAGCGGGGCGACGCCCTCGGCGGCGAGGGCCGTGACCACGGCGGTGAGCACGTCGCCGGTGCCGGAGACCCGCAGCAGCTCGCCCTCGCGCTCCACGGCGGTGACCTGCGGGAGGGCGGTGAGCACGGAGTCGGGCAGCGGAGCGGAGAGGCGGAGGCGGAGGTGCTGGGCCGCATCGACCGCGTCGATCAGGCCGGCGGGGGTGTCCAGGGCGACGAGCCGCCCCGCATCGATCACGGCGAGCCGGTCGCCGAGCCGCTCGGCCTCCTCCATGAAGTGCGTGACCAGCAGGATCGTGACCCCGCGGTCGCGGATCGACCCGATCACCGCCCAGGCGTCGCGCCGGGCCTGCGGATCCAGGCCCGTGGTGACCTCGTCGAGCACCGCCACCTGCGGGGCGCCGACGAGCGCGAGCGCGACGGAGACCCGCTGCTTCTGCCCGCCCGAGAGGCGGCGGAACTGTCGGCCGACGGTCCCGCCGAGGTCGAGCGCCTCCAGCAGCTCGCGCCAGTCGACGGGCGAGGGGTAGAAGGACGCGAACAGCGCCATCGCCTCGCCCACCGTGATCCGCTCCGGCAGCGCGCTCTGCTGGAGCTGGGCCCCGAGCACGAGCCGCAGCGCGGCCTCGTCGAGGTGCGGATCCAGGCCTGCGACGGAGATCCGCCCCGCATCGGGCCGGCGCAGCCCCTCGATCATCTCGACCGTCGTGGTCTTGCCCGCCCCGTTCGGGCCCAGGATGCCGAGGATCTCGCCTCGCTCGACGGTGAAGCTCACGTCGTCCACCACGGTGCGGTGTCCGTAGCGCTTGGTCAGTCCCTCGATCTCGATCAGTGCCATGACGTCGAGCATCCGCGCAGGCGGGGCAGCGGCGGATCCCCCGTCTCGCCGGAGCGGGGTCCGCCGATCGGGGGAGCGGAGGCGGGCCCCGTCCCGCTATGACGCCGCTCATGCTCTCTGGCCCGGGCCGGGCTGTCCACCATCCCCACTCGGTGCGTACGATCGTCCTCATGTCGTCGCGCTCTCCCGTTCTGCCCAGCCTGCGCCGCCGACGCTGGGCGCTCTACGCCCTGTTCCTGCTGCCGGGCCTGAGCATGTCCGCGTGGGTCACGCGCACCCCCGCCGTGCGCGACCTGCTCGAGGCCTCCACCGCACAGATGGGGCTGGTGCTGTTCGGGCTCTCCGTCGGCTCGATGGCCGGGATCCTCTCCTCCGGACCGCTCGTGATGCGGCTCGGCACCCGTCCCGTCGTGATCCTCGGCTCGACCCTCGTCGTCGTCGCCCTGCCCACGATCGCGCTCGGCGCCGGGGCCGGGCTGCCCCTGCTCACCGCCGTCGGGCTCGCGCTGTTCGGCGGCGGGATGGGCGGCGGCGAGGTCGCCATGAACGTCGAGGGGGCCGACGTCGAGCGCCTCGGCGGGCGCTCCTTCCTCCCCGCCCTCCACGGCTGCTTCAGCCTCGGCACCGTGATCGGGGCGGTGCTCGGCATCCTCGCCAACGCGGCCGGCTTCCCGGTGGTGCCTCATCTCGTCGCCACCGCCGCCGTCGGCGCCGGGCTGCTGCTGTGGGCGATGCGCGCGGTCCCCTCCGGGGTCGGGAAGGTCACCGCCGCGGAGCGCGCGGCGCAGGCCGCGACGCCCCGCCCGGCGCTGTGGAAGGACGTGAGGCTCGTGTGCATCGGCGGGGTCGTGCTCGCGATGGCGCTCGCCGAGGGCGCCGCCAACGACTGGCTGCCGCTGATCATGGTCGACGGGCACGGCTTCGGCGCCACCATGGGCTCGACCGTGTTCGCGCTGTTCGCAGCCTCGATGACCGTCGGCCGCTTCGCCGGCGGACCGATCGTGGAGCGCGCGGGCCGCTCCCGCGTGCTCCTGGTCAGCGCCCTGTTCGCCGCGAGCGGTCTCGCGCTCATCGCGTATGTGGACAGCCAGGTCGTGGCCGTCGCCGCGGTCGTGCTGTGGGGGCTCGGCGCCTCGCTCGGCTTCCCGCTCGCGCTCTCCGCCGCCGGGGACTCCGGCCCGAGCCCTGCCGCGCGCGTCGCGCTCGCCTCGGTGATCGGCTATCTCGCCTTCCTCGTCGGCCCGCCGACGCTCGGGTTCCTCGGCGAGGAGATCGGGCTGCGCGGCGCGCTCGTGGTCCCGCTGGCGGTGGTGCTGGTGGCGGTGGTGCTGTCGCCCGCGACCGGTGTGCGTCGGCCGACGGCAGACGAGCAGGTGCAGACCGTGGCCGCGCGATGAGGACCTGCGCGAGGCCGCGGTGAGGGCCGGTTCCACCGTGCCATCGCCGACCAGGTCTCGGCGACCGGCCCCGAGCTGACGCTCCCGCTGCGCGGAGGTCGTCGACGAGGAGGGCCCGGAGGGGTAGCGTGCATCGCATCGCGAGGACCGACCGGTGCCTCGTCACACGAGGGAGTTCGGCTCCCGGGCGGGTGGGCATCCTCCGAGGAGGCTGTCATGCCGCGCCCCTATGCCACCATCCTGTCGACACCGGGTCTCATCCCTCGCCTCCTCGCGGTGCTGATGAGCGCGATGCCCCTGGGGATGCTGTCCCTGGCCATCGTGCTCTCGGTCCGGGAGTGGACCGGATCCTTCGGGGCCGCCGGCGTGATCAGCGGGCTCTTCAGCGGAGGGAACGCCCTGGGCCTCGCGCTCCAGGGAGCGGCCATCGACCGGTTCGGCGCGCGTCGGACCATCGTGACCTCGGGGCTGCTCTGCACGGCGATGCTGTTCTGCCTCCTCCTGAGCGGGCAGCTCGGTGCCCCGCTCGCACTGACCGCGCTGGCTGCGGCGTCGTCCGGCGTGACCATCCCTGCGGTGACGGCGGCGGTCCGGGCCTGGCTGGGGCGCGCGCTCTCGGGAGAGGTGCTCCAGGGCGCGGCGTATGCCTTGCTCGCCGCGCTCTTCCAGGCGGGCGTGACGATCGGCCCTGCAGCGGTGTCCCTTGCCCTGATCGTGCACGAGCCGTCGCTGGCCATCTCGGCGGCGGGACTGCTGGTGCTGGCCGCGACCGTGCTCCTCGCGAGGGCCGACGACGGGGTTCCGCCGCCGAGGAGGCGACGTCCGCGGCGTCGGGGAGCTCAGGGAGCGCTTCGGGGACGGGGCTTCCTGACGCTGATGGTCCTGACGTTCCTCCACGGTGCTGCGCTGGGCGTGACGGTCCTGGCGATCTCCGCCCTGGCGACGGAGACCTCTCGTCCGGTGCTCGCCGGGATCGCGCTGACCGTGCTCGCCATCGGCGAGGTGAGCGGTGCGCTGGTCTACGGGGCTGTCGCCTGGCCCGGGAGCCGTCGAAGCCGGCTCCCCGCTGTCCAGGCCATGGCCGTCCTCGCGGCGCTCGGTGTGTTCCTCTCGACCGGTCAGCCGGCACTCCTCCTGGCCGCGATGTTCGTCGCCGGAGCGCTGGCGGCACCTGTCGCCGTGCTCACCTCCTCCCTGCTGGACGTCGTCGTCCCCGAGGGCGCGGTGGGTCGTGCCTACACCGTGATCGTGGCATCCGGGCTGGTCGCCACGGCGCTGGGCAATGCCGGCGCCGGCCAGCTGGTCGGTGCCGTCGGCGCCCGGGGCCTCCTGCTCGTGCCTGCGCTGTCGATCGCCGCGGCGGCGACGTGGACCCTTGCTCGACGCGGCACGCTGCGCAGATTATCGCCACCGGTCAGCGAGGCGGCTGCAGCAGCCGACGACACCGGGGGCCGAGCGTGAACCCCTTCTCGAGGCCCCGCAGCGGGGAGGACATCGCTCAGCGCCCGAACAGGGCGCCGAGGTTCACCTCCCCGATCGCCCAGCCGGCCCCGGCGGCGAGCAGGAGGATGCCTGCGAGGATCCAGCCCAGCATCGCCAGCAGGTTCAGCACGATGCCCCAGCCCGCACGGCCTCGGGCGAACGGCTCGTCGCTGCGGGACATGGCCCCGAGGACCAGGCCGAGGATCGGCGCGATCAGCGTCCACCCCGCCAGCAGCGAGCAGATGCCCAGCAGCAGGCTCGCCGTGCCCTTGCCCGTGCCGTGGTTGATGGTGGTTCCGTAGGTGGCCACGGAGGATCCCTCCCTGAGGTGCGTGCGGACCTGGTGCTCCAGGTCGCTGACCCCAGCGTAGGAATCGGTGCGTCGCACCGGATCATCCCACGGGATGGAGCGGGTCCACCCGGGGTCTGATCCGTCGGGCCCCGCGTCGCCCGGACCTCTGGCGGACGGACCGGGGCCGGTCTGCCATGACGGGACCGACCAGGAGGCCACGATGGCGTACCCCGAGCTCAGCTGCACCGCGATCGACGCCCGCGATCCGCGCGCGCTCGCCGAGTTCCACCGCGAGCTGCTGGGCGCTGCCGCGGCCCGCCTGACTCACGCGTGCAGCGTGCGCGCCGCCTCGCGCGCCTGCACGGCGGGGCTCTCCATCTGGATCGTGGCGTGCTCGAAGGCGACGGGGAAGTGGGAGCGCACGCACTCGTGCACCTCCTCGAGGATCTCCATCGCATGCGCGGAGCCGAAACACTCCTCGGCCACCACCACGTGCGCGGACAGGATCGGCAGGCTGCTGCCGACGGAGGAGGCGTGCAGGTCGTGGACGTCCTGGACGTGCTCGAGGGCCAGCAGGTGCTCGCGCACCTCGTCGAGGTCCACGCCCTCGGGGGTGTACTCCATGAGGATCCGCAGGGTGTCGCGCAGGATTCGGACCGCCCGCGGCACGATGAGCGCCGCGATGAACAGGCCGGCGAGCGCGTCGGCCTGCTGGAAGCCGGTGAAGCGGATGACCAGCGCCGCGACGATCACCCCGAGCGAGCCGAGTGCGTCGTTGGCGACCTCGAGGAAGGCGGCCTTCATGTTCAGGTTCGCGTCCCGGCCGCCGGCGAGCACCAGGATCGCCACGAGGTTCGCCGCCAGCCCGATCACGCCGAAGACGAGCAGTTCCGTCGAGGCGATCTCGGGCGGGGACGCGAGACGGCGGACGCCCTCGATCGCGGTGTAGGTGCCGACGACGATCAGCAGCGTCGCCTGGGCCAGCGCCGCGAGCACCTCGATCCGGGCGAAGCCCCAGGTGCGGGTGGGGCTCGCGGGACGCAGCAGCATCGTCGCCGCGATGAGGGCGACGAGCAGGCCGGAGGCGTCCACGAGGGCGTGCGCGGTGTCGGTGAGCAGGGCGAGGCTGCCGGTGAGCACGCTGCCCACCGCCTGAGCCACGACGATCAGGGCCGTCAGCCCGAAGGCGATCGCGAGGCGGGTGCGGGCGGTGCCCGGTGAGGCGTGGCTGTGGCCGTGCTCGTGGGTGTGCGAGGCGGTCATGAGGCATCGCCCCCGTCGTCCGGGCCGCCGCCGACGCGCGGGTCGTGGAGGTGCTCGTGCACCGTCGGTGCCGCGCCCGCGCCGGAGAGCAGTGCGGCGGCGAGGGCGAGCAGCTCGCGGAGCTGCTGCGGGTCCGTCAGGGAGAACCATGAGGCGCGGCCCTCGCTGCGGCAGCTGATCAGCCCGCAGTCGCGCAGGCAGGCCAGGTGCTTGCTCACCGTGGACTGGGCCAGGTGCAGGTGGTCCACGAGGTCTCGCACCCGGTGCTCCCCGGTGGAGAGATGCTGCAGGAGCGTGAGACGGGTCGGCTCGGACAGGGCGTGGAAGAGCGCGGCCTGGGACTCGTCCACGTCGAAGAGCGGGGGAGCGGATTCCATCGGCATCGCCATGCGGCGATCATATCGCTTGGCGGCGATGAATGGGAGGGGCTGGCGGAGCATGACGCCGCCTCCGGCGCCACCCCTTCTGTTATACCCCTAGGGGGTATACGGTGTCGGCATGAGCCCGCACCACGACGCACCGAAGCCCCACCCCTCCCACGCCGCTCCCGGCGACGCCCACGACGGCCATGACCACGGGGACCACGGCGGGCACGACATGCACGCCGGGCACGGAAGCCATCATGGCCACGGCGGGCACGGGGACCACGTCGCGCAGTTCCGTCGGCTGTTCTGGATCATGCTGGTGGTCGCGGTGCCGGTCGTCGGCCTCTCGCCGATGTTCGCGCACCTGATCGGCTACGAGATCCCGGACGTGCCGGGCCTCGCCTGGGTCGCGCCGCTGCTCGGCACCGTCATGTACGTGTGGGGCGGACGGCCGTTCCTCACCGGCGGCCTCTCCGAGCTCCGCTCCCGCGCCCCCGGGATGATGCTGCTGATCAGCCTCGGCATCACCGTCGCCTTCCTCGCCTCCTGGGGTGCGACGCTCGGCCTGCTCCACCACTCGCTCGAGTTCTGGTGGGAGCTCGCGCTGCTGATCGTGATCATGCTGCTCGGGCACTGGATCGAGATGCGCTCCCTCGCGCAGACCTCCTCGGCGCTGGACTCCCTCGCCGCGCTCCTGCCCGATGAGGCCGAGCGGATCGAGGGCGACGAGATCGTCACCGTCGCCCCCTCCGACCTGCGCACCGGCGATCTCGTGCTGGTCCGCCCCGGCGCCTCGATCCCGGCCGACGGCACCGTCGTCGAGGGGCGCGCCGACGTCGACGAGTCGATGATCACCGGCGAGTCCCGGGCCGCCCCGCGCACCGCCGGGGACCGCGTGGTCGCCGGCACCGTCGCGACCGACTCGAACCTGCGCATCGAGGTCACCGAGACCGGCGAGGGCACCGCGCTCGCCGGCATCCAGCGCCTGGTCTCCGAGGCGCAGAGCTCCTCCTCCCGCGCCCAGCGGATCGCGGACCGCGCCGCCGCCTGGCTGTTCTGGTTCGCGCTCGGCGCGGCCGTCATCACCGCCCTCGTGTGGACGCTGCTGGGCTTGCCCGATGACGCCGTCATCCGCACAGTCACCGTGCTGGTCATCGCCTGCCCCCACGCCCTGGGCCTCGCGATCCCGCTGGTCGTCTCGCTCGCGACCGAGCGGGCGGCCCGCGCCGGCGTGCTCGTGACCGACCGGCTCGCGCTCGAGGGCATGCGCACCGTGGACACCGTGCTGTTCGACAAGACCGGCACCCTCACCCGCGGTGAGCCCGAGCTCTCCGAGATCGCCGTCGCCCCGGGGAGCGGGCTCGACCAGCAGACGCTGCTGGGCCTCGCGGCCGCCGCCGAGTCCGAGAGCGAGCACCCACTCGCCGGCGCGATCCGCGAGCGCGCCGCGGCCGACGGGGTCGCCGTCCCCGACGCCTCCGAGGTCGCCTCCGCCCCCGCGCTCGGCGTGAGCGCCCAGGTGGAGGGCCGCGAGATCCGCGTCGGCGGGCCGCGCCTGCTCGAGGAGACCGGCGCCGCCGAGCTGCAGGAATCCCCTGCCTGGCGCGAGGAGGGCGCGATCGTGCTGCACGTGCTGCGCGACGGCGAGCCCGTCGGCGTGCTGAAGCTGGCCGACGCGGTGCGGGAGGAGTCCCGCGAGGCGATCGACGCGCTCCACGCCCGCGACATCCAGGTCGTCATGATCACCGGCGATGCGCAGAACGTCGCCGAGCACGTCGGCGCCGAGCTCGGCATCGACCGGATCTTCGCCGAGGTGCGCCCCGAGGACAAGGCGGATCGCGTCGCCGCGCTGCAGCAGGAGGGCCGACGGGTCGCGATGGTCGGCGACGGTGTCAACGACGCGCCCGCCCTCGCCCGAGCCGACGTCGGCCTCGCGATCGGCGCCGGCACCGACGTCGCGATCGGCTCCGCCGGGGTGGTGCTCGCCTCCTCGGACCCGCGCGCCGTGCTGTCCGTGATCGAGCTGTCCCGCGCTGCCTACCGCAAGATGCGACAGAACCTCTGGTGGGCGGCCGGGTACAACCTGATCTCCGTCCCGCTCGCGGCCGGGGTGCTCGCCCCGATCGGGTTCGTCATGCCGATGAGCGTCGGCGCGCTGCTGATGAGCGCCTCGACCGTCGTGGTCGCGCTGAACGCGCAGCTGCTGCGCCGCCTGGACCTGCGCACCGAGACGGTCGCCGCCCGGCGCTGAGCGCCTCAGCCTCCGACGCGCTCCCGCACCTCGGCGGGGGCGTGGGAGAGGCCGAACTCGACCGGCCCGCGGCAGAAGGTCTCCAGGTCGATGAACCGCGGCCCGGCGGGACCTCAGGGGCGTCGTCCGTGGAGGAGCGGTACGTCCGTGGAGTCGGAGCGAGGACGACTATGCTCTGCGGGTTCCCCATGCCCTGGGAGGGCCCCATGCAGATCCTCGACGCGACCGCCGACCATGCGGAGGGCATCGCCGCGATCTACAACCACGCCGTCGTGCACACCACGGCGATCTGGAACGAGCGCCTCGTCGACGCCGACGACCGCGCGACCTGGCTCGCCGAGCGGCAGGGCGGCGGCTTCCCCGTGCTGGTCGCTCTCGAGGACGACGGGACCGTGCTCGGCTATGCGACCTACGGGCCGTGGCGTCCGCACGACGGCTATCGCCACACCGTCGAGCACTCGCTGTACGTGCGCGAGGGACTGCGCGGCCGGGGCACCGGATCGACGCTGCTCACCGCTCTGTTCGAGCGCGCCCGCGCGCAGGGCATCCACGTGATGGTCGCCGGGATCGACGCGGACAACGAGGGGTCGGTGCGCCTGCACGAGCGCTTCGGCTTCACCCGCGTGGGGGTGCTGCCCCAGGTGGGCACGAAGTTCGGGCGCTGGCTCGATCTCGCCTTCCTCCAGCTCGTGCTCGATCAGGGCGGACCGGCCGACGGGTCCTCGAGCAGCCGCTGACAGGTTGAGCGGCCGAGCGCGGCCATCGTCGGGTTCGAGTCCACGTAGTACCAGACGAGCCCGATGGCCTGCACGAACGCCCAGGCCGCTCCGCGCTCCCACTCGAGGTCCGAGCAGCCCAAGCGCTCCCGCAGTCGCTCGCGACGCTCCGCGTCCAGCAGGTGCCAGGCGGCGACGAGGTCGAGCGCCGGATCGGCGGGCCCGTACCCGCCGGAGTCGAGCACGCCGACCAGGCGGCCGTCCGCGGTGAGGAGGTTCGCGGGGATGAGGTCGCGGTGGCTCATCACGTCGGGATCGCGTCGTGCGAGGGTGTTCCAGCGCTCCCAGCGTGCAGTGAGGGAGCCGACGGGCAGCAGGTCGCGGGAGCGTTCGAGGCACTCGCGCACCCAGTCCTCGTGCGCGGTGAGCTCGCCGCCGCGACCCGGGCCCCGGAAGCGCCGTCCCCGGGTGGGGGCGGCGCGCAGCGCGAGGAGTAGGGCGGCGAGGTCGTCGGCCGCGGCATCGGAGCCGGCGATCGCCTGCGGGTCCGCGACCTCGCCGGGGACCCAGGTCTGCACGGACCAGGGCATCGGGAACTCGGCCGAGGGCGTCCCGAGCGCGACCGGCTCCGGGCAGGGCAGCGGGCAGACGGCCGCGAACTCGCCCATCGCCTCGTGCTCGGCCTCGAGGGCCGTGCGAGCGGCGTCCGGGTCCGACGGCTCCAGCGGGAAGCGCGCCGCGAGGTCCTCGCCGATCCGCACCACGGTGCTCGTCGTCGCCGAGCTGGGCAGGATCCGGACGGTCGCCGGGTCCGCACCGGGCAGCAGGCGTGCGACCAGCTGCGCGGCGAGCTCCTGCGAGAGCACGAGCTGGTCGGGGTGCATCGGCGGGATCATCGCCGCAGCACGAGCGCCTCGCCCTGGCCGCCCCCGCCGCACAGGCCCACCGCGGCGGTTCCGGTGCCGCGTCGGGCCAGTTCATGGGCCATGTGCACGACGAGCCGGGCCCCGGAGGCGCCGATCGGGTGGCCGAGCGCGATCCCGCCGCCGTGCATGTTGACGATCTCCTCGTCCACGCCGAGGGCGCGCTGGGAGTGCGCGACGACAGCGCCGAAGGCCTCGTTGATCTCGACGAGATCGAGATCCGCGGCGGTGATCCCCTGCTTCTCGAGCGCCCGCGCGATTGCGTCGGCGGGCTGCGCCTGCAGGGAGCTGTCCGGCCCGGCGGTCTGCCCGTTCGCGCCGAGGCGGGCGAAGACCCGCCATCCCTCGGCATCGGCGCGGGCGGAGGTGGTGAGCACCAGCGCGGCCGCGCCGTCGGAGATCTGCGAGGAGTTCCCGGCCGTGATCGTGCCGCCCTCGGCGAAGGCCGGGCGCAGGCGGGCGAGGCTCTCCTCGGTCGTCTCGGGGCGGATGCCCTCGTCGGCCGTGACCTGGATCGGCTCGCCGCGCCGCTGCGGCACCGCGACCGGCACGATCTCCTCGGCGAGCAGCTCGGCCGCCGCGGCGGCGCGCTGATGGGACAGGGCCGCGACGCGGTCCTGGTCCTCGCGGGTGACCTCGAAGCGGGGGTTGTGCCGCTCGGTGGACTCGCCCATGCTCACCTGGTCGTAGGCGTCGGTGAGCCCGTCGTGCGCCATGTGGTCCAGCGCCTCGACGGCCCCGTACTTCCAGCCGGCGCGGGTGCCCATCAGCAGGTGAGGGGCCTGGGACATGGACTCCATGCCGCCGGCGACCACGACCTCCGCGTCCCCGGAGGCGATCATCCGCGCTGCGTCGATCACGGCGGTCAGGCCCGAGAGGCACACCTTGTTCACGCTGTGCGCGGGGGTGGCCCAGCCGATCCCGGCCCCGAGCGCGGCCTGCCGGGCGGGGTTCTGCCCGGAGCCCGCCGGCAGCACCTGCCCCATGATCACGGCGTCCACCGCCGCGGGGTCCACGCCGCCGCGCTCGAGCGCCCCCCGGATCGCGAAGGAGCCCAGCTGCGGGGCGGAGAACGAGGCGAGCGCCCCCTGGAGGCGGCCCTGCGGGGTGCGGGCCGCGGCGACGATGACGATCTCGGACATGGGGGCCTCCCGGCGGTGGCGACGGTGTCTGCCGTCATTGTGCCGGTGCGGAGACGGCGCGGCGAGCCGCGGCGTCGGTATCCTCGGCCTGCGACCGCGGCAGGGGGCCGGGTGCAGGAGGCGCAGCGAGATGAGCCAGCAGAGCCCTGAGCGGGAGTCGACCACGGCCGACGGGCCGAGCCTCGCCCAGCTCGAGGCGCTCATCGCTGTGACCGACCACGGCTCCCACACCGCTGCGGCCGACGTCCTGCGGATCTCCCAGCCCTCCCTCTCTCGCCGCATCCGCTCGCTCGAGGGGACGCTCGGCGCCCGGCTGCTCGTCCCCGTCGGCCGACGGATGGAGCTGACCGAGACGGGCCGCGGAGTGGTCGCGGCGGGGCGTCGAGCCCTTTCGGAGATGGGGTCGATCCAGGCCCTGGTCGGCGCCTCCCGGGCGCTGACCTCGGGGTCGCTGCGCGTGGGCGGGCTGCCCTCGCTGGTCGCGACTGAGCTGCCCGCCCATCTGGGCCGCTTCCACCTCGCGCATCCCGGGGTGCGCATCGAGGTCTCCACCGTCGAGGACGCCGAGGAGCTGGTCGAGGCGGTCCGTGTGGGGCGCCTCGACGCGGCCGTCGGCGTCATCGACCGCGTGCCGGCGGATCTCGCAGCGATCCCGCTGCCCGCGCAGGAGTTCGCGGCCGTGCTGCCCGCGAGTGCGCGCCCCGATGCGGCGGACGCCCCGCTGACCAGAGCTGACATCCGTGAGCGCACCGTCGTCAGCCTCCCGCGGGGCACGTCGATGCGACAGCTCGCCGACGAGGCCCTGCGCGGGCTCGACGCCTCGCCGGCACACCGGATCACCACCACCCAGCGCGACAGCCTCGTCCCGTTCGCGGTCGCGGTGCAGGGGCTCACCATCGTCCCCGCCGCCCTCGCCCGCACCGCCCCCGCCTACGGCGGCCGGGTGGTTCCGCTGCCCGCCCCCGTGCGGCGCGCGATCGGCATCGTCCATCGCCGCGACGCGCTGCCGAACCCGGCCCTCCAGGGTTTCCTCACGCTCATGCAGTCCGCCGACCCCGCGTGACCTGCGCGGCCGGGCCCGGCATGCACCGCCCGCATGGATCCGGTCGCGGCAACTATTGGCGGTGAGGGGGCCTGCCGTGGTGACCTGGCCTGCGGACCAGGCACGAGGCGAGCGCACAGCGGGAGGACGGCATACCGATGGAGCATCCCCCGAGAGTCCGTGGACCCGCACACCGCCGCCGCGAGGCTCCGGTGCGCAGGCGTCGGAGGATCGCCGTCGGTCTCGCGGCCTCCGCGATCACAGCGACCCTGATCGTGGCCGGAGGGCTCCTGGGCACCGTGACCCACCTGGAGGGGAACCTCAGCACCGCCCCGCTGCACACGGGCGAGACCCCCGCCCCGCACGAGAGCGGGGGCGCCATGAACGTGCTGCTGATCGGCTCGGACAGCCGCGATCTCGAGGACGCGTCCTACGGCGAGGGCGACGGCTCCCGGCGCAGCGACGCGATGGTGCTGGTGCACCTCTCCGCCGACGACAACCGCATCGACGCCGTCCAGCTGCCGCGCGACACCCTCATGGACCTCCCCGCCTGTCCTGACACCGGAAGCGGCGCCTCGAAGGGCGGTCGCGGGATGCTCAACTCCGCCCTCAACGCAGGTCCGGCCTGCTCGGTCGCGGCGGTCGAGGAGCTGACCGGGGTGCAGATCGGCCACTTCATGGAGCTCGACTTCGAGGGCTTCATCGCCATCGTCGACGCGCTGGACGGGGTGCCGGTGTGCCTCCCCGAACCGCTCGAGGACCCCTCCGCGGATCTCGACCTCCCAGGCGGCGCGCAGATGGTGGACGGGAAGGACGCCCTCGCGCTCGCCCGCACGCGCCACGCGGTCGGGGACGGCAGCGACATCGCCCGCCTCGGCCACCAGCAGATGGTGATGTCCGCGGTGGTGCAGGAGGCCACCAGCTCGCGCATCCTCTCCCGCCCCGACCGGCTCTACGCCTTCCTCGACGCGACCTCCTCCGCCCTCACCGTGGACCCGGGGCTCGGCAGGGCCGCGGACCTCGCCGGTCTCGGGACGCGGGCCTCCCGCGTCGACCCCGGTCACATCACCTTCGTGACCATGCCGTGGGAGCCCGCCCCCACGGACCACAACCGCGTGGTGCCCTCCGCGGACGCCGCCCCGCTCTTCGCCGCGCTCGCGGCCGACGAGCCGGCCCTCCCGCAGGCGGAGAGCCCGGAGCCGGGGGAGAACCCGGAGCAGGGCAGGGGCGCGGGGTCGAAGGGGAACTCGGCTCCGGACGGAGCTGCGGAGTCTGACGGGTCCTCCGAACAGGACAGCGCTCCGGAAGCGGGCAGGGCCGACGCGTCGGACTCTCCCGCGAGCGAGGACGGCACCGGGAGCCGGGACTCGAGCGCCGCCGGTGCGTCCCCGGCATCGTCGTCCACGGCACGGACGGCGGACACGGACCTCTGCGCCGGCTGAGCCCGGCTCATGCCGCCGGGCGGCGGTTCAGCCCGCGAGCGCCCGCCGCCGCACCGTCGCGAGATACAGCGCCGACATCAGCGCCGTGAACCCCGCGCCGACGGCGAGGGCCATGTGGTACTCGCTCTCCCACACCATGATCCCGAGCGTGAACAGGATGAACACGATCGCGAACACCTGCCCGTAGGGCCACAGCGGGACCGGGAACTCGAGCGCCTCGCGCTCGGCGCGGCTCATCCCGCGACGGGAGGCGACCTGGGCGAGCAGGATCATCAGCCACACGAACACGGTCGCGAAGGTCGCGAGCGACGCGACGATCGTGAACACCTCGTCCGGCAGCGCCCAGTTCAGAGCCACGCCCACGACGAGCACGCCCAGCATCGCGAGCGTCGTCATCACCGGCACCCCGCGGATCGTGCGGGACAGGGCCGCCGGGGCCAGGCGCTGCCGGGCCATGCCTGCGACGACGCGGCCCGCGCCGAAGAGGTCCGCGTTGATCGCCGAGAGCGCCGCCGTGATCACCACGATGTTCAGCGCCGCGGCTGCCCAGCTCACGCCGAGCGTGTCGAAGATCTGCACGAAGGGGGACTCCTCGCCGGTGATCTGCCGCCACGGGGTCAGCAGCAGGATCACCCCGATCGCGAGGACGTAGAACAGCAGGATCCGCACCGGGACCGTGTTCACGGCCTTCGGGATCGCCCTGCCGGGATCCTCCGCCTCGGTGCCGGCCACGCCGATGATCTCGGTGCCGCCGAAGGCGAAGAGCACCAGGATGAAGGCGCTGATCATCCCGCCGGGCCCGTTCGCGAAGAAGCCGCCGTCGGCCGTGAGGTTCGCCGGGCCCGTCGGCGTCCCGGCGTCGCCGAGGCCGAAGGCGAGGATCGCCGCGCCGCCCGCGATCATCGCGACCACCGCGCCGACCTTCACGATCGTGAAGGCGAACTCGAGCTCGCCGAACCAGCGCACGCTGGCCAGGTTCGCGGCGCCCACGATCAGCAGCGTGAGCGCGACCCAGACCCACTGGGCGGTGTCCGGGAACCAGAAGCGCATGTAGATCGCGATCGCGGTGAGGTCCGCGAGGCACACGATCAGCATCTCGAAGGCGAACATCCACCCGGTGATGTACCCGGCCCAGGGACCCAGGAAGCGGCGGGTGTACTCGGCGAAGGAGCCCGAGATCGGCATCCGCACCGCCATCTCGCCGAGCGCTCGCAGCATGAAGTACACGACCGCGCCGCCCAGCAGGTACACCAGCAGCACCGAGGGGCCCGCGGCCTGGATCGCACCGGCCGAGCCGTAGAACAGGCCCGTCCCGATCGCGGAGCCCAGGGCGATGAAGTGGAGATGCCGCGCCTTCAGCCCGGGCCGGCGACGCGTGGTCGCGGGGGCGGCGGGCGGCTGCGTGGTCGTGCTCATCGCTGGGTGGCTCCGGGGAGGGGGAGGGAGGCTCAGGCGCCTGCGGCACTTCTTGTGCCCCTGACACGGTACGGCGGTCGGACGGGACGGGCGACGTGTGTCCGGCCACGTCGGGTGGCCGACGCGGTGGCGTCGCCGACCCCCGCACTGCCCGCCTCGGCGAGGAACCGAACGGTCGATCCTCCGCCCAGGGCTCGACGTCCTCCGTCTCAGCGGGTCTACTCGGGATATCCCGACGCCGTGACGAAGGAGATCTCCGAGATGACCTCGTACGACCAACTGATCATCGGGGGCGGCCAGGTCGCCGACGACGCCGCCCGCGCTCTGCGCGAGCACGGAGCCGAGGGCAGCATCGGCATCCTCAGCTCCGACGAGGACGCCCCCTACACCCGCCCCGCCCTGACCAAGAAGCTGTGGGTCGATCCCGACTTCGGCGAGGACGCCGTCCCGCTGAACACGGTCGAGGACACCGGCGCCGAGCTGCGTGTGCGCACGCGCGTCACCGCGATCGACCGCGAGGCGAAGCAGGTCGAGCTCGAGGGCGGGGAGCGCATCGGCTACGGCATGCTGCTGCTGGCCACCGGCTCCGAGCCGCGTCGCCTCGAAGGCCCCGAGGACGAGCGCATCATCCACTTCCGCAGCTTCGCGGACTACCGCACGCTGCGGCATCTGGTGACCGACGGGACACGCGCCGTGGTGGTCGGCGGCGGATACATCGGCGCCGAGATCGCCGCGGCGCTGTCGCAGAACGGCGCCCACGTCACCCTCGTGTTCCCCGACGACGTGCTCGGCGCCTCCCAGTTCCCGCCGAGCATCGCCCAGCGCTACCAGAAGCTGTTCACCGACCACGGCGTCGAGCTGCTGCCGGGCCGCCGCGCCGAGAAGGTCACCGTGCAGGACGACGCGGACGTCGGCGTCACCCTCGATGACGGCACCGCCGTCGGCGGCGACGTCGTGGTGATCGGCCTGGGCGCCGAACCCCGCCTCGACCTCGCCCGACAGGCAGGGCTCGAGGTCGCCGAGGGCGTCGTGGTCGACGAGCACCTGCGCACCTCGGACCCCGCGATCTGGGCGGCCGGCGACATCATCGAATACCCCGACGCGATCCTCGGCCGCACCCGCATCGAGCACGTCGACCACGCACGCGAATCCGGTGCCGCCGCCGGGCGGGCGATGGCCGGCTCCGACGCCCCCTACGACCACACCCCGTACTTCTACTCGATGGTCTACGGCGTGCGCTGGGAGGCCGTCGGCACCCTCGACCCCTCCCTCGAGATGCTCGAGGTCCACCACGACACCCAGCGCAGCGTCGTCCACTACCTCGACGACCAGGGTCGGCCCGTCGGGGTGCTCATGTGGCAGATCGACGGCGCGCGGGACGCCGCCCGCACCGTCATCGCCGACGGGATCACCGACCGGGACCTGCTGCGAGGGAGCATCGGCTGACATGGACCTGCGCATCACCGGGAAGACAGCGCTGATCACCGGAGGGGACTCGGGCATCGGCTGGCACACCGCGCAGGAGCTGCTGCACGAAGGGGCGACGGTGTTCCTCACCGACCGCGACCCCGACGAGCTCGCCCGCGCCGCGGACGCCCTCGACGTGGCCGAGGGGCGGGTGCTGCACCATGCCGCCGACGTGACCCGTCTCGACGAGATCGAGGCGCTCGGCGCGGCGGTCCAGGAGGCGGTCGGCGACATCGACATCCTGGTCCACGCCGCCGGGGTCACCGGCGCGCAGGGGCTGTTCCACGAGATCGACGACGAGGGCTGGGTGGACACGCTCACCACGGACCTGCTCGGCGCCGTGCGCATCACCCGGCAGTTCCTGCCGGCGCTGCGGCGCGGCGGCTGGGGCCGTCTGGTGTTCCTCACCTCCGAGGATGCCGTGCAGCCCTACGACGACGAGCTGCCCTACTGCGCCTCCAAGGCCGGGCTGCTCGCCCTGTCCAAGGGCCTCTCGCGCACCTACGCCCGTGACGGCCTGCTGGTCAACGCCGTCTCCCCGGCGTTCATCCGCACGCCGATGACCGACGCGATGATGGACAGGCGCGCCACGCAGCTCGGCGTGGACCGGGACGAGGCGATCGGCTCCTTCCTCGAGCAGGAGCGACCGCACCTCGAGCTCGAGCGGCGCGGCGAACCCGAGGAGGTCGCCGCGGTGATCGCCTTCCTGTGCTCGGACCGGGCCTCGTTCGTGGTCGGCTCGAACTACCGGGTCGACGGGGGCTCGGTGGCGACGCTCTGACCCGGCGTCGGCCCGGGCTTGTGAGGGCCGGCGCCGAGCTCAGCCGAACGGCGAGTCCTCGACCGCGGCGATCCAGGGTTGCGCCGCGTCCCCCGCGGGGACCGACGCGAGGCCGATCCAGAGGGTGAGCGCCTCGAGCCAGGCGTGCTCCCGGGCGTCGAGGGTACGCAGCCGCCTGTAGCCCTCGCGCAGCGCACGTCGGGCGGGGACGGGCGTCGGACGCCAGTCGCGGAACAGGGTCCCGAGCAGCACGCTCGACTGCGCGAGCTCCACGATGCGATGGTCGACGCGGACCTCGTCGAGGTCCAGCACCGCCGCGACCTGCCCGCCCCGCATCAGGAGGTTCGCGGCGCGCACGTCGCCATGGAGGAGCTGCGGGGTGTCGACGAGGTCAGGCAGGTCCTCGAGCATTGCGGCGAGCCGGGCCGAGGCCGACGGGGCGCGGCCGTGGTCGTGGTCCTCGAGCCAGGCGCGCACCCGCTCGCGCGGTGGGCGCGGCGGCTGCCCCTCGAGCGTGGGGAGTTCGAGCCCTCCGAGGACCTCGTGCATCCGGGCGAGGCAGACGCCCACGGTACGCACCGCCTCGAGGTCGGTCACGTCCAGCCAGGTGCCGTCGATCTCGGGGAGCACCGCGACCGACAGCGGGCCGATCAGGCCGTCCGTGGCCACGCGCACGGCACCGTCGCGTGCGGGAACGGGAGCCGCGACGGGGATCCCCTGGTCAGCGAGGCGGGTGATCAGCCCGGTCGTCGCCTCGAGGCGAGAGAACTGGCGCTCGTCCCCGTTGACTGTCAAGCTGGTTGGAGTCAGTCGGTTGGTTTGGTCAGGCTGTTTTGACTAGGTGGTTGA
>NZ_QXCP01000012.1:381093-385044 GCF_003711805.1 Brachybacterium sp. EE-P12 | reverse complement strand
GTTCGGTTAGGGCAGGCGGTGCATGTTGCCCCGCGCAGTGACTCCCGACCAGCTTGGCGACGAACGCCCTGGACCACTTCACGACCAGCTCGGCCCGGTCGGTGCTCACCCAGGCGATGGCGTTGTGGTCGCTGATGGTGAGGCGACCGCAGGAGCGGACCGTGAGGCCCCAGTGCTCGTGGAGCGCGGCGACGAGCCAGTCGGTCGCCTCCCCGACATCCGCGAAGCCGAAGCGGTCGCGCAGCGCCGCGTGCTCGTCGGCGCTCTCCCACAGCAGGGACAGCCCGGGCGGCAGCGCGAGCGACGTGGAACGTGTCATGTCGAGGCCTTGGTCGGGGAGAGCGGCGGTGCTGGCGCTGCGGGCACGTGATGCGCCGTCGGTGATCAGTTCACGGAGCTGTCTCGATGAATATCGACGGAGAGGCCGCGAGCGCTGGCGATGCGCCCGAGCACGTCTTGAAGCTGCTCCACCTCATCTGGCTCCAGGGTTGCGGTGTAGTCCTGCTCGTGCTGTCTGGCGAGCTGTCCCACCTCGGTCAGAAGCTCTCGGCCGAGCTCGGTGAGGTTCAACTCGTGACTGCGGCGGTCCGTCCTGCTGCGCCGGCGTTCGACCAGCCCGCGGGACTCCAGCCGGTCCAGAATCGCGACGATCCGGCTCGACCCGACGCCCACGTGCTCGCTCACCGCTCGCTGGCTGATCCCGGGGTTGCGGCCGACGAACCGAAGCACTCCCGCATCCGAGGGAGTGATGCCCAGCGGCCGCAGTGTCTGTTCGAACCCGCTCGCGGCGTCCGAACCGAGCTGGGCGAGCAGGAAAGCGACTCGATGGCGGCGAGAGGACGTCATGCATCCATGATAGATCCATTGACATATAGTTCATGCTGTGTATCATTCCTTGTATGAACAGTAGTAGAGGTGCAGTCGAATCGACCTCGTCGACCGCGCGCCGCCGGCCGGAGGGGCCCCACGCCGGAGTGGTCGGGGCTGTGAGCACGGGCTTGTTCATCGCGAGCCTCGCCGTCGTGGCGATCCTCGGCGGCGGTCAGGCGCTGTCCTCGTCGTTCGTCGACGGATACTCGGACTTCCTCGCACACCACGGTCTCGCCGCCCGAGCATCAGCCATGCTGCAGCTGGGGTCGTCAGTCCCCCTGGGCATCTACGCGGCGATCATGTACGCGCGCCTGCGACGCCTCGGCATCCGGGTGCCAGGTCCGGCGATCGCTCTGTACGGAGGGGTCACCGCTTCCGTCATGCTGGCAGGCTCGGCGCTGGTGGCCTGGACTGCCGGCCAGAGCGCGGTGGCTGCACAGCCGAACCTGGTGCACGCCCTCGGGATCCTCGCCTTCGCGTCCGGCGGCGTCGCCCACCTCCTCGGACTGGGACTGCTCGTCGCCGGCATCGCGGTGCCGGCCCTCGTCCTGCGGCTGCTTCCGGCGCAGTTGAGCTGGGCCGGTCTCGTCATCGCCGCCGTGTGCGAGTTCTCGGTCCTGGCCATGGTGGTCGAACCGCTCCAGGTGCTCGTTCCCATCGGGCGCTTCACGTCCCTTGCCTGGATCATCGCCGCCGGATTCCTCATCCCGCCGACACGCCGCACACACCACCGCAGAACCCGACAGAAGGAGAACTCATGAACACCATCGAATCCACCCTCACCGAATGGGCCGACGCCGAACGGCGCAGCGATGCGGGGAGAACCGCTGAACTGCTGACCGAGGACTTCCTCGGGGTCGGCCCGGTCGGCTTCCAGCTGTCCAAGGATGCCTGGCTCCAGCGCCTGTCCGACGGGCAGCTCCACTACGACGCACTCGTCCTTGATGAGGTCACCATTCGTGAGCACCCCGGCTCGGCGATGGTCGTGGCCCGTCTGGACGTCCGCGGCACCGCACGAGGCAACCCGCTTCCGACCACCCGGAGCTCCTTCCATCTCGTGCGGATCGGTGACGACTGGCGAATCGCCGGCATCCAGCACAGCTTCATCGCAGGAGCACCTGGCTCGCCTGTCCCCGCACCGCGGAAACAGCGCCCGCCGACGTCGCGGTGAGTCGTGCGGTCAGGGGCACCAGGTCCCGGTGAGCCCCGGACACCTCGAATACGCTGGGACGAAAGCGGCGGTCCGCCGCCCGCGGGCGCCGACACCACTGTCGAAGGGATCACCTCATGCCGCGCACCATCGTCGTCACCGGAGCCGCCTCGGGCATCGGGAAGGCCACCGCCGAGCTCCTCGAGACCGCAGGCGACACCGTCCTCCGCGTCGACCTGCACGAGGGGGACGTCACCGGCGACCTCTCGGATCCGGCGCAGATCGACCGCGTCGCCGCCGAGATCGCCGAGCGCACCGGTGGGGTGCTGGACGGCCTGGTCGCCAACGCGGGCGTCTCCGCTCCCTCGGAGCTGTCGGTGAGGATCAACTACTTCGGCACGGTGCGCCTCATCGAGGCGCTGCGCCCGCAGCTCGCCGCGTCCGACGCTCCGCGGATCAGCGTCACCACCTCGGCCGCGACTCTGCAGGGCAACGACCCCGAGCTGGTCGATCTGCTGCTGGCCGGCGACGCCGAGGCCGCGGTCGCCCGCGGCGCCGCCCTGGCCGCGCAGGGGCCGCAGGCCGGCTACGCGAACTACTCCAGCTCCAAGCGGGCCATCTCCCGCTGGATCCGCCGGAACGCGCCGACCGACGAGTACGCGGGCGCGGGCATCGGCCTGAACGGCGTGGGCCCCGGCCAGGTGCGCACCGGCATGACCACCGAGCTCTTCTCGACCGAGGAGGGGCGCAGGATGGCCGACGACGCGATGCCCGCTCCCTACAACGGGGTCGCAGAGGCCGAGCACATCGCCGCCGTGCACGCCTTCCTGGTCTCGCCCGCGAATGCGCGCATGACCGGGCAGGTCCTCTTCGTCGACGGCGGCTTCGACGCGCTGCGCCGCGGGGACGACATCTGGCAGAGCGTCTGAGCCGGGCCCGCTCAGCGTCCGGGCCGCTTCCGCATCGTCTTGTGGGTGCCGTCGCACCAGGGTTTGATGCCCGAGGCGCCGCAGCGGCATACAGCGCTCACCGGGCGCGTGGTCGAGTGCTCCTTCCCGTCCTCGTCCTCGATCACGTGCTCACCGCGCAGCAGCATCGGGCCATCCGGGCAGAGGATCACGTCGGGATGCTCGTCAGGTGCCTGCTGGTTCATGCCGACCACTCCGTCAGCATGCGCTCGCCGTAGAGGTCCTCCACGTGCAGGTACGCCCAGGCGCCGAACCAGACGTTCGCATGCTGCTCCGGCTCCTCCTCGATCAGCGTGCCGCACATGGTCCGCACCGCGAGCTGCTCATGGACCGAGTCGGCCTCGACGTGCTCGGTGTAGTACTCGACCATCTCCGGCGGGAAGTCGAGCCGCTGCAGACCGCGAGCGATCTTGCGCGAGGGCGCGGAGCTGGTGGCCTCGAAGGCGGCGTGGAAGCCGAGCGAGGCGGCACGCAGTCGACGGTTCAGCCCGAAGAGACTCATCACGTTGTTCTGCATCAGCACTTCGAGCGGTGCCTCGTCGAGGTAGGCGCCGTACTCGGAGTCCAACCCGCTCGCGGCGAGCCCTTTGGCGAAGAGGTGCGCGTGCAGGCGATGCGGGTTGCCGGCGCCGTACTCGTCGTACTGCAGCTCCATCACCGCAGCCTTCACGGGATAGGACAGGCGCGGGATCGTCCACGTGGTGTGGTCGGACTCCTTGAGCGTGTAGATCGACTTGTGCCGCAGGAACTGTCGTGCCTGCTCTGCGGTTGCGCCGCGGTGGATGTGCCCGGCGCCTGCTCGCGCAGCCGCTGCTCGAGGTCCTCCTCGAGCCGGCGGCGCAGCGCGATCACCTGCGGGTCCCACTCGAGCTCATCGGCGACGTCGTCGAAGCCGCGGTGGTGCAGCTCGTACAGGCACCACAGGGAGAGCTCGACGTCGCCGGCATCCTCGGGGGGGGGGGG
>NZ_QXCP01000012.1:0-380991 GCF_003711805.1 Brachybacterium sp. EE-P12 | reverse complement strand
CACCGTCACCGAGAACTCGATTGACCCGGCCGCAGGCCTCGCAGAACATGGCCTGATGCTCATGACCTCACGCGACGTCGACCCGCAGGCCGTGCTCGACCTCATCGTCCGCCACCAGCAGTCGCCCGGGACCGCCTGCGCCTATCTCGGGACCGACCCGCAGGAGATCCGACACGACCTCGAGGAGCTGGACCAGCACTGGCTGGAGACCGTACGCGTGGCCGTCGCGGAGGACGGCAGGGTCCTCGGCGCGGCGGTGATCGAGTGGGACGAGGACCTCGGCCGCTCATGGGTGCACGGCCCGTGGGTCGAGGAAGGGTCGTGGCGCGAGCACAGCCCGGCGCTGCTGGCGGCGGTCACGGAGCTGGCGCCTGTCGCGCACCACGAGATGTACGCGGGCCTCGCCCACGAGGGGATGGCCTGGCTCGCCGACCGCTGCGGCTGGCAGGCAGGGGAGGGAAACGTCGAGCTGACCCGGACGGCGCCCGCGCCCACGGGACCCGTCGACCCCGGTCTCCGGCCGGCCGACGACGCCGACGAGGCCGTCGTGCGGGAGCTCCACGAACGCGAGTTCCCCGGCACCTACGCCGACACCGCCGAACTGCTGGACCCCGGCAGCCGGTACTCGACCTGGGTGCTCGCCCCGGAGGGAGAGGTCCTCGGTTATGTGGCCTTCCAGCGACAGGAGGAGTCCACCGCGTACGTGGACTTCATCGCCGTGCACCCCGGAGCGCGCCGGTCCGGGGTCGGGCAGCGCCTGATCGATGGCGCCCACCAGGTCTCGGGCCGGGAGCGGGTGGCGCTCACCGTGGACGAGCACCGTCCGGGAGCGCGGGGGTTCTACGACGCGCTGGGATTCCGGGTCGAGGCAGAGACGAGGCCGTACCGCCTGCGCCCCTCAGGCGCCTGAGGAGCCCTCCGGCTGCGGCGAGGCCAGGGCGAGCAGCTGCTCCTCGAGCGCGAGGCGATCGGCCTCGTCGAGGATCGCTCCCCACAGCGGGGCGCTGTTGCTCCCGTCGGCCGCCGCGACCACCAGGCGCACGATGGACGGATCGAGCCCGTCCTGCCCCAGCTCCTCCTTCCAGCGATCCGCGTCCTGCTGGACGAGCTGCTCGAGCTCCGGCTCGAACATGAGCTTCGCGGCCAGGGCGATCGAGTCCCGCAGCCGCGCGTGATCGCCGGCCTCGGCGAGGCTGACGCGGATGTAGGCCCGGACGAGCCGCCCGGGGCCGGAGCCCTCCTGCTCGGCCCTGCGATGCACCTCCGCGCGGAACTGCTCGATGAGGTGCTCGGCGAGGGCGTGGAGCAGGGCCTCCTTGGTGGCGAAGTGGTAGAGCAGCCCGCCCTTGGAGACCCCGGCCTCCTGCGCGATCTCGGCGACAGGCACCGCTGTGCCGTGCCGTCCGATCAGGTGCGCAGCGGTCTCGAGGATCAGGTGCCTGGTGTCCTCCGCGCTGCGTCCCGCTGTCCGTGCCATGAGGTCAGTCTCCCTGATCCCGGATCCCGGCGCTCGAGATCGTCCTCTCAGCGGCGGCCCTGGCGTCGGCCGCGACCTCGACCCCGGCGTCGGCCGCGATCTCGATGTCGGCCGCGGCCTCGGCGTCGGCGCGCCCGGGGCGGGCCGCGCGGGTGCTCGGGATGAGGGTGAGCGCGATGCCCGCTCCGACGACCATGACCCCGCCCGCCACCAGGGTGGTCAGCTGCATCGCCGAGACGAAGGCGTGCTCCGCCGCGACCAGCGCCTCGGCTTGGCCCTGCAGCGCGGACGTCGCGGAGGCCAGGGAGTCCTCGGCGCGCGCGGCCGCCGGACCGGCGAGGTCGGAGGGCAGATCGAGGCGGAGGCGGTAGAGCAGGGTCATGAGCGAGCCGAGCACGGCGATGCCGAGCGCGACGCCGAGCTCGTACGCGGTCTCCGAGACCGAGGAGGCGGCGCCGGCCTTCGCCGGGGGCACGGCGGAGACCACGGCGTCCACGCTGAGCGTCTCCGAGATCCCGATCCCCAGCCCCAGGGGCACGAGCGCCAGCAGCACCCAGATCAGCTGCTCGCTGCTCTCCAGCAGCGCCAGCAGCCCCAGGCCGAGAGCGCCGGTGAGCAGGGCGAGCGCGATCGCCCGGCCCCGTCCCAGCCGGGTCAGGAGCGTGCCCACCAGGAGCACCGCCGCCATCGCGGAGAGCGCCGCGGGCAGCTGCGCGATGCCCGCGTCGAAGGGGCTGAGCTGCCGGGCGAGCTGGAGGTACTGCGAGAAGAAGAACAGCACCCCGCTGAGGGCGAAGACGGAGGTGAAGTTCACCAGCACCGCCCCGCTGAACGCGGGATTGCGGAACAGCTCCACATCGATCATCGGCGAGTTCGCGCGGCGCTGGCGGCGCACGAACAGCACGCTCCCGATCACGCCGACGCCCACCGCGGCCACCGTGACAGTGCTCGCCGTCCCCCCGGTGACCTGCTTGATCGCGAGCACGAAGGGGACGATCGCGACCATCGACAGGGCGCTGGAGAGCAGGTCGAACCGCTCCGGCGCCGGGTTGCGGGACTCCGGCAGCAGCCAGGCCCCGCCGACCAGCACGGCCGCGATCACGGGCAGGTTCATCAGGAACACCGAGCCCCACCAGAAGTGCTCCAGCAGCGCCCCGCCGATCAGCGGGCCCAGCGCGATGCCGCTGGCCGCGGCGGCGGACCACAGCGCGATGGCGCGGGTGCGCTCGGCGGCATCGGTGAAGATGCTGCGGATCAGCGACAGGGTCGAGGGCATGATCGTCGCCCCGGCGATCCCCAGCAGGAGTCGCGCCGCGATCAGCACCCCGGCCGACGGCGCGAAGGCCGCGAGCGCCGAGGCGAGCCCGAAGGCGGTCGCGCCGATCAGCAGCAGCCGCTTGCGTCCGATGCGGTCGGCCAGGTTGCCCATGGTGACCAGCAGCCCCGCGATGGCCAGGGAGTAGATGTCCCCGATCCACAGCACTTGGGTCGCCGTCGGGGCGAGGTCCGCGGTCAGAGAAGGGACCGCCAGGTAGAGCACGGTCGCGTCGATCGCGAGCAGCAGCACCGCGCCCACCAGCACCGCGAGCGCCGCCCACCGTCGTGCAGGGCTCATCGTCTCCGCCACCGTCTCCTCCTCAGAACTGAACCGTCGCGTCGGTACAGTTTCGGGGGTGGGGCGGTTGCGGGCAAGGTGATGTGCCGTGGTTCATCGCGATCGTGTCAGGACGCCGCGACCGCGGCGACCTCGGGATCGACGAGCTCCTCCTCCGCCACCTCGTCGGCCGCGGACTCCGTCGACTGCGGGAGCGGGCGTCGCAGTCCCCAGGCAACCGTCGCCATGCACATCACGCACACTGCGGCGACGATCGCGAGACCTCCCGTGTACGGCAGCACCGGGGTGAGCGCGGCCAGCAGCGTCGGCAGCAGGAAGCCGAGATAGGCGAGCGAGTAGTAGACGCCGGTGATCCCGGCGAGGTCCTGCGTGGTCGCGAGCGACTGCGCGATGACCAGGCCCGCCACGACGCACACCCCGTAGGAGGCGCCGAGCAGTGCGGCGACGCCGACCACGAGGGCGGGGTGGCGCAGATCGGCGGCGACCGCCGCGAGGATCATCCCGGCGCTCATCCCGGCCATGCCCACCACGAGCGCGCGCCCGCGGGTGAGGCGGTCGATGAGGCCGACGGCGCCCTGCGCGACCGCGCCGATGCCGAGGGTCAGCACGGTCAGTCCGGTCGCGTAGATCGTCGCGGCGTCGCCGAGCTGCTCCTCGACGGTGGCGGGCAGGATCGCGTAGGCCACTCCCGCTGCGGCGAACACCCACGGTGCTGCGGGCAGCACGAGGCGCACGAAGGTCGGGTGCCCGGCCGAGGGGACGTGCAGGTCCTCCCGCAGCGAGCCCCTCGCCCGCAGCTCGCGCGGCAGGGTCTCGGGCACCCCGATCAGCGCCAGGCCGGCCAGGAGGCACAGGATCAGGTGCATCAGATAGGGCAGCTGTCCCGGCAGCGGCGCCCACTGGGCGAGCGAACCGGTCACGCCCGCGCCGATCGCGAAGCCGAGGGTGAGCGTCATCGAGGAGCGACGTGCCCCGGCGCTCGGGACCGCACGGCGGTCGTGCGGGGCGGTGGAGAGCTCCTTGATCCAGCTCGAGCCCACCGACATGCCCACGCCCACACCGATCCCGGCGAGGACCCGACCGGCGCAGAGCACCGCGAAGGTGTCCATGCCGGCCGCGAGCAGCACGCTCGCGAGCGCTGCGGCGCCGAGCCCCGCGATCGCGACGGGACGTCGGCCGTGCCGGTCCGAGAGCGCCGCGGCCAGCAGCATCCCCGGGACCAGGCCCACCACGTACATCCCCAGCAGCAGGTTCGCCTGCCACGGCGCGTAGCCGCCGAGCGTCTCGTAGATGTGCAGCAGGGGGGTGAAGTGGTTGCCGCCCCAGGCGAGCACGAAGCCTGTGGGGACGACGGCGAGCCAGGCGGGGATCCGTGCGCGACTCACTCGGCCACCACCGGGTAGCTGTCGTGGCGGGTGCGCAGGTGGCGGTCGATCATCTCGCGGAAGCCGGTCACGTCGCCGCGCGCGACGGCGTCCGTCAGCTCGACGTGCTCGCGGTGCAGGGCGGGCAGGTCCGCGGCCGGGGAGAGGACGGCGAGATGCGTGAGGCGGAACAGGCGCGGCCCGAGCGACCGCAGCACCTCCTCGACCACGTGGTTGTCGTCGTGGGAGGCGAGGGTGAGGTGGAAGGCGTAGTCGTGGACGGTGAAGTCGGCCGGGCGGTCGACAGAGGCCGCCTGCGCCTCGAGCACCGGGGCGAGCGCCTCGAGCAGCCCCTGGCGGCGGGACTCGTCGGGGGCGATGCGGGCGACCGCATGCCCCTCGAGCATCGCGCGGACCGACAGCAGTTCGTCCCGCTCTCGCGACGTGGGGTTCGTGACCAGGGCGCCCTTCTTCGGAAGGAGACGCACGAGTCCCCAGGTCTCCAGCTGCAGCATCGCCTCGCGGGCCGGGGTGCGGCTCGCGCCGTGCTCGGCGGCCAGGTCGACCTCGCGCAGCAGCTCGCCCGGTTCGATCGCGCCCTCGGCGATGTGCCGGGCCGTCTGCGCGGCGATCTGCGCGGCGATCGGGAGGTTCTCGCGGGTGTCGAGCCAGGGGAGGGTCGGGGGTCGCATGACCGCGACTTTAATGCATGCATCAAAGGATGCAAGTCAGTGTCCGGAGGGCGAGCCGCCGATGCCCGCGATGTCGCGCGGCGTGCTGTTCACTGGGGGCATGAGGGACTGGACCGCCACCGCCGAGGCCTACGACCGCTCCTTCGCGACCCTCTGCGACGGCGCCGCCGCACGGCTCCTCGCCGACCTGCCGGGCAGGGACCTCCTCGACGTCGGCTGCGGGACCGGCCGCCTCGCCGCGCGGGCCGAGCGTGCGGGGCGGGCGGTGACGGCGCTGGATGCCGATGAGTCCATGGTCGAGTCCGCTCGTGGTCGCCTGCGCGGACGGGTGCTGCGCGCCGCTCTGCCCGACCTGCCGCTGCCCGATGCGAGCGAGGACGCGATCTCGGCGAGCTTCGTGCTCAACCACGTCGACCGCCCTCGCGCCGCGCTCGCCGAGCTGCGCCGGGTGCTGCGGCCCGGCGGGCGCCTCGCGATCACCGTCTGGCCCGCCGGCGGCGCGAGCTGGAGCGCGATGCTCGGGGAGGTGTTCGAGGAGGCGGGCGCCGTGCTCCCGCCCCCGGAGCGACTCTCGGCCGAGGAGGACTTCGACCGCAGTGCCGACGGCCTCGCCGGGCTCGCCCGGGAGGCGCAGCTCGAGGTTCGCAGGGCCTGCGACCTGCACTGGGACTGGCAGGTCCGACCCGAGGACCTGTGGGCCGGTCTCGACGCCGGGATCGCCACCCCCGGAGCGGTCGTCCGCGCGCAGACGCCGCAGGTCCGTGCGCGGACACGGGAGGTCTTCGCCGCGCGCACTGCGGAGCTCTCGGACCTCGACGGGGTCATGAGCTTCCCCGTGCGCGCGGCCTACGCGCTCGGTGCACGCCCCCTGGATGAGGAGCTCTGAGAGATGCCCCCGACCCTGTTCCTCACCGTCGGCCTGCCCGGCACCGGCAAGACCACCGCCGCGCGGCGGTCCGAGACCGAGCACGGCGCGCTGCGGCTCACCAAGGACGAGTGGGTGAAGGTGCTCTACGGCAGCGAGAACCCCGCCGGCGGCTGCTCGGCCTCCAGATCGGCATCACGGGTCCGACGGAGCGTCCCGAGGTCGTTCAGCTTGTGGAACTCGCCGCGGTCGGGGTTCTCGATCCGTCGCTCCTGCTCCTGAGCGCTCACGGCGAGCTTCACGAAGCGGACCGAGCCGCCGTGGCGCTCGACCGTCTCCCGCACGCGGGCGGGAAACCCGGGACGCACGGTCGACTCCGGAGCGAACGTGAAGGTCAGGGAGCGGCCGCTGCGGGCGGCCTCGGCGAACACGTCGAGCCAGAACTGCTCGCGCAGTCGGACGAACGGATCGCTGCCGAAGGGGAACACCGTGGTCAGTGTGTCCACCACGAGATGGTTGTGGAAGACCGGATAGCCCACGCGCCGCTCGAGCGCCCGCGCAGTGGCGAGCTTCCCGGCGGCTGCGGGGCCGTGGAGGACGATCAGCTGCATCCGAACATGGTGGGGCCCCGAGGCGGTCGCGACAAGGGGAGATCTGGGCAGGGCGGCTGACCCTCCCGGAAGGGCTCGCTCAGCGCACCACGTCGTAGACCAGCTTCACCACGCCGTTGCTGTATGCGGCGGAGTCGCGCAGGCGCAGGTCCTGCCGGTCGTGCTCGGAGGTGGGGAGGAATCGCTTCCCCGTCCCCAGGGTCACCGGGAACAACAGCAGGTGATAGCGGTCGATGAGGCCCGCCTCCCCGAGGCGACGCGCGAGCTCGGCGCTGCCGTGGAGGAAGATCGCGCCGCCGTCGCCGGCCTTCTCACGCGCGACCTCTTCGGTGGAGCGGAGGATCCGGGTCTCGCCCCAGTCCTCGTGCAGATCCGCCTCGTCCAGCGAGGTGGAGACGACGATCTTCGGGAGGTCCTGATAGGCGGCATGGTCGGCGGAGCCGTTCCACACCGGGGCGAAGGCCTCGTAGCTGCGCCGGCCGAACATCAGTGCGGAGGTCTCGGCGAGCTCCTCGCCCTTGAGGGAGAAGGCCTCCTCGTCGAAGGGGGTGCTGAGCACCCAGCCTCCCTGCGGATGTCCCTCCTCCACCCCGCCGGGGGAGTCGACGATGCCGTCGAGCGTCATGAAGCCGGTCCAGACCAGTTCTCGAGCCATGATGTCTCCTGGGGTGAGGCGGCCCGGGGACGTGGTCGTCCGAGCGCACGATGCGCCAGGGCCGTCGTGTGCACAGTAGTCAGCCGTGGGCGGCGGCCGCCCGGACGACCACGAACAGCACGCGGCGACAGGACGTTGCTCGGTCGACCTCATCATGCCCCCTCCCGCATCCGCGCCCGCAGCACGTCGAACTCGCAGCCGGGGGCGTCCGGGTCGAAGCCGTGCTCGAGCAGCCAGCGCGCCGCGGTGAGGCTCCGCAGCGACCACCAGGCGCGGATCGCGCCGCGGTCGACGTCCCTGCCGTAGCCCGCGAGCAGTTCCTCCAGTCGCTCCTCGTGGCCGAGTGTGAGGATCGCGAGGTCGAACATCGGGTCGCCCGGTCCGCCCTCGGACCAGTCGATGATGCCCGTGACCTCGTCGTCCTCGATGAAGACGTGGGTGATCTGCAGGTCGCCGTGGATGAACGCAGGCCGTCTCGGCCGCAGCGCCCCGCGGGCGATCTCCCGGTTGCGCTGCACCACCTCGGAGGGGAGCGGGGAGTGCGCGAGCAGCCACTCGCACTCCTGCTCGAGGTCCGCCTCGACGTCCGCGAGCGGTCGGCCGGGCCATGGCGGGAGAGGCGCCTCGTGGAGCCGACGGATCATCCGTCCGGCCGCCGCCCATGCCGCAGGCGATGCCTCCGACGGGGCGCCCAGCACACCGAGCGCGGTGCCGGGCACTGCCGCGAGGGCGAGCGCGGGCGGTTCGTGCCACAGCACCGTGGGCGTCGGGACCGGGGCGAGCTCCATCGCCCGGGCCTCGGTCGCCAGGTGGGTGGGGTGCCCGTCGACCTTCACGAACACCTCGCCCACGCGCAGCGTCGCCCGTTCACTGTGCGCGACGACCACCTCGACCTCGTCCATGCGGACATCCTTCCCGCGCTGCGGCGGGCTGTCGCCGGAATTCTGAGACGGCCATGGCGCCGCGTGACTCCGAGGCCGGGATATGAGACAGTGCCATCTACCGAGTTCGGCATGGCGAACTTGAGATGACAGATGAGGCGAAGAGGTGTGCGAGTGAGGCGTGGAGGACAGGTCGGGACGACAGCAGCGGCGATGGCCGTCGTGGTGGTGATGCTGCTGACCGGGTGTGGGAGCGCGGGCGGCAGGAGCGAGCGGGACACGCAGGTCGTCCTGACCACGTTCACCGTCCTGCAGGACATCGCCCAGAACGTGGCCGGCGAGCACCTCCGCGTCGAGTCGATCACCAAGCCCGGCGCCGAGATCCACGGCTACGAGCCCACCCCCGGCGACGTCGCCAAGGCCTCCGAGGCGGACCTGATCCTCGACAACGGCCTGCACCTCGAGGCCTGGTTCGCCCAGTTCGTCGACTCCGCCGACGTTCCTCACGCGGTGGTCTCCGACGGAGTGGAGGTGCTCGACATCGCCGGGAACCCGGGCACCCCGAACCCTCACGCCTGGATGAGCCCCGAGGCGGCGCAGGTCTACGTCGCCAACATGGTCGAGGCCTTCAGCGAGCTCGACCCCGAGCACGCCGAGGACTACGAGAAGAACGCCGAGGCGTACTCCCGGCAGCTCCAGCAGATCCACGACGAGCTCGTCGAGACCGTCGACGCCCTCCCCCAGAACGAGCGGGCGCTCGTGACCTGCGAGGGAGCCTTCTCCTATCTCGCGCGCGACGTGGGCCTCGAGGAGCACTTCATCTGGCCCGTCAACGCCGAGCAGCAGGCCACCCCGCAGCAGATCGCCGCAGTCATCGAGACCGTCCGGGACCAGGAGATCCCGGCCGTGTTCTGCGAGTCGACCGTCTCCGACGCCCCCATGCAGCAAGTCGTCGAGGCGACCGGCGCCCGCTTCGGCGGCACCCTCTACGTCGACTCGCTCTCGCAGGAGGGCGGCCCCGTCCCCACCTATCTCGACCTGCTCCGCCATGACGCCGACGTGATCGTCGAGGGGCTGACCGGGGCGGAGGCCGCGGAATGAGCATCCGAGTCGAGGACCTCACGGTCCGGTACGGCGAGGTCACCGCCCTGGACGGGCTCAGCGTGCACATCGCGGCCGGGGAGGTGACCGGCCTGGTCGGCATGAACGGCGCCGGGAAGTCCACCCTGTTCGGCGCGATCATGGGCACCGTCCCGATCGCGTCCGGTCGGATCCGAGTGGACGACGAGGAGCCCGCCCGGGCACGCCGCCGCGGCGCGATCGGCTACGTCCCGCAGGGCGAGGCGATCGACGCCTCCTTCCCCGTCAGCGTGGCGGACGTGGTCATGATGGGCCGCTACGGCCACCAGGGGCTCACCCGTCGGCCCCGCCCCGAGGACTGCCGCGCGGTCGCCGAGGCGCTCGACCGGGTCGAGCTCACCGAGCTCGCCCGCCGGCCCATCGGACAGCTCTCCGGCGGGCAGCGCCGCCGGGCGTTCGTCGCCCGCGGCCTCGCCCAGGGGGCGCGCACCCTCCTGCTCGACGAGCCCTTCGCCGGGGTCGACAAGCGCAGCGAGGCCCTGCTGGTCGCCGTGCTGCGCGAGCTCGCGGCCGACGGCTGCACCGTGCTCGTCTCCTCCCACGACCTCCAGGCCCTGCCCGCCCTCGCCGACACCGCGGTGCTGCTGCGGCGTCGGCTCCTGTTCCACGGCCCGGTCATCGAGGCGCTCGAGCCCGCGATGCTCGCCCGAGCCTTCGGCCTGGACCCGCTCGCCGCCGGAGGTGCCGCCCGATGAACCCGCTCGACCTGGTCACCGAGCCGCTGCAGTACGACTTCATGCTGCGGGCGCTGGCCGCGACCTCTCTCGCCGCCGTGGTCTGCGCCCTGCTGTCCTGCTGGCTGGTGCTCATCGGCTGGTCGCTGATGGGGGACGCGGTCTCCCATGCGGTGCTGCCCGGCGTGGTCCTCTCCTACGCGCTGGGCCTCCCCTTCGCGCTCGGTGCGATCGTGTTCGGGCTCCTCGCCGTGGTGCTGATCGGCGCGGTCCGCGAGTCGCGAAGGGTGGCGGAGGACGCCGCGATCGGGATCGTGTTCACGACCCTGTTCGCACTCGGTCTGGTGCTGATCTCCGTCACCCCCAGCCACACCGACCTCGGCCACATCCTCTTCGGCAGCGTCCTCGGCGTCTCCCGCGGCGCGCTCGCACAGATCGCGGTGCTCGCCGGGGTCGCCCTCACCGTCCTGCTCCTGCGCCGCCGCGACCTCACCCTCTACGCCTTCGACCCCACCCACGCGAGGGCGATCGGCCTCTCCCCGCGCCGCCTCGGCGCCCTCCTGCTGGGCCTGCTCGCCGTCACCGCCGTGGTCGCGCTGCAGGTGGTGGGGGTGATCCTGGTGGTCGCGATGCTGATCATCCCCGGCGCGACCGCGCGCCTGCTCACCGACCGCTTCAGCCGCATGCTCCTGATCGCGCCGACGCTCTCGGTCGCCGCCTCTGCGGCCGGGATCCTGCTCAGCTACTGGCTGGACGCCGCCTCCGGCGGGCTGATCGTGCTGGTGCAGGGAGCGCTGTACGCGCTCGTGCACCTGTTCGCGCCCCGGTACGGGCTGCTCGCCCGGCACCGGGCACGGCGCGTCGAGGGACCGGCCGGACGCGCCTCATCGGGCGCGGCGTCCTCGGACCCCGGGCCGGCGCCGATGGAGGATCAGGCGCCGCCGTCGGTCACCGACGCCCAGATCGCATCGGTCGCCGAGCGACCCAGCGGCACCGCGCCGTCCGCTGCGACGAGCGAGACCTCGAGCGCGTCGGAGAACTCCGGCCCCTCGCGGATCTCCAGCTCCGCCCCGACCACGATGCCCTGAGCCGCGCAGAAGGTGAGCAGCCGCGGATCGGCGTCGGAGATCCGCTCCACCCGCACCCGCGTCCCGGCCGGCAGGCTCGAGAGCAGGCGGGCATCGGGTCGCACGACGGTGCCGTCGGCCGCCGGGATGGGGTCGCCGTGGGGATCCCGCTCCGGATGCCCGAGATGCGCGTCGAGCCGCTCGACGAGCAGGTCCGAGACGGCATGCTCGAGCTGCTCCGCCTCGTCGTGGACCTCCTCCCAGCCGTAGCCGAGATCGCGCACCAGGAACGTCTCGATCAGCCGGTGCCGCCGCACCATCGCCAGGGCGTGCACCCGCCCCCGCGCGCTCAGCGCGATCGTGCCGTAGCGGGTGTGCTCGACCAGGCCCTGCTCGCCGAGCTTCCGCATCGCGTCCGACACGCTCGACAGCCGCACCCCCACCCGCTCCGCGATCGCGGAGACGCTCACGGGATCGTCGGACCACTCGCCGAGGCTCCAGACGGCCTTGAGGTAGTTCTGGGCGCTGGTCGACAGCTCGGTGACGGACATGCTCGAACGCTAGCAAAGCCCCTGGCAGGCCTCATCGGGCGGCGCCTCCCGCAACGCTCCCCACAGGTCCTGCACGAGGCGGGACGGCGGGACCCCCGTCTCGCGGGAGAGGGCACGCAGCAGGCTCGCGCCGCTCGAGTAGCGGGCGCGATGCGCCGCGACCACCGTGCTGCTGCCGCCGCGGAGGCTTCGCAGGGCCACATTGAGGCGGGAGCGCCGTCGCCAGGTCGCGGCGGGGACCCCGGTCTCCTCGAGGAACAGTCGTTGCAGCTGGCGGAGGCTGATGCCCTCGTGGAAGGCGAGCTCCTGCAGCGTCTCCTCGCTGGTGGCGAGGCGGCGGGCGACGCGCCGGGCCGCAGGATGACGCGGCAGGAGCAGCGGGAAGTGCTCGCCGTCGAGCGCCCCCAGCAGCGAGTCCAGGGCGGAACGGAACGGACGGATCTGCTCCTCCCCGGACGGGGCCGCGCCGAGGATCGTGATCATCAGCCGATCCAGCTCGGGCATCGGGGCGAGGAACTGCACGGGACCTCGGGGCCTGGTCCCCGGGGACAGCAGGGCGCCGAAGGCCATCCCTCCGCTCTCGTACCGCATCGCATGGACGGTCCCGGGGGCGATCCACACGGCGTCGCGAGCGGACAGCGGTACCCGGGCTCCGTCCACATCGAGCCGGGCTCGACCGGCCACGACGTAGACGAGCTCGGAGACGTCGTGCGAGTGCGGTCCGTGACCGAGCAGCCGGGGGCTGTTCTGCGGGACCACCGCGCCGAGGGGGAGGGATGCGGTGCTCAGCGCTCCTCCTGGTGACGTCTCGGGGATGGCGGATCGGCGATCGCGGCGCGTGCGGTGCGCGGGCCCCGGCACGGCGGCCCGACCAGCCATGTCGCCTCCGGGGTTCCAGCATGGCGCACTCGGGGAATCCTTCGCCAGAAGGTGTGGTTAGCCTTACCTGGCCACCGGCCGGAGGGGCCTCGACTCCTCTCCCGGCCTGGTGGGAACCCGAATCTCGATCACAGCTCTCTACCACAGCGCCGAGCACGGCCGTCGGCTCCCTCCACGCGCGGACCGTCCTCGGCACACCGGCTCCACCGGTGGGAAGGCCTTCCTCATGACCGCTCCACGGCGCGTGTCCCTGACCCGCTCCACGTTCCTCCTCGGCGGCGTGGCCGCGAGCCTGCTGCTGGCCGGATGCGGCGGGGAGGAGGACTCGGCGAGCCCCGGCGCCGACGAGAGCGGCCGCAATGCCGCGCTGCCTGCCGCGGAGGGCACCACCACCTACCCGCTCGAACTCGAGAGCGGCTTCGGGACGACCGATCTGGAGGCCCGTCCCGAGCGGATCGGCGTCATCTCCCCGTCCACGGTCGACAGCGATACGCTGCTCGCCCTCGGCATCGCCCCCGTCTACGCGCCTGACACCGTCGAGCTCGAGCCCTGGGCGGAGGTGGAGACCCTCGCAGGAGTGGAGACCTTCTGGGCGGCGGAGGCGGGCGCTCTGCCGAGCGCGGAGGAGGTGCTCGCCGCCTCCCCGGACCTCATCGTCGCCCTCCAGGCTCCCGAGGCGTTCGGCCAGGAGGACTTCGACCGCTTCTCCTCGATCGCGCCCCTGCTGCTGCCCGACCCGGACGCACGACCGTCCTGGGAGGACATCGCCGCCCGGCTCGGCGAGGTGCTGGACCTGACCGAGGCGTCCACGACCCTCGTCGACGACATCCACTCCGAGCTCGACGCGGTCGCCGGGCGGAACCCTGGATTCGCCGGTCTGAGCGCGGCCCACGTGCACGTCTACTCCCAGGAGCACGGAGCTGCCTACTTCAGCTTCCCCGGCAGCGACTCCGCGGCGCTGCTGGAGCGGTTCGGGTTCGTCCTGCCTGCGCAGGCGGAGCAGTTCACGGCGGAGAACTACCAGATCAGCGACGAGCTGGTCAGCGAGATCGATGCAGACCTGCTGCTCGTGACCTCGAACCCCTCCCCGGAGGGCGCAGAATGGTTCACCGGCAGCGAGCTGTTCCGTTCCGTCCCGGCCGTGGAGGACGGGCGCTGGGCGCTGTACGAGCCCGACCCCGAGGAGCAGTTCGCGGCCTTCGCCTGGGCGATCCGGATGCAGAGCCCGCTGAGCCTGCCCTGGGCGGCCGGCACCCTCGAGGATCTCGCGACCGAGGCCCTCGGGTGAACAGCGGGGACCTCGACGGCCCTGCCGGCTGCGGGCCGGGGCCCGAGGAGCTGTGCACCCGGCTCGAGACCGAGGGTGCGCCGATCATGGGCCCCGTCGAGGACGGCTGGTGCGACGTCACCTTCGCGGCCGTGGACCGCGAGGGAATGCCGGGCACCACCTACCGCCTCCGCACCCTCGTCGACCGGGCGCTCCCGGGCGACCTCACGATGTCGCCGATCGCCGGATCGAAGCTGCACGCCCTGACCCTCCGCCTGCCTGCCGACCTGCGCGTCAGCTACGCGTTCGAGCGTGAGGCGGCCGACGGGACGAGCAGCCTCGTGCGCGACCCCTTCAACCCCCCGAGCAGGCTCCCGGACCGTCGGCTCGAGGGGGCCGTCGCCGTCCTGCCCGAGGCGGAGCCGCTGCCGATTCTCGACCGTGCTGCCCAGCTCGACCCCGCCCCGCCGGAGGAGGTCCTGCTGCACAGCGCCGAGCTCGACGCGGAGCGCCGGGTCTGGGTCTCACCGCCCGCCGAGGCGGCCGACGGCCCGCTGCCGGCGGTGATCGTGTTCGACGGCAGCCCCGAGCACAGCGCACCGGCGGTGCGCGATGCGCTGCTGGCCGAGGGGAGGATCGAGCCCGTCGTGGTGGTGCTCGTGGACCAGGCGGAGCGGCGCGATCTGGACCTGCCCGGCAACCTGTTCTTCTCCCGCTTCCTGGTCCACGAGCTGCTGCCCCTCCTGCGCGCGCGACACCGTGTCTCCGCCGACCCGGCGCAGGTGGTGCTCTCCGGCTCCAGCTACGGCGGGCTCTGTGCGGGATGGACCGCTCTGCACTTCCCCGAGGTGGTCGGGGGTGCGATCCTGCAGTCCGCGTCCTGCTGGTACCACCCCGAGCTGCCCCGCCTGCCGGGAGCCGACGCCCCCGACCTGGCCGCCGCCCCCACCCCGCTCCTGATCTCCGCCGCGGAGCAGCTGCCCACGGCGCCGGTGCGCATCTACCAGGAGGTGGGTGCGCTCGAGCTCGGCCCGCCGCCGGCCCAGGTATGGCAGACCCTTGCCAACCGCTGGCTGCGCAGCGTGCTGCGGGAGAAGGGGTACGACACCGTCTACCGGGAGTTCGCCGGCGGTCACGACCCCGCCTGGTGGCGCGGCACCTGGGCCGACGCCCTCGAATGGATGCTGCCGGCCACCGGGGCGGTGCGGGGCGACACGTAGGGCCCGGGTTCCTCGCGGCGACCGGGTGCGCGCGTCCGGAGATCGCGGTATGTCGGTGACGGTGCTTCGGAGGTGGGGCAGGGGCCGGCATGGTGCGCGACTCGCGTCCACAGCAGCACCGGCCGCCCGTGGCAACACCCCGCCGTTCCTTGTCGCCCCCGGTCACAGCGCGCATAGTGGATCCATGAGCCAGACGACGACGGAGACGCAGCAGCCCACGATCCACCCGATCCCCGAGGGCCTCGCCGAACGCGCCGCCCTCCTCGGCGGCCCGGGCGGCCTCCTCACCGACGAGCAGATCGCCGCCTTCGTCACCGAGCAGCTCGCCGCGGGCGACTACGACGGCAAGAGCGTCTGCCTGATCATCCCCGACGGCACCCGCTCCGTGCCCCTGCCCAAGGTGCTGCCCGCGATCCACGACGCGCTCGCCGGCCGCGCCGCCTCCGTCACCGTGCTGATCGCGCTGGGCACCCACGCCGCGATGAGCGAGCAGGCGATCGACCAGCTCCTCGGTGCGACCGAGCGTGGCGCGAAGGCGACCTACCCCGAGTGGACCGTCGTCAACCACGCCTGGGACGACCCCTCCCAGATCGCCGACCTCGGCGTGATCCCCGCCGAGCAGATCGCCGATCTCACCGGCGGGCTGCTCACCGACATCCCCATGAACGTGCAGATCAACAAGCTCGTCGTCGAATCCGACGTGAACCTCATCGTCGGCCCCGTCTTCCCCCACGAGGTCGTCGGCTTCTCCGGCGGGAACAAGTACTTCTTCCCCGGCTGCTCCGTCCACGACGTCATCGACATCTCCCACTGGGTCGGCGCTCTCATCACCGCCAGCCGCATCATCGGCACCCTCGGCATCACCCCCGTGCGCCAGCTGATCGACGCCGCGAGCGAGCTGATCCCCTCCGAGAAGCTCTGCTTCACCATGGACGTCGCCGAGGGCGGCCAGGACCTCGGCGCGATCGCCTACGGCGACCCGCAGGCCGCCTGGGCCGCGATGGCGAAGATCTCCGCGCAGACCCACATCACCTACGTCGACAAGCCCTACCAGCGGATCGTCGCACTCGTGCCCGAGATGTACGAGGACATGTGGACCGGCGCGAAGGGCTTCTACAAGTCCGAGCCCGTCTGCGCCGACGGCGGCGACGTCATCATCTACGCCCCGCACATCACCGAGGTCGCCGCGATGCACCCCGGCATCCGCGACATCGGCTATCACAACATCGAGTACTTCACGAAGCAGTGGGACCGGTTCAAGGACCACCCCTGGGGCGAGCTCGCCCACTCCACGCACGTCACGGGCCTGGGCACCTACGACCCGGAGACGGGGGAGGAGAGGCAGCGCGTGAACCGCTACTTCGCCACCTCCATCTCGAAGGAGGAGACCGAGGCGCACAACGTGCTGTACATGGACCCCGCCTCCCTCGACATCGAGGAGCTGCGGAAGGATCCTGACACGCTCGTCATCGACCACGCCGGCGAGGTGCTGTTCCGCCTCGCCTCCGAGCGCGACGGCGCGGAGGGGCAGGCCAAGTGACCAGCCTGCGCCAGCCCGTCCCGCTCACCCTCGGCACCGCCCCGTCGGCTCCCACCTCCCTGTTCGCACCAGGCCACCCCGGCTTCGAGGTCGAGGCGATGACCCCGGACGCCCTGACCGGCGAGGCGCTCGAGCTCGCCGAGGCGGTCTCCGCCGAGCTCGCGGGCGTGCAGCGGCTCGGCGTCGCCTACTCCGGCGGCGTCGACTCCGCGACCCTGCTCGCGCTCGCCGTCCGCGCGCTCGGCGCCGAGAACGTGGTCGCGCTGCTCGGCGTCTCCCCGTCCCTCGCCCGGCGCGAGCGGCGCCTCGCCCACCAGGTCGCGCGCGTGATCGGCGCCGAGGCGATCGAGGTCCCCACCCATGAGGGCGAGAACCCCGACTACCAAAAAAATGACGCTGCTAGGTGTTTTCATTGCAAGGACGAGCTGTTCACCCGCATCGGCGAGGACGTCGTGGGCGAGCACTCCCTCGACGCCGTCGCCTACGGCGAGAACGCCGACGACGCCACCCGCCACGACCGCCCCGGCGCGGGCGCCGCGACCCGGCACCGGGTGCTGCGACCGCTGTCCGTCGTCGGCATGACGAAGTCGCAGGTGCGCGAGGTGGCCCGGCAGATGTCCCTCCCCGTCGCGGACAAGCCCGCCGCCCCCTGCCTCGCCTCCCGCATCCCCTTCGGCGAGAGCGTCACCCCCGAGAAGCTGCGCCAGATCGATGACCTCGAGGACGCCGTCTACGAGCAGGGCTTCAGCGATTGCCGGGTGCGCCACCACGGCGCCGTCGGCCGCATCGAGCTGCCCACCGAGGAGCTGCCCCGCGCGATGGAGCCCGAGATCCGCGCAGCCCTCGTGGCCGCCGGGAAGGAGACCGGCTTCCAGCACGTCACCATCGATCTCGACGGCATCCGCTCGGGCCTGTTCTCCCTGCAGATCGTCGGGAAGTCCGCGCGTGGCTGAGGTGCCGGCCGACGGGACGGGGGCGGCCGACGGGGCCGGTCGGATCGAGGGCTTCCTCGACCTGGACCTCGACCGCGCCTCCCGCCGCGGCGCGCCCGAGGCCGTGCTCTGCGACGCGAAGAGCGTCGCGCAGGTCCGCGAGATCGCCGCGACCTACGCGCGCCTCCATGCCGAGGGGCGCGAGGGCCTCGGCCCGGTGCTGTTCACGCGCGCCGACGAGGTCCGGGCGAGCGCGATCCTCGAGGCCCTGCCGGACGCCTCCCACGACCCCTCGGCCCGCCTCCTCGCCTGGCCCGCCGCGCCGCCCGCGTCGAGCGGCGGCCTGGTGATCGTGGCCTGTGCCGGCACGAGCGACCTGCCCGTCGCGCGAGAGGCCGAGCTCACCGCCCGCCACCTCGGCCGCCCCACCAGGCTCATCGCCGACATCGGCATCGCAGGGCTGCACCGGCTCCAGTCCCGCCTGCCCGAGCTGCGCGAGGCCGCCTGTGTGGTCGTCGCGGCCGGGATGGACGGGGCGCTGCCCACCGTGATCGCCGGGCAGATCCCCGCGCCCGTGGTCGCGCTGCCCACCTCCGTCGGCTACGGCGTCGCCGCCGGCGGCGTCACCGCGGCGCTCACCATGCTGTCCGCCTGCGCGCCCGGCATCGGCGTGGTCAACATCGACAACGGCTACGGCGCCGGCCACCTCGCCGCGCAGATCGCCCGCTGGGCCCCCGCGCCGGGGGAGTGAGCGGGAGCCGAGCCTCGGCTCAGTGCCAGGAGCTGAGTGCTTCTGCCGCGTCCTCGAGGGGCATCTGTCCTGTGGCGACGGCGATGACCAGGTCGTAGGCCTCCTCGTCGGGCGCATCGAGGTCGACGCCGTTCAGTCCAAGGAAGACGACGACGGCCAGCCAACCCAGGCGCTTGTTGCCGTCGAGGAGAGTGTGGTTGCGGACGATGGACTCGAGGAGCGCCGCGGCCTTCAGGTCGAGTCCTTCATAGGCGTCTGCACCCCAGAGGGTGGTCGTGGGGCGATGTGCCGAGGACTCGAGGAGGCCGACGTCGCGCACCGGGCCGACTCGGAGGTCGTCGACAAGTGTCAGCAGGTCCTCGAGGGTCAGATAGCGAACCGGAGTCACTGAGCGAGTCGGTCGAGGAGGTCGGCGTAGCGAGTGCGCGCACGCAGGGACAGATCCTGCACCGCCTTCTCGTGCCCCCGTCGGGCGGCTGCCTCGCGGATCGCGCGGACCGTGGCCTCCTGCCGGCTGATGCCCTCCTCGCGCGCGAGCTCGGCGAGGATCTTCTCGTCGTCATCCGTGAGTCGTAGAGTCATGGCCATGACGAGATGATACCGCTCTGGTATCACGCTGGATACCCCCGCCCGTCGTGAAGATCGCCCGCTGGGCGCCTGTGCCGGGGGGTGGTGCCGAGCGAGGAGAACTCCTTCACGCCGGAGTCGCATCCGGCTAGCGTTACTTGGCCATCCGGACGGTAAAGTAACGAGCGTTCCCGTCGGATCCGGAGGTTCCATGGCTCCCGCACGCACAGGCCCGCACGACCGCCCCGCGCACCGCCCCTCGGCCCGCGAGGCGATGCTCGACGCCGCCGAGGCCCATCTCGGCGAGGGCGGCACGCTCACCCTCGACTCCGCCGCCCGCGCCGCCGGGGTCACCAAGCCGGGCCTGATGTACCACTTCTCCACCAAGGAGCAGCTGCTCGGCGCGATCCTCGACCGGATGACCGCGCGCTACGAGTGCGAGATGCTCGCCCTGGTCGCCGCGCGCCACGGCGCCGAGATCGAGGACTTCGCCGAGGCTCCCGCCGAGCAGCGCGTGCTCGCCTATCTCGACTGGGCCTGCACCGGCGCGATCGATGCCGCTGACCTGGTGATCTTCGCCGACCCCCACCTGCGCGTCACTCTCACCGAACGCTGGGAGGAGCAGCTCGACCGCTGGCTCGGCATCCCCGAGGGGACCGACGCCGGGCGCGGCGACCGGCTCCTCGCGGTGCGGCTCATGGCCGACGGGCTCTGGTTCGACCGCGCCAGTGGGCTGGACGTCGGCCCCGAGGGGCAGCTCGAGCGGATCCGCGAGCTCGCCCGCGACCTGCTCGGAGGTGACGCATGACCGCCTGGCTGCTGCTGGTCGCAGCGATCCTCAGCGAGGTCACCGCGACCCTCTCGCTGCGCGGCGCGCTCGACGTCCCCGCGCTGTACGTGCTGGTCGTCGCCGGATACGTGCTCGCCTTCACGCTGCTGGGGCAGGTGCTGCGGCGGGGGATGTCCCTCGGCGTCGCCTACGGCATCTGGGGCGCTGCGGGCGTGGTCCTCGCCGCCGCCGGCTCCGCGCTCCTGTTCGGAGAGGTGCTCACCGTCCTGAAGGTCACCGGCTTCGTGCTGGTCGCCGCCGGGGTGTCGGTCGTCGAGATCGGCTCCCAGCGTGCGCAGCAGGCGGCCGACGGGGCGGCGGCGTCTCCCGTGGCCGCGACGGGCGCCGTCCACGCCGGCGGGGAGGAGGCGCGATGAGCTGGCTGCTGCTCGCCGGAGCCGTCCTCGCCGAGGTCGGCGGGACCCTCTCCCTGCGCATGGCCTCCACCGGGGGCGACCGTCGTTGGTACGTGCCGCTCGTGCTCGGCTACCTGGCCGCCTTCGCCCTCATCTCCGGGGCGCTCTCGCTCGGCATGCCGCTCGGCGTCGCCTACGGCGTCTGGGTCGCGGTCGGCATCGTCCTGACCGCGGTGCTGTCCAGGATCCTGTTCCGCGAGCCGCTCACCCCGCTGATGCTCGCTGGGATGGGGCTGATAGTCGCGGGCGTGATGCTCGTCGAGCTCGGCGGGGTGCGCTGACGCCGTCGGATCCCGCTGGCTCGCCGACCCGAGAGCGGATCCCGCCGCCACCTCGGACGAGGGTCGCGGGCGGCCTCGCGGCGCTCGCTCCCGCCGCGGACCGGTTGCCGCTGGTTGCCCACTGGTCGGGGTAAGCTCTGCCGAGGACAGCGGGCGCCCGCACGACCGTCGGCGCCGCGCCGGGACCGGGGGAGCGTCCCGCACATGGACAAGTGCCGAGCAGGCGAGGAACGGAGCCGGCCGAGTGGCGGACAAGCGCGTGACGATCTACGACGTCGCCAAGGAGGCGGGCGTCGCCCCGTCCACCGTCTCACGGGCGTTCTCCCGGCCCGGCCGCGTCAGCGCCGCGACCCACGCCAAGGTGATGGAGGCCGCGAAGGCGCTCGGCTACCGCACCTCCGCCCCGCCCGCGCAGGAGCGCGGCCACCGCCACCACCGGCTCGGCATCGAGGTCCCCGACCTCACCAACCCCTACTTCGCCGAGCTCGTCTCCGGCATGCAGGAGGCCGCGCAGGAGCAGGACTTCCTGCTCCTCCTGCTCGACACCGTCGAGGACGAGGCGCGCGAGCGCTCGAGCCTGGAGAGCGCCGTCGACGTCGTCGACGGGATCGTGCTCTCGGGCACCCGGCAGTCCGACGCGACCCTGAACCACCTCTCCAAGCGCATCCCCGTCGTCGTGCTGAACCGGCGCGTGGCCGGCCTCGACTCCGTCACCCCCGACTTCGAGCACGGCATGGGCCAGGCCATGACCCATCTGGCCGAGAACGGTCTGCGCACGGTCACCTACGTCGCCGGGCCCGTGAACTCGTGGTCCGACGGGGAGCGGTGGCGCGCCGCCCGCGTCGCCGCCCGCCAGCACGGCCTGCAGATCCAGCGCCACGGCCCCTTCGCCCCCACCACCGCGGGCGGGGAGCAGGCCTTCGAGGAGCTGCGCGACTCCCTGCCCCACGCGGTGATCTGCTACAACGACCTGGTCGCCTTCGGTCTGCTCATCTCCGCCCTGCGCGCCGGGATCAGCGTGCCCGGGGAGCTGTCGGTCATGGGGCACGACGACATCCAGCTCTCCCGGCTCGTCGGCGGGGGGCTCACCACCGTCGTCAGCCCCAAGCGCGCCCAGGGCCGCGCCGCCGTCGAGCGCCTCGTGCGCCGCATCGAGAACCCCTCCGCCCACCGCACGCCCGTCGAGGGCTCGCTGCCCGTGCGGCTCGTGCCCCGCGGCACCACCGGGCCGCGCGAGGTCCCCTGAGGCGGCGCGCCCGTCGCGCCCTCGGCCGGGTGCAGGGCGCCCGTCGGCCGGGTGCAGGTGCGCCGATCAGCCCGGCGGACGGCGCTTTCCCCGGCAACCCGTGACAACCGTCCGTCGCCGCCGCGAATGATTGCGAGGATGGCGCCATGAGCAACGACGCCTTCGTCCCGCACCCTGACCGCCTCCTGCCCGCGGACCCGGCCGTCCGCGAGATCGCACGCAACCTCTACGAGCTGGAGAAGGACCAGCCGATCGTGTCGCCCCACGGGCACGTCGATCCTCGGCTGCTGCTCGACGACGAGCCGTTCCGCGACCCGACCTCGCTGTTCATCACCCCGGACCACTACGTGAACCGGCTCATGCACGCCCGCGGCGTGGACCTCGTCGACCTCGGCGTGGGCCAGGGCCCGCTCGACGAGACCGCCTCCCGCAAGGCCTGGCACCTGCTGGCCGAGCACTGGCACGCCTACGCCGGGACCCCCTCGCGCTACTGGATGGAGCACGAGTTCTCCGAGGTGTTCGGCCTTCGGACCGTGCTAAACCCGCGCACGGCCGATGCGATGTACGACGAGATCGCCGAGAAGCTCGCCCGCCCCGAGTTCCGCCCCCGCGCCCTGTTCGACCAGTTCAAGATCGAGGTGCTCGCGACCACCGACGACCCGGTCGACGACCTCGCCCCGCACGACGCGCTCGCCGCCGACACCTCCTTCGCCGGCCGCGTGATCCCCACCTTCCGGCCCGACAAGTACCTCGAGCCCGCCCGCGCCGACTTCCGCGAGCTCGCCGACGCCCTCGGCGAGGCCGCCGGCGTCGACACCGGCACCTACGACGGCCACCTCGAGGCCATGCGCATCCGCCGCCTGTACTTCCGCGACCACGGCGCGGTCTCCTCCGACCACGCCCACATCGACCCCGGCACCGAGCGGCTCCCGCTCGAGGACGCACGCCGCCTCTACACCGCCGCCCGCGAGGGCACCATCGGGGCCGACGAGGCGACCGCGCTGCGCCGCCACCTGCTCGCCGACCAGGCCCGCCTGGCCGCCGAGGACGGGCTCGTGATGACCCTGCACCCGGCCGTGGCCCGCAACCACTGCGACGCCATGTTCGACAAGTTCGGCGCGGACGTCGGCTTCGACATCCCGGTCGCCGTCGACTTCGTCCACCACCTGCGCCCGATGCTCAACGACGTCGGCCACTCGGAGGGCTTCCGCACCGTGCTGTTCACGATCGACGAGACGGTGTTCTCCCGCGAGATCGCGCCGCTGGCCGGCGTGTACCCCTCCGTCTACGCCGGTGCGCCGTGGTGGTTCATCGACTCGCCCGATGCGATCCTCCGCTTCCGCCGCGCCGTCTCCGAGACCCTCGGCTACACGCGCACCAGCGGCTTCATCGACGACACCCGTGCCTTCTGCTCGATCCCGGCGCGCCACGACATGTCGCGCCGCCTCGACGCGACCCACCTGGCAGGGCTCGTCGCCGAGCACCGCATGCGCCTCGAGGACGCCGTCGAGCTCGTCGCCACCCTGCCCACCCAGCAGCCTCGCGAGGTCTTCCGCCTCGGCGAGTCCGCGTGAGAGGAACCCTCCCCATGAACGCTCCCGCACCCTCCGACGTCGGCCGCCTGGTCCACCTCGGGATCGGCAACTTCGCCCGCGCCCACACCCTGCAGGCCACCGCCGTCGCCGGCGGCTGGTCCGTGGTCGCCTTCACCGGCCGCTCCGCCGCGATGGCCGACGCCCTGAACGCACAGGGCGGCAGGTACGGCCTGATCGTGCGCGGCCCCGAGGCCGACGAGGTCAGCGTGCTCGACGTGATCGACGAGGTCCACCCCGCCGCCGACGTCGACGCCCTGGTCGCGCTGCTCGCCGACCCCTTCACGGCCGTGGTCACCCTGACCATCACCGAGAAGGGCTACGCCGCCGGCTCCGACCCCGCGACCTCCGCCCCGGCCCGTCTCGCCCTGGGCCTGAAGGCCCGCCGCGAGGCCGGTGTCGAGGAGCCGATCGCGCTGGTCTCCTGCGACAACCTCACCGGCAACGGCGAGGTGCTCGGCAAGGCTGTCCGCGCCGAGCTCGACGAGGAGACCGCCGCCTGGTTCGGCGACCACGTCGACGTCATCTCCTCCATGGTCGACCGCATCACCCCCTCGGCCGACCACGGCGCCGCCGACACCGTGCGCGAGCAGACCGGCTTCGCCGACGCCGTCCCGGTGGTCACCGAGCCCTTCACCGAATGGGTCATCGAGGACCGCTTCCGCGGCCGTCGCCCCGAGTGGGAGAAGGCCGGGGTGCAGCTGACCGACGACATCGAGGTGCACGAGCGCCGCAAGCTGCGCCTGCTCAACGGCGCCCACACCCTCATGGCCTACGCCGGACAGGTCGCGGGCGTCCAGCGCGTGGACGAGGCGATCGGCCACCGCGAGGTGCGGGCCCTGGTCGAGCAGCTGTGGAGCGAGGCCCGTGCGACGCTGCCCCTCCCGGCCGACGAGCTCGACGCCTACACCGCCGCCCTCGAGGAGCGCTTCCGCAACCCGCGCCTGGCCGACAACCTGATCCGCATCGCCGCCGACGGCACCGCGAAGCTGCCCGTGCGCGCCCTGCCGGTGATCGCCGAGCTCGGCGGCCCGGACAAGGCCCCCGGCGAGGTGGCGGCCGTCGCCGCCTGGACCGCCTGGGTCACCGACCGGGTGCGCGGCGGCCACGAGGTGCAGGATCCGAAGAGCGCCGAGATCGCCTCGGCGGCCGGGCTCGAGGACGCGACCGAGCGGGTCGCCGCCCTGCTCGCCCTGCTCGACGTGCCGGCCGGTGACCCGCTGGTCGCGGCCGTCGTCGCCGAGGAGCAGCGCCTGCCCCGCCCCTGAGCCCGGCCGGCCCCGGACCCTGAGCCCTGCATGTCCCGGCTCTGGGTCCGGCTGGCCCGGCCCTGCCGCAGGGCTCCCCGCGCACCTGACCTCCCGCAGCATGCCCGGGCATACCCGGCGATGGTCAGGTGCGGGCGTATGGCGTCCCTCTACGCCGATATCGGCGTAGAGGGACGCCATACGCCAGCAGGTGACCACGCCGAGCCCGCTCCCGCCGGCACCACCAGGTCATGAGCGCTGCGGGATACCGAGGAGCACGGCGAAGAACGCCACGGTCGAGACGGCGAGCGAGACGATGTGTCGGCGCACCGCGGAGGGTGCAGACCCGGCGGCGCGCACCCCGTTCTCCCCTCAGGCCAGGTCGGCGAGCTTCTCGAAGCGCTCGAGGCGCTCGCGGTAGTAGTCCTGGTGGGCGAGCACGGGCTCGACCCGGGTGAGCACCGGCGCCTCGGCGACGGGGATCTCGGGCGCGGCCTGCTCGAGGGCCATCACGGCCGCGCCGCGCATGGTCGAGCGGGAGACGGCCACGTGGTCGATCGGCATCGCGAGCGCGTCCGAGAGCAGGTGCAGCCAGCCGGGGACCGCGCCGGTCATGCCGCCGGAGAGCACGATCCGCTCGGGCTCCCCGCCGGCCTCGCGCATCTGGTCGGCGATGCGCAGGAACGACAGGGCCACGCCCTCCATCGCGCCGAGCAGCAGGTCCTTCCAGGTCGTGGACGCGCCGACGTTCGCGAACACGGCCCGCGAGCTGCCGCGCCACTTCGTGCCGCGCTCCCCGGAGAAGAACGGGATCACCAGCGGCGTCCCGGACGAGGGCGGGCCGGAGAACAGCGTCTCGGTATCCGTCTCGGCGATCTCGAAGGGCATCGCGAGCTCGTTGCGGCACCAGTCCAGCACGCGCCCGCAGTCGCTCATCGCGGAGCCGACGAGGGTGCGGCGCCGGTCCACCCGATAGGCCCACAGCCCGGAGGGGAGGGTGGGGATGTCGGTGTCCAGGAGCTGACGGATCGCGCCGGAGGTCGCGGTGGAGATGCCCCAGGTGCCGGTGCCGAGAGCGCCGATGCCGAGGTTCGCGGCGAGGCCGTCGCCGATCACGGGCAGCCACACCGCGTCGGCCAGCTGCGGGAACTCGGCGGCGAGCGGGGTGCCGGCCACGGGCGGCGCGTCGTCGGGGTCGATCGCGGTGCCCAGCGCGGCCTCGGACACGCCGACGGCCTCGAGCAGCTCGGGCACGTACTGCCCGGTGCGTCGGTCGATCATCCCCGACCAGGCGGCGGAGGCGGTGCCGAGCGCGGGGGCGCCCAGCAGCTTGAAGGCGACGTACTCGCCGAGCGCCATGAACCGCTCGGTGCGGGCGAAGACCTCGGGGTGCTCCTGGCGCAGCCACAGCAGGCGCGGCGCGGTGTAGGAGGAGTGCAGGCGGGCGCCGGTCCGCTCGTGCAGGTCCTCGACGTCGACCCGGGAGGCGAGCTCGCCCACCTGGGCGTGGCAGCGGGTGTCCGCGTAGGTGATGCAGGGGGTCAGGGCCCTCCCGGAGGCGTCGACGGCGACGAGGGAGGAGGCGAAGGTGTCGAAACCGATCGCGCGCACCTGTCCGGGCAGCTCGCCGTTGCCGAGCACCGCGGCGAGGGAGGTGCGGATCTCCTGGACGATCTGGTCGGCGTCGATGGTGCTGGTGCCGTCGTCGTCGACCGTGAAGGCGTGCGTCTCCTTGTGCTGGAGCTTGCCCACCTCGCGGCCCGAGACGTCGTACACGGCGGTGCGGGTGCCGCCGGAGCCGATGTCGATCCCGACGACCAGCGGTCCCTGGGCGTCCTCGGCCGGGATGTTGAAGCGGGGCATCGATGATCTCCTGCGGTCGTCGGGGCCTGCGCGTGCACGGGGCGGCTGCTCGGTGCGCAGGGGGTCCGCCCAGCATACGAGCGGGCCGGTATCCGGTCAGGGGCCTCGCCACGGGTTGCCACCCGCCGCCGCCACCCGCCGCCGCCGCGTGGCCCCTGCACAAAGGGGCGCTGAGCGGCACGGCGCGGAGCTCAGCTCCGCACCGTGCCGCTGGACGCCCCTTTGTGCAGACGGGGCCTGCGACAGACCCGCTACTCGAGCACGCTCTGCCCCAGGAACTCCCCCTCCGCGCAGCCGGGCGGGATCGCGAACACGGCTGAGCCGATCGGGGTGGTCCACTGGTTCAGCAGGTCCAGCTCGTCCAGGCGGCGCTGGATCGGCAGGAACTGCGCCAGCGGATCGGCCTGGAAGGACACGAACACCTGCCCCGCCTCCGACAGGAGCTGAGATCCCGGCGCGGGCGCATGCTCATAGTTGTACGGCCGACGGTAGATCTCCTGGTGCTCGCCGTCATCGACCCCGCGGGCCCGACGCACGTGCGAGAACTCCCCGATCACCGGGAAGCCGTTGGCGGAGACCTTCTCGAAGTCCGGCGGGGTGCTCTCGTCCCCGCCGGACAGCGGTGCGCCGCTGTCCTGCCGGGTGCCGGTGGCGGCCTCCCGGGCGCCGCGGTCGGCCTCGTCCCAGCCGTCGAGGTCCATGCGGATCCGCCGCACCACCATCGAGGTGCCGCCCGCGAAGGGGCCCTCCTCGATCCAGACCGTCCGGGCGAAGCGGTCGCTGCCCGGGGCCGGGTTCGCGGTGCCGTCGAGCTGGCCGAACAGGTTCCGCATGGTGCTGCCCGGCCGCTCGACCCCGGGGGAGCGGCGGAACCCCGTCTGCCCCCAGCGGAGCGTGGCGAAGGCGCGGGCGTCCTTGAGGAGCATCCGTGCGGCGTGCGAGACGGTCAGCGGATCCTCGGCGGCGATCTGCAGCAGCAGATCCCCGTCGGACCACTGCTCCTCGAGCTCGTCGATGCCGAAGGCGGGCAGCGGTGCGAGCCACTCCGGTGCCGTCCGCTCCGCCCGCGACATCAGCCCCGGACCGAATCCGGCGGTGACGGTGAGGGACGCGGGCTCGGTGGCGAGCTCCGGCTCGGTGTCCGCGAGCGCCGGCTCGCCCCGGGTGAGGCGGGCGGCGTCGTCGGTGAGCAGGCGCAGCATCCGCAGCACCCCGTCACGGTCGACGTCCTCGCGCAGGTCCAGCGACAGGAACGTCGCCGAGGCCGGGGCGGGCGTCTCGACCCCGGCCTGGTGCGCGCCGTGGAAGGGCACGGTCGCCCCGCCGTACGGCGCGGCGGCGGACTCCGCCTCCTGTCCCGAGGCGGACCCGCCCGGATCGCGGCGCGAGCGGTCCAGGCCGACGGCTGCGGCGCCGACGCCGAGCGCGCCGACGCCGAGGGTGCCGGCGCGCAGCAGGTGCCGTCTGCCCGGACGCGCGGCGGTGCGGTCGCTCTCCGGCGCGCTCACTCGTCACCGTCCTGTTCGGTGGCGTCGTCCTGGGTCGTGCCCTCCTCGTGGCCGTCGTGCTCGTGCCCGTCGTGCCCGGTGCCGTCCTCCCCGTGCCCGTCGTGCCCGTGGTCGCCGCCCGCGTCGGAGGCGCCGGAGCCGGTGGAGCCCTCGGGCTCGTAGTGCTCCTGCGCGCCGGCGAAGTCCTTCACCGTCGCGGTGACGGTCAGCGCGGTGCCGTCCTCGAAGTCGAGGCTCAGCTCGACCTCGTCGCCGGGCTGCAGAGGCTCGGCGAGGTCCATCAGCATCAGGTGGTTCCCGCCCGGCTCGAGCACGAGCTCGCCGCCGTCGGGGACGGGGAACCCGCCCTCCTTCTCCTGCATGCTCATGCCGCCCGAGCCGTCGCCCGCGGTCTCGTGCAGCTCGATCATGCCGGCCGCCGCGGTGCTCGCCCCGATCAGCTGCAGATCACGGCCCGTGTCGTTGACGAGGGTGCCGAAGGCGGAGGTCATGCCCTCCTCGGCCGCCTTCACCCAGGGGTCGACGAGGGTGAGACCGCCCTCGGCGCCGCCCGTCCCGCCGCCGTCGGAGGCTGCGGCGCCGCCCCGGTCCGAGGCGGGATCGTCGGACGCCCCGGCGGAGCAGGCGGCCAGCGGCAGCAGGAGGGTCGCGGCCAGCGCGGCCCGGCGGGTCGGTCGCCGGAGGGCGGAGCGGGAGGCCGCTGTCCGCGCCGACGTCGGCGCAGGAGCGGTGGGGGTGGTGGACATGATGGTGTGCTCAGACATGGAAGGTCCTCTCGAAGGGCCGACGTGCCACGGCGCGGTCGCAGGGGCGGGCGCGAGGGCAGGGGTCGGCACGGTCCCGTGCGGCGGAGGCCGGACGGGCGGTGGTCGAACAGGGCCGACTGAGCGGGTGCGAGGGCATTCAGGTGCGCGGACGCGGGAGCCCGAGGGCGCGTCGTCGACGGACGACGCACGGCGTCGTCCCTGCTCAGGCGGCCAGGACCATCGGGGGACCTCGTCGTTGCTGCGGGGTGAGCACCGCGCGCCGGGCATGGCGCAGCGACGGGACGGGCGGCACCGGGCGGGAGGGCCGCTCGGGGACGAGCAGCCTGATGAGCAGCAGCAGCGGCGGATGCGCGAGCACCTGGAGGACCGCGAGCGCGAGGCGCGCGCAGCGCATCAGCACCGACTCGCCGTGCTGCAGCAGCACCGTGGTCACGAGCGCAGCGAGCAGGTGCAGCACCAGCATCCGCAGGTCGGAGTGGCTGCCGTGGGCGGCATGGTCGGCGACCGCGGCGATCCCGTCACCGCCGCCGTGGGCCTCGTGCCCGAGACCGGCAGCCGCCCCGGCGCCGTGGCCGCCGCCGTGCGCGGCGCCGTGGCCGAGGTGGGAGCCGGGCGGGTCCACGAGCGCCAGGCCGGGATCGCCGGGCGTGCCCGCGCTGAACAGGCCGTGGAAGAGGGCCTGGCTGCTCAGCACCGCGATCCCCATGCGGGTCAGGGAGAAGCGGGTGCCCGCCAGCAGCGTGCTGACCGCGACCGCGAGCCACCAGGGGACCAGGATCCCCAGCCAGCCCGGCATCGCGGCGCCGGCCGCGAGATGCCCGCCGAGGGCGACGGCCATCGCGATCGAGGCGGCGACGCCCCCGCGCAGGAGGCGCAGCGGGGAGCGGGAGGCGGGCATGGACCCCATTCTGCCCCTTCGGCCGCGAGTGCATCCGGTCCCGCGCGGTGGGCCCGTCGGCGGCCCCGACCATGCCGGGCTCGGGTCAGCGCGACCGCGGGCCGTGCTCCTCGCGCTCCGCCGACCGACCCGGCACCACCATCACCGGTCCCTCGGCGAGCTGGAGCAGGCTGCGGGAGACCGAGCCGAGCAGCGTGCTGGCCAGGCGGCCGTGGCCGCGCGTGCCGACCACCGTCAGCTGTGCCTCGCCGGAGCGGGCCACCAGCTCCTGCGCGGGATCGCCCACCACGACCTCGCTGGTGATCGTGAGCTCCGGGTGGGTTTCGCGCAGCTGGTCCAGCCGGCGCTCGAGCCCGGCGGCGGCCTTGGCTCGGTGGGTCTCGACCACCTCGGGATCCGGGAGCCAGGCCACCGCGGAGCCGCCCCAGTCCTCCGGGGACGGGATCACCATGAGCACCTTCAGAGCGGCGCCGCGGCGGGCGGCGGCCTGCAGCGCGACCTCGAGCGCCGCCTCGGCCCGGGCGGACGCGTCGGTGCCCACCAGGACGGGGTCGTCGGAGTCCACGGGCTCGAAGCGGTCCGCGCCCTCGCCGAGGTCGTAGCCGCGGTCGACCACGACGACGGGGCAGTGCGCATGGGCGGGCAGCGCCGAGGAGACCGAGCCGAGCAGACGGCCCAGGAAGCCGCCGCGCCCGCGCGCGCCGACGACGACCAGGCGGGCCCGGGCCGAGAGCATCACGAGCACGCCCGCGGCGTCGCCCCAGCGCGCATCGAGGGCGAGCTCGCCCGGGTAGTCGCGCAGCTGCTCGCGCGCCTCGTCCAGCACCTCGCGGGCGGCGTTCAGGCGGGCGACCTCGGCCGGCACGGTCGGGGTCAGGGCCGCCTCGGCGTAGGACATGGTCGGCACCGTGTAGGCGGTGACCACGGTGAGGCGCTCGCCCTCGCGCAGTGCGGCGCGGGCGGCGTAGTGCAGCGCCTGGACGGCGTTCTCGGAGCCGTCGTAGCCGACGACCACGCCGAGGGGGCCGTCGCCGGCGGTGTCGCTCCCGGGCGGGCCGCCGGCGGGCGCGGCGGCGGGGCCGGGCGTGCCGGCGGTGGTCTTGGCGGGCTGGGCGGTGACGTCGTCGTCGGGCATCTCGACCTCCTGCGCCGGGGGCTCCCTGGGGCCGACGGGGCCGCCCCCGTGGGTGTGCGCCGTCGGTCCCTCGATGGTAGTCCGAGCCGGTGCGCGCGTCCGGGGCGGAGGTCCTGCGAGAGGCCGTCCATCGGCCCGAAGGGGCGCCGCGTCATGCGCTCCGGCCGATTGCGCCCCGGTCAGGCCTCCTGGCCGGGCGCCTGGCCGTCGGGGAGGTCGAGCTCCTCGGCAAAGCGGGCGCGCAGCTGCTCCCAGCCGTGCTCGAGCGCGTCCCGGCCCACGATCCGCTCCTGCTCCTCGCCGTCCAGGCGGGCGTCGAGCACCGCGAGGCACACCTGCCAACCGGCGAGATGCGCCGGGGCGTGCTGCGGCTCGGCGAGCTTCATCATCAGGGTCAGCCGGGCCTCGTCGACGAGCCACTCGAGCACGTCGTCGCCCCAGCGGTGGCTGAGGGCATGGTCCCCGGCCGTGGCGAGCACGTCCGCGGCGACGGGGTCCTCGCCCGGGTTCTCGCGCGCGAGGACCGGCCCCACCTCGGTCAGCGGACTCTCCGGCACGATCGGGGACCAGGTGGCCAGCAGCGCGGGATCGGTCAGATGCGCCCAGATCTGCTCGCCGGTGCCGGCGAGGTCGACCTCGAGGATCACGGCCTCCTCGGTGAGGTCCACGGCGACGGGGAGCTCGGCGATGCGCCGATCGATGGACGATGCGTTCTCGGACACGGCGGACATGGACTCGAGGGCTCCTTCCGGACGCCGCCCTGCGCGGCATCGACGTCTCCTGCCATTGTCCACCCGGCGGCGGGACTGCGCGGGGGACGGTCCTCCTCGGTCAGCCAGCGCGTCGGAGCGCGTCGCGGGCCGGGCTCGCCGGCGGGCCGGTGAGGTCGAGGACGCCGGGGAAGTCTGCGGCCTTCCGCGCCGCGAGGTCCCTGATCCCTGCGGCCAGGAACTGCACCGCGGGGTTCAGGGCCACCGCACGCCGCACCTGCAGGCGCAGGCGACGGCGCGGACCGGGCTCGGCCAGCGGGATCGCGACCACGTCCGGTCGCAGGTCCGCGCCGATCACCGAGGGCTGCACGGTGACGTGGTCGCCGGTCGCGACGAAGCCGAGCACCGTCGGGAAGTCCCCGGGGTTCACGTCGACCCGGGGGGTGAACCCGGCGGCGCGGCAGGCCGCGGCGATACGGTCGAACCAGGCGCTGTCCAGCGGATCGTCGGTCACCCAGGACTCGTCGGCGAGCTCCTGGAGCCGCACCTCGGAGCGGTCCGCGAGAGGGTGATCCGCGCCGACGATCGCGACGTACCCCTCCTCGAGCAGCTCCTGGCTCGCCCACTCCTCGGAGGGCACCTCCTCGGAGCCCTCGCCGACCACGACGTCCATCCCTTCCGCGGCGAGGTCCTCGCAGGTGCAGTCGCGCAGCACCAGCTCGAGCCGCAGGTCGGGGAAGCGCCGACGCACCTGCTGGGTCAGCTCCGGCACCCAGCTCGCCGCGACGGACGTCGCGTAGCCGAGGCGGAGCGTGCCGATGCGGCCGGCGCGCAGGTCCTCGACGGTGCGGTCCAGCGCGTCCAGGGCGTCGAGCGCGGGACCCGCCTCGGCGGCGAGCCGACGCCCGTGCGCGGTCACGGAGATGCCGCGCCCGGAGCGCTCGACGAGCTCGATGCCCGTCTCGCGGCGCAGGCTCGTCAGGTGCTGGCTCACGGCCGAGGGGGTGTAGCCGAGCGCCTCGGCGCTCGCCCGGATGCTGCCGGTCTCGACGACGGAGCGGAGGACGCGCAGCTTCAGGGGATCGAGCATGGGCCCGACCCTACCTCTGTTCACCTCGACTGAACAGAGCGGTGCAGATCATCGCTTGTGCTGAAGAGTCGGTGGGCGAAGGATCGGAGCATGACCGCAGCACTCCTGGGCCTGGCCCTCATCGTCCTGATCGCCGTCGTCACCGTGGTCCTCGGCTCGCTGACGCGCCTGCTCGCCGTCCGCCTCGCCGCCCCGCGCGATCAGCGGCGGGCCCGGGACTGCGATCTCTCGGTCGCCCGGCGGATCGCGCTCGGCAACTCGCTGATCGCCCGCGACCTCCGTCCCGACGGGACCCATCCCGTCGCCCGCACCGCGGAGCACGCCGACGAGGCCGCCGCGGCGCCCGAGTCGCGGCCGCGGCAGGACCTCGCCGTGCGCTACCCGCCCATCGCCTCCCATGCGCTGCGCTGAGCGGCTCAGCGCGGGCGGCGCGGATCGTGGCCGATGCGGGAGACGTCGAGATCGGGCACCACCATCACCGGCCCCTCGGCCCGCTCGAGCAGGCCGCGGGAGACCGAGCCGAGCAGAGCGCTGAGCATCCGTCCCCGGCCCCGCGTCCCCACGACCGTGAGACGCGCCGTCCGGGACCGCTTCACGAGCACGCTGACGGGATCGCCGATCTCGACCGAGCTCGTGACCGACGCGACCGGGCCGTGCTCCTGCAGGCGGGCGGCCTCCTGCCCGAGGAGGACGGCGAGCTCCTCCCGCTGCCGTTCGAGGAACTCCTGGTCGGAGACCATCGCCTGTGCGGAGGCGGACCAGGCGTCCAGCGGCGGGAGCACCTGCATCAGGTGCAGCGGGGCGTGGGCCGCGGCGGCGGCGCGCGCCGCGATGGTGATCAGCACCTCCGAGCGCTCGCTGTCCAGCCCCACGACCACCGGCTCGGCGCTCGGCGGCTCGGTGAAGCGCTCCGGCCCCGAGCCCTCCGGGATCTCGTAGCCGGCCGGGACCACCACCGTCGGGCAGTGCGCATGGGCGGGCAGCGCCTCGGAGACCGATCCCAGCAGCCGCCCCAGGAACCCGCCGCGCCCGCGGGAGCCGACCACGGCCAGCCGCGCCGTCGCGGACAGCTCCACGAGGACCCCGGCCGCATCGCCCTCGACCGACTCGAGCGCCACCTCGCCCGGATAGCCCTCGAGGTGGGAGAGCGCCGCCGTGGCGATCTGCCGGGACGCCGCGGCACGCGCCTCGCGCTCGGGCACGGCGGGCATCGAGGCGAGGTTCGGGTACACGGGCGCGGGGACGGTGAAGGCGGAGACGACCGTGAGACGGCAGCCGAGCCCCTGCGCCATCGTCGCCCCGTAGTGCAGGGCCTGGACCGACTGCTCGGAGCCGTCGAAGCCGACCAGGACGCCGAGATGGCGCTCCGCCGGGTCGAAGAGGAGGGGTGAGGTGCTGTCGTCGGCGCTCATCGGAGGTCTCCGTTCCGGGGGCGCGGGGTGACCGTCGACGGGAGCGCCCCCATCGGTCCGGCCCGCCGTCGGTACCTCCGAGAGTACGGACGGCGAGCCCCCTCGGCCAGGGGCCGAAGTCCTCAGGCGCCGGGACGGTCGCCGAAGCGCGGGGCGGGCAGCGGCGGCGGCACCGCCGCGGGCGTCTGCTCCAGCAGCGCGAGCGCCTCGGTGACGCCGCGGGCGAGCTGCGGATCCTCGCCTGCCACCCAGGCGTCGGGCGGGAAGGGCACCTCGATGTCCGGCTCGACGCCGTAGTTCTCGATCGCCCAGTCCTCGCCCTCGAACCAGCTGGCGTACTTCGGCTGGGTCACGCCGGTGCCGTCGACGAGGTCGTAGCGGCCGTCGATCCCGATCACGCCGCCCCAGGTGCGGGTGCCGATGATCGGCCCGACCTCCAGCGCGCGCGAGACGGCGTTCACGATGTCCCCGTCGGAGCCGGCCTCCTGGTTCGTCACCAGCACCACCGCGCCGCGCGGTGCGAAGGCCGGGTAGGTGCCGGGCCGCTCGTGGCGCGGGTAGTCCCAGGACAGCACCCGGCGCGCGATCCGGTCTGTGACCAGCTGCGAGGTGTGGCCGCCGCTGTTGTAGCGCACGTCCACGACGAGCCCCTCCTTCGTGGTCGCCTCGCGCAGGTCGCGGTGCATCTGCGCCCAGCCGGAGGAGACCATGTCGGGGATGTGCAGGTAGCCGAGCCGGCCGCCGGAGAGCTCGGCGACCCGGGCGCGGCGGGACTCGACCCAGGCCTGGTAGCGCAGCTGCGAGTCGTCGCCGAGCGGGGTGATCGCCACCCGCTGCTCGGCGCCGTCGCGCTCGAGCACCAGCTCGGTGGGGGTGTCGGCGGAGCCGACGAGAGCCGCCTCGATACCCTCGGGGCCGACCTCCCGGCCGTCCACGCGCACCACCGCGTCGCCGACCCGGGCGTCGACGCCCGGGGCCAGCAGCGGAGAGCGGGCCGCCGGGTCCGAGGAGTCCCCGGGCAGGATCCGGGTGATCACCCAGCGCCCGTCGCGACGCTCGAGGTCCGCGCCGAGATGGGCGGGGAGCATCGGCGGATCGGCCTTGTGCACCGCGCCCTGGACGTAGGCGTGCGAGGTGCCGAGCTCGCCCTGGACCTCCCACATCATGTCCTGGAAGTCGTCGTCGGTGACCAGGCGCTCGATGACCGGGTCGTACCAGGAGGTCATCGCGTGCCAGTCCATGCCGTCCATGTCGGCGCGCCAGTACTGCTGGGCCATGATCCGGTAGTTGTCCCAGAGCATGCCGCGGCGCTCCTTCACCGGGTCCACGGTCAGACGCAGCCGACCGGTGTCGATGACGATGCGGGCAGGATCCTCGTCCTCGACCTTGCGCGCGGCGGGCACCTGCACCCAGTTCTCGCCCTGCTTGATCACGAGGGAGTCGCCGTCTCCGGAGACGGAGAGGTCCGTGACGCCCTCGGCGAGGACGGTGAGCTTGCGGTCGGCGAGGGACCAGCGCTCGAGGGTCGGGGCGGGGGCCTCGCCCTCCACGCCGGCGCGCGCCGAGCCCAGCACGCCCTGCTGCGGATGGCGCAGCCAGACGAACCCGCCGCTCACCGCCGTGAGGTGCGAGTAGTAGCCGGAGACGACGGGGAAGGGCACCAGGCGCGACTCGACCTGCTCGAGATCGATCCGGGTCGCCGGGGGCCGGGCCGCGTCCTCGACCCCGGCCGCGGAGTGCGAGCTCGCGGGCCGGTCCGCCGCCGCGGGGGCGCCCGCGGCGGCGGAGGCCTCTGCGCTCGTCGCGGCGTCCGTGCCGGGCTGGGTGCCCGCACCGGTCGCGGCGTCGGGGACGCCGTCGGCCGTGCCCTTGTCCGCGGGCCCGTCGCCGGGCTTGTCCGCGGCCGGGCCCCAGCCGTCGGGGTGCGGTCCGAAGGGGTCGGGGGTGGTGCGCTCGAGCGGCAGCAGGAAAGGCCGCTCGGCGTTGACGAAGCCGAGGTCGAAGACCATGTCGTCGTAGACCGTCTCGAAGGTGCGCAGGCTCAGCAGCGCCAGGTGCTTGCCGTCGGCGCTGAACGCCGGGGCGGAGTCCTGGTACTTCCCCGAGGTCAGCGCACGGCCGGACGGCTCGGGATCCTCGGTGTCGGAGATCATCAGGCGCGAGAGCTGCCAGGAGTTCGGCTCCGCCCACACCAGCCAGCGGCCGTCGGGGGACCAGGCCAGGTCCCGCACCTCGCCGCCGCCGCTGCGGCCGATCTCGCGCACGTGGTCCAGGTGCGGTGCCGGGACGGCGTGGGCGGCATCGGCCTCCCAGGCGGCGTCCGCGCCCGCCCCGGTGCCCGCCCCCGCGCTCTTCCCGGCACCCGCGCTCTTCCCCGTCGCGGTGCGCGCGGGATCCTCGAGGCCGCGCAGCGTCACCAGGCGCACCACGTTGTCGTGGCTGACGATCGCGATGCGGGAGCCGTCCGGCGAGGGGATCGCGTGGAGGATCCGCCCCACCTCGCCCACGTCCAGGCGGACCTCCTCTCCGCCGCCGTCCAGGCGGGCCAGCGCCAGCACGTCGGAGCCGACGCCGCCCGTCTCGCGGTCCGCGAGCGCCTCCGCGTCGGAGACGAACAGGGCGAAGGGGGAGCGGCCCAGCGGGCGCACCTCCCGCAGGCGCAGCCCGCACGCCCCGGCGAGCAGTCGCGCCGGCCCGCCGCGATGGGTGAGGGCGTGCGCGCTGCCGCGCCACTCGACCACGCTCGCACGCGCATCGTGCAGCGGACGCATCGCCAGGAGGTTCTCGCTCGCCGAGGCGGGACGGGGCAGCCGTGCGGCCCCCACGCCGGTGGCGAGGACCTCGATCTCCCGCGGCGCGGCATCGAGCGAGTCCATCGCGAACAGGCGCCCGCGGGAGCTGAACACGATCGTCTCCCCGTCGGTCGCGGGCTCGCGCAGGTACCCCTCGGCGGAGGTGAGGGAGGTGTGGGAGCGCAGGTCCGTGCCGTCGGCGGCGACGGACCACAGGTTCGCGGAGGCCCGGTCGGTCAGCGCCGCGCCCGGGCCGTGGGTGTCGGAGGCGAACAGCAGCCGCTCGCCGTACCAGGCGATCCGCAGCTTCGAGGCGAGGATGTCGTCCAGCAGCGGCTCCCAGGAACGGGCGGCGTGCGCCTCGGCCGGGGCGTCCAGCGGCACGTCCTCGCGGGAGAGCCACAGCTTCACGGCCGTGCCGCCCTGGTAGTGCTTCCAGGAGGCCTGGTCGCGGCGCCACGGGGTCGCGACGACGGTGGTCCCCGAGGGGTGGATCGCGACCTCTCCGCTGCGCCCGAGCGGCAGCAGCGCGATGTCGCCCTCGAGGCCCACGGCCCACAGCTGCGCATCCCGCGCGATCGGGGCGCCGTAGCTGGTGGAGGCGACGATGCGCCCGTCGGGCAGCCAGCCGACGACCTTCGTGGCGGGACGGCCCCAGAAGGTCAGCCGTCGCGGCGCGGCGGCGCCGTGGGCGTCGGCGACCCACACCTCGGGCCCGCCGGAGGCGCGGGAGGTGAAGGCGATGTGCGTCCCGTCGGGGGAGAAGCGCGGATACGAGACGGGCGCGCCCTCGTCGGTCAGCCGCCAGGCGCGGCCTCCCGTGAGCGGGGCGAGCCACACGTCGTTCGCGGCGGTGAAGGTGATCAGCTCGCCTCGGACGTCGGGGTGGCGGAGATAGGCGGCATGGGCTGGCAGCGTCGGCATGGTCTCCACCCTATGCCGCACGGCCGACGGCGCACGGCCGGGTGGGCCGAGGGGTCAGGCGATGCTCTCGAGCGCGGCGGCGATGACGCCGTCCGCGCGGTGCAGCACGGTCGCGAGCTCCGCCCGGGTCACCCCGGCCTCCCCGTCCCAGTCGCCCTCGAGCTGAGGGACCATGCCCGCCCGGGACAGCCAGGCGACGTCGAGGGGGAGGCCCCCGTCGACCTCCGCCTCGGAGGCCCAGACCGCGCCGATCCCCGCGAGCGCGGGGCGCAGCAGCGCCGCGAGCATCTCCGCGGCGCAGCTGCGGGTCGCGGGATCCTCCGGATGCACCTTGAGCTCGGCATCGCCCCACAGCGCGCCCCGTCCGTGCAGCCACAGCAGGGCGGAGGCCTGCGCCGCGTCCTCGCCCAGGTCGACGATCAGCACCGGCACGTCCTCGAGGGGCACCGCGGGTGTGCCGGCGAAGCGGTGCAGCGCCGCGGCGGTCCCGCCCCGGGTGACTGCGGCGTCCGGGGAGAAGGCGCCGCCGCTCGCGGGCAGGATCCCTGCGTCATCAGCCCAGATCATCGCCTCGAGAGCGGCATCGCCGTCGGCCACATCGGAGAACGGGCTGGTGGCGGGGCCGGGCGTGCGGGCCGCCAGCACGCCGGCGCCGGCGATTCCCGCGACCGCCGCGGCGGCGCCTCCGGCGAGCAGCAGGGTGCGGCGAGGGAGCGGGCGTCGGGTGGCGGTCTGGGGCGTCGACGGCAGCTCCGGCGCAGGCGGGGCGGGCGGTGCGGCGGCGGGCGCCGGCGCGGGCACAGGAGTCGCAGGCGGGACGGCGACGGCAGGGGCGACGGGCGCACCGGGCCGGTCGGGGCGCAGGCGCGGCGCCGCAGGTCGTCTCAGAGCCATCGCAGCTCCTGCATCCGTCGTGCGAGCGCCCAGCTCAGCGCCAGGTTCCCCCAGCCGTTGAGGTGGATCTCGTCCGAGGCGACCAGCAGCGGCGGCACGATCGCGCGGTCCAGGGCGTCGTGGGTGGTGCTCTGCTCCAGCAGGCTCAGCGGCGCGAGCGGCGAGCTGGCCAGGCCCTCCTCGCCGGTCAGCAGCTGCTGCACGTCCAGGAAGTGATCGCCGTAGGCCTCGGCGTAGGCGGCGTTGACCTCGGCGACGGCGGCGCCTGTCTCGGAGCCGATCGGGTCGTGCTCCGTGCACCAGTGGCCGAGCACGAGGGTGTCCCCGTCGCCGGCCGCCTCCGCCATCCGCGCGGTGTGCTCGAGCACCGCCTCGACGTCGCGGATGTTGTTCTTGCCCATCCACAGCACCTGTCGGGAGCCCTCCGCGATCTCGGCGAGCGAGGAGGTGAACGTCCCGCCGGTGATCTCGTCGGCCGGGTCCGTCGGGACGAAGAACCAGTCCCCGGAGCTGCCGTCGAGGATCCCCTCCACACCGTCCACCCGTCCGGGGATCCGCAGCGGACCCGCAGGCCGCAGCTCGGAGTCGAGCGTGACCGCGCGGCGGCCGGTGCCCGGCTCCGGGCCCCCCTCGGGCCGGAGCGCGGGGCTGACCAGACCGCGCTGCAGCAGCGTGTGCGGGGATCTCGTCGCCCCCACGCCGAAAGGGTGCACGGCAGCGGGCGCCGCGGCCAGGGCGAGGTGCTCATGGATCCGCACCGGCACCGCGGTCGCCTCCGCCCCGCCTTCCGAGCTCATCGAGGAGGAGCCCCACAGGGTCAGTGCGGGCGCCGACGACTCCGGGTGCAGCAGCCGGCGCGAGGCCTCGGTGCCGGTCGAGCCGGGGGCGGGGGAGGAGGGTGCAGCAGGCGCGGCGGCGTGCTGAGGCATCACGGTCCTCCGTGGAGTGCGCAGGGCGGGCGCCCCACCGACGCTCGCACGCGCGATCCTACTCGACGGGAACCGGCGGGGAAGGGGGCCCGCCCGCGCTCACCCCCGATGCAGCGCCGGCTCCCCGGCGGGCACCACGTAGGTGCGGTCCACCTGGATCTCCGCGCCGGGGCGGGTCACCTCGGCGAGGGTCTTGTAGTCCACGCGCAGCTCCTCGGTCGAGTACTCCGAGAGGACGTAGCCGCGTCGGCTCTTGATGTACTTGATGTGCGGGTTCTCGGCGAGCACGTCGTCCTCGCCGTTGGCCTTGTCGCTGCCGTCGCCGCCCGAGGTGATCGCGGTGGTCACCAGCTCCACGCCGAGCGTGGCGGAGTCCGGCTCCCAGAAGTCGGCCTTGAGCTCGTTGGCGAAGTGGACGTGCACGTCGCCGGTGAGCACGACGGGGGTCGCGACCTGGTGCTCGTCCCAGGTGCGCACGATCCTGTCGCGGTCGGCGCGGTAGCCGTCCCAGCCGTCGGAGCCCAGCGTCGTCGTGGGGCCGGGGGCGTTGTCGCGCTTGGCGAAGAAGACGCTCTGGGCCAGCAGCTGCCAGGTCGTCCCCGCCTCGATCATCCCGTCCTGCAGCCACTGCATCTGGTCCTCGCCGAGGATCGTGCGCGAGGGGTCCTCCTGCTCGGCGCAGTCGGTGAACCACCAGGTCCTGCCGCCGTCGTGGCAGGCCTGCAGGTCGCGGTACTGGCGGGTGTCCAGCACGTGGAAGGTCGCCAGGTCCCCCCAGTGCAGGCGGCGGAACAGCTGGATCGAGGAGCCGACGGGGGCGCTGCTGCGCCGCAGCGGCATGTTCTCGTAGTACGCCTGCTGGGCCGCGATGCGCCGGGCCATCCAGGCGTCGCTGGGCACGCCGTCCTTGGGGTGCACGCCCGCCCAGTTGTCCTGGATCTCGTGGTCGTCCCAGGTCACGATCCACGGGGCGGTCGCGTGCAGCTCCTGCAGGTCGGGATCGGTCTTGTAGGTCGCGTAGCGCAGGCGGTAGTCCTCGAGCGTGGTGCACAGCCGGTGCGGGTGCTTGCGGATCTCGGAGCTGCCGGGCCCGCCCTCGTAGATGTAGTCGCCGAGCGCGAAGACGAGATCGGGTCGATCCTCGGCGGCGCGGCGGTAGGCGGTGAACCAGCCGCCCTCCCAGTGCGAGCAGGACAGGTGCACCATGCGCAGGTTCCGGGTGCTGCCCGCGGCGGGGGTGGTCAGCGTGCGGCCAGTGCGGGAGACGTGCCGGCCCGTGCGGAAGCGGTAGAAGAACTCCGAGTCCGCGGGGAGGTCCTCGAGCTCGACGTGGAGACTGTGGCCCTCCTCGGGCAGGGCCGTCTCGGTGCCGCGGCGGACGATGTCGCGGAAGCGCTCGTCGCGGGCGAGCTCCCAGCGCACCTCGACCGGCACCGAGGGCATGCCGCCGCGTCCGTCCAGCACGTGCGGGTCCACGGCCAGGCGGGTCCACAGCACCACGGAGCTCGAGGTCGGATCGCCCGAGGCGACGCCCAGGGTGAAGGGGTCCTGACGGCGCCAGGACCCGTCATCGGCGTGGGCGGGCTGCACGCCGAGCACCCCGGCGGCGCTCAGCGTGGTCAGCGAGGCGGCGGTGAAGTGGCGCCTGCTCAGGCGGCGCCGACGGGCGAGGTTCGCGCCCCGGTCGGGGGCGATGAAGCGGGTGGGCTGCACGGGCTCGGCGGGGCGCAGGTCGGAGGAGAGGTCCATGGTCGTCCTTGTCCGTCAGGGGCGGGGCGAGGACCATGCTGGGCCTGCTGGAAATGATGCGCGGACATGTTGTCCGGAGCGGAAAAGATGTGCATCAGGTGCTCATCGGTGCGTGCCGGACGGTTCACGCGTCCGCCATGGTCGACCGGGCGGCAGGCGGCTCTGCCCACGCGGCTCTGAGGCGCTGCCGGCCCCCGCAACCCCGCGGCCCTGCGGCGCTGCCGGGGCAAGCCGCCGCATCCGAGCGACCCCGATTCAGGGCCAGTCGTAGTCGACGACCACGGGGGAGTGGTCCGACAGCCGCACGCCGTGGTGCTCCCGGTCCACCTCCGCGCGCACCGCGGCCCGTGCCAGGCGCGGCGTGGCCAGGTGGTAGTCGATCCGCCAGCCCGCATCCTTCGCGAAGGACTGCCCGAGCCAGGACCACCACGAGTAGGGCCCGTCCTCCTCGGGATGCAGACGCCGCACCACGTCCACGAGCGTGCGCGGGGAGAGCTGCGCGCCGAGCCACTCCCGCTCCTCGGGCAGGAAACCGTCGGTCTGCTGGTTCCGGCGCCAGGCGGCGAGGTCCTGCCGGGTGTGGGCGATGTTCAGATCCCCCATCAGCAGGAACTCGCGCCCGTCGGCCGCGGCGGCGCGGCGCGCGCGCGTCAGATAGCGCGCGAAGCCGTCCATGAACAGCATCTTCCGGGCGTACTTCGCACCCCCGTCGGGCGCCTCCCGCATCCGCTCGGGCCGCTGCAGATGCGCAGGCAGGCCGCCCTTGGGCAGATAGAGGCAGGCGATCGTGAGCGGGGCGTCGGCGAGGTCCACCTCGAGATAGCGGCCCTCGGCGACGAAGCGTGACAGGCCCCGCGCGAGCGGCACTCGGTCCTGCGCGGGGATCGGGGTGAGGGCGGGGCCGGGCGCGTCGTCGAGCCGTACCTCCTCGCCCGTCGTCGTGGCGAGCCGTGCGGGCTCTCCTGCCGGGCCGCCGAGCAGCGCCGCACCACGCCAGCTGCGCACCGCCGCGGGCGGCCGACGGGTCAGCACGGCCACCCCGTTGCGCCCCGGCAGCGTGCCGGTCTCGAGGGCGACGTGGTAATCGCCGAACGCGACCTCGGGCAGCTTCGCGGCCTGGGCCCGCACCTCCTGCAGCGCGATCACGTCGCAGCCGCGCGCGGCGAGCCAGTCGCCGAAGCCCCGGCGGTGGGCGGCACGGATCCCGTTGACGTTGGCGGACGCGATGCGGAGCATCCCCGCAGGCTACGGGGTGCTGCGGGACGAGGTCGCCGGCGGGGCACGCCCAGCCCTCCTGGGGCTGGCAGCCGATCGGTCGCCGACTCGTCGTCGGCGCGGAGCCGCCCCGCCGCCGATCGGCGATGTCGTGCGCGGGCTCATGGCGGCACGAGATGGCGATATAGCCACCTCGTGCCGCCATGAGCCCGCCCGTGACATGGGCGCCGCCGGCTCGTCCGTGACATGGGGGCGGCCGGATCGGGCGCGGTCGTCTGCCGGCTTGGCGCCTCCCCCGCCCTCAGGCGGTGACGGGGTCGCCGGCGACGGGGCCCTCCGTGTTGGGCCGCCAGCCGAGCGCCGGGGCGACGTGCGTCGCGAAGTTCTCGAGGATCCGGAGGTTCAGCTCGACCCCGGCCTGGCTCGGGATCGTCAGCAGCAGGGTGTCCGCGGACTGCACCGCGGCGTCGGCCCTCAGCTCCTCGATCAGCTGATCCGGCTCGCCGGTGTAGGTGCGGCCGAAGGTCGAGCGGGTGCCGTCGATGATGCCGATCTGGTCGCCGCTGCTGCCCCCGCCGGGGCCGAAGAGCATCCGGTCGCGGTCCGTGAGGACCGGGAAGACGCTGCGGGAGACGGAGACGCGCGGGACGTGCGTGTGCCCGGCCTCGCGGAACGCCTCGCGGAAGACGTCGATCTGCTCGGCCTGCAGGTCGCCGAAGGCCGCGCCGTTCGCCTCGGTGAGCAGGGTGGAGCTCATCATGTTCAGTCCCTGCGCGCCGGTGCGCTCGGCCGTGGCGCGGGATCCCGAGCCCCACCAGATGTGGCGGATGAGCTCCTCGGACTGCGGCTCGATCGAGAGCGGGGCGTGCGGGGCGGCGTCGGACATGTATGGCTGCGCGGCCGCGCGGGTCATCGGATGCCCCTGGATGGCCTGCAGGAAGGTCTCGAACTTCGCCATGGCGATGTCCGCGCCGCGCGGGTCGGTGGAGCCGGTGTAGCCGAAGGACTCCCAGCCGCGGTCGGCCGCCTCGGGCGCGCCGCGGGAGATGCCCAGCGCCACCCGCCCGTCGGCGATGTGGTCGAGGGCCGCAGCCTCCTCGGCGAGGTACAGCGGGTTCTCGTAGCGCATGTCGCGGTTGCAACACCCGTTCACGTAAGCTTGGCTGCATGGTCGAACTGGTAGCGCTGAGGAAGACGAACGAGGTGGCCGCGTACGTCCGCGCCTCGATGGACCGCAAGGGCGACCGCTGGACGGTCGATACGCAGCTGAGGAAGATCAGGGCGCTGGCCGAGGCCAAGGACTGGAACGTCGTCGAGGTCTACGAGGACAACGCGGTGTCGGCGACGAAGAAGCGCCGCGCTGGCACCCGCTGGGCCGAGATGCTGGACGACGCCCGCGCGGGCCGGTTCTCGATGGTGGTCGCCGTGGACATGGACCGGCTGCTGCGCAGCACGAAGGACCTCAACACGCTGATCGATCTCGGCCTGCGGGTCGTCACCGTGGACGGCGAGATCGACCTTTCGACGGCAGACGGTGAGTTCCGGGCCACGATGCTCGCCGCGCTGGCCCGGTTCGAGGCGCGACGCAAGGCCGAGCGACAGATCAGATCGAACGAGCGCCGACGTGCCGAGGGTATTCCCACGTCCGCCTGGAAGGCATTCGGCTGGACGAGAGAAGGTGAACTGATCGAGGAGGAGGCTGACGCGGTTCGGCGGGCCTTCGACGCGTTCCTCGGCGAGCCGTCGCTGTCGATCCGGCGAATCCGCGAGGATCTGAACAGTGCCGGTCACCTCACCGCCCGCGGGTCGGAGTTCTCCGTCGATGCCGTGCGCTACCTCCTGGCGAACCCGCTCTACGCTGGTTTCATCAAGCACTACGCCTCCGGCGAGCTGTACCCGGTGCAGGGCGAGGCGTTCCCGCCCATCGTCGGGGAGCAGACGTGGCGGGCTGCGGTGTCGAAGCTGGAGGACAACGTGCGGAGGTCGGCGAGGCAGGGCAACCAGCCGAAGTACCTCCTGTCCACGATCGGCCTCTGTGGGAAGTGCGGCGCGACGCTCGTCTCGGGGACAAATAGCCGCAAGCAGCCGACGTACCGCTGTGGCGAGCAGTTCCACCTCACCCGCCAGCGCGAGCCCGTCGATGCGATGGTCACCGAGGCGGTGCTCACGCGCCTGTCGTCCGTGGACGTGCACGACCTCGTGATGCCGCAGGAGGACGACGGGCCGGATCGCGAGGAACTGCTGACCGAGCGGAACGCCCTGGTCGAGCGTGTGAAAGAGCTGAGCCCGCTGCTGCGCGACATCCATCAGCCGGTCCTGGAGATCACCGCGGCGATCAACGACGTGAAGGCCCGCATCGATGAGATCGACACGGAGCTGCTGGACCGCTCGGTGTCGGTGGCGGCGAAGCTGCTGGCGGGCGTGGAGGAGGCGGTCGGCACCGCGGAGCGTCGTGAGGTCGTCGAGTCGAAGTGGAAGGCGTTGGACATGGACCGTCGCCGGATGCTCGTGGACGAGCTGGTGACGGTGACCATCGAGCCCATAATGCCGGGTCACGTGAAGTTCGACCCCGATCTCGTGCGGATCGAGCCGAGAAGCGACTGACTCATGACTCGACTCGTCATTGCAATGGTGAGTCGAGTCATGGGAGAATGGTTGCAGACAAGAAGATCCCACCGGGGCCGCGACTTAGAAGCGCGGGGTTCTGCTCCCGGATGAGTAGCCGGTCAAACAGCCCAATTACCGTGGCGGGGAACCGGAAGATACTCATGTCTGAGGACTTCCGATGTCTGTCGTTATCGACGTTCCCCGCGCATCTGCGCTTGACCGCCCTGGTCTCGACCAGGCCTCGACTCCCGTTCCGCATGCTGATGGGCTCGATCCCGTCATCGCCGCCGCCCGCGCCGCCGGTCGCCGAGCCGGTGAGCGTCTGGCTCTCACTCCGCTGACGCCGCGACAGCGCGCCGCCGTCGCCGCCGTGATGGGCGGTGGTCGCTGATGAGTGCGAACTCCGCCGCCTTCGATCACCTGACCGGCTTCCGCTGGCGTCAGGGCGACCCCGCCCTCGCCGACTCCGAGGCTCGTCTCTACGACCTCGGTGTGCTCCGTTCCGTGCTGGAGGAGTCCGTCGAGATCGCCGTCGCCGACGCCCGCGCCGATGGGGTGACCTGGGCGAAGATCGGCGACGCCCTCGGCGTCACGCACCAGGCCGTCATCAAGCGCTACAGCAAGGGCGGTGCCCGATGAGCACCACCGACCGCACCAGCGCCCTCGTGTCCGCCGACCTGACCCCGCCCGGAGGGCCTGACCTGGCACCCGCCGCAGGCGGGCTGCCCGTCGTCATGACGGTTCGCAACTCCCGTTCGCACCCCAAGAGTTTCGGGAGCCTTATTCGTTCCTACGGGCGCGGCAAGGGCTTGTCGATTGCCGCGCCTTGCAACAACATGCCTGGTCAGGAGCCGGTTCCGGTCTCGCGCAGTCGTGTGACCTCGCGCGATCATTTGGGGTCTCATTTGGGGGTCAATAGGGGGTCATTTAAGGCGCCGCATGCTCCTTACGATGTCGCTGGCGGTGGTCGTCGTGGCTAAGCAGGAGAACAACCCCACGAGCATCGGCCTCGCGCAGCAGCTCGATCCGTCGTACTGGACTTGGGCCGCCGATGATCCGAGCGGTGCCGCACTGCTCCAGCAGGGAGCCGGGGCGATCTTGTCGTACCTGGTCGAGCGACTCGAGGCCATCGGCTGCGAGGTCATCGAGGCCTACGGCATCGTGCACGACAGGGATGAGCGCGAGGTCTGGAGCGACGCGGAGAAGGCTCTGGTGGTCGAGCCAAAGCCCGATCACCTGCACGCGGTCATCAAGTTCGCGAGCCGTGCGAAGAGCGCACCGCTGGATCGGCTCGCGTTCGGCATCGGCGTCGAGCCGCAGTACGTCGAGAAGCCGGGGCGCGGTCGGTATGCGTTCGACAACATGCTGTCGTACCTGACGCACGTGAAGTACGCGGACAAGCATCAGTACGCGCCCTCGGAGGTCGCCACGGTGCGCGGGCCGGATTACCTCGGGATCGACGCCCAGCGCCGGGAGACGTGGCTCAAGGGTCGTGCCCACGTGAAAAAGAAGGTCGTCGCGGAGAACTTCGAGGACATGCGCGAGCGCGTGCTCCAGGGCGAGATCACGCGGGATCAGATCATGCTCACCGATGGGCTGTTCGACATCTACTCGCGGCATCAGCGGGAGATCGACGACGCGCTGTCGGCCTACGGCCAGCGCCGCGCGTACCGGGCGGCGGCGAAGCTGCGCGCCGGTGCTTTCTCGACGCACGTGGTGTTTGTCCATGGGGATGCTGGGATCGGCAAGACCCGGTTCGCCACGGACTTCATCACCGAGGCGATCAATGCGGCGAACGCGCACGGCGAGCGGTGGCAGGTCTACCGGGCCGCGACGGGGAATCCGCTTGATGACTGGCGAGGCGAGGAGGTGCTGCTGCTGGACGATCTGCGGGCCTCGGCGATGGACGCGAACGACTGGTTGCTGCTGCTCGATCCGTACAACGCTTCGCCTGCGAAGGCTCGGTACAAGAACAAGGGCGAGGTGGCTCCGCGCCTCATCGTCATGACGGCGACGATCGAGCCCGTCGAGTTCTTCTACTACGCCCGCCAGAAGGGCAATGTGGACGAGGCGCTGGACCAGTTCATCCGCCGCCTGGCCTCGGTCGTGAAGGTCTTCCGCGCCGATGACATCAACCGCTACCTCGTGCAGCACATCGGGAAGATCGAGCCCTACGAATGGCACCAGTGCAGCGTTCCGGTCGCCGCGCACACGCCCGGCATGTACGGCAACGCCTACCACCAGAACGCCGGGTCGCGGGAACTGACCTACGGTCCGGAGACCTCGGCGGAACACGACGCGGACGGCGCGGTCGCTGAGCTGCTGGGCGGGCTCGCGGTGCGGAGCCCGGACGTGCCGCTGGCACTGATCGGAGGTGCCGCATGAGCGCCGACAGCACCGTACTCCAGGGGGTCGAGGGGGCCGGAGGCCCCTCGCAAGCAGGGCTGGAGGACACGAGCGTCAGCGATGTGTCCGACAGGCCTACTGCTTGCCACTCTGGCGTACAGGTGGAGCAGCAGACCGACTCCCAGGTGAACACCGGTCGGGCTGATGCGGAGGCTGTGCGCCAGAGTCACGGCGGCGCGAAGCGTCGTCGTGGGGGCCGCGCGAAGCTCGATACCGACTTCGGAGAGGCCACGCTCGCGGCGCTTCGCACTCGTGCGAAGCGGCTCGGGCTGGCTCCGAGCACGTGGGTGCGGGCCGTCGTCCGGGATGCCCTCCACGCCTCTCGGAGCGAGGAGCTGGACGCCGCCGTGGCCGCGCACCTGCTCGGGGTCGAGGCGCGCGCGCAGGTGTCGGCGGACGCGCGCGAGCTGGCCGCGCAGATCCGCCCGCTGGCGATCAACGTCAACGACCTGGACCGCCGGGCGCGGGCTGGTGAGTCGGTGGCGCTGTCGGCGGAGGTGCCCGAGCTGATCGAGCTGCTGCGCGAGGTCCGCGCCCTGCTCGGTGATCGGACGGCCTCGTGAGCACGACGCACTACAGCCCGAGCACGAGCGCCGCCGACACGGAGCGCTATATCCGTGGCAAGGAGGACGAGCGGGGCGTCGCGATCACGTGCGATGTGCCGGGAGGCCCCGGCTCGTTCTCGGCGCGCGCTCGGGCGCTCATGCAGAACACGACGCGCGAGGTCGAGGCGCTGCACTACCGCCAGTCGTTCAGCGACGAGGAGTTCGACCCGAAGAACCCCGAACACGTGCAGCGGGTGAACGATCTGGGCTACCAGCTCGCGAAGAAGATGCACCCGGATTCCGACTGCCTCGTCGTCAGTCATGTGGATGGGCGGGGAAAGAAGCCGCACAATCATATTTTGGTTCTCAATCACAACAACCGCACGGGAAAGGCGCTCTCGGACTACCGCACATTCCACGACCGCAAGGCCGGGAACCAGAAGGGCGTCCAGTCGGCGAACGACGAGCTGATGCGCGAGCACGGGCTCTCGGTCGTGAAGCGGCTGGGGCACGCGCCGAAGGACTGGGAGCTGCGCCGCGAGGACTTCGCCGAGGGGTCGCTCGACCGCGAGATGGGCGACCGGATGAGCGCGGCGCTGGCCGATCCCCGCGCGGTGGACAAGGCCGGTCTCGAAGCGGTGATCGAGGAACAGAGCCAGCAACTCGGCGATGACGGGGATCGGGTGCCGCGGATGCGTCTGCACAGCCCGGTCAGCAAGAAGGGTAAGCGTGCCGGTCAGGAGACCTGGACGCTCTACATCGAGGACCGCCGCGGCGAGTCCAGGCGTGCTGAGCGCCGCAAGCGCACGAGCGCTCTCTCGGCGGACTTCACCCCGGAGGGCGCGCAGGCGTTCTTCGACTACCACCAGCAGCAGAAGGAGCAGGAACATGAGCGCAGCACTCGACAGGCTGAAGCAGCAGAACGGGCCCGTGCAGTCGCAGCAGCAGCTCGGCAGTCCGGAGACGATGGAGCTGTTGACCTCGATCCTCGCCGCCGTCGAGGCGCAGAATACGAGGATCGCCACGCTGACCGAGCAGCAGAAGAAGCTCGCGGGGTTCGTGAAGGTCATGGACGAGGAGACGACGAGGCGACTGGAGCGGATCACAGCCCCGGCGTCGACCTCCTCGCCCTCCAGCGACGTGTCCGCGAGGATCGCGAGTATCGAGAGCAGGCAGAACGAGATCGCGAGCACGCTCGGCGAGTTCGCGCAGAGTCTCAACGGCGAGAACTTGAACGCCGCGTCGCGGACCTTGGTCGCGGAGGCGCAGAAGAATCGCGCGGCTACGGCCTCGGCGATTGAGGGTCTGAAGGTGCAGGCCACAGCGAACCAGAAGCTCGTGAGCCAGGTCGGCGGCGCGGTGCAGCGGATCGAGAAGCGCACCGAGGAGCGGGTCGAGAAGGCCGTCGAGCAGGTCTCCGGGGAGGCCACCGCCACGATGACCGCGAATCTCGACGCCTCGAACGAGCGGGCCGAGCGGATCATCGCTGCCACGGCGAAGCTGGAGGCCCGTCAGCTCTGGTCGGCTGCCGCCGCGATGTGCCTCGTACTCCTGCCGGTGACCGTGGTCGTCGCTGGGCTCTGGATGGCCGTAGCCGGGCTCATCACGGGCGCTCAGTGGGCGCTGGACGTGAACGGGACTGTGTGGCTCGGGATCGGACGCTGGCTCGTGGTCGCGATAGGCCTCGTTGCGTCCGGCTACGGGCTGTTCGCCTCCGTCCGCTGGATTACAAGCCTGGTGGAGATGTGGAAGAGCCGCGGGATGCCGAAGTGGCCCCGGTGGAAGAAGTAGGTGCAACTCTACGCCGCTGCTTTTTCAGCAGCGGCGTAGAGTCGATCTCTTTCCTGCTATTCGGCCTGCGGCTGCACCGCAGTGTTAGCCGGCGACCGGGAGATGACCAAGGCACCGATGACCAACCCGGCGACGGCGAGCACCGCAGCGATCACGAAGGGATCGCCGGCGTGCAGGGCCGGGGCGAACCCGAGGCCCACGTACACGGCCACGCCACTGGCTCCTCCGAGCTGGTCCGCCGCTCGCTGGACGCCCGATGCGATCCCGGCATCCTCGTCGGTGGTCCCGCTGACCGCGATGTACTGCAGACCCACGAGTCCGAATCCCATTCCTGCCGCGATCAGCAGCATCGCAGGGAGCAGCCACGCTGCCCCACCGCCCAGGACCGCCACAAGCGCGACCACCGCCATCGCGCCCGCAGCAGCCGTGAGCCCGACCAGAACGCAGGCGCGTGCGCCCCAGCGCCCCAGCAGCCGTGGAACAAGCACCGAGGCCGCGATCAGCGCTACGGCCAGGGGCAGCATCGTGAGACCTGCCCCCAGCGGACCGATCTCCAGCCTCTCCTGCAGGTAGAAGGTGAACAGCAGGAAGGAAGTCGACAACGCGCCGCTGAGCAGCATCGTCGTCAGGTTCGCTCGCAGCCGCGCGCGGTCCGCGAAGAAGGCCAGCGGAACCAGCGGGTTCTGCGACTTCGACTCGACCCACACGAACCCGACGGCGGCTAGCACCGAGCCGACCAGCGCGGCCACGCTCACCCACGGATTTGTCCCAGGCTCGCCGGCCTCGACCGCGGCGTAGACGAACAGCAGCGGGCAGGCCGTCAGCAGGAGTGATCCCGGAAGGTCCAGACGGACCCGTTCACGAGACCGAGACCGGTCTGCCGGGACCAGTACGAGCGCGGCCACGATCACGACCAGGATGAACGGAACCGAGATTAGGAAGATCCACCGCCAGCCCAGATGAGCGGTGATGATCCCCGAAAGGGCGAACCCGAGCACCAGTCCGCAGCTGGCCACTGCGGCCCACACGCTCAAGGCGCGCGACCGGCGCGGCCCCTCGGGGAAGAGCAGCACGATGGTCGCCATCGCCGCGGGCAGCGCGATGGCCTCGCCTGCTCCCTGGAGCAGGCGCGCGGCAACCAGGACCGGGAACGAGGGTGCCAGGCCCGCCAGCAGTGATGCCGCGCCGAAGAGGGTCGTGCCGACCAGTAGTGTGCGGCGGCGGCCCAGAAGGTCACCGAGTCGTCCGCCGAGCATCAGCAGCCCGCCACCGGTGATGGTGTAACCGACCACGACCCACGTCAGGGAGTGACCCTCGACGCCGAAGTCCGCGCCGATTGAGGGCAGCGCAATGTTGACCACGGTCACGTCGACCGCGATGAAGAACTGCAGCATGGACATCGCGCATAGCACGAGCCATACGCGCACAGGAACGGGACTGAGCCCGCGGGTAGAAGAGGAAATGCCTGAAAGCATCGATTGCTCCGTCGCTCTGAAGAGTTTCGAGCAGCACAAAGGGCCGCTCCGGATGGATCACGAAGCGACTGGACGTTCCAGGAGGTAAGTGGTGTGAGGAGGACGTCCCGCCGCTAGCGGGAGGTCCTGGTCACTGCCGCGCAGGCGGCAGAGCACGAAGATGCTGACATGTTGACGATTGTACTGCCCGGGGCCAGTGACTGCGAATCTGAGTGGGCCGGGTCCAGGCCACCCCTGTGGTTGCCGACTCCAAGTACCAAGCGAGCGAGGCGGCACACGCGCCAAGATGGTGCCGCGCTCACGCGTGACCCATGGCTCAATACTTGTCATGGAGAGTCACCAGTGTCGCAACCTATACATGCGCTAGCGCATGTCGATCACGCCCGTGCCCACCTCGATCCGCTCCGTGCGCGCGGCGACGGCCGACAGCAGCGGCATCGGCGCGGCGGACTGCCGCGCGTAGTGGTGGACGCGGAAGTACGCACCGTTCACGCCCAGCTCATCGGCGCCGACGGAGATGTCGATCGCGTCGTGGAGCATCTGACGAGCGGTGATGCCTCCCCGGGCGGGGTCGCCGCCGTAGTGGCCGAAGCTGAGGAATCCGAAGGCGCGCATGACGGCATCCTAGCTAGTAGTTGATTGTTGAAGCAAGATGTGGGAACGCAGGGCCGACCCCGCGCCTCAGTGCCCGGGGCGCTGTGCAGCGGGTGGGTCGATGGCCGGCGGCGCGGCAGGGACGCCGAGGCCTTACTGCGGCGCTGCACGCCCCGTCGGTCGCGATCAGCCTGTCGAGGAGGCGCGCCCCCGGACCGTGCGCACTCAGTGCTGCACGGCGCCCCCGGCCACGACCAGCGCAAACTTCACGCCGAAGCGGTCGCGGACCTCGCCGTAGTGGTCGCCCCAGGGGGCGAGCCCGAAGGGCATCGTGGCCTTCCCGCCCGCCTCGGCGATCCTCGCGATCAGGCTCCGCGCCGCCTCGACCTCGTCGAGCCCGACAAGGAAGGAGTAGACCTCGGAGCCGAGCGGTGGCAGCTCCTCGCCGGGGCCGGCGATCGCGTCGCCGCCCGAGACGGTCAGCAGCCCCCCGGTGAGGGTCGCGTGGGCGACGGCGCCGGGCGGCGGCGTGTAGGGGAAGCCCGAGAGGTCGTCGCGCGACCTCGCCGCGAAGATCTCTTGACATCAAGATAAATTCGGACCACACTGGAGCTGTTCGTGAGGTAAGGCTTACCTTACGTTTGACGGACGTCCGAGTCCGTGCGCCCCGACCGGGGCGCCGTCGTTCCGAGGAGGACGCACATGAGCACGACCACCGGCGCCGCAGGCGCCACCACTGACACCACCACCACCGCCGCCGCGCGGACGTCGGTCGAGGGCTCGACCGGGCGCACCGAGGTCCAGCAGCTCGCGGACTTCGTCGCCGCCGCCCGCTACGAGGACCTGAGCGCCGAGGCCGTCGAGCAGCTGAAGGTGCGGGTCCTGGACACCCTCGGCGTCGCCATCGGCGCCCTGGACGCCCCGCCGCTGATCGCGATCCGCGAGCTCGTCGGGGACCTCGGCGGCACGCCGCAGGCCACCCTGATCGGAGGCGGACGCACCGCCCCGGACCGCGCCGCCTTCCACACCAGCGCCCTCTCGCGCTACCTGGACTTCATGGACTCGTATCTCGCCAAGGGCGAGACCAACCACCCCAGCGACAACCTCGGCGCGGTGCTCGCCGCGGTCGAGTCCGTGGACGGCACCGGCCAGGAGCTGCTCACGGCCCTCGCCGTCGCCTACCAGGTCCACACCCGCCTCAGCGACGTCGCCCCCGTGCGCGCCAAGGGCTTCGACCACACCACCCAGGGCGCCTACGCCGCGGCCGCCTCGGCCGCGAAGGGCATGCGCCTGAGCGCCGAGCAGATCGCCCACGCGATCGCGATCTCGGGCACCGCGAACAACGCCCTGCGCGTCACCCGCACCGGGAACCTCTCCCACTGGAAGGGTCTCGCCTATCCGCAGGTCGCCAAGGAGGGCACCTTCGCCGCCCTGCTCGCCGGCCGCGGGATCACCGGCCCTGAGGAGGTGTTCGAGGGCAACAAGGGCTTCAAGGACTCGATCGCCGGGGAGTTCACGATCGACTGGTCCGCCGAGGACCTCGAGTCGGTGCGCCGCACCATCATCAAGCGGCACAACGCCGAGATCCACTCCCAGACGGCGCTGGACGCCGCCCAGGACGTGCGCGCCCAGGACGGCTTCAACGTCGACGCGATCAGCCACGTGCGCCTGCGCACCTTCGACGTCGCCCACTCGATCATCGGCGGCGGCGAGGAGGGGGACAAGCGCACCATCCGCACGAAGGAGGAGGCCGACCACTCCCTGCCGTGGATGCTCGCCGCGGTGCTCCTGGACGGGGAGCTGACCCCTGCCCAGTACCACCACGAGCGGATCGTGGCCGACGACGTGCAGGACCTCATGGCGAAGGTCGAGATCGTCCCCGATCCCGGCTTCTCCGACCGGTTCCCGCAGGCGATGCCCGCCGATCTCGAGGTCACCCTCGCCGACGGCACCGTCTTCCACGCGGCCCAGGACTCCTACGAGGGCTTCCACACCGACCCGCTGAGCTGGGAGGGCGCCCGCGCGAAGTTCGACCTGCTGGCCGCCCCGTTCACCACCGCCGATCTGCGCGAGGAGATCGCCGGGATCGTCCACGACCTCGACCAGCTCCGCGTCGCGGACCTGACCTCCGCGCTCGCGAAGGTCAGCGCCACCAGGGCCTGAGCGCCCCCGCCGTCTCACCACCAGAGGAGAACCATGAGCAACCAGATCCCCTTCGACGTGTCCTTCAACTTCGTCCCGCGGGCCGCGCGGCCCCCGAAGCCCCGCAGCCACGGGATCACCGAGATCCGCGCCCCCTACTACTCGACCTTCGGCACTCGCCACCTGCGTGACGTCTTCGACGTGGCCGCACCCTGGATCGACGGCATCAAGTGGGCCGGAGGCTCCTTCGCCCTGGTCCCGCCCGAGCAGGTGCGCGCCTTCTCCGACATCGCCCATGAGCACGATGCCTACGTCTCCTCCGGCGGTTGGATCGAGACCGTGCTGCGCTACGGGGACGACGCCGTGGACCAGTACCTGAAGGAGGCCAAGGAGGTCGGCTTCGACGTCATCGAGATCTCCACCGGCTTCATCATGCTCTCCACCTCCGGGCTGCAGCGCCTGGTCGAGAAGGTCGTCAAGGCCGGGCTGAAGGCCAAGCCCGAGCTCGGCATCCAGATCGGCTCCGGCGGCGACTCGGGCGAGGCCGAGCTCGCCGCCGAGGGCGCCAAGGACATCGGCGACCTCATCGACCGCGGCAGGAAGGCGCTCGAGGCCGGCGCCGAGATCATCATGATCGAGTCCGAGGGCATCACCGAGAACGTCACCACCTGGAACACCGGCGCCGCGGCCGCCGTCATGAACGGCCTCGGCATCGAGAACGTCATGTTCGAGGCGGCCGACGGGCCCGTCTTCGAGTGGTACATCAAGAACTACGGCAACGAGGTGAACCTCTTCGTCGACCACTCCCAGGTCCTCCAGCTCGAGGGCCTGCGGCAGAACATCTGGGGCAACAAGTCGACGTGGGGCCGCGTCATCAACCCCGCGTGAGCGGTGCTTTGTCCTGCCGGGCGCCGAGGAGAGCTCCCGCCTGGTCCTCGACGCCGGCCGGTCGGCGCAGGCATGTCTGCGCTCGATAAAGTTAACAGCGAGAGTCGCGCCTGATAATGTTATCAACATGCGGACGCCTCTCGACTCCCCGTTCAGCCCCGGCTCCGACACCGTCCCCCAGGTATGGGCGGGGCGTACCGCCCAGCTCAGCGACTGGCGTGACGTGGTCCGGCCACGCCGGCTCGCCGGCCTCCCCGAGCGGGGGCGGACGATCCTCGGCGAAGCCGGCCTCGGCAAGTCGTCGCTGGTGCGGAAGATCGCGGCCGATGCTGCCCGGCGCGGCGACTGGGTGACGCCGCAGCTGCGAATCCCCTCGGGCACGGATCCCCTCAAGCGCGTCGCGGTGGCCCTTCTCGACGTCGCGCGACAGGCTCACCTGGCGACATCACGGGAAAAGCGGATCGGCACGCTCCTCGATCGCGTCGAAGCCGTCGCCGCGGCGGGAGTGTCGCTGACGCTGAGGGAGCAGCAAGGGCCCGAGCCGTACTCCACCTTGACGGAACTGCTGGTCGAGATCGGACGCGCTGCGATCCGCCGTGGCGACGTGATGGTGCTGATACACATCGACGAGGTCCAGAACATCGCCTCGGAGGACGCGCTGTCCCAGCTCCTCGTGGCCCTCGGCGACGCGCTCACGCACGAGGAGGACGTCGAGGTGCCTGGCGGGATGCTGATCGCACGCACCCTGCCGCTCGCGGTCTATCTCACCGGACTCCCCGAGTTCGCGGACATGGCCGGAGCGCGAAAAGGCGCCACATTCGCTCGCCGCTTCCGGACCACGACGCTCGGCCCGCTCGGCGATGACGACCTCGCCAGCGCGCTCCAGCCGTTCCTCGTCGAGGGATGGGAGATATCCGACGATCGCGAGGGCGCCACCCGGGTCTTCATGGAGCCGGAGGCCCGAGCGGCCATCGTCGACCTCTCCCGGGGCGAACCGTTCCTGTTCCAGCTTGCCGGGGAGCAGGCCTGGTACGCGGGGACCGGGGACGTCATCACGCGCGACCAGGTCATCAGAGGATGGGGTGGCGTCCGCTCCGAAGCCGCCGCCCACGTCGAGCGGATCCTCGCGCGACTCCCGTCCCGCGAACGCGAGTTCCTCGAGGAGATGGCGGGCCTCGAACCCGCCGACCGAACTCTGACCACGATCGCCCGGAAGATGGGATTGCGCAGAGGGTCCGATGCCGGCCCGACGTCGCAGCGGCTGGACTCCGTCCGCGGGATCATCACTCGCGGGAAGCCGTACGCGTTCCGCCACCGCGCCGTCGAGGCGTACCTGACCACCTATTGGCCGGATCCTCCTGCAGGAGATGCTGAGCGGGAGTCGACATCGGCCGAGGGGATCGGCTGAGGCCGCGCTCCCGGCTGCACGCCGAGAGCCACGTCATCGTCCGCTCAGCACCGCCGACGACCTCACTCCACGAGCTTGCCCGCGGGGGAGTCGTCGGCCGGGCGCTCGACGAGCTCGCGCAGCGCGGCGGGGATCTCCGGCAGCGGCTCGAACACCGCCCCGCCCTGCGGGGTCCAGGTCATGTTCCCGCGCAGCGCGGGGTCCTGCTCGGGGAAGTCGGAGCGGTTGTGGCAGCCGCGGGTCTCGCGCCGCTCGAGCGCGCACTCGAGGGTCGCGCGCGCGGCGAGCAGCGAGCCCTTGAGGTCGAAGGCGTGGGCGAGGTCGTCGAAGCCCGCGACGTCCGGATGGGCGGTGACGTGCCCGGCCCGCTCCTCGAGCGCCGCGATCTTCTCGATCCCCGCCCGCAGGCCCTCCTCGGAGCGGACCACCCCGGCGTGCTCGGTCATCACCTCCCGCACCTCGCGCTGCAGGCGCCGCGGCACCTCCGTCCCCTCGCCCGACAGCAGCGCGGAGTGCTCGGCCCGCGCCTCCCGCACCGCCTCCGGGTCGCGGTCCACGCGCGTGCGGGAGGCCGCGTGCTCGGCCGCGACCTCGCCGGTGATCCGTCCGTAGACCAGCAGCTCGATCAGCGAGTTGCCGCCCAGCCGGTTCGCGCCGTGCAGGCCCGAGGCCGCCTCGCCGATCGCGAACAGGCCCTCGACCCCGGTGCCGTGGTCCTCGGCCCGCACCCACACCCCGCCCATCGAGTAGTGTGCCGTCGGCGCGACCTCGATCGGGGACTCGGTGATGTCGAGCATCTGCAGGTCGATCAGCGTGCGATACACCCGCGGCAGCTTCTCGAGGATCTGCTCGCGGGGGAGGTGGGAGACGTCCAGCAGCACCCCGCCGTGCTCGGTGCCGCGCCCCTCGGCGATCTCGGTGAAGTTCGCCAGCGCCACCCGGTCGCGGGTGGACAGCTCCAGGCGCTGGGGGTCGTAGCGCTCCATGAAGCGCTCGCCGAGCGCGTTGCGCAGCACCCCGCCCTCGCCGCGGGCCGCCTCGGAGACGAGCGTCCCGGCGGCGTCCTCGGGCTCCAGCAGCCCCGAGGGGTGGAACTGCACCAGCTCCGCATCGCGCAGCCGCGCCCCGGCCAGCGCCGCGAGGCGGAAGGAGTCCCCGGTGTTCTCGTCCCGGCGCGAGGAGGTCACGCGCCAGATCCGGGTGTGCCCGCCCGTGGCGAGGATCACCGCGTCGGCCAGGATCTGCACGCCCTGGCCGGTGACGACGTCGAAGCCGTAGGCGCCGAAGATCGTCCCGCCCGCGACCAGCAGACGGGTGACGTAGACGGTGTCGATGATCGGCACCGACAGCTCCGCCGCGCGGCGCATGAGGGTGCGCTGGATCTCCAGCCCCGTGTAGTCCCCGGCGTAGCAGGTGCGGCGGTAGGTGTGCGCGCCGAAGAAGCGCTGGGAGAGGCGGCCGTCGGCCTCCCGCGCGAAGGGCATGCCCCAGCGCTCGAGGTCCTCGATGCCGCGGGCGGCGTTCCGCGCGACCTGCTCGACGATCGCCGGGTCCGCCAGCAGGTAGGACTCCCGCAGGGTGTCCGCGGCGTGATGCTGCCAGGAGTCCTCGGGATCCATCGTGCCCAGCGCCGCGTTGATGCCGCCGGCGGCGAGGGTGGTGTGCGCGTCGTGCGTGCGGCGCTTGCCGACGGCGAGCACCTGCACCCCTCGTTCGGCGAGCTCGATCGAGGCGCGCAGCCCGGCGCCTCCGGTGCCGATCACGAGGACGGAGGTGGAGATCAGACGGTCGGGGAGGGGAGAAGCGTCGGTGCTCATGCCGTGCACGCTAGGCCCACCAGGAGCGATACCTCCAAGAGGATTTCGGCGTGCAGACTATGCGCATCGACTATGGGAGCAGGTGGAGCGTGAGGATCGAGGATCTGCAGGCCTTCGAGGCGGTGGTGCGCCGCGGCACCTTCACCCGCGCCGCGCAGGAGCTGTACCTCGCCCAGCCGTCGCTCTCGCGCCGCATCGCCGCGCTCGAGAGCGAGCTCGGCGCGCCCCTGCTGGACCGCGGCCACCAGGGTGCGGTGCCCACCGAGGCGGGGAGGGCGCTGCTGCCGCTGGCGCGGCGGATCCTCGCCGACGCGGACTCCGCGCGCCTCGCCCTCGACGAGCTCGCCGGGCTGCGCCGCGGCCGAGTGCGGCTCGGCGCGCCGCCCACCGTGTGCGCCTCCCTCGTCGCCGACGTCCTGGCCGAGTACGTGGAGCGGTATCCGGGCATCGAGCTCGAGGTGAGCGAGGCCGGCAGCCTCGCCCTGGTCCAGCAGCTGCAGGAGGGGGAGCTCGACCTGGCCTTCGTGGTGACCCGGGAGGGCGGGCTCGGTGCTCCCGGGCGCGAGGCGGCCGAGGTCATCGAGGCGGGGGGCGCTGCCGCCGCGCCGGGACCGGGGGCGAGGCCCCCGGGCCCCGAGCTGATCCCCCTGCTGCGCGAGCAGCTCGCGGTGATCTCCTCCGCACGGCGCACGCCCCCGCTGCCGGCGGAGGTCACCCTCGCCGAGCTCGCCCGGCTGCCGCTCGTGGCGCCGGCGCGCAGCTACGACCTGCGGGCCGCGACCGACGCCGCCTTCGCCGCGCACGGACTGTCCCCGCGAGTCGTGGTCGAGGGGGCGGAGATGGACGCCGTGCTGCGCTTCGTCGAGCGAGGCCTCGGGGTGGCGGTGGTCCCCGCGATGCTGGGCGTGGACCGGCCGGGCCTGCACTGGTCGCGCCTGGTGCGCCCCGAGCTGGACCGCACCGTCACCCTCGCCCGCCGCGCCGGGGCGGTGCTCCCCGCGGCCGCACGGGAGATGGAGCGCCTGGTCGACCGGACCGTCGCCGCGATGGACCGCCCCGGGGTGCTGCGCATGCGCCGGTGAGGCGAGCGCACCGCACAGGCGACGGGCCCGGATCCCCGTGCGGGGATCCGGGCCCGTCGGTCAGCGGGACGAGGTCACTCGTCGTCGGCCTCGGTGCCCCCGGCGGGGCGCTGGCCGAGCTCGGCGTCCAGACGCAGGATGCCGGAGCCGTCCTCGCCGATCAGCTTCACGCGACCGATGATCTCGGAGACGGTGGCCTCCTCCTCGATCTGCTCGTCGACGAACCAGTTCAGCAGCGGGCGGGAGTCGTAGTCGCCCTCCTTGTCCGCGCTGCGGTAGAGCTCGCGGATCGACTCGGAGACCTTCTCCTCGTGGGCGAGGGAGGCCTCGAAGATCTCCAGCACGGACAGGCCGGGCTTCACGCCGGGCTCGGTGATCGTGCCGATCGCGGCGTGGTTGCCGCGGTCCGAGACGTGCTGGATGAACTTGTTGGCGTGGACGATCTCCTCGTCCGCCTGGTGGCGCAGCCACGCGGCGATGCCGGGGAGGTCCTGCTCGTCGGCCTCGATGGCCAGCTGGCGGTAGGTGATCGATGCGGCGAACTCCAGGGTGATCTGGTCCTGGAACTTCTTCTCGAGATCGTTGCTCATCTTCATGGGGAGGACGTTAGTCCCCTCAGCGCCGCTTGTCACCCATGGAAAGGCTCACCTGACCTGCACTCTTGCACTTCGGGCAGGCTCGCCTCACCCTGTCCGGGACGGTCGGACGGGGCGAGTCTCCACCGGCAAGGTAAGGGCTGCCTCACCGATGTGTCCAGGGGTCTCGGAAGCGTCGGGACGCCCGTTGGCGCGGGTGCTCAGCGGCACGGTCTCTCAGCCGCGCAGATGCTCCGGCGGCGCGGAGAGCGACCGACCGGGCACGAGCCGGCCGGCGACCATCTCGTGCCGAGCCGTCGTCGGCCCCTCGACGAGCGCCGCGTCCCCCTGCCCGCCGCCGTGCCCCGAGGGCGGCCCTTCGGCGTCCTCCTGGGTGCTCGCCAGCAGCTCCTCCATGCGCTCCACGGCGCGGGAGGCGACCTCCGCGACGGGCAGGCGCACCGTCGCCAGGCCCACCAGATCCAGGCCGTCGCCGAGACCGTCGAAGCCGAAGGTGCTGACGTCCTCGGGGATGCGCACGCCCCGCTCCGCCGCGGCGCGCAGCAGGTCCAGGGCCACGTAGTCCACCGGGCAGGCGATGCAGCTCGCCCCCTCCGCGCGCGCCGCGTCCAGCGCCCGCGCCACCCCCTGCTCGACCGGCAGCAGGTCGACCGGCACCGTCGCCACGCCCAGCTCCCCGCACCGCTCGACGAGGCTGCGGATCCGCAGGTCGAAGACGCGCGAGTAGAGCAGAGGAGCGGTGAGCGCCACGATCCGGCGATGCCCGAGGGCGGCGATCTGCTCGGCGACCATCCGGCCGTGCGCGCGCTCGTCGTAGCTGACCGACTCGATCTGCGGGTGCGCGTTCGGACGGCCGACGATCATCAGCGGCACCGAGGTGACCGTCCGGACGAGATCCTCCGCTGCGGTCACGCCGGTGCCGACGAGCACCCCGGCGACTCGCTGGCCGAGCAGGCGGCGCAGCCCCGCCACCTCGGCGGTGCCGTAGTCGTGGCGGGAGGCGGTCACGGAGATCAGGGTGCGGCCGGCACGCTCGACGGCACGGTTGGTCTCGGCCAGCAGGTGCCCGTAGGCGGGGTTGGTCGCATCGCGCACGAGCAGACCGAACTGGTGGCCGCGGCGCATCGCGAGTCCGCTCGCGACGAGGTTGTGCACGTAGCCCAGACGGGTCGCCGCCTCGTGGACGGCGATGAGGGTGTCGGGGGAGACCTTCTCGCCGTCGTGCTGGAAGACCCGCGAGACGGTGGAGCGCGAGACCCCCGATGCCCGGGCGACGTCCTCCATGGTGGGCTGGCTCAGCATCTCTCCTCCTTCCGGACCCGGCCTCCGACCGGGTCGCGGAACCAGTGCGGGGCCGCGCGGTGCGGCGACCGGTCGGCGCAGGATAGTCCGTCGGACAGGGCGCGCCGGAGCGGGGAGGTGGCCTGCAGGTGAAGACCGGGGGAGGGGGTCCGGGGCGCGTCCGGGCCGTCGGCGAATTCTCGGCGCCGCGCCGATGAACTTGCGGTGGACGGTCGATGCACCGCGGGTGCCGCAGGGGGCTCGGAGGGCCTCCGCGCGCAGCGTGGGAGCGCTCCCACCTGCGAGGTCAGGCGCTGTTCACGGTCGGTTCACCGGAATCGGCCGCTGCTTGGCGCGGCGTCGGCGGCGTCCCTACGGTGGCCGCGTCATCCACACCCGCGACTGCCCTCCGGGCCGTCCCGACCAGGAAGCTGGGAGCGCTCTCATGACAGTTCCCGTCCGCACGCACGGCTCGGACCCCGCCGTCCGCGCCGGCGCCGCAGCGCCGTCGGCCCAGGCGGCCGCCGGGTCCGCGCAGAGCGGGGCGACGCCCGCCGCGCAGCGCCCCGTCCGTCGGCGCTCCCCGCAGCGTCGCCGCCGAGCGCGCCGCGACGCGCTCCTGTTCGGTGCGCTGATCGCGCCGAACCTGATCGCGATCATCGTCTTCTCGTACTACCCGGCGCTGTACAACATCGGGCTGAGCTTCTTCGACTGGGACTTCGTCGAGCCCGTCCCCGAATGGGTGGGGCTGGAGAACTACGCCTCCCTGTTCACCTCGGCGAGCTTCGGCCAGGTCCTGATGAACACGCTGATCTTCACCGGGGTCAGCGTGGTCGGCTCGCTCGCGCTGGGCCTGCTGCTGGGCAGCCTGCTGGCCACGAAGGTCCCGCTCACCGGCTTCGCGCAGACCATGGCCTTCGCCCCGCACATGCTCCCCGGCGCGGCCGTCGGCATCCTGTGGCTGTTCATGTTCGACCCGAACTACGGACTCTCCCGCTGGGCGTTCTCCCTGTTCGGCGCCGATTCCCCGGCCTGGACCACCACCTCGGACTGGTCGCTGTGGTCGATCACCATCGCCTACACCTGGCAGCGCCTCGGCTTCGTCACGGTCATCTGCTACACCGCGATCCTCGACCTGCCGAAGGACCTCTACGAGGCCGCGGCCCTCGACGGCGCGCACGGCTGGAAGCTGTTCCGCCACCTGACCCTGCCGCTGCTGAGCCCGATCACGTTCTTCCTCGCGATCACGGGCATCATCTCCGCCGCGCAGGCCTTCGACATCATCTCGATCATGACCAGCGGCGGACCCGGGACCTCCTCGAGCACGCTGAGCTGGATGGTCTACGAAGAAGCCTTCCAGAAGTTCGACATCGGCAGCGCCTCGGCGGCCGCGACCGTGCTGCTGGCGATCCTGCTGGTCATCACCTACGTGCAGGTCCGCTACGGCGAGAAGAAGGTGAACTACGAGTCATGAGCGCCCTGAGCTCCTCCCCCTCCGCGACGGTCCCGGTCCAGGCCTCCTCGGCCGCTGCGCCCCGCAACACCGGCCGCCGCCGCGGCCCGCGCCGACGCCCCTGGGCGACCGCCCTGCTGATCGCCGGCGTGCTCGCCACGATCGCGGTGTTCGCGGTGCCGCTGTACTGGCTGTTCTCCTCCGCGCTGAAGCCGCGGCAGGACATCTACAGCTGGCCGCTGCAGTGGCTGCCGCGCGAGCTGACCTTCGACAACTTCGTCGCGGCCTGGAACGCCGCACCCTTCGACCGGTTCTTCCTGAACTCGATCATCACCACCGGGGTGGGCACCGTCCTCGAGCTCACCCTCGCGATCCTGTGCGCCTATGCCTTCGTGTTCGTGGACTTCCGGTTCAAGAAGATCGCCTTCGTGCTGATCATCGGCTCGATGATGCTGCCCGGCCACGTGACGCTGATCGTCAACTACATGACCGTGGCGAACCTCGGCTGGCTGAACTCCTACGCCGGCATCATCCTGCCGGGCATCGCGAGCGCCTTCGCGATGTTCCTGCTGTTCCAGTACATGCGCACGATCGACAAGGACATCCTGCAGGCCGCCGAGATCGACGGGGCCGGGCACATCCGCCGCATGCTCACGATCGTGGTGCCGCTGTCCAGTCCGATGATCCTCACCGCGACCCTGATCGTGATGGTCGGGAAGTGGAACGAGTACGTGTGGCCGCTGATCGTCACCTCCACCACGGACATGCGCACCCTCCCCATCGGCCTGCTCTTCCTGCGCAGCCAGGAGGGCTACAGCAACTGGGGCGCGATCATGGCCGGCGCCGTGTTCGTCTCCCTGCCGATGCTGATCCTCTTCTTCCTCGCCCAGAAGCGCATCATCGGCGGCCTCGCCGCCGGCGCCATGAAGTGAGGCCCGACGGGCCCGTCACGCCCCGTCCCCGACCGTCCCGCACGACGTCATCCCGCACGACCGCCCCGGCCCCCGGCCCGGATCCCAAGGAGCACCCATGTCCCGCAGTCCCGTGAACCTCTCCCGCCGCAGCCTGCTCGGCGCCCTCGGCCTCGGCGCCGGCGCCGCCGGCCTCGCCGCCTGCGGCGCCCCCGCCGGCGGCGACGGCGGCGAGGGGGCGCGCGACGGCTTCTCGCAGGCCGACCTCACCGTCCCGTCGGAGTACGAGGGGCGCACCCCGATCCTGTTCTGGGCGCCCTTCACCGACACCAACTACGAGGTCCTCTCCGCGCAGTTCACCGAGTTCAACGAGTCCCAGGACGAGATCGTCGCGATCGCGGAGTCCGTCGGCGGCTACGCGGACCTCAACCAGAAGTTCACCGCCGCCCTGCAGGCCCGCACCGTCCCGGACATCGTCTGCTTCCCGGAGATGCAGTGGCTCCAGTTCCACGCTTCCGGTGCGCTCGCCCCGCTGGACGGCTACTTCGACGACGAGTGGAACCTCGACGTCTACATCCAGAACTACGTCGCAGAGGGCAAGGCCGCGGGCGAGACCTACGTGGTGCCCTTCGCCCGCTCGACGCCGCTGTTCTACTACAACAAGACCCGCTACCTCGAGGCCGGGCTGCCCGAGGAGGGCCCCGAGACCTGGGAGGACCTCGCCGAGTTCGCCCCCGAGCTCGCGAAGATCGAGGTCGAGGGCCGCCCGCTGTCCGCACTCGCGTTCAGCGCCGACGCCTGGCACGGCCAGGCCGACATCTGGGGCTTCGGCGGCGCGAACTCCACCGAGGACTTCCGGGTCACGATCGCCGACGAGGCCGGCGTCGAGTGGCTGGAGTGGCAGCGGAAGTTCATCCACGAGGACGGCTTCGGCTATCTCGCCCAGGACTCGGGCACCGACTTCGCCTCGGGCCTGACCGCGGGCTGGCGCGGCTCGACCGCCTCGCTGACCGGACAGACCGCCGCGACCGAGGGCGTGTTCGAGATCGGCACCGCGTTCATGCTCTCCAAGGAGGGACAGGACAAGCAGGTCCCCACCGGCGGCTCCGGTCTGTCGATCGTGCGCGGCGACTCCCAGGACCGCCAGGACGCCTGCGCCGAGCTGTTCCGCTTCCTCGCCCAGCCGGAGAAGTCCGCGGAGTGGCACGCCGGCACCGGCTATGTCCCGATCGTCCAGGCTGCCGCCGAGACCCGGACGGTCAAGGACCTGGTCGCGGAGAACCCCAACTACGGGGTCGCCCTCGCGCAGCTCGAGAACGCCCGCACCGCGGACTACACCAACTGGGACCAGGGCTCGGTCACCGAGATCGGCGCCTCCATGGGCCAGGTCTACGGCGACGGCGCGGAGGCGAAGGGCGTGCTCGACGCGCTCGCCGCCGGCCTGCAGGAGACCCTCGACGACGACCGCGAGGACTACGAGGCCGTGGAGTTCGAGGGCTGGAGCTGAGCCTCGCCCGCCGGAGCGGGCCCGGTCGCGACGTCGGCCGGGCCCGTCCCGCACATCCCACCCGAGCCGACCCCGCCCGACCCGATCCCGAACTGCCCGGCGCCCCGCGCCGCTGACCCTGGAGCACCGTCCATGACCACCTCTTCGCCCGTCCTCGTCGGCCACCGAGGCGCCGCCGCACTCGACCCCGAGAACACCCTGCGCTCCTTCCGCTGCGGCGTCGCCGAGGGGGCGGCGCTGCTGGAGTGCGACGTCCACCTCAGCGCCGACGGGCAGGACGTGATCATCCACGACGCGACCCTGGACCGCACCGCACAGGCCGACTCGCCGCTGCGCACCGGCGCGGTCGCCGATCTGACCCGCGCCCAGCTGGACCGCGTGCTCGTCGGCGAGGACGAGCACATCCCCACCCTCGCCCAGGTGCTCGAGGCCGCCGTGCGCGAGGACGGCACGCGGGTGCCGCTGCTGGTGGAGATCAAGGCCCCCGCCGCCGCCGAGCGCGTGCTGGAGATCCTCGGCGGGACCTTCGGGGGCGGCGACGCCGCGGCCTGGTCCGACCCGGCACACGCCCCGGCCTGCGTCCTCTCCTTCCACGAGGAGCCGCTGCGACTCGCGCAGCGGGTCGCGCCGTGGATCCCGCGCATGCGGACCACCACGGCCACGAGCCCGGAGTGGTGGGACTCCTGCCGTGCGCTGAAGGTCGCCCACGCAGGCGTGAGGATCGCCGACGCCCGCCAGGCCGACGTCGAGCACGCCGCCGAGCTCGGGGTCGCGCTGAACCTGTGGACGGCCCGCACCGAGGAGGAGCTCGAGCGTGCGCTCGAGCTCGGCTGCGACACCCTCACCGTCGACGACCCCGTCTGGGCGGCGGCGCTGATGGCGCGCCACGCCCTGGTCTGAGCCGGTCGTGGGTCACCCGGCGTTCTCGACCTCGATCTCGAGCCCGGCGTCCGCGGGGCCGACGCTGATCAGCCAGAGGTGCTCGACGCCCTCGTCGGCGTACGCGATGCACTCGGCCTCGTAGTCCTGCGTCCCCGTGTCCACGCCGTCCCCGCACTCGACCGAGAGGCTCATCTCGGCCGGGCCCCTCGCCTCGGCCTCCTCCTCGAGGAGGGCGGCGAGCTGAGCGGCGTCGAGCGTCTTCTCGTCGTGGCCGAAGCCCCAGGTGCCGGTGAAGAGGTTCTCGCCCTCGGGGGCGTCGTCGGCGGGCTCGGTGGGCTCCTCGGCCTCGTCGGTGCCGCCCCCGCCGTCCGAGCTGTCGTCGTCGGTCGGCCCGTCCGAGGCCTCGTCGTCCGTCGGAGTCTCGTCCGCGTCCTGCTCGTCGGTCGAGGTCGTCGTCCCGCCGCCGTCGCTCTGCTCGACGGCCGCGGAGGTCGGCGCCTCGGCCGGGTCCTCCTCGGCGCCGCCGCAGCCGGCCAGGAGCGCCGCGGCCGCGGCGAGGCCCGCGAGCGGCATGAGCGCTCGTCGGCCGCCGCGCGGGGTCAGGGCTCCGGGCCGGCGCCGACGGGCTCGCGCGACGGCGTCGTGCACGGCGGTGGTGGGTCGTGCGGTGGGCATGGGATTCCCCTTCCCGGTCGTGTCCGCCCCTGCGGGCGGGCCCCGCGCCCGTGTCGAGCACGGGGTGTCAGTGTGACGCGCGGCATGCTGGAGGTCCAGAGCAGGGGGCGCCGTGCCCGGTCGCCCCGACCATCGACCCCGCCCGACCACCGACCCCGCCCGACCACCCCGTCCGCCCCGACGAGCACGCTCGTCCCGATCCCCCACCCGACCGCTCAAGGAGAACCATGACCCCGCAGCACCCCGCCCGTCCCGTGATCGTCGGCCACCGCGGAGCCAGCGCCCACGCCCCCGAGAACACGCTCGCCGCCTTCCGTCGCGCGATCGAGGACGGCGCCCAGCTCCTCGAGTGCGACGTCCACCTCAGCGCCGACGGCGAGGTGATCGTGATGCACGACGAGACCATCGACCGCACCGCCGCGGCGGACTCCCCGCTGCGCAGCGGGGCGATCGGCGACCTGACCCGCGCCGAGCTCGACACCGTCGTGCTGGAGGGCGGCGAGCACGTGCCGAGCCTGTCCGCACTGCTCGAGATGACCGCCGTCCCTCTGTTCATCGAGGTCAAGGCACCGGCGGCGGCCGCAGCCGTGGCGGCGCTGCTGCAGGAGCTGCCCGCTGAGCATCCGGCCGCAGGTTCGACCGTCATCAGCTTCCACGCCGAGGCGCTCGCCGAGATCCGGCGCGGCGCCCCCGCCACGCCCGTCTCCTACCTGGTGCGTGCGGTCGACGAGGAGGTGCTGCGCGTGGCCGGGGAGCTGGGCGCCTCCGGCGTCGGTCCCGGGATCGACGGGCTCTCGCTGGGGGCTGCTCGCGCCGTGCGCGAGGCCGGCCTGCGTCTGAACCCCTGGACCGTGAACAGCGCCGCGCAGCTCGAGGTGGCCCTCGCCTGCGGAGTCGACACGATCACCACCGACGATCCGGCCTGGCTGCAGCGGGAGCTCGACGTGCGCAGCTGACCTCGCCGTCCAGGGCGCCACGGGCGCTCCGCGGCCCTGGACCGTCTCGACGATCGCCCGCCTCTTCGAGGCCCGGATCGAGGACGTCCTCACCCCGGAGGAGACCGCCGCCGACGGGTGAGCCCCGGCCGCCGTCACGTGCGCCCTCCGGTCGGTTCCCGTGACGTCTCCGGGCACGGTTGATACGGTGGGCAACGCCCTGTGGGGCGCCTCACATCGCAGTGACCGTCGGCGCCCCGTGCATCCCCCACACCGCCACGCCGGCCGCGTGCGCGGATCGGAAGGCTCCTGCTGTGAATCGTTCTGCGGACGTCCCCTCGCTCTCCTCCCTCCCGCTGCCGGGCCCGTTCACCCGGCGCTCCGCGCTGGGCCTCGGCCTCGCAGCGGGCGGTGCGGCGCTGCTCCCGATCGACCCCGCCCGCGCCGAGGGCGGCCGTCGCGACGCGCTCCCCGCCCCCCGCCCCGCGCCGCAGTCCGTCACCGGCACGGGTCAGCTCCTGCCGCTGACCCGCCGGGCGAGCCTCATCGTGGGGGAGGATGCCGACGAGCCGGCGACGCAGGAGCTGCTCACGCTGCTCGAGCAGGTCGGCTGCCGCGCCGAGCGGGTCCCCGCCACCGACGCGGCCGGCCTCACCGGCACCCGCATCCATCTGGGCACCCCGGAGGACACCGCGACCCTCGCTCCCGTGCTCGAGGGACTCGGCGTCGAGGGGCCCGCTGACCTCGCCGCCGACGGGTACGTGCTCGCCGCCGGCCGCGACCGCGGCACCGTCCTCGCCCTCGCCGGCCATGACGCACGCGGCACCTTCTACGCGGTCCAGACCCTCCGCCAGCTCCTGGCCGGTCGCGACATGGTCCCCGAGGTCGTCGTGCGCGACGAGCCGCTGATGGAGATCCGCGGCGCCATCGAGGGCTTCTACGGCATCCCCTGGTCGCATCAGGCCCGCCTGGACCTCTTCGCCTTCTGCGGACGGCACAAGCTCAACACCTACATCTACACGCCCAAGGACGACCTGCTGCTGCGCTCGAAGTGGCGCGAGCTGTACGAGGGCGAGGACCTCGAGCAGCTCGCCGAGCTCGTCGAGACCGCGAACGCCCATCACGTCGACTTCACCTACGCCCTCTCGCCCGGCAACGACATCGTCTACGGCTCCGACGAGGACCTCGAGGCGACGGTGACCAAGTTCGAGCAGCTGCGCGAGCTGGGCGTCGCCAGCTTCTACATCGCACTCGACGACATCCCGTGGGATCTCGGGGAGGAGGACGCCGCGCAGTTCGACTCGCTCGCCGACGCCCAGGCGCACTACCTGGGCCGCGTCCAGACCGAGTACGTGCTCGCCCACGACCTCGCCCCGCTGCAGACCGTCCCCACCGAGTACTGGGGCTCGGGGCCGAGCGACTACAAGACCGCCTTCGGCGAGGGCATCGACCCCGCGATCCGCGTCCAGTGGACCGGCGAGGGCGTCTTCTCCCCCTCGGTCACCGAGGAGTCCGTGATCGCGGCCGTGGAGTCCTATCGCACCGAGCACCTCTACATCTGGGACAACTTCCCGGTCAACGACGGCCGACGCGAGCGGCTCTTCCTGAACCCCCTCGAGGGCCGCGCCTCGACGCTCCACGAGCACCTCGCCGGCTTCACCGCGAACCCGATGATCCAGCCCTACGCCTCGCTGATCTCGCTGGGGAACTACGCCGACTACTGCTGGAACCCGCCGGTCTACGACGCGGCGGACTCCTGGGGCGCGATCGTCGACGAGCTCTCCGGCGAGGACGAGCAGATCCGCTCCGACCTGCGCGTTCTCACGGACCTGCACCAGAACTGGCCCTATCGCGACGGCTCGCCGCTCGCCCCCGCCCTCGAGGCCGACCTCGCGGACTACTGGGAGGCCGACGAGGACGGCGGCGCCGAGGGCACCGCGCTGGTCGAGCGCCTGGAGCGCATCGCCGGACTCGAGGACGCCCTCGCGGACATGGCCTCCCAGGGCTTCTACCAGGACGTGCTCCCCTGGACCGTCGCCGGCGCCCAGTGGGCCGAGGGCCTGCTCGCCCAGCACGAGATGATGACCGCCCTCCGCGCGGGCGAGCACGAGGCCGCCTCCGAGGCCGCGGCGCGCGCTGCCGAGCAGTTCGCGCTCGCCGGCCGTGCGACCGTGCCCGACCAGCGTGAGGACGGCGTGTACAAGGAGGACCAGATCGTCCCCGTCGTCGGCGCCGGGCTCTTCGAGACCTTCGCCGCCCGCGCCTGGGAGGTGCTGCGCGCCGAGCTGCCCGAGGACCCGTCGCTGCCCTTCCGCGGCCTGCCCGCCACCGCGAGCACGACGCTCGGCACCTATCAGGACCACTCCCCGGAGCTCATGGTCGACGGGGACCTCTCGACGTACTTCTGGTCCGACGGCGCTCCCGAGACCGGCGACGAGGTACGCATCGACCTCGAGGAGAGCCACGAGATCACCTTCGTGCGCGTGCAGATGGCGCGCAGCGACGACACCGCCGGCGACCAGATCCAGCACGGCGTGCTCGAGCTCTCCCCCGACGGCGAGGACTGGACAGAGGTGGCCCGCACCGACGGCTCCCCGCTGCTCGAGGCCACCCTCGACGCCCCGCTCGAGACCCTGGCCGCACGGCTGCGCGTCACCGCCGAGAACGAGGGCGGGAAGTGGGTGCAGGTGCGCGAGTTCGCCCTCGCCGAGCAGCCGCCCGCCGCCTGACCGGAGGAGGACAGACATGACCCCCGCGCCCGAGACACCGCTGATCACCCTGCACCGCGGGGACATCACCCGCGAGAGCGAGGTCGATGCGATCGTCAACGCCGCGAACTCCACCCTGCTCGGCGGCGGCGGGGTCGACGGCGCGATCCACCGCGCCGCCGGGCCCGGCCTGCTCGCCGAGTGCCGCACCCTCGGCGGCTGCGAGACCGGGGACGCGAAGCTCACCGGCGGGCACGACCTGCCCGTCGGCCACGTGCTCCACACCGTCGGCCCCATCTGGTCCGCCCACGCCGACGAGGCGGGCCGCGCCCGGCGCGAGGACGAGCTCGCCTCCTGCTACCGACGCTGCCTCGAGGTCGCCGACGAGCACGGCCTGCGCCGCCTCGCCTTCCCCTCGATCTCCACCGGCGCCTACCGCTTCCCCCTGGACCGCGCCGCGAGGATCGCGATCGGGAGCCTGCGCGAGACGGCCGCGCGGCTCGGCGGGAAGTGGCAGCTGCGCCTGGTGCTCTTCGACGACGAGACCCTCGCCGCCTACGAGGCGGCGCTCGGCGAGGACTGACGACGGCCTCGCACCGAGCCGCTACCGTCGGGGGATGACCGCACCGTCGAGCCCCGACGCCGCCGAGGCCGCCGCCCGTGCCCCGAGGGCCCGCCGGCACGACCCGGACCGCCGCGACCGCATCATCGACGCCTGCCTCGAGGTGATCGCCGAGCGCGGCGTCGCCGGCACCTCCCACCGCCGGATCGCCGCCGCGGCCGACGTGCCGCTCGGCTCGATGACCTACCACTTCTCCGGCATGGACGAGCTGCTGCACGAGGCGTTCACCCGCTTCGCGGACGAGTCGGCCGTCCGGGTCGAGGCCCGCACCGCCTCCGCCGCCACGCTCGAGGAGGCGCTCGCCGGCTTCGAGGCGAACATCGACGAGGACGTCTTCGGCACCGATCGCGAGCTGGTCCTCGCCCTCGAGCTCTACACCCTCGCCGCCCGTCGGCCCGAGTTCCGAGAGATCACCAGCGCCTGGATGGCCCGCACCCGGGCATGTCTCGAGCCCTTCGTCGACGAGGAGACCGCAGTGCTGCTGGACGCCCTGAACGAGGGGCTCGTGATCCAGAAGGCCCTGCACCTGCAGGCGCCCAGGCCGCACCTGGCCCGGGAGGGCGTGGCCCGCATCGCCGCCGCGGCGATCGAGCGAGCGCGCGGGGAGCGCTGAGGCGACGCGGGCTCCTCCGCAGCGGCGACGTGACGTCGGTCTCGTCGATGCATGGGGAGACAGGCGGATGCATGTTCACTCACCGAACGTCCCGTGACCGCCACGGAGGGTGCGCGTACTCTGGGCCCGCTCCGCCCTCCGTCACCGAGGGCCCCGCCGAACAGGGCCCCCGGGCCCCTGAAAGGACTGCGATGCTCGACTCGACGCTCCAGGCCACGTACGACCAGGTTCTCCGCCGTAACGCCGGCGAGCCCGAGTTCCACCAGGCAGTGCGGGAGGTGTTCGAGTCCCTCGAGGTCGTCCAGTCCCGGCACCCCGAATACCAGGACCATGGGATCCTCATGCGCCTGTGCGAGCCCGAGCGCCAGATCATCTTCCGGGTCCCCTGGGTCGACGACCAGGGCACGGTCCAGGTCAACCGTGGCTTCCGCGTCGAGTACAACTCCGCCCTCGGCCCCTACAAGGGAGGCCTGCGCTTCCATCCGAGCGTCAACCTCGGCATCGTGAAGTTCCTCGGCTTCGAGCAGATCTTCAAGAACTCCCTGACCGGCCTGCCCATCGGCGGCGGCAAGGGCGGCTCCGACTTCGACCCGCACGGCCGCAGCGACGGCGAGGTCATGCGCTTCTGCCAGTCCTTCATGACCGAGCTGCACCGCCACATGGGCGAGTACACCGACGTCCCCGCCGGCGACATCGGCGTGGGCGCCCGCGAGATCGGCTACCTCTTCGGCCAGTACAAGCGCCTCACCAACCGCTACGAGGCCGGCGTGCTCACCGGCAAGGGCCTGGACTGGGGCGGCTCGCTCGTGCGCAAGGAGGCCACCGGCTACGGTGCGGCCATCTTCGCCGACGAGATGCTCAAGGCTCGCGGCAAGGACTTCGAGGGCCGCCGCGTCGCGGTCTCCGGCTCCGGCAACGTCGCGCTCTACGCGATCGAGAAGGCCCGCCAGCTCGGCGGCATCCCCGTGACCGCCTCCGACTCCTCCGGATACGTCGTCGACGACAACGGCATCGACCTCGACCTGCTCCAGCAGATCAAGGAGGTCGAGCGCGGCCGCATCCACGAGTACGCGGACCGCCGCGGCGAGGGCGCCCGCTTCGTCAAGGGCGGCAGCGTCTGGGATGTCCCGGCAGAGATCGCGATCCCCAGCGCCACCCAGAACGAGCTCGACGGCACCGCCGCCCGCACCCTGGTCAAGAACGGCGTGCTCGCCGTCTCCGAGGGCGCGAACATGCCCTGCACCCCCGAGGCGGTGGGCGTGTTCCGCGAGGCCGACGTCGCCTACGGCCCCGGCAAGGCCGCGAACGCCGGCGGCGTCGCGACCAGCGCGCTCGAGATGCAGCAGAACGCGAGCCGCGATGCGTGGAGCTTCTCCCACACCGAGGAGCGCCTCACTCAGATCATGAAGAACATCCACACCACCTGCCTCGAGACCGCCGAGGACATGGGGCGCCCCGGCGATTACGTCGTCGGCGCCAACGTCGCCGGCTTCCGCAAGGTGGCCGATGCGATGATCGCCTTCGGCGTCATCTGAGCCGAGCCCGCTCCGGCCACGACGCCCGTCCCGCATCCCGCGGGGCGGGCGTCGTCGTGCGGGGTGCCTCCCGGCTCCATGCTGTCGGCCCCTCATGGCCGCCGTGACTCAGGTCACCGCTCTCCAATTGCGAAAGATTCTCATTCGCTGATAGCTTCCTGGCATGCACCTGATGAGAAGCATTGTCATGAAGCGACGAGCTGTCGCTCTCCTCGGCGCGGGCGTGCTCGCCCTGGCCGCCTGCGGCTCCGGCTCCGACCGGGGAGCCTCCGACGCGGGAGGTGTCGAGGGCGACGGGACCGGCGCCGCCGAGGCCCCGTCGTCCGATCGCACCGAGGTCGGCGCGCTCAGCCCCCGGATCGTCCTGGCCCATGAGGGCGGCGTGGTCACCCTCGACTCGGCCGACGGCGCCGTGCTGGACGAGACCGACCTCGAGGGCTATGTCCGGTTGAATCCCGCCGGAGACGGCCGCCACGTCGCGGTCAGCGCCTCCGACGCCGTGACCATGTACGACACCGGCCTGCTCGCCCAGGGCCACGGCGACCACTTCCACTACTACGTCCAGGACCCCGCGCTCACCGACCTCTCCGTCGAGGCACCGCACCCCGGCCACGTCGTCCCCCACGGCGACCGCACCGCGATCTTCGCCGACGGGACCGGAGCGATCACCCTGATCGATCCCTCCGCGCTCGGCGACGGCGAGCTCGACGTGCTCGAGGAGACCTCGACCGAGGATCCGCATCACGGGGTCGCGGTGCCGCTGTCCGACGGTGGGCTGCTGACCACGCAGGGCACCGAGGACTCCCGCAGCACCGTCCAGGTCCTCGACGCCGACGGCAAGGTCACCGCCGAGACCGACGACTGCCCCGGCGTGCACGGCGAGGCCGCCGCTCAGCCCACCGAGTCCGGCGACGTCGTCTCCCTGGGCTGCGAGAACGGCTCGGTGATCTACCGCGACGGCGAATTCCACAAGGTCGCGATCGACGGCGACTACCAGCGCTCCGGCAACCAGAAGGGCCACGAGGACTCTCCGATCGTGCTCGCGGACCACAAGGTCGAGGCCGAGCCGGAGGGCGGCATCGAGCGCCCCACCGAGATCGCGCTCATCGACACCCGCGACGACACCCAGCAGCTCGTCGACCTCGGCTCCCCGTACTGGTTCCGCAGCCTCGACCGCGGCCCCGACGGCGAAGCGCTCGTGCTCACCTACGACGGCGAGCTGAACATCCTCGACCCGGAGAGCGGCGAGATCCTCCACGAGGTGCCCGTGACCGGTGAGTGGGAGGAGGGCGAGAACTGGCAGGAGGCCGGTCCGATGCTCTCGGTCGCCGACGGCACCGCCTTCGTCGTGGATCCCGAGGCGAAGAAGCTCACCATGGTCGACGTCGCCAGCGGCGAGGTCTACCGCACCCTGGACTTGCCCGTCGTCCCGCACGAGATCCAGGTGACCACCGGCACCGCCTCCGGCGAGTACGAGATCGCGCCCGGCGCGGACGAGTCCGAGGGGGACCACGAGGGCCACGACCACGGTGAAGAGGACGGCCACGACCACGAGGGCGAGGAGGGCCACGACCACGGCGCGAGCGACGAGGGCGGCGCCGAGGACTCCCACGAGGGCCACGACCACTGAGCCGGCCCGGGTCCCCTGACCCGGAGCCCCCACCGAGTGTCCGGATCCACCTCACCATCGAGTGCTGCATCTCGACCGCTACGACTCAGCTGTAGCGGTCCAGATGCAGCACTCGATGTCTGGGGGGCCGTGGGTCGGTGCGTCGGTGTTCGGCGGCCGGGGCCGGACTGCCGGCCGACGCGGATCAGGCGCGGCGGCCGGTCCTCGCGAGCACGCGGGTCTGCGCGTCGGCCCCGGCGGGGACGTCCACGGGCGCTCCGAAGATGCCGGGGGCGTAGGCATGCTCCCCCCAGCCGTCCACCGCGGCGTCGACGAGCGTGAGCTCGGCCTCGGAGAGCCGGGCCTCGCGCCCCTGGGACCTCGCCAGGTCCCAGCGGTGGACGATCAGGTCGAAGCCGTAGAAGTCCAGCAGCACGTCGCCGACGGTCGTCGGCCCGAAGGCCCCGTCGTGAGGGCGGGCGGCCACCGCGGAGTCGGCCAGGAGCGACTGGACGACGGCGAGGTGGGCGGCCCAGCGTGCGGCCGGGTCCCCGCCCGCCTCGACGGTCTCCTCCGCGGCGAGGTCCACGCGGGTCAGGAATTCCCGCTCGGTGTCGATGACGTGGGTGAGCACGTCCCGGGCGGTCCAGCCCTCGCAGGGGCTCGGCGCGTCCCAATCCTCGATCGCCTCCACCTCTGCGGTGAAGGGCGCGGAACGCTCGCGCCAGCGGGCCGCGACCTCGGGGGCGGCGGGTCGTGCAGTGGAACTCATGTCTCCTCCTCGGGACCCCGCTTCGGACCTCCCGGGCGGGCGAGGTCGACGCTACTGAGCCCCCGAAGGCCCGTCTTGTGGATTCCCGACACCGTCTCCCCGGCGCCGGAGCCCGACTACTGTGCGGGCATGGTCCCTCGCGCGTCGGACGACATCGAGCGGGCGCACCTGCGCGACCCGGCCGACCGCACCTTCGCGATCGCCCGTCGGCTCCCGCCCGCGTCGCTCCGCCCCTGGCTGCGTCGCTACTGGATCCCCGTCTGGGACGTGCCGGAAGGCGAGCGGGCCGAGCAGCGCGTGCTGCAGTACCCCGTCTGCCTCGCGATCACGACCCCCGCCTACTCACGGTTCGTCGGACCGAATCCCGGGCTCTCCAGGACCGTGCTCGAAGGACGCGCCTGGGGATTCGGCGTCATGTTCGCCCCGGCGGCGGGGGCGGTGCTGCATGGGGGAGAGATGCGCGAGCTGACCGGCCGTCATCGTGACCTCGAGGACGTCGCGATGCTCGCAGGGCTCACCGCGCCGCTGCGGAGGCTGATGGAGGAGGGGCCCGCCGAGGACGAGGTCCACGCGGCGTGCTGCGCGCTCGTGGAGGAGCGCATCGCCCGGCTCGGCCCGCCTGGGGAAGAGGATCTCCTGGTCAACACGCTGATCGAGGAGGTCGAGAACGACCCGACGCTCTGCGAGGTCGGGGAGCTGGGCGGCCGGGTCGGGCTCGGGGAGCGCGCGCTGCAGCGGCTCACCGCACGGCGCCTCGGCCTCACGCCCGCGTGGCTGATCCGTCGGCGGCGCTTGCACGAGGCGGCCGACGGGCTGCGCGGCGACGAGGACCTCGCCGCGCTCGCCGCCCGGCTCGGCTACGCCGACCAGTCCCACTTCACGCATGACGTGCGCACTGCCACCGGGTCGACGCCGGGGCAGCTCGCCCGGCGATGGCGCGCGCAGTGAGACGTGGCAGTCCAGGCAAGGTGGTCGGAGGCGTCCCCCGCCCCCATCTCACCATCGAGTGCTGCATCTCGACCGCTATGACTCAGCCATAGCGGTCCAGATGCAGCACTCGATGTCTGTGGGCTGGTGGGCCGGTGGACGCCCGGGCTCAGAACCCGAGCTCGTCCGCCCGGTCGATGATCGCCTCGGCGGTGGCGATGGCCTGGTCCACGTAGGCCTCGCCGAACAGGTGCACATGCGCGAGCAGTCCGAAGAAGAGGTGCGCGGGCAGGTCCTGCTCCCAGTCGCCCGGCAGCGGATGCTCCTCCGTGTAGCCCTCGAAGATCTCCTCGAGATGCGGGGCCTCGAACAGGGAGAGCATCGCGAGGTCCTCGAGGCGGTGGCCGCCGTGCGCGGACGGGTCGATGAGCACCGCCCCGTCGGCCGTCCACATCAGGTTCCCCGCCCACAGGTCGCCGTGCACGCGAGAGGGCGCCTCGGTGCCCTGGCCGCTGACGCCGTCGAAGGCGCCGTCGGCGATCACGTCGATGGCCTCGTCGACGGTGTCGTGCCCGTCGGCCCCGAGGGTGCGGGTGACCTTGTCGGCCAGGGGGCGCAGGCGCTCCTCGGCCCAGTACCTCGAGAACTCCTCCTCCGTCTGCGTCGAGACGGGGAAGGGGTTCTCGAGCGGGCCGAAGAAGGCGGGATCAGCCGGTGACCAGCCGAAATCGGGGGCGCCCGCGTCGTGCAGGCGGGCCAGGCCCCGGCCCAGCTCGCGGGCCGCCTCGGGGGTGGGGGCGACGGGCTCGAGCCGCTCCAGGCGCAGCCGGTCCCTGCCCTCCTCGAGCACCTCGACCACGGGGACCGCGCCCGGCTCGGCGAGCCAGCGCAGCCCCGCCGCCTCGGCCGCGGCATAGCCCTTGGGGGCGTTCGGTGCGTTCTTCACGAAGTCGCTCATGGGCCCACCGTAAGCAGAGGTCGCCCGGATCGCGCCACTGCGCAGGCCGGCGATGTGGTGGGGAGGACAGCCGCAGTGTCCGGCGCGGGCCGGCGTCCGGGGTCAGCCCCCGATCCCGAGCTCCTCGGCGAGGGTGTCGCGCAGCAGCGGCAGGACCCGGCGGTGGGAGGCGCGGGTCGCCGCCCGCGAGGCGACGTGCACGAGCATCGCGGTGCGCTCGTAGGCGGTCCAGGCCCTCATCCGCTCCCGCAGCGCGCCGACGTCGGCGACCGCGGCCGGCACCTCGCCGAGCTCCCCGCGCGCACCTACGTACTCCTCGACGAACCGCGTCACCTGCTCCTCCTCGAGCGGGACGTACCAGGGGCCGCCGTGCACGCGCCCGCCGATGATCGCGAGGTCCCGGGCGGGGTCGTCGCCCTGCGCCCACTCGAAGTCGATGTACTGCACGCACGGGGACCCGGTGGCGGGATCCGCGCCGTCCCACAGGATGTTCGTCGAGCAGAGGTCCCCGTGGCAGAGGCAGAAGGCGTCGAGGGAGGCGATCTGGTCCTCGATCCCGGCGACCCGCGCGAGCGCCGCCTCGAGGAACGGCTCGAGGCCGTGCTCGGCCAGGAGGGCGCCGTGGCGGGAGCGCCAGGCCTCGACCTCCGCCTCGACCTCGGCCAGCAGGTGCTGCGGGCCGACGGGCACCGCCGACCACGGCTCCTGCCCGAAGCTCACCGGGCCCCTCCCCGGGGCGGGGACGGCATGCAGACGGGCGAGCAGGCGTGCGTGGGAGCGCAGGTGCGCGCCGGTCCAGGCCTCCGGCGCGGCGGCGACCCCCGGCACGTCGGTCGTCACGACGTACGGGTGGCCCAGCGGGCTCGTCGTCGCCTCGTCGTGCACGGCGACGGGGGAGGGGCCGGTCCCCGGCGGGATCAGGGTCAGCGCGGCGATCTCATGGGCGAGGTCCTGGTGCAGCTCCTCCGGGGCGACATGGGCGATCCGCACGATCACCGGGGCGTTCTCCTGCGGCGTGAGGCGCCAGGCGGCGAAGCGCTCGCCGACCCCGGCCAGGGACGCGCGCGCCCGGCCGGAGAGCGAGGCGGGGAGCGCGGAGCGGTGCAGGCCGGGCAGGCGCAGCGGGGCCTCGTCGTCCCGGAGGGGCAGCACGAGCGCCCCCCGACGCCATGCCTCGAGGATCCGCTCGCCCATCGCGGGGGAGGCGGGGTCCAGGAGCGTCGGCGCCGACGAGTCCGGCCGCGCCGGTGCATCGGGGTGCGGCTCCGGGGCCATGGCAGCTCCTCTCCGAGTCCTCTGCGAGGATGCCCCGATCCTATCGACGCTGACCGCCGCGGATATGATGGGCCGGCCCGTGCCCGCCGTCCGAAGGAGTCCGCCACGATGGAGCTCGTCCTGCTCGCGATCGCCGTCGGCGTCGGGGTGGGGATCGTGGTGGGGGCGCTCGGCGCGGGCGGCGGGATCCTCGCGGTGCCGGTGCTGGTGTTCCTGCTGGGCATGCCGCCGCACGCCGCGACCGCCTCGAGCCTCGTGATCGTGCTGATCACGGCGGTGGCGAGCCTGCCCCATCACGCCCGGCAGCGGAACGTGGAATGGCGGGCGGGGCTCGTGTTCGCCGCCGTGTCGGTCCTGGGGGCGGTGATCGCGTCGCGGATCTCGGCCCTGGTCCCGGCGGACGCCCTGCTCACCCTGTTCGGGATCATGCTGGTCCTCGTCGCGGCGGCGATGCTGCGCCGCGGGCTGCGCACCCGTCGCACGGAGGACGCGGAGGCCGCCGCGCTCGGCACCGCTCCGCTCGCCGACGACGCCGCGCCGATCGCCTCCCACGACGACCCGGTGCTGGACCAGCCCGGCCCCGACACGGTCGAGACGGCCGACGGGATCCAGCACCATCACGGAGAGCCCGAGCTGCCGCTCTCCCCGGCGCCGCCGCCCTCCCCGCGGCTCGGGTTCGTGATCGCAGCGGCCTCGCTCACCGGCTTCCTCACCGGGTTCTTCGGCGTGGGCGGCGGGTTCATCGTCGTGCCGATGCTGGTGATCGCCCTGGGGCTCGCGATGCGCCGCGCCTCCGGCACCAGCCTGCTGGTCATGATCATCGCGACCGCCGCGAGCCTCCTCGCCCGCGTCGGCACCGAGGTGCAGATCGACTGGGCGACCACGCTGATCTTCGCGGCCGGCTCCGCGGCCGGCGGCATCATCGGCGGGCCGCTGTCGGCGAAGGCGCGCCCCTCGACCCTCACGCTCCTGTTCGCGGCCCTCCTCGCCGGAGTCGCGGCGGTGACCCTCGTCGAGACGCTGCTGCTGTGAACGGTCCCGAGCACACACCGCGCCATGACAGGATCGCCGCATGCTGAGCGCGATCCTTGCCGTCGGATGCTGGTGGTGGTTCCGCCGTCTGTGGGAGAGGGAGCCGCGTCGGCTGCGCGCCGCAGCGCTCGCGCTGCTGGCCGGCTGGTTCGCCCTCTCCGTCACGGTCGAGGCGGTCACGTACTTCCTGCCCGGCGCCGGGCTGCTGGTGCTCGTGGTCCTCGCCCTGCTGCCGCTGTCCGTGTTCGTGCTGGCGGCGATGCTGGTGCGCAACGGCCTGCGGATGGTGCGCCGGGAGGGACGCTCCCTCGGCAACTCCCTCTCGCTGCTGGCCGGGATCGCGCTGTTCGTGCTGCCGGTGGTCGCCGTGCTGCTGGTGCTCAGCCAGGAGCCTGTGGCCTGGGCGGCGGCGCTGCTGATCCTGTGGGGATCGGCGCAGCTCGGCGTGCAGTTCGCGATCTTCTACACGTTCACCGCGCTCTACGAGCGGCGCCCGCCCCGCCCCGATCCGGACGCCGTCGTCGTGCTCGGCTCCGGACTGATCCGCGGGAAGGTGCCGCCGCTGCTGCGCAGCCGGCTGGACCGCGGCCGACAGATGGCCGAGACGACCGCCGCGAGCACCCTGCCCCTGCTCATCACCAGCGGCGGCAAGGGGCCCGACGAGCCGCGTTCCGAGGGCGAGGCGATGGCGGAGTACCTGGTCGAGTCCGGGTACGCCCGCGGGGAGGTGCTCGCCGAGACCCGCTCGCGCAGCACCGAGCAGAACCTGCGCTTCAGCCGCGCCCTGGCCGATGAGCGGCCCGACGCCAGGGGCCGGCAGCTGCTCGTGGTGACCAACGGGTATCACGTCCCGCGCACCGCGCTGCTCTCCCGCAGGATCGGGGTGGACGCGGACGTGGCGGGTGCCCCGACCGCCCGCTACTTCGTGCCCAGCGCCTACATCCGGGAGTTCATCGCGGTGCTGCGCATGCACACCGTGCTCAACGTCGTGCTCGCGACGACCGGGCTCGCGCTCGCCGTCCTCCTCGGCGCAGTGCTGATCGGGTAGCCGCAGAGGCGGGCACCGGCGGCGTGGTGCCGCGCCGCCCGGGTGCCGCGCGGCGGCGGGGGCTCAGGCCGACGCGCCGGTCACGGTCCGCACCGCCTCGTCGATCAGCCGCGCGGCCGAACGCGCCGTGCGGCCGTCGACGTCGAGGCGCGGGTTCAGCTCGACCACGTCCAGCAGCGCGAGCTTCCCGCTGCCCGCGGCGGCGCGCACCGCCGCGGCGATCAGCGGCAGCGGCACCCCGTGGGCGGCGGGCGCAGAGACCCCTGGCGCGACCGCGGCCGGCAGCACGTCGAGGTCGATCGTCAGGTAGAGCACGTCCAGCTCGGCGACGAACTCCTCCACGAAGCGGGAGACCCCCTCGGCCCCCGCGGCGAGGCACTGCTCGTCGGTCCACCACCGCACGCCCAGCTCCCGTGCCCTCGCGAAGAGCGCGCCCGTGTTCGAGGTCTCGGCGATCCCCAGCACCGCATAGCGCAGATCCCGCCCCGCGGCGCGCTCCGCCTCGGCCATCTGCGCGAAGGGCGTGCCCGAGGTGGGGCGCGGCTCGCGGCGCAGGTCGAAGTGCGCATCGAGGTTCAGCACGCCCCAGCGCTGCCCGGCGCGGGGACCGAATCCGGAGCCCACCAGCCCCAGATAGGAGGACCAGGCGGTCTCGTGACCGCCGCCGAGCACCACGGTCAGGCGGGACCCGGCCCGGTCCAGGCCGTGGGAGGTCAGCGCCGCGGCGGCGGCCTGCCCCGCCTCGAGGTCCTCCCCGACGGTCTCCGCGTCGCCGAGATCGTGCAGCTGGACCTCGCCGCTCGCGAGCACGCCGTGCAGGGCGAGAGGCGCCAGCGCCCGGCGCAGCGCCGCGGGACCCTCCGCCGCGCCGACGCGCCCGCGGTTGCGGCGCACGCCCTCCTCGGAGCGGAAGCCGAGCAGGGCGACGTGGTCCGCCGCCGGGTCCGGGGCGCCGGAGGAGGAGACTGCGTCGACCGGTGACCCGTCCGGCGACGGCGCCTCGACCACCTGCACGGCCTGATGCCAGCGGGCGTGCTCGGGGCCGTCGCCGTCGTGCCGGCCGCTCCAGGGGGACGCAGGGGTGGGGGAGGTCGTCATCGATGGCTCCTCATCGCCTCGTCAGGGGGGGGTAGGTTCGCCCCATCATGGCACCGTGCCGGAGCACGGGACCCGCGACGAGGAGTCACGATGCACGCAGCGACCGACCGGGCCAGACCGAGGAGCGCCGCCGTCTCGGCACGAGCGACCACGCGGTCGAGGACGCCCTGGTCCAGGAGTTCGAGAACACCGTCACCGAGGGCGCGAACCGGCTGAACCGCACCTGGAGGGCGCTGGTGGTCACCGGGCTCTTCGGCGGGATCGACGTGGGCCTGGGCCTGCTGGCGATGCTCGCGGTGATCGACGCGACCGGGTCGGAGCTGCTGGGCGGGCTCGCCTTCGGCGTCGGCCTGTACGCGCTGCGGCTGGCGCACTCGGAGCTGTTCACCGAGGAGTTCCTGGTCCCGATCAACGCCATCGTGGCCGGACACGGCACCTGGTGGCAGCTGCTGCGGCTGTGGGGCGTGACGCTGGTGACCAACCTCGCCGGCGGCTGGGCGCTGACCTGGCTGGTCGTCGCCGCCTTCCCGCGCTTCGAGGACGTGCTGCTGGAGTCGACCGCGCAGTACATGGAGCCCGGCCTGAACCTCGAGACGGCCTCCCTGGCGATCCTCGCCGGCTTCACGATCACGCTGGTGACGCGGATGAGCCAGGGCTCCAGCGAGGGTATCGCCACGCTCGCCAACTCGCTCATCTCCGGCCTGCTGGTGGTGGGGCTGGGCATGTTCCACGGCGCGCTGAGCTCCGCGGTGATCTTCGCGGCCATGCACGCCGGCGCCGAGACCACCTACCTCGAGTGGCTGATCTGGTGCGCGTGGGTGATCCCGCTGAACATGGTCGGAGGCCTGGTGATCCTCACCCTGCCGCGGCTCGTGCGCACCTGGGAGCTGGTGCAGGCCGAGCGGGAGGCGCAGCGCTCACGGTCGGCCGGCGGGGCGGACGAGGTGGTGTCGGCCCCGATCAGATGAGTGCCGGCTGCTGCGCACCGACCGCCGGCCCGGAGCGCTGACGTCCGCGCCGGTCGGTGGCATGCTTCGCCCATGCCTTCCCCGAAAGTCCCGGCGGCCGACGCGACGCTGCGCCTGCTGACCTTCCTCGCCTCGCGCCGCGCGCCGGTCGCCGCCGCCTGCATCGCCGAGGAGCTGGACCTGCCGCGTTCACGCACCTACGATCTGCTCGCGACCCTCGTCGGGCACGGCTACGTGATGCACCTGGAGCAGGAGCGGCTCTACGGGCTCGGCCCGTCGGCCCATGAGCTCTCCGGTGCCTACCTGCGCCAGGAGCCTCTGGCGCGGATCGGCCGCCGCGTCATCGAGGCGATGGTCGACGAGGTGGGGGAGAGCGGCCACCTCGCGGTGCTCCACGGCCGGGACGTGCTGTACGTGGTCGAGGAGCGCGCCCGGAACCGGCCGAGCCTGGTCACCGACGTCGGCGTGCGGATCCCCGCCCACCTGACCGCGAGCGGCCGCGCGATCCTCGCCCACCTGCCTGCCCCTCAGCTCCGCGCCCTCTACGGCACCGCCGCCGACTTCTCCGCCCGCACCGACGCTCCCGGCCCCGCCACCCCGAAGGCGCTGCGGGAGGTGCTGACCGCCGTGCGCGCAGAGGGGGTCGCGAGAGAATCCGGGGAGGTCAGCGACGAGATGGGTTCGGTCGCCGCCGTGGTGCGCGACCACGCCGGATGGCCCGCCGCCGCCGTGGCGCTGACCTTCGTCGAGGCCCGCGTCGGCTCCGCCGAGCGCAAGCGCTTCGCCACCTCCGTGCGCCGCGGCGCGGAGGAGATCACACGGCGACTCGGCGGGCGGGCGGAGACGGTGGGGACGTCCCTGACCGGAAGGTGACCGGGCGCCCGCCGGGCCGTAGCGTGCGGGCATGGACTTCGTGACGATGAGCGACGGCGCCCGCCTGGCGACGTGGACCGACCCGGGGCCGGCCGACGCGCCGGCGGTGATCCTGGTCCACGGCGGCCCGGGGCTCTGGGACTACCTCGCCCCGCTCGCCGGCCTGCTGGCGGACCGCGCGACCGTGCACCACTACGACCAGCGGCGCTGCGGGCACTCGACCGGTCCCGACGGCAGCGGCGGGGCACCTCGAGCCCCCGGCGGCCTGCCCGCCGACCTCACCATCGCGCGCTTCGTCGAGGACATCGAGGAGCTGCGCCGGGCCTTCGGGCACGAGCGGGTCGCCCTCGTCGGCCACTCCTTCGGGGCGACCCTCGCCCTCGCGCACGCCGGCACCCATCCCGACCGAGTCTCTGCCCTCGGGTACGTGGACGGGGTGGGGGTGGGCGACTGGCGCACCCCGTACCGTGCCGAGCGGGCGCGCCGCCTCGCGCCCTGGGCGGAGCGCTTCGCGGCGCTGGACGGACGGGAGCGCACCGCCGCGGAGGAGGTGGAGTGGCGACGTCTGAGCTGGGCGACGGACTACGCCGATCCCCGGTCCGGCTACGACCTCGCCGAACCGATGGCGACCTCTCCGCACGCGATCGCCCACCAGGTCAATCGGGCGCTGATGCGCTTCGACGACATGGATCAGATCACCTGGGCGACCGCGGTCCGCTGCCCGATCACGTTCCTCCACGGCATGCAGGACCCCCGCCCCGTCGGTCCCGTGGTCTCGCTGGCCGCCCATGCCCGAGCTCCCCGCAAGAGGGTCGTCCCCGAGGCAGGGCACCTGCCGTGGGTCGAGCAGCCCGAGCGGGTCCGGGAGATCCTCGCGGAGATCGTGGCCACCGCGAGCGCGCGGAGCTGACGAGCGGCTCCCGGCGTCCGGTATCCCGGACATCACTCCGGTCCCGACTCTCGACCCGGCCCTGTGGCGGTGATGTCCTGTGGGGAATCGCGAGACGCCACTCGACGAAGGAGCCGACGATGACACTCCCCGGAGCCCGCCCCGTCCGTGCCCCGCGCGGCACCGACCTCAGCGCGAAGTCCTGGCAGACAGAGGCGCCGCTGCGCATGCTCATGAACAACCTCGACCCCGAGGTCGCAGAGCGGCCCGACGACCTCGTCGTCTACGGCGGCACCGGCCGCGCCGCCCGCTCCTGGGAGGCCTTCGACGCGATCGTCGAGACACTGCGCGACCTCGAGGACGACGAGACCCTGCTGGTCCAGTCCGGCAAGCCCGTCGGCGTGCTGCGCACCGACGAGTGGGCGCCGCGGGTGCTGCTGGCGAACTCGAACCTCGTCGGCGACTGGGCGACCTGGCCCGAGTTCCGCCGGCTCGAGGCCGAGGGGCTCACGATGTACGGCCAGATGACCGCCGGGTCGTGGATCTACATCGCCACCCAGGGCATCCTCCAGGGCACCTTCGAGACCTTCGCGGCCGTCGCGAGGAAGCGCTTCGGCGGCACCCTCGCCGGCACGATCACCCTGACCGGCGGCTGCGGCGGCATGGGCGGCGCGCAGCCTTTGGCCGTCACGCTCAACGACGGGGTGTGCCTGATCGTCGACGTGGACCGCACCCGCCTCGAGCGCCGTGTCGCCAAGCGCTATCTCGACGAGATCGCGGGCGACCTCGAGGACGCGATCGCCCGCGCGAACGCCGCCGAGGCCGAGAGGCGCGGTCTGTCGATCGGCATCGTCGGCAACGCGGCGGAGGTCTTCCCCGCCCTGCTCGAGCGCCACCGCGCCGGTGACCTGCACATCGACGTGGTCACCGACCAGACCTCGGCCCACGACCCGCTGAGCTACCTGCCCACCGAGATCGCCGTCGAGGACTGGCGGCGGGAGGCCGACGCCGACGCGGAGGGATTCACCGAGAAGGCCCGCGAGGCGATGGCCCGGCAGGTGCGCGCCATGGTCGAGTTCCAGGACGCGGGCGCCGAGGTGTTCGACTACGGCAACTCGATCCGCGACGAGGCCCGCCACGCCGGGTACGAGCGCGCCTTCGCCTTCCCCGGCTTCGTCCCCGCCTACATCCGGCCCCTGTTCTGCGAGGGCCTCGGCCCCTTCCGCTGGGTCGCCCTCTCCGGTGATCCCGAGGACATCGCCGTCACCGACGCGGCGCTGAAGGAGCTCTTCCCCCAGGACGAGCACCTCCACCGCTGGCTCGACGCCGCCGGGGAGCACGTCGAGTTCGAGGGGCTGCCCGCCCGCATCTGCTGGCTCGGCTACGGCGAGCGGCACCAGGCCGGGATGCTCTTCAACGACCTGGTGCGCGACGGGAAGGTCACAGCCCCGATCGTCATCGGCCGCGACCACCTCGACTCCGGCTCCGTCGCCTCTCCCTACCGCGAGACGGAGGGCATGCTCGACGGCTCCGACGCGATCGCCGACTGGCCGCTGCTGAACGCCCTGACCGCCGCCGGCTCCGGCGCCACCTGGGTCTCCCTCCACCACGGCGGCGGCGTCGGCATCGGCCGCTCGATCCATGCAGGCCAGGTGGGACTGGCTGACGGCACCGAGCTCGCCCGCCGCAAGCTCGAGCGCCTGCTGACCAACGACCCCGCCACGGGCGTGATCCGACACGTCGACGCCGGCTACTCCCGCGCCGACCAGGTCGCCCACGAGCGCGGCGTGCGCATCCCGATGCCCCCGGTGCGTCGGGACTGATCCCCCTCCCGGTGCGGCCCGCGCGTCGGCGGCGCACCGGGCCCGCCCCGCCCGGCGGGACCGACCGCGCCCGTCCCCGCCCGACCTCGACCGCCCGCCCCGTCACCGCAGGAGGCCCCGCCATGACCTCGACCCTGCTCACCGGCATGTCCGAGCTCTGGACCCTCGACCCCGCCTTCGACGACCCCGCCCGCCCCGGGCAGGTCACCGAGGAGCAGGTGCTGCGCGGGGCCGCCCTCGTGATCGAGGACGGCCGCGTGGCCTGGACCGGCCCCGCCGCCGAGGCACCTGCGGCCGACGCGGCTGAGGACCTGGGCGGCCGGGCCGTGCTGCCCGGCTGGGTCGACTCCCACTCCCACCTGGTCTTCGACGGGGACCGCGCCGCCGAGTTCGAGGCGCGGATGGCGGGTCAGGCCTACGCCGCCGGCGGCATCGGCGTGACCACGTCGGCCACCCGGGACGCCTCTGACCAGCGCCTGCGCGGCCTCGTGCGCGCTCGACTCGCCGAGGCCGCCGCGGGCGGCACCACCACGATGGAGACCAAGACCGGCTACGGGCTCACCCTCGCCGACGAGCTGCGCGCCGCCCGCCTGCTCGGGGGGCTCGCCGCGGCCGGCGAGCTCGACGAGGTGACCTTCCTCGGCGCCCACCTCGTGCCGGGCGAGTACGACGGGCGGGACGGCCGCCCGGATGCCGAGGACTACGTCGACCTCGTCGCCGGGGAGATGCTCGCCGCGGTCGCCCCGCACGTGCGCTGGATCGATGTGTTCTGCGAGGAGGGGGCCTTCGACCCGGAGCAGTCCGCGCGGGTGCTGCGCGCCGGGGCCGCAGCGGGGCTGGGCCTGCGGGTCCACGGCAACCAGCTGGGCCGCAGCGGCGGGGTCGCGCTCGCCGTCGAGCTGGGCGCTGCGAGCGTCGACCACCTCAACCACCTCTCGACCGGCGACGTCGAGGCGCTCGCGGCCACCGCGTCCCGGCCGGTGGCCGCGGAGCCCGCAGCCTCGCAGCCAGCCGGTGCGGACGCCCCGGTCGACGGTTCCCCGGACCGCTTCGCCGTCGACGCCGGGCCGACCGTCGCCACAGTGCTCCCCGCCTGCGATCTCTCCACCCGCGCCCCGCTCGCCCCGGCTCGTGAGCTGCTCGATGCGGGCGCCGTCCTCGCGATCGCGAGCAACTGCAACCCCGGCACGAGCTATACCAGCGCGATGAGCTTCTGCGTCGCGACCGCCGTGCTGCAGATGCGTCTCTCGCTCGCCGAAGCGGTGCGTGCCGCGACCCGAGGCGGGGCCCTCGCCCTGCGCCGCGGCGACGTCGGCCACCTCGCCGTCGGCGCCCGCGCCGACCTCCACGTGCTCGATGCGCCGGCCGCGATCCACCTCGCCTACCGGCCCGGCATGCCGCTGACCCACCAGGTGCGGCGGCGCGGGCAGCGGATCGCGTGACCCAGCCTGCCCTGGCCGCAGGGCCCCGGCGCCGAGGAATGCTCGATTCTGAACCGGAATCGTGCCCGGAGAGGTTCAGAACTGCGCACTCGTCGGTGCGTCGGTGCGTCGGTGCGTCGGTGCGTCGGTGCGTCGGTGCGTCGGTGCGTCGGTGCGTCGGTGCGGCGCGAGGTCGGCGATGAGCATGTTCACCCCGCGCGGACGGGTCGGGAGCGGCGTCGGGCGGTACTCTGAGGGTCGCCGCCCGCCCCCGAAGGTCCTGGAGCGGCCGCCACGCCCCGTCCGCCGCCCCGGAGCGCCTGCCCCCGGAGCCCCCTGAAAGAAGTCCCATGGGAGAACTGCACCTCGGCTTCGAGATCGCGGCGCTGGTTGTGCTCTGCGCCATCCTCGTCGCCGACCTGCTGATCGTGATCAAGCGGCCGCATCTCCCCTCCATGAAGGAATGCGCGGGCTGGATCGGCTTCTACGTCGGCCTCGCGCTGGTGTTCGCGGTCGTGCTGTTCTTCGTGGGCGGCTCGAAGCCGTCCTCGGAGTTCCTCACCGGCTGGTTGCTCGAGTACTCGCTGAGCATCGACAACCTCTTCGTGTTCATCCTGATCATGGCGAAGTTCGGGGTGCCCAGGAAGTATCAGCAGGAAGCGCTGATGGTGGGCATCATCATCGCGCTCATCGCGCGCGGCCTGTTCATCCTCGCCGGCGCCGTGATCATCGAGCACTTCGTCGGCGTGTTCTACATCTTCGGCCTGTTCCTGCTGTACACCGCGTGGAAGCAGGCCTTCGGCGACGATGACGACGACTCGGAGTCGCCGGTCATGCGCCTGGTACGCCGCTTCATCCCGGTCTCCGAGGAGTACGACGGGAACAAGCTCCGCACCGTCGTGGACGGCAAGAAGCTGTTCACCCCGATGCTGCTGGTGTTCATCACCCTGGGCGTCACCGACGTGATGTTCGCGCTGGACTCGATCCCCGCGATCTTCGGCGTCACCCGCAACCCGTTCCTCGTGTTCACCGCGAACATCTTCGCACTCATGGGTCTGCGCCAGCTGTACTTCCTGCTCGGCGGGATGCTGGACCGCCTGGCGTACCTCAAGTACGGCATCGCCGCGATCCTGGGCTTCATCGGCGTGAAGCTGGTGATCCACGCGATCCACGAGGCTCCGCTGGGCTTCGTGCCCGGCTTCGACGTCCTGCAGAGGATCCCCGAGGTGCCGATCTGGCTGTCGCTGGGCTTCATCGTGGTGGCGATGGGCGTCGCGATCGCGGCGTCGCTCGTGGTCGCCGGCCGACGCGAGGGCGAGACGATCACCCGCGACTGACGGCCGGGCCGGTGCCCGGCCGGGCACGCAGCGAGCCTGCGGCCGCCCGCCGTGCCCGGGCGGGGCTTCCGCCCGTCCGGGCGGAGGACGAGGATGGCCTCATGAGCACCGCCCAGAGGCCCCGCCGGGACGGTCCCGTGCACGGGATCGTCCCCCCGCACCTGCTGCGCCGGCTCGCGGACGCCGAGCCGGCGCAGCGCGCCGCGGAGCGCACCCTCGCCGTCGGGCGCGACCTGGCCGGACGCCGCGAGGTGCGTGCTGCCCGCGCTCGACGCCCCGGGGCGCCGGGGCCCGTCGGCCGGGAGACGGGTGCCTCTCGAGCAGACGTGCCGGGGTCCGGCGCCGGCCTGCTGCCCCCGCATCTCGCGCAGCGGGTCCCGGACCGGGCGGCCCTCGCGCCCCGCACCGCGGCCGAGGAGCAGCCCGCCCCGCATCGCAGCGTCCACGACGCCGGCGGCGGCACCGCCCTGCCCGGCCGACTCGTGCGCGCCGAGGGCGAGGAGCCGACGGGAGATGCCTCCGCCGACGAGGCCTACGACGGCCTCGGCGCGACCTGGGAGCTCTTCGACCAGGCCTTCGACCGCGACTCCCTCGACGGGGAGGGCCTCGGACTCGTCGCCACCGTCCACTACGGCCAGGACTTCCTCAACGCGTTCTGGGACGGGCAGCAGATGATCTTCGGCGACGGGGACGGGATCCGCTTCGCCTCCTTCACCGGCGCGGTGGACGTCATCGGGCACGAGCTCACGCACGGCGTCGTGCAGTACACCGCGGGGCTGATCTACGTCGCCCAGCCCGGTGCTCTGCACGAGTCGATCGCGGACTGCTTCGGCGCGATGGTCAAGCAGCGCGTGCTCGGCCAGGAGGCGGCCGAGGCGGACTGGCTGATCGGCCAGGGCGTGTTCACCGCTGCGGTCCAGGGCGAGGCGCTGCGCTCGATGAAGGCGCCGGGCACCGCCTACGACGACCCCGTGCTCGGCAAGGACCCCCAGCCGGACTCGATGGCGCACTACGCGGATCTCCCGCACGACGAGGCGAACGACAACGGCGGCGTGCACATCAACTCCGGCATCCCCAACCGGGCCTTCCATCTCGCCGCGACGGGTATCGGGGGACGCTCCTGGGAGGGGGCGGGCCCGCTCTGGTACGACGCGCTCACCCGCGGCGGCCTGCCCAAGGACGCGGACTTCGCGACCTTCGCCGAGGCGACGCTCGCGGCCGCTGCATCGCGCCACGGCGAGGGCTCCTCGCAGCACGAGGCGGTCGAGCAGGCCTGGCGCACCGTCGGCGTGCTCTCGGCGCCGACGGGGAGGAGCTGAGCGACATGGACCAGGACGGTGCGGGAGGGACGGGCCGGGCCGGGCTGCCCGGGATGGAGGAGGTCCCGGAGGGCGAGGCGGCGTGCTGGCTGGGCATGCTGTGCCCGGAGTGCGGGGCGATGCCGGAGGGCGAGGGGGCGCGGGACCCGCGCGTGCCGTGCTGGAGATGCGGCACGGTGCGGGAGACGGAGCCGGACGGTCGGTCGGACCCGCGAGACCTGCCGGGCTCGGAGGACGGTCCGTCGGACGGAGCCGCGCGCGGCGAGCCGTGAGGCGCAGCCCCCGCGCTCACACCGCCGGGGTCGCGAAGCCTCCGTTGGACAGCAGCAGCTGCCCGCGGATCCAGGCCCCGCGCTCGGAGACCAGGAAGCGCACCAGGTCCGCGACCGTGCCCGGGCCGCCGAGCTGCCCGCCGGGGGTCTGCGCGGCGCAGGCGGTGCGGGTCTCCTCGTCCATCCAGCCGGTGTCGATCGGACCGGGGTTGATGACGTTGGTGCGGATGCCGCGGTCCGCGAGCTCGTGCGTTCCGGCCAGCACCAGGCGGTCCAGCGCCCCCTTCGTCGCCCCGTAGGGGAGGTTGTGCGCGGTGTGGTCGCTGGTCAGTGCGATCACCGCGCCGCCCCTGCCGCTCGCGTCGCCACCGCTGTCCGCTCCGCTCGCGCTCCTGCCCGCGCCCTCGACGCGTGCGGTGTCGCCGGCGCCGGCGGGCACCTGCTCCGCGAAGGCCTTCAGCAGCAGCCAGCTCGCGCGCACGTTGACCGCGTAGTGACGGTCGAAGCTCTCCACCGTCGTGTCCAGGATCGAGGAGTCCACCGACTCGCAATGGCACATGACCAGGGCGCCGAGCGGCCCGAGCGCGTCGCGGGCGGCGGAGACCAGCCGGGCGGGCACGGCCGGAGCGGCGAGGTCGCCGGGCAGCAGCTCGACACGTCGGCCCCTGGCGCGCAGCTCCTCGGCGAGCAGCTCGACGTCGGCGTCCTCCCCGAGCACGCGTCGGTCGTAGTCGGCGTGGAAGGAGAGCGCGAGGTCGTAGCCGTCCTCGGCGAGGCCGCGCGCGATCGCGGCACCGATCCCGCGCCGTCGGCCGACGCCGGTGAGCAGGGCGGTGCGGGGAAGAGCAGGGGCGAGGTGCATGGACGCACCCTACGGAGCGCTCCGCCGCCGCGGCCAGCACTTTTCGTGCCCCGCGAGTGGGGTGGGAGCCCCGGCCGGCACGGCGTCGATCCGCTGCCAGGGGCCTCAGCGCGCAGGTCCGGCCGCACGGGCGAGGACCTCGGCCGTGCTCGCGAGCGCGACCTGCGGGCCGAACAGGCTCATGGTGTGCAGGGCGGCGGCGCCGCTCGCCTCGTCCGAGGCGGCGCACGCATCGGTGACCACCGTGAGGCGGGCACCCGCGTCCGCGGCGGCGAGCACGGTCGTGATCACGCAGCAGTCCGTGGAGACCCCCGTGACCAGCAGCGGTGCCCGGGTCGCCGCAGTGCCGAGACGCTCGACCAGCTGCGGTCCCCACTTGCCGAAGGTCGGCTCGTCGAGCGTCGGGTGCGCGGTGAGCTCCGCGGCGCCGTCGACCAGATCGTAGAGCGGATCCGTCGCGGGGACGTCCGCGAAGGGCCAGACCGCGAAGTAGTCACCCCAGGACGTCTCGCGATCGGCCGTCGGCAGCCAGCGGCTCACGAGCGTGCGCTCGGGGCCGACCAGCGCGGCGAGCTCCCGGATCCGCGCCCAGGCCCCCTCCCAGAACGGGGAGGCCCAGTCCGAGCCGGGATCGGCGAAGATCCGCTGCGGGTCGATGATCAGGAGCCAGGGGGCCGGGGCGCCCGCGCTCCGCGCTGTGGGGTCCATGATCGGCACTGTAGAGGGCCGATCCGGTGCGGGCGTCTCGGGGGGCATTGCGAACAGTGGCGCTGAGCCGGCATCGAGGTCGATACACGGGGGTGGATGCTGGCTCAGCGCCAGTTCTTGCAGTGGCGCGGGGCGGCACGGGGCCCGGCCTGCCGCTCAGGACGCGGGGAGGCACGCCCTCCGCTCCTGCGCCCGGATCCGGCCGCGCCGCGCGAACCAGGTCACGGCGAAGGAGAACAGCAGCGCGAAGAGCACGCCGAGGTTCGCGTACGCCCAGTTCCCGTCCCAGTACGCCCCGGCCGGGTCCGCGACGAATGTGCCCAGACCCAGCGGCTCGAGCAGGTAGCCCTGCCAGTTGTTCCACGGGGCGTCCTCCGCGAAGGAGTTCACCACCAGGCCCCAGCCGATCGCCGAGGCGACGACCATGGTCCCCACGGAGATCCAGTCGACCGAGCCGTAGCGGCCCCGCGGATCGAACAGCGCCTGCTCGTCGTAGTCGGCGCGGCGGGAGAGGACGTCGGCGATGAGGATCCCGGCCCAGGCCGCGATCGGCACGCCGAGCGTGATCAGGAAGCTCTGGAACGGGCCGATGAAGTTCTGCGCGAAGAACGCCACCCAGATCGTGCCGGCCGTGAGGATCACCCCGTCGACCGCGGCGGCGGCCGGGCGGGGGATGCGGATGCCGAGGCTGATCAGCGTCAGCCCCGAGGAGTAGATGCCGAGCACCGCGCCGGAGACCAGGGTCAGCACGGCCACGATCCAGAAGGGCACCAGCGCCCACAGCGGCAGGATCGAGATCAGCGCCCCGATCGGGTCCGACTCGATCGCCGTGTCCAGCGCGGGATCGGAGCCCGCCAGCAGCAGCCCGAAGATCACCAGCACCACCGGTGCGGCCGCGCCGCCGATCGTGTTCCACAGCACGATCGACCCGTCGGACGCCGAGCGCTTCTGATACCGCGACCAGTCCGCGGAGATGTTGATCCATCCCAGGCCGAAGCCGGTCATGACCATCACGAGCGCGCCGATCATCGCCTGCGGCGGTCCGGCCGGCGCCGAGAGCACCGCGGCGACGTCGATGTGGGGGATCGTGAGGATCATGAACAGGATCGTCATCGCGCCGGTCGCCCAGGTCAGGATCGACTGCAGGCGCATGATCGTGTGATAGCCGAGCACGGAGGCGCCGACGATCAGCGCCGCGATCGCGAGCGCCGCGATGACGGTGACGGCGCTTCCCGCCCCGATGCCGAGGATCTCGAACACGGTGGCGGTCGCGAGCACGGCGGAGATCGCCAGCGAGGTCTCCCAGCCGATCGAGGTCAGCCACGAGACGATCCCCGGCACCTTCTGCCCGTGCACGCCGAAGGCCGCCCGGGAGAGCACCATCGTCGGCGCGGAGCCCCGCTTGCCCGCGATCGCGACCAGGCCGCACAGCGCGAAGCTGATGACGATGCCGATGACGGCGACGACGGTCGCCTGCCAGAAGCTGATCCCGAAGCCGAGCAGGTAGGAGCCGTAGCTCATCCCGAACACGGACACGTTCGCGGCGAACCACGGCCAGAACAGGTCGCGCGGGCGGGCGGTCCGTTCGGACTCGGCGATGATCTCGATGCCGGTGGTCTCGACGAGGGGCGAGGTGCGGGCGCCCTCGGGCGCGGGCGAGGAGAGGGACATGAGCGAGAGTCTCCCACGTCACAGCCCCGCACGGTGTCTGCTGCATCATGGCGGGGGCCGACGGGGCGGGCGTATCCTGAGAGCACCCCGTGCTCCGCCCCCGCGCCTCCGATGCGCCCGGCCGGGCCGGATCCCACCCTCGACGACGACCCCGGTCGTGCCTCCTCCTCGTGCGCCCCGACAGCGGTCGCGTCCGTCCCACGGAAGGAGCCACGTGCCCCGGACCGAGTCCGTCTCCGCGCGACTGCGCGGCCTGCTCACCATCGCCCCTGCCCGCGTCGACCACGTCCCCGCCTTCCGCATCGCGGTCGGGCTCGCGATCCCGCTGGCCGTGCTGCTGCTCGCGGGGCGCATCGAGTGGGCGATGTACGTCGGGTTCGGGGCGTTCACCGGGATCTACTCCCGCTACGAGCCGACGCGGACGCGGTTCCGGAGGCAGTCCCTGGCCGGCGCGATGCTCGCCCTGTGCGTGGCGCTCGGCGCGGGCCTTGCCCAGCTCGGAGAGGTGCTCCCGCAGGCGGTCGCCTCCTGGCTGATCATCGTCGTCGCCGCTCTGGTCGCCGGCGGCTCGGCGGTCTTCGTGACCGCGAACGGGCTCAAGCCCGGCGGGGCGATCTTCCCCGTCTTCGCGACCGCGGCGGTGGCCTCCGCGCCGGTCGCCGCCCCGTTCTGGGGTGCGGGCCTGATCGCCGCGGCGGTCGCGGGGCTGTGCGTGGTGCTCGGGCTGCTGGGCCACTGGGCCGGGGAACGGCACCCGGACGTGGTGCTGGGCCGGGACCACGAGCTCGTCACTTCCCGGGAGCTGGGTACCGAGTTCGTCCGCTACACCGCTGCGGCGCTCGTCGCCGGTGCACTCGGTCTCCTCTCGGGCCTGCCCTTCCCGTACTGGGCGCAGGTCGCGGCGGTCGCCCCGCTGGCCCCGCCCGGCCACGGCGCCCGCGTCGAGAAGGCGGTGCACCGCCTGGTGGGGACGACTCTCGGCGTCGGGGTCACGGCCTTCCTGCTGTCCTTCCCGGCCGAGCCCTGGCAGCTCGTGGTGTGGGTGGTCCTGCTCCAGTTCCTCGCCGAGATGTTCGTGCTGCGCAACTACTCCCTCGCCCTGCTGTTCATCACCCCGCTGGCGCTGCTCATGGTGCAGCTGGGCCATCCCCAGCCCGTCGGCCCGATCCTCGAGGCGCGCGTGCTCGAGACCGCGATCGGAGTCGTCGTCGGCCTCGCGCTGGTCCTGGGGCGCTTCGCCTGGGAGCGTCGCGGGGCACGGTCGTAGGCTCTCCGGCATGGGGAAGCGGCGCTATCGACTGCACGAGGCGGCAGCACTGCAGGGGGAGATCCGTGAGCGGCACGGCCAGGACGCCGATGCCGTCATGGCCGGGATGCTCGCCGAGCGGTCCGGGGCGAGCCGCGCTGAGGCCACCTATCGCCGGGCGATGGCGCGGAACCGGGGACTGAGCTTCCGAGCGGTGGATACGAACCTGCCCCGACGGGTGCTCTACCCCGAGGAGACCGTCCACGAGGTCGCGGTGGGCGCCGCACGCTCGGACACCTTCCCGCTGCTGATCGTCACCGACCGCAGGGTCCTGATCGTCATGGACCGCCTGCGCGGCTGGACCGTGCTCGAGGAGGCGCCGGCCGCCGCGGTCACCGGTGCCGCGCTCGAGGAGCGGCTGCTCTCCGCCCGCTTCCGCGTCCGCGTGCGCTGGGGCAGGGACCTGACGATGAAGGTCAGGCACCGGGAGCGCAGCCAGGAGGTCGTCGACCTGCTGCAGCATCTGGTCGCCGGCGGTGCGCCGCCCTCCTGGCCCGCGCGCGCGTGCGAGCACCCGGCCGCTCGCGAGGCGGCGCCGACGCGCCGAGCGCCCGGCCGATGAGCCGGCCCCGGTCCGCGGAGCGATCCTCCGGCGCCCACGGCGCCGCGTCGGCATACCGTCGGCCCATGAGCGATCCGACCCCCTACACCCACGGCTACGGCGCTGCGGTGCTCGGCAGCCACCGCGCACGCACTGCGGAGAACTCCGCCGCGCACCTCCTGCCGCACCTGCGGCCCGGGCAGCGGCTGCTGGACGTGGGCAGCGGCGCGGGCACCATCACCGCGGACCTCGCCCGGATCGTCGGCCCCGAGCACGTCGTCGCGCTCGAGGTGGGGGAGGAGTCCGCCGCACTCACCCGCGCCGAGCTCGAGCGGCAGGGGCTCGGGGAGGTCGACGTGCGCGTCGGCGACGCGCAGGCGATGCCCTTCGAGGACGACGCCTTCGACGTGGTCCACGCCCACCAGGTGCTCCAGCACCTGCCCGCCCCGGTGCAGGCGCTCGCCGAGATGCGCCGTGTCACCCGCCCCGGCGGACTGGTCGCCGTGCGCGACAGCGACTACGAGGGATTCCGCTGGTGGCCTGAGACGCCGGCCTTCGACCGTTGGCTCGCGCTCTACCTCCGCGCCACCCGCGCCAACGGCGGCACGCCCGACGCCGGACGGCGCCTGCTCGCCTGGGCCCACGAGGCGGGCTTCACCGAGGTCACCCCCACCAGCTCCACCTGGCTGCACGCGACGCCCGAGAGCCGAGCCGCATGGGCGGCGACCTGGTCGGGCCGGATCACCACGGCGCCGCTCGCGGACCAGCTCGAGCGCGAGGGCTGGGCCGACGCGGCCGAGCGCGAGGAGATCGCCGAGGCCTTCCGCGCCTGGGCGCAGGACCCCGACGGCTGGTTCGTCCTGCTGCACGGCGAGATCCTCGCCCGCGCCTGACGCGGCAGGCGGCGCGCTCACACCGCGATCAGCGCGATCCCGCCCAGCACGATGACCGCGCCGAGCAGGCGTCGCAGCGGGTCGGGCTCCTTGAACAGCCACCAGGCCAGCAGCGAGCCCACCACGATGCTCGACTCCCGGGCCGGGGCGACCAGCGACACCGGCGCGGTGCGCATCGCCTCCAGCACCAGCACGTAGGCGAGCGGCGAGAGCACCGCGACCACCGCGATCTCCCGCCACCGGGCGCGCCACACCGCAGGCAGCGCCGCCCGGTGCCGGCGCAGCAGCGTCGGCGTCATCAGCACCACCTGCCACAGGCAGCTCATGACGAAGTAGGGCACCGGCGGCTGCGCGAGCGCCGTGACGGCCCAGCTGTCCCACAGCGTGTACGCGGCGATCGCCAGTCCCGTCGCACCGCCCCAGAGCAGCCCGGCGCGCACCCCGTGGCGGCCCGAGGCGGCCCCGCCGGTGGCGACCACGACGATCCCGGCGATCACCACGAGCGCGCCGATCCCCGCCGCCCAGCCCGGTCGCTCCCCGAGCACGAGGATCGCCACCGCCATCGAGAGCACCGGGCCCACCCCGCGGGCGACGGGGTAGACGACCCCGAGGTCCGCCCGGGCGTAGCCGGTCTGGAGGGTGAGCTGGTAGGCGATGTGCAGCAGGCCCGAGACCAGCGGGGCGAGGACGAGGGCGGGGGAGAGGGCGTGCCCGCTCGTGAGCAGCACGAGCCCCGCCGGCGGCGCCCACAGCACCACGGAGGCCAGGTCGTAGCTCCACACGAAGGCGTAGCCGCCGGTGTCCACCCGCTTCGCGGCGAGGTTCCACAGGGCATGGCAGAGCGCGGCGACGAGCACCAGCGCTAACGCGAGGCTGCTCATCGGCCCCACCGGCTGCTCCGGCAGGTCCGGCTGCTGCGGTCGGGCCCACCCCGTGACGGTCCGTGCATCGCTCCAGTGTCCCGCCTCGCCGCGGCGAGGGGTGGACGCGCCCCGCCCCAGCCCCTATTGTTGAAAACGAAAGCAGATTGTCGTCGTCCCGCGTCCGAAAGGTCCTCCCATGGCACTCAGCACCGCGCTCCTCCGCGCCGTCCCCGGCGCGTTCATCCTCAACTCCGGCATCGGCAAGCTCGGGATGGACGCCGGAACCGCCGAGCACATGCGCGGCATGGCCGCCCAGGGCGTGCCGGCGCTCGGCAAGCTCACCCCTGAGCAGTTCGCGAAGTTCCTCAGCTACGGCGAGATCGCCGTCGGCGCCTCCCTGCTGCTGCCCTTCGTGCCCACGAAGATCGCCGGCCTCGCGCTCGGCACCTTCTCCGGCTCGCTCGTCTCGATGTACCTGCGCACCCCCGGCATGACCCAGGCCGACGGCGTGCGCCCCACCCAGGAGGGCACCGCCATCGCGAAGGACACCTGGCTGCTCGCGATCGCTGCGGCGCTCGTGCTCGCCGGCGGCAAGGACAAGGGCGCGAAGATCGCCGAGTGAGCCGCGGCGGCGGCAGGGTCGGTCAGGCCGCCGCCGAGCGAGCCCCGACCGCCACCGAGGGATCCGCATCCGCGGCCGATGTGCGAGCGTCGGCCGCGGAGCCCTTCAGGCCCGGGTGCGCGCCGAATCCCGGCGACGTTCGAGGAAGCGCCGCTCGCCCTCGCTGCCGCCGAGCTCGAGCGCCCGCTCCCAGTCCCCGACGGCCCGGCCGTGCTGCCCGGTCTCCTCGTGGAATAGAGCCAGCGCCGCGTGGAAGGGGGAGTGGGCGCGCAGCTCGGGCTCCTCGCCGAGCTGCTCGAGCAGTGCCAGTCCCTCCTCGGGGCCGTGTGCCCGCCCCGCCGCGATCGCCCTGTTCATGCGCACCACGGGGTCCTCGCCGCGGGCCAGCAGCAGATCGTAGAGCGCCACGATCTGAGCCCAGTCGGTCTCCTCGAAGCGCGGAGCCTCGGCGTGGAGCGCGGCGATGGCCGCCTGGATCGCGTAGCGACCGGCGTCGGGCGCGGACGCGGCACGTTCGACGAGGGCCAGCCCCTCCGTGATCCGCTCGCGGTCCCAGAGCGTGCGGTCCTGGTCCTCGAGCGGGATCGGGACGTCGTCGGCATCCGCGCGCGCCGGGGAGCGCGCATCGGTCAGCAGCAGGAGCGCCAGCAGCCCCGCGGGCTCCGCGTCGTCGGGGGAGAGGCGCTCGAGGATCCTCGCGAGGCGGATCGCCTCGGCGGTCAGATCCCGGCGGATCGGTGCGTCCCCGCTGGTCGCGGCGTATCCCTCGGTGAAGACGAGCGAGATCGCCCGCAGCACGAGCGGCATCCTCCGCGCCCGCTCCTCGGGGTCCGCGGGAACGGTCAGGGGGATGCTCGCGCCCGCGATCCGCTTCTTGGCCCGCGTGATCCGGGCCTGCAGCGTCGGCACCGGCAGCAGCAGGGCCTGCGCGACCTCGGCCGTGGTCAGCGAGCCGACGAAGCGGAGCATGAGCGCGATGCGGTCCGCGGGCGCGATCGCCGGATGGCAGCAGCCCATCAGCATCGCGAGTCGCTCGTCGGGCAGGTCGGAGCCGTCCCCGAGCGCCGGGTCCTCGAGAGCGCCGGACTCCGCGCTGGGAGCCGTCGGCGTCCCCTCGCGCACGCGCAGGACGGCCAGGCGCCGCGCGGCGGTCGCATCCCGCCGCACCCGGTCCAGCGCGGACCGGGTCGCGGCCGTGGTCAGCCAGGCCAGCGGCGTGCGAGGGACGCCCTGCTCGGGCCAGGTGCGCAGGGCTGCCTCCATCGCCTCGGAAGCCGCGTCCTCGGCGAGGTCGAGGTCCCCGAAGCGGCGCACGAGCGTGGCGAGCAGCCTGCTGTGCTCCTCCCGGTGCACCCGGGCCAGCACGTCGTCCGCACCCTGCTCGTGCGTCGCGTCGGGTTCCATCTCTGCCCCCTCCGGTCTGCTCCGGCTCAGATCTCGAGCAGCGGCCGCACCTCGACGCGGCCCCCGATCGCGCCCGGGCACTTCGCCGCCCAGGCGAGGGCCTCGTCGAGGCTCGGCACCTCCAGCACGATCGTCCCGCCCACGAACTCGCGGCTCTCGGCGTAGGGGCCCGCGGTGATCACCGCCTCCGCCTCGGCGTCGGCGCGGGTCACGCTGGTGCCCTCCTCCGGGTCGGTCAGGGCGAAGCCGCCGGCCAGCACGCCGGCCTTCTCCAGCTCGGCGTCGAAGGCGGCGAACTCCTCGGGACCGGGGCCCTCCTCGGTCTCGCCGCAGCGAGCATCGTCCAGGTTCCCCATCAGCAGCAGCACGTACTTCATGGTCACTCCTCCATCGGTGCGATGCCCGGACCGTGCGGCCCGGACACCACTATGACGAACGAGGGCGGTCCGGATCGACAGCGTCGGCGAGGAACTTCTCGATCCGGTGACGTCGACCCTCGCGCGGCGCCGCTGCGGAACCGCTGTCAGAGCCGCGGGGTCAGAGGACCGTGAGTCCCTCGAGCATCGTCTCGAGGTCCGCGACCTGCTGGTCATGGCCGAGTGCGGCGCCTCCGTCGAAGGCCGCGGGCCCGTCCGGGGTGTCCACCACGATCACCACGCGACGCCAGGCGTCGGTCGAGTGGAGCAGCGCCAGATCGGAGATGACCACGTCGGCCGAGACGATCCAGGCGTCGTGCCCATCGACCGTGGTGGCCTCGTCGCGATAGTTCCGCAGCATGGCCGGATCGCCGTAGAGCTCCTCGCCCTGCTCGGGCTCGAGCGCGCACAGGAAGATCGCGCGCGCGGCCTCCTCGGCGCCCGGGTAGCCGCCCTCCTCCTCGGGGAACTCGACCTTGCCGACCCCCGCGAGCGTGTACCAGCCCGCCTCCACGGGCTGGTCGGCATGGTGCTGGTCGGTGACATAGGCGCTCTGGTTGCCCCAGCCGGTGCCCACCTCCCAGCCCTCGGGCTGTGGGAACTCCAGGCCGCCGACCCGCACCGCCCCGTCGACCTGCTCGGTGACGGCGCCGCCCTCCTGGGTGGTGCAGGCGGTGCCCGAGGCCGCAGCCTCGGTCGTGGGGTCCTGGTCGCCCGGCGCCGCTCCGCCGCCGTCCGACGCGCCCCCGCCGTCGGACGGATTCGTGCTGCCCGAGGGGTCCGTCCCGTCCGCGGTCTCCGACGCGCTCGTGGTCGGCCCGTTGGTCGGGTCCTCCCGGCCGCCCTTCAGCACGGTCTGGGAGAGCACCAGCGCGATCACGGCGAGGATCACCACCAGGCACCCGCCGCCGCCGAGCAGCAGCGCGAGCAGCGGGCCGCGTCCGGAACCGGCGTCGTCCCCGCCTGTCGGGCCCGGCAGGGTGGAGGGCGGCTCGGAGCCGCTCCCGGCGGGATCCCCGGAGTGCGCAGGTGGTCCGTCCGTGAAGTCGGGCAGCGCGCCGCCGCGCTCGGGCGTGCCGCCGCCGCGCTCGGGCCTGCTGCCGTCCGGGCCGCCGCCTGTCGAGAAGTCGGGCAGCTGCGGTCCCTGACCCGCGCCGCGGTCGTCCATCGTGCGTCCCCTCGTCCCGTGCCTCGCCCCGGTGCCCCCGGAGCCCCCTCCACGTCGTGGGCCGAGGTGGAGCTCGGCGCCGGAGCCACCCTAGCGGCCCGTGCCGGGGCGTCCCAGGCCGGGCCGAAAGTCCCTGCAGGTCAGGGTCGGTGACCACGATCACAGGTCCACCCAGCGAATAAAGCAAGCCCGCAGTGGCGAAAACTGAGCAGGTGAGGCTAGCCTCAGGGGCGTCGTCGGTCGTGCATCCCCCGCGGACGCCGCCGACGGTCCCGGACCCCGTCGAGAGAAAGACTCCCCATGACCTCCTTCACCCGCCGCAGCTTCGGCGCCGTCTCCGCCGTCGGGGCCCTCGGCCTCGCCCTCACCGCCTGCGGCAGCGGGACCGGCGCCGGGACCGGGGCCTCCGACACGGGCGGCGCGGCGGGCGAGAGCCTCGAGGTGGAGGACAACAACGGCACCCAGACCGTGCAGGTCCCGCCCGCCTCCGTCGTCGCGACCGACAACCGCACCTTCGAGACGCTCTCCGACTGGGGCGTGACCCTCACCGCCGCGGCCCGCACGCTCATGCCCACGACGATCGACTACAAGGACGACGAGTCGATCATCGACCTCGGCAACCACCGCGAGCCCGACCTCGAGGCCGTCGTCGCCGCCGAGCCGACCCTGATCATCAACGGCCAGCGCTTCTCCCAGTACCACGACGACTTCGTGAAGTACGCGCCCGACGCCGTCGTGCTCGAGCTCGACCCGCGCGACGACGAGCCCTTCGCCGACGAGCTCAAGCGCCAGGTCGCCGTGCTCGGCGAGATCTTCGAGAAGCAGTCCGAGGCCGAGGCCCTCGGCACCGATCTCGACGCCGCCATGGAGCGCGTGAAGAGCGCCTACGACGGCTCCTCCACGGTCATGGCCGTGAACACCTCCGGCGGCGAGATCGGCTACATCGCCCCGGGCGTGGGCCGCGCGCTCGGCTGGACCTTCGAGGCGCTCGACCTGGTGCCCGCGCTCGAGGTCGAGGGCTCGAGCGACGACCACCAGGGCGATGACATCTCCGTCGAGGCCATCGCCGACTCGAACCCCGACTGGATCCTGGTGATGGACCGCGACGCGGCCATCTCCGCCGACGACCCGGAGTACAAGCCCGCCAACGAGCTGCTGGAGTCCTCCGAGGCGCTGGCCGGCGTCACCGCCGTCGCCGAGGGCAATATCGTCTACATGCCCGCGGACACGTACACCAACGAGTCGATCCAGACCTACACCGAGTTCTTCGAGGAGTTCGCGGACGCGCTCGAGGGCAAGGCCTGATCACGTCCGTCCACGTCGACCGCCGCACGGCGGGCAGGGCCCTCGGGGCCCCGCCCGCCGTGCGGCCTGTGGCCGGTCGGCTCCCGTCGTCCGCCGGTCCCGCCCAGGAGTCCTGATGTCCCGCCCCGTCCCCGCCACGCCCTCGGAGCCCGCCCCGGCCGCTCCGTCGGCGCCGCCGACGGCCGCCCCGCCGACGCGACGCCGGCGCGACCGCCTGATCGACGGCAAGCTCATGATCGGCATCGTGCTGGTCGCGCTGCTGCTGCTCGCCTCGCTGCTGACCGGCGTCTACGACGTCTTCGGCGCCGACGACGGCGCGCAGATGTTCGCGATCACCCGCATCCCCCGCACCATCGCGCTCGTCCTCGCCGGCGCCGCGATGTCGATGTCGGGGCTGATCATGCAGCTGATGACCCAGAACCGCTTCGTCGAGCCCACCACCACGGGCACCACCGAGTGGGCGGGGCTGGGGCTGATCCTCATGATGGTGCTGGTGCCGGGCGCGGGCCTGCTCGAGAAGATGAGCGTCGCGATCGTGTTCTCCTTCGTCGGCACGATGGTGTTCTTCCTGTTCCTGCGGAAGGTGACGCTGCGCAGCTCGCTGATCGTGCCGATCATCGGCATCATGCTCGGCGCGGTCGTCGGCTCCGTCTCGACCTTCGTCGCCCTCCAGTTCGACGCGCTGCAGAACCTCGGCGTGTGGTTCGCCGGCTCCTTCACCTCCGTGCTGCGCGGCAGCTACGAGGTGCTGTGGATCGTGCTGATCGTGGGGATCGCGGTGTTCCTGGTCGCGGACCGCCTCACCGTGATCGGCCTCGGCGAGGACATCGCCACCAACGTCGGCGTGAACTATCAGCGGGTGCTGCTGCTGGGCACCGGGCTCGTCGCGATCGCGACCGGCGTGGTCACCGTGGTGGTGGGGAACCTGCCCTTCCTGGGCCTGATCGTCCCGAACGTCGTCTCGCTCATCCGCGGCGACGACCTGCGCTCGAACCTGCCGTGGGTGTGCCTGCTCGGCATCGCGATCGTGACGATCTGCGACCTCATCGGGCGCACGATCATCATGCCCTTCGAGGTGCCGGTCTCGCTGATCCTCGGGATCGTCGGAGCGGTCGTGTTCATCGCCCTGCTCGTGAGGCAGCGTCGACATGTCTGAGCGCCTCACCACCTCCGCCGGCAGCCCGTCAGGGAACGCCCCGCGGCCAGACCGCACCCACAGCTCGCACCGCGAGCGGCACCGCGGCGGGGAGCGCCGCCTGGAGGCCGTCGTCGAGGAGGCCACGAGCCCCGAGATCAGCACCTCCCCGGGTGACCTCGTCGGCGACCTCGAGGTGATCGGAGCCCCGCGCCGGCCACGCAGCAGCGCGGGCGCCTTCCCCGACGCCCGCTCCCGGCGCCGCTACTGGCTGGTGTTCGCCGGGCTCGCCGTGCTCGCCGCGGCCTCCGGCTACGGCCTGCTCGCGGCGGACAACCCCATGCCCGCCGGCTCCCGCGGCTTCTGGCTGATCGCCGAGATGCGCGCGACCTCGCTGGTGGTGATGGCGGTGGTCTCCTTCTGCCAGGCGATCGCGACGATCACCTTCATGACCGTCACCAACAACCGCATCATCACCCCCTCGATCATGGGCTTCGAGTCCCTGTACACCGTGATACAGACCAGTGCGGTGTACGTCCTCGGCGTCGCTGGGGTGGTCGCGCTGCAGGGCACCACGCAGTTCCTGCTGCAGGTCGTGGCGATGGTGGGGCTCTCGGTGCTGCTGTACGGCTGGCTGCTGCGCGGCAAGTACGCGAACATCCAGGTCATGCTGCTGGTGGGCATCATCATCGGCGGCGGCATGGGGGCGGTGTCGACCTTCATGCAGCGCCTGCTCACCCCCAGTGAGTTCGACGTGCTCACCGCGCGCCTGTTCGGCTCGGTGACCAACGCGAGCTCCGAGTACCTCCCCTACGCGATCCCGCTGGTGCTCGTGGCCGGGCTGCTGATCTGGGCCAGCGCCCGCACCCTGAACGTCATCTCCCTCGGACGGGACGTGTGCATCAACGTGGGCGTGGACCACGGCCGCCAGACCATCTACATGCTCGTGCTGGTCTCGGTGCTCATGGCGGTCTCGACCGCTCTCGTCGGCCCCATGACGTTCTTCGGGTTCCTCGTCGCGACGCTGACCTTCCAGCTCGCGGGCACCCACGACCACCGCCGCCTGCTCCCCATCGGGGTGCTCACCGGCTTCGTGGTCCTCGCCGGCGCCTACTTCGTGATGAACCACGTGTTCTATGCGCAGGGCGTCGTCTCCATCATCATCGAACTCGTCGGCGGGAGCGTGTTCCTCGCCGTCATCATGCGGAAGGGACGCCTGTGATCACCCTCGACGCGGTGCGCAAGCAGTACCGGTCCAGCACCGACACGGTCGACATCGGCCCGCTGGACCTCGAGATCCCCGCCGGCGGCGTCACCGCCCTGGTGGGCCCCAACGGTGCGGGGAAGTCCACCCTGCTGACCATGGTGGGGAGGCTGAACGGGATCGACGAGGGCGCGATCGAGGTGGCCGGCTACGACGTCACCTCCACCGCCTCGAAGGACCTCGCGAGGATCCTCTCGGTGCTGCGACAGGAGAACCACTTCATCACCCGGCTCACGGTCCGCCAGCTCGTGGGCTTCGGCCGCTTCCCCTACTCCAAGGGGCGCCTGACGGCGCTGGACGAGCAGAAGATCTCCGAGGCGATCGACTTCCTGGACCTCGAGCATCTCGAGGACCGCTATCTCGACCAGCTCTCCGGCGGGCAGCGCCAGCGCGCCTATGTCGCGATGGTCCTCGCCCAGGACACCGAGTACATGCTGCTGGACGAGCCCCTGAACAACCTCGACATGCGCCACAGCGTGCAGATGATGGGACGCCTGCGCGACGCCGCCCGCGAGCTCGGCCGCACCATCGTGGTGGTGCTGCACGACATCAACTTCGCCGCCCACTACGCCGACCACATCGTCGCCATGAAGGACGGGGGCGTGGTCGAGTCCGGACCGGTCGCGCGGATCATGGACGGCGAGGTGCTCAGCCGTGTGTTCGACACCCCGGTGCAGGTCATCGAGGGGCCGACGGGCCCGCTCGCGGTCTACTACTGAGGGGACCCGGTTCCTCCTCGTCCACCGAGTGCTGCATCTGGACCGCTATGACGGCAACTTAGCGGTCCAGATGCAGCACTCGGTGCCGACGGGGGCACGGCCCGGGGGCGGACGAGCGGAGGAGGACGTCAGCACCCGTCGAGACGCAGCGCCCGGTCAGAGCATCTCGTCGTGCATGATGTCCTCCTCGCGGTCCTCCTCGTAGCAGGTGACCGCGAAGACCGACAGGGTGGCCCCGTTCCGGGCCGCGCTCGACCACAGCATCTGGGCCTCGTTCAGGGAGCTCGTGGGCGTGTCCGGCAGCAGCAGGCGGAAGTCGCGGCACTGGTCGAGGCCGTACACGTCCGCCGCGTATTCGATCTCGAGGTCACCCTCCTGCGACGTGCCGCTGGACGGGGTGGTCAGCTCCAGCTCCGCGAGGTCCAGGGCGTAGGTGGTCTCGTCGATCTGCTCCCCGATCTCGAACCGCCCCTCGAACTCGGCGAGATACTGATGTGCCATGCCCGGTTCCGAGCCCCCGCCCGCGTCGGTGTCATGGAAGCTGCCGGTGAACGTGCCGTCCGGGCCCATCTCGTAGTACGTCGCCCAGGCGCCCGCGCCCGAGGAGAACAGGAAGGTCTTCCCCTCGAGCTCGGCGAGGAGCTCGGTGCCGCCGTCGCCGAAGTCGAGCTCGGGCAGGTCGGGCTCGATGCTCCCGGGATCGGTGCCGTCCGGGAAGGTGTGCTCCCACAGGGTCTCCTCGGCGACGGTGGCCTCCGCGAACGACTTGTCCACGATCGTGACCTCGAGGGGGACGCCCGCATCCTCTAGCACGGAGAGGATCCGGGGGAAGGCCGCGAGCTCACGCTCGAGGTCCAGGCCGATCGAGAACGAGCCCTCGAGGTCGAGGAAGCGACTGCCCGAGGTGGTCAGCTCCAGGGAGCGTTCGCGGGCGCCCTCGGTCACGGCGTCCTGGTCGCTGAGCGAGAGCGCACCGCCGTCGGAGGCCTCGAACGTGCCCGTGGCGGTCGCCGTCGCGGTCGGCGAGGCGGTGAGGGAGAGGGACATCGACTTGTACAGCGTCAGCGAGGGTGTCACGGCGAGGGCCGCGGTCGCCGTCGAGCTCATCGTCCCGGAGGCCGTCGCCGTCAGGTCGGTCTCCAGCGAGGAGAGCGGGGCGATGCCCTCGCCGCGCTCGAGCGTGAGCCCGGATTCCACTCGGCCCGAGAACGCGGTGGTCTGCTCCAGCTCGCCTTCCGCCTCGAGCGAGAGGCGCGGGGTGAGCGTCACGTCCCCGTCCAGGGTGACGGGGACGGGCCCGAGGGTGAACGTGGTGCGCGCCAGGGGCAGGTGGGCCTCGAGCTCCTCGTCGACCGTCGCGATCTCACCCTTCACGCTGCCGGTGAGCTCGAGCTGGGCCTCGGCCGTGCCCAGCAGCGAGGTGCTCATGGTCCAGTCGCTCTCGTAGAGGGAGCCGGCGGTGGTCAGGACGCCGTCGAGGGTCTTCGCCTCGTCCTCGGAGAGGATGCCGGTGGCCCCCATGAGGTCGACGGCGTCGAGGCCGACGCCGATCACGCCCTCGGGCTTGTAGACGGCGCTGTACGCGATCCGCACGCCGAGCTTCGCCTCGCAGGTCACCGAGGCGTCGAGCTTCGTGGATCCCGTCAGCGTCCACAGGCCGTCGGCCGAGGTGGTCTCGGTGTCCTCGGAGGCCAGCGGGATCTCCTCGAGGTCCTCGTCGCAGGTGTGCGTGATCAGGTTGTACGTCTCGTCGCTGTCGAGCTCTCGCGGCTCGCCCGCCGATCCGTCCGTCCGCGGTCGGGGTGCGAGCGGGGCCGCGCCGCCGACAGGCACCCCCGACGCGCCGGCGCCGCCGGCTCCTGCCGCACCACCCGCGGGGACGCCCGTCGCAGCGCCGCCCCCGCCGACCGCCGTCCCCGCGGTGCCCGTGGACAGCTCCTGCTCGTCGCCGTCTGCGTCCCGCTGGACGACCGCATCGGAGTCGGTGCGGTCCAGGACCAGGTCGAAGTCTCCCTGGAGGATGACGTTGCCGAGGGTCGCGGGGCCGAGCACCGTCAGCCAGCGCCCCTCCTCGTAGCGGATCGCGAGCACCTGCCCGAGCACGCCCTCCGGCAGGGTGTCGGAAGCACCCGCGACCACGGCATCGCCGATTCCGTAGCTCGGTGCGTCCGCGGAGGAGAGCACCGCCGCGCTCTCCTCGGTCATGCCGCCCGTCTCCTCCTCGGTGAGGATCCTCGCCTGCGGTGAGAGCACCACCTCGTCGTCGGCGGGCACGGTCACGGTGCCGTCCCAGGTCGCGGTGGCCGTCGTCCCGCCGACGTCCTCGGCGGTGACCACGACCTCCGTCGGCCCGCTCGTCGAGGGGATGACGTCCTGGTGCCAGGTGCCGCCGTTGCCGTCGAGGCGCAGCGCGGCACCGGCGGCGACCTGCTCGCCGTCGATCTCGACGCGGATCGCCGCGATCCGATGCGGGGCGCGGAACGTCCCCGAGAAGCGGAGCACCCCGTTCTCGGCATCCGCCTCGAGCTCGGGGAAGGAATCGATCGTGACGTCGACGTCCTGGCCGGCCAGGACCTCGTGCGGCTGCACGATCGCGACGGGCAGGAACTCCGCCTGCACGTCCACGTCGGCCGACAGCTCGGGGGAGTTCCCGTCGACGATGACCAGCTCGCCGGCGCGCTCGGCCTCGGCGGTCACGGCGGTGCCCTGGTGCTGGGCGTTGTCGTCGTAGGTGCTGGTGATCGAGCCGGCCGCACCGGAGTCGGGGGAGAGCAGCCCGATCATCGCGGTGGCGTGCAGATCGCCGAGGTCCACCTCCGCGGGGGCGTCCGGTGCGAAGGAGAGGTCCTGGGGTGCTTCGCCCGCGAGCCCCATCACGGCACCGGCGGTGGTCGAGTCGCCGCCGGCGCCGGTCCGGGCGGTGCCGTCCGTCGCCGTCACGTGGCCGATCACGTCGATCCTCAGCTCGCCGGGACTCTCGGCGGAGAGGGTGATGACGTCCTCGGCCGTGGCGAGCACCGAGGTGGTCGTGGAGGTGCCGGCGGGGAACCGCACCGTCTGCTCGGACAGGGTCACGGCGGCCGGCTCGTCGAACGTCGCGGTGAGGCGGGCGAGCACGTGCGGGGTCCCCTGAGGTGCGGCGTAGCCGTTGACGTGGACGTCCATCGCGGTGGTGAGGTCCTCGGAGCCCACCCCGTCTTCCGTGTCGACGACCGTGACGGGGGCGGGGAGCAGGCGCAGCGATCCCGCGGTGTCGGCATCGCCGTCGAACAGCGCCAGGACCTCGAGGTGCACCGAGATTGCGGCGGAGGAGCCCACCGTGATCGCCCCGTCCCGGACGGGGACGAAGGTGGTCGCGGACACGGTGCCGCTGCCGCCGGCGGCGGTGAGGAAGGCGGAGCCGCCTTCGGACAGCTCGACGTCCTCGGCGGGATCGACGCTCGCGCGGACGAGCGCGGTCCCCTGCGCGTCCGAGCCTGCGACGTCGATGTCGGCGGTCCCGGCGGGCAGGTCCACGTCGGCCTCGGCGGGGGCGTCGGAGTCGTCGGGCTCGGACCCGGAGATCTCGGTGCTGCCCATGTCCGCCACGGCGCGCGAGGGTCCCGGACCGTTCCCGCCCAGGGCGATCACGCCGATCACGACCGCGAGAGTCACGACCGCCGCGCCGACGATCACGAGCAGGCGGCGGAGGCGTCGAGGGGCCGGGGCCTGCGCCTCGCTCATGCCGTCACCGGCGACGTGACGCCGCCCTCTCCCGTGTCGGTCCGGACTGCTGCGGCGTCATGCATCGCGCGCTCCCCTCTCGCTCACCCCTGTGCGCACGACCCCCGTGCACCGGTCGAGTCTCGCCCATGCCCCGGCCTCGGGGAAACGCCGCCCGAAAGACGGGCGCTCCCCGCGCGGACGGGGCCGCCGACGCTCGGTCGATGGCCCCGCACGGTCAGCGGCTCACCTGCTCGCCGGGTCCGTCCCGCCGCGGCCGTCCGCGCGGTCCAGCGCGTCGATCGCCGCGACCTCGTCGGCCGTGAGCGTCAGCTCGACCGCGGCGAGGTTCTCGACGATCCGCGAGGGCGTCACCGACTTCGGGATCGTCACGATGCCGTGGGCGAGGTGCCAGGCGAGCACCACCTGCGCGGGGGAGGCGCTGTGCGCCTCGGCGATCGCGGTGACCGCCGGGTTCTCGAGCAGGTCCGACTTGCCCTGGCCCAGCGGCCCCCACGACTCGGTGAGGATCCCCTTGTCCTCGTGGATCGCGCGCAGCTCGCGCTGCTGGAAGTAGGGGTGCAGCTCGATCTGGTGGATCGCCGGGACGACCCCGGTGGCCTCGATGATCTCCGCGAGCTGCTCCTTCGGGAAGTTCGAGACGCCGATCGAGCGGACCAGGCCGCGCTCCTGCAGGGCGATCAGCGCCTTCCACGCCTCGACGTACTGCCCCTGCGAGGGCACCGCCCAGTGCACGAGGTAGAGATCCACGTAGTCCAGGCCGAGCCGCTCGAGGGACGCCTCGCACGCGGCGATCGCGTCGTCGAAGGCGTGGGCGTCGTCCCACAGCTTCGTGGTCACGAACAGCTGCTCGCGCGGGATCCCGGACTCGGCGATCGCGCGGCCGACGCCCTCCTCGTTGCCGTAGATCTTCGCGGTGTCGATGTGGCGGTAGCCGGTGGCGAGGGCCTGCGCGGTGACGTCGGCGGCGATGTCGGGATCGACCTTGAACACGCCGTAGCCGAGCTGCGGGATCGGCCGGCCGCCGCGGAGGTCGAGGGCCGGGACGACGGGATGCGATGTGGACATGGAGCTTCCTCTCCTCGGGGTCGTGACCAGCCTACGGTGCGCCGGAGTGCGCTTGCCCGAGTGTGAACGCCGCGCCGTCGACGTGCCTGCCCTCCCCGTCCGCCACCGACGTGCGCCGAGTGCTGCATCTGGACCGTTATCACGCTGTCGTAGCGGTCCAGATGCAGCACTCGGTGCAGAGCCGCTGCCCCGAGCACAGGATCCACCGAAAGGACGATGGAGGATTCTGACGGCACGTCATATCGTGGAGGCATGACGACACCGAGCCCCTCCCGGCACGGGGCCACGGCCGAGGCCGCGACCCCGTCACCGTCCTCCGCATCCACGACCCCAGACCACGCAGCCCCGTCGGCCGCGCTCTCGACCCCGGACCCCCACCGCTGGAAGGCCCTCGGCGTGCTCGCCGCGGGGCTCGCGCTGATCGTGATCGACGGGTCCATCGTCGCCGTGTCCCTGCCGACGATCATCTCCGACCTCTCCCTCGACCTCACCGACGCCCAGTGGGTCACCACCAGCTACGCGGTCGTGCTGTCCGCGCTGCTGCTGATCGCGGGCCGGCTCGGCGACCGGCTGGGCAGGCGTCGCCTGCTGATCGCCGGGGTGGGAGTGTTCGTGCTCGCCTCGGTGCTCGCCGCGCTCTCGAGCTCCGGCGGCACGCTGATCGCGGCGCGCCTGCTCCAGGGCGTCGGCGGCGCGGCGATCCTCCCGTCGACCCTCTCGAGCGTGAACGCGACCTTCCGCGGCCGCGAGCGCGCCGCGGCGTTCGGGGTGTGGGGCGCGGTGATGGCGGGCGCGGCTGCTCTCGGTCCGCTCCTCGGCGGCTGGCTCACCAGCAGCTTCTCCTGGCCGTGGATCTTCGCGGTCAACGTGCCGGTGGGCATCGCGGTGATCGCCGGCGCCCTCGCCTGGGTGCGGGAGAGCCGCGAGGAGGGCGACGCGGGCAGGACGGCCGACGGCAGGACGGTCGACGACGGGACGGCCGACGGCGGGGCCTCGTCGCGGCTCGCGGCGCGGCGCGGGCTCGACCTGCTCGGCGCGGTGCTCAGCGCGGGCGCGCTCGGCCTGCTCGTCTTCGGCATCATCGAGGCGACCACGCTGGGCTGGTGGGGCGAGCAGGCACCGCTCGCCCTGGGCGGGCGCGAGCTGCACGGCCCGGCCGGCCTCTCCCTCGCCCCGCTGGTGCTGGCCGCGGGACTGCTGCTGCTCCTCGCCTTCGTGCTGTGGGAGCGCCGCCGCGGAGCCCGCGGCCAGGCGGTGCTGCTGGACCTCGACCTGTTCCGCCTCCCGGCCTTCGCCTGGGGCAACGTGACCGCCGGCGCCGTGGCGGTGGGGGAGTTCGGGCTGCTGTTCGTGCTGCCGCTGTATCTCGTGGACGTCCAGGGCCTCGGCGCCCTGCAGTCCGGCGGTGTGCTCGCCGCGATGGCCGGCGGGGCGTTCCTCTCCGGCACGCTGGCCCGGCATCTGGCCGCGGCGATCGGCGCGCCCGGCACCGTGCTGGTGGGGCTCGGTCTCGAAGTGGTCGGGGTGGGCGTGCTCGCGCTCGTGCTCGCCCCCGCCTCGCCCGTGCTGCTGCTGATCGGGATCCTCGTGGTCTACGGGCTGGGCCTGGGCCTCGCCTCGGCGCAGCTGACCTCGACCGTGCTCGCCCCGGTCCCTCCCGAGCAGTCCGGGCAGGGGTCGGCCACGCAGTCCACCGTGCGCCAGCTCGGCACGGCGCTGGGCACCGCGGTCTCCGGTGCGCTCCTGGCCGCCGGGCTCTCCGCCCGCACCGACGACCTCACGGGTCAGGCGGCCGGATTCGGACAGCAGCTGACGGACTCGGCCGGCTCGATCCTGCCCGCGCTGCGCGGCCAGGGCATGGCCCCGGGCGTCATCGACCAGCTCGAGCTCGTCTTCACCGACGGCGCGCGGATCGCGATGGCCGGGGCGGCCGGTTTCCTGCTGCTGGGGCTCGTCGGCGCCCTCGCCGTGCGCCGGGCCGCACAGGGCGCGGCCACCGTCCCGTCCGGAGACTGACGGATCCGCCTCCCGGGGCCGCACCCGCCCTCCCGCCCTCCCGCGCCCCCGCGCACCCGCCCTCCCGCCCTCCCGCGCTCCGAGTGCTGCATCTGGACCGCTATCACGCTGTCATAGCGGTCCAGATGCAGCACTCGGTGCGGATCAGCCGGGCAGGTCCGCTTCACGGCCCGCTCATCCGGTTCGGCCCGCCGGCCCCGCCGGCCCCGCCGAACCGCCCTCCCGGCCGGACGCGCACCCACAGCGCGTCCCCCTACGATGTCCTCATGACGTCGCCGAGCACGGGACGCCGGCGGTGACCCCGGCGCGGACCTCCCGGCTGATCCCGCTGGGCCGACCGGTGCCCACGGAGCCGCCGGGCTACGACCACTCCCGCGGGCACGTCCCGCGCGGCCGCCGCTTCGAGCTCTACGCCCTGCTGGACAGCCTCTTCATCGCCGCGGGCGTGGTGGTCTCGATCTGGCTGGCGCTGCTGTACCTGGTCGAGGGGTTCTCCCTGACCCCGGTGCGGCTGCTCTACCTGCTGGGCTTCTGGATCCTGCTGACCTACATCACGCTGCCGCGGCTGCACCAGCTGATGACCTGGATCTACCTGCCGGACTACTTCCTGGGCCGCACCCGCACCACGGAGGGCGTGCTCTCGGACCCGATCAACATCGCGCTGGACGGTCCCGAGCGGGATCTGCACGTGGCGATGCGTCGGGCCGGCTGGGTGCTCGCCGAGGAGCGGACGCTGTCCTCGGCCTGGTCGATGGTGCGCTCCACGCTGCTGCGCCGCTCCTATCCCTCCGCTCCCGTCTCGGACCTGTACCTGATGGGGCGCAGGCACGACTTCACCTATCAGCAGGAGGTGGGCGGCACGACGGCCAAGCGCCACCACGTGCGCTTCTGGCGGGTGCCCCGCGGCTTCGTGCTCCCGGGCGGGTACCGCTCGGACTGGCTGGCGGCGGCGTCCTACGACCGCGCCGTCGGCTTCTCCTTCTTCACCCTGCAGGTCACTCACCGCATCGACGAGAACATCGACGTCGAGCGCGACTATCTCGTGGACACGATCCGCTACGCCGATCCGGAGGTCGAGGTCGAGCTGATCGAGGAGTTCTCCACCGCGTACCACGATCGCAACGGGCAGGGCGACCGCATCAGCACCGACGGCGACCTGCCCGTGATCGACGTGGCCGGGGCCGCCTCGCGCTCGGACGGCGCGAGCGCGATCATGCTCCCGCGCCACCGTCCCACCGGCAGCTCCGTCATGAAGGCCCGTGCCCGGGCCGCGACCCAGACGGCGCTCAGCGCGACCCGCTTCCCCGGCCGACGCACCGAGGTCGCCGACGAGCTCACCGCCCAGTGGCACGGGACGGTCGACGACGTCCACGAGGTGCTCGCCCGGGCCGCGGACCACCACGTCCCGCCGCCGTCTGTCGTGTTCACGGGGCTGCTCGTGCTGCTGCAGGCCGTGCTGGTGGGGATCTCATGGTTCGCGATCGGCACCGGCGTCGACCCCACCGTGCGCTTCCCCGACGCGGCGCTCGTGCTGCCCTCGACGGAGGCGATCTGGGGAGCCTCGGCCTTCGCGCTCGCGCTGCTCCTCCTGCAGGCCGGGGTGCTGCGCCGCAGCCGCTGGGCGCGGATCGCGCTGATGGCCCTGTTCACGGTCGACGCCTTCGCGCGCCTGGTCGTGACGAGCACCGCGGGCGGCGACGTCGCCCACTCGCTGCTGGTCGGCGCGGGCGCCTCGGCGCTCGGCGTGATGGCGATCAGCTCCGACGCCTCCCGGCAGTGGGTCCAGACCCTGCGCCTGGACGCCCGCCGGCACGACGACGAGGGCGACGGCGACGACGAACACGACGGCCACGACGAGCACGACGGCCACGACGATGACGACGGCGACCGCGGGCAGCGCCGCGCGGACGCAGGTGCTGTGAGCGCGGTCACCGCACGGTAGAGTGCCTCCACCGTCGTCCGGGGATCCCCTCGGCGGTGGGCGTCCGTCGCCCGCCGGCCGCTCCTCGACGGCGGCTCCTGTCCCTGTCTTCCCCGGGAGGAATCCCATGAGCGAGCCCCACGAGACCGCCCCGACCGCCGCCGGCGATCCCGGCGCCGCCGGCGATCCGTCCACCGGCTCCGACCAGCCCGAGCTCAAGAAGGCGATCACGCCGAAGCTCCTGCTGCTGTTCATCGTCGGCGACATCCTCGGCACCGGCGTCTACTCGCTGACCGGCAAGGTCGCCGGCGAGGTCGGCGGCGCCGGCTGGCTGCCGATCCTCATCGCCTTCGCCGTCGCGATGGTCTCGGCGCTGTCCTACGTCGAGATGGTCACCAAGTATCCGCAGGCGGCGGGTGCGGCGCTGTACGTGCACAAGGCGTTCGGCATCCACTTCCTGACCTTCATGGTCACCTTCGCGGTGCTCTCCTCGGGCATCACCTCGGCCTCCACCAGCGCGATCTTCCTCGCGGAGAACGTGCTGAAGGCCTTCTCCCTCGAGGAGCCGCTGGGCGATGCGGCCGGGATGGTCACGACGACGATCGCGCTGGCGTTCCTCGTGCTCGTCGCACTGATCAACCTGCGCGGCGTCTCCGAGTCCGTCAAGGCGAACGTCGTGCTGACCTTCATCGAGCTCTCGGGTCTCGCGCTGGTGATCATCGTCGGCTTCTTCGCCATCGGAGAGGGCAAGGCGGACCTCTCGCGGGTGGTGCTCTTCGAGACCCAGGACGAGAAGGGCATGTTCATGGCGATCATCGGCGCGACCGCCCTCGCGTTCTTCTCGATGGTCGGCTTCGAGGACTCGGTGAACATGGCCGAGGAGACCGTCGATCCGGTCAAGAACTTCCCCCGCGCCCTCATCACGGGCCTGTCGATCACGGGCGTGATCTACGTGCTGATCTCGATCCTCGCCGTCGCGGTGGTGCCGATCGGCCAGCTCACCGAGTCGACCACCCCGCTGCTCGAGGTGGTCAAGGAGGGCGCCCCGGCGATCCCGATCGACACGATCTTCGCGTTCATCTCGATCTTCGCCGTCGCGAACACGGTGCTGATCAACATGATGATGGCCTCCCGCCTGCTGTACGGCATGGCGAAGCAGGCCGTGCTGCCGGGCTTCCTGCGCGGCGTGCTGAAGGGGCGTCGCACCCCGTGGGCCGGCATCGTGTTCTCCACCGTCCTCGCCGTCGCGCTCGTGCTCTCGGTGCGCTACGTGCTCGCCGAGGACACCATCGCCGCGCTCGGCGGCACGACCGCCCTGCTGCTGCTGACCGTGTTCGGGCTCGTGAACATCTCCGTGCTCGTGCTGCGCAAGGACAAGGTCGACGTGCGCCACTTCCGCACCCCGACCGCGCTCGCGGTGATCGGTGCGATCACATCCTTCGCGCTGGTCTCGCCGATCGCGCAGCCGACGCAGAACTACGTGATCGCCGGCGGGCTGCTGCTCGTGGGCCTCGCGCTGTACGTGATCACCTGGTTCTACAACAGCGCGGTGCGGGCCCGTCGCACCCGGTTCCGCCATCCCGACGACCTCGGCAGGGACTGACCCCGCCCCGTCCCGCCTCGTCCGATCCCGTCCCGGTCCCTGTGACCCGCACCCCGAGGGAGACCCGATGACCACGATCCTGCTCGCGTACGTCCCCAGCGCCACGAGCGAGGCCGCCTTCGCCTTCGCCGTGAAGGAGGCGGAGCGGCGTCACGCCTCGCTGCTCGTGCTCGCCTCCGAGCGCGCCCCCGATCCGCGCAAGGCGCGCGGCGTCACCGACAAGCGCCCGCTCCAGGAGCGGCTGGAGGAGACCGGGCTCGGGTTCGAGCTGCGCACGGTCCCCAGGCGCGACGACCCGGCCGACGACATCCTCGACGCCGTCGAGCACGACGACGTCGCGCTGGTGGTGCTCGGCATCCGCAAGCGCACACCGATCGGGAAGATCCTGCTGGGGTCGACCTCGCAGCGGGTCGCGATCGAGTCGCCCGTGCCGGTGGTGCTCGTCAAGCCCGAAGGATTCGTCGCGCCCGCGAGGTTCTGAGCGCCGCGCCCGTCACCCAGAGTTCACGCGGAGGTTCCCCGAGGGAGGGGAGGCCCTCATCTTTCTGGCGCATCGTCATCTCGTCCCGCGCGCCGCTGCGCCGGGAGCGATGCACACCAGAGAAGGAGCCTCCCCCATGGCACTGCTCGACCTCCCCCTCCTGATGAAGGATGCGGTGCGCGGCAAGCGCTCCGCGGTGACCTGCCAGCTCAAGTGCGCCAGCCAGTGCGCCTTCGGCGAGTGCAACAGCTCCGACAACCCCACCTTCCGCGACATCGCCTCGAGCGCGCTGACGCGCCGGGCCGTGCTCGGCGGCTCCACCGCCGCCCTCGCGATCGGCCTGGCCGGCACCCAGGGCGCTCTCGCGCACCCTGCCGCCGGCAGGCAGGACGGGACCGGCAGGGGCCGTGTCGACCGTCGGCCCCCGAACGGCACCAAGCTCACCTTCACGCCGATCGAGCCGGTCCCGGCCACGGTCGACGAGCTCACCGTCCCCGAGGGCTTCGCCTGGCATCCCGTGATCCGCTGGGGCGACCCGCTGTTCGACGACGCGCCCGAATTCGACTGGGACGCCCAGAGCGCCGAGGCCCAGAAGCGCCAGTTCGGCTACAACAACGACTACACCGAGATCCAGGAGCTCCCGGGCACGGACGGCCTGCGTGCGGTGATGTTCGTGAACCACGAGTACACGAACGAGAACATCATGCTCCCGTCCGGGACCGACGCCGAGGAGGCCGTCGAGATCGGTCGCGCCGCCCACGGCCTCACCGTCGTCGAGCTCGAGCGGAGCAGCCGCACCGCCCCCTACCGCTACGTGCGCGGCGCGGAGCTGAACCGCCGCATCCTGCTGGACGACGAGTTCACCCTCACCGGTCCCGCCGCCGGCAGCGAGCTGGTGCGCACCGTCGAGGATCCCGAGGGCCGCACGGTGCTGGGCACCCTCGGCAACTGCGCGGGCGGCCTGACCCCGTGGGGCACCCTCGTCTCCGGCGAGGAGAACTTCCACGCCTACTTCCGCTCCGCCGGCACCTCCGAGGCGGAGCAGCGCTACGGCCTGCGCGACGCCGCGACCGCCCGCGGCTGGGAGAACGCCCACGACCGCTACGACGCCCGCAACGAGGGCTACGAGAACGAGGTCAACCGCTTCGGGTACATCGTCGAGGTCGATCCCTTCGACCCCACCTCCGCTCCGCGCAAGCACACCTCGCTGGGCCGCTTCAAGCACGAGGGCGCGAACATCATCATCGCCGAGGACGGCCGCGCGGTCGCCTACTCCGGCGACGACGAGGTCTTCGACTACCTGTACAAGTTCGTCTCCCGCGACCGCTACGTCGAGGGCGACCGGGAGCACAACATGACCCTGCTGGAGAACGGCGACCTCTACGTCGCGAAGTTCACCGGCAACTCGCCCGAGAGCGAGATCGACGGCTCCGGCGCAGTCCCCTCCGACGGCGCCTTCGACGGCACGGGCGAGTGGCTGCCGCTCGTGGTCGACGGGGAGTCGGCGGTCGAGGGCTTCACGGTCGAGGAGGTGCTGGTGCACACCCGCCTCGCGGCGGACGCCGTCGGCCCCACGAAGATGGACCGCTGCGAGGACGTCGAGCCCTCGCTGCACTCGCGCCGCGTGTACGTGGCCTGCACGAACAATTCCGGCCGGGGGACCGAGGGGAAGGCCCCGGCCGACGAGGCGAACCCCCGCACCGAGAACCGCGACGGCCACGTCGTGGAGATCGACGAGCAGGGCGACCAGACCTCGACCACCTTCGCGTGGAACCTGCTGCTGGTCTGCGGAGACCCGGCCCAGGGGGACCAGACCTACTTCTCCGGCTTCCCCGCCGATCAGGTCTCCCCGATCTCCTGCCCGGACAACCTCGCCTTCGACTCCGTGGGGAACCTGTGGATCTCCACCGACGGCGCCCCCTCCGGCATCGGCTACAACGACGGCCTGTTCCGCGTCACCCTCGAGGGGGGATCCCGCGGTCGCGTCGAGCAGTTCCTGTCCGTCCCGGTGGACGCAGAGACCTGCGGCCCGATCGTCCGCGACCAGGACCGCAGCGCCTTCGTCTCGGTGCAGCACCCGGGCGAGGACGGGGAGTGGGGAGCCCACACCTCCTTCTTCCCCGACTTCGACGGCCGCGGCCCGAAGCCGACGGTCGTGCAGGTGCTGCGCGCCCCGCGCTGAGCCCCGCCGCCCGGGCGGCGTGATCCGCTCAGCTGACGTCGCCCCAGCCGGCGCGCGGATCACGCCCCTCGGGCGACTGACCGGCGCTCCCGAATTCGTCGCCGTCCCCGGCCTCGTGCGCCCGGCGTGCGTACATCCGGTTCCGCGGCAGGAGGATCGCTGCGCCGAGCACGGCGGCGAGGACCGAGGCGGTCAGCACCCCGACCTTCGCCTCGTCGTACATCGGATCGCCCGCCGCGAAGCTCAGCTCGGAGACCAGCAGCGAGACGGTGAAGCCGATGCCCGCCACGGCCGCCATCCCGAGCATGTCCACCCAGCGCAGGCTCGCGTCGAGCGTCGCGCGGGTCAGGCGCGTGAGCAGGAACGAGGTGCCGACGATGCCCACGATCTTGCCGGCCACGAGTCCGACGACGATGCCGAGCGCGACCGTGGACTGCCAGGCCTCGAGCAGCCCCGTGAACCCGCCGACGGCGACGCCGGCGCTGAAGAACGCGAAGACGGGCACCGCGATCGCGCTCGAGAAGGGACGCAGCCGGTGCTCGAGGGTGTGGGAGAGCGAGTGCTGCTTCCCGTACTCGGAGATCCCGCGGGTGGGGACCAGGAAGGCCAGCACCACGCCTGCGATCGTCGCGTGCACGCCGGAGTTCAGGAACAGCACCCAGGTGATCACCGCGAGCGGCAGCAGCAGCGCCCACGCGGTCCAGTAGTGCTTCTTGAACCAGGCCTCGCGCCGGTTCGTCAGCCACCAGAACGCCCCCAGCGGCACGAGCGCGAGCGCCAGGAAGCCCAGGCGCAGGTCGGAGGTGTAGAAGATCGCGATGATCGTGATCGCGATGAGGTCGTCGACGATCGCGAGGGTCAGCAGGAAGGTGCGCAGCGCCGTCGGCAGCGAGGAGCCCAGCAGCGCGAGGATCGCGACGGCGAAGGCGATGTCGGTCGCAGCGGGGATCGCCCAGCCGCCTCCCGATCCCGCAGGGCCGGCGAGGTTGATGAGGGTGTAGAGGATCGCCGGCACGGCGACGCCCCCGAAGGCCGCTGCGATCGGCACGAGCGCCTTGGCGGGGGAGCGGAGGTCGCCGACGACGAACTCCTGCTTCAGCTCGAGCCCGGCGAGGAAGAAGAACACCGCCAGCAGCCCGTCGGAGGCCCAGTGCCCGATCGAGAGGTCCAGCGAGAGCGGGCCGAGCTCGAGGCCGACGTGGGCGTCGCGCACCCCGAAGTAGGCATCCGCGAGCGGCGTGTTCGCGCACAGCAGCGCCAGCACGGTCGCCAGCAGCAGCAGGGCGCCGCCGGGGATCGCGCGGGTCACCCACTCCTCGGCGGGATGGCGCACGCGGAAGGTGCCGTGCTCACGGCGGGACGCCGCGGTCGAGGACGGGGTGGTGGTCATGGACGTGTCTCCTGCGGGTCGGGGTCGATGTGCAGCGGGGCCCCGTCGGCGCGGATCAGTCCTGCGCAGGGGCCTCCGGGGAGGGGCGGCGGTCGGCGCGGCCGAGCACCTGGGGCGGCGGGGCGGTCGCGTGCCGCAGCACGCGCACCAGCAGCAGTGCGACGACGACGCCGCCGAGCGCCTTCGCCCACCATGCATCGGCGATGAACAGCAGCACCATCGCCAGCAGCACGGGGGCGAGGTACTGGAAGGCGGCGCGGACGTAGCCGAGGAAGGTCGGCATCTTCACGCCGCCGTCCTCGGCCACGGACTTCACCATGAAGTTCGGGCCGTTGCCGATGTAGGTCATCGCCCCGCACAGCACGGCGCCCAGCGAGATCGAGACCAGCAGCGCCTCGGGCACGTCCGCCACGCGCGGCTCGCCGGGGATCTGCGTGGCCATCTCGAAGAAGGTCACGTAGGTGGGGGCGTTGTCCAGCACCGAGGAGAGCCCGCCGGTGAACACGAACAGCGTGATCTCGTTCAGCGGGAAGTTCGGAGCGGCCGCGCGCAGCACCTGCAGCGCGGGCACCATGGTCAGGAAGATGCCGATGAACAGCGCGCCGACCTCCTGGATCGGTGCCCAGGAGAACTCGTTCTCCTGCCAGCGGATCTTCTTCGAGCCCGTGAGCAGCGAGCCGCCTGCGGCCGTGAGCATCACCAGCTCGCGCCAGGGCACCCAGTTCAGGCCCTCGATGTGGCCGTGCGCGACCGCGTCGATGTCCAGCGAGGGGATCTTCGCGACGGCGAGGATGATCAGCGCGAACCAGAGCAGGTTCGGCGCGCCGCCCAGCCGCAGCGGGGCGCGGTTCTCGCTGTCCTGGGCGAGCGCCTCGGGGTTCTCCCGGGCGTGGAAGCGACGGTCCAGCGCCCAGTAGGTCAGCAGCAGCAGCGAGTTCACGAACAGCCACTGCGGGATCAGGTGGAAGGTCCAGGTGAAGGGGACCCCGCGCAGCATGCCCAGGAACAGCGGCGGGTCGCCGAGCGGGGTGAGCAGTCCGCCGCAGTTGGCGACCACGAAGATCGTGAAGACGACGGTGTGCGCCCGGTAGCGGCGCTCGGAGTTCGTGGCGAGGATCGGACGGATGAGCAGCATCGCCGCCCCGGTGGTGCCGATGAAGCTCGCGAGCACCCCGCCCACGGCGAGGAAGGCGGTGTTGGTGCGCGGCGTCGCGGCGAGGTCGCCGCGCAGCACGATCGCCCCCGAGACCGTGAACAGCGCCAGCAGCAGCACGATGAACTGCACGTACTCGATCAGCGCATGGGCGACCAGCTCGGGATGCGCCGCGATCAGCAGCCCGATCGCGACCGGCACGCCGAGGACCAGCGCGTACAGCAGCTGGTTGCGGGGTCGGTCCCACAGGTGCGCCAGCTGCGGCACCAGCGGGAAGACCGCGATGCCGGCGAGCATGAGCACGAACGGGATCAGGGTCCAGACGGGGAAGTCCATCGCGGATCACGTCACCTTCGGGACAGGACGGACGCGGATCCGCCGCGCTCCCGCACCGTGCCCGTGGACGTCGGCGCCTGCAGGAGGAGCGGTCGATCCGCACTCCGACGCACGGGGTGGGGGACTGGAGAACCATACTGGTCTCTTTCGGCATCGCTGACGGGTGTACGGAGGGTGGACCTCCGTGCCGACCAGACTTCCCGGCTCTCCGCGGTCAGTGTCTCACGAGGTCCTGGACGGGCTGCGGCGGTGTCCGGGCCGGACCCGCCCCGGGGCGGGGAGCCGGTTCGGCGGACCGCTCCGCAGGGCTCTGAGCAGGGAATTTTTTGTCGATGCCACCTGCGCGAACACCGTGTCGGGAAGAGGTACCGGCTGGAAACCGGCGAGGGAGGTCGTTATCGTGACGACGTTTTGCCGACGGGGCGCCCGCCGACATCCGGTCGGTGAAGGCGCCCCGCGTCCGTCCGGTGACCACCTGTCACCGGCCGCTTCCCGCTCGCGGGCGCCGGCCCGTGCCGGCGGGGAGTGCCGCCACAGCGTGCTGCGGCACGTGCGCGAAGAACGGATGACCTGTCTGTGACGACATCCACCTCCCCGACCCCCGCCCCCGGCGGCGAACCTCCCACGACGACGGGCGAGACCGCCTTCGAGGACCTCCCGCCGCGTCGGACGATCCGGCAGGCCGTCGCCGCCTCCGCGATGGGCAACGCCACCGAGTGGTACGACTACGGCGCCTACGCGGTCGTCGCGACCTACATCGCGGCCCACTTCTTCCCCTCGGGCTCCGAGGGGCTGTTCTGGACCTACGCCTTCCTGGCGATCTCCTTCATCGCCCGGCCGTTCGGCGGGTTCGTGTGGGGGCCGCTCGGCGACCGGATGGGCCGCAAGCAGGTGCTCGCGCTGACGATCATCCTGATGAGCGCCGCGACCTTCCTCATCGGCGTGCTGCCCACCTATGAGCAGGTGGGCATCCTCGCCCCGATCCTGCTGGCCGTGCTGCGCATGGTGCAGGGCTTCTCCACCGGCGGCGAGTACGGCGGCGCGGCGACCTTCATGGCCGAGTACGCGCCGGACAAGCGCCGCGGACTCTACGGCAGCTTCCTCGAGTTCGGGACGCTGGGCGGCTTCGCGCTGGGCACCGTGGTGGTGCTCTTCCTGCAGCTGGTCCTCGGCGAGGACGCGATGATGGCGTGGGCCTGGCGTCTGCCCTTCTTCGTCGCCGCCCCGCTGGGCCTGATCGGCCTGTACCTGCGCTCGCGCCTCGAGGAGACCCCGGTCTTCCAGGACCTCGAGGAGGCCGGCGAGGCGGAGGAGAGCGCGACCGGCGGCCTGCGCGACCTCATCGTGAAGTACTGGCGCCCGATCCTGGTGATGGCGGGGCTCGTGATCCCGCTGAACATCGCGAACTACACCCTGCTCACCTACATGCCGGGCTATCTCGAGACGAAGATCCACCTCAGCCCCAACGAGTCGCTCATGGTGATCCTCGTGGGCGAGATCGCGATGATGGCGGTGATCCCGTTCTGCGGGGCGTACTCGGACAGAGTGGGCCGCAAGAAGATGTGGTGGTTCTCGATGATCGGCCTGTTCATCATGGCGCTGCCGATGTACTGGCTGATGGGGCAGAGCTTCGGCCTGGCGATGCTGGGCTTCGCGGTGCTGGGCCTGCTGTACATCCCGCAGCTGTCCACGATCTCCGCGACCTTCCCGGCGATGTTCCCCGCACATGTGCGCTTCGCCGGCTTCGCGGTGACCTACAACGTGTTCACCTCGATCTTCGGCGGCACGGCCGCGCCGCTGAACGAGGCGGTCGTGGAGAGCACCGGGTTCCTGGAGTTCCCGGCGGTGTACGTGATGATCGGCTGCCTGGTGGGCATGGCCGCGCTGTTCTTCCTCAAGGAGACCGCGGGCGCGTCCCTGCACGGCACCGACATCCCCGAGTCCGAGCCGGAGGACTACGGCGCCGAGGCGATCCAGGCGGAGACCGAGGCGCTGGACGCCTGCGGCCGCTGAGCGTCGGCCGCACGCAGGCACCCCTGGCCGAGGCGCGGCGCCGGACCCCCACGGTCCGACGCCGCGCCTCGGCCATGACCGGCAGGAGAGGATGGGTGCCATGACCGCCTCGAGCCGTGCTCCCCGTCGTCGTCCCTTCCTCCAGCTCGACGTCTTCGCCGACGCGCCGCAGCGCGGCAACCCGCTCGCAGTGGTGCTCGACGCCGACGGGCTCTCCGACGCGGACATGCAGCGCATCGCGCAGTGGACGAACCTCTCCGAGACCACCTTCCTGCTCCCGCCCACCGCGGCGGGCGCCGACTACCGGGTGCGGATCTGGACGCCGGGCGGCGAGCTGCCCTTCGCCGGTCATCCCACCCTCGGCACCGCCCGGGCCTGGCTGCATGCGGGCGGGGTCCCGGCGGGGGAGCGGATCGTGCAGGAGTGCGGGATCGGCGTGGTCGAGGTGCGGTGTCCGGGAGCAGGTCGCGGCGCTGCGGTGACCGGCGCCGGGGAGCAGCTCGCCTTCGCCGCCCCTCCGCTGATGCGCGAGGGGCCGCTCGAGGAGGACGAGGTCGACCTGATCGCCTCGGCGCTCGGCGTGGACCGCACTGCGGTGCGGGGGCACACCTGGGCCGACAACGGGCCTGGCTGGCAGGTGCTCGAGCTCGAGGACGCCGAGCAGGTGCTCGCCCTGACCCCCGACCTGCTCGCGCTCGGCGAGCGGAAGGTCGGGGTGATGGGGTGGTGGGGGAGCGGCGGCGCCGACGGGGCTCCGCTGTACGAGGTGCGCGCCTTCGCGCCCGTCGGCGTCGAGGACCCGGTCACCGGCAGCCTCAACGCCGGCATCGCCCAGTGGCTGCTCTCGCGCGGCGAGGCGCCCGAGCGGTGGACGGCCGCGCAGGGCACGGCGCTCGGCCGCGAGGGCCGGGTGCTCCTCGAGCGCGAGGCCGACGGGACGCTGTGGGTGGGTGGAGCCACGGTGCTCACCGTCGAGGGGACGATCCTGGCCTGAGCAAGCTCGCAGGCCCACCCGATGTGAGGTGCCGGGGTTGGCTGCGCGGCGGTCCTGAGCCGGAGCGGGGGGAGGACCGTGCAGGTCTCGGCCCCTCCTCGCAGATTCCCCCGCCAGTCACACGCCGACTGCATACCCTGACCTCATGGTCACCACACTCCCGTACGGCTCCTGGCCCTCGCCCCTGACCGCCGAGCTCCTCGCGACCGGCGGCACGCGTCTGGGCTCCCCGCACCTCGTCGGCGACCAGGTGTGGTGGACGGAGGGCATCGCGACCGAGGGCGGCCGCCAGGCGATCGTCCGCACCGCGGGCCCCGTCGGTCTGCAGGACCCGGCCCCGGCCGACGGCACCGCCCCGACAGGGTCTGCCCCGGCGGAGACCGTCACCGTGCTCCCCGCCCCGTACAACGCCCGCTCGCGCGTGCACGAGTACGGCGGCGCGAGCTGGACCGTCGTGCCCGAGCCCGCCGCAGCGGCACCCGAGCCGAGGCCCCGGAGCGAGTCCGCTCCCACCGGGACCTCCGCCGCCCGCCCGCCGCTCGTCGTGTTCGTGAACTTCGAGGATCAGCGCGTCCACGCGCTGCGTGAGGGAGAGCAGCCGCGCCCGCTCACCCCCGTCGGCCCCGAGGTCGCCTCCGCCCACGGGCCCTCGCTGCGCTGGGCCGATCCGACCGTGGTCACCCTCGCCGACGGCACCGCCGAGGTGTGGTGGATCTGCGAGGACCACACCGGCGGCGCGGACGGCCCCCGCGCCGACGCCGAGGGCGCCCCGTACATCGAGCGCTACGTCGTGGCGGTGCCGCTGGACGGCTCCGCGGCCGAGGACTCCTCCGCGCTGCGCCGCATCACGCCCTCCTCCCGCTTCGTCGCCCACCCGCGGCTCAGCCCCGACGGGACGCGTCTGGCCTGGATCAGCTGGGAGCATCCGCAGATGCCGTGGGACGGCACCGAGCTGCACGTCGCGCCGCTGCTGAACGGCAGCGCCGGGGAGGGCGAGATCGTCGCCGGCGGCACCGACGTCTCGGTGCTGCAGCCGGAATGGCTCGACGACGAGCGGCTCCTCTTCCTCTCCGACACGACCGGCTGGTGGAACCCGTGGGTGTGGTCGGCCGAGACCGGCGCCCGTCAGGTGCTCGAGCGCGAGGAGGAGTTCGCCGGTCCGATGTGGGCGCTCGGCACCACCTGGTACCAGGTGCTCGACGCCGACCGCGTCCTCGTGCAGCACGGCCGCGCCGCGACCTCCCTGTCCGTGCTGCGGATCAGCACCGGCGAGCTCACGCCGCTGGGCTGCCCGCTCACCTCGATCGGCTCCGCGCAGCGCCGCGAGGACGGGCTGCTCGTGCTCGACGGCGCCTCCCCGACGCAGTTCGACGCGATCCACGTCGCCGAGCTCCGGCTCGAGGGCGCCCCGGCCCTGTCCCCGCTGACCGTGCTCCGCTCCTCGCGCGAGGACGCCCCGGATCCGGGGCTGCTGCCGGAGGCGGAGAGCATCGAGGTCCCGCTGCCGGACGGCGGCGTGGTCCACGCGATCGTGCACCGCCCCCGACAGGAGGGCCTCGCCGGCCGCGAGGGCGAGCTGCCGCCGTTCATCGCGCAGGTCCACGGCGGGCCCACCGCGCACGTCCCGCCGGTGCTGTCGCTGCCGATCGCGTACTACACCTCGCGCGGCCTCGGCGTCGTGGTCGTGAACTACGGCGGCTCGAGCGGCTACGGCCGCGAGTACCGCAACCGTCTGCGCGGGCAGTGGGGCGTCGTCGACGTCAGCGACACGGTCGCCGTGATGGAGCACCTGGTCGCCGAGGGGATCGCCGACGGGGACCGGCTCGCGATCGAGGGCGGCAGCGCGGGCGGCTGGACCACGCTCGCCTGCCTGACCCGCACGGACGCCTTCGCCGCCGGGGTCTCCAGCTTCGGCGTCGCCGAGCTCGAGCAGTTCCGTCTGGACACGCACGACTTCGAGTCCCGCTACATCGACGGGCTCGTCGGCCCCTATCCCGAGCGGCGCGATCTGTACGTCGAGCGGGCCCCGCTCAGCCACGTCGACGAGCTCGAGTGCCCGGTGCTGCTGCTCCAGGGCGACGAGGACAGGATCGTCCCGCCCAGCCAGTCCGAGGCGTTCCGCGATGCGCTCGCCGCCAAGGGCATCCCCCACGCCTACCTCCTGTTCGAGGGGGAGCAGCACGGCTTCCGCAAGGCGGGGACGATCGTGCGCGCGATCGAGGCGTCGCTGTCCTTCTACGGCCAGGTGCTCGGCTTCAGCCCCGCCTGCGTGCCCGTTCTCGAGCTGCAGCGGGGCTGAGCGGTCGGGCAGCGGGGCTGAGCGGCCGGCTGCCGGCCTCCGGGGCGCGCGCTCCTTTCCGCCCTCCACATCGGCGATGCGACCCGCCCTCCATACCGGCGAGGCGACGGTTGCCGCTGTCCGGGCGCGGCGATAGGTTGGTCGACGGTGCGCGGGACTCCTGCCGAGGGGGAGCGGACCCCGGGTGCCACCCCGGTCCGACCTGCGGTGACGGACATGCGGCGTCATCGAGGACGCCCCCGGCCGTGCGGCGGACTCGACGCGAAGGAGCCCCATGGACCAGCCGCAGCACCACCCCGCAGGCAACCACCCCGCAGGCAACGACCCCGCAGGCAGCGACCCCGCAGGCAGCGCTCCCGTCGGCGGTGATCCCGTCGGCCCGACGCCAGGAGCCCCTGCCCCCGACGGCATGACCCGCCGCACCGGCCTCGCCGCGGGAGCGATCGCCGCCTGCGCAGGCGCCGTCGGTCTCCCCGCCGCTGCGCACGCCATGGGCGACCCCGCGCCCCGCAAGGACCGCCCCGAGCGCCGCGACGCGGCGGCCGCCCCGGGCTGGCGGCCCGGCGGACCCCACCCCCACCCCTGGAACCGGCGCGGCTCCGCGAAGACCCTCCACGAGGCCGAGCCGGCCGACGTCGGCCTCGACCCCGAGGTGCTCGAGCAGCTCCCCGGCATCCTCCGCGCGGGACTGGACAACGACCCGCCCCGCTTCGCGGGGGCGACGCTGCTGGTCGCCTCGCAGCGCGGCATCGCCTACGAGCACGCCGACGGGTACGCGCTGCGCTGGCAGGACGCGAGCACCGAGCTGCCCGAGGATCAGCGGATCCCCGCTCGCGCGGACACGATCTACGACCTCGCCTCGATCTCGAAGATCTTCACCGCCACCGCCGTCATGCAGCACGTCGAGCAGGGACTGCTGAGCCTGGACGACAAAGTCGCCGAGCACCTCCCGCGCTTCGCCGAGAACGGCAAGGGCGAGGTCACGATCCAGCACCTGCTCACCCACGTCGGCGGACTGCCCGCCTTCATCGACCTCTACTCCGCCCACCCCGACGTGCCCTCGCGGATCGACGCGGTCCTGACCGTCGTGCCGGACACCCCGCCCGGCACGAAGTACGTCTACTCCGACCTGGGGCTGATCACCCTCGGCCTCATCGTCGAGAAGCTCTCCGGGCAGAGCCTGGACGAGTACGTGCACGAGCACATCACCGTCCCGCTCGGCATGGACGAGACGATGTACAACCCGCCGGCGGAGCTGAAGGACCGCATCGCCGCGACCGAGTACGTGGAGTACTACGGATATCTGGTCCACGGCCACGTGCACGACGAGAACGCCTACTCACTCGGCGGCGTCGCAGGGCACGCGGGCGTGTTCTCCACCGCCCGCGACCTCGCCGTGTTCGCGCAGATGTTCCTGCACGGCGGCACCTACGGCGGGGCCCGCATCCTCCAGCCCGACACCGTCGAGTCGATGTTCACCGACCGCATCGCGGAGGTCACCGGGGTGGGCGGGGCCCGCCGCGGACTCGGGCCCGAGCTCGAGGCCTGGTTCTACCACGCGGGGCTGACCAGCCCGTACAGCGGCGTCCACACCGGCTTCACCGGCACTTCGCTCGTGATCGACCCGCTCACCGAGACGGTCGTGGTGCTGCTGACCAACTCCGTGCACCCCACCCGCGAGTGGTCCACCACCTCGGTCACCAGGCGCGAGGTCTCCACCTGCGTCGCCCACGCGCTCGGCATCGTCCCGGAGCGGCTGCGCGGGGGCTGGCGCGCCGGGGACCGCGACGACGCGGCCGCGACCCTCGAGGTCTCGGCGCAGCTGCCCGGCCGCGACCCGGAGCTCGAGGTGGAGCTGTTCGCGCATCTCGAAACCGCCTACGACCTGCTGGTCCTCGAGGTCTCGGCCGACGGGGGTGCCAGCTGGACCCCGCTGCCAGGGCGTCTGACCGCCCGCCACGAGGAGCCCGTCGAGATCCCCGACGGGACGATCACGGGCTGGGGGCGCCGCGTCGCATGGACGGGGACGTTCCCGCTGACCGGCGCGGACGGCCCGCTCGCCGGCGAGGTGCAGGTGCGGCTGTCGCTGACCACCGACGCGTCCACGCGCGGGCTCGGCGCCTGGGTGGGTGCTCTGCGGATCACCGACGGGCGCGAGGTGCTCGTGGACACCGACCGTGCGGAGGATCGACAGGCGGTGATCGCCGACGGGTGGACGCTGCCGGGGTGAGACGCGGCGCCGCGTGATGACTCGGCGCCGCGGGCGCGGTGCGACGATCGCGGTGCGACGAGTGGGGCGACGAGTAGGGGGCGGCGAGTGTGCGGGGCGCCCGCGGGCTCAGGCGCGCAGCGCCGCCTCGATGTCGTCGGCGATGTCGGCCGGCTCCGTCTGCGGGGACCAGCGGCGCAGCACCGTGCCGTCGCGGCCCAGCAGGAACTTCGCGAAGTTCCACTCGATGTCCCCGGCGGGGATCTCCAGCCCTCCCTCGACCTCGTGCGCCCCGGTCAGCCAGCGGTACAGCGGATGCGCGCCCTCCCCGTTGACCTCGACCTTCGAGAACATCGGGAAGGTGACCCCATAGTTGACCTGGCAGAACTCGGAGATCTCCGCATCGCTGCCCGGCTCCTGGTGCATGAACTGATCGCACGGGAAGCCGAGCACTCTCAGCCCCTGCGGCGCGAAGCGCTCGTGGAGGGCTTGGAGCCCCTCGTACTGCGGGGTCAGTCCGCACCTGCTCGCGGTGTTGACTACGAGCACGACGGAGCCCAGGTGCGCGGAGAGGTCCTGCTCCTCGCCGGCGAGGGTGGTGGCGGTGAAATCTGCGAGAGTCGTCATGGCTCCATTGTGGGGCGGTCGGCTGAACGGGCGGCGGGCCCAGCTTCCCGCCGCACCGTCGTCGACCTGCCCGCTGCGCCTCCCTCGGTCTGCCCGCCGCTCCTCCCTCGGTCTGCCCGCTGCGCCTCCCTCGGTCTGCCCGCCGCTCCTCCCTCGGCCTGCCCGCCGCTCCTCCCTCGACCTTTCCTCCACACCCCCTGCGGATCCACATTTCCCGTGGTGGCCTGGTGCGACGCCACCAGCCCAGGAAGCATGGGGTCATGACGAGCGCACCGTGGTTCCGAGGCTCCTCGGGGGAGGACACCCCCGAGGAGATCCTCGCCGCGCTGCGCGGGACAGACCCCGCCGGCCTCACCCACCACCTCGGCGACCTCGCCTTCCTCCTCCAGGGCCTCGCGAGCGATCCCGGCGCATTGTTCGAGACCGCCGGCCGCAGCCGGCGCGAGTTCTCCGATCTGCTCGGCGCGATCCAGGCCTCCCGCGGCGCTCTCGACTCCCTCGAGGCGCGCGCCGTGACCGCCCTGCAGGACGCCACCCGGCGCGATCGCTGGGACCAGGCACGGGACCGCGCCGCCCATGAGGGCGCGGCGACACCCTCCCGCGCCCGGATCGAGCGGGAGGCCGACGGCGCCACCGTCACCGACGTCTCTCTGCTGACACGTCGCTCCCCGCACATGGCCGGCCGCACCCTCGCCTCGGCCCGGCGCCTGGTCGAGACGCTCCCGCGGACCATGTCCGCGCTCGCCGACGGGCGCCTGGCCGGAGATGCCGCATACGCCGTCGCCGATGCCTCCGCCGTGCTGGACCCGGACCTCGCCCGAGAGGTGGACCGGATCCTCGGCGAGCGCCTGCCGGAGATGGACGGCGCGGGCACCCGCCGCTGGCGCGACGCCGTGGCGACCATCGCCGGGGAGCTCGATCCCGAAGGGGCCACGCTCCGGCACCGACGGGCGCACAGGGACCGGCACGTCACCATGACCCCCGGTCAGCACGGGATGGCGACCCTCACGGCACGGCTCTCGGCCCTCGACGCCCAGCAGCTCCACCGCTGCCTGAACCGCGAGGCCGAGCGCCGCCGCGCCGCCGGCGACCGCAACGGCCACGGGGCTGCGATGGCGGATGCGCTGGTCGACGCCGTGCTCCGTCCCGCGGACGGCTCCGCCCCGCCCGTCACCCTCGAGGTCGGCGTGATCATCACCGACCGCGCGCTGTTCCGCCCCGACTCGGGGGACATCGCGCACCTCGAGGGATACGGCGCCGTGCCGGCAGAGGCCGTCCGCGAGCAGCTCCGCGCGTGCACCACCGCGCCCGAGGACGGACAGAGCGATCCCTTCGGTCCCGACGGCGACGCCGTGCGCGTGATGCTGCGGCGTCTCTACGCCCACCCCACCGCCGACGAGCTCGTCGCGATGGACGCCACCTCCCGGCCGTTCCCGCCGGCGATGCGCCGCTTCCTCAGCTGGCGCGACACCACCTGCCGCGGGCCGTTCTGCAACGCGACCATCCGCCAGTACGACCACATCGTCCCGGTCTCCCGCGGTGGCCCCACCAGTCTCGACAACGGCCAGGGGCTCTGTGCCCACTGCAACAAGAAGGAGCAGCTCCACGCGAACGTCGAACGGGTCGAGGACCCGGGACGACCGGGGCATCGGGTGCGTTGGACCGGCCACTCCGGCACGGAGCGGGAGACCGGGCCGACGAGATTGCTGACCGGGCGAGGACCGGCCGATGCGGCGCGGGACGACGACACCCCTGCTCCGCTCGACGACTCCTCACCATGACGGGCCCGGGCGACGATCTGGCCGACGGACCCCTTGCTCACCAGTCCCCGTCGGCCGCGAGGCTCAGCGCGACCTCGGCCAATCCGTCGAACTGGCCGGCCTCCTGCACGCACCGGGCGAACAGCCAGCGACGGGTCCGGCGACGATCCAGTCCCGCGAGGTCGGCCATGCGATCCGCGAAACGGACGGGCTCGGCCCGCAGACGGTCGAGATCGTTCAGCATGTGCTGCAGCAGGTCGTAGTGCGGATCGCCGACGTACGGCTTCGGATCGATGAGCACCCAGCGCCGTGACGAGCCCGGGCTGCTCGACGGCACCCCGCCCGCGAGCAGATTACCCGGATGCAGGTCGGTCGTCAGCAGCACCTGCTCCCCGTCCCACTGCGCGGGCAGCGACCGGAACAGCTCCAGGCCCCGCTCCACCACCTCGCGGGGCAGCCCCGCTCGTTCCCCGGCCCCCGACTCCAGCGTCCGATCCGCCCACCACGCGCACATGTGCACGAGCGGGCGGAACGAGGCGGCGTCCTCCTCGCCGACCAGCCGCGCCGGCGGGACCCACAGCCGACGGGCCACCCCCACGAGCACCTCGTCCCGGTCCGGCGAGGTCAGCAGCTGCGCGAGCGGCACCCCGGGCCGCACCCGCTCCAGCAGCAGCGCGGAGGTGTCCCCCACGCGCTCGCTGCGGTGCAGCACCGCCGCGCCACGACCCTGCCAGGCCCGCATCCCCGCGGCCTCGTCGCGCGCCTCCTCATGAGCCCACGCGACCTTCAGCACCAGCTCGGCCCCGTCCCGGTCCCGGACAGGTGCCACCCAGGCGCTGGACCCGCCGGGGACGAACGGGGCAGAGGCCTCCAGCTCCCAGCGCGCGAGAAGATCGTCCACCTGGGCCGGCAGCCGCTCCCGCCAGGCGACGAGCTCCGGATCCTGCCCCTGCCCCAGCAGCGTCGGCATCGGGTGCCCGGCTACCAGCGGGGCAGAGGGGTCAGGCATGATCTCTCCTCCGAGAACAGCGGGTCCTCCACTCGCGGCGGAGAAGGTCGTCTCCGCACACTACGGTCCGCCGCCGGTCCCGTCGGCCGCTAGCATGCGTGCGTGAAACCGTTCGTGCAGATCGCCACCCGCCCCGAGGACGACGTCGCCCTCACCGAGCGCGAGGCCGTCCTCGCCTTCACCGGACTGGCCGAGGACGAGCTGATCTGGGCCCGCCTGGACCGCGATCCCTTCCCCGACCTCGTCGGCGTGGACATCTCCGGCATCATCCTGTGCGGCAGCCCCTTCACCGTCTCCGACCCCGTCGCGGAGAAGTCCGCCGCGCAGGTCCGCGCCGAGGCCGAGATCTTCCGCGTCCTGGACCGAGTGGTCGCCGAGGACATCCCCTTCCTCGGCGCCTGCTACGGCATCGGGACCCTCGGCACCCATCAGGGAGCGCTGATCGACCGCACCCACGGCGAGCCGCTCGGCGCCGTCGAGGTGACCCTCACCGACGCCGGCCGCGAGGACCCGCTGATCCGCGCCGCGCAGCTGGACGACACGTTCCTGGGGCTCGTCGGCCACAAGGAGGCCGTGCACACCCTGCCCCCGCACGCGACCGCGCTCGCCAGCGGTCGCACTGCGCCGGTGCAGATGTTCCGGGTCGGGACCCGGCAGTACGCGACCCAGTTCCACCCCGAGCTCGACGTCCCCTCGATCATCGAGCGGGCGCGCGCCTATCGCGACCACGGCTATTTCTCGCCCGACGAGATGGAGGACATCTTCACCCAGCTGCGCCACGTCGAGGCCGACCAGCCGCCTCGCCTCCTGCGCGCCTTCGCGGGGCTGTTCGCCCGCTGAGCGGGACGGGCACGAGCCGCGCCCGGCGAGCGCGAGCGGGTGAGAGCCCCTGCTCGATGAGCGCGGCGCACGAGCCGGACCCGCCCGCGCGCGTCCCCGGCGTGGGCCCTGCCCGTCCGCCTGCTCCAGGTGGAAGCGCGTTCCCCCCCTCGTCGCAGCACCGGCCCGCCTCCCGCGGCTGGCGCATGCGCTCCGGTACCGTCCCGTGTCGTGCCCCGATTCACACCCGAGCAGGTCCGTCGACGTCAGATCGTCGCCGGCGCCCTCGCGCTGCTTCTCGTGCTGCTGATCGGAGGCTGCACCGTCGGGCTCGTGCGCAGCCTCGGCGGCACGAAGGAGGAGCCGCCGACCGAGAAGGCTCCCTTCTCCGCCGATGACGCCGCGATGCAGGTCTCGGCAACCTCCACCGAGGCACCGGCGCTCGAGAACCTGCCCGGGGAGACCACGCTCGCGCCCGACGAGGTGATGGGCCTGGACGTCTCCGCCCACCAGGAGGAGATCGACTGGGGCCAGGTCGCCGCCGACGGGTACGGCTTCGCGTACATCAAGGCGACCGAGGGCTCGGGCTTCGCCGACTCCCGCTTCCAGGAGAACTGGGACGGGGCGAAGGCGGCCGGGGTGGTCCCCGGCGCGTACCACTACTTCACGCTGTGCTCCTCCGGGGCGGAGCAGGCCCAGGACTTCCTCGCCGCGGCGCCGCCGGACGACTCCGCGCTCCCTCCGGCGCTGGACCTCGAGTTCGACGGCGCCTGCGGGGAGCGGCCCGATGCGGCCGAGGCGCAGGCCGAGGTGGACGCGTTCACCGCCGCGGTCGAGAAGGAATGGGGCCGGCGCCTGCTGATCTACTCCTCCTCCGAGTGGCGCGACCACTACGGGCTGCCGGTGACGGACTCGCGCCCGGACTGGCTGTTCTCCGACGGCTCCCGACCCGTGCAGGGCGACTGGGCCGTGTGGCAGGTGCGCTTCGACGGGACGGTCTCCGGCATCTCCGGCGGGGTCGACATCGACGTGGCCCGGATCGAGGTGCTGCGCGAACACGCCGAGATCCCGGAGGGCGAGGGCGCGCTCGCCCACCCCGTCGACGAGGCGTGAGGCGCGGCCCTGCGCAGGCGACCACGCAGCTCAGCCAGGCGGACCGGGCAGATCTGGTGAGCGAGCCGAGCGCGGCTGATCGGAGCCAGCTCCTGAAGGCCGCGCTCAGTCCGACAGGCGCCGCTCAGCCCCTCAGGTCGAGCGGACGGCCGCCGATCTCGCGCCCCGGACCGGTGATGAGCTCGTCCAGCACCTGCTGCCAGTGCTCCAGCAGCCCCTGCCGCTCTGCCGGGCCGAGCAGGCGCTCCTGGTGGATCGTGAGCTCCGTGCCCGCCGTATCGCCGTGCGCCGCGCCGGCCTGCGTCTCCTGCAGCGTCACCTGGAACACGGTCTCGTGGTCCAGGATCTCCGGCGTCCACCGGAGCTGCACCCGTCGGCCCACATGGCAGCCGATCACCCGCCCGCGCACCCGGCCTCCGCGGTGCACGGGCGCGCCGACCATCTGCGGGACGGAGTCGACGCCGAGCCACTGCGGGAGCCACTCGTCGAGCAGCCGCCGCCAGGTCTCGGCGGCCGGGCCGGGGACGATGCGTCGCACGTCGAGCTCCCACCCGGCGTCATGGGTGAGGCCGACGGGGCTGTGCCAGATCTCGGGCCGCATGCTCCCACGCTAGGGCCGGGTGCGAGAGGTGCCCAGAGGCGTGGCAGGACCGTCCTCAGGTGTTCGCCACGGCGTCCCCACAGCGTCGCCATGGCGACACTTGGCCGCTCCGGCGATGCCTGGTCGCTCGCGTGACGCCTGGTCAGGCCGCCTCGACGGCCTCCTTCACGGAGCCGGGCGCTGCGAGGTCGCCGGTGAACTCCGTGCCGTCGATGAGCACGGTCGGGGTGCCCGAGGTGGTCGCCTGCGCGTCGGGCTCGACGACCTCCTGGAGCCAGGGCTGGTAGGTGCCCTCGGCCTGACAGGCGCTGATGTCCAGCCCCGTCGCCCCGTCCACGATCTCCACCAGCTCCTCGTCGGTCAGTCCCTCGCTGCCGGGCTGGTTCTCGAACAGCGCGGCCTCCGCCGGGAACCACTGCTCGGGGTCCTCGGCGTACGCGCAGATCGCGGCGTGCGCGGCCCGGCCGGAGTAGCCGGCGGGGGTCGAGCTCGCGTCGAGCATCGGGCGGGGGTGCACCCGCAGGGTGACCGCGCCGTCCTGCGCCAGCTCCGCGAGGTCCTCGCCCTGTGTCTCCTGGAAGGTCCTGCAGTGCGGGCACAGGAAGTCGAGGTGCACGTCGACGACCGGGCCGTCGGTGCTGGAGCTCAGCTCCAGATAGGGCTGGTCCTCGGAGACGCCGGGCGGGGCCACGAGCTCTCCTGCGCCGCTGTCGTCCCCGGGCGCGGCGGGGGTGGAGGGGCCCGGGTCGGCTGCGGTCTCCGAGCCCTCCTTCAGGACGAGGTAGCCGACGATGCCGCCGAGGACGAGCAGGAGCACGAGGCCCAGGCAGGCGATGCCGCCGACGATGCCGAGCACGAGCGGGGTGCGGGAGCGGGGAGCGACCATGGGTGCAGACCTCGGGAGGGGCGGGGGCGGCGGGCTGTCACGAGGGTAGCGGGTCCGGCCCGGCCCTTCCGACCGGCGAGAGCGGGCGCCGATGACGAGATGACGGGCCGCGGCGGGAGGCCCCGGGCCTCCGGCAGGCGATGCATCCTGGGGTCATGACCTCTCGCGACCACCCGCCGTCCCCGGGCCGGGCCAGGGAGGCGGAGCCGCCCCGGCGATCGCCGGGCACCCCTCCGCCGCAGGCCCTGTCCGACGCCTCGCGGGCGGGCGTGCCGCCGACGGATGCCCTGGTCGACGACTCGCAGGCGGGTATGCCGCAGGGCCCGCCGCAGTCCGTCTGGCGCACTCGGCCCGAGCGTCCGGAGGATGCCGCCGCTCTTCGCGACCTGCTGCTCGCCGCGTTCCCCACCTCCGAGGAGGCGGACCTCGTCGAGGCCCTGCGTCGGGACGCGGATGCCTGGATCGAGGGGCTCTCCTGGATCGCCCACGCCGATGCCCCCTCCCGCTCCGATGCCGGTGCCCGCGCGTGTGCCGACGCCGCTGCCGACGAGGACCTCGGCCCGGTCGCCCACGCCTTGCTGACCAGAGCCCACGTCGACGGGGAGCCCGTGCTCGCCCTCGCCCCGTGCGCGACCCTGCCCGCCCGGCAGCGGCGCGGGGCCGGCAGCGCCGCGATCCGCGCCGCGCTCGGGGCCGCTCGGGAGGCCGGGGAGAACTGCGTGATCGTGCTCGGCCATGCCGACTACTACCCTCGCTTCGGCTTCGCTCCGGCCTCGCGATACGGCATCGGCGCCCCCTTCGACGTGCCCGACGAAGCCTTCATGGCCCTCGCCCTGGACCCGGACCGTCCGCTCCCGCGCGGACGGATCACCTACCCGCCCGCCTTCGGCATATGAACGCCGGGCGAGCTCGGGCCGGGCGTGGACCACGCGCGAGCTCGGGCCGGGCGCCCCGTCGGCCGGGCGCCCCGTCGGCCGGGCGGCATCCCCGTCCCGCCCGTTCCCCGTCTCAGGGCTGCAGACGATGCCTCCCCCAGGGTCCGAAGCCGTCACCCTCCGCAGTGCGCGTGTAGACGATCCGGTCGTGCACGCGGTGCGCCCGCCCCTGCCAGAACTCGACCCGGACGGGCCGTACGCGCAGCCCGCCCCAGAACTCCGGACGCGGCACCTCCGCGCCCTCGAAACGCGCCTCGACCTCGGCGTACTGCGTCTCGAGGGAGTCGCGGGAGTCGATCTCGCGGGACTGGTGGGAGGCCCACGCCCCCAGCTGCGAGCCGCGCGGGCGCGTGGCCCAGTAGGCGTCGGACTCCGCCGCGGGGACCTGCTCGACCACGCCCTCGATCCGCACCTGGCGCTGCAGCGGGTACCAGGGCAGCAGCAGCGCGGCCCGCGGCGTCGCGGCGAGCTCGAGGGCCTTGTCCGACTCGAGGTTCGTGTAGAGCACGGCGCCGTGCTCGTCGAGCCCCTTCAGCAGCACGGTCCGCGAGCGCGGGCGCGGTGCGCCGTCGGCGTCGAGGGCGACCGTGGAGAGCACGACGGCGGTCGGGTCCGTGATGTCCCCGTGCGACTCCCGGCGGGCGAAGGCATCCTGCAGCCAGGCATCGCAGAGCTCGAGCGGGTCCGCAGGCGCGGAGTCCGCGAGGGACCCGGCGAGATAGTCGAGGCGTTCACCGGCGAGACGGTTCGAGGCGCTGGTCATGGCGTTGATCCTAGAACCTCGCGTCGCGCCGGGGGAGTCGCGGTCGAGCGTTGCTTCCGGGCCGCGGACCTCGCGCCGGCCCTGGACTTCCGCTGAGATCGAGTGCTGCATCCGGACCGCTTCAGGGCCGTCATAGCGGTCCAGATGCAGCGCTCGGTGCGGTGTTCGGTGCAGAGCCCGTGGGGCGCTCGGTCCGGTCGAGATCTCGACCCCTCCGCCTCTCAGGCGCTGCGGGGCACGCCGAGCAGCGGCGCGAGCAGGGCGGGGAACGACGGCCGGGCGCGGTGCCGGCCGGCCGGCACGGTCCGCTGCGACGCCGGCCCCCGGCCCGCCTCGTGCGTCCGGTCTGCTCGGCGCCCGGCTCGGGCCTCGAGGGTGCTCGGGTCCAGGCCCTGGCCCGCGGCGCGGGACCGCTGCGCGCGGACGGCCTGCAGGGTCTCGACGTCTCCCCAGGTCGCAGGCCGGGGACGATAGGGGATGAGGTGGTCGGAGTCGGCTCGGGTGCGGCTGGTGGCGATGGTGGCGTTCTTCATGGCTCCACCCTCGCGTCGCAGGCCCTCCGGGCGCGTCCGCCGAGGAGGGCGAGAGGGTCAGCCTGCAGGTGGATCCTCGGCGGGACGAGGCGCGACCGGAGGCGGGCGCCGGCTCACCGCACCATGCGGATGTCCGGCAGCGCGGGCCACCGCGGATCGACGTGCCGGGCCCCGTCGGGCGCGAAGCCGAGCTTCGCGTAGAAACGCTGGGCACGTGCGTTGTCCTCGGCGACCCACAGGCTCGCCGGCTCCTCGCCGATCAACGACTCGACCAGAGCCTGCGCCATCCCCGTGCCGTGCCAGGCGGCCTCGACGTAGAGCACCGACAGCTCCCGCTCCCGCACCGGCTCCGCATCCCGCGGCGGCCAGGAAGCGGCGAGGCCGACGGGGGTGCCGTCGCCGTCGCGGCCCGCTCGGAAGGCGCCCTCGTCGGCCTCGGGGGCGCCCGGGGTCAGCCAGCGGGTCCACTGCTCGATGCGTCGCTCGATCGCGGGCTGGCCGAACCACTCCTCGCCGGACAGGACGTGCCCGTAGGCGACCTCCCAGCCGCGGACGTGGACGCGGGCGAGCGCCGGGACGTCGGCCAGCGTCGGGACGTCGACCGTGAAGGCGGATCCGGAGACGGAGGCCGGGGCTGCAGGGCGGGGCGCGGACATGCCCGCGAGGGTAGTGGGGGCCGAAGGTCCCCTTGCGCTCCGTCCGGATCCTGCTAAGGTCCATCGCGAACTCAGCGTTCACCGGATTGTCATCCCCCGTCCCGGCGGGGGAGCAAGACCTGGGACCATGCCGTGCGCCCTCACGCACCCGGCAGGGCCCCGGGTCTTTTTTGTTGCCCGCACGCGGGTCCGTGCCCCTCGTCGAGCCGGACCAGACCACGAAAGGGGGCGAGGGCGCCGCATGAGCAGCTCCTCCCCAGGGACCGCCACCTCGACCGCCGAGAAGATCCTCCGCGGCGTCGGCGGACCCGAGAACATCGAGAGCCTCACCCACTGCGCGACCCGGCTGCGCTTCCAGCTGCACGACGGCGCCCGGGTGGACCGCGAGTCCCTGGACGCCCTGCCCGAGGTGATGGGCACGGTCCCCCAGTCCGGCGACCGCTTCCAGGTCGTCATCGGCGGTGCGGTCGCGGGGGTCTACTCCCAGATCATGAACCTGCCCGCCATGGCCGACGGCGGCACGCCCCGGGCGAAGACCGACGCCGAGGTCAAGGCCGAGATCCGCGCGAAGGGCCGCGGGAGGTGGTCCTGGCTCGACAGCTTCTTCGAGTACCTCTCGGACTCCTTCCGCCCCCTCATGGGCGTGCTGCTGGGCGCCTCCCTCATCATCGCGATCGCCTCGGTGCTCGACGCCCTCGGCATGATCGACTTCCGCGCCGAGGACAAGTCCGCGACCTGGGTGTTCGTCGACGCCATGTGGCGCTCGGTGCTGTACTTCCTGCCGATCATGGTCGCCTACAACGCGGCCAAGAAGCTCCAGATCGACGGCTGGGTCGGCGCTGCCGTGATGGCCGCCGTGATGACCCCGGACTACATCGGCCTGCTGGACGGCACCGCCCCCGGCGTCACCTGCACCACCAACGAGCTGCTGGGGACCCAGCAGTGCGTGGCGACCGTGTTCGGCCTGCCCATGCAGCTGAACGACTACGGCGGCCAGGTGTTCGTGCCGCTGCTGATGGCGGCGCTGCTCGCCCTCGTCTACAAGGGGCTGCAGAAGGTGTTCCCCGCCAACGTGCAGCTGGTGTTCGTCCCCTTCCTCGCGATGCTGGTGATGATCCCGGTGACCGCGTTCGGCATCGGCCCGCTCGGCATCTGGGCGGGCAACGGGCTCGGCGCGGGCCTGGCCTGGCTGAACGGCAACGCGCCGCTCGTCTTCGCGATCCTCATCCCGCTGCTGTACCCGTTCCTGGTGCCGCTGGGCCTGCACTGGCCGCTGAACGCGCTCATGCTCCAGAACATCAATGCCCTCGGCTACGACTTCATCCAGGGCCCCATGGGCGCGTGGAACTTCGCCTGCTTCGGCGCCACCGCCGGCGTGCTGCTGCTCTCGATCCGCCACCGCGAGACCGAGATGCGCCAGACCGCGACCGGTGCGCTCGCCGCAGGCCTGTTCGGCGGCATCTCCGAGCCGTCCCTGTACGGCATCCACCTGCGCTTCAAGCGGATCTACCCGCGCATGCTGGTGGGCTGCCTCGCGGGCGGTCTGATCGTCGGCCTGCTCGGCGGTGTGAACACCGGTGTCTTCGCGTTCACCTCGCTGCTGACCATCCCGGTGTTCGACCCGATGCTCACCTACGTCATCGCGATCGCCGTCGCGTTCGTCGTCGCGATGGTCCTGGTGTACGTCTCGGACTACCGCACCGCCGAGCAGCGCGCGGAGGCCGATGCCGCCCGTGACGCCGCCGAGGCCGAGGCCGCGCCTGCTCATGAGACCGCCCCCGCCGCTGCCCCTGCTGCCCCCGCCGCCGCTGCTGCCCCCGCCGCCGCTGCTGCCCCCACCGCCACCGACCAGGTCGTCGTGGCCGCTCCCGTCGCGGGCCGGCTCGTCGGCCTCGACGAGGTCCCCGATCCCGTCTTCGCCTCCCGGGCGCTCGGCGAAGGAGTGGGCATCGTCCCGGCCGACGGGCGCATCCTCGCCCCGGCCGACGGGCTGCTCGCCAGCGTCGCCCCCACCGGGCACGCCTTCGGCCTGGTGACCGACGGCGGCGCCGAGGTGCTGGTGCACGTCGGCATCGACACCGTGACCATGCAGGGCACCGGCTTCGACGTGCGCGTCGGGCAGGGGCAGCGGGTCGCGGCCGGCGATCTCCTGGCCGTGGTCGACCTCGAGGCGATCCGCGAGGCCGGCGTCGACCCGATCACGCTCGTGACCGTGCCGAACACTGCGACCTTCGCCGCCGTCGAGCCCGCCCCCTCCGGCGAGGTCGTCGCCGGGGACACGGCGCTCACCGCCCGCCGCTGAGCGGCCCGTCGGCCCGGTGCGCGTACCCTCCGAGCAGGGAGGGCGCGCCCCGGGCCGACGGAGCGCACGGACCGCGCCGCCCCGCGGCCGGCTCCGTGCGGGAGGACGGAGGCGTCCCAGCAGGAACGACAGGAGGGTGCGGAGCCGATGCGTGTGCTGCGGGTCCTGAACAACAACGTGGTGCTCTCCCGCGACGACACGGGGCGCGGGGTCATCCTCACCGGACGCGGCATCGGCTTCCGCGCCCAGGTGGGCCAGGAGGTCGACCCCGCGAAGATCGTGCAGGTCTTCGTCCCGGCCGACGGCCGCGACCCCGACCACCTCGCCGAGGCCTTCGCGATGATCGACCAGGAGGTGCTGCGCGCCGTCGTGATCGCGCTTCGCGAGGCCGGGATCGAGCACGGCGAGTCCGACCGCCCCACCCTCGCCATTGCCGTCGCCGACCACGTCTCCGGGGCGCTGGACCGGCTGCGCCGCGGGATCGAGATCGAGTACCCGCTGCGCGCCGAGGTCCAGACCCTCTATCCCCAGGAGCACGACCGCGCCCGACGCCTGCTGGAGGAGATGAACCGCCTCGTCGAGCCGCGCCTGCCCGCGCACGAGGCGACCGCGCTCGCCCTGCACCTGGTGGGCGCCGGCTTCTCCACCGGCGACCTCTCCTTCACCTACACGATGACCGGCGTCATCCAGCAGATGCTCGCGATCGTGGGGGAGCGCTTCGGGATCGCGCTGGACCGCAACTCCATGGCCGCGGCCCGGTTCATCACCCACGTGCGCTACATGTTCGTGCGCATCCAGCAGCACCGACAGCTCTCCGGGGAGCAGTCCCTCATCAGCCGCACCATCCGCGAGGCCTATCCCGAGGCGACCCGCACCGCCGAGCAGCTCGCCGTGATCGTGCAGCTGCGGATGGGGGAGGGCCTCTCCTACGACGAGATCTCCTATCTCGCGCTGCACGTGGCGCGGATGGCGACCGAGGCCCAGACCGCGGACCGGCCCTGAGCCGGACCGTCCGTGACCGCGGGGGACGACAGTGCCCTCGACCCTGTGCCATGCTATGGGCCGACATAAGCGATGCTTCGTTCCGTCGTGGAATCGGAGCGGACGACGAAAGGTGCCTTCATGTCGCTGTACCTGCTGGAGATCGTGCCCTCCTCCGCCACCCGCGAGGGCAGCCAGGCCGTGCTCGACGCCCTCCTCGGCGCCGACGGCGGGGACCCCGCGGAGATCATCGAGTCGCAGGTCGCCGCCGATCACTCGCGCCTGTTCACGGTGGTCGAGGCCGGGTCCGCGAAGGCCGCGGCCGCCGTCGGCGAGGCCGTGCGCGCGGTCGCCGACGAGGTCCAGGGACCCGACGAGGTGCGCCTGGTCGGCGCCGAGCTCGAGGAGATCAAGGCCCTGCGCCGCGGCGCCGGCTACCTCGTGGAGTGGGACATCCCCGCCGAGATCACGATGGATCAGTACCTCGCCCGCAAGAAGGCGAACGCACCGAAGTACGCGCAGGTCCCCGAGACCAGCTTCCTGCGCACCTATGTGCGCGAGGACACCGCCAAGTGCCTGTGCTTCTACGACGCGCCAGACGAGGACGCCGTGGTGCGCGCCCGCGAGGCGGTCTCCACCCCGATCGACCGCATCTGGGCGCTCGGCGCGATCGAGCTCGACACCACGGGCGCCTGATGACCACCACCTCCGCCCGCAGCGGCGTGCCCGCGGCCGGCACGGTCCCCGCCGCCCGCGCCGGGCTCGGTCTCGCCGAGCCTCCCGCGACGGCGGAGAGCGTGCTCGCCCGCGTCGCCGAGCGGGCCGGGGCGGTCGACCGGGCCGAGGCGGACCTCTGGGAGGGGCTGGCCGCGCTCGGGGAGCTCGACCTCCTCGCCGCGCCGCTGCCGCTGGCCGCGGAGCTCACCCACGCCCTCGCCCGGCGCTGCACCGCGAGCGCCTTCGCGCTGTGGGGCCACCGCTCGGCGATCGCGTACCACGAGGCGACCGGCACCCCGCTGCCGGACGGCGCCGCCGACGGCTCCGTCGCCCTCGCCTCCGGCATGGCCCCCGCCTTCAAGGAGGAGGCGGGCCTCGGCGAGATCCCTCTGCTGGCCACCGACGCCCCGGACGGCGCGATCGCCGTCTCCGGCGTGCTGCCGTGGTGCTCGAACCTCCGCCAGGGCGGCTGGGTCGTCACCCCCGTCCGCTGGGAGGACGGCCGACGTGCCGTCGTCCGCCACCGGCGCGACGCCGACGGAGTGCGGGTCAAGGCGCTCACCGGGCTCACGGCGCTGGACGCCACCGCCTCCGGCGTGCTGCTGCTGGACGGCGTGCAGATCCCCGAGCAGGACGTCCTCACCCGTGACCTGCCCGCCTTCCGCGACGACGTCCGCGCCGCGTTCCTGCAGATCCAGACTGCCATGTGCCTCGGGCTCGCCGGGGCGGCGCTGGACGCGGCCGAGGCCGGGGCCGACGATGCGGCCCGAGAGGTCCTCGCCGAGGAGCTCGCCGCGGCCGCCGCGGAGTGGCGCGAGCTGCGCGAGGCGCTCTCGAGAGGAGTACGCGCGGCCTCCGCAGCGCATCAGGCCGACGCAGTGCATCCGGCAGAGCTGGTGCGGGTGCGGCTCGCAGCCGCGCTGCTCACCGGGCGCGCCACCCGGCTCGAGCAGAAGATCGTCGGCGGCCGCGGCTACGCGCTCGCCTCCGACACCTCGCGCCGCGCCCGGGAGGCGGCGTTCCTGCCCGTCCAGTCCCCGACCGAGACCCACCTGCGCCACCTGCTGTCCCGGGCCGGCGTCCAGGCACCGGGGGACGGTCCCGCATGAGCAGCCTCGCGCTCCACGGGGTCACGCACCGCTATCCCGGCGGCGCCGGCCCCGTGCTCCAGGACCTGGACCTCGAGGTCGTCGAGCACGAGGTCCTGTGCGTGCTCGGCGCCTCGGGGGCCGGGAAGTCGACCCTGGTGCGCCTGCTGGCCGACCTCGACCAGCCGCAGTCCGGGCGCATCGACCGCGGGGCGGACCCCCGACTGCCGGCCCTGGTCCCGCAGTCCCCCGACCTCTTCCCCTGGCTCACCGTCGCCGAGAACATCGCCCTCGGCGGCCGCTACGCCGCCAACGCCGGCCGCTTCCGCCCCGAGCGGGTCCCCGAGCTGCTGGCCGACCTCGGCATCGCCCAGCTCGCAGGCGCCCTGCCGTCCGAGCTCTCCGGCGGGCAGGCCCAGCGCGTCGCCCTCGGTCGGGCGCTCGCCGTCGACCCCACCGTGGTCCTGCTCGACGAGCCCTTCTCCGCCCTGGACCCCGCGATCCGCGCCGACCTGCAGACCTGGCTGCGCGACGTGCTCACCCACGTGCGGATCTCGGCGGTGCTGGTCACCCACGACGTCGACGAGGCGCTCGTGGTCGCCGACCGCATCGTCTACCTCGACGGGGCGCGCGGGATCACCGCCGACTGGTCCCCGCGCGAGGACGGCACCACACGTGAGGAGATGCTCGCCCATTACCGGCGCGGCGCCGTCGCCGGAGCGAGCCGATGACCCCTCGGCGCTCCCCGCACCCGGTCCCGGGTGCGAGGGGCCCGAGCCGACGCGCCGTCCTCGGCGGCGGGGGAGCGCTCGCGCTCTCCGGCCTCGCCGGTGCGGGGATCGGCCTGGGCGCACGCGGCGAGGTCCCCGCGAGCGGGAGCGGGCAGGGCGGGGCCGGGCAGGGCGGTGTCGGGCCGGGCGGCTCCGGATCAGGCGGAGCGGACTCCTCCGCGCGTCGCCCGCTGCGGATCGCCTATCTCCCCATCACCGACGCCGCGCCGCTGCTGATCGCCCACTCCCGCGGCCTCTTCGCCGAGGCCGGGGTCGAGGTGGCCGAGCCCGTGCGGCTGCGCTCCTGGGCCACGATGGGCGAGGCCCTGCTGGCCGGGAGCGTCGACCTCGTCCACCTGCTGTTCCCGATGGCGCTGCAGATGCGCCTGGACCTCGGGGCCGACATCACCGTGCTCGGCGCCAACCATGTCGACGGCTCCGCCGTCACCCTCGGTCGGGACGTGCCCGAGCTCGGCGCGCTCGCCGGGAGCACCCTCGCCGTGCCCGCCTGGTTCTCGATCCACAACATCATCGTCCAGCAGATGCTGCGCGCCGAGGGCCTCACCCCCGTCGTGCGTCGCACCGCCTCCCGAGACCGCGGCGAGGTGACCCTGGTGCCGATGGCGCCCTCGGACATGATCCCGGCGCTGGACGCCGGCTCCATCAGCGGCTACACCGTGGCAGACCCCTTCAACGCGATGGGCGAGACGACGGGCGCGGGCACCATCGGCCGCTTCCTCGGCGACGTGTGGCGCTCCCATCCCTGCTGCGTCACCGTCGCCTCCGGGGCCCTCCTGCACCGTCCGGCCGAGCAGGTCGCCGGCGTCGCGGAGGCCCTCGTGCGCGCGCAGATCGCCTGCCGCGAAGACCGCGAAGGCGTCGCCGCCGAGCTCGCCGGCAGCTACCTCCCCCAGCCGCCCGCCGCGATCGCCGCGGCCATGCACCGCGAGGACGCCGGGCGCGCGCACGTCGCCCATCCCGACTGGCGCGGGGAGACCCTCGACTTCACGCCCGTGCTGCGCCCCGGATTCACCGCCCGGCTCGTCCGCGAGATGCGCACCACCGTGCTCGACGCCCCGCTCGGAGCGCTCGCCGAGCTCGACCCCGAGACCGCCCACGACCTCGTCGTCGACGACACCGCCCTGCGCGAGGCCGCCCGGCGTCTGGACCCGGGCTCCCTGACCGGCCTCGACGACCCCGAGGAGATCGACCCATGAGCCTTGCCCCCGCCGATCTCGACTCCGAGGACCCCGACCGTCCTGTGGTTCGGGACGCCGCCGCCGAAGCGCGTCCCGGGGATCCGACGGGCCGCGGTGCCGACGGGCCGTCGCGACGCCCCGGGCGTCGTCCCGGCGCACGTGCGCAGCGCGGTCCGGCCCTGGCCTGGGGAGCCCTCGGCGTCCTCGCAGCGGGGCTGGCCTGGTGGGCCCTCACCGCCGTCGGCGGCGCAGGCAGCCCCATGCTCGCGGCGCTGAACCCCCTCGGCGTGCCCGGGGCGCTCGCCTCCCTCCTCGCCACGGGCGTTCTCGTCCAGGACCTCGTCACCAGCACCCTGAGGCTCCTGCTCGGCATGGGGATCGCGGCCGCGCTCGGCATCCCCGTCGGCGTGCTCATCGGGCTCCATCGCCCCACCCGCTGGGCGAGTGCGCTGCCCGTCCAGTTCGTGCGCATGATCTCGCCGCTGTCCTGGGCGCCGGTGGCCGTCGCGCTGCTCGGCGTGGGCTCGGCGCCGGTGGTCTTCCTCGTCGCGGCCGCGGCGATCTGGCCGATCCTGCTGGGCACCGCGTCGGCGGTCGCCGCGATCGACCCGCGCTACGTCGCCGTCGCCCACACCCTCGGCGCGAACCGGCGCGAGATGCTGCGCACGGTGCTCGTCCCGTCGGTGCGGCCTGCCGTGCTGCAGTCGATCAGGCTCGCCCTCGGCATCGCCTGGGTGGTGCTCGTGCCCGCCGAGATGCTGGGAGTGACCAGCGGGCTGGGCTACGAGATCCTCAACGCCCGCGACCGCCTCGCCTACGACGAGATGCTGGTGGTGATCCTCGTGATCGGCGTGCTCGGCGCCGCGATCGACCTGCTCGCACGACTGCTGCTCACACCGCGTCGGGGCTGAGTAGGCGGGCCCGACTTCCCCCGAGGTACCTGCAACCCGTAGTATCACTAACGAGTGAGCGCGGGCCCTGACGGTCTGCGCCCCGCAGACACCGCCGTCACAGGAGGACCCGTGCCCGAAGCCGTCATCGTCGCCGCCACCCGTTCGCCGATCGGCAGGGCCCGCAAGGGCTCGCTGAAGGACGTCCGGCCCGACGACCTCGCCGCGCAGACCATCCGCGCCGCCCTCGACCAGGTCCCGCAGCTCGACCCCGCCACGATCGACGACCTGCAGCTCGGCTGCGCGATCCCCGAGGGCCAGCAGGGCGGGAACCTCGCCCGCACGGTCGCCGTGAAGCTGGGCCTGGACGCCGTGCCCGGCGCGACCGTCACCCGCTTCTGCGCCTCCTCGATCCAGACCACCCGCGCCGCCTTCCACGCGATCGTCTCCGGTGAGGCGCGCGCCGTGATCTCCGCCGGCGTCGAGTCGATCTCGACGAGCACCGGCAAGCTCATGGAGGAGGACGCCCGGGATCCGGAGTTCCAGGCCGCCTGGGAGCGCACCGAGAAGCGCGCCACCCGCGAGATCCCCGCCCCCTGGCACGACCCGCGCGAGGACGGCGAGCTGCCCGACGCCTACATCGCCATGGGCCAGACCGCCGAGAACGTCGCCGAGCTGCGCGGCGTGACCCGGCAGGCGCAGGACGAGTTCGCCGTCGCCTCCCAGAACCGCGCCGAGGCCGCGCGCGATTCCGGCTTCTTCGCCCGCGAGATCGCCCCGATCACCCTGGCCGACGGCAGCGTCGTCGACACCGACGACTCCCCGCGCGCCGGCGTCACCTACGAGGCCGTCGCCGGGCTCGACCCCGTCTTCCGCCCCGAGGGGACCGTCACCGCCGGCAACTGCTGCCCCCTGAACGACGGCGCCGCCGCGCTCGTCATCATGGAAGCGGAGTATGCCGAGGAGCTGGGCATCACCCCGCTCGCCCGCGTCGTCGCCACCGGCGTCTCCGGCCTCAGCCCCGAGATCATGGGACTCGGCCCGGTCGAGGCGACGCGCCGCGCCCTCGACCTCGCGGGACTGACCATCGCCGACATCGACCTCGTCGAGCTCAACGAGGCCTTCGCCGCCCAGGTGCTCCCCTCCGCGGAGGACCTCGGCATCCCCCACGACAAGCTCAACGTCCACGGCGGCGCGATCGCGCTCGGCCACCCCTGGGGCTCCACCGGTGCGCGACTCACCACCACGCTCCTGAACGGTCTCGCCGAGCGCGACGGCCGCTACGGCCTGGCGACCCTGTGCGTCGGCGGCGGCCAGGGCATGGCCCTCATCATCGAGAGGATCAAGTGATGACCAGCAACGACACCACCACCGGCAGCACCCCCGACACCGGCCGTGGCCCCAGCAGCTGGGACGCCCCGGTGCCCGGCCACATCTCCCTGGGCGGCAACCCCGGCGACCACGAGGAGCGCGACCGCATCGACTCCGTGGTGACCGACCACGCCGTCGTCTCCGCCCCCGACGCGAGCGCCGCGACCCCGGAGGCCCTCCTGCCCGCCGCCGCGGACCATCTCGCCCTGTTCCAGGACGTCGCCGGCGAGGACCTGAAGGCCTGGGCCGACGCCCGCTCGCTCGCCGACGAGGTGCTCCCGCGCATCAACGACTGGTGGGACCGCGGCGAGTACCCGATCGAGCTGATCGCCCGCCTCGGCGAGCTCGACCTGCTCACCGACGGCCTGGACGTGCCCGGCCACCGCACCCTCTCCCCGCTCGGGGCGGGCCTGGTGAACATGGAGCTCTCCCGCATCGACGGGAGCGTCGGCACCATGGTCGGCGTGCAGGGCGGGCTCGCGCTGCGCTCGATCATGCTGCTGGGCTCGGCGGAGCAGAAGCAGCGCTGGGCCGAGCCGCTCGCGACCGGCGCCGAGCACGCCGCCTTCGCCCTCACCGAGCCCGACCACGGCTCCGACTCCGTCTCGCTGGAGACCGTCGCCCGCCGCGACGGCGACGAGTGGGTGCTGACCGGTCAGAAGCGCTGGATCGGCAACGGCGCGGGCTGTCACCTGAGCGTGGTGTGGGCGCGGATCGAGGACCCTTCCGACGAGGCGCTGAACGGCCAGGTCAGCGGGTTCCTCGTGGACCAGTCCCTGCCCGGCTACGAGGCCGAGGTGATCCGCGGGAAGGTCGCCCTGCGCGCCATCCACCAGGCCCACATCACCCTCGAGGACGTGCGCGTCCCGCTGGATCAGCGCCTGCCCGGCGCCCGCTCCTTCAAGGACACCTCGAAGGTCCTCTTCGCGACCCGCGCGGGCGTGGCCTGGGGCGCGCTCGGCCACGCCACCGCCTGCTACGAGGCCGCGCTCGAGCACGCCACCACCCGCATCCAGTTCGGCCGCCCGCTCGCCAAGGCCCAGCACGTCCAGGTGCGGCTCGCGGACATGCTGCAGACCCTCACCTCGATGCAGCTGTACTGCCTGCGGCTCGCCCAGCTGGAGGAGGCGGGGACGATCCGGCCCGAGCAGGCCTCGCTCGCGAAGGTGCACAACACCCGCGCCGCCCGCGAGATCGCCTCGAACGCCCGCGACCTCCTGGGCGGCTCCGGGATCCTGCTCGAGAACCGCGTGGTGCGCCACCGCAGCGACATCGAGGCCCTGCACACCTACGAGGGCACCGACACGATGCAGTCGCTGATCGTGGGCCGGTCGATCACCGGGGTGAGCGCGTTCGCGTGAGCGGCCTGTTCGAGACAGATCGGCAGGGCGCGGCGGAGCGGGGGCTCCGCCGCCGCTCGTGCGCTCCGGTGCAGTCGCGCCGGAGCGGACGACATGCTCAGCGGGCCGTGCTCCGGGCGCGGCCCGCCTCGACGACCAGCAGGGTCACGGGGAGAGGTGGACGATCGCGGTGATCAGGGTCGTCAGGACGATCCCGCTCATCACGGGGTAGCCGGCCGGAGGATTCTGGAGCGTCATGCGAGGTCTCCCGTCGTGGCGCCGCCCGTGCGGCACCGGGTCGAGGTCTCCGGGTGCACGACAGGCGGCGCTGCCGTCGGCCTCAGCGTACTGCGGCCCGCTGCGCGCGCTCGAGGCGCACCACGTCCCGCCCGAAAGACACCACGAGCAGGGCGAGGGCGAGGGCGACCACCGCGGCCGCCGCCGGGGCAGGGACGATGGGGACCAGCGCGATCAGCAGCGCGACCCCTTGGCCCCCGCCGACGAACCTCCGGAACTGGCTGAAGTCCAGCGGCTCCCGCAGCGCGGGCCGCACCCGCGAGGCGGCGACGAAGGCGTAGCGCATCAGCCCGATCGCGAGCGCCCACGGACCCACCACCGTCGCGGCGAGCACCGACAGCACCGTCACCAGTGCCGCGTCGGCCTCCATGTCGAGCCGGGCGCCGATGGGGCCGGCGCTCCCCGTGCGCCGGGCGACGGGGCCGTCCACGGCGTCGGAGGCCAGGGTCGCCCCGATCAGCACCACGAGTGGCCACGACCGCGCGGCCAGCTCCCCGCCGAGGGTCAGCACCGTCGCCGCCGCGAGAGCCCCCGTGCCCAGGTGGCGCAGCAGGGTCAGGGCGTCCGCGGCCGTCACCGGGCCAGGGGCGCGCGGGCGCAGCGTCGCGGCGGCGACGACCCACGGCGCGATCGCGGCGAGCAGCGCCCCGAGCGCGAGGAAGGTCGAGGCAGGCTCGGCGAGCAGCACCACGAGCGCGCCGGCCAGCAGCTGCCCAGCGGCGAGCATCGCGAGGACGACCCCCACCCGGCGCAGTCGACCGGACGGGGCCGGGACGGGCGGTGTCGCGGCCATGCCGGCGAACATACCGGAGAGGTCGGGGCGCCCCGACGCCCGCTCCAGCCGCAGGCTCAGTCCAGCTCCACGACCTCGAACTCGAGCATGCCCTCGGCGCGGGAGACCGTGGTGGAGGGGTCCCGCTTCTGGCGCTGGTCCGCCCAGGCCCGGAAGCTCTCGTCGTCGGCCCAGCGGGTGAGCACGAAGTAGTGCTCCTCGCCCGCGACCGGGCGCAGCAGCTCGAAGCCCTCGAAGCCGGGCGCCCCGTCGACGGAGTGCTTGCGCGCGGCGAAGCGCTTCTCGAGCTCGGCCTGCTGCCCGGCGGGCACGGCGAGGCGGTTGATCTTCACGACGGTCATGGAGTCCTCCGGTGTCGGGGTCAGGGGCGTTCGTCCGATCCTCCCGCGAGTGCGGGGACCGGGCCGGGTCCTCGGTCCCGGCGCGGTGCCGGTCCGATATTCGTCAGTGCACGGAGCCGACGCGGCTGGGGCGGTGCATGTGCAGGGTCGGGTGCTGCGCCGCGAGGCGGTCGCACAGCGCCGCGACCTTCGGGTTGTGGGTGAGGCCGACGAAGACGGCGTGCGCGTCCGCCCGGAGGTGCTCGTCCAGCAGCCACTCCTCGGTCCAGGCCTCGAGCGCCGCGCAGGCGCGATCCCCGCGGCGGCGGCCGCGGCCGAGCACGAGATGGCGGGTGGTCACCCCGGGAGGGGTGGGCAGCAGGGGCCGACGCTCGTCGGGCAGCTCCAGCACCAGCTCGCCCACGGTGTCCGGCGGCAGGGTGCGCAGCAGCGAGCTCAGCAGCGGGAGGTCGTGCTCATCGCCGATCAGCAGGTGGCGCAGGGGGATCATGGGCACGGGGGCTCCTCAGCGGTCGGGGGACGGTCGGCGGATGCCGGAGCCGCCACCCTAGGACGCGAGCAGAGCATCAGGCAAGGCTTGCCTAACCTTCGAGAAGCGGGTCACTCCGCGCCGTGCCGCTCGGCGATGAAGCGTCGCGCGACGGAGAGGTCCTCCTCGCCGAGGCCCGCCGCGACCAGCTCGTCGTAGGCGCTGCGCAGTGCACCGAGCAGGGCGGGGGCGCTCTCCGTGTCCTCCGCGACGTCCGCGGCGAAGCCCAGGTCCTTGGTCATGTACGCGGCGATGCCGCCGGGGGAGTAGTCGCCCGCGACGAGATTCTCCCGCTTGTCCTCGAGCAGCCGCGAGCCCGCGTAGCCGCCGGAGAGCACCTCGAACAGAGCCGCCGGCGCGATCCCGCTGCGCTCGGCGAGCACCGTCGCCTCGGCGAGGGCCATCATCGTCGCGCCCACGATCATCTGGTTGCAGGCCTTCGCGACCTCTCCCGCGCCGAGCGGGCCCAGGTGCCGCGCCGTCCCGCAGGGAGCGAGCAGCGTCGTCGCCCGGGCGACGTCCTCTTCGGCGCCGCCGGCCATGATCGACAGCGTCCCTGCCCTCGCGCCGCTCTCGCCGCCCGAGACCGGCACGTCCACGAGGCGGACGAGGCCCTCGGACTCGCGCTCGAGCCGCTCCGCGAGCTCGCGGATCCCGCGCGGGGAGCTCGTCGAGCCGATCATGAGCAGCAGCTCCGTGCCGGCTGCGAGCAGCCCGTCGGGTCCCTCGAGCATCGGTGCGAGCTGAGGCAGGTCCGGGAGCATCACGAGGGCGGCGTCGGCCTGCTCCGCGAGCTCGCGCGGGGTCTCCGCCCAGGTCGCGCCCGCCTCGAGCAGGGCCGGCCTGCGGCTGCGGGAGTGGACGACGAGGCTGCCGCGCGCGGCCAGCAGGCGCCCGGCCATCGGCTCGCCCATCGAGCCCAGGCCGATCACGCCCAGGCGCGCGGACGCGTCCTCGGCAGTGGAGGGAGCGGGGGTGGCAGGGCTGGCGGGAGTCGAGGAAGCGTCATCGGTTCGCATGGCGTCAGACTACGACAGTCCACAGGAGTGGACGCTGTTCACTCCTCTGAATCTGCTGTACGCTCACTCCGCAGTCACCGCAGACCGTCACCGTCCGAGCGAAGGAGCGTCGATGACGACCACCCCCGCGCAGCCGGCCCCCGCCGATGCCGCCCGCCCCCGCGTCGTGATCGCGGTGGACCTGCCCGAGCGTCTCTGCGCCCGCATCGAGCAGGCCGAGCCCCGCGTCGAGGTGGTCCGCGACCACGAGCTCTACCGGCCCCGCCGCTTCCCCGCCGACTGGGAGGGCGATCCCGCCCACCAGCGCACCGGCGAGCAGCAGCGCCGCTACGAGCAGCTGGTTGACAGCGCCGACGTGCTCTTCTCCCTGCCCGACGTCGATCCCGCCCAGCTCGCCCGCACCGCCGCGGCCAACCCGCGCCTGCGCTGGGTGATGACCATGGCCGCCGGCGGCGGCTCCCAGCTGCGTGCCGCGGACCTGGACGCCGACCAGCTCGAGCGCATCGCCGTCACCACCAGTGCGGGTGCCCACGGCGGACCGCTGGCCGAGTTCGCCCTGCTCGGCGTGCTCGCCGGGGCCAAGACCCTGCCCCGCCTGCAGGAGCACCAGCGTGCGCACGAGTGGGCGCCCCGCTGGGAGATGCGTCAGCTGGACACCATGCGCGTGCTCGTCGTCGGCCTCGGCGGCATCGGCCGGGCCTGCGCGGCCCTGTTCCACGCCGTCGGCGCGACGGTGCTCGGCACCACCCGCTCCGGCGCTCCGGTCGACGGCGTCGACGAGCTGGTCCCGATCGAGGACCTCGCCGCGGCCGCCGCCGATGTCGACGCGATCGTCGTGACCCTGCCCGACACCGACACCACCACCGGCCTCGTCGGCGAGGAGGTGCTCGGCGCCGTGCGCCCCGGCACGATCCTCGTCAACGTCGGCCGGGGCACCGTCGTCGACGAGACGGCGCTGCAGGGAGCGCTCGAGGACGGACGGATCGGCTTCGCGGCCCTCGACGTCGTCGCCCGCGAGCCGCTCACGCCCTCGAGCCCCCTCTGGGACCACCCGAACGTGCTGATCAGCCCCCACACCGCAGCGCTCGACAGCCGCGAGGAGGAGCGGATCGTCGCGCAGTTCGTCGAGAACCTCCGCCGCTTCCTGGACGGCGAGGAGCTCGAGAACCTCGTCGACACCGTCGAGTTCTACTGAGCCGCGAGACGACACCGAGGAGCGATCACCGATGAGCGACCCGACCCGCGACCCCGCCCCCGCCGTCACCCGCGCCCTGCGTGTGCTCGAGCTGCTCGAGCAGTCGGGCGGCGCGCCGCTGACCCTCTCCGACCTCTCCCGCGCCCTCGGCGCCGCGAAGTCCTCGACCTCGAACGTCTGCGCCGTCCTCGAGGAGGGCGGGATGATCCGCCGCGTCGAGACCGGGTACCGCCTGGGCCGACGCACCGCCGAGCTCGGCGGCGCCTTCGCCCACCAGTTCAACCAGATCCGCGAGTTCTACGGCGTCGTCGAGGCCGACCCGGTGCTGCGCGAGGAGGTGGTCCAGGTCGGGATGCTCGACGGGACCAGCTCCCTCTACCTCGCCCGACACGAGGGCCGCGCCCACCGCCTCGGCACCCCGCTCGGCTCGCGCCTGCTCGCCGTCACCACCGGGGTGGGCCTGGCGATGCTCTCCCGCCTCGACGACGCGCGCGTCGAGGAGATCATCGCCCGCACCGAGACGCCCGACATCCCGCCCGCAGAGCAGGTCCGCACCCAGATCGCCGAGACCCGCGAGCGCGGCTGGTCCATCGACCCCGGCCACGGCTTCGACGGGCTCTGGGGAGTGGGCGTGCCGCTCGAGCCCTGGCGCCCCTCGGACCCGCCCCTCGCCCTCGGTGTCGCACTGCCCGCCGCCGAGGCCGACGAGGAGACCCTCGAGCGGCTCGGCCGCGCCGCCGTCGGCGTCGCCGCCCAGCTCACCAACCCCTTCCTCCGCCCCGCCGACTGAGCCCGGCCCCTCGGGCCCGTCGGCCCCCTCTGCGAGCCATCGAAGGAGATGTCCCATGAGCACCACCCCGTCCCCGGAGCGTCCGGCCGCCGACCACACGACCCCGCCCGGCGCGGTCGCCGCCGACGCAGACCTCGAGTACCAGGCGAACCTGCGCCGGGCCACGCTCTCCTCGAGCGTCGGCAGCGCGCTGGAGTACTTCGACTTCGCGATGTACGGCCTGATGACCGCGCTGGTCTTCGACCGGCTGTTCTTCGACCAGTCCGATCCCGCGATCGCGCTCGTCGCCGCCTTCGGCATCTACGGCGTCGGCTTCGCGGCCCGCCCCGTCGGCGGCCTCGTTTTCGGCCTCCTCGGCGACCGGGTGGGCCGACGCTTCGTGCTCGTCACCACGATCGTGCTGATGGGCGGCTCGAGCATGCTCATCGGAGTGCTGCCCACCTACGAGTCGGTCGGCGCGCTCGCCCCGGTGCTGCTGGTGATCCTGCGCCTCGCGCAGGGCTTCGGCGCCGGCGCCGAGCAGGCCGGCTCCACCGTGCTCATGGCCGAGTACGCCCCGGTGAAGCGGCGCGGCTTCTTCGCCGCCCTGCCCTTCGTCGGCATCCAGGCCGGCACGCTCCTGGCCGGCGTCGCCTTCTCCGCGCTGTCGCTGCTGCCCGAGCAGCAGTTCCTCGCCTGGGGCTGGCGCATCCCGTTCCTGGCCTCCTTCGTGCTGATCCTCATCGCCCTGTGGATCCGCGCGAAGCTCGAGGAGACCCCCACCTTCGTCCACCTCGAGAAGCGCGAGCAGACCGCCTCCCGGCCGCTGCGCGACATCTTCACCAAGGCCCTGCCCGGCGTCGTCGTCGGGATCGGGCTGCGCATGGCCGAGAACGGCGGCTCCTACCTCTTCCAGTCCGTCTCCCTCGCCTTCGTCACCTCCGCGGCGATCGGCCTGGACCGCGGCTCCGTCGCCTGGGGCGTGACCCTCGGCTCCCTCCTCGGCGTCTTCTCCGTGCCGCTGACCGGTGCGCTCTCCGACAAGGTGGGCCGCGTGCCCGTCTACCGCTTCGGCGCCGTGTTCATGCTGCTGTACAGCTTCCCGGCCTGGTGGATGCTGTCGCTGGGCAGCACCGGCCTGTCGATCGCCGTGGTCGCCGTCGGCATCGGCGTGGCCGTGAACTCGATGCTCGGCCCGCAGTGCGCGATGCTCCCCGAGCTCTTCGGCAACCGCCACCGCTATCTCGGCGTGGCGATGGCGCGCGAGCTCTCCGCCGTGCTCGCCGGCGGCCTCGCCGGTGTCCTCGGCGCCTCGCTGATGGCCTGGACCGACGGCAACTGGATCGTGCTGGGCCTGTACATGGCGACCCTCGCCGCGATCACGACCGCCTCGACCTTCCTGGTCCCCGAGACCCGCGGTCGCGACCTGCTGCGCACCGAGGACGCGATCCGCCTGTCCACCACGGAGCAGGACTCCGCCTACGAGGCCGAGGCGGCCGTCGTCCCCGCCGAGGTCGGGCAGGCGCCGTCGAGCCAGGCCCCGACGAGCCCCGCGCGGGCCTGAGATCCTCGGGGAGACCCCTCCCCGTCCCTGAGAAGGAGCACCTCCATGACCGATCTGTTCGACCTCTCCGGCCGCACCGCCCTGGTGACCGGCTCGACCCGCGGCATCGGCCGCGCGCTGGCCACGGGCCTCGCCCGAGCCGGGGCGCGCGTGATCGTCCACGGCCGGGACCCGCTGCGGGCGGCCGCCGCGGCCGAGGAGATCGCCGACGAGGCCGGGCAGGGGGCGGAGCTGCTCTCGGCCGGCTTCGACGTCACCGACCCCGCCGCCGTCGATGCAGCGCTCGGCGAGATCGAGGCCGCGCACGGCACCCCGGACGTGCTGGTCAACAACGCCGGCATCCAGCGCCGGGCACCGATCGCGGAGTTCGCCGACGAGGACTGGGACGCGCTGCTGGCGACGAACCTCTCGGCCGCCTTCTACTGCGCCCGCCGCGTCGCCCGCGGCATGATCGCGCGCGGCAGCGGGAAGATCGTGCAGATCGGCTCGGTCCAGTCCCAGCTCGCGCGCCCCTCGATCGCCGCCTACAGCGCGACCAAGGGCGGGATCGCGATGTTCACCAAGGGCCTCGCCGCGGACCTCGCCCCGCACGGCATCCAGGTCAACACCCTCGCCCCCGGCTACTTCGCCACCGAGCTCACGAAGGCGCTGGTCGAGGACGAGGAGTTCTCCGCCTGGGTCGCGCGGCGCACGCCCGACGGGCACTGGGGCGACGTCGAGGACCTCGTCGGCCCGCTGGTCTTCCTCGCCTCCGACGCGAGCCGCTTCGTGAACGGCCAGACCCTCCACGTCGACGGCGGGATGACCGCGGTGGTGTGAGGGGTCGGTGGCGTAGGAGCTTCGGGATGGCGTGAGGCTGATCCGGGGCTGTCGCGGACTCGCATGTCGGACGCATCGGAGATACTCGGCCTTGTCGGCTGCGGGTGTGACGGCCGGCAGACTCCATGGACTTCCTGTTACACGATAGGTAACATCATCGATGAGGCTCGGGTACGGCTCGGAGGAGCTGCGCAAGGTCTGCACGGACGAGAAGCAGATGAAACGCCGCTTCGACATCAAGGTCGTGAAGACGCTTCGTCGCCGGCTTCAGGAGCTCGTGGCGGCCCGATCGATGGAGGACCTGCTTCTCGGCACCGGCAGATGGGAGAGGTTGCAGGCGGACCGCACTGGTCAGTGGTCTGCACGGCTGTCAGCCAACTGGCGGCTTGTCGTCGCCGAGGTGGAAGAGGGCGAGGTGGACGTGATCATCGTCGAGATCGTCGACTACCACAGGAAGTAAGTCTCGAGGCCCCTGGAAGGAGGATCTCCATGACCGCGGATCTGGGGTTCGCTGTAGCTACGGGCGAGTACATCGACGAGTGGCTGGAGGAGCACGATGTCAATCAGGCAGAGCTCTCGCGCCGCCTGGGCGTCTCCCGCAAGCATGTGAGCGAGCTGATCTCCGGGAAAGCCGCGCTGTCCCATGACGTCGCATTGTCCCTCGAGTCGACGACGGGTGTTCCCGCGCGCATCTGGAACCAGTACGAGAGCGCGTATCGCGATGCACTGGCTCGGTTGCGTCAGGAGAAGGCGTATGCCGCGCAGTACGAGCGCGCCAAGGCCTTCCCGCTCACTGAACTGCGGAAACTCGGAATAATCGCCAGTGGAGCGCGGGACCGGGCCGGCAGCGTTCGTGACCTCCTCGCATTCTTCGGGGTTGCGAGTATGGATGCTCTGGACGCCACGTGGTCGCAGGGCAACGTGGCCTACCGTCGAGAGGCCCGTTCGCACGACCATGCTCCGAAGCTCGAGGCCTGGCTGCGAATCGGTGAACGTGCGGCGGAGGCTGATGGCGTGATCGCGGAGTATGACGAGGACGCACTTCGAAAGATGCTCCCCGAACTGCGCGAGAGCACCCAGGATGAGCCGACCTCGTCGATCCCGGCCGCCGTGAGGATGCTGCGGACGGTCGGGGTGCGCGTACACCTGACCCCGGCGATTCCTGGCGTCGGCGTGCATGGCGCCACACGCTGGTTCAGCGGCGTGCCGCTGATCCAGCTCTCGGCGCTGAGGAAGTCCGATGATCAGCTCTGGTTCACGCTCTTCCATGAGCTGGGGCATGTGCTCCTGCACAGCAGGACTGGGCTGTTCCTCGATTCCGATTCCTCGCAGTGGGAGGCAGAGGCGGATGCTTTCAGCAGTGACACTCTGATCCCGCCGGCTCTGGCGGCGTCGCTCCCGCGCCGCCGTGATCTCGCAGCAGTCGAGCGAGCGGCAGGAGCGCTTGGTGTGGCCCCGTCGATCGTGCTCGGCCGTGTGCAGCATGACACCGGTGACCACGGATGGGGCCACGCATTGCGTCGGACCGTGGACCTCACGAAAATCGACGTCGCGTACGGTCAGCCCCTCTCGGCACTGCCGACAGCGCCTGGTTCGTGAGCCTCGTCGGGGCGGTGTCGAGCCTCCGGGAAGGTTCAACACCGCCCCGGCGAGGGGGTCACCGATCGTGGGACGCGACAGCGTAGATCTCGCCGGTGGTGACGTCCTCCTCGATCGCCTCGAGGGTGCGCCCGCGGGTCTCGGGCAGCGTGGTGCGCACGAACACCACCGCGGCCAGGTTCAGCACCGCCAGCAGCAGGAACGCGCCGGTCAGCCCGATCCCGTCCACGAGCGAGGGGAAGAACAGCCCCAGCAGCGCGTTGGCGATCCACATGCAGAACACGGCCACGCCGATGCCCAGGCCGCGCATGCGCTGCGGGAAGATCTCCGAGAGGATCACCCAGGTCGCGACGTTCAGGAACGTCTGCATCGAGCCGACGAACAGCACCACCAGCACCAGGATCACGTAGGGGCGGGCCGCGCTGTCCGCGGGCAGGGCGACCGAGGCGCCCGCGATCAGCAGGTGCCACAGCGTGATCAGCGAGTAGCCGGTGAGGAACATGGTGCGCCGGTCGACCCTGTCCATCATGTACAGCGACGCGATCGAGCCCACCACGCCGATGAGCCCCGGGACCACGTTCGCGATCAGCGCCGCGCTCTCGTCGAAGCCGGCCTCGATCAGCACCACCTGGCCGTAGTAGACGATCGTGTTGATGCCGGTGAGCTGCTGGAACACGGCCACTCCGACGCCGACCAGCAGGATCCGGCGCAGCCACCGGTTCCCCAGCACCGTCCGCCAGGAGCTGGTGCGGCGAGCCCGCTCCCCGCCCGCGGCGACCTCGACCTGCGCGAGCTCCGCCTCGGCCCGCTCGGGGGAGCGGATCGTGCGCAGCACCGCGAGCGCCTCGTCCCGTCGGCCGCGGCCGACCAGCCAGCGCGGGGACTCGGGCATGGTGAGCATCCCGACGAACAGCGCGATCGCGGGGATCGCGCAGACGGCGAGCATGAGGCGCCACACCCCGTCCAGGTGCCCCCACACGTTGCCGATCACGGCGTTGACCGCGAAGGCGGCGAAGGCGCCGACGGCGATCATCACCTCGTTGCGGCCCGCGAGCGAGCCGCGGGTCTCGTAGGGCGCGAGCTCGGCGAGGTAGACCGGCACCACGGTGGAGGCGCCGCCGACGGCCAGGCCCAGCACCACGCGACCCAGCACCATCACCGCGAAGCTCGGGGAGAGCACGCAGATCGTGGTGCCCGCCAGGAAGGCCACGGCGAGGCCCAGGATCGTGCGGCGCCGGCCGAAGGCGTCGGAGAGGCGGCCGCCGAGGAAAGCCCCGACGGCGGCGCCGAACAGCAGGGAGGAGGTGACCACGCCCTCGGTGAGCGGGGTCAGCCCCAGCTCGGCGGTCATCGGGCGCAGCGCGCCGTTGATGACCCCGGTGTCGTAGCCGAACAGCAGCCCGCCGATCGTCGCGATGAGGGCGACGATCGTGAGGCGTCGGCCATGGGGACCCGGGATCAGCGGCGGGAGCTGCGAGGCGTCCACGGCGCGCGAGCCGGCGGGTGGCCCGGCGGAAGGGCTGGAGGTCGTTCTGGCGGACATGGTGAGGACTCCTTCGTCTCGGTCCGGATCGGGTGGGTCGGGCTCAGGCGATCTCGACGGCCTGCCCGCTGCGGTGGGACTCCAGCGCCGCGCCGACCACGCGCATCATCGCCGTCGCCGCCGCGAAGTCGGTGTCCATCGCGGCGCCCTCGCCGATCGCGCGCACGAACTCCTGGATCTCGGCGGTGAACGCCTCGGCGTAGCCGGTGCCCACACCGCCTCCCGGCATCGCCGCGACGTCGCGGAAGTAGGGGTGCTCGGGACCGGTGACCACGGTGCGCGGGCCGTTGTAGGCCGCATCGGTCAGCCCTGCCTCGAAGATCGTGAACTCGCCGGCGCGCTGCGACTCGAACGTGACGTGCCCGTTCGTGCCGAACACCTCCACGCCCAGGGAATTCGGGGTGCCGTGGGCGATGCGGCTGAGCTCGATCTGCCCCGCGGCGCCGCTGGCGAAGCCGACGCTCAGCAGGGCGATGTCGTCGTTGTCCACGGGGCCGCGCTCGGTCGAGGTCGAGGCGCCGTGGCCGATCGCGCCCGCCGCCGGCTCGGGCCGCTCCGTGATCACGGTGCGCAGGCTCGCCCGGTCCACGCTCGAGATCGCGCCGGCCACGAACTGCACCGCGTCGATCGCGTGCGAGCCGATGTCCAGCAGCGCGCCGGCGCCGGCCTGTTCCTGCGAGTAGCGCCAGGACAGCGCCCCGGCGGGATCGGCGGCGTAGTCGGCCCGGTACCAGCCGCGCACGGTGTGGACCTCGCCGATCCGCCCGTCGCGCACGGCGGCGGCGAGCGCGGCGAGTCCCGGCAGGCGCCGGAAGGAGAATCCCACGCCGGTCACCGCGGGAGAGGCCTCGGCGAGGGCCTGGAGGGAGGAGGACTCCTCGACGGTGCGGCCGATCGGCTTCTCGGCGAGGACGTGCTTGCCCGAGGCGAGCACCTTCGGCAGCACCTCGGCGTGCAGGAAGTTCGGCAGCGCGACGCTGATCGCGTCGATGTCCTCGCGCTCCAGCAGCGCGTCGATGTCGCCGGTGGCGTGGGCGAAGCCGTAGCGGTCGGCGACGGACTGCGCGAGCGGCAGGTTCGGGTCGGCGATCGTGTCGAGCTCGACGCGCAGCGAGGAGCTGACGGCCATCATCGCGGTGCGGTACCCGAAGGCGTGGGCCTGGCCGGCCATGCCGGCGCCGATCACGGCGATGCGCACGGGGGTGGGGGAGGTGGTCATGAGGGTTCTCCTTCGAACGGGGCAGGGGTCAGCGGAAGCGGACGGCGGCGCCGCAGCCGGCGATGTGCTCGCGGGTGCGGCGGGCGATGCGTGCGGGCTCGGAGAGGTCCGCGACGGGGTACATGTCCTGCTCGACGATCGCGAAGATCCCCGGATGCGCCGCGGCGGCGAGCTCGAGGACGGGGCCGTAGCCGGGCACGCCGTGCGGCGGCTCGACCATCACCCCGCGGCCGACGGCCTCGGCGAAGGGCACGTCGTTCTTCAGCACGTCGGCCAGGACCTCGGGGGCGACCTGCTTGAGGTGCAGGTAGCCGATTCGCTCGGGGACCTCGCGCAGCAGGCCCGCCGAATCGGCCTGGTAGTAGGCGAGATGTCCGGTGTCCAGGCACAGGTTCACGGCCTCGGGATCGGTGCTCTCCAGCAGGCGCAGCACCTCGCTGCGGGTGCCGACGGGGCTGTCGGCGTGGGAGTGGAACTGCAGGGCGAGGTCGAACTCCTCCCGCAGCCGGCGCCCGATCGCGTCGAGGCCGGAGGACAGGTGCTCCCAGCCCTGCGTGTCCAGGGTGCGGGGGCCGCGCACGCGGCCGTCGGCCTCGCGCTCCCACATCGAGGGCAGGGCGATGAGGTGCTCGCCGCCGAGGGCGCGCACGAGCGCGGCGATCTCGCGGGTCTCGGCCCAGACCGTCTCGACCGTCGCGGGACCCTGCTCGAGCGGCATCGCCTGGGTGCCGGCGGAGAGCTGGAGCGAGTGCGCGGCGAACTGCTCCGCGAGACGGCCCGCATCGGTGCCGAGATAGCCGTAGGGGCCCAGCTCGGTCCAGTGGAATCCGGCTTCGGCGACCTCGCGCAGGTACTGCTCGGGCTCGGGCTGGGCGGGATCGATGGGGTTCCACACGCCCCAGGAGTCCGGGGCGATGCCGACGCGGGGCGCGGCGGTGAGGGGGACGGCGTCCTCGCGGACGGGCGGGGCGGAGGTGCGGGCGATGGCCATGAGGCGTCCTTGCTTCGGGGCGGGCTCTTCGGTGACGGCAATCTAGAGCGCTCTAGACGACGCTGTCAACCATGCCGGGCCGCGTATCCTGCGAGCTGTGAGCCCCTCGCCCCGCCGTCCCACCTCCGCCGACGTCGCGGCTCGCGCGGGCGTCTCGCGCGCGACCGTCTCGATGGTGCTCAACGGTCGCGTCGAGGGGACGGTCGCACCGGCCACGCAGCAGCGTGTGCTCGCGGCCGCCGCCGAGCTCGGCTACACCCGCTCCGCCCTCGCCATCTCGCTCAAGGAGCGTCGCTCCCGCACGATCGGCCTGATCACCGACGAGATCGCCACCTCGCCCTTCGCGGGTCGCATGGCGCGCGCCGCCTCGATGATCGCCGCCCAGCACGACTACCTGGTGATCACGGTGGACCTCTCGCTGCGGGACCACACCGTCGAGGACGCCGCGCGCCTGCTCGCCGAGCGGCAGGTCGACGGGCTGATCTACGCGACCATGGGGCGCGTGCGCGTGCCCCTCCCGGACGTGCCGCCGGGGATCCCGCTGGTGCTGCTGAACTGCGAGGTCGAGGGTGACGAAGAGGCCGCGGCGCCGCCCACCTTCCTGCCCGACGACTACGGCGGCGCCCGGCGTGCGGCCCGCCGGCTGGTCGAGACCGGGCATCGGCGGATCGCCATGCTGTCGGGCGACGATCGCTCCCTCGGTGTCGTCGAGCGAGAGGCCGGGTTCCGCGACGAGCTGGCCACCGCAGGCATCGAGCCGCGCGTGGCCCCGGCCGGATGGCAGATCGACGACGGCTATCGGGTCGCGGCCAGGCTGCTGGCCGAGCCGGAGCCGCCGACCGGCATGTTCTGCATCCGTGACCGGGTGGCCGCCGGGGCGCTGCATGCCGCGACCGCCGCGGGTGTGTCGGTGCCGGGCGACCTCTCCGTGATCGGCTTCGACGACGAGGACTTCTTCGCCGAGCGGCTGGTCCCGAAGCTCACCACGATCGCCCTGCCCCACGAGGAGATGGGGCGGCTCGCGATGGCCGCGCTGCTCGCGCGGCTCGCGGGGGACGGGGTCGTCGGCGGCGAGGGGGTCGAGGTCGTCGAGTGCCCGCTGGTCGAACGCGACTCGGTGGGGAGCGCTCCGGAGGGCTGACCTGGCTCCGGCGGGCTGACCTGCTCGGGCAGCCCGCCGTCCTTTCGTGGTCGCGCCTGCATCTTCGGGCGCTGAGCGGCACGGCGCGGCGCTCAGCTCCGCAGCGTGCCGCTGGACGCCCCTTTCTGCAGGGCCCGCTCCAGGGCATCCGCGAACGCCGTGCCTTGACACGTGTGAAAGTGGTGCCCCATACTCGCCGCACACCGCTTCGACACGTGTGTAAGCGTCGGGCGGCGTCCAGGGGTCGGCAGTGCCCCCGGCCGCCCGCACCGCACCACCCAGCCCGTCCCGACTGTCCCGACTCTCGACGAAGAGGACCGCATGGCCAGCCCCTCCACCCTCACCCGCCGCGCCCTCCTCGGCGCCGGCGGCGCGGCAGCCCTCGCCGGCACCGTCGCCGCCTGGCCCCGGCTCACCGGCGCCGACATCCCCGGAAGGGGACAGGACGCCCTGACGATCCTGATCCTCGGCACCTCCCAGGACGCCGCCGGTCGCCAGCAGATCGCCGACGCCTTCATGGAGACCCACCCCGACATCCCCGTGCTCATCCAGTCCGTGCAGGCCACCGACTGGGGCGACTTCTTCGCGAAGATCCTCACGATGGTCGCCTCCGGCACCCAGCCGGACATCGTCTACACCGCGACCGAGGGAGCGCAGCTGTTCGCCGAGCGGCTCGCCCTGCCGCTGGACGACTACCTCCTGCGCGACGCGGAGGAGATGCGGGACTACTTCGAGGACGTCCACCCCAGCCTCGTCGAGGCGTTCATGTACAAGGGCTCGCTCTTCCAGCTGCCGCTCGACTTCAACGCCGCCAACATGTACCTCAACCTCGACGTCATCGAGCGCAACGGGCTCGAGATGCCGGGGGAGGAGTGGACGAAGGACGACTTCACCGAGCTGCTGCGCGGCATGAAGGGCGACGCTACCCCGTACTACTGGACCAACCGCCTCTTCGGCGGGATCGTGCCCTGGCTCTACGTCAACGACACCTCCTTCCTCATCGAGGAGCGGGCCGCCGGCGGCGAGGGCTTCTGGTCCACGTTCTACCCCGGCGAGCAGCGCTCCGGCGGCTACCTGTGGACCGGCTCCAACGCGACCGACGACCGCGTCCACGAGAGCTTCGAGTACCTGCGCGGCCTCGTCGGCGAGGGGCTCGCCGTGCGCCCCGAGGAAGGCGGCGGCAACACGCTCGTCGGCCTCTTCGCCTCCGGGCGCATCGGCACCACCCCCGCCGGCGGCTACTGGGTGCAGGGACTGGCCGAGGGCGGCATGCGCCCCGAGCAGTACGACGTGCAGTTCTTCCCGAAGTGGCGCAGCCAGCGCCATCAGTTCGGCGCCGCCGGGTACGCGGTCATGAAGACCACCGACAAGCCCGACCAGGCCTGGGAGTGGATCAAGTACACCGCCTCGAAGGAGGCGATGGAGCTCGCCTTCCCGACCCCGTCGACCACCCCGACGCGCCGCTCGATGGTCAGCGACTCGCTGTACACGGGCGTCGGCCCCGAGCACTGGTCCCGCTTCTACGAGACGCTCGACCGCTTCCCGGACACCGGCCCGATCCCCGCGCCGCCCCAGCAGGCCGCCGTCGAGACGGCGCTGATCCGCAATGTCTCCACCGCCCTGTCCGGCGGCCCCGACCTGGTCGCGCGCTCCCTCGCGTCGCTGGACGCCGATCTGCGCGACGTCTTCGCCGAGGAGGACCCCTCATGACCACCGACCGCGACAGCGCCCTGCTGCGCTGGCTGTTCCTGGCCCCCACGATGCTCGGCATCGGCATCTTCGTGGTGCTGCCGATCGTCGGCTCGCTCGTGCTGGCCTTCTTCCGCTGGGACATCATCACCGCCCCGCAGTTCGTGGGCCTGGCGAACTTCACCGCGATGGCGACCGACCGCACCGTCGGCATCTCCTTCCTCAACACCGCCGTGTTCGTGCTCTTCGCCGTCACCGCCCAGCTGGTCGTCGCGATGCTGCTCGCGGTGCTGGTCAGCTCCCGGATGCCGGGATGGCTGCGGGTCTTCTTCCGCTCGACCTTCTTCTTCCCGCTGGTGCTCTCCGCCGCGAGCGTCTCGATCCTCATGAAGTACCTGTTCAACGAGAGCTACGGCGTCATCAACTGGCTGCTCTCCCTCCTCGGGATCCCCGCCGTGCCCTGGCTGACCAGCCCCCAGTGGGCGATGGTCGTGGTGATCGCGGTGTACGTGTGGCAGAACTTCGGCTTCTCGTTCCTGCTGTTCGTGGGCGGGCTCAGCGCGATCCCCACCGAGGTCTACGAGGCCGGCTCCATCGACGGCGCGACCGGGTGGCGGCAGTTCCGCCACCTCACCCTGCCGCTGGTCAGCCCCACCGTCCTGGTCGCCTCGGTGATGGCGATCATCTCCGCGCTGCAGGTCTTCGACCAGCCCTACGTGCTCACCCGCGGCGGGCCCGGCGACTCCACCCGCACCGTCGTGATGGTCATCTACGAGAGCGCCTTCCGCGAGCTCGAGTTCGGGCGGGCCAGCGCGATCGGCCTGGTCCTCATGATCCTGATCATGCTCGTCACCGCCGTCCAGTTCCGCCTCGCCCGACGCTTCGTCTTCTACCAGTGAGCCGCGCTCCCGCCGCCGTGAGCGCCCCTGCCCCCGTCCGGAAGGACCCCCGATGACACGCCGCCTGCCCGCCCTCGCCAAGTACGCCGCCCTCCTCGTCGCCGCCGTCCTCACCCTCGGCCCGGTGTGGTGGACCTTCACCACCTCGCTGCGCCCCGCCGCGGAATCCTTCAGCCTCCCGCCGAGCTTCTTCCCCACCTCCCCGGACTTCTCGAGCTACGCCGCGGTGTTCGAGCAGATCGCCGTGCCGCTGCTGGTGCTCAACAGCGCCCTGGTGACCGGCGTCGTCGCCCTCGGCCAGATGCTCACCGCCGCGATGGCCGGCTACGTCTTCGCCCGCATGGAGTTCCGCGGCAAGAACCTGCTGTTCGCGATCGTGCTGTCCACGATGATGGTCCCCGTGCAGGTCACGATCGTTCCGGTGTTCATGATCATCCGCGGCATGGGTCTGTCGGACACGCTGCTGGCGCTGATCCTCCCCGCGATCCCCACCGCCTTCGGGACCTTCCTGATGCGGCAGTACTTCCTGGGGCTCCCGCTCGAGCTCGGCGAGGCCGCAGCCCTCGACGGCGCGAGCCCCTGGCGCACCTTCTTCTCGATCTACGCGCCGCTGGCGCTGTCCGGGATGGCGATCGTCGGGGTCCTCGCCTTCAACTACCACTGGAACGAGTTCTTCCGGCCGCTGATCTTCATGATCTCCGAGCAGAACTACACCCTCCCGCTCGGCCTCGTCACCCTGCAGGGCAACCTCGGCACCGGCTCGATCTCGGTCGTGCTCGCCGGGGTGATCCTCTCGATGGTCCCCGCGGTGGTCGTCTTCCTCTTCGGCCAGCGCTACCTGCGCGAGGGCCTCACCGCCGGGTCCTCGAAGTGACCCCTGCCCGCCGCCCTCGGCGCACCCTCCCCGCCCCCACGTCACCAGGAGCAGCATCACGATGACCGAGCCCCTCGACCCCGGCTTCCCGGCCCTCCACCGCGTCCACCCGCGCGGCTGGATCAACGACCCCAACGGCATCCACCGCACCGCCGACGGCCGCTGGCACGTGTTCTTCCAGCACAACCCCGCCTCCACCCGCCACGAGCTCATCCACTGGGGGCACATGTCCTCCTCGGACCTGGTGAGCTGGCGCGAGGAGCCGCTGGGCCCCGTGCCCCGCGCGGGAGAGGCCGACCAGGACGGCTGCTGGAGCGGCATCGGTCTCCTCGACCCTGCACCCGGCGACCCGGTCGCCGCTGCTGCTGCTGACCGCTCCGTCGGTGCCGTCGCCGACGGGCCCGGTGCTCCCGCCGTGCCCACCCTCGTCTACTCAGGGGTCGACGGGATCGAGAACCAGCTCTCTCGCGTGCTCGTGGCCCGGCTCGACGCGAGCGGCACCGCGCTGGTGCGCCCCGGGGTCGTCGCCGCCGAGGTGCCCGAGGTCCCCGGCCTGGTCGGCGTGCGCGATCCCTTCGTGTTCACCCACGGCGGGAAGCGCTGGGGGATCCAGGGCGCCGGGGTGCGCGAGGGCGGGGAGCTCGTGCCGACGCTGCTGCTGTACTCGTGCGAGGACCTCGAGCGCTGGGAGCTCGTCGGCACGCTGCTGCACGGGGACGACCCGGTCGCCGCCGAGCATGCGCCCGCCGACCTCTGGGAGTGCCCGCAGCTCGTGCCCGTCGGCGGGCGCTGGGTGCTGCTGGTCTCCCGCTGGGGCCACCCGGACACCCACGAGCGCTCCACCCTCCAGGTCGACTACCTGGTGGGGGACCTCGTCGACGGCCCGGATGGCGCGCCGCGCTTCGCTCCGTCCGCCGGGGGACAGGTCGACATCGGTCCTGACTTCTACGCACCCCAGGCCGTCGTCGACGCCGAGGGCGACCGGGTGCTGGTGTGGGGCTGGTCCTGGGAGGGTCTGCAGCGCACCCAGGAGCAGACCGACGCCCAGGGCTGGGCGGGAACGCTGACCTTCCCGCGGGAGCTGCGGCTGGACGGGGAGGAGCTGCGCAGCGCGCCGGCCCCGGAGCTGCGCGCGCTGCGGGTCGAGGCGCTGCCGCTCGAGTCGGTGGCCGGTGCCGGCGGCATCGGTGCTCCGTCCCTCGCCGAGGTCGAGGTGCCCGCCGGCGTCTCCGAGCTCGTGCTCGAGACGCCCGTCCGGGCCGAGGTGCGCACCCGCGGGGCCGTCACGGTCGAGATCCTCGAGGCCGACGGCGCTGCGCGCGAGGTGTTCTCGGTCGATGACGGGCCCGCGACGGTGTTCCTCGACGCGAGCCTGCTCGAGCACCTCCCGGACGCGGCCACCCCGCACACGCTGCGCTTCTACCCGGCAGGCGGCGAGCGCGTCCGCGTGCGTGGGGCGCTCGCCGAGGCCTGGAGGCTCGAGGTGCCCGGGCGCTGAGTCCCCGGCGTGCTGCGGCCCCGGGTTGCTGCGGCCCGGCGTGCTGAGTCCCTGGTGCGCGGTGGCCCCGGCGTGCTGCGGCCCCGCGCCATGGTCAGGTACTGGCGCTGGGCGTCCCTCTGTGCCTATATCGCCGTAGTGGGACGCCCAGCGCCAGCAGATGACCAATCCCGGAGCGGGGTGGCGGAGCCAGCCGGTGGCGGAGCGGGGCCGGCGCCCGGAACCCTCTCAGCGCACCCCGAGCGGCAGCAGCTCCGAGAGCGCCGCGCGCCACGGTGCGAGGTCCCAGCCCTGCGCGGCGACCCAGTCGTCGTCGTAGTAGGTGTCGGAGTAGCGGTCGCCCGGATCGCACAGCAGGGTGAGCACCGAGCCAGCCTCCCCGCCCTCGCGCATCTGGGCGATCAGCTGCGCGGAGGCGATGAGGTTCGTGCCGGTCGAGGCGCCGACCCGTCGGCCGAGCACCTCGGAGAGATACCGGGCCGCGGCGACCGAGGCCGCATCGGGCACCCGGATCATGCGGTCCACCACCCCGGGCACGAAGCTCGGCTCGACCTGCGGGCGGCCGATGCCCTCGATCCGCGAGCCCTCTCCCGTCGTGAGCGTCGGATCCCCCTGGACCCAGCCGGGGAAGAACGCCGAGTTCTCCACGTCCGCGACGCACAGCGAGGTGGGCAGACTGCGGTAGCGCAGCAGGCGCCCGAAGGTCGCGCTGGTCCCGCCCGTCCCCGCGCCGACCACGATCCAGCGCGGCACCGGATGCGGCTCGAGCTCGAGCTGGGCCAGGGCGCTGACGGCGATGGAGTTGTTGCCCCGCCAGTCGGTGGCCCGCTCGGCGTGCGTGAACTGGTCCAGGAACAGCCCGCCGCGCTCCTCGGCCAGGCGCTGCGCCGCCCGGCTCATGTCCGCGGCGCCGTCCACCACGTGGCAGTGCCCGCCGGCGGATTCGATCAGCGAGATCTTGCGCGCGCTCGTGCCGCGCGGGATCACCGCGACGAAGGGGATGTCCAGCATCCGCGCCACATGCGCCTCGCTCACGGCCGTCGAGCCGGAGGACGCCTCGATCACCGGCATACCCGGACGCAGCTGCCCGTTGACCAGGGCGAACAGGAACAGCGAACGGGCCAGGCGATGCTTGAGGCTCCCGGAGGAGTGCGTGGACTCGTCCTTGAGGTAGAGCTGGATGTCCCAGTCCTCCGGCAGGTCCAGGCGCACCAGATGGGTGTCGGCGCTGCGGCGCCCGTCGGCGTCCAGCCGGTGGATCCGCTCGGCCACCCAGGCCCGCAGCTCCTCATCGCTGCGATCCACGTCCTGCAGGGGCTCGGGCCAGCTCGCGCTCATGGTCATGGTCATGGCACGACGGTACCGAGCCGGGAGACGTGCAGGGGCCGCAGGCGCACCCCGATGCGACCCGAGGCTCAGGGCGTGCGCACCGCGCCGAAGGTGAGGCGGCGCCGCAGGGAGAAGCCGAGCTTCTCGTAGCCGGCGATCGCGACGGTGTTCGCGGCGGAGGCGTGCATCAGCGCCCGGTCGCCGCGCTGCTGGATGTGGAAGGCGACGTCGAGCACGAGGCGGGAAGCGAGTCCCTGCCGGCGGTGCTCGGGGTGGACCGCGACCGCGCTGATCTCCGTCCAGCCCGCCGGATGCAGGCGCTCGCCGGCCATCGCGATCAGCTCTCCCTGCCGCCGGATCCCCACGTAGCGGCCCAGCTCATGGGTGCGCGCCTCGAAGGGGCCGGGCCGGGTCAGCTCGATCAGCGCGAGCATCTCGGCGCTGTCCGCCGCGCCCAGCTCGACTGCCTCCGGCTCGGGCTGCGGCGCGAGGCGCTCGGTCTGGACCAGCTGCACCCCGGGGATCGAGAACTCGGGGCGCCAGCCCTCGGGCAGCACCGGATCGGCGTGCGAGACGGAGACGACGGCGTCGTGGCCGAACACGTCCAGGATCGCGTCCCACACCTCGGGGTGCTCCCAGTCGTGCACCCCCACGAAGGGGGAGACGTCCGAGGGGTAGCGCAGCACGTGCTCGTTGCCGATCGCGAGGTGGCGGTGGGCACCGGTGAGCGAGGACCACGCCGGTTCGTCGAGCACGGCCTCGCCCGCCGCCGGGGCAGGGGAGACGGGCACCTGGGCGGTGCCGGGCCCGTCCGCGTCATCGCGTGGGCGGGTCGGTAGGTGCACGGGCGGGAGCGGCGTATCGGAGAGGGGGTCGTGGGCAGTCATGCGGGTCCTCGGGCACGGGAAGGAGAGGGGTGCGGCAGGGAGTGCGCCCTGCGGGGCGAGACCGGATCACGCTACTCCCGTCGGCCCGGAACCTTCGGATCGGTCCGGGGCGAGAGCCCGTGGAGGCATCCTGCTACGTGACCTCCTCCGAGTCCGCGAGCGCGGGGTGGTCCCCGGTCGCCGAGGTATCGTGAACGCACCCGGAGCCGCCGGGTCCGCCCTGCCCCGGAAGGAGCGCGGTCCGTGCCGCAGACCAGCAAGGACGAGTCCCCTCGCACGCCCGAGCCGCGTGGCTCTCGTCGGCCTTCGCCGACCGTCGTCGCCCTCGCGCTGCTCGGGATCGTCGTGGTCGTCTCCGTCGTGGTCTACGTGCTGGTCGGCTCCTGGATCGGCTGAGCGCCCGCGGCGGGCCGGCGGGCCGAAGGGGCCGGTGTGGACCCCGGGGCGAGCAGCCTCCCCCGACGTGTCCGTCCTCTAGGCTCGGAGCATGAGTACGGGACGGGGGTCGCCCTCCGACTACGACTGGGAGGACGGCGCCGGCCGACAGGGGCCGGAAGCCCCCGCCCCCTCCCCGTCGTCCCCCATGGGCGCCGTGGCCCCCTTCTCCCTGCCTGCGCACGATGCCGCCTCGCCGCCGCGCACCCCTTCGGACCTCGGCGACGAGGCGCCCTTCGGCGCCCCGACCTTCACTGACGAGCCGCCGCCCCCACCGCCCGAGGAGGGGCGCCGCGAGGGACGCCTCCCCGCCTGGGCGATCCTTGCCATGGTCGCCGTCCAGGGGGCGGCCGCCGTCGCCATCGTCGCGCTCGTGCTCGGGACCGCACGGACGCTGCTCGCCGACGACGAGGCGGTCCCGTCGGCCGCCCCCAGCTCCGCGCCCGCCACCCGCGCCCCCGCCTCGCAGGAGGAGGAGCGGACGCGCGAGCCGGGCACCGTCACCGACGCCGACGGGCGCGAGGTCGACGACGGCACCGGCGGCTACGACGACCCGGCCACCATCGGCGAGCACACCGTGACCTGGAACGTCTGGACCGGCGGGACCCTCTCCGTCACCCCGCACGCCGTCGACCTCGACGCGACCCTGCCCGCCGCGGGAGGGGAGGACCTGCTCCAGGACGGATACCACCTGGTGCTGGTCGACTACGAGGTGCGCTACGACGGCACCGGGCACCTCGCCCCCGCGGAGGAGCTGTGGCTGACCGGCGAGTCCGACCGCACCTACTTCCCCGACGTCGGCGAGGGCATCGTCCCGGACCCGATGAAGCGGATCACGCCGCTCGCCGACGGGCAGAGCGCCCGCTTCCACAGCGCCTTCCTCGTCCCCGAGACCGAGCTGGAGACCTTCCGCCTCGGCGTGGAGACGTTCAGCGGAGAGGTCCTCTACTTCGCGACCGGCTGAGGGCGGCGGTGCCGCCCCGGAGCCGTCGTGCACGTGGCGGCGGGAACCGCGCCGCTGGCCCGCCGCGCCGATGCGGTGGACACCCGCCCCGGCGCTGAGGCATGATCTATCTGAAACCGGCAGTATCAGACAACTGTGCGGCACTCGACGACGAGATCGCGAAAGGTCCCCGATGAGCAGCTACACCGAGCACATCACCCGCGTCCTCACGGAGGACCGTGAGCACCCCGGACTCGGGACCGTGGCCGTGCTGACCTTCGCCCCTCCCGAGGGGGAGGAGCGCCGCCCCGCCACCCTCGGCCCCCGCTCGATCGACGCCGTCACCGGCGCGATCGCGACCGCGCTCGACCGCGCCGAGGCCGGCGAGGTCCAGGCGATCGCGATGACCGGCACCGGCCGCGCCTTCCTCGCCGGCGCGGACCTGTCGATGTTCGCCGACCCGACCGCCGCCGAGAACGTCCACGAGATGACCCATGCCGCCCATGACCTGCAGGTCCGTGTGCGCACCAGCCCCGTGCCGCTCCTCGCGCACCTGGGCGGCGTCGCACTCGGCGGCGGCCTCGAGGTCGCGCTCATGGCCGACGTGCGCACCGCCGCCCCCGGCGTGCGCGGCATCGGCCTGCCCGAGACGAGCCTCGGCATCCTGCCCGGCTGGGGCGGCACCACCCTCCTGCAGTCCGTCGTCGGCGCGGAGACCGCCGTGCGGATGATCCTCGAGGACCCCGCCCGGGACCGGCAGCTCACCGCGGAGGAAGCCGAGGAGCTCGGCCTGGTCGACGAGCTCGCCGCAGACCTCGACGAGGCGCTCGACCAGTTCGCCGCCCTGGTCGCCGCCCACGTCGACGTCGACGAGACCGACACCGACGTGGTCGACCCCGCCGTGATCGGCGAGGCGGGCACGACCGGCACGAGCGCCGCCGACGCGGCCGGTCGAGCCGCCTGGGGCGGCCGCGCCCCCGCCCTGCCCGCGGCCGGATCCCCCGAGGCGGAGGAGCTGCTCGATGCCCTCGACGCCCCGCACACCCCCGCCGAGACCCGCCGCGCCTGGGCGCAGCGGCTCGAGGAGCAGGGCGCCCCCGCCGTCGGCCGCGCGCTGATCCTGCTGCAGCAGCTGCCCGGCTCCACCCTCGAGGACGCCCTGGCCCGCGAGGGGGAGGCGCTCGCCGAGCTCGTCAGCAGCGACGCCGCCGCAGCTTCCCTCTACTCCGCCGAGCTGCTGCGCCGCGGCAAGCCCGGCCGCACCCCCGTCGAGGGCGCCCGCGAGATCCGTCGCGTGGGCGTGGCCGGGGCCGGCCTCATGGCCTCCCAGATCGCCGCGCAGCTCGCCCTCGGTCTGCAGGTCCCCGTCGTCATGCGCGACCTCGACGAGACGACCGCCGAGAAGGGCCTCGCCGCCGCCCGGGACGTGGTCGCGCAGGCCGCCGCTCGCGGCCTGCTCGACGAGGCGAGCGCGACCGCGATCGCGGAGAACCTCTCCGCGACCACCGACCTGCAGGACCTCGCAGGCTGCGACCTCGTGCTCGAGGCCGTGCCCGAGGTGCTCGCGGTCAAGAAGTCCGTCTTCGCCGAGCTCGAGGGCGTCCTCGCCGAGGATGCGCTGCTGGTCACCAACACCTCCTCGCTGTCCGTCGCGCGGATGGCCGAGGAGCTCGCCCGCCCTGAGCGGGTGGTGGGCCTGCACTTCTTCAACCCCGTCGCGAAGATGCCGCTGGTCGAGGTGATCCACACCGAGGCCACCGACGAGCAGACCCTCGCCACCGGCCTCGAGGTGGTGCGCCGCCTGCGGAAGTTCGCGGTGCGCAGCGCCGACGCGCCCGGCTTCATCGTCAACCGGCTCCTGTTCCGCGTGCTCGGCGCCGTGCTCGCCTCCCTCGACGCGGGCGCCGATCCCGCGGAGGTCGACGTCTCCCTCGACGCTCTCGGCATGCCGATGCGGCCCTTCGCGCTGCTGGACCTCGTGGGTCTCGGCGTCGCGGACCACGTGGGTCAGGTGCTCGTCGAGGAGCTCGGCGGCCGCTTCCACGCCTCGCCCGGCCTGGGCGTCATGGCGCAGGGCGGTGTCCACTTCACCGAGCGCAGCCGCACCGCCGTGCACCCTCCGGTCTCGCCGACGGTCGCACAGGTCTTCGGCGAGGGCGAGCGCCCCGCCGGGGTCGAGCCGCTGGTGGGGGAGGCGCTGCTGGAGAAGGTGCGGGCGGGCCTGGCCGAGGAGATCCAGCTCATGATCGAGGCGGGCGTGGTCGAGCAGCCCGAGCAGGTGGACCTCGCGCTGATCCTCGGCGCCGGCTTCCCCCGCCACCGCGGCGGGATCACCCCCTATCTCGACGCCTCCGGCGCCGCCGAGCGCACGACGGGCAGCGCCTTCCATGGAGAGCGGTTCACCGCGGGTCGGTGACCCGAGGGCGTGAGAGAGGGACGCCCCCTTCCCGCCGACGAGGCAGGAAGGGGGCGTCAGCGCGACGGCTCGGAGGGCTGACTCAATCGAAGTCGATGGTCACGGCCTCGCCGGTCCCGTAGCTCCCCTCGAAGCGGAGCTCTGCGAACTCCGTGCCCGCCGGGACCTCGTAGACGAGAGTGCCCTCGATGGTCAGACCCGGATTGATCTCCTCGATGATGATCGGTGCCTCGACGGCGAGTGAGACATCGGTGTTGGCCTCGTACTCCTTACCCTCGGGATCGACGAGGACGATGTCGTTCGCCCAGAGGTCCAGGCTTTCCGAGGACTTGTTGGTGTAGCTGATGTCGATGACGACGTACTCGTTGCTCGTCGTGTACTCCCAGAGCGAATCGCTCAGCTCCTGAGTCCGCTCCATCGACAGGACGGTGACTTTGACGGCGTCCGTCTCGGCGGTGACGTCGGCGGGATCGGCAGGGGCGTTCTCCTCTCCGCTCTCGTCGTCCGGCGCGTTCTCCGCGTCCGCGTCTGTCGCCTCTCCGCCGCCGTCGCTGACGCCCGTCTCGACCGACGTCGTAGAGGTCGGCGTCTCGTCGTCGCCTCCTCCGTCGAGCACGGCGAGGAGGAGCAGCGCGAGGAAACCGAGAACGACGATTCCTGCGCATCCGAGGCAGCCGATCACCAACCACTTGACGACGCCCCCGCTGCCGGACTCGTTCTTGGTCGGGGGCTGCTGTCCGGGCTGGAACCCGTAAGCAGCACCAGGAGAGGTGGTGGGCGGCGGCGCACCGTACGGGCTGCCGTTCGACGGAGGTCCGTAGGGAGACCCGTACGGGGGCTCGTGCGAAGGGGGGCCTGACGGATATGAGGGGCCTTGGCCGTTCGCGGACGAGGGGTGCCAGGGGTTGGGGGATCCTGACTGGGGAGGTTGAGGGGGTGGGATGCTCATGATGATTCTGGGCGCGAGGGGCCGTCTCCTTCGGGATGCAGAGAAGACGGAGCTAGAGCGCTCCGGTGAACCAGATCATAATTCTGCGAAGGGGTGCGAAGCGCTTTCTTCCGACATCATCTGGATAACGAAGTGCGGAGTCCGCGCCAGGCGGAGAATATGGAGCCTTCGCCGGTCGAGCGCCGCTCAGCGTCGGGGCGCCGCCCAGCTCTCGAGCCGCTCGAGGGCCTGCTCGATCGTCGGCCGCGACTTGCAGAAGGCGAAGCGCAGGTGGGAGGCGGCGTCCCCGGCGTCGCCGTCCCGGTAGAAGGCCGACAGCGGGATCGCGACGACCCCGGCCTCCCCGGGCAGGCGCTCGGCGAGGGCGCGGGCGTCGGGCTCCCCGAGCGGTGCCGCGTCGGCGACGGTGAAGTAGCCCGCCTCGGGCACGCTGACCCGGAAGCCGATCTCGCGCAGGCCGTCGGTGAGCAGGTCGCGGCGTGCGCGGAGGTCCGCGGCGAGGTCGTGGAAGACGGACGGGTCCATGCGCAGACCCGCTGCGATCGCGGGCTGGAAGGGAGCGCCCGAGGCGTAGGTCAGCCACTGCTTGGCGCCGGTGATCGCTGTGATCAGCTCGGGACGAGCGGTGATCCACCCGATCTTCCACCCGGTCACCGCGAAGGTCTTTCCCGCCGAGGAGATCGAGATCGTGCGGTTCTGCGCGCCGGGCAGGGCCGCGGGCGCCCGGTGCGGGGCGTCGAAGGTCAGGTGCTCGTAGACCTCGTCGGTGACGATCAGCGCGTCATGCCGCGTCGCCTCGTCGACGACCGCCTCCAGCACGTCGGCTCCGAGCATCAGACCGGTGGGGTTGTGCGGGGTGTTCACGAGCACCAGCCGGGTCCGCGCGGAGAAGGCCGCGCGCAGCGCCTCGCGGTCCACGCCCAGCACCAGGTCCCCGTCGGCCGAGGTGTGCGAGGTGAGCGGGACCGTCCGGTGCACGCCGCCGGCCAGGGCGATCGCCGCCGCGTACTGGTCGTAGAACGGCTCGAGGGTGAGCACCTCGTCGCCCGGCTCGACGAGCGCGAGGATCGTCGCCGCGAGCGCTTCGGTCGCCCCGGTCGTGACCAGGACCTCCGTGGCCGGATCCCAGTCCAGCCCGTACCAGGCCGCCTGGTGCGCGGCCACGGCCTCCCGCAGCGCGGCGACCCCCGCCCCGGGCGGGTACTGGTTCGCGCCGCCGCGGATCGCCTCGACGGCGGCCTCGGCCACGACCGCGGGCGGCGCGTCGTCGGGATAGCCCTGGCCGAGGTTCAGCGCGTCATGCGCGGCGGCCTTCGCGGACATCTGCGCGAACACGGTGGGGCGGGCCTCGCCGCCCACGAGCAGGCCGGCAGCGGCGGCGGCGCGGGTCCAGGGTCCTGAGGAGTTCATGGGCCCGAGTCTCTCATCAGCCGTCGCGTCGCACTGGCGGCACAGCCCGGCCCCGCGGAGCGTTCAGCGCTTCGGGAAGACGAGACGGCCGTAGGTGACGTACCGGAACGAGGTCGAGACGATCTGGCCGATGAAGGTGCCCGAGATGTTGTCCGCCAGCGGGGAGTCGAGCCCCAGCACGTAGCGGGAGAACGCCAGACAGGCCAGCTGCAGACCCGTCGCGATGAGATTCACCAGGACGAACAGCATGATGGACCGGGTCGTCTCGGGGCGGGGCCGGTCCGCGAACGTCCACAGGCGGTTGCCGAGATAGGTCAGGCACGAGGCGGCGGCGATCGTGAGGACCTTCGCGGTCAGCGGGGTGCCGTGCAGGAGCCCGTGCCCCCAGCCGTCCGTGGGATGCCAGAAGACCAGCAGGTTGTACATCGCCGCGTCCAGCAGGAACACGAGACCGCCGACGACGAGGAACTTCATCGTCGAGCGCAGGTGCTCGTCCACCAGCGCGCCCGCTCGGTCACGGAGGGAGCGGGCCGGAGGCGCGGGGGAGGCGTCCTCGGGCCGCTCGGGCCTCGGCCCGGCCCCGGACAGAGCTGTCTCCCGGCGCGTGGTGGACGGGACGCTGCGCCCCGTCGTCTCGTCCGGCGACAGCACGCCCGGCACTGTACCGGACCCGGTAGGATCGACCCCCTGCCGCAGCGACGGGTCGGCGGCGCCTCACACCGGCGCCGGGCCCTGGGAGCGCGCGGCACGACCGCTGCGACGGGCGGCGACGACCCCGCGGGAGCGACCGCCCTGGGAGCGCGCGGTCACCACCGCCATGACGGCACCCGTCGGCCGATGCGCCACGGGCGGCCGCGACCGAGCGGCACCGACGCACGCAATCCGAGAAAGGCCCCCATGACCCACGTCGCCCTGACCATCGCCGGCTCCGAGGCCTCCGGAGGGGCCGGTGCGCAGACCGACCTGAAGACCTTCCACCAGCTGGGCACCTTCGGGACCGCGGCGCTGACCTGCATCGTCTCCTTCGACCCGAAGAACGACTGGGGCCACCGCTTCGTGCCCCTGGACCCGCAGCTGATCGCCGACCAGATCGAGGCGAGCACCTCGGTCCACGACATCGACACCACGAAGATCGGCATGCTCGGCAGCCCGGCGACGATCGACACCGTCGCCCATGCCCTCGCCGAGCGCTCCTTCACGAACGTCGTGCTCGACCCGGTGCTGATCTGCAAGGGCAACGAGGGCGGCTTCGCCCAGGACACCGACGATGCGCTCAAGGCGCAGATCCTGCCGCTGGCCACCTTCGTCACCCCCAACCACTTCGAGACCCTCGCCCTGTCCGGGATGGAGAGCATCGAGAACGTCGAGGAGCTCACCGAGGCCGCGAAGCGGATCCACGACACCTTCGACGTGATCGTGCTGGCCAAGGGCGGGGTCGTGCTCGAGGGCGAGGATGCGGTGGACGTGTTCTATGACGGCGAGCAGACCGTCGAGCTGCGCAGCCCGAAGATCGGCGAGGAGCGCGTGAACGGGGCCGGCTGCACCCTCGCCGCCGCCGTCACCGCCGAGCTCGCCAAGGGCGCGACCCCGCTCGAGGCGGCCCGCACCGCGAAAGCCGTGGTCACCAGCTCCATCGAGCATCGCCAGCAGGGGCACACCCCCTTCGACTCCGTCTACCAGGGCGCCTACCGAGGCTGAGGCACCGATCCCACACCGAGTGCTGCGTCTGGACCGTTATGAGCTCGTCATAGCGGTCCAGACGCAGCACTCGGTGCGTGGCACGGCGTGACGTGACGTGACGCTGCATGACGGGGCCGATGGCAGGCGTGCGACCAGAGCGTGCCAGGCGGTCACGAAAGGATCCCGACATGCGATCAGCCCTTCTCTCATCTGGACAGATGTCGCGCGGGGACGCATTCTCAGGGGATGAACGAGACCAGCACTCCGCCCGACGCCGCCGAGGCCGACGACGCTGCCGATGCCGCCGCCGCGGGGACGGGCCCGCAGCGTCCTGCCGGCCCGCAGGGTGCCGAGGGCGGCGCCGCCGGCACGCAGGCCGCCGAGCGCAGCGCCCGCCGCGGTGACTCACGTCGAACCGGCGACCCCCTGATCTCTGCGCGCGGCGTCGACAAGTTCTTCGGCGACTTCCAGGCGCTGAAGGGCATCGACCTCGACATCCATCGCGGCGAGGTCGTCGCGCTGATCGGCGCCTCCGGCTCCGGCAAGTCGACCCTGTGCCGCTGCCTGAACCGCCTGGAGACCATCACCCGCGGCGAGATCACCATCGACGGGGAGCGCCTGCCCGAGGAGGGCAAGGAGCTCACCCGCCTGCGCGCCGACGTCGGCATGGTGTTCCAGAGCTTCAACCTCTTCCCGCACCTGAAGGCGATCGACAACGTGACCCTCGGCCCCCGCAAGGTGCGCGGGGCGTCGAAGGCGGACGCCGACCGCCAGGCGATGGAGCTGCTCGAGCGCGTGGGCCTCGCCGACAAGGCGAACTCCCTGCCCACGGCGCTGTCCGGCGGCCAGCAGCAGCGCGTCGCGATCGCCCGCGCGCTGGCGATGAAGCCCAAGGCGCTCCTGTTCGACGAGCCCACGTCGGCCCTGGACCCCGAGGTGATCAACGAGGTCCTGGACGTCATGGCCGAGCTCGCCGAGGCCGGCATGACGATGCTCGTGGTCACCCACGAGATGGGCTTCGCCCGGCACGTGTGCGACCGCGTGGTCTACATGGACCAGGGCGAGATCGTCGAGGAGGGCGAGCCCGAGCAGTTCTTCACCGCCCCGCGCAGCGACCGCGCGAAGGCCTTCCTGTCCAAGATCCTCGCGCACTGACCCGCCGGCGCGCGCACCGATTCCCACCGAGAGACCGGAGAGATCCATGACCCACACGAGCTTCCGCCCCCGCCGCCGCGCGATCGTGGCCGCCGCGGCCGCCCTGCCCCTCGTCGGCCTCGCCGCCTGCGGCTCCGACACCGGCGACGGCCCCGACCTCGGCGGCGCGGGTGGCGGCGACGAGGAGGGCTCGCCCTTCGCCGACGTGATCGCCTCCGGCCCCGTCGCCGAGGACGACGCCGTCGCCGCGAGCGCCTGGGCCGCCGCGATCAAGGAGAAGGACCAGCTGATCCGCGGCGGCACCGTCGCCAACCAGGTCTTCTCCCTCGCCTCGACCACCGGCGGGCAGCCCACCGGTTTCGACGCCGGGATCACCCAGCTGCTGGCCAAGTACATCCTCGGCGAGGGCGGGGACGAGAAGGTCGAGTACATCGACACCACCGTCGAGACCCGCGAGACCCTCGTCCAGAACGGGACCGTGGACTGCGTGATCGCGACCTACTCGATCACCCCCGAGCGTCTCGACGTCATCGACTTCGCCGGCCCCTACTACCTCTCCGGCACCGCGATCCAGGTGCGCACCGAGGACGCCGAGAAGATCTCCGGGCCCGAGGACCTCACCGGCACGAAGGTGGTCACCCAGGCGAACTCGACCGGCATCCAGGCCGCGGAGGAGTTCATCCCGGACTACGACGCCTCCCTCGTCCAGACCCTCCCGGACAACGAGTCCTGCGTCGCGGCGCTCAAGCAGGGCCGCGCCGACGCCTACGTGCTCGACCAGGGCGTGCTGCTGGGCAACTCCGCCGCCGACCCCGAGGTCACCGTGGTGGGCGAGCCCTTCGTCGACGACCCCTACGGCATCGGCCTGTCCCAGGACTCCGAGGGCGCGGTCGACTTCGTCAACACCTTCCTGCAGGAGATCATCGACTCCGGCGCCTGGGAGGCGCTGTGGACAGCGACGATCGGCGAGGTCATCGACACCGAGGCGCCCGAGCCGCCCACCCCCGGCGACCTCCCCTCCTGAGCCGGCCGGCCCTCCGTCGCGCGCCGGCCGGTGCGCGGCGGAAGGTCGACGGGCAGCCCCTGAGGCGCCCCATCGGCCGACGGCCCGCTGATCCCCCGTCCCCGATCACACCGAGAGGCCCCAGATGGACGCCATCCGCGAGAACATCCCGCTGCTGCTGCAGGGCATCGGGACCACCGTCGCGCTGACCGTGCTCGGCTACGTGTTCGCGCTCGTCGTCGGCACCGCGATGGCGGTGGCGAGGGTCAGCCCGATCCCGCCGCTGCGCTGGGCGGCGACCGTGTACGTCGAGATCTTCCGCAACATCCCGCTGCTGAGCCTGCTCATCCTGATCGCCTTCGGCCTGCCGGACGTGGGGCTGCGCCTGCCGTACTTCTGGTGCGGCGTGCTGGGGCTGACCCTGTCGTCGGCGGCGTTCGTGTGCGAGAACGTGCGCTCGGGCATCAACACCGTGCCCGTCGGACATGCGGAGGCGGCCCGATCGATCGGGCTGGGCTTCTTCGGCACGCTGCGCCACGTGGTGCTGCCGCAGGCGTTCCGCTCGATGGTCCAGCCGCTGGTGAACGTGTTCATCGGGACCGTGATCGGCTCGGCGCTGTGCTCGGCGATCGCGGTGCAGGAGGTCACCTGGGTGACGCAGACGCTGAACATCCGCTACGCCCAGGCGGTGCTGATGTTCCTCATCGCCGGCGCCGCCTATCTCATCCTCTCCCTCGGCGGTGCGGCCCTCGGCGGCGTGATCGAGCGGGCCGTCTCCCCGGGCAGCGGCCGTGATCGGTCGCGGGCCGGCGCCGCGCTCGACGTGACGGCAGGAGCCCAGGCATGAGCACCACGGCCACCCAGGTCCTCTTCGACGCGCCCGGCCCGAAGGGTCGCCGACGCATCCTGCTGCTGTCGATCCTCAGCGTGCTGGTGATCCTCGCGCTGCTCGTCGGCGCGCTGTGGCAGTTCCAGTCCAACGGCCAGCTCGACCCGGGCAAGTGGGTCGTCTACCTGCGCGCGGACTACATCGCCTTCCTCTGGCAGGGGCTGTGGGGCACGTTGAAGGTCACGGCCCTCGCGGCCGTGGTCGCCTTCCCGCTCGGGCTGCTGCTCGCCCTGGCGCGGCTGTCCCGCTTCCGGATGCTGAGCGCGCTCGCGGCGGTGTGGATCGAGTTCTACCGCGGCATCCCGATGCTGCTGGTCGTCTACGCGTTCCTGCTGGCCCTGCCGGCCTTCGGGGTCACCTTCCCGCAGTTCTGGATGCTGGTGATCCCGATGATCCTGGTCTCCTCCGCGACCACCGCCGAGGTGTTCCGCGCGGGGATCAACGCGGTGGACCGCGGGCAGCACGAGGCCGCCGCCGCGATCGGGCTCTCGAGGCGCGATGCGATGGTCTCGGTGGTGCTGCCGCAGGCGGTGCGCCTGGTGCTGCCGAGCCTCATCCTCGCCCTGGTCACCCTGCTGAAGGACTCGACCCTCGGCTATGTGGTCAGCTACAACGAGCTGCAGTTCCAGGGCAAGACGCTCGTGTCCATCACCCGCTACCTGGTGCAGACGTATCTCGTCGTCTCCGTCATCTACATCGTCATCAACTTCCTGCTCACCCGGGTCGCGCTCGCGCTGGACGCGCGGATGAAGGCCCGCGCGGCGGCGAGCTGAGCCGACGCCGGCCCGTCGGCCCTGCACCGGAGGATGGCCCGGTCAGGAGGAGAAGGAGGAGTCCTATGTGCCGTCTGCTCGGCGTCGTCTCCCGCGGCGCGCTGCCGCTGCCCGAGGCGGTCCCGGAGGAGCTCCCGCTGTTCACCGCGCTTTCGGAGCGGCACAAGGACGGCTGGGGTGTGGCCTCCTATCCCCCCGGCACCGGGGCCGACGGCGGCGACGATCCAGCGCCGACCCGTCCGCTGCTGCGCCGCGGCACCGACACCGCGCTCGCCTCGGGCGCCTACGGGGACGCGGTCGACGAGGCGCGCGCCGAGGTGATCGTGGTGCACCTGCGCCGGGCGAGCGTGGGCCTCGCCCTGACCCCCGAGAACACCCACCCCTTCGTCGAGGAGGAGGTGACCTTCAGCCACAACGGACAGTTCGACCTCTCCGACGAGCTGCGGGAGCGGATCCTGGCCCGCGGCGGCCGCGTCCCGCTCGGCACCACCGACTCCGAACTGTTCCTCTCGCTGATCACCGCCTGGGCCGACGAGCTGCCGCCGCGTGACGGAGCACCCGACTGGGCGCTCGCGGTCCAGCACGCCGCCGCCGAGCTCACCGCGCTGTCCACGGAGCTCTTCGACCGCCCGCCGGAGTCGCTGAACTGCCTGCTCACCACCCCCGGCACGCTCGTCGCCTACGCCCAGCACGACCCCGCCCAGGCCCCGGCCGACCAGCCGGTGGAGGTCTACGACCTGCGCTGGCGGGCCGATACCGACCGGGTTCTCGTCTCCTCGACCGGCTACCCGCAGGCGGGGTTCGCGACCCTGGGCCAGGGGGCGGCGCTGACCGTGCACCGAGGCACGCTGCGCGTCGGGGAGCATCCGCCGCTGCCGCTGCGGTGAGCCGTCGGCAGGGGACGACTGCGCCGGCGGCACGGGATGGCGGGGTGCCGCACGGCGGTTTGAGGACAGATGACCGATGTGCCTACCCTGCCGGACATGGCTCTTCTGCGACGACGCACGATGCTCTCCGCGCTCCTCGCCGGCGGCGTGGTCACCGCCTGCACGGATCGTGACGAGGCGGACCCGGCGCAGGAAGGGGACGGCTCATCGGGCAGCGACGGCGGCGGAGGAGGCGCCGACGCGACGGCGGATCCCTCGGCCGCGGTGGCGAGCTCGACGTTCATGCTGGGCCGCACCGAGGTGACGGTGGGGGTGCGCCCGCTGGTGCGCAGCGGCGAGAGCCTCGTGCTGACCCTCGACCTCAGCGCCGACCAGGGCGCCTCCGACGCCGAGGAGCAGGACGCCCTGGCAGCGGGCCTCGCCTCCGGGGCGACGGACCGGTGGGGCGACGGGTGGGGCTCCTCGTCCGGGGACACCCGGGACTGCTTCGGCGTGCGACTGCTGGATCTCGCAGGGGACCGTGTCGCCTCCACCGCCCTCGACGGCGACGGGGAGACCGTCGGGCTGATCGTCGAAGGAGGGCAGGGCGAAACCTCCGACGGCGGCGGCTCCCAGGGCGACGGCCTGCGCGGCACGGTGCAGGTCGCCTTCGCGGACCCTGGCGCGGACGCCCTCGCCGTCTACGTCCCGAAGCTCCCGCTGTTCGCGGACGTACCGGTGATCGACGCCGAGGTGCCCGCCATCGACGGCGCCGAGGAGCAGCTGGACCTCGCCGCGGTCGAGGAGGCGCCGCTGGAGCCGATGCTGGCGCTGTCCCAGGACCTCGCCCAGCCGATCCGCGAGCAGCGCCAGGCCGAGACCACCACGGTCGCGATCAGCTCCGACGTGCTGTTCGACTCGAGCTCCGCGGACCTGGACGAGAAGGCCGAGGAGGCCCTGGACGAGGCCGCCCGGCGGATCGAGTCCCATGAGTCCGGGCCGGTGACGATCATCGGCCACACCGACAGCGTCGACTCCGACGACGTCAACCTGAAGCTCTCGAAGGAGCGGGCGGAGGCCGTGGCCGAGGCGCTCGCCGATCGCCTCGACGCCGGCGCGTACCAGCTGTCCACCGACGGGAAGGGCGAGTCCGAGCCGATCGCCTCCAACGACACGGAGGAGGGCAAGGCGCTGAACCGGCGCGTCGAGATCGTGCTCGAGACCGCGCTGCGGGAGGAGCAGGAGACGACGGAGCTGCCGGAGTTCGAGGGCAGGGTCGGCACCGCCGCCGAGGGCGTGCAGTTCGACGGCACCGAGCACAACGTGCTGCGCCCCTTCGACCTGCAGCTCGGCGCCGCCCGGATGGTCGAGGGCCACCTCGTGGTGACCCTCGAGGTCACCCCCACCGACGAGGAGCGCAACGGCGTGACCGGCATCGGCCAGTTCGACTCCGGCACCGGGATGCCCCAGGAGCCCGACGGCGTCAGCGACTACACCCTGCTCGCCAGCAGCGGCGGCGTCGGGGTGCTCGTGGGCAGCGTGATCACCTACCCGGCCTTCCACCGCGCCGGCGGCGAGGCGGACACGATCCGGCCGCTGACCGATCTGTCGATGAACTCCGCAGCCGACGGCGGGGTGCCGCGCGTGCTCGAGCTCGTCTTCCCGCGCGACGTCGCCGGTGTCGAGGAGGGCGCGCAGGTCACGCTGCAGTACGGAGTGACCGGCCCGCTCGCCTACGACAACGAGGAGACGTGGCGCCTGACCGAAGTCCCCGTCGAGGCATGACCCTCCTGCCCCGCTCGCCTCCCACCGGTCCGTCCACCGCCTCGCCCGGGATGGATAGGCTGGAGCATCCGGCGACGAGAGCTCGTCGGCAAGATCTCCGCTGGGAGGCCCCGTGATCGGTTTCGAGAACGTCCGCAAGGAGTACCCCGGCGGCACGGTCGCCGTCGAGGACTTCTCCCTCGAGATCGCCTCCCACGAGGCCGTCGCGCTCGTGGGCACCTCCGGCTCCGGCAAGACCACCCTCATGCGGATGATCAACCGCATGGTCGACCCGACCGCGGGGCGCGTCCACATCGACGACGAGGACGTCGCCGCGATGGATCCCGTCGTCCTGCGCCGCTCGATCGGCTACGTCATGCAGGCCTCCGGGCTGCTCCCGCACCGCACCGTGCTCGACAACATCACCACCGTCCCCGTGCTGCGCGGCACCGCCAAGGGCGAGGCGCGCGAACGGGCGCGCACGCTGATGGACACCGTCGGCCTCGACCCCGACCTCGCGGACCGCTATCCCGCCCAACTCTCCGGCGGCCAGCAGCAGCGCGTGGGGGTGGCCCGCGGCCTCGCCGCCGACCCGAACATCCTGCTGATGGACGAACCCTTCGGCGCCGTCGACCCGATCGTGCGCGACGAGCTCCAGGGCGAGCTGCAGCGCCTCCAGCGCGAGCTGCGCAAGACGATCGTCTTCGTCACCCACGACATCGACGAGGCCTTCCGCATCGGGGACCGCGTCGCGATCCTCCGCCCCGGCGGCCGGATCGCGCAGGTCGGCACCCCGCAGGAGATCCTCGCCGACCCGACCGACGACTTCGTGGCCAGCTTCGTCGGCGCCGACCGCGGGGCGCGCACCCTCCACGTCGAGCACGTCGACGGGCGCGACGTCGTGGTGGACGCCGACGGACGCGCCGCCGGGGTGCTCGCCGGGGCCGACGGGCGCCTCGGCGACGGAGGCGCGGCCGACGGTGACGCGGCCGCCGGGCCCGGGGCGGAAGCGCTGGCCACCGAGGAGCGGCCCCGGTGAGCTGGGTCCTCGACAACCTCGACGTCATCGCCGGCTACACGGGCGCGCACCTCGTGCAGGCGCTGCCCCCGATCCTGCTCGCCTTCGTGCTGTCGCTGCCGCTGGCCAAGCTCGCGAACTCCCGTGGCTGGCTCCGCACCGGAGTGACCACCACCTCCGGGCTCATGTACGCGATCCCCTCGCTGCCCCTGTTCGTGCTGCTGCCGGGCCTGATCGGCACCGGGGTGCGCAGCCCCCTGAACATCGTCGTCGCCCTGACCCTCTACGGGCTCGCGCTGATGGTCCCCACCGCCTCCGACGGGTTCCGCTCGGTGAGCCGTGACGTGCTCGGCTCCGCGACCGCGCAGGGCTACGCGCCCGCCGCCCGCTTCCTCGCCGTCGAGCTGCCGCTGGCCGGGCCGGTGCTGCTGGGCGGGGTCCGGGTCGTCGCGGTGAGCACGATCTCGCTGGTCACCGTCGGCGGCGTGCTCGGAGTGCCGAGCCTGGGGATGCTCTTCGTGGACGGGGTGCGGCGCGGGATCGTCGCCGAGATCGCCGCCGGCGTGGTCGCCACCGCCGCCCTCGCCCTGCTCACCGACGCGCTGCTGGTGATGCTGGGGCGCCTACTCATGCCCTGGCATCGAGGACGGGAGGCGGGCCGGCCGTGAACGAGAACCCCTTCCTCGGCGCGCTTGACTGGCTCGCGGATCCGATGCGCTGGTCAGGGCCCTCCGGGATCCCCGTCCGCACCGCCGAGCACCTCGGCTACACCGCGCTCGGCGTTCTGGTCGCGGCGCTGATCGCCGTGCCCGTCGGGCTCTACGTCGGCCATACCGGCCGCTTCAAGGGCCTCGCCGTCGGTGCCGCGGGCGTGGCCCGCGCCCTGCCCACCCTGGGCCTGGTGACCCTGTTCGCGCTGCTGGTGGGAATCGGGCTGACCGCCCCGCTGCTCGCCTTCGTGACCCTCGCGATCCCGTCCCTCCTGGCCGGGGCCTACTCCGCCGTCGAGTCCGCGGATCCCGCCACTGTCGATGCCGCGCGCGCCCAGGGCATGACCGAGTGGCAGATCCTGACCCGCGTCGAGATCCCGCTCGGGATGTCGTTGCTGGTGGGCGGGGTGCGCGGCGCGACCGTGCAGGTCGTCGCGACCGCCATGCTCGCCGCTTATGTGGGCAGCGGCGGGCTGGGACGGTACATCTTCCAAGGCCTCGGCTCCCAGGACTACCCGCAGATGATCGCCGGCTCGCTGCTGGTCATCGTCCTCGCCCTCGTGCTCGACCTCGCCCTGCTGCTCCTCCAGCGCCTCACCGCCCCGCGCGGGACGGTCGCCCCATGACCTCGGCCCGTGCCGTCGCCGCTCGCCGACCGCTCCTGCCCCGCTGCGGCTGGTCATGTACTGGCGCAGGGCGTCCCTGTACGCCTGTACAGCCGTACTGGGACGCCCTGCGCCATCAGCCGACCACTCCACCCCACGCCCCGGCCCGTTCCCGACCGCTCGCACCCACCCACCCAGGAGATCCCTCATGAGCATCCACAGCACCCGTCGTCACCTGCTCGGCGTCCTCGGCGCGGGCGGCCTCGCCCTCGGCGCCGCGGCCTGCGGCAGCTCCGACCCCTTCGAGGAGGAGGACGGCTCCGGCGGCGACTCCGGCTCCGGCTCCTCGGACGGCGGCGGATCCGGGGCGGCGATCGCGATCGGCTCCCAGGCCTACTACTCCAACGAGATCATCGCCGAGCTGTTCGCCCAGGCGCTCGAGGCCGAGGGGCTCACCGTCGACCGCCAGTACCAGATCGGGCAGCGCGAGGTGTACATGCCCGAGCTCGAGTCCGGTGCGCTGGACGTGCTGCCGGAGTACCTGGGGAACCTCCTGCAGCACTACGACTCCGAGGCCGTCTCCGCGACGCCCGAGGAGGTCCACTCCGCGCTCGCCGAGGCGCTGCCGGACGGGCTGCGGGTGCTCGACTTCGCCGAGGCCACCGACCAGGACTCCTACACGACCACCGCCGACTTCGCCTCCGCGCACTCCCTGACCGCGATCGGGGACCTCGCAGGCGTCGACGAGGACCTCACCATCGCGGCGAACAGCGAGTTCGAGGTGCGCCCCTACGGGCCCGACGGTGCGAAGGAGGTGTACGGCGTCGACGTCTCGGTGGTGCCCGTGGAGGACTCCGGCGGCCCGCTGACCGTGCAGGCGCTGGTCGACGGCGATGTGCAGCTCGCGGACATCTACACCTCCGACCCCGCGATCGCCGAGAACGACCTCGTGGTGCTCGAGGACCCCGAGTCGATGATCCTGCCGCAGAACGTGGTGCCGGTCGTCTCCGAGAAGATCGACGAGGCCGCGGCCGACGCGATCGACGCGGTCCTCGCCGAGCTCAGCGCGGATGACCTCGTCGAGCTGAACCGTCGCAGCACCGTCGAGCAGCAGTCCTCGGCCGACATCGCCTCGGCCTGGCTCTCGGAGAAGGGCCTGGTCTGATGCGCATCGTCATCACCGGCCCGGTCGCGGTGAGCCTCGCCGACGCGGCGCTGGAGCTCATTCGGCCGCGCGACGAGTCGTACGAGCACGTCGGCGAGACGATGGCGGAGGCCCTCGTCTCCTCAGTGCCCTGCGGCGTGGCGGAGGCGGTCGTCGGCCCGCTGTGACGGGCGGTCAGCCCGCGCGCACCGCGCCGAGGCGGCGGGAGATCGCGTCGGCCGCCGCGCGGGTGCGGTCGGCGAGCACGGGCAGCTGCTCCGCACCGGCCCGGTAGAAGGGCGCCGCGAGCAGCACCGCCCCGGCGACCTCCCCGCGGTGATCGTGCACCGGCGCGGCGAGGGAGACCTCGTCCTCGGAGGTCGCGCGGTCGTTGAGGGCGTAGCCCTGCGCGCGCACCTCGTCCAGGCGGTCGAGATATCCGGCTACCGTCCACCCCTCCTCGAGGCGGATCGTGCCCGAGGAGACCAGCTCCTCGGCCTCGCCCGGGTCGAGCGCCGCGAGGAGCACCTGCACGGTCGAGGAGAGCGCGGTGCGGTAGTGGCTGCCCAGCACGGAGGTGTGCTTGATCTGGTGGCGGCTCGGGACCTGCTCGACGGTCACCGAGGCCTCGCCGTTCCACACCGCGAGCGCGGAGGTCTCCCCGGTGAGCTCGGCGAGCTCCGTGAGGTCCTCGAGCGCGACCCGTCGCACGTCGAGCTCCGCCAGCAGCGGGCCTGCCACGGCGATGAGCCCCAGGCCCAGGCGGTAGCGCCGGGTCTCCGCGTCGCGCTGGACCACCCGCTCCTGCTCGAGGGTCGCCAGGATCCGCGAGACGCTGGACTTGTGCAGCCCGACCTTCTCGGCGATCTCCGTGACGCCCTGCTGCGGCTGCTCGACGGTGAAGCAGCGGATGATCCGCAGGACGTTGACGATGACGGAGGCCCCACGGCCGGTCTCGGTCCGCTCGCGGTCGCTGGTGCTGGTCATCCTCGGATCCTAGCGGTGGCGCGCTGCGCGAGGGCCTGGCGGCGCGAGGGCCTGGCGGCAGGAGCCGGGAGATCGTGGTCATCCGGTGGCGCAGGGCGTCCCAGTACGTCCATATGGGCGTACTGGGACGCCCTGCGCCAGTACCTGACCATCCCGCTGCTGGCGCGGGGCAGGCCGGCCCGCAGGGCTCAGGCCGGGATGATGTTGTGCTCCGGGCCGAAGGGGAACTTCGTGATGTCCTCGGCCCCGTCCTCGCCGACCACGAGGATGTCGTGCTCGCGGTAGCCGCCCGCGCCGGGCTGCCCCTCGGGAACGGTGATCATCGGCTCCATCGACACGACCATGCCCGGCTCGAGCACGGTGTCGATGTCCTCACGCAGCTCGAGCCCCGCCTCGCGGCCGTAGTAGTGCGAGAGCACGCCGAAGGAGTGCCCGTAGCCGAAGGTGCGGTTCGGCAGCAGGCCGTAGCCGGCGTAGATGGTGTTGAGCTCGTGGGCGATGTCCTTGCACACGGCACCGGGCTTGATCAGCTCGATGCCCGCGCGGTGCACCTCGACGTTGATGTTCCACAGTCGCAGCGACTCCTCGTCGGGCTCGCCGAAGAACAGCGTGCGCTCGAGGGCCGTGTAGTAGCCGGTGGGCATCGGGAAGGCGTTCAGGGAGAGGATGTCGTGCTCCTGCACCTTCCGGGTGGTGGCCCAGTTGTGGGCGCCGTCGGTGTTGATCCCGGACTGGAACCACACCCAGGTGTCGCGCACCTCGCGGTGCGGGAAGGCCTTCGCGATCTCGCGGGTCATCGCCTCGGTGCCGGCCAGCGCCACCTCGAACTCCGCCACCCCCGCGTGGACCGCATCGCGGATCGCCTCGCCGCCGATGTCGCCGACCCGGGCGCTCTCGCGGATCACCGCGATCTCCTCGTCGGACTTGATCATGCGCTGGCGCATCGCGGCCTCGGAGACGTCCACGAGCTCGGCGCCGGGGAAGGCGTCCTGGAGCCGGCGATGGATCTGCAGCGAGACGGTGTCCTCCTCGATGCCCAGGCGCTTCGGCGAGGTGATGCCGCGCTGGGCGAGGGCCTGCTGGAGCGCGTAGTAGAAGTTGTCGCGGTTCCAGTCGGTGTAGACGATGTTCTCGCCGTAGCTGGTGCGCCACGGCATGCCGTTGTCGATGTTGGCGCTGATGGTGCAGGTGTCGTCGGCGGTGACGACCATGCCGTAGGAGCGGCCGAAGTACGTGAACAGGAAGTCCGAGTAGTACTTGATGCCCTGGTAGCTGGTCAGGAGCACGGCGTCGAGGTCCTTCTCCGCCATGATCCGGCGCAGCCCGGTCAGGCGGCGCTCGAACTCGGCATCGGAGAAGGTGAGCGGCTGCTTCTCGCCGTTGTGGAGCACCTTCAGGCGCTCGAGATCGCTCACGGAGGTCGCGGTGGACTGGGTCATGATCGTCTCCTTCGGTGGGGCACGGTCCGGGTGATGATCTCGAGGGTTGCAAGGCGTGCAACCAGGTTGCGTCAGTGTTGCGCGTGGGCGGGGTCGCGTCAAGCGAGCGCAGCTCGGGTTGCAGGTGCAGCAGCAGCGAGGCGTCGAGCACCCCGCGCCGTGCGCGCCCGGGAGGGTCAGGCGGTGCCGACCCCCTGCTGCTCCTCCTGCTCCACGGCCTCCCGGGCAGCCTGCGGGTCGTAGGCATCGCCCTGGAAGATGAGTGCGACCAGGCCGATCAGTGACAGGCCCATGATGAGGAGGGCCGGTGAGTACGAGCTGTCGGTCACCGAGATCAGCCAGGTCGCGATGAACGGCGCCGTGCCCCCGAAGATCGCGTTGCCGAAGTTGAACGGGATCGCGAAGCCGCTCAGGCGCACCTGCGGCGGCACGGCCTCGACGAAGTAGACGGCGAAGGTCGAGTCGTTGAGGCTGAACAGCGCGACCAGCGAGATCTGGATGAGCAGCACGCCGAGGAATCCGGACTGCCCCAGCAGCACGAACGCCGGATAGCTCAGCAGGATGAACCCGACCGCGTTGACCAGCAGCAGGCGCCGCCTGCCGAAGGTGTCCGAGAGCCAGGCGCCCACGAAGATCAGCGGGAGGTAGAGCACGAGCGCGAGCGAGATGATCAGGCTCGACTGGAAGGCGGTCAGCCCGAGCTCGACCTCGATGTAGGTCGCCATGTAGGTCAGCACCAGGTAGTAGCCGCTCGCGTTCACGGCCATGATGAACAGCATCCGCAGCATCGAGGGCCAGTGTCCCTTGACCAGCTCGAACAGCGGTGCCCTCGCGACGGACTCCTCCTGCTCCATCCGCTCGCGCACGGGCGAGTCGGCGACCCGGCGGCGGATCCAGCGCACCACGATCGTCAGCACCGCGGCGGCGAGGAACGGGATCCGCCAGCCCCACTCCTGCACGGCCTCGGCGGGCAGCAGGCCGTTGAGGATCGACGCCACCACGGAGGCCCCGAGGAAGCCCGCGGAGGTCGCGATCGGGACCGTCGAGACCCAGCGGGCCCGCTTGTTCGCCGGAGCGTGCTCCGCCAGCAGGACCGCCGCGCCCGAGTACTCGCCGGCCGCGCAGAAGCTCTGCAGCATCCGTGCCACGAGCAGCAGGAGCGGTGCCGCGATGCCGATCGACGCGTAGCCGGGCAGCACGCCGATGGCGAAGGTCGCCACCCCCATGCCCACGATCGTGAGGGTGAGCGTGCGCTTGGGCCCGATGCGGTCGCCGAAGTGCCCCCAGAACAGCCCGCCGAGCGGCCTGACCAGGAACGAGAGCGCGAAGATGCCGAAGGTCTGCATCAGCGCGACGCTCCCGTCCGCGCTGGGGAAGAAGACCGTGGCGATCGTCGTGGCGAGATACGCATAGCTCGCGTACTCGAACCACTCGATGAACGTGCCGAGGCCGACGGTGCTCAGCGTGAGCCGGATCTGGGCGCGGCCGAGTCGCGTGGTGGGGGAGCCGGCCGCTGTCGGGTCGCCGGGGGCGGTGGGCGCTCCGTGGGCGGCGTCGCTGGACATGGGGCTCCTGTCTGCCTCCCGCCGTTGGGAGGCCGGATGCGTCGGTCCGCGCGGGACGGCATGACGCGGGGGCGGTGAGCGCGCGAGGGCGGCGCTCGTTGCGATCGGGACAACCGCGTTGCACACCCTGCCCTGTGTTGCAGGTCACGTCAAGGCGTGGGGCGCCCCGCTGCTCGGCGCAGCGCTCAGAGCACCGCCCGGATCGAGGACTCGAACTCCGCGACGTGCCGGGAGATCAGCTCCGCGGCCCGGTCGCCGTCGCCGCCCAGGATCGCCTCGAGCAGCTCCCGCAGCTCCGTGACGTGCGAGGTCAGGCCCGGCAGACGGTGCATCGCCACGCACCAGATGCGGGTGGAGAGGTTGTCCAGCCGCAGCAGGGGCTCGGCGAGGTAGAGGTTCCCGCAGGCACGGTAGATGGCACGGTGCACTTCGACGTCCACCTGCAGGGCTCGGCGAGGGTCGGGTGGATCGGCTCGCCCTGGGCCGTCGACATCGGCGTCGGCCTCGAGCGGCTCGAGCGAGCGGGCGGCCTCCTCCAGCGCGGCGCGGGCCGAGGGGTCCTGGTTCGCGCTCGCCGCCCGCACCGCCACGGGCTCCAGCGCGGCGCGCACCTGGGTGATCGCGGCGAGCGCCGTGATGTCGACGTTCGTGGCGAAGGTGCCGCGGCGCGGGTAGGTGACCACGAGATGATCGAGCTCGAGATGCTTGAGCGCCTCGCGCAGCGGGGTGCGGCCGACGCCGAGCTCCTCGGCCAGTCGGGCTTCCTGGAGCGGCTCGCCGGGGGCGATGTCCAGCAGGACGAGGCGGTCGCGCAGCGCCAGGTAGGCCTGCGTCGCGAGGGAGGCCGGTGCGGTCTCGGCGCTCGTCGTCATGCCGTCTCCTCTTCCTGTGCCGGGACGTCGGGAAGCGGTGGGCAAGGCGCTGTTGACACCGCCCGCGCCCCACCCTACTGTGACCCAGAAGTGATATATCAGTCAGTGGCGACTGGTCGACACACTGTCCGTCCGGGACGGCACCCACCGTCGGGAGCACCCGGCCCCTCGTCGAAGGAACCCTCCATGGCCGACCTTCTCCCCGAGCACCCGGATTTCCTGTGGCACACGCCCGACCCCGCCTCCGGCTACGACGTCGTGATCGTGGGCGGCGGCGGTCACGGGCTCGCCGCCGCCTACTACCTGGCCTCCCGTCACGGCATCACGAACGTCGCCGTGCTCGAGCGCGGCTGGCTGGCGGGCGGCAACATGGCTCGCAACACCACGATCATCCGCTCGAACTACCTCTGGGACGAGTCCGCGATGATCTACGAGGCCTCCCTCAGGCTGTGGGAGCAGCTCCCCGAGGAGCTCGAGTACGACGTCCTGTTCAGCCAGCGCGGCGTGCTCAACCTCGACCACACCCTCGGCGACGTGCGCGGCTCCGTGCGCCGCGTGAACGCCAACAGGCTCAACGGCGTGGACGCAGAATGGCTCGACCCCCAGCAGGTCAAGGAGGTCGTGCCGATCCTGAACACCTCCCAGGACATCCGCTATCCCGTGCTCGGCGCGACCTACCAGCCGCGCGCCGGCATCGCCAAGCACGACCACGTCGCCTGGGCCCTGGCGCGCAAGGCCGACGAGCTGGGCGTGCACATCATCCAGAACTGCGAGGTCACAGGCGTGATCGTCGAGAACGGCCGCGCCGTCGGCGTCGAGACCACCCGCGGCCGGATCGGCGCGGGCAAGGTCGCGCTCGCCGCGGCCGGGCACTCCACCGAGGTCTCCGAGACCGCCGGGGTGCGCCTGCCCGTCCAGTCCCGGCCGCTGCAGGCCCTGGTCAGCGAGCTGTTCGAGCCCGTCCACCCCGCCGTCGTGATGAGCAACCACGTGCATGTGTACTGCTCCCAGGCCCACAAGGGCGAGCTCGTGCTCGGCGCGGGCGTGGACCAGTACAACGGCTACGGCCAGCGCGGCGCCTTCCACGTCATCGAGGACCAGCTCGCGGCGGCCGTGGAGCTCTTCCCGATCTTCGCGCGGGCCCGGGTGCTGCGCACCTGGGCCGGGATCGTCGACGTCACCGCCGACGCCTCCCCGATCATCTCGAAGACCGAGGTGGACCGGCTCTACGTCAACTGCGGCTGGGGCACCGGCGGGTTCAAGGCCACGCCCGGCGCCGGATTCGCCCTCGCCCACACCATCGCGACAGACGAGGCGCACGAGATCAACCGGCCCTTCAGCCTCGAGCGCTTCGAGACCGGCCACCTCATCGACGAGCACGGCGCCGCCGGCGTCGCCCACTGACCGCGACCCTCGATACGCCACGTTCCCAGGAGGCCACCATGCTCCTCATCGACTGCCCCCACTGCGGCCCGCGCAACGAGGTCGAGTTCCGCTACGGCGGCGAGGCCCACGTGCCCTACCCCGAGGACCCCTCCGCCCTCGACGACCGCGAATGGTCCCGCTACCTCTTCTACCGGGCGAACACCAAGGGCGTCCTCGCCGAGCGCTGGCAGCACTCGGCCGGGTGCCGCAAGTGGTTCAACGCCCTGCGCGACACCCGCACCTACCGCTTCGAGCGCATCTACCCGATGGGCTCCCCGCGCCCCGACCTCCCGACGCCGCCCGACATCCCGGCCGACGCCGCGGAGCCGGACCGCTTCGCGGCCGCCGCCACCACCGAGGGACGCACGGACGGGCGGGCCGACGGCGACGCCGCCCTCACCGCCACCGACAGCTCCGCCGCCGTCGGCACCGACGCCGACGCACGCACCGGGAACGAGGACGACCATGCCTGAGCCCCGGACCCCCCGCCGCGGCCCCGCCCACGGCGTCGACCCCGCACGCCCCCTGACCCTCACCGTCGACGGCGAGGCCCTGCCCGCGCTCGCCGGGGACAGCGTCGCCAGCGCCCTGCTCGCCGCGGGCCGGCTCGCCGTCGCCCCCTCGATCTACCTCTCCCGACCCCGAGGCCTCATGGCCGCGGGCCTCGAGGAGACCAATGCGCTGCTCACCGTCCACGACCGGCGCGAGGACGGGACCGACGAGTCGATGCTCCCGGCCACCGCCGTCGAGGCCGTCGACGGGCTCGAGGCGAGCCTGCTCAGCGGCATGGGCACCCTCGACCCCCGCGAGGACCGCGCCTGCTACGACCACAAGCACGTCCACACCGACGTGCTCGTCGTCGGTGCCGGACCCGCGGGTCTCGCCGCCGCCCGCGAGGCCGCCCGCTCCGGCGCCCGCGTCATGCTGCTGGACGAGCAGCCGCTGGCCGGCGGATCCCTGCTGTCCTCCCGCGGGATGCGGATCGACGACGCCGACGCCATGGACTGGGCCGACCGCACCGTCGCCGCGCTGCGCCGCACCGAGGACGTCACCGTGCTCGAGCGGACCACCGTCTTCGGCAGCTACGACGCGAACTACCTCACCGCCCTGCAGAAGCGCACCGACCACCTCGGCCGCCCCGACGCGGAGGCCGGGCGCGAGGGGGTCTCGCGCGAGCGCGTCTGGCACATCCGCGCCGCCCAGGTGGTGCTCGCCCCCGGCGCGATGGACCGCCCCGTCGTGTTCGCGCACAACGACCGGCCCGGCGTCATGCTCGCCGCCGCCGTGCAGACGTACCTGAACCGCTACGGCGTCGCCGCCGGCGAGGACGTCGCCGTCCTCACCACGAACGACTCCGCCTGGCAGCTCGTCGCCGACCTCCACGATGCCGGGATCCGCGTGCCCGTCGTGCTCGACTCCCGCCCCGAGCCCTCCGCCCGCGCCGCGGCCGTGCTCGAGGCGACCGGTGTCGAGGCCCGCTTCGGCTGGTCCGTCGTCGACACCGACGGGGGCGGCCCGGGCGGCCGCCTCTCGGCAGTGCGCATCGCGCCGCTGGGCGTCGACGGGGAGATCGCGGGGGAGGTCGAGACCGTCCCCGCGGACCTCCTGGCCGTCTCCGGCGGGCTCTCCCCGCTGGTGCACCTGCACTCCCAGCGACAGGGCAGGATCCAGTACGACGAGGCGCTGACCTCGTTCGTCGCCGTCCCCTCGGTCGAGGATCAGCACCTGGCCGGCGCCGTGCTCGGCACCGCCGACCTCGCCGACGTGCTCGCCGAGGGCGCGCGGGCCGGGGCCGCCGCCGCGACCGCCGCCGGTCACCCCGTGGAGGCCGAGATCCCGCACGCCGCGCCGTCGGCCCCCGTCGCCCCGGCCCGGCCGCTGTGGCTCGTGCCGAGCCCGGACTCGGGCCCCGTCGGCTCCGCGCAGGAGGACCCCGAGCGCTGGAGAGAGCACGTCGTGGACCTCCAGCGAGACCAGACCGTGCGCGACGTGCTGCGGGCGCTCGGCGCCGGGATGCGCGCCGTCGAGCACGTCAAGCGGTACACCTCCATCAGCACCGGCGCCGATCAGGGCAAGACCTCCGGCGTCGCCGCGATCGGCGTGATGAGCGTGCTGCTGGGCGAGGAGGACCTCGGCGGCATCGGCACCACCACCTACCGCGCCCCCTACGCGCCGGTCAGCTTCGCAGCCCTGGCCGGGAGGCGTCGTGGGAAGCTCTTCGACCCCGCCCGCATCACCTCGATCCACCCCTGGCACCTCGAGCACGGCGCCGAGTGGGAGGACGTGGGCCAGTGGAAGCGGCCCCGCTACTACCCGCAGGGCGACGAGGACATGGACGCGGCCGTGCTGCGCGAATGCGCGGCCGTGCGCACCTCCGTCGGCGCGATGGACGGCACCACGCTGGGGAAGATCGAGATCCGCGGCGCCGATACCGCGAGGTTCCTCGACCGCATCTACACCAACGGCTTCCTCAAGGTGCCCGTCGGCAAGGGCCGCTACGGCGTGATGTGCGGGCCCGACGGGATGATTATGGACGACGGCGTCACCATGCGCCTGGCCGAGGACCGCTTCTTCATGACCACCACCTCCTCGGGCGCCGCCGCGGTGCTCGACCACCTCGAGGAGTGGCACCAGACGGAGTGGCCGGACCTGGACGTGTCCATGACCTCCGTGACCGAGCAGTGGGCCACGATCACCGTTGCCGGCCCGCGCTCTCGCGACGTGATCGCGAAGCTGGCCCCCGGCCTCGACGTCTCCCAGGAGGCGTTCGGGTTCATGGAGTTCCGCGACACGGTCCTCGCCAGCGGCATCCCCGCCCGGATCCCGCGGATCTCCTTCTCCGGCGAGCTCGCCTTCGAGATCGACGTCGAGGCGTTCTACGGCCGGACGGTCTGGGAGGACGTGCTCGCCGCGGGCGAGGAGTTCGGGATCACCGTCTACGGCACCGAGACCATGCACGTGCTGCGTGCGGAGAAGGGCCTGATCATCGTCGGCCAGGACACCGATGGCACGATCACCCCGCACGACGCGAACATGTCCTGGGTGGTCGGTGCGAAGAAGAAGGACTTCGTGGGCAAGCGGTCCCTGGACCGGCCCGACTCGGTGCGCGAGGACCGCCGCCAGCTCGTGGGACTGCTCAGCGCCGACGGCACGACGCGCCTCGAGGAGGGCGCGCAGATCGTCGACGTCGGCACCCCGATCACCCCCGAGGACGGGCCGGTGCCGATGATCGGCTGGGTCTCCTCCTCGTATCTCTCCGCCGAGCTCGGGCAGCCCTTCGCGCTCGCCCTCGTCGACGGGGGCCTCGGCCGCATCGGCGAGACGGTCCGCTCCCCGCAGGGGGACCGGCTCGTCGACCTCACCATCACCTCTCCCGTGCTCGTCGACCCTGAAGGAGCCCGCCGTGACGGCTGAATCCACCCCCACGACCCCCTCCACCGCCGGGGAGGTCCCGGCCCAGCCCTCGTCGGCGGCCTCGGAGCCTGCGGCCGCGCCGCTGGAGGTGCTCGAGGCGCTGCGCGCGGCGCCCGCCCGCCATCTCGCGGACCTCATGGAGGGCGCCTCGGTGCTCGGGCCGCGCGGCGCGACCCTGCACGAGCACGAGTTCGCCGTCCAGCTCGGCCTGCGCGCCGAGCCCGGCAGCCCCGGCGCCCGGGCGCTCGAGCAGGTGCTCGGCGTGCCCCTGCCCACGACGCACGGCCAGGTCACGGGCGACCTCGACGGACTGCACGTGCTGCGTCTCGCGCCCGACGAGTTCCTCGCCGTGGACGTCTCCCGACGCCAGGAGCCCGGCGTCGAGACGGCGTGCCAGGAGGCGCTCGAGGGCATCCCCGGCCAGGCCGTGGACCTCTCCGCCCACCGCACCGTGCTCGTGCTCGAGGGGCCCGGGGCCCGCGAGGTGCTCGAGAAGAGCGTGGCGCTGGACCTCCACCCGCGCGTGTTCGGCGTCGGCCGCGCGGAGGCGACGCTGCTGAGCACCGTCCCGGTGGTGCTCGTGCGCAGCGGTGAGGAGACCTGGCGGATCCTCCCGCGGGCCTCCTTCGCCGACCATGTGGTGCGCTGGCTGGTCGACGGTATGGCCGAGCTCGGCTCCGCCTCCCCGGAGGAGGAGTCCGCCGAGCGCTCCGTGCGCCCCGCGCAGTTCGCCTGACGCCGCGGTCCGGCCCCTCCCTCGTTCGCTGCGCCGGCACCCCTTCTCGTGCCGCCGAGCCGGCGCCCCTCCATGCCCCGATCCGGCCCTGGCCGGCCCTCCCACCAGGCGTTCCGACCGTGCGGTCGCCGTGGCGTGACATCTCGGAGCAGGCGCGGCAGGGTGAAGGGATGAGCACAGAGCAGACGCATCTGACCGTGACCCGCACCATCGACGCCCCTGCGAAGGACGTCTTCGCCGTGCTGACCCTCCCCGCGCGCCACCACGAGTTCGACGGCTCCGGCATGGTCCGCGCCGCCGACGACACCGAGCGCATCACCGCCGCCGGCGAGAAGTTCGTGATGAACATGCACGGCGAGCACATGGGCGGCGACTACCGCACCCACAACTTCGTCACCGCCTACGACGAGAACAAGATGGTCGGCTGGAAACCCGCCCCCGAGGAGGACGGCGTCGCACCCGAGGGCCCGCTGGGCTGGGAGTGGCTCTACGAGCTCGCCCCGCAGGGCTCCGACTCCACCGAGGTCTCGCTCACCTACAGCTGGTCCGATGTCACCGACCCCGCGCTGCTGAAGCAGGTCCGCTTCCCGGTGATCCCCGAGGAGAAGCTCGAGGAGTCGCTGAACCTGCTGGCCGCGGCGGTCACCAAGAGCTGACCGCCCCGGAGCGCCTCTCGCCCGGAGCCCGGAACTCTGGCACGCTCTGATCAGGCGGCGACGAGGCCGCCCCGATCCGAGGAGCACAGCCATGGCCGACGAGTCCGTCCTGCCCGCCGACGCCCCGGTCCCCGACGAGATCGAGCACAGCGTGCTGATCGGTGCGAGCGCCGAGCGGGTGTTCGCGGTCGTCCGCGAGCCGGGATGGTTCATCAACGACGGCGAGTACCGCGAGCACACGATCACCACGACCGGTCCGGTCACGCGGGTGGTCGATCCCGTCCACGGCAGCTTCCAGCTCGCGATCGAGGCGCACGAGCCGCCGAACCGGGTGGCGTTCCGCTGGCTCGGCGGCGGGCTCGGCGAGATCTCCGACGCCCCGAACAACACCGTCGAGTTCGTGATCGACCCCGCCGGGACCGCCGCACGGAACCTCGTGCGGCTCACCGTGCGCGAGCGCGGCTTCGCGAAGCTCGGACTCGACGAGGCGGTGCGTCGGCGCAACTACGAGGAGAACCTCCGCGGCTGGCAGGAAGAGCTCGACCTCGCCAAGCGCTTGGCCGAGAACGGCCGGGGCGGGGGCGAGGACGTGGACGGCGGGGCCGACGGCACCTGATGGCGCAGGTCGATGGCACAGGCGGCCGGACTATCCTCGAGGGATGGCCAGGGTCACCGACAGCACGCGGATCCGCACCGTCCGGGTGCGCGGCGGGAAGCTGTACGCCGGGCGCAAGAGCGACCACGTCGCCGGCGAGGAGCCGCTGGACATCCGCCTGAACGGACAGCAGCTCTCGCTCACTATGCGCACCCCCGGCCATGACGTCGAGCTGATCCACGGCTTCCTCCACGCCGAGGGTCTGATCCGGGAACGGGAGGATGTCGCCGAGGCCCGCTACTGCGACGGCGCCGTCATCGACGCCGGCAGCGGCTTCGCGCAGAACACCTACAACGTCATGGACTTCACGACCACCCGGCCGCAGCTGCTGCCGCAGGTCACGCGCACCTTCACGACCACGTCGGCCTGCGGGGTGTGCGGGGCGGAGAGCATCGACGCAGTGCGGCAGAAGAGCCGCTACACCCTGCTGAAGTCCTGGACCCTGGACCCGCGCGTGATCCTGCGCGCCGCCCGCGAGCTCTCCGGGCAGCAGGCCGTCTTCGCCCGCACCGGCGGAGTGCACGCCGCCGCGCTCGTGGACCTGGACGGGAATCTGCTCGTGGTCCGGGAGGACGTGGGCCGGCACAACGCGGTCGACAAGGTGATCGGCTGGGCGCTCATGGAGGACAGGCTGCCGCTGCGCGACTGCTTCCTGCTGGTCTCCTCCCGGGCGAGCTTCGAGATCGTCCAGAAGGCGTGCATGGCCGGAGTCCCTCTGCTGGCCTGCGTCTCGGCCGCGAGCTCGCTCGCCGTCGAGACCGCCGAGGAGTTCGGGCAGACCCTCGTCGGCTTCACCCGCGCCCAGGACGACGGAGACGGCCGCATGAACCTCTACACCCATCCCGAGCGCCTGGACTTCACCGCCGCCGAGGGCTGACTGCGGGGCGGGTGTGCGCGGTGATCGACGGGGCCGGTGCCGCAGACCGGCGACGACTCACGAGTGCTCCTTTCTGAGCTGGTTCGAGGGCGAGAGCGGCTGAGAACCTGACACTCGCGGAGCGTCGCGCGCTCCGCGCACTGTCGCTGCGCAGGCGGTCGTGCGGCGACCCTCCAGGTCGGCTACCGTGAGCTGGTGACCAGCGATGAGAGGCACCTCCGCGAGTTCTGGGCCGAGGCTCGGGCCGCGCATCCCGAACTCCCCGCTGAGCTCCCGCAGGCCTGGGCCTTCGGAGCGACCCCGGAGCATGCCGACGCACTGCTCGGCCTCGTGCTCGAGGGCGTGAAGACGGCGACCGCTTCGGCGCTGGGGGATTACGAGACCGGCGAGGAGCAGGTGCCGTGTGTCGGCGAGCTCTCGATCATCCTCGACGGTGCAGGGGAGCCTCGAGCGGTCCTCGAGGTGACATCGATCGACATCGTGCCCTTCGACCAGGTCACCGCGGAGCACGCCCACGCGGAGGGCGAGGACGACCGCAGCCTCGACTCCTGGCGGAGGATCCACGAGCGTTTCTGGGCGGCGTACTCGGACCAGGGCTTCACGCCGGACATGCTCGTGGTCTGCGAGGCGTTCAGGCTGGTCCACATCCGGTGACGACCACCGCCACCGCCGCCGGCCGAGGTCCCGAGACCCGCGCCCCGAGACCCGCGCCCCGAGCCCCGAGACCCGAGACCCGAGACCCGAGGCCCAGGTGCCGCGACTGCGCCGCGACAGGCGCGGCGCCGTGCCACGAGTGCTTCGATCTCAGCCGCTCTGATCGCTAGAACGGTTGAGAACCTGACACCGGCATGCCCAGTTGCGAGCTGTCGGGGTTCAGCGCCTCTCGTGCACCGGTCCTCCCCAGCGGTGCGCCGTGCACATCGTGGCCCGAGGGTGAGCAGGGTGAGGGGACGGTGCCTAACGTCGGCCGCATGAGGAAGTCGGTGGATCGGTACCGCGGGGCTCTCGTCCATCACAGCGTGTGGAGGAGCCTGGGCTTCCACACGCGCCATCTGGCCTCGGAAGATTTCACCACGGTGTTCCCGGGCTATCAGACGCTGACAGACCACCCCGCACTGCTGAACTCGATGGCGTGGGTGCTGCAGAACCGGGTGGAGCCGGGATCCGTGCTCAGCCATACGACGGCGGCGCTGTTCCTGGGCATGCCGTTCCCGCTCCGGCTCGACGGCGGCATCTCCGCTCTCCGGGACCAGGAGCTCTTCGAAGCGGACGGCGTGGAGCGGATCCCGTCGCTGCTACCCGGGGCCTCGCTCCGCACCGGCGCGAGCCTGCCGATCCTCCATGCGCGGGTCGAGCGGGGCGGCACCTCGGGTGTCGCGCGGGGCGCGGTCGTGCATCGCCTGCTTCCGGGGCCGACGACGGCCGTCGGGCAGCTCACCGTCTCCGCGCCCTCCGAGGTGCTGCGGGAGCTCGCGACCATGATGCCGCTGTGGGACGTCGTCGCGGCGGCCGATGCCGTGGTGGGCCCTCGGTCCCGGTGCCCGGGAGAGAGCCTCGAGAGCATGGCGGGCGCGGTCTCCGCAGCACGCGGTCGGCCCGGCACGCCGCGTGCGCTCGAGGCCCTGGGGCTCGCTCGGCCGAGAGTGCGCTCACCCGGGGAGACGATCTTCCGTCTGCTGCTGGACGCGGCGGGCTTCCCCCGGCCCTCGCTCAATCTCCCCGTCACGGTGCCTCACACGGGGAGCACGAAGGAGATCGACCTGGCCTGGGAAGAGATCGGGTTCGGTCTGGAGTACGACGGTGACGGGCACCGGCGCACGAAGGGGCAGTGGCGCGAGGACGAGGTGCGGCGAGACGAGCTCGCCTCTCGCGGATGGACGCTGAGCAGGGCGAACGGTGAGGATCTGCTCCGGCCGACGCGGATCCTGCTGCGGATCGGTCGCACGATGGAGGAACGCGGGCTCCGCGCCCCGACGGAGGAGCGGATCCGGCGTGTGGTCACCGAGGTCGGGGCACGAGGGCTCTCGATGCGGATCGCCCGACGCCAGCGCTGATCGCTCGCACACCTGCTCACCCGCCCGCGCACGCTCGGCTGCCCGCTCGTTCACCCGCACTTCCGCTCGGCTGCCCGCTCGTTCACCCGCACTTCCGCTCGGCTGCCCGCTCGTTCACCCGCCGGCCCGCCTGGCCGACGATGGCCGAGCGGCGGGCGGCGCTCGGCCAGCTGCAGTATGCGGGGCGCTGCTTCGATCTGAGCCGTTCTCGCGGCATGAGTGGCTGAGAACCTGACACGCGCTCGGGGTATCGGACGTGGCCCGGGTGTCGCGCAGGGGCGTCGGCGAATGCTTCGATCGCAACCGCTTCTGGGCACGGAGTGGCTGAGAACCTGACACGCGCTCGGGGTACCTGACACGCGCTCGGAGTATCGGACGCGGCGCGCTGCCCCTGCTCAGCTCAGCGCAGCGCGAGCAGCGCTGCGGCGGTGACCTCGTCGATCACCACGTCGGTCGCGACCCCGGCCCGCAGCGCCGCACGCAGCGGGAGGGCCTTGCGCGAACCGGAGGCGATCAGCAGGCGCCGCGGGATCCGGGCCAGGCGGTCCGGGGCGGTGCCGGAGCCGCGGGCGTTCATGGCGATGTCGCGGAAGGTGCCGTCGGCGCGCAGGAAGACGGTGCACACATCGCCCACCGCGCCGTCGGCCCGCAGCGAGCGCAGGTCCGCGGCGGTGAGGTAGTTGTGGGTGTAGACGTGGCTGGGGACCTCTGCGTCGAAGGCGCCCACGCTGAACACGGCGACCGTGGCCTGCGACTGGGTCTCCAGCACCCGCTGCACGGAGCGCTCGTGCCACATCGCCTCGCGCGTGGCGGCGTAGTCGAAGAAGGCCGGCACCGGGAACTGGTGCACCGTCGCGTCCCAGCGGTCCGCGGCGCGGGCGAGCACCGTCGCGATGTAGGTCAGCCCCGAGCCCTCGACGTTGATCGCGCCGTTCAGCTGCACGATCCGCAGTCCGGGCACGGGCCGGGGCCGGACCGCGCCCAGCAGCGCCGCGACGGTGGTGCCCCAGGCGACGCCGAGCGTGGTGCCCGGCTCGAGCATCCGGTCGAGCAGCTCGGCGGCGGTCTCGACCACGGCGGCGAGCCGGTCGCGCTGGTCCCCCTCGGGAGGGGCGGGGACGACGTGCACGGTGACCCCGTACTGGCGGGATATGCGCCGGGCGAGGTCCTCGACGCGGTGCGCGTCGGGCGGACGCAGGGTGATCCGCACCAGCCCCGCCTCGCGGGCGTCGCGCAGCATCCGCGAGACGGTCGAGCGGGACACCTCGAGCTCGCCGGCGATCGCCTCCATGGTCCGGCTCTGCCCGTAGTACATCCGTGCAGCGGTGAAGAGGTCCTCGAGCCGGGAGTCGCGGTTCATGGACGTCAGTCTTGCACGTTCGTGCACCCGGCTTGCGGCGTGCTGCACGACCGTCCCAGGATGGCCCCGTCCCCGCCGCCGAGACGCGCGGCGGCCCTGGCCGACCGGCCGGGGACGTCCGGCCCCACCGGTCGGGGACACCCGGCCCACCGGCCGTAACACCCGGCCCACCGGCCGGGAGCACCAGGTGCGATGCGAAGGAGCAGACAGAGTGACCGATCAGCAGCGATCCGCGCTCACCCCCGAGGGGCGCACGGAGCATCTCTCCCGACTCCGCGGCGCGACCGCCGAGAACCCCCTGGACGTGCTCGTCGTCGGCGGCGGCGTGAACGGCGCGGGCGCCGCCTTCGACGCGGCCACGCGCGGCCTGTCCGTCGGCCTCGTGGAGTCCCACGACTGGGCCTCCGGCACCTCCTCCCGCTCCTCCAAGCTCATGCACGGCGGCCTGCGCTACCTGCAGATGCTCGACTTCAAGCTCGTCGCCGAGGCGCTGCGCGAGCGCGACCTGCTGCTCGAGCACACCGCGCCGCACCTCGTGAAGCCGATCAAGTTCGTCTTCCCCTTCTTCAAGAAGGTCATCGACCGCGGCTTCATCGGCTCGGGCGTGATGCTCTACGACGCGATGCAGTCCATCGGCCGCAAGCGCGCCGTCCCCTTCCACCGTCACCTGCTGCACGAGAAGATGCTCGAGGTCTTCCCGGCCCTGGACGGCGAGAAGGCCGTCGGCGCGCTCGAGTACTACGACGCGCAGATGGACGACGCCCGCTTCGTGATGATGCTCGTGCGCTCCGCCGCCCAGCACGACGCCGCGGTCGCGAACTACACGACCGTCGTCGGATACCTCCACGAGGGCGAGCGCGTGATCGGCGCGCGGGTCCGCGACGAGGAGACCGGCGAGGAGTTCGACGTCCACGCCCGCGAGACCATCCTCGCCGGCGGTGTCTGGACCCAGGAGCAGCAGGACCTCGCCGGGGCCGACGCCGGCCTCGAGGTCCTCGCCTCCAAGGGCATCCACGTCACCGTCGCCCGCGACCGCATCCCGGCCGTGCCCGACACCGGCATCATCACCCAGACCGAGAAGTCGGTGCTGTTCATCATCCCGTGGGACGAGTACTGGGTCATCGGCACCACCGACACCCCCTGGACCCAGGACCCCCGCGACGTCGGAGCGACCTCCGAGGACATCGACTACGTGCTCGAGCACGCCAACGCCGTGCTGAAGGACGACCTCACCCGCGAGGACGTCATCGGCGTCTACTCCGGCCTGCGGCCCCTGCTCCAGCCGGTGAAGAAGGGCGAGGGCTCCGGGAAGGGCTCGACCAAGGTCTCCCGCGAGCACACCGTCATGCAGGTCGAACCCGGTCTGAGCGCGATCGCGGGCGGGAAGTTCACCACCTATCGGGTCATGGCCGAGGACGTCGTTGACTTCGCGATCAAGGACATCGAGCCGGGCCGGCCGAGCCTGACCCGTTCCGTCCCCGTGATCGGCGCGCAGGGCTACGAGACGCTCGTGCGCGACAAGGCCGAGATCGCCCGGCGCCACGGCTTCGACGAGATCCGCACCGACCGGCTCCTGTTCCGCTACGGCGCGCTGCTGACCGACGTGCTCGCGCTGATCGACGAGGACCCCTCGCTCGCCACGCCGCTCGAGCACGCCCCCCGTTACCTGCGCGCCGAGGTGGTCTACGCCGCCCGCGCCGAGGGCGCCCGGCACCTCGCCGACGTGCTCGAGCGCCGCACCCGGCTGGACTACGAGACCCGCGACCGCGGCGTCGCGGCGGCCGAGGAGGTCGCTGCGCTCCTGGCCGCCGAGCTCGGCTGGGACGAGGCCGCGACCGCGGCGGAGGTCTCCGCCTATCGCGGATACATCGCGGCACGACTGGATGCGGAAGGGACGACCTCGGACGACGAGGTGGCCGCCCGGATCGCGACCGCATCGGAGGTGCCCGACCGCCGCTGACCCCGCACGCCCCGACCCCTCATGGGTCGAGGGGCGCCGCGGCCGCTCATCGGCCGTGGTGCGCCCTCGGCCCCCGTCGGCGGAGCACGCTCCGCCCCTCTCCCCACCACCTGGATGCCACCGGTCCCGCTGCGTCGCGGGGCCGCTCGACGAGGAGGCCCCATGGCAACCATCTTCCTGTACGAGATCGCCGGCACGGCGATGCTCACCCTGCTCGGCGGCGGCGTCGTCGCCAACGTCGTGCTCGGCAAGACCAAGGGCAACGGCGGCGGCTGGCTGCTGATCAACGTCGGCTGGGGCCTCGCGGTCTTCGCCGGCGTGTGGACGGCCTACAAGACCGGCGCCCACCTGAACCCCGCAGTGACCCTCGGCCTCGCGGCCAGCGGCGGCGAGTACGCCGACGGGATCCCCGTGACCCTCGGCAACACCTTCGCCTACCTGGCCGCGGAGATGATCGGCGCCTTCGTCGGCGCGGTCCTGGCCTGGATGGCGTACAAGAACCACTACGACCAGGAGACCGATCCGGGCGCGATCCTCGGCAGCTTCTCCACCGGGCCCGAGATCCGCTCCTACGGCTGGAACCTCGTCACCGAGATCATCGCGACGTTCGTGCTGGTCTTCGTGATCATCATGTTCGGCAACACCCCCAGCGGGCTCGGCCCGCTCGCCGTCGCGCTGCTGGTCGTCTCGATCGGCGCCTCCCTCGGCGGACCCACCGGCTACGCCATCAACCCCGCCCGTGACCTCGGCCCCCGGCTCGCCCACGCGGTCCTGCCGATCCCGCACAAGGGCGGCAACGACTGGGGCTACTCCTGGGTCCCCGTCCTCGGCCCGATCCTCGGCGGCGTCCTCGCCGGCCTCGCCTCCATGGCCTTCTGATCCCCCGCCGCCGGGCCGCGACCGCTCGCGGGCACCGTCCGGCACGATGGATCCCGTACCCCCGCTCATCACCACGAAGGAGTTCCGATGACCGACCAGAAATACATCCTCTCGATCGACCAGGGCACCACCTCGACCCGCGCGATCATCTTCGACCACGCCGGCCAGATCGTCTCGTCCGGCCAGCAGGAGCACGAGCAGATCTTCCCGAAGTCGGGCTGGGTCGAGCACGATCCGCTGGAGATCTGGCGCAACACCCGCGCCGTCGTCGCCGATGCCCTGCAGCAGGCCGAGATCAACCGCCACCAGCTCGCCGCCGTCGGCATCACCAACCAGCGCGAGACCGCGGTGGTGTGGGACAAGAACACCGGCGAGCCGGTGTACAACGCGATCGTCTGGCAGGACACCCGCACCCAGAAGATCTGCGATCGGCTCGGCGGCGACGAGGGGGCCGACAAGTACAAGGAGCGTGTGGGACTGCCGCTGGCGACCTACTTCTCCGGCCCGAAGATCGCCTGGATCCTCGAGAACGTCGAGGGTGCCCGGGAGCGGGCCGAGCAGGGCGAGCTGCTCTTCGGCAACACCGACGCCTGGCTCGTGTGGAACATGACCGGCGGCACCGACGGCGGCGTGCACGTCACCGACGTCACCAACGCCTCGCGCACCATGCTGATGAACATCGACACCCTCGACTGGAACGAGGAGATCGCCGCCGACATGGGCGTGCCGATGTCGATGCTGCCTCAGATCAAGTCCTCCTCCGAGGTCTACGGCTACGGGCGCAAGCAGGGCCTGCTCATCGACACCCCGATCGCCGGCATCCTCGGCGACCAGCAGGCGGCGACCTTCGGCCAGGCCTGCTTCGAGATCGGCATGGGCAAGAACACCTACGGCACCGGCAACTTCATGCTGGTCAACACCGGTGAGGACCTCGTGCGCAGCGAGAACGGGCTGCTCACGACGGTGGCGTACAAGATCGGCGAGAACAAGCAGGTCTACGCCCTCGAGGGCTCGGTCGCGGTGACCGGCTCGCTCGTGCAGTGGATCCGCGACAACCTCGGCCTGATCAAGGATGCCCCGGAGATCGAGGACCTCGCCACGCAGGTCGACGACAACGGAGGGCTGTTCGTGGTCCCGGCGTTCTCGGGCCTGTTCGCCCCGCACTGGCGCTCCGACGCCCGCGGCGTGATGGTCGGCATGACCCGCTTCCACAACAAGAACCACATCGCCCGCGCGGTGCTGGAGGCCACGGCCTTCCAGTCCCGCGAGGTGCTCGACGCGGCGATCGCCGACGCGGCCTCGGAGGGAGTGGAGCTGACCGAGCTGAAGGTCGACGGCGGCATGGTCAAGAACGAGACCCTCATGCAGTTCCAGGCCGACATCCTCGGCGTGCCCGTCGTGCGCCCGAAGGTCATCGAGACCACCGCGCTCGGCGCCGCCTACGCGGCCGGCATCGCGGTGGGCTACTGGGACGGCGAGCAGGACGTCATCGACAACTGGGCCGAGGACAAGCGCTGGGAGCCCCAGATGGACGAGGAGACCCGCGACCGCTACATGCGCCTGTGGCGCAAGGCCGTCGAGCGCACCCTGGACTGGGTCGACGACGACACCGAGGCGCTGTTCGGCTGATCAGCACGAAAGTGCAGTGATCACCGCAGGAAGAACCGCGAACGCCCGGCATCCTCGCGAGGTGCCGGGCGTTCGCGCGTCCGACGAGAGGTCACCGTCCGGACACGAGATGGGGTGATCGGGGTCACATCGGCGTAGGCTCGGCCGCAGCTGCCCTCCCGGGCACCGGTACGGTGGCGCGTCGTCCACGACCGGACCGGCGGCCGTGCGAGCGATGAGGCTGCGCGCGGGCTCGTCGATCCGGCCAGTCCGCCCTTCCCCACCAGAGATCGGAGAGTCCCATGGACCTCGCCTTCAAGCTGGTCGCCCTCGCCGTGTACTTCGGCGCCATGATCGGCATCGGCCTGTACGCCTTCCGCAAGACGAAGGGCGGCGAGGACTACATGCTCGGCGGTCGGCAGCTGCATCCCTTCGTCGCGGCGCTGTCGGCCGGGGCCTCGGACATGTCCGGCTGGCTGCTCATGGGCCTTCCCGGCGCGCTGTACATGAGCGGCATGGTCGAGGCGTGGATCGCGATCGGCCTGACCATCGGCGCCGGCCTGAACTGGATCTTCGTCGCTCCACGGCTGCGCCAGTACACCCAGATCGCCGGCAACGCGATCACCGTGCCGAGCTTCTTCGGCAATCGCCTCCACGACCGCACGAACATCCTGCGGATCGCGGCGGGCCTGATCATCCTGGTGTTCTTCACCTTCTACGTCTCCTCCGGCATGGTCGCCGGCGGCGTGTTCTTCCAGTCGATGTTCGGCGGGCCGTATCTCGTCGGCATGCTGCTCGTGGGCGGCGTGACGATCGTGTACACGCTCTTCGGCGGCTTCCTCGGCGCGAGCTACACCGACGTCGTCCAGGGGCTGATCATGCTGGTCTCGCTGCTGGTCGTGCCGATCACCGCGATGTTCGTCGTCGGCGGTCCGGCGGCGATGTTCGATTCGGTGCGCGAGGTCGACCCGTCCTTCGGCTCCCTGGTCTCCGGGGGCACCTGGGTGGGCATCCTCTCCGCCGTCGCCTGGGGCCTGGGCTACTTCGGCCAGCCGCACATCATCGTGCGCTTCATGGCGCTGCGCTCCTCGCGCGATGCGAAGTACGGCACCGTCGTGGGGATGAGCTGGATGATCCTGTGCGTCGGCGGGGCGGTGTTCACCGCGATGGCGGGCCTGGCCTACTTCCAGCAGAACCAGGACGTGCAGATCACCGACGCCACCAACGGCGAGTCGGTCTTCCTCGACCTCGCCCAGATCCTGTTCCACCCGCTGATCGCCGGCATCCTGCTGGCCGCGGTGCTCGCCGCGATCATGTCGACGGTCTCCTCGCAGCTGATCGTCACCACCTCCGCGCTGGTCGAGGACATCGTCGGCGGCGTGGGCGTGAAGCTCGGCGACGTCGCCAAGCTGTGGGGCGGCCGGATCGGCGTGCTCGTCGTGTCCGTCATCGCCGTGGTCCTCGCCCTGGATCCCGACAGCTCCGTGCTGGCGCTGGTCGCCTTCGCCTGGGCGGGCTTCGGCTCGGCCTTCGGCCCGATCGTGCTGCTGTCCCTGTTCTGGCGTCGCCTGACCATGGCCGGAGCCGCCGTGGGCATGGTCGCCGGCGCCGTGGTCGCCTTCGTCTGGGGGCAGTTCGAGCCCGACGTGACGATCGGGCTGTTCGGCGAGCAGCACCTCTACGAGATCATCCCCGGCTTCGCGACCTGCCTCGTCCTCGCCGTGGTCTTCAGCCTGATCACCCCGCAGCCGCCCGCGAAGGCGATGGAGGAGTTCGACGACATGCTCGACTCCCTCGCCACGGGCGAGGCCCGAGACCGCTCTGCGGAGGAGCCCGCCGCGGCCTGAGCACCGTGGACTGCGTCGCGCGCCGGGCGGCGTGGCCCGAGCAGGGTCAGCCCGCCTGGCCCGCGACGTCCTCCGCATCGCCGAAGAGGGTCTCCTCGACGGGACCGGCCACGCCGGGACGGGCGGTGAACAGCGAGCCCGCCGCCGGGTCCTCCCCGTCGGCGAGGTTCTCCCGGCTGGTGGTGATGAACAGCGTCATGCGGTCCTCGCCGCCGAAGGTGCAGGCGGTGACCTGCCGTGCCCCGACCCCGATCCGCTCCGCGACCGCGCCGTGCTCGTCCAGGCCCAGCACCTGCGAGCCGCCGAACATCGCCACCCACACCCGACCCTCGGCGTCCAGACACAGCCCGTCCGGGTGCCCGTCCTCGCCGGAGAGGTCTGCGAAGGGACGACGGTCGAGCAGCCCGTCGGCGTCGGACCAGTCGAAGACGTCCACACGTCCCGTCGGGGTGTCGACGTAGTAGGCGCGCGTCCCGTCGGCCGTGAAGGCGAGGCCGTTGGAGATCGTGAGGTCGCCGAACAGGCGCGTCGTGGTGCCGTCGGGGAGCAGCCGCCACATCGCGGCCGCGCCGGGGGCCTGGTCGTAGGCCATCGAGCCGCACAGGAACGAGCCGTCCGGCGCGATCGCCCCCTCGTTCATGCGCACCTCGTCCTCCCACAGCGGCGGGAGCGCGCGGATGGACCCGTCGGCGTCCTCGAGGCCGAATCCCTTCTCGAGGGCGAGCACCGCCCCGCCGTCCGCGGCAGGGCGCACGCAGGCGGCGACCGGGCTCGGGGTGGTCAGCCGGTGGGCGGTCCCGTCCACGTCGAGGTGGAGCATGTCGCCGGCGAGCATGTCCACCCAGCGCAGCCCGGCCCAGGTCGGCGACCAGTACGGGCCCTCGGCGTGGTGGCACAGGGACGGGGTGAGGCGTTCGGCGTGCATGGGGACCTCCGGATCCTCGCGCGGACGGGCCGCATGCGACGCAGCCCTGCCGCCACCGTACGCGGCCGCCCCCGACGACGTGCCGCTGCGGTGTTCGGCGATCCGCCCCCGGATCCGTGGGTGAAGCGTCCATACTGTGAAGCGGACCGCCGACACCGACGCCGGCGGCACGATCACGGACACGATGAGCGCCACATGACCGATTCCTCGAGAACGGTCCCGGGCACCGACGCCCCCCGGACCGCCGCCTCGCCGCCGCCCGGGAGAACGCCGGGCCAGTCCTCCCCGCCGGTGCTCAGACGCCGACGCATGAGTCGTCGCGCCCGCCGCGACGCCCTCGTGTTCCTCGCCTTCGCCGCACCGAACCTGGTGCTCATCGCGATGTTCACCTACCGGCCGCTGATCCTGAACATCCAGTACTCGATGCTGGACTGGACCCTCGGCTCGCGCACCGCGACCTTCATCGGCCTGGACAACTACATCGAGTTCTTCACCTCCGACGCGGGCCTGGAGTCGCTGCGCATCACGGCGATCTTCACGCTGTTCACGGTGGGCGGGGCGATGGTGCTGGGCCTGCTGATCGCCGTCGCGCTGAACATCGACGTGCCCGGGCGCGGCCTCGCCCGCTCCGCCGTGTTCGCGCCGTACGTGCTCTCGGGAGTGGGCGTCGGCCTGGTGTGGCTGTTCATCTTCGATCCGAACTTCGGGGTGCTCGGCTGGATCCTCCGGCAGGTGGGCCTGGACAGCCCCGAGTGGTTCCTGGACCCGGACATGTCGCTGATCATGGTGATCGTCGTGTACGTCTGGAAGAACCTCGGCTACTGCGCGATCGTCTACCTCGGCGGTCTGCAGTCCCTGTCCCAGGACGTCATGCAGGCCGCGCAGCTCGACGGGGCAGGGGCGGTGCGCCGCTTCGTGAGCATCGCGCTGCCGCTGCTCTCGCCCACCACCTTCTTCCTGCTGATCACCACCACGCTGAACAGCCTGCAGGCCTTCGACCTGCTGCGGATCATGACGCCGACGGGCCGCGGCACGAACACCATGATCTTCGAGTCCTACCTGCAGGCCTTCGGCGGCTACTCCCGCGCCGGCTACTCCGCCACGATCTCGGTGCTGCTGTTCGTGATCCTCATCGTCATGACCGTCGCGCAGATCCTCTTCGTCGAGAGGAAGGTGCACTACTCATGAGCGCTCCAGCCCGCCCCGCCCCCGAGAACGCCGTCGCGCCCGCGCCGCGCCGGGAGAACGGCCCCTTCTCCCGCGCGAACCTGGGCGCCACCCTCGCCGGCGGCTATCTGCCGCTGATCCTCGCGACCCTCGTGATGGTGCTGCCGCTGCTGTGGATGATCATCAGCTCCTTCAAGGCGCCGCAGGAGATCCTCTCCACGGACCTGGTGGTGCTGCCCTCCGAGCCGTCGCTGTCGAACTACGAGGCGGCCTGGAACTCGGTGCCGATCCCGCGGTTCTTCCTGAACTCGGTGATCGTCACGACGATCGGCTCGTCGATCAAGGTGCTGCTGGCGATCTTCACCGCCTACGCCCTCGTGTTCGTGCGCTTCCCCTTCAAACGGGTGATCTTCGTGCTGATCCTGGTGGCGCTGATGGTGCCGCCGCAGGTCTCGATCCTGCCCAACTACGTGCTGATCGCGGGCCTGGGCGGGGTGAACACCTACTGGGGCATCATCCTGCCGGGCCTGGGCACGGCCTTCGGCACCTTCCTGCTGCGGCAGTTCTTCCTCACCATCCCGCCGGCGATCCTCGAGGCCGCCGAGATCGACGGCGCCGGGCACCTGCGCACCCTGCTCTCGGTGGTCGTGCCGATCTCCGTGCCGACCGTCGCGACCGTCGCGCTGGTCACCATCGTCACCGAGTGGAACGACTACATCTGGCCGCTGATCATCACCTCCGAGGCGAGCCGCATGACCCTCCCCGTGGGCCTGACCGCCCTGTCGAACTCGGAGGGCAACACCGGCGCGGGCTGGGGGATCCTCATGGCCGGCACGGTGCTGGTGATCGCCCCGGTCCTGATCGTCTTCGCGATGCTGCAGCGGCACATCGTCTCCGGCCTGACCCAGGGCAGCGTGACCGGCTGACGCGACCGCGTCCGCCCCCACCCCGAAAGGACACCCATCATGACCAGCTCACTGCACATCCCCCGCGGGCTCAGCCGCCGCTCCCTCATCGGGCTCGGCGCGGCAGGCGCCGGGGCGCTGGGCCTGGCCGCCTGCGGCGGTCCCGAGGTCGGCGGCGGCGGCGGGGACGGCGGAGGCGGCGCCGAGGACCTCGACCTCGACTTCTCCGGCGTCGAGCCCGCCACGAAGATCGACTTCTGGAGCAGCCATCCCGGCGGCTCCCAGGACGTGGAGAAGGAGCTGCTGGGGGCGTTCACCGAGGAGACCGGCGTCGAGGTCAACCTGGTCACGGCCGGCTCCAACTACGAGGAGATCGCGCAGAAGTTCCAGACCGCGCAGGCCGCGAACTCCGGACTGCCCGCCGTGGTGGTGCTCTCGGACGTCTGGTGGTTCCGCTACTTCATCAACGGCAACATCATCCCCGTCGACACCCTCGTCGAGCAGCTGGAGATCGACCTGTCCGACTACCGCGACTCGCTCGTGGCGGACTACCAGTACGACGACAAGCAGTGGGCGCTGCCCTACGGCCGCTCCACGCCGCTGTTCTACTTCAACAAGGACCACTTCTCCGCTGCGGGGCTGCCCGACCGCGCCCCGGAGACCTGGGAGGAGTTCGAGGAGTGGGCGCCGGAGCTCACCGAGGCCGAGACCCCGTACATGTACCCCGACCTGGCCGGCTACGCCGGCTGGACCCTGCAGAACGTGCTGTGGGGGGAGGGCGCCGCCTGGTCCGACGAATGGGAGATCACCTGCAACACCCCCGAGGCCGTCGAGGTGATGCAGTGGGTGCAGGACTCCGTGTTCTCCGACGGCTGGGCGCAGGTCGCCTCGAGCGATTCGGCCGATGCCTTCGCCGCAGGGGTCTGTTCGGCGACGATCGCCTCGACGGGATCGCTCGTGGGCGTGCTCGAGTCCTCGTCCTTCGACGTGGGCGTGGGCTTCCTGCCCGGCGGCTCGGTGGAAGGGCCCGTGTGCCCCACCGGCGGTGCCGGCCTCGGCATCCCGGCCGCGATCTCGAAGGAGGAGCAGCTGGCCGGGGCGATGTTGATCGAGTTCATGGGCCGGCCCGAGTCCACCGTGGCGTTCTCCGCAGCGACCGGGTACATGCCCGTGCGCAAGAGCGCGGACCTCACCGAGCTGACCGAGGAGACCCCGCAGATCCAGACCGCCGTGGACCAGCTGGACCAGACCCGGCCGCAGGACTTCGCGCGCGTCTTCCTGCCCGGCGCCGATCAGGAGATGGCCAAGGCCATCGCCGCGATCGCGACCGCCGAGGGTGACGTCCAGGAGGCGATGGACGGTCTCAAGGAGACGCTCGAGGGCATCTACACCAAGGAGATCGAGCCGAAGCTGCCCTGAGCGGGGTGGCGCTGAGCCTTGGCCCGCCGGCTCCGCGCCCCCCGGCTCAGCCCCGCTGCAGGCGGGCCAGCGCGTGGGTGATGTCGCGCGTGGCGGGGTAGAGCTCGCGGTAGAGCCGGTACAGCTCGTCGTAGCGCTCCCGGTGCCGGGGATCGGGAGTGCACACGTGGTCGCTCGGGTTCCAGTGCGCGGTGTCGGCGCCGTGGGCGAGCTCCGCGGCCAGGCGCGCCCCGCCGTAGGAGGCGCCGACGGTGCTGCTGGGGATCTCCTGCACGAGCCCGGTGACGTCCGAGACGATCTGCGGCCACAGGTCCGTCTGCGCCCCGCCGCCGACGGCGACCACCCGGGTGACGGGCAGGCCGGCCGCCTCGAGGGTCTCGAGATGGTGGCGGACCCCGTAGGCGGCGGCCTCCAGGGCCGCCCGGTACAGGTCCCCGCGGGTGTGGGAGAGGGTCAGCCCGGCGATCACGCCGCGGGCCGACGGGTCCGCGATGGGGGAGCGCTCGCCGGCGAAGTAGGGGAGCATGACCAGGCCGTTCGCGCCCGGTTCGCTCGCGGCGGCCTCGGTGACGAGGGCGGAGAAGTCCGTCTCCCCGGTGAGGTCGCGCAGCCAGCCGGTGATCGCTCCCGAGGCCGCCATGCCGCCGGAGAGGGTGTAGACGCCGGGGCGTGCGCCGGAGGTGGGCCACAGGGTGCGGCTGGCCATCGGCTCGGCGATCCCGGCGACGAGGAACGTGGTGGTGCCGTACATCAGCATCATCTGGCCGGGCTCCGTGGTCCCGGCGCTGACCGCCTCGGCCCAGGCGTCGATCGTCCCGGCGATCACCGGGATCCCGGCGCGCAGTCCGGGGATGAGCCGCGTGACGTCGGGGGAGAGGGGGCCGGCTGCCTCGCCCGCCCAGCGCAGGGACGGGAGCTCGAGGCCGGGGGCGACGTGCTCCGCCCAGCGCGGATGCCAGTCCTGGGTGCGCAGGGAGTACATGGGGTTGGTCTGGCTGGCGCTGATGTGGTCCAGCACGTACTCGCCGGTGAGGCGGAAGGCGAGATAGGACGAGGGCATGAAGACCCGCCGCGTCCGCGCATAGACCTCCGGCTCGTTCTGCACCACCCAGGTGATCTTCGGGCCGGCGGCCTGGGAGGTCAGGCCCGCACCGCAGTGCGCGACGATGTCCTCGCGGCCCAGCACGTTGGTCAGGTGCGTGATCTGCCGCTCGGCGCGGGTGTCGACGCCGTAGAGGATCGCGGGGCGCACCGGGGTGCCCGCCTCGTCGGTCAGCACCACGCACGGCCCCATGCCGGAGACGCCGACGGCGGTGACCTCGACGTCTGCCGGGGCGGTGAGCTCCTGGGCGATCGCCACGAACTCGTCCCACCAGATGCGTGCGTCCATCTCGACGTGCCCCGGCGCAGGGCGCTGGACGGTGTGCTCGCGGACGGTGCTGCGCAGGATCGTCCCGTCGAGGGCGACGAGCACGCCCTTCGTGCTCGACGTGCCGACGTCGACGCCGAGGACCGCGCTGGATCCTGTCGCCATCTGCTGCTCCGCCTCCCGTCACGGGCTCGTCCTCGAGCGCGGGGCTCCGCGCAACTGCCCTATCCTGCCACGTCGGCCTGTCCCGGCCGGGCTCTCGACAGGTGGCCCCGGGCACGCCCGGCGCCCCTGCAGCTCCCCTCGTCCGACGAAAGTTCGGAACTACTGTTCTCAACCCTGTCCCCGGGGCGCGGGAGTTCTATAGGATCGGCGGGCGAACAGAGGATGTGCGAGCGGCGGGGCCGCGACGCTGATCGCGAGGAGGGGGCGGCGTGCTCGAGAGTTCGATCGATCTTCAGCTGCTGCATCATGCTGCCTCCGCCTACTACACCGATGGGCTCCGCCAGGCCGAGGTCGCCGAGCGGCTGGGCATCTCCCGGCCGACGGTGAGCAAGCTGCTCGCCGAGGCGCGACGGATCGGGATGGTCCGCATCGAGGTGCTCGACCTGCCCAGCGTGGACCTCGCCGACCTCGCGGGCCAGGTGCGCGAGCGGCTCGGCGTCGAGAAGGTCCTCATCGCCCCCGGTGATCAGCGCGAGCGGGACTATCGCGGCCTCGGGGACCTGCTGGGGGAGGAGCTGCGCCGGCTCGCGCTGCGCCGCGGCGAGGTGCTGCTGATCTCGTCCGGCACCACCACCCATGCGGTCAGCAGGGCCCGGGGCCTTCCGGAGCTGCCCGGGGTGATCGTCGCGCCGACGGTCGGCGGCCAGCAGGAGCCCGACCCGACCTTCCAGACCAACGAGATCGTGCGCACCTTCTCCGACCGCACCGGTGCGCAGCCGCAGTTCATCTTCGCCCCCGCGCTGCCCAGCCCGAGCCTGTTCAGCTCGCTGCAGGCCGATCCGAGCTTCCGATCGATCACGGAGCTGTGGGGGAGGGCGCGCGTGCTGGTCACCGGCATCGGCTCCCCCTACGACGAGCGGGCGGCGCTGACCTCGGTGGTCCCGCGGGAGGACCCCTCGCTCCGGGGTGCCGCCGGCGACGTGTGCCTCTACTTCTACGACGAGCAGGGCGAGACGATCGCGTTCCCCGGATCCGACCGCCTCATCCGCCCCTCCCTCGAGCAGCTGCGCGCGATCCCGTCCTCGATCGCGCTCGCGGCGGACCCCGACAAGGCGGTCTCGATCCGCGCCGGTGCGCGCACCGGCCTGTTCACCACCCTGGTCACGGACACCCCCACCGCCGAGGCGATCCTCGCCGCCTGAACGGCCGCCGGCTCTGTCTGCATCGCTGCCCCGTGTGCACCGCCGACGGTCCCGCCCGCCCCGTATCGACCGCCGCGGCGCGGCCCCTCTGTGCACCTGATCCCCTCCGCAGAACTTCTGTCGACCCCAAGGCGAACAATTGTGCTTGACGATTGTTCTCGCAGTGTCTACGCTCGATCCCGTAGGCCGTGGCCGGCTCGTCCCTGTCGGGGTCGAGGCCTCGAGGCCGACGGAACGTATCGAAGGAGATGTGTCAGATGACAGAGATCGCGCGAACCATGCAGGCCGTCGTGATGCACGCACCCGAGGACTACCGGCTCGAGGAGATCGACGTCCCCACTCCGGCGGCGGACGAGCTGCTCATCAGGGTCGAGGCCGTCGGCGTGTGCGCGAGCGACCTGAAGTGCTACCACGGCGCCGCGAAGTTCTGGGGCGACGAGAACCGCGACCGCTGGGTCCAGCCCGGCATCACCCCCGGCCACGAGCTGGTCGGCGAGGTCGTCTCGGGCTCCGAGGAGGCCCTGGCCCACCACGGCGTCCAGATCGGCGACCGCATCGCCTGCGAGCAGATCGTGCCCTGCGGCGAGTGCATGTACTGCCGGCGCGGCTGGTACTGGATGTGCGCGCCGCACGCGATGTTCGGCTTCAAGAGCTACCACGGCGCGATGGCCGAGTACATGATCGTCCCCGCGCTCGCCCGCGCCCACAAGGTCTCCAAGGAGATCCCGCCCCATCACGCCGCCTTCTCCGAGCCGCTGTCCTGCTCGCTGCACGCCGTCGAGCGCGCGAACCTCAGCTTCGACGACGTCGTCGTGATCGCCGGCTGCGGCCCGATCGGTCTCGGTGCCGTGATCGGCGCGGCCCACAAGACCCCCAAGATGGTCATCGCCCTCGACTTCGACGACGACAAGCTCGCGCTCGCGAAGAAGTGCGGCGCGGACCTCACCCTGAACCCCTCCGAGGTCGACATCTACGAGGAGATCAGGGGTCTGACCGGCGGCTACGGCGCCGACGTCTACATCGAGTGCACCGGCCACCCCAGCGCCGTCTCGCAGGGCCTGAACCTCCTGCGCAAGCTCGGCACCTTCGTCGAGTACTCGGTGTTCAAGGACGACGTGACGGTCGACTGGTCGATCATCTCCGACGACAAGGAGCTCGACGTCCTCGGCGCCCACCTCGGCCCGAACTGCTGGCCCGCCGCCATCAAGATCATCGAGTCCGGGGTGCTGCCCATGGACGAGATCTGCACCCACCAGTACGGCCTCGCCGACGTCCAGAAGGCCCTGGACCAGGTGGGTGACTCCGCCGGCGCCTCGGTCAAGGTGTCCATCGTCCCCGGCCTCTGAGCCGTCTCCAGGGACGCGACCGGGCACAGCGCCCGGCCGCGTCCCCGCCCCGCCACCCGACCCGCCCCTCCACCCACCGCCGAGCCGACGCAGCGCTGCGAGCCCCCCGGTGCACGACCTCCCGCGACGACGCGGGACAGCGCGATGACGCGCTCCCCCTCTCCCACCCCATCCGCTGTCCCCGACAGCCCGGCACCGTCGCCCTCCCCACCCGTGGACCGGGGCGCCGAGGAAGGCTCCCCATGAGCACCACGACCGACGCCGCGCCTCCCGCGCCCCGCGCCTCCCGCAGCCCGGCCCCGCGCCGGGCCCCCCTCGGCCGATGGATCGGCATCGGCCTGACCGTCCTCGCGCTCCTCGTCGTCGTCCTGGGCACGAAGGTCGTGCCACAGGGGCAGGAGTCCGAGCTCGCCGAGGGCACGGCGGCCTTCGACAAGGCCACCTTCGGCGCCGAGAACTTCCCCGCCGTCCAGGAGTCGATCGCCGCGAGCGCCGTACCCGCCCCCGAGCTCGCCGAGGCCATCGCCGAGGATCCCGAGGCGGCCGCGGAGGAGCACGGCGTGGAGGCCTCCGGGCAGACCCTCTACACCACCACCTTCACCGGCACCGTCGGCGAGGGCGAGGACGGCCTCTACGAGGTGGCCGTCGACGGCATGCCCGAGGGCGTGACCGTGCGGATCCAGACCGGACCCGCCATCAACGGCACCGAGCTGCGCGACGCCACCGGCGAGTACGACTTCTCCCAGTTCACCAATCAGATCGAGTTCCAGGACGCCGGCGCCGCGCTGAACGAGGAGATGAAGAAGCAGGTGCTCGAGCCGGTCGACGCACCGAACCTCGAGGGCGAGACCGTCACCGTCACCGGCGCCTTCACCCTCATCAACCCCGAGGGCTGGCTCGTGACCCCGTCGGACCTGGAGGTGTCATGACCACCGAGGACACACCCCGCGCCGCCGACGTCGTGCTGCAGGCGCGGGACATCGTCAAGACCTACGGCGGCACCCGCGCCCTCAAGGGCGTGAACTTCGACATCCACCGCGGCACCGTCACCACCCTGTTCGGGGAGAACGGCGCCGGGAAGTCCACCCTGATGAAGATCCTCTCCGGGGTCGAGCAGCCCACCTCCGGGCGGATCGTCCTGGACGGGGAGCCGGTCGCCTTCGCCACCACGAACGATGCCCGCGACCACGGCATCGCGATCATCCACCAGGAGCTCAGCCTCGCCCCGAACCTCTCCGTGCGCGACAACATCTTCCTGGGCCGGGAGATCACCCGCGGCGGCGCCGTGGACTACGCCGAGGAGACCCGGCAGACCCGTGCGCTGCTGGAGGAGATGCACCTGGACGTGGACCCCTCCACGCCCGTCGGCGACCTCCGCGTGGGACAGCAGCAGATCGTCGAGATCGCCCGGGCCCTGTCGATCGACGCCCGGATCCTGATCATGGACGAGCCGACCTCCGCGCTCGCCGCGAAGGAGGTCGAGATCCTCTTCGGCATCATCGACGAGCTCACCTCCCGCGGCGTCTCCCTCGTCTACATCTCCCACCACCTCGAGGAGGCGCTGCAGGTCACCGACCATGCCGTGGTGCTGCGGGACGGGACGATGACCGCCCGCGGGGACCGCGCCGAGATCGACCTGGACTGGATCGTGCGCCACATGGTCGGGGAGAACTTCGACCTCGGCTCCCCGCCGGACGGCTACGAGCTGGGCGAGCCCGCCCTCCAGGTCCAGGACCTCACCGTGCTGGACCCCGAGAGCCCCGACCGGGCGATCGTCGACGGGCTCTCCCTCGACGTGCGGGCCGGGGAGATCGTGTGCCTGTACGGCCTGATGGGCGCCGGCCGCACCGAGCTGCTCGAGGCCGTCGCCGGGCGCGGCGAGATCGCCGGCGGCCGGGTCCTGCTGGACGGGCAGGAGCTGGACCGCGGCGGGATCCGCGACCGCATCGGGCGCGGCATCGCACTCGTGCCCGAGGACCGCCAGCGGGACGGACTGGTCCCGACCATGTCCGTCGGCCAGAACCTGACGCTCGCGAGCATCCGCCGCTTCCTCAGCCGCGGGCTGCTCTCCCGCGTCAAGGAGAAGGCGCTGGCCACCTCGCTGATCAAGGACGTGACCGTCAAGGCCCCCGGCCCGCAGACCCCCATCGGGGCGCTCTCGGGCGGGAACCAGCAGAAGGTCGTGATCGGGAAGGTGCTCGCCACCGACCCGGCCGTCATGCTCCTGGACGAGCCCAGCCGCGGCATCGACATCGGCGCCAAGGCGGAGGTCTTCTCCCTCCTGGCCGACCACGCCCGGGACGGCCTCGCCGTCCTGTTCACCACCTCCGAGGTCGAGGAATGCTTCAGCATCGCGCACCGCATCATCGTGCTGCGCCGCGGACGCATCTCCGCCGAGTTCGGACCCGACGCCGACAAGGCCGACGTGATGGCCGCCTCCGGCGAAGCCGTCGCCACCTGACCCCGCTGCCACGAACGGAACCCGCACCATGACCGCCACCCCCGCCGCCGCAGCCGCCGGCGAGAAGCCCACGAAGAGCCTCGACATCTCGAAGCTGCTCATCGAGGGGCGCGCCTTCCTCGCCCTCGCGCTGATCATCGTCGTCTTCTCCCTGCTCTCCCCGAACTTCCTGACCGTCGACAACCTGCTGATCATGGCGTCCCACGTCGCGATCTTCGCCCTGCTCTCGATGGGCCAGCTGCTGGTGATCCTCACCGGCGGCATCGACCTCTCCGTCGGCTCCACCCTCGGCTTCTCCGCCGTGATCGCGGGCTTCCTGCTCCGCGGCGTCCCGCTGGACGTCTTCGGCGTGACCCTCTACCCGAACGTCTTCGTCTCGGTGCTCATCGCGGTGCTGCTCGGCGGACTGATCGGCGTCATCAACGGCGTGCTCGTCGCCCGCTTCAAGGTCGCCCCCTTCGTCGCGACGCTCGGCATGCTCTACGTGGTCCGCGGCGTCGCGCTGCTGATGACGAACGGCCGCACCATCAACGACATCTCCGGCGACGAGGGCCTGGGCAACACCGGCATCGAGTGGCTGGGCTTCAACCGCGTCCTCGGCATCCCCGTCGGCGTGCTGATCATGGCGGTCGTCGCCCTGATCATCGCGCTCGTGCTGGCCCGCACCACCTTCGGCCGCTGGCTGTACGCCACCGGCGGCAACGCCCGCGCCGCGGAGCTCTCCGGCGTGCCGGTGAAGAAGGTGACCGTGTGGGTGTACGTCATCGCGGGCCTCTGCTCGGCGATCGCCGGCGTCATCCTCGCCTCGACGCTGACCAGCGCGAGCCCCACCGCCGGCAACACCTACGAGCTCACCGCGATCGCCGGCGTCGTCATCGGCGGCGCGGCCCTCTCCGGCGGGCGCGGCACCGTGCGCGGCACCCTCCTGGGCGCCTTCGTGATCGGCTTCCTCTCCGACGGGCTCGTGCTCGTGGGCGTCTCCGCCTACTGGCAGACCGTCTTCGTGGGCGCCGTGATCGTCATCGCCGTGATGCTGAACTCGCTCGAGTACGGCCGGCCCCGCCGGACGAAGCAGCCGACCGCCGCGCCGGCCGACGCGACCACCACCTCCTGACCCTCCACCGCAGGTGGGCCCTCGGGCCCGGCACCGATGCCTCCACCCGGGCGCATCCCCACGAAAGGAACACATCATGGAACGCAGGCACTTCCTCTCCGCCCTCGGCATCGGCGCCGCGGCGGCGGGCCTGGCCGCATGCGGCGGCTCCGACGACAGCGCCTCCGGCGGCTCCTCCGACGACGGCGGCGGGGGTGGCGGGGTCGACGGCGGTCTCATCACGATCATCGTCAACGACCCCTCGAACCCGTACTGGAAGACCGAGGGCGACGTCGCCGCGGCCAAGGCCGAGGAGCTCGGCTACACGACCACCGTCGGCGCCCACAAGGGCGACACCAACACCGAGAACACCCTGGTCGACACCGCGATCTCGAACCAGTCGGTCGCGCTGATCATGGATCCGGCCAACGCCGACGGGTCGATCGGCACGATCAAGAAGGCGATCCAGGCGGACATCCCCGTCTTCCTCATCAACGCCGAGATCAACGAGGCCGGCGTCGCGAAGGCGCAGCTGGTCTCGAACAACGCCCAGGGCGCGGCGCTCGGTGCCCAGGAATGGGTCGAGCGGATGGGAGGCTCCGGCACCTACGTGGAGCTGTTCGGCCTGCCCTCGGACAACAACGCCCAGACCCGCTCCAACGGCTTCACGACCACGATCAGCCAGTACCCCGACCTCGAGAAGGTGGGGGAGGAGGTCGCGGACTGGGACCGCACCAAGGGTCACGACAAGGCGCAGTCCCTGCTGCAGGCCCATCCGGACATCGACGGCCTCATCTCCGGCAACGACGAGATGGCGCTCGGCGCGATCGCGGCCTTCAAGGAGGCCGGGGCGCTCGAGGGGATCGTCGTCGGCGGCTTCGACGGCTCGCCCGACGCGGTCGAGGCGATCAAGAACGGAGAGCTCGCGTACACGGTGCTGCAGCCCGTGGCCCAGTTCGCCGAGCTGGTCATCGAGATGGCCGACGACTTCCTGCGCAACGGCACCGAGCCGGAGGAGGAGAAGCAGGCGCTGGACTGCATCCTCATCACCGAGGACAACGTCGACAAGATGACGGCGCCGTTCACCTACACCGAGTGAGGCAGGGTCCGCGATGCGGGGCGTTCCGCATCGCGGACCGCTCTTTCACGAGGTCGTGACCTGGGCCGACGGCGGGGAGACGGGAGTCACCCCAGTCCGGAACATTTGTGCTTGACGTATGTGTCGACGGGTCCTAGTGTCGTCCCCGTCGGCCGCAGCGCTCCGCGCCCCCGGGCAGCGAGTCACCGGCGGCCACCGAAGATCCGCCGCACGAAGGAGTGTCCTCATGACCCCCACCCCGACCACGACGGACGAGGTGGTGCCTGAAGCCGGCACCTCCCAGGAGACCTTCCTGGACCGCATCGGCATCCCCCACGCCCTGCGCTGGGGCTTCCTCGGCGTGCTGGTGTTCATGACCGGCAACGGCGTGGAGACGAACTTCGTCTCCCCGCACATGGCCGAGGTCTTCGGCGGCGGCGACGAGATGATCAACCTCGCCGCGACCGTCATCACCTTCTACTCGCTCGCCTCCCTGATCGGCTCCTATCTCGCCGGCGCCCTCTCGGACCTCTGGGGCCCGCAGAAGGTGATGCTGCTGGGCGTCGCGGTCTGGGTCGTGTTCCAGGCCGCGTTCGTCGGCGCGCTCGCGACCGAGTCCGTGCCGCTGATCTTCGGCAGCTACCTCCTGCGCGGCTTCGGCTTCCCGCTGTTCGCCTTCGCCTTCCTCGTGTGGGTCAACGCCGTCGTGCCCAAAGAGCGCAACGGCGCGGCCGTGGGCTGGTTCTACGTCATGTTCACCGGCGGCATGCCCACCATCGGCTCGCTCGTCGCCATCGGGCTGATCCCCGCCTTCGGCGGCGGCCTGTTCGGCGAGCGCTGGGCCATGATCGCCTCCACCGCGATCGTCGTCGCCGGATTCCTCATCGCCCGGCTCGGCGTGCGCGAGGAGCACGGCGACCGCCGCCTCGCCCCGGAGGGCGAGACCAGCCGCCAGGTCATCCTCTCGGGTGTCGTCCTGTCCTGGCGGAACAAGCGCGTCCTGCTGGGCTTCCTGACCCGCCTGATCAACACCGCCCCGCAGTTCGGCATGTTCATCATCCTGCCCACCGTCATCGCCGAGACCCTCGGCTGGGGGCAGAGTCGCTGGCTGCTCATGACCTCGGTGATCTTCGCCGGCAACATCCTGTTCAACGCCGCCTTCGGCGCCCTCGGCGACCGCATCGGATGGACCACCACGGTGCGCTGGTTCGGCATCGTCGGCTCCGCGATCGGCCTGCTGCTGTGGTGGTACGTGCCGCACTGGGTGCCGGCCGGCTCCGACTGGGGCTTCGTCGTCTCCCTCATCGCGGGCACCGTCTTCGGCATCCTGCTGGCCGGCTTCGTGCCGCTCGGCGCGATCATGCCGGCGCTCGCCCCCGACCACAAGGGCGCCGCGATGGCCATGTACACCACCGCCGCGGGCGGTGCGACCTTCCTCGGCTCGGCCGTGGTCGCGATCGTCCGCCCCTGGGGTGGGAACGTCGGCGTGGTCTGGGCCTTCGTGGTCCTCTACCTGTGCGCCTTCCTCATGACCTTCGCGCTGAAGGTCGACCAGCCCCGCCTCGGCAAGAAGGACATCGCCGCCGCCGAGTCCTGAGCCGTCGCCCCGGGGGCCGACGGATCCGTCGGCCCCCGGGGCGCATCGCACGCCCGGCCGGGCGCGCACCGCCTGCTCGAGGCGCGCCTCGCCCGCCCGCGGCGCGCACCGTCCGCCTCTCCGCCCCAGTCCTCGTCTCGAAGGAGCACCCATGACCACCGGCACCAGCTCTCTGTTCGACCTCACCGGCCGCACCGCCCTCGTCACCGGCGGCGCGAAGGGCCTCGGCCTCGCGATGGCGAAGGGCCTCGCCCAGCACGGCGCCCCGATCGTGCTGGCCGACATCGACGACGCCACCGGCGAGCAGGCCGCGAAGGACCTCGCCGCCGAGACCGGCGTGGAGGTCTCCTACCGCCACCTCGACGTCACCGACCAGGGCATGGTCGAGCGGGTCGTCGCCGCGATCGACGAGGAGGTCGGCGGGCTCGAGATCCTGCTCAACAACGCCGGACGCACGATCCACCACCCCCTCGAGGACGGCGACGGCGAGAGGTGGCGGGCCGTGATGAGCCTGAACCTCGACGGCGTCTACCACGTGCTCTCCGCCGTGGGCCGGCGCATGCTCGAGCGCGGCCGCGGCAGCATCATCAACACCGGCTCCATGAGCGGCATCATCGCCAACGTCCCCCAGACCCAGGCCTCCTACAACGCCTCGAAGGCCGCGGTCCACAACCTCACCCGCTCCGCCGCTCTCGAGTGGGCCTCCCGCGGCGTGCGCGTGAACGCGATCGCCCCCGGCTACATGCGCACCGAGCTGACCCGCGGGTTCTACGAGGCCGGCGGCGAGCAGATCGACATCTGGAACATGATGACCCCGATGTCCCGCCCCGGTGAGCCCGAGGAGCTCGCCGGCGCCGCCGTGTACCTCGCCTCCGACGCGTCCAGCTTCGTGACAGGCTCGATCCTGTCGATCGACGGCGGCTACACCGCCGCCTGAGCCCTCGTGCGGGGCCGACGAGGAGCGTCGGCCCCGCACGCTCGCCCGTGGACCGTCCGCCCGACGGTCAGACCGCGGGCCGACCGACCGCTCGCCGGTCGTCGGCCCGCCGCCCATCCGCCATCCGCCCCCGACCCCGCCGATCCGGAGAGACCCGATGACCTACCTGTTCGATGATCCCCAGACCTTCCCCTCCGACGCCGTCGAGGGCCTCGTCGCCGCGCATCCCGAGGAGCTGCTGCGCGTGCACGGCGGCGTGGTGCGCGCCAAGCGGACACCGCAGGGGCAGCCCGCGCTCGTCGTCGGCGGCGGCTCCGGCCACTACCCGGCCTTCGCCGGCTGGGTCGGGCCGGGCTTCGCCCATGGCGCGCCGTGCGGGAACATCTTCTCCTCCCCGTCCTCGGACCAGGTGTACTCGGTCGCGAAGAACGCCGAGAACGGCGGCGGCGTGATCCTCGGCTTCGGCCACTACGCCGGCGACGTGCTCCACTTCGGCGTCGCCGCCGAGAAGCTGCGCGCCGAGGGCATCGACGTGCGCATCGTCGCCGTCAGCGACGACATCGCCTCCGGCCGCGAGGGCGAGCACCGCGACCGCCGCGGCATCGCCGGCGACCTGCCCATCTTCAAGGTCGCCGGGGCCGCCATCCAGGCCGGCGCCGACCTCGAGACGGCCGAGCGCCTGGCCTGGAAGGCGAACGACGCCACCCGCTCCCTCGGCGTCGCCTTCGACGGCTGCACCCTGCCGGGCGCGGAGGACGCCCTCTTCCACGTCCCCGAGGGGAAGATGGCGATCGGCCTGGGCATCCACGGCGAGCCCGGCATCGACGAGAAGCCCATGCCGAGCGCGAAGGAGCTCGCGAAGGTGCTGGTCGACGGGGTGCTCGCCGAGACCCCCGAGCTCTCCTCCGACCGTGTCGCGGTGGTGCTGAACGGTCTGGGCACCGTGAAGCACGAGGAGATGTTCGTGGTGTGGAAGCACGCCTCGCAGCTCCTGGCCGAGGCGGGCCTGACGATCGTGCGCCCCGAGGTGGGCGAGCACGTGACCAGCCTCGACATGGCCGGGCTGTCCCTGACCGTGATGCGCCTGGACGAGGAGCTCGAGCAGCACTGGCTCGCCGCCGCCGACGCCCCGGCCTTCCGGCGCGGCGGGACCGTCGAGGGCGACCTCGGCACCGAGCGCACCGAGATCTACACCCCCGGCGAGGACCCGATCCCGGAGGCCTCCGCAGAGTCCCGGGAGTCGGCCGAGCGGATCGCAGGGATCCTCGCCGACGTCGAGACGCTGCTGGTCGAGCTCGAGCCGGAGCTCGGCCGGATGGACGCGATCGCCGGGGACGGCGACCACGGCCAGGGCATGGTGCTCGGCGCGAAGGCCGCCCGCGCGGCCGCCGAGCACGTCACCGGGGCCGACGGCGGTGCCCGCACCGTCCTCGTCCAGGCCGGCGCCGCCTGGTCCGCCGAGGCCGGCGGCACCTCGGGCGCGCTCTGGGGCGCGGCGCTGACCAGCCTGGGCCGCGCCTTCGCCGACGACGCCGCCGTCTCCGGGGAGCAGCTGCTCACCGGGCTCGTCCAGGCCGTCGAGGCGGTCGAGCGGCTCGGCGGCGCGAAGCCCGGCGACAAGACCATGGTCGACGCGGCCGTGCCCTTCCGCGAGGCGATCAGCCTCTCCCTGGCCACGGGCGCCGAGGAGGGGGAGGGCCCGGCCGCCTCCGCCTCGCGCACGATCGAGACCGCTGCGGCCCGCGCGGTCGAGGCCGCCGAGGCGACGTCCGACATCGCTGCGACGATGGGCCGTGCCCGCAACCACGGCGAGAAGTCCGTGGGCACCCCGGACCCGGGCGCGATCTCCTTCTCGAAGATCGTGACCCTGCTGGCCGAGAAGCTCACGGCCTGACCCGGCGGGCCGGGGCCGGGTGGTCCGCGAGTGTCAGGTTCTCAGCCGTTTCCGGCCCGGGAACGGCTGAGATCCTGACACGGGCGGCTCGTCCACGTTTCGCACACCGATCCATCACCGTCACGCGCGTCGGGGCCGTCCCGGTCGCGCGTCATCTGATCTGAAGGAGAACATCATGGCTCTGACCATCGTCACCGGCAGCGACAATGCCGGCTACGGCCACAAGTCCGCGCTCAAGGAGCTGCTGGAGAACGACCCCCGCGTGGAGAAGGTCATCGATGTGGGCGTGACCGGCCGTGAGGACGGCACCTACTACCCGAACGTCGCGGTCGAGGCGGCGGAGAAGATCGCCGCCGGCGAGGCGGATCGTGCCCTGCTGGTCTGCGGCACGGGCCTGGGCGTCGCGATCGCGGCGAACAAGGTCTCCGGCATCCGTGCCGTGACCGCGCACGATCTGTACTCGGTGCAGCGCTCGGTGCTGTCGAACAACGCCCAGGTCCTCACCATGGGCGAGCGCGTGATCGGGCTGGAGCTGGCCAAGGAGCTGGTCAAGGTGTGGCTGGACCTCGAGTTCGACCCCGAGTCCTCCTCCGCCGCGAAGGTCGACGCGATCTGCGCCTACGACGGCTCCCTCGAGAAGTGAGCTGACCGGCCCGAGCTGATCGGGCCGACCTGACCGGGCCGCGCTGACCGGGCCGGGCTGACCGGCCCGACCTGACCGGGCCGGGCCGGGCCGGCTGAGCCCGGCCCTGCTCGGACCCGGGCTGCCGGGAGTGCCGCACCCCTGGCCTCCGGCTCTACTCCGCCAGCGCCTTCCCGCGCTGCTCGGGGAGGGTGAAGGCCGCGGCGGCGGCGACGGCGAAGGCGAGGGCGAACACCGCGAATGCGAGCCACTGCCCGCCGGAGACCACGAGCACGGGGACCAGGAACGGGGCCGCGATCGAGGCGAGCCGGCCGAAGGCGGCAGCCGCTCCCGTGCCCGTGCCGCGCACCGCGGTGGGGTAGAGCTCCGGGCCGATCGCGTACAGCGCGCCCCAGGCACCCAGGTTGAAGAAGCTCAGCAGGCATCCGGCCACGAGGATCGTCGCCTCGGAGTCGGCCATGCCGTAGCCCACGGCGCTGACCGCCGAGCCGGCGAGGAACAGCGTGAGGGTCCAGCGCCGCCCGAGCACCTCGATGAGCCAGGCCGCGGCGGCGTAGCCGGGGATCTGGGCGAGGGTGATGATGAGCGTGAAGGTGAAGGACTGGGTGAGGGTGAAGCCGCGGTCCACGAGCAGCGTCGGGATCCAGATGAACGCGCCGTAGTAGGCGAGGTTGATGCAGGCCCACACCACCCACAGCCCGGCGGTGCGGGCGCGCAGCGCGGCGGACCAGATGCCGCCGGAGGCGACCTGGTCGGCCTCGGGCACGACGCCCACGGCGTCCGCGGCGACGCGGCCCTCCTCGGTGCCGGCGTCGGAGGCGAGGACGCCCTGCGCTGCGGCGTCGAGCCCGGCGGAGGCCTCGAAGTCGCGCACGATCCGCTCGGCCTCCTCGTGACGGCCCTTCGTCTCCAGGAAGCGCACCGACTCGGGCATCCCCAGCCGGATCACGATCGAGTAGGCGGCCGGGACCATGCCGAGGGCCAGCGCCCAGCGCCATCCCGTCGGCCCCGAGGTCGCCACGAAGGTGCCGATCACGGCGGCGAGGATCCAGCCGCCCGCCCAGAACGCCTCGAGCCACACGATGATGCGGCCGCGGATCCGGGCCGGGGCGAACTCGCTCATGAGGGTCGAGGCGACGGGCAGCTCGGCGCCGAGGCCGAGGCCCACCACGAACCGCAGCGCGATCAGCGTGCCGACCCCCATCGCGAGGGCGGAGGCGCCGGTGGCCAGGCCGTAGACGAGCAGTGTGAGGGCGAAGACGGAGCGTCGGCCGAGCCTGTCGGCCAGCAGTCCGCCGAGGCTCGCGCCGATCGCCATCCCGGCGAAGCCGGCGGAGGCGATGAGGGAGCCGTCGGACTTCGCGAGGTCCCAGTGGACTGCCAGGGCGGCGATGACGAAGGAGATCAGGCCGACGTCCATCGCGTCCAGCGCCCAGCCGATCCCGGAGGCGCCCAGCAGCCTGCCGTGCTTGCGGGTGAAGGGGAGGCGGTCCAGGCGCTGCGAGCGGGTCAGCGGTCGGCGGACCGGCGCGGAGTCCGGAGCGAGGTGGGAGGGGCTCATGGTCTTCTCCGACGGTGGGGACGGCGCGAGGCGCACCGGGGGCGGGGTGGGCACATCATGGCTCACCACGACGAGCCCGGCCTGCGACGGGGATCACATCTCGCGGCGCCGTGGTGCTGCACCCCGCGCAGGACTCCTGGTCACTGTGAGGAAAAGCGGGAGGTCTCGGAAGCGTTGCATTCTCGTCGCCCGCCCGTCCGGTCTCGAGGCGCGGGACGCAATGCCCGCGCCCGACGGGTCAGCGGGCGGGGTGGGAGACGAGGTCGAGGCCGATCTCGCCGCGCAGGACCGCGAGCGCGCGACGGGTGCGGGCCGCGCCCCAGGGCCCGAGCAGGTCCAGCTGCTCCTCCGCGACCAGGGCCCAGTCGTCGAGCTCCTCGACCTGCGGGATCACCTGCGACTCGAGCTCGGCCCGCGGGATCACACCTGCGTCGAACAGGAAGTGCACGCCCATCGGGGCGCCGCGCACCACGCTCGAGGGGATCCAGTCCACCGCGAGCATCCGCCCCACCTCGACGTCGAGGCCCAGCTCCTCGTGCACCTCGCGCTGCGCGCACCGGCGGGCGTCCTCGCCAGGGTCGACGCCGCCGCCGGGCAGCAGCCAGTGGTCGCGGTAGTTCGGCTTCTCGATCACCAGGTGGCCGTGCTCGTCCCGCAGGACCACCGCCCCGGAGGAGATCACCTTGGGCAGGGTCGCGAAGTAGGCGGGGTCGGGCAGGAGGTGGGGCATGGGCTCCATCGTGTCATCGGCCGGCCGGCGGCGACCAGCGCCTCCCGTCGGCGTCCCCGTCACCCTCGCGGCCGGTCGCGTCGGCCGCGTCGACGAAGCGCAGCCGTGTGCCGGCGCCGGTCTGGGCGAGCCGGTCGAGCCCGCGCCGGGTGACCACGGCGATCACCGGGTAGCCGCCCGTGGTGGGGTGGTCGGGTCCGAACACGACGGGCAGGCCCGAGGGCGGCACCTGCACCGCCCCGGGCAGCATCGGCTCGCTCGGCACGGATCCCGCGCCCTCCGGCACCGGCAGCGCGGGCCCCTCGAGCCGCACGCCCACCCGGTCGGAGTCCTGTCGCACGGTCCACTCCGTGCCGAGCAGGGCCGCGACCGCCTCCGCGCCGAGCAGCGCCTCGCGCGGTCCGACGAGGACGGGGATCCGGAGGGCCGCATCGGCCGACGGGGATCCGGGGCCGTCCGCCGCCGCCGGTGCGACCACGGGCACCGCGTCCAGCCCCTGCTCGCGCCCGACGCACAGCACGTCCCCGGCCTGCAGCGGCTCGGGCCCGAGTCCGGAGAGGGTGTCGCGGGAGCGGGAGCCGAGCACCTCGATGTCGACCTGTCGGCTCCGGTCGGGGGCGGGGTCGGCGCCCGGGACCGGCTCGCCGTCGTGCTCAGACGCCGACGATGCCCGCGTGAGCCGCGTGATCCCGCCCCGGACGGCGAGGACCAGGCGCAGCCCGTCCTCGGCCGGCCCCACCTCGATCCGGTCGCCGGGGTCCAGGGCGAGGGCATGCTCCCGCGAGGCCTCGGCCGGGAGCGCCACGTCGCCGACCTCCTCGTCCCGGCGCCCGATCCGCACCGGGGCCCGTGCCCCGGAGACGGCCAGGACCGTCGGCGCAGCGGCGCGCAGCAGCACCGGTCCGACGAGCGCCTCGAGCACGGCCGCCCCTCCGGGGTTGCCGACGGCCCGGTTCGCGCGCTGCATCGCGCCGCGGTCGAAGGCCCCGGAGCTGCTCACGCCGATCGCGCCCCGCCCTGGGCGACCGGCATCCTCCAGCAGAGCGAGCGGGCCGGGGGAGAGGATCTCGAGCACGGGGCGGACGCTCTCGGCGCCGGGTCGCCCGCGCCGCTGACCCAGCCGCGCGGGGACGGCCGCGGCCTCCCGTGCGGCGCGAGCGAGGGCGGCGGTCGTGGCCGAGGGGCGGGAGCTCGCGCGCTGCGGGGTGAAGCGCACGCGCGTGCCCGAGGTGAGCAGGGCCGGCGGTTCCCGGTGCGCGTCGAACAGAGGGGCGTCGCTGCGTCCGATCAGCTGCCAGCCGCCGGGGGAGGGACGCGGGTAGATGCCGCAGTAGCGGGAGGCGAGGCCGACGGCGCCCGCGGGCACGGCGTTGCGGGGCTCCGCGCGGCGCGGCACCTCCCAGGGCGGGCCGACGGGGCCGGTCCCTCCCTGCGCCTCCGGCGACCCCGGCGGAACCTCCGCGAGGAGATACGTGAAGCCCGGCGCGAAGCCGCCGAAGGCCGCCGTCCAGGTCGTCCCGGAGTGCGCACGGATCAGGGCCTCCGCGCTCATGCCGAGCAGCCCGGCGACCTCGTCGAGGTCCTCCCCGTCGTAGACGATGCCCACGCTCGTCTCGGCCGGCGCCGCGTCCTCCGCCGCCGCGGGCGGCAGCTGTGCGAGCAGGGCCTGGAGGTCGGGGAGGTCGCGGGGGTCGGTGCCGCGCAGCAGCAGGGTGTGCTCTGCGGGGACGAGATCGAGCAGGTGCGCGGGACGGAGCGTGCGCACCGCCTCCGCCGCGGCGAGCACTGCGGCGGTGTCCCGATACTCCGCGAGCAGCCCCGTCTCCCCGGCGCGGTGCACGCGGTGCGGAGGCGGGAGCAGGCCGGCGGTGGAGTGCTGCGGCATGGTGCGGTCCCCCGTGGAGCGCCCCGGCGCGGTGGGGCCTGCCGCGGGGTCCTCCGGGGCGGAGCGGTCGGGCGTCCGGCGGTTCACAGCGCCGCCCTCAGCTCGGTGCCCGCCTCCTCGAGCCGGGCGCGCACCGCCCTGGCGAGCTCGACGGCACCCGGGGTGTCCCCGTGCAGGCACAGGGAGCGGACCGGGAGCTCCACCCACGTCCCGTCGGCCGACCGCACCCCGCCGGCGGTCACGATCGACAGCGCCTGCGCGGTCACGGCCGCGAGATCGGTGAGCACGGCGCCGGGCCGCGAGCGCGGGGCGAGAGTGCCGTCCGGGAGGACGACGCGGTCCGCGAAGCCCTCGAGCACCACCTCGAGCCCCGCCGCCTCCGCCAACGGGACGACCGCCGCGCCGGGCGCCGCGACCAGGGGCAGCGAGCCCAGCTCGCCGAGCGCCCGCACCACCGCCCCGGCCTGCGCCTCGTGATGGGCGAGCGCGTTGTACAGGGCGCCGTGGGGCTTCACCCCGCGCACGCTCGTGCCCTCGGCCCGGGCCATCGCCTGCAGCGTCCCGACCTGCACGACCACCTGGTCCGTGAGGTCCGCGGGGGCGATGTCGAGGAAGCGTCGGCCGAAGCCCTGGAGGTCCGGATAGGCGACGTGCGCGGTGATCGCGACACCGCGGGCGGCCGCGGCCCGGCAGGCGGCGCGCATCGACCGGGCGTCCCCGGCATGGCCGCCGCAGGCGATGTTCGCGGTGGTCACCACGTCGAGCATGGCCGCGTCCTCACCCATCGACCAGTCGCCGTAGCCCTCCCCGAGGTCGGCGTTGAGGTCGATGGCGGCAGCGGCGGGGGCGGTCATGGGGCGGCTCCTTCGTCCGACGGCGGATGCTGCCCATTGTCCGCCCCCGGTGCGCGGACGTCACCTCGCCCGGGCTGCTGCACTTCCGGTCCACGGGGGAGACGCCGAAGAGCAGCTGAGTCGCCGCCCCACGCCCGATAGCCTCGAGGGATGAGCGAGCCCTCCCCGGACCCCGCCCCCGCGCCCCCGGGGGAGTTCCCCGATCTGCCGGCGGGGATCGGCGGCACGGATCCCGAGCAGCCGCTGCGGTACACGCCGGAGGACGTCGCCGCCGCCCGCGACCTGCTGGATCGCGTGCGCGGCGAGGACAGCGCCGTTCCACGCGCCGCTTCCACCACGCCCGCGGCTCCCGCGCCGGTGGTCACGCTGAGCGACGAGCAGATCGCGGCGCTCGACGGCTACGAGCGTCGGCAGTTCGTCGCGAGCCCCTGGCTCGAGCAGCACCCCGAGCAGCGCCGCCTCGCCGCGGCGGTCGCGCTGCGCGGCCTGATCGCCGCCGGCCAGGTCCTCACGCGCACCTCCGGCCACGGGGAGGGGCCCCGCTGGCGAGCGGTGCCCGAGATCTCCGGCTGCCTCGTGCTGCGCCGCACCGCGCAGTCGTTCACCACGGCCGAGCGCACCGTCCGCACCGAGGCCGGTCCGCAGGTGCACCGGCTGCACCTGTTCACCCATCCGGGCGGGGTGCTCGAGGAGGAGGTCACGGCCGAGGGCCTCCACCGCTTCACCGTGCTCGCGCCCGAACGGGCGGCCGAGCGCCTGACCGCCTTCCTCGATCCTGCCGGTGCCGCGCACGCCGACGGCGAGGCGGTGCGGGTGCGCGGCTCCGAGCTGCCGGCGCATCCACTCGCCGCCCGTCTCGCGGCGACCAGGGCGCTGACCGTGCTCACCGTGGTGCGCACGACGAACGGCACCGTCCAGCAGCTCAGCGCCTACGCCACGGCCGACGGCATGCTCACCATGGAGGCGCTCGATCCGGATGCCGAGGACCCGCCCCTCGAGATCCGTCCCGTGGACCGCGCCTCCCTTCGCGCGCTCGCGACCGTGCTGATCAGCGGGGAGCCCACGCCGGGGGCGACCTGAGAGGAACTCCTGCGGGGCCCGGGAAGCGCGGCCCTCGCGCGGCGCGCCCGCCGTCGGCCGGCCCCGGGCGGTGTTCTCCCCGGACGGGCGGCGTTCTCCCCGGAAACGACCCCTCCGCTTGGCATGATGGGTAGATGGCGATCGATCCGACCCCGGTGCAGCTCGACGTGATCTCGCAGGCTTTCCGGCTCCTGTCGTCACCGGTCAGACTGCACCTCGTCGTGCTCGCGGCCGAGGGCGAACGGGACGTCACCTCGCTCGCGCAGGCCGCCGGCGTGACGCTGACCACGGCGAGCCAGCATCTGAGCAAGATGCGCCTGGCCGGCCTGGTCAGCGCGCGGCGCGAGGGGCGCCATCTCTACTACGTCGTCGACGATCCGCACGTGCTCACGATCGTGCGGCAGATGTTCGAGCACATCGCCCCCGACGGCACCCTCGCCCCGGACCCGCCCGGGCCCCTGGGCTGATCCCCGGCGGGTCGGCTCAGGGGATCGCGCCGACGGCGGCGGCCCAGCGCGCGAGCACGTCCTCGAGCCGCCCGTGCACCCGCAGCGTCGCCTCGGCGTCGGCGCGCGTGGGACCGTCGTTGAGGATCACGACGGGCTTGTCCTGCCGGCGGGCGGCGCGCACGAACCGCAGCCCGGACTGCACGGTCAGCGAGGAGCCGAGCACGAGCAGCGCCCGGGCGTCCGCGAGCGCCGCGAACGCCTCGGCGACCACCTCGCGCCGCGCGGACTCCCCGAAGAACACCACGTCCGGCTTCACGATCCCGCCGCACAGCGCGCACGGCGGATAGCGGAAGGAGCTGGTGCGATCCACCTCGGCGTCCCCGTCGGGGGCCTGGGCGGCATCGGCGGCGAGCTCGGGCAGGCGCGCGGCGAGCTCGGGGTTCATCGAGAGCATCCGCTGGTGCAGCGCGATGCGGGAGGAGAGGGCGCCGCACTGCTGGCAGCGCACGCGGTCCAGCCGCCCGTGCAGGTCGATCACCGGGGCGGAGCCCGCGGCCGCGTGGAGGCCGTCCACGTTCTGGGTGATCACGGAGGTGACCGGGAAGGCCGACGGGTCCAGCGCCGCGAGCAGGCGGTGCGCACGGCCGGGGCGTGCGCGGCGGAACTGCTCCCAGCCCACCGTCGACCGGGCCCAGTAGCGGCGTCGAGCCAGGTCGTGCCCCATGAACTCCTGGTAGGTCATGGGCGTGCGCGGCACCGCGTCGCGGCCCCTGTAGTCCGGCAGCCCCGAGCCGGTGGACATCCCCGCGCCGGTCAGCACCGCGACGGGGCGGTCGCGCAGCAGCGCGAGCGCCTCGGCGATCTCGTCGTCGTGGCTGCGCAGACCGTAGGGCGCCCCGTCCATCGGCCCCCAGGCGGGCAGGCGCGGCCCGCCGCGGGCGGGGCCGGGCCCGTCGAGCGGGCGCGAGGTGGCGGTGGCGAACCAGCGTCCGACGTCCGCGGCGGGCCCGACGCCGGCGGGGGAGCCGACGTGTTCCGCGGAGCCGTCGAGCTCCTCGTCGCGCCCGACCTCGCCGACCTCATCCATGGACTCGAGCCTAGGCGGTGCCCGGTGCCGCCGCCGCGCCGCGAGCGGAGTGCCCGGCCTCCTGCGAGACGCGCCCGATCCGGTATCCCGGACGGAAGCGGCGCTCCCGCAGCCCGCGCGCGCCGACGAGGGGTCACTCTGGAGGGTGACAGCACCATCCGTCCGGACGAGGAGCAGGCGAGCAGATGACGAGTGCGAGCGAGGATCAGCAGACCGGGACGGCACCCCGCCCCGTCGTCCTGGGGGAACGCCCGCTGACGGTCGAGGAGGTCGTGCAGGTCGCACGCCGCCGTGCCTCGGTCGAGATCGCCGAGGCGGCACGGGAGCGGATGGTCGCGGGCAGGGCCGCGGTCGACTCTCTCGCCTCGGGGCAGACGCCCGCCTACGGCGTCTCCACCGGATTCGGCGCCCTCGCGGACCGGAAGATCGACGTCGACTCCAGGGAGCGGCTGCAGGCCTCCCTCGTCCGCTCGCACGCGGCGGGGACCGGCGCGGAGGTCGAGGAGGAGACGACCAGGGCGCTGATGCTGCTGCGCCTGCAGACGCTGACCACCGGCCGCACCGGGGTGCGGCCGGAGGTCGCCGAGCGGTACGCGCTGCTGCTGAACGAGGGGCTCACGCCGGTCGTCCTCGAGAACGGCTCGCTGGGCTGCTCCGGCGACCTCGCGCCGCTCGCGCACTGCGCCCTCGCGGTCATCGGCGAGGGAGAGGTGCGTGACCGGCAGGGGCGCCTGAGGGGCAGCGCCGACGCGCTCGCGGAGCTCGGCGCGGAGCCGATCACGCTGCAGGCCAAGGAGGGCCTCGCGCTCATCAACGGCACCGACGGCATGCTGGGGATGCTCGCGCTGTCGATCCACGACCTGCACGTCCTGGCCCGGACGGCCGACGTCTCCGCCGCGATGAGCGTCGAGGCGCTGCTCGGCACGGATCGCGTGTTCGACCCGGCACTGCAGGAGGTCCGCCCGCACCCCGGCCAGAAGGCCTCGGCCAGGAACCTGGTCTCGCTGCTGGCGGACTCGGCGATCGTCGCGAGCCATCGGGGCGCGGACTGCACCGTCGTCCAGGACGCCTACTCGCTGCGCTGCGCTCCCCAGGTCGCAGGCGCCTTCCGTGCGACGCTCGCCCATGCGGAGCAGGTCGCCGCCGTCGAGCTGGCCAGCGCGATCGACAACCCCGTCGTGCTGGACGACGGCCGGGTGGAGTCCAACGGCAACTTCCACGGCGCGCCCGTGGGGTACGTCTGCGACTTCCTGGCGATCGCCGCCGCGGACCTCGCCTCGATGAGCGAGCGTCGCACGGACCGGCTGCTGGATCCCGCCCGCTCCCATGGTCTCCCGGCGTTCCTCGGCGCGGACCCGGGCATCGACTCCGGCCTCATGATCGCCCAGTACACGCAGGCATCGCTGGTCAGCGACATGAAGCGGCTCGCCGCTCCGGCGAGCGTCGACTCGATCCCGTCCTCGGCGATGCAGGAGGACCACGTCTCGATGGGCTGGTCGGCCGCGCGCAAGCTGCGCCGTGCGGTCGACGCGCTGACCAGGGTGCTCGCGATCGAGCTCATGGCCGGCGCCCGCGGCCTCGAGCTGCGCTCCCCGCTCGCCCCGGCTCCCGCCACCGCCGCCGCGCTCGCCGCGATCCGCGAGCGTGTCGACGGCGTGGGCCCGGACCGACGGCTCGCCCCCGAGATCGAGACGATGACCCAGCTGGTGCGGGGCGAGGCGGTGAAGGGAGCCGTCGAGTCCGTGGTCGGCCCGCTGGGCTAGGACCCGCGGGACCCGGCGCCCGCTGGGCCGAGCCCCGTCGGAGCGGAGGTGGGCTCGGCATGGTCGCACTGCTCGGTCCGACGTCGGGCCGCGCAGATTTGATCATATCGTTGCCGAATGTCCGATGTGGAGCAGGTCACACTTGGCTACAGTTTCGTCGCGAGCACCGTTGCTTGACGAAGGAGACCCATGGCCGCAGATGCCGTGACCGTCGAGGCCCCACCGGGCACCGGGTCGCCCGACCGCCCCGACCGGCGCGCCGGTACGTCGCTCGGGCACCGGATCTACCACTCCTTCATCCTGCGGCGCCTGGTGCGCTCCGCCTTCGTGATCTGGGTGGTCGCCTCCGGGGTGTTCCTCATGGTGCGCCTGCTGCCCGGCAATCCGGTGGACGTCTACATCAACCAGCAGATCGCCCTGTACGGCAAGAGTTACGAGCAGGCCGCGGCGGAGGCGCAGAACTACTTCCGCTTCGACCCCGCCACGCCGCTGTGGCGTCAGTACCTCGACTATCTCGCCGGGCTGCTGCGCGGCGACATGGGCACCTCGATCGCGACGCCCGGCGTGACCGTCACCGAGAAGATCGCCCACTACCTCCCGTGGACCCTCTACAGCGTGGGCCTGGCGCTGATCATCTCGATCACCGTCGGGCTGCTGCTGGGCATGATCATGGCCTACCGGCGCGGCGGGATCATCGACCACGCCGTCTCGATCATCGGCAGCGGCTTCCACGCCATCCCCAACTACCTCCTGGCGATCCTCATCGTCGTGGTCGGCGCGGTCCAGCTCGGCGTCATCGACTACACCCGAATGCGCGGCAACGTCTCCCCCGGGGTGTCCCCGGAGCTGTCGATCCGCTTCCTCTCCGACATCGGGTACCACGCGACGCTGCCGATGATCACCTACATCCTCACCACCGTCGGCACCTGGGCGCTGATCATGAAGGCCTCCACCACGCAGGTCCTCGGCGAGGACTACGTGACCGTGGCCCGGGCGCGGGGCCTGAAGGACGCGCGGATCCAGACCAACTACGTCGGCCGCAACGCGCTGCTGCCCCTGATCGCCCAGATCGCCACCCAGGCAGGGTTCATCGTCGGGGGAGCGATCTTCGTCGAGCAGACCTTCTCCTACGAGGGCGTCGGGCTGCTGCTGTTCGAGTCGATCAACACCCGCGACTACCCGATGATCCAGGGGGTGCTGCTGGTCGTGACCATCACCGTCGTGCTCGCGAACCTCTGCGCCGACCTCGTCAACGCCGCGCTCGACCCGCGGATCCGCCTCGGCGAAGGAGGGGCGGCATGACCGCGACCTCGTCCCCCGTCCCCGCCGAGCAGGCCGTCCCCACCCCGTCCCGCAGCTCCGCCGTCAGCCCGCTGCGGCGCCTGTTCGGCGAGCTGACCCGCAGCACCTCCGGCTTCGTGGGCCTGTGCCTGGTGCTCGCGATCGTGCTGCTGTCCGTCGTCGGCCCGGTGCTGATCGGGACCTCCGTGCCCGGCGACCCGGCCCGCGCCTGGGAGGCGCCCAGCGCCCGCCACTGGCTGGGCCTCGAGGGGGCCGGCAAGGACACCCTGCACCTGCTGGTCATCGGCGGGCGCACCGTGCTCATGGTCGGGTTCCTCGCCGCGACCATCACCACCGTGATCGCCGTCGCGATCGGCTCCCTCGCCGGCTACTTCGGGGGCCGTTTCGACGCGCTCATGCTGCAGCTGACCGACATCGTCATGACCGTCCCGCAGATCGTGCTGCTGGCCGTCGTGGGCGCGTTCTACAAGCTCGACTCGCCCACACTGCTGGCGATCATCGTCGGCGTGCTCAGCTGGCCCGTGCTCATGCGCTCGATCCGCGCCCAGGTGCTCTCCCTCAAGGAGCGCGAGTTCGTCGAGGCGGCGCAGCTGCTGGACGTGGGCTGGGTGCGGATCGTGTTCGGCGAGATCGTGCCGAACATGGCCAGCTACATCCTCATCAACTTCATCATCGCCGTGACCAACGCGATCTACGCGATGGTGGGCCTGTACCTCCTCGGCCTCGCCCCGCAGCGCGGCACCAACTGGGGGATCATGATCAACGACGCGTGGACCAAGGGCGCGATGTTCAACCCCGACGCGATGCCGTACATCATCGCGCCGGTGACGATGATCGTGCTGCTCCAGCTGGGTCTGATCCTCCTGACCCGCACCCTCGAGGAGATCCTCAACCCCCGACTGAGGGACCGCTGATGCCCACGAGCCCGCGCACCCCCGCCCCCGCTCCCGCGCGCGATGCCCGCTCCGCGCCGGTGCTGTCCGTGAAGGACCTCGAGGTCGCCTATCGCACCGGCAGGGACCAGAGCGTCCGCGCGCTGCGCGGGGTGAGCTTCGACCTGCACCCCGAGACGTCCCTCGCGCTCGTGGGCGAGTCCGGCTGCGGCAAGACCACGCTGGGCCTGGCCCTGCTGCGCCTGCTGCCCACCCTCGGGGAGATCACGGGCGGCTCGATCACCTTCACCGGCGACGACGGCCGCGCCCGCGAGGTCACCGACATGACCCCCGCCCAGCTGCGCCGCTGGCGCTGGTCGGAGGCGGCGATGGTGTTCCAGGGCGCGCAGAACGCCTTCAACCCCGTCCTCACCGTCGGCGCGCAGATGGCCGACACGCTCCGCGACCACGCCACCGGGCGCCTGGGCCGACGCGAGATCCACGAGCGCTCCGCGGAGGCGCTGCGCTCCGTGCGGCTCGAGCCCCGTCGCGTGCTGGGCAGCTACCCGCACGAGCTCTCCGGCGGGATGAAGCAGCGCGCCCTCATCGCCACCGGCCTGCTGATGCATCCCCGGCTGCTCGTGCTCGACGAGCCCACCACGGCGCTGGACATCCTCACCCAGCGCACCGTGATCGACCTGCTCGCCGAGCTGCGCGAGGAGTTCGGCTTCGCGATGATCTTCATCTCCCACGACCTCGCGCTCGCCGCCGAGCTCGCCGACCGCGTGATCACGATGTACGCCGGGACCGTGGTCGAGACCGGGTCGACCGCCGACATCTTCTCCTCGCCCCGCCATCCCTACACCTCCAAGCTCATCAACGCCGTCCCGCCGGTCAGCGGAGATCTCGCCGAGCTCGCCTCCATCCCCGGTGCCCCGCCGTCGCTCGCGACCCTCCCGCCCGGCTGCGCCTTCGCGCCCCGCTGCGAGCTCGCGACCGACGAGTGCCTCGCCGCGGAGCCGCCCCTGATCCCGCTCGTCGAGCGCCCGGCCGACATGACCCACGCCGCCGCCTGCATCCACCACGACCAGGTCCATCACGAACGGAAGGTGATCGCGCGTGCCTGAGACCACGGGAACCGCTGCACCGCTCATCGAGCTCGATCACGCCTCGCAGGTCTTCCACGTCAAGGGCGAGGACCTGCCCGCGGTCTCCGAGGTGTCCCTCAGCGTCGACCAGGGCGAGGTGCTGTGCCTGGTCGGGGAGTCCGGCAGCGGGAAGACCACCACCGCGCGCCTTGCCGCCGGGCTCGCCGCGCCCTCCTCGGGCGCGGTGCGCTATCGCGGCAGGGACCTCGCCGAGATGAGCCGTGCCGAGCGGCGCGAGTACCGCCGCGCCGTGCAGTACATCCACCAGGACCCCTACGCCTCCCTGAACCCGATCCGCTCCGTGCGCGGCACGCTGTCGATCCCGCTGCGCCGGCACGGCCTGGCCCGCTGCGCCGCCGACGTCGACGCGAGGGTCGACGAGCTGCTCAGCACCGTGGACCTCACCCCGCCGGAGAGCTACAGCGCGAAGTTCCCCCACCAGCTCTCGGGCGGGCAGCGCCAGCGCGTCTCCGTCGCCCGCGGACTCACCCTCTCCCCGAAGCTGCTCATCGCCGACGAGTCCACGTCGATGCTCGACGTGTCCATCCGCGTGAGCCTGCTGAACATGTTCACCCGGCTGCGGAAGGAGGATGGCGTCGGCTTCATCTACATCACCCACGACCTGGCGCTGGCGAAGTACTTCGCCTGGGAGGGGCGCACCGCGGTGATGTACCTGGGACGGATCGTCGAGGTGGGCCCCACCCCGCAGATCATCGCGAACCCCCAGCACCCCTACACCAGGGCGCTGCTCGAGGCGGTGCCCGAGCCCGATCCCGAGCTCGCCGCACGCAAGAAGGCCGGAGGCGGCCTGCTCAGCGCCGAGATCCCGAGCCTCGCCGCACTGCCGACCGGCTGCACCTTCCACCCGCGCTGCCCGCTGGCCGAGGACCGCTGCCGCGCCTCCGTCCCGCAGCTGCTCCCGGCGCCCGGCGCACGCCAGGACGTCGCCTGCATGGTGGTCACCGACCCCGCAGACCCCGCGGCCCCTGCGGAGGCCGCCTCCGGCGCGGGAGGGGGCCGGCCATGATCGAGACCGCGTCCCGGGCGCTGCTGTCCCTGGGCTGCTTCGTGGGGGTCGGTGCGGCCCTCATGCTCCCGTTCACCGAGTCCGGCAGCGCAGCGCGCATCGTCAGCGTGCTCGCCCTGCTGCTGGGCCTCGGCACCGTCGCCGGCGCCGTCGCCGCGCGACTGCTCGCTGCTCGACGGCATCGCACCGACGCGATGACCGACCTCACCGACGACGACGTCACCACCCTCGAGGAGACACCATGAACACCACCTGGAGCCGACGCGGCCTGCTGAAGGCCGTGGGCCTGACCGGCGCTGCCGGAGCCGCCCTGGCCGCCTGCGCCCCCGCCGAGCCCGAGGGCAGCGGCGACGGCGGAGGCAGCAGCGGCGGCACCTTCCACGGCGCCTGGCCCTACCTGCCCCCGCCCGAGGGGCACTTCAACTTCGCCGCCCAGCCCTACGCCGGGGTCCCCACCGTGCTCCTCGCCGACGGGCCCTATCGCGACCTCCTCACCCCGCCGTCGGCCCTGTGGCTCTGGGCGGACAAGGAGTGGGAGTACCTCATCGCCGAGTCCCACGAGCTCGACGCCGAGGCCGGCACCCTCACCGTGAGGATCAAGCCCGACCTCGTCTGGAGCGACGGCTCGAAGCTCACCTCCCAGGACTACCTCACCACCTTCTACCTGCAGTTCATCCAGCGGGCGCCGTCCTGGGACTTCATCACCGGTCTGGACGCCCCCGACGAGCAGACCGTCGTGGTGAACTTCGAGGACCCGCCCGCCGTGCTCGAGCGCTACGTGCTCAAGAGCAACATCCTCTCCACCGCGCAGTACGGCGAGTGGGCGGACCGGGCCAAGGCGATCGTGGACGCCGGCGGCACCATGGACGAGGGCGACGGGGAGGACCTGGGCACCGAGTTCCAGACCTTCAAGCCCGAGAACGTGATCGTCTCCGGCCCGTACGACTTCGACTACGACACGATCACCAACACCCAGCTCACCCTGATCCGCAACGCGGACGGCTACGGGGCGGACAAGGTCACCTTCGACAGCATCGTGATCTACGCCGGGGAGACCACCGAGGTCACCTCGCTGGTGCAGTCCGGGGACGTCGACTACGCGACCCACGGCTTCGCCCCCGCCTCGGAGAAGCCCTTCGAGTCCGCCGGGTACACGATCCTGCGCCCGCCGGTCTACTCGGGCCCGGCCCTGTACCTGAACCAGGACCGGTTCGAGGAGTTCGCCGACGTGCGCGTGCGCCAGGCCTTCGCCTACCTCCTGGACCGGGCCACGATCGGCCAGATCTCCCTGGCCGAGTCCGGGGTCGCGGTCGAGAACATGGTCGGCTTCTCCGACAACTTCGTCGACGAGTGGCTGACCGACGAGGTCAAGGGCGAGATCGAGAAGTACGAGATGGACGAGGCGAAGGCGACCTCCCTGCTCGAGGAGGCCGGATGGACGAAGTCCGGCGGCTCGTGGTCCACCCCGGAGGGCAAGGCCGCCGCCTATGAGATCCAGTTCCCGCAGACGTATGCGGACTGGTCCGCGGCCGGGAAGAGCGTCGCCGAGCAGCTCAGCGCCTTCGGCATCGACGTCACCGCTCGCGGTCTCGACGACAAGCAGGCGCCGATCGACATCGACAAGGGCGACTTCGAGATGGCGATCCAGGCCTGGGGCTCCTCCACGCACCCCCATCCGCACTTCTCCTTCATCACGGATCTGTTCCTGCACAACATCCCGATCGCGAAGAACCAGGGCGGCAAGGGGTACGGCTTCCCGCTGCAGGACGTGGAGACCTCGGCCGGGACCGTGGACCTCGAGGAGCTCGTGACCGCCTCCGGCGAGGGTCTGGACGTGGAGGAGCAGAAGAAGAACATCTCCACCGTGGCGCTCGCCTTCAACGAGCTGCTGCCGATCATCCCGCTGTTCGAGCGGTACGGGAACAACCCGGCCCTCGAGGGGGTGCGCGTGCAGGGCTTCCCGACGGAGGACGATCCGATCCTGGAGAACGCACCGTACGCGGACAACTTCGTCATCCTGAAGATGTTCCGCGGGGACATCACGCCGGTCGAGAGCTGACGGGCACCGGCCAGGCGGCCGCAGCGGGGCGGGGACCGAGAGTCCCCGCCCCGCTGTCGTGCTGTCCGGACGTCCTGCCGTCGGAGGTCGCCGGCGCCGCACCCGACCACCGGATTTGCATCAGTGCGTTGCAAAGTTGCAACGGGCGGTTGACATCCGCTCCGCCAAGCGCTTTCCTGTACGTGATCCACCCCACGGACGCGGATCGGACCGCCAGATGATCCACACTCCGCGGGGAACCGGAAGGGCATGAAACCTTTCACGCCCTCCCGGGTGATGAGCGACAGCTCGCCGCCTCACGGATCACCCCGCGAACCCCACGTCGCGGTGCCCGGCCCCGCTTCTCCTGTGCGCGATGACCACGGCGGTCACCGCACGACCGCCGTCCCCCGAACGCACGATGATCAAAGGAGATCTCATGATCGACCGACGTACAGCCCTCGCCCTCGGCCTCGCCGTCCCCGGCCTCGCGGGCCTGGTCGCCTGCGGGCCGAACGCCTCCGGCGGCGGCAGCGGAGGAGGGGACGGCGACGCCGACTCCGGCTCCCTGCGACTGGCCTGGTGGGGCAACCCCACCCGCGACGAGAACACCACGGAGGTCGTCGAGGCCTACAAGGAGTCCACTCCCGACGTCACCATCTCCCTCGAGCCGGGGGAGTGGAGCGGCTACTGGGACAAGCTCGCCACCCAGACCGCCGGCGGTGACTTCCCCGACATCGTGCAGATGGACGAGAAGTACCTCGCCGAGTACGGACAGCGCGGCGCCCTGCTCGACCTCGCAGGTGCCGGCCTGGACACCGCCGACTTCGTGGAGGGCTCGGTCGAGGTGGGCGAGCTGCCCGAGGTGGGCCTGGCCGCGATCAACGCGGGCCTGAACGCCTTCGCGTTCCTCGTCAACCCCGTCGTGTTCGAGGAGGCCGGGGTCGAGATCCCGGACGACACCACCTGGACCTGGGACGACCTGATCGACACGGCCGTGAAGATCACCGAGAACACCCCCGACGGCACCTACGGGATGACCCAGATGGGCTCCGTCCAGGGACTGTTCCAGGTGTACCTGCGCCAGGCCGGCCAGGACCAGTACAAGGACGGCGCGGCCGGCTTCGACGTCGACACCGCGACGAAGTGGTTCGAATGGGCCAAGGAGATCCAGGACTCCGAGGCCGGCCCCTCCGCGAGCGTCTCCGTCGAGGACTCCGCCCAGGCGATGGACCAGTCCCTGTTCGCCACCGGGAAGGTCGCGATGACCGTGGCCTGGTCCAACCAGGTCGTCGCCCATGACGTCCTCGTGCCCGAGGGCGTGACCGTGCTGCGCCCGCCGTCGATGACCGGCTCCGCCGCCGACGCGCAGCTCTGGTACAAGGCCTCGATGTACTGGGCGGTCTCCGCCAGGAGCGCGAACCCCGAGGCCGCCGTCGCTTTCGTCGACTTCCTCGTGAACTCTCCCGAGGCCGGGAAGATCCTCTCCGTCGAGCGCGGCGTGCCCGGCAACCTCGCCGTGCGCGAGGCGATCGTGCCGGACCTCGACGAGGCGAACCTCAAGGCCGTCGAGTACCTCGAGGCGGTCGAGGAGGAGCTCGGCGAGGCGCCTGAGATCACCCCGCAGGGCGGTGGCCAGTTCGAGGACATCCTCACCCGCGCCTGCGAGGACATGCTCTTCGGCACGCTCACCCCGGCCGAGGCCGGCCAGCGCGTCCTCGACGACCTCGCCGGCGCGCTGGGCTGATCAGGCAGCGCCCCTCCCGGGCCGGCGGGCGCCGCCGCGTCGGCCCGGAGGGCACCTATCGAGAAGGGAAGAGCCTATGAGTGCAGTGGGCGAGCTCGCCTCCATCGTCTCCAGCCGCAAGAAGGGCGGACCGAAGGAGAAGCACCCCGACAACAAGGTCGGGCTCGCGTTCATGACGCCCTGGCTGCTGGGCTTCCTCGGGATCACGCTGATCCCGATGATCGCCTCGTTCGGCCTGGCATTCACCGACTACAGCCTGCTGGCCGCACCGGATTTCGTGGGGCTGGAGAACATCCGTCGCATGATCGCGGACACGCGGCTGCACAACTCGCTGGTGGTCACGTTCATCTACGTGTTCGTGGGCACGCCGCTGCAGCTGATCGTCGCGCTCCTGCTGGCGGTGCTGCTGAACCAGGGGATGAAGGGCCTGTCCTTCTACCGCTCGATCTTCTACCTGCCCTCGCTGCTGGGCGGCTCGGTCGCGATCGCGATCCTGTGGCGGCAGATGTTCGGCGCGAGCGGCCTGGTCAACCAGATCGCGGGGATGTTCGGCTTCCACGACCTGCCCGGCTGGGTCTCGAACCCCGATACGGCGCTGGGCACGATCATCCTGCTGCACATATGGACCTTCGGCTCTCCGATGATCATCTTCCTGGCCGGTCTGCGGCAGATCCCGGAGATGTACTACGAGGCGGCGAGCGTCGACGGCGCCTCCAAGGTCGCTCAGTTCTTCAAGATCACGATCCCGCTGCTCACCCCGATCATCTTCTTCAACGTGGTGCTGCAGGTGATCAACGCCTTCCAGTCCTTCACCCAGGCGTTCGTGGTCTCGGGCGGTACGGGCGGCCCGTCGGACTCGACGATGTTCTACACGCTGTACCTGTACCAGAAGGGCTTCACGCAGTTCGACATGGGATATGCGTCCGCGATGGCCTGGTTGCTGCTGATCATCGTCGCGATCTTCACCGCCATCAACTTCTTCGTCTCCAAGTTCTGGGTGTTCTACGATGACTGATCTCCAGCTCACCTCCACCGCCGCAGATGGGACCGCGCAGGCCCCGGGCAGAGGTGCCTCCACCTCGGGGACGGCATCGCCCCGCAAGCATCGCCCGCGTCAGATGGGCCGACGGACCCTCCGGCACGTCGTGATGATCCTGGCGAGCATCGTGATGATCTACCCGCTGCTGTGGATGGTCGTCTCCTCGCTGCGACCCAATGACGAGATCTTCCGCAACCCCTCGCTGCTCCCGATCAGCCTGGACTTCTCGAACTACGAGCGGGGCTGGGAATCGCTGGCGCAGCCGTTCAGCCACTACCTGATCAACTCGACGCTGCTGGTGCTGGGCTGCGTGATCGGCAACCTGATCGCCTGCTCGCTGACCGCCTACGCCTTCGCCCGGCTGAAGTTCTGGGGTCGCAACATCGCGTTCGCGGTCATGCTCATGACGCTCATGCTGCCGATCCACGTGGTGATCGTGCCGCAGTACATCATCTTCTCCCAGACCGGCTGGGTGAACACGATGCTGCCGCTCATCCTGCCGAAGTTCCTCGCGACCGACGCGTTCTTCGTGTTCCTCATGGTCCAGTTCATCCGCGGGATCCCGCGGGAGCTCGACGAGGCCGCTCGGATCGACGGCTGCGGGCATTTCCGGATCTTCTTCCAGGTGATCCTGCCGCTCATGCTCCCGGCGCTCGCGACCACGACGATCTTCACCTTCATGTGGATGTGGAACGACTTCTTCGGCTCGCTCATCTACCTCACCTCGCCCGAGAACTTCACGGTGCCGCTGGCGCTGAAGTCGTTCCTGGACACCCAGGGCTCCTCGGACTGGGGCGCGATGTTCGCGATGTCCGTCGTCTCGCTGATCCCGCTGTTCCTGGTGTTCCTCTTCGGGCAGCGGTTCCTCATCAAGGGCTTCGCCACCACCGGCATCAAGTAGCGGGCCGAGCCTCGCCCCCACCACCGGCGGGAATGCGCCGATCTGAACCGCTTCCGACCCGAGAACGGTTCAGAATCGCACCTTCGCGCAAGAGGCCGGGGGCGGGGCGGGGCGACGGCACGGCCCCCAGCACCACGGCACGACCCCCAGCACCACGCAGATGCAGCACACCGTTCGACACAGGAGAGACATGACCACCCGTTACGCCCTGATCGGCTCGGGGCACCGCGCCCAGATGTACCTCGACGCGATCGCCGGCCCGCACGCCGACGTCGCCCAGCTGGTCGCGATGCTGGACGTCAACCCCGCCCGGCTCGCCTTCCACCGGGACCGGGTCCCCGCCTTCGCGGACGTGCTCCTGGAGAGCCCCGACCGGCTCGAGCAGGTGATCGCCGAGCAGCGCGTGGACCGGGTGATCGTCACGAGCATGGACCGCCTCCACGCCGAGCACGTGGTGCGCGCACTCGACGCCGGCGCCGACGTCGTCGTCGAGAAGCCGCTGACGATCGACGCGGACAGCGCCCGGCGCATCCAGGACGCGATCGACCGCACGGGGCGCTCCGTCGTGGTGACCTTCAACTACCGCTACAGCCCCCGCAACACGGCGCTGAAGGAGGTCATCGCCTCCGGCGAGATCGGCGAGGTGGTCTCGGTCGTCTTCGAATGGGTGCTGGACACCCAGCACGGCGCGGACTACTTCCGCCGCTGGCACCGCGAGAAGGCCAACAGCGGAGGCCTGTTCGTCCACAAGGCCGCGCACCACTTCGACCTCGTGAACTGGTGGATCGACGACGTCCCTGCCCGCGTCTACGCCCGCGGAGGGCTGCGGTTCTACGGCGAGGACGCCGCCGCCCGTCGTGGGCAGGCCGCCCTGCCCGGCCGCGGCACCCACGACGGCCCCCACGACCCCTTCGAGCTCGACCTCCGCTCGGACGAGCGGCTCGAGGCGCTCTACCTCGAGGCCGAGAAGCACGACGGCTACCTGCGCGACCGCTCCGTCTTCGATCCGGGCATCACCATCGAGGACAACCTCACCGCGATCGTCGACTACGCGCGCGGCCCCGTGCTCACCTACGCTCTCAACGCCCACAGCCCGTGGGAGGGCTACCGGGTCGCCGTCAACGGCACCGCCGGACGCGCCGAGCTCGAGGTCGTCGAGCGGGCCGAGGTGGTGCCCCCGACGGCCGAGGACGCCTCCGCCCACGTGGACCCGAGCGCCGTCGCGGTCACCACCGCGGACGCCGGCGTGCGCGAGCGCGGCGAGCATCTCGTGGTCCAGCGGCACTTCGCGCCCGCCCGCGAGGTCGAGATCCGGGCCGGGGAGGGCGGGCACGGCGGCGGCGACGCGCTGCTGCTGCGCGACGTGTTCCTCGGTCCCGACGAGGACGCGCTCGGCCGCGCCAGCGACCACGTCGACGGGATGCGGGCGATCGCCGTCGGGATCAGCGGGAACGTCTCGCTCGCGACCGGTGCGCCGGTCGACGTCGCCGAGACGATGGGCGTGCCGCTCGCGGCCCGCGAGGACCTCGCCGGGGCGGTCCGCCGATGACCCGCTCCACGCCCGTGCGGGTCGCGCTGATCGGGGCGCGGGGCTTCGGCCGCGTGCACCTGGAGAACCTCGAGCGCCTGCGCGCCGCCGGGCTCGCGGAGCTGATCGGCGTGGTCGACCCGCAGGAGCCTCCCGCCGAGGTCGCCGAGCTCTGGCACCGCGACCTCGACTCCCTGCTCGCCTCCCGCGCGGACGCCCCGCCCGAGGTCGTGATCATCGCGACCCCGATCGACACGCACCTGCCGCTGGCCCAGCAGGCCCTGGCCGCGGGCGCCCACGTCTACCTCGAGAAGCCGCCCGTGCCCTCGCTGGCCGATCACGCCGTGCTCGAGGCGGCCGCCGCGGCGGCGGGCCGGGCCGTGCAGATCGGCTTCCAGGCCCGCGGCGGCGCGGGCGTGGACGTGCTGCGCGAGCTCGTCGCGAGCGGGGAGCTCGGCGAGATCGGGACCGTGCGCGTGTACGGCGCCTGGTCGCGCGACCGCGCCTACTACCGCCGCTCGCGCTGGGCGGGCCGGCGACGCCTGGACGGCCACCGGGTCGCCGACGGCGTCGCCACCAACCCCCTCGCCCACGGCGTCCACGCAGGCCTGGTCATCGCCGGGATCGATCGGCTCGCCGACATCGCGTCTGTCACCACCGAGCTGCGCCGTGCCCACGACATCGAGGCCGACGACACGACCTTCCTGCGCATCGACCCGGTCACGGATCCCGCACGCCCCCGGCCGTCGGTGGTCTGCGCCCTGACCACCACCGCCCCCGACCAGAGCCCGCCCTGGGTCGAGATCACCGGCGAGAAGGGCACCGCGCGCCTGCACTACACCGAGGACCTCACCCGCCGCACCGACGCCGACGGCACCGTCACCGAGGACCGCCACCCCCGCACCGACCTGGTCGAGAACCTCCTCGCCCACGTGCGCGACCCCGCCGTGGAGCTGCTGTGCCCGGCGGCGGCGACCGCGCCGTTCAGCGCCGTGCTCGAGGCGATCCAGTCCGCCCCGGACCCCGCCCCCATCTCGTCCGAGCACGTCACCTGGCACGGCGAGGGGGACGCCGCCCGGCCCGTCGTCCACGGGATCGAGCAGGCCCTGCTCTCCGCGCTCGAGACCGGCGCACCGTTCAGCCGCGACGGCGTCGCCTGGGCGTGCGAGGACGCGATCACGACCTGGCACCCGTCGGCCCCCGCGCCGCAGGAGCCTTCGACCCCCGCGCACCCGGCTGACGCCGCGCCCGCCCCCACGACCACCACCGGATCCCGCGCCGACGGCCGGGACGCACCTGACGAGGAGAACCGCTCATGACCCTCAGCACCGACCACCTCGAGGCGGACGTGCTCCGCTCCGCCGACGGCAGCACCCTCCAGGTCCGCGCCGCCGATCCCGCCCACCTCGCCCCCTTCGAGGGGGAGACCCGCGCCGACGGGGACCAGCACCTGCTGATCGGCCCGCTCTCGTCCGCGAACGCCGCCGCCCTGCGCGAGGCCTTCGAGGTGCTGCGACCCCGCCCGATCGGCGCCACCCGCACCTCCGTCGGGACCGGGGACCGGCTGGGGCTCGCGACCGCCGGGCAGGCCCGCGCCTTCCGCGAGCAGGGCGCCGGGCTCGCGCCCGTGCTCGCCCAGCAGTCGATCCGCGAGATGGACCGCCTGGGCCGCGAGGCCCTCTCCGTCCTGGACGAGGCGACCTTCGGCTGTCTCGAGGAGGGCTGGGACGGCGGCTACGGCGCGGACTGCGACCACATCAAGACCACCGAGGGCATCGACCGCGGCCTGGCCGCCGGGTTCGTGACCTTCACCCTCGACCCCGGCGACCACGTCGTGGACGTCACCGGCGGGATCACCGAGGCCCAGCTCGCCGAGGTGCCCTGGGACGCGCTCGGCGACGACCTCGACGCGCTGCGCGCCCGCTACGTCGGCACCGTGCTCGACCTCGGCACCCGGCAGATCGAGATCACCCGCGAGGCGATCGACACCGCCGCCGTGAAGTACGGCGCGGCCGTCGCCGAGACGGTGCGGCTCCACCGCCACCTGCGCAGCAGCGCCCGCCACGAGGTCGAGGCCGAGATCGCGGTGGACGAGACCGCATGGCTGACCACCTTCGTCGAGCACCACTACATGGCCGGGGAGCTCGCCCGACTGGGCGTGGACTGGTTCAGCTTCGCCCCCCGCTACGTCGACGGCTTCGAGAAGGGCCTGGACTTCCTCGGCGACGAGGACGAGCTGCGCGAGAACCTCACCGCCCACCACGCGATCTCCCGCCTCCACGGCGGGTACAAGATCTCCCTGCACTCCGGCTCGGACAAGTTCAGCATCTACCCCCTCGCCGTCGAGGCGACGCAGGGGCACGTGCACCTGAAGACCTCCGGCACCAGCTATCTGTGCGCCCTCGAGGTCCTCGCCCGCCACGACCCCGAGCTGCTGGCCCTGATCTGGGACATCTCGCGAGCGGCCTACGCCCGCTCCCGTGCCTCCTACCAGGTCTCCGCCCACGAGGACCGCACCCCCGAGACGCTCGACGGGGTCGATCTCGCGGCGCTCATCGCCGCCCCCGACTCGCGCCAGATCCTCCACGTCGGCTACGGGGACTCCCTCACCGCGACCGACGCGGACGGCACCCTGATCGGGGAGCGGCTGCGCACCGTGCTCGAGGCGCACCACGCCGAGTACACCGAGGTCCTTGCCGCCCACATCGGCCGCCACCTCGCCCCCTTCGCCGCCGCGGCGCAGGAGCGCACGGTCGCCGAGGGGATCGGCGTGGCCTGAGGCGGGCGACGGCAGGGACACCAGGAGCACGGGAGGGCGGGGGCATCATGCGGGTGACGCTGCGGGACGTCGCGGAGCAGGCAGGGGTGTCGGTCGCGACGGTCTCCCGCGCCCTCAGCCGCCCCGAGATGGTCAGCGAGGATGCCCGCGACCGGATCCAGGAGATCTCCCTCCAGCTCGGCTACCGTCCCTCCCGCGCCCCGCGGGAGCTCGCCCCGGGCAGCAGCGGCGCCCTCGGCGTGATCGTCCCCGACCTGCTGAACCCCTTCTATCCGGCGCTGCTCAAGGGCGCCCAGGCTAGGGCCCGCGAGCACGGGATGCATCTGCTGCTGGCCGATGCGGAGGAGACGCCCGACGGCGAGCTGCCGCTCGTGCAGACCCTCGCCCCGCAGGTCGACGGGATCCTGCTGTGCTCGAGCCGGATGAGCGAGAGCGACCTCGAGGAGGCCGCGGGGCTGACCCGGCTGTGCCTGGTCAACCGCCGTCACCGGGACCTGTCCGCCGTCTCCTTCGACGCGCTCAGCGGGGTGAGATCCGCAGTGCGCCACCTGGCCGCGCTCGGCCATCGCCGGATCGGCTGCGTCAGCGGTCCGCGCACGAGCCGCTCCGAGGCCGAGCGGCGCGACGCCCTCGCGCAGGTCGGCGCCGAGCTCGACGTCGAGATCGTGGACATCGGCCACTTCCCGCCCAGCATCCAGGGCGGCAGCTCCGCGGCCGAGCCGCTGCTGCTGCACGAGCTGAGCGCGGCGCTGGCCTACAACGACGTCATGGCGATCGGGCTGATCTCCGGGCTGCACGCGCTCGGCTTCTCCGTCCCGGCCGACATCTCCGTAGTGGGCTGGGACGACATCGAGTACGCGGCCGTGTCCAGCCCGGCGCTGAGCACCGTGCGGGTGCCCCGCCTCCGCATCGGCGCGCTCGGCATCGACGCGCTCGTCGCGCCCGCCGGCGCGGTCACCGAGCAACGCCTCGAGACCCGCTTCGTGCCCCGCGACTCCACCGCGCGGCGCCGCGGTGCGGGTGGGGGCCTGCTCGCCGTGTCCGACCGCGCGGAGGAGCAGGCCGCGCCGACGCAGGAGCAGGCCGCGCCGACGGAGGCCGTCGCCGGGCCGCAGGCGCCGGACCATGGGCGCGCCGCTAGAGTGTGGTGACCTGCGTCGGCCCGCGGCCCGGGCGGCAGGTGCGAGGCAGGAGGGAGCAGTCGATGGCACGGAGCGCCGCGAGCATCAAGGACGTGGCACGGGAGGCCGGGGTGTCGATCGGCACCGTCTCCAACGTGCTGAACCGTCCCGACATCGTCTCCCCCGAGCGGCGGGACCGCGTGCTCGCGGCGATCCGCAGCCTCGGCTACGTCCGCAACGACGCCGCGCGCCAGCTCAAGCTCGGCCGCTCCTCGACCGTGGGCACCATCGTGCTGGACATGGGCAACCCCTTCTACTCCCAGCTCGTGGGCGGGGTCGAGGCCGCGGCGGAGGCGTCCTCCCTCGCCGTGATCTCCGGCAGCTCCGGCAACCGCGAGCAGCGCGAGCGCCTCTACCTCTCCCTCTTCGAGGAGCAGCGGGTGCGGGGGATCCTGCTCGCCTCGACCGGGGCGGCCGAGGAGCTCATCGAGCAGATCCGCGAGCGCGGCACCCCCGTCGTCCTCGTCGAGCGGGAGCGCGCCTCCACCGGCGGCTCCTCGGTGAGCGTCGACGACTTCGCCGGCGGCGAGATCGCGGTGCGCCACCTGGCCGAGCTGGGCCGACGCCGCATCGGGGTCATCGCCGCCCGGCAGGACCTGCGCCAGGTCGCCGAGCGTCTGCGCGGTGCCCGTGCCGCCGCCGAGTCCGCCGGCGCCTCCCTCGAGGTGATCGAGGCGGAGGCGCTGACCGTCCTCGCCGGCCGCGCCGCCGGCGAGGCAGTCGTCGCCCGCTCCCGCACCGAGCGGCCCGACGCGCTGTTCTGCGTCAACGACCTGCTCGCCGTCGGGGCGCTGCAGGCCTTCGCCTTCCGCCACCAGGTCGCCGTGCCCGAGGAGATCGCGCTGGTGGGCTACGACGACATCGCCTTCGCCCGCTCGACGGTGGTGCCCCTGACCTCGGTCTCCCAGCCCGCCGACCTCATGGGCCGCACGGCGCTGGCCCTGCTGGAGGAGGAGATCGCCGACCCCAGTGCGCCGCGACGGCACGTCGCCTTCCGGCCCACGCTCGTGGAGCGGGAGTCGACGCTGGGCCAGAGCTGAGGACCCCTCGGAGCAGCGGGTCGCCGCGTCCGGAGGAAACGGGTCGCCACCTCCCGATGAAACGGCTCAGCACCGCAGGGGTCATCCACGCGCCCTCGAGAATCGTCCGGAGCGCAGACCTGCGACAACGATGCTCGGCAAGCGTTTACACGTTTCAAACTCACGTCTAGGGTGGCACTCGTCGGCACCGCTGCGCACCACGATCGAAGGAGATCGCCATGCCCCTCCCCATCGCCTCCCGCCCCGCCCGACGGGCGGTCCTCGGCGCCCCGCTGGCCCTGCTCGCCCTCTCCTCCTGCGGGCCCAACGCCCCCGGCGGAGCCGGAGGCGACGACGAGGCAGGAGGAGCGCTGCGCTTCGCGTGGTGGGGCAACGCGACCCGCGACGAGCTCACCCGCGAAGCGCTCTCCGCCTACGAGGACGTGGCCCCCGAGGTGACGATCTCGGCAGAGCCCGGCGACTGGAGCGGCTACTGGGACAAGATCGCGACCCAGGTGGCCGGCGGCGACGCCCCGGACATCCTGCAGATGGACGAGGGGTATCTCGCGGAGTACTCGAGCCGCGGGATCCTCGCGGACCTCGCCGAGACCTCCATCGACACCGCGGGCATCGACCCCGCGGCGCTCGAGGCGGGGCGCGTGGACGGCGGGCTCTTCGCGCTGAACGCGGGGATCAACGCGCCCGTGCTCCTGGCCAACCCCGCGGTGTTCGAGGAGGCCGGGGTGGAGATGCCGGACGACACCACCTGGACCTGGGACGACCTGGTCGACATCGCGACCCGCATCTCCGAGAGCACCGCGGAGGGCACCTTCGGCGTGCAGCAGTTCGGAGCCGCAGGCGGTCCGCCGCTGGCCGTGTTCCTCCGGCAGCTCGGCGCCGAGCGGTTCAGCGCCGACGGCGACATCGGCTTCACCGCGGAGCAGCTCGCCCAGTGGTGGGAGTTCACGCTCCGCCTGCAGGACAGCGGCGCCTCTCCCGAGGCGTCGGTCGCCGTCGAGGAGGCCGGGCAGACCGTCGACCAGTCACTCTTCGCCGTCGGCCGCTGCGGGCTGCAGGCCCAGTGGTCGAACCAGGCCGTCACCCTCGACAGCGCCCTCGACGGCACGGTGGAGGTGCTGCGCATGCCCTCCCACGCCGGCTCCGCCGACGAGGCGGGGCTCTGGTACAAGGCCTCGATGTACTTCTCCGTCGCGGCGACCGCGCAGAACCCGGAGGCCGCCGCCGCCTTCGTCGACTGGATGGTCAACAGCCCCGACGCCGGGAAGATCCTGCTGGCCGAGCGCGGCGTGCCGGCGAACCTCGAGGTCCGCGACGCCATCCGGGAGGACCTCACCGACTCCGATCGCAAGGCGGTCGACTTCATCGAGGCGATCGCCGACGAGCTCGGGGACCCGCCTCCGCTGACCCCGCCCGGCGGCGGCGCGGTCGACGACGGGATCGCCCGACGTGCCGAGGACGTGCTCTTCGCGCGCAGCTCACCGGCCGATGCCGCCCAGGCCGTCGTCGACGAGGCACCCGGCCTCCTCGGCTGAGGATCCGACTCCACCCTCCCGGCTCGGCTCTCCCCGACGCCTCGCAGAAAGCCGGAACGCGAACCGCACCGGCTGCACGACCTCGAAAGGCACCATGAGCACCCACACCGTCCAGCAGGTCCTCGACGCGCTCGCCGACCCCGATCCGGCGGCGCGCCCGATGATGCGCTGGTGGTGGTTCGGACCCGATCTCGACCGGGGCGAGATCGACCGCGAGCTCGCCGCGATGGCAGCGGCCGGGCTCGGCGGGGCCGAGGTGGCGCTGGTCTACCCGCTGCGCGAGGGTGCTCCGGAGTATCTCTCCGGCGAGGTGCTCGGCCATCTCCGCCACGCCGCCGAGCGCGCCCGCGAGCTCGGCCTGCGCCTGGACGTCACCCTCGGCAGCGGCTGGTCCTACGGCGGCGCGCACATCGGGGACGAGCACGCCGCCCGCCGCCTGCACTGGGAGCGGCGCGACATGGGCCCGGAGCCGCTCGAGCTCGAGCTGCGCCCGTCCTGGCCGGGGGACGAGCTCGTGACCGTGCACCTGGGGGAGGGGCTGCCGCCCTCGGGATGGCAGCGGCTGCACCTCGAGGACGGCCGATTGCGGATCCCCGCCGGGCGCGGGCCCCGCACCGTGCTGATCGCCTGGTCGCGCACCACGGGCCAGCAGGTCAAGCGCGCCGCCGCCGGGGCGGAGGGACCGGTCGTGGACCACCTCGACGCCGACGCCGTGCGTCACCACCTCGACGTCGTCGGCGGGGCCGTGCTCGAGGCGGTCCCTGCCGCGCTGCTCGGCTCCGTCTTCAGCGACAGCCTCGAGGTGTACCGGGCGGGCTGGACGCCGCGCCTGCCCGAGCGCTTCGCCGCGCTGCACAGCTACGAGCTGCGGGACGTGCTGCACCTGCTGGAGGTCGACGCGCCGGGCGCGGAGCAGGTGCGCGAGGACTACGGACGCACCCTCTCGGTGCTCGTCGAGGAGGGCTTCGTCGCGACCTGCCGGCAGTGGGCGGAGGAGCACGGGGTGCGCTTCCGGCTCCAGGGCTACGGCGAGCCGCCGATCACGCTCGCGGCGCAGCGGGGCGCGCATCTGATCGAGGGGGAGGGGGCGGGCTGGACCGCGCTGACCCAGTCGCGCTGGGCCTCCTCCGCCGCCCACCACGACCGCCGCGACGTGGTCTCCAGCGAGGTGTGGACCTGGGTGCACTCCCCGTCCTTCCGCGCCACGCCGCTGGACCTGCTGGCCGAGGCGCATGAGCACCTGCTGCTCGGGATCACGCACTTCGTCGGCCACGGCTGGCCCTACACCGCCCCCGACGTCGAGGGGCTCGGCTGGACGTTCTACGCCGCCGGCGCGCTGGACGACCGCAACGCCTGGTGGCCCGCGATGCCCGAGCTCACCGCGCGGCTCGCCCGGCTCTGCGCCGCGCTGCGCCTCGGGGAGCCGGGCGCGGACGTCGCGCTCTACCTCCCCTACGCCGACGTCCGCGCCGCCCAGGGAGGGGGCCACGACCTGTGGCGCGCCTGCCGTGCGCATGTGGGCGAGGCGCTCCCCGCCGCGATCCGCCGCGCCGGCTACGACCTCGACCTCGTCGACGATGACATCCTCGAGACCCTCGACCCCGCCGCCTATCCGCTCGTGGTGCTGCCCCGGGTCACCCGGCTGCCGGCCGCCGCCGCGGCCTGGCTGGACCGGGTGCGGGCCGCGGGCGGCACGGTCCTCGCCGTGGAGTCCCCGGCATACCCGGCCGGGATCGCGGTGTCGATGCCGGAGACGCTCGTGGACGCAGGGCGGCTCGTGGACCACGCGACCCTCTCGATGGCCGGCGCGCTGCCGACGGCCCACGACGGGGACGCCACCTCCGCCGCCGGAAGGGCTGCGGGACCCGCGGCGAGCGACGGGGGAGGTGCGAATCCCCTCGCCGCGGCGCTGGACGCGGTCGCACTGCCGCCGATGCTGCTCGAGGGAGATCGCGGGCAGGTGGGCGTGGTGTGCCGCCGCCTCGTCGACGGTGAACTGTTCCTGCTGGGAAACACCGGGCCCACACCCCTCGAGCTGTCCCTCGCACCCCGTCGGCCACGCGCCGGGCTGAGTGTCCACGACCCGGCGACCGGCGCCCGCCAGGCGCTCGACCCGGTCGGCGGTTCGCTCGCCCTCGCCCCCTACGAGTCGCGCCTGCTCCTCGCCCATGACGAGGCGCTCGCCGACCTGCACGACGCGGCGCCGCCCCGCACCGTCGCCCGGCCTCTGGACGGGCCGTGGAGCGTCGCCCGGGAGGGGGAGGAGCCGCGCCCCGTCACGCTCCCGCACCTGCTGGTCGGGACGGAGGCCGCGGACCTGCGCCCGCTGGTGCTGGAGACCACGGTGACCCTCGACGAGCGGGAGGCGGCGGGCCCGCTGCTGCTCGACCTCGGCGAGGGCACTCCCCACGAAGAGCTCGGAGCGGGCAGCGGCTATCGCGCGCTGCTGGATGCGCCGGTCCGGGAGGTCGCGATCGTCGAGATCGACGGGCACGGGGCGGGGATGCTGTGGAGCCCGCCGTACCGCCTCGACCTCACAGGACGGATCTCGGCCGGCACCTCCCGGCTCACGCTGCGGGTGCTGGGCACGACCGCGCCCGCGGCCGCCGCCCCGGAGAACGCCATGCCCGCCGCCCGCGATGTCGCCGTGGCGCACGCGACCTACGGCGAGCGGTTCCAGCCCCAGGAGCTCGACCTTCTGCTGGACGGCGTCGCGACGGGGCTCGCAGCGGTGCCCGTGCTGCACCTCCCGGCACGCTGACCAGGGGTGCGGGCGCGGTGCGGCCCGGTGGGCGGGGTGAACCGCCCACCGGGTCGCGCCGAGCTCAGTCGCCGGTCTCGAGCGCGTGGGTGCCGGGGCCGACGGTGCGCTCGGTGCCGTCGGGCAGGACGATCTCGGCCTCCGTGCCCTCGGGGATCACGGCCTTGCCGCGTAGGCCGTCGGCCGTCTGCTCCCAGGACACCTCGATCCGCCCCGCGACCGAGTCGTAGGCGCCCTTCGCCCAATCGATGCCGGGGCCCGGGGTGGGCTGGATCCGGATCCGGCGGTAGCCGGGCTCGGCGGCGCGGATGCCGAGGACGACCTGGTAGACCCAGTCTGCGACCGCACCGAGCGCGTAGTGGTTGAAGCTCGTCATCTCGCCGGGGTTGATCGAGCCGTCGGGCAGCATCGAGTCCCAGCGCTCCCAGATCGTGGTCGCGCCCATCGAGACGGGGTACAGCCACGAGGGGCATCCCTCCTCGAGCAGCAGGCGGTAGGCGTCCTCGACGTGTCCGGTCTCCGAGAGAGCCCAGGTGACGAAGGGGGTGCCGGCGAAGCCGGTGGAGACCTTGTATCCCGCCTCCCGCACCACCTCGGCCAGGCGCTGCGCGGCCTTCTCCCGGAGCGCAGGCTCGAGCAGATCGAAGGCGATGGCGAGGGAGTACACCGTCGCGCAGTCGGAGCGGATGATCCCGTCCTCGCCCACGTACTCGGCGGTGAACGCGGCGAGCGTGCGGTCGGCGAGGGCCTGCCAGCGCTCGGCGCCCTCGGTCTCGCCGATCAGCCGTGCGGTCTCCGCTGCGAAGCGGGCCGAGCGGATCAGGCATGCGGTGGCGACCACGGCCTTGTCGGCCTTCGCGTCGGCGGCGGCCTCCGGCGGGGCGTCGGGGTCGAGGCAGTCGCCGAACTGGAAGCCCTGGTCCCACAGGCCGCTCGGGGACAGGGCCCGCTCGACGGACTCCAGGTGCAGCACCATGCCGGGATAGTGCGCGCGCAGCCGGTCGAGGTCGCCGTAGGCGTTCCACAGCGCCTCGGCGACCCATACCGCCGCATCGCCCCAGATGGCGGTGGGGACCTCCTGCGGCTCGCCCTCGCTGAACGGGTCCGAGCCGTTCTTGCGGAGCTTGAGGATGTCGGGGACCACGAAGGGCACGAAGCTCAGCGGCGGCAGCTCGGTCTCGGCGCGCACGTCCAGCAGCCAGTTGTGCAGGAAGTCGTCCACGTCGAACTGGTAGGCGGCGGTCGCGGCGTAGGCGGCGATGTCACCGGTCCAGCCGAGCCGCTCGTCCCGCTGCGGGCAGTCGGTGGGGACGGCGAGGAAGTTGCCGCGCTGGGACCAGATCGAGTTGCTGATCAGCTGGTTCACCCCGGGGTGCGAGGACTCGAACCAGCCCGTGCGTCGGATGTCCGAGTGGACGACGACGGCCTCGACGTCCTCGGCGGTCAGCTCGCCCGGCCAGCCGGTGATCTCGGCGTAGCGGAAGCCGTGGAAGGTGAGGGTCGGTTCGAAGGTCTCGCCGCCGGGATCGCCGGCGAGGACCAGGCGGTCGGTCGCGGCGGCGGCGCGCAGCGGCCGGGTGCCGAGCTCCTCGTGCTCGAGCACCTCCGCGTGGCGCAGCGTGATGATGGTGCCCTCGGGGCCGGTCACGGTGAAGCGCAGCCAGCCCACCAGGTTCTGCCCGAAGTCCAGCAGCGTCTTCCCCGACGGGGAGGTCCAGATCTTCTCGGGGCGCAGCGCCTCGTAGCGTCGGATCAGCGGGGAGGTCTGCTCGATGAGCGTGCCACGGTCGATCTCGGTCACCTGCACCGGCCGGGGTGCGCCGGGCTCGAGCCGCCGATCCTCGTGCTGGCCCTGGTAGATCGTGGCGTGGGTGATGGGGGAGGAGGTGGCGGTCCAGGACTCGTCGGTGACCAGGCGCTGCGTGGAGCCGTCCTCGAAGGTGATCTCGAGGGCGGCCAGCAGCGCGTTCTGATCGCCGTAGTTCGCCTCCGCGTCACCGAAGCCGAAGTCGCCGTTCCACCAGCCGCGACCCAGGAGCGCCGACAGGCGCACGCGGTCACCGCCCGCGCGGACCTGCTCGGTGACGTCGAAGCGCTGCACCTGCAGGCGGGACTCGTAGACGGTCCAGCCGGGGTTCAGCACGGACTCGGTGGCGGCGGAGCCGTTGATGCGCGCCTCGTAGATGCCGTGGGCGGTGGCGACCAGCTCGGCGCGGGCGACCTGCGCCGCAGGCTGGTCGAGGCGGGCCTCGGTCGCGAGGACCGGGGCGCGGCCCTCGACCGGAGCCGCGGTGATGGCGCAGGCGTCGTGCAGGGTGTCGCTCAGGGGCGCGGGGTCTGCGGTGGTGGCGGTCATGATCGAGTCACTTCTCCTAGGTGGTGTAGGGGCTGGATGAGCTGGATACGAGAACAGGCAGGTCGGCGTCCGACGATGAGAGCGGGTGGCTGTCGGCATCGTCGGACGACTCGACGGCGAAAGCGTCGAAGCGCGGGCGGTGGAAGCCCGCCCAGCCGCAGGCGAGGCCGATCGCCACGACGGCGGCGATCAGGGTGTAGGCGAGCCCTGGTGTGTGCATCAGGGTCGGGGTCACCAGGGCGACAGCTGCGGCGATCACTCGGGCGATAGCGATCACGTAGCCCTGCACGGTGGAGCGGAGAAGGGTCGGGAAGGACTCCTGCGACCAGACCTTCATGATGGCTTCGAAAGCGAAGGCGCCGCCGATCGCGTTGAAGAAGCTCTGGGCTATCCAGGGCACGGCGGAGAAGCCCAGAGCAACGGGGACGAGATAGGAGCCGGCCAGCAGCAGGGCCCCGACCGCGTAGGCGCGCATGCGCCACGGAGTGTCGACCAGACGCATGAAGACGAGGGCGCCGAGCATACCGACCCCCAGCATCACGATGCCGAGGAATGACTGTGTGCGGACGCTCAGGCCTACGACATTCACCCCGATGTAAGTGCCGAACTGGCCACCGGTGTTCGCGCCGATGTTGGTGAGGGTGTAGAAGCCCGCGATGGCGAGGAAGGGGATCAGCAGGGTCCGATCCCGCAGGATGTCGAGGATGCTCGCGCTGCGTGCGCGGACGGTGGTGGCGCCTGCGCTCCTCTCGGCGCGCGCGACGGACCAGGTCGTGGACTCCGGCACGGACAGTCGCGCGATCATCACGACGAGGGCGACCAGTCCGACATGGGCGAACATGATCTGTCCGCCGAGTCGACCGAGGTCTCCGGCGATGATCCCGAAGACGTTCGCTCCGATGATCCCCGTGAACCAGAGGATCTGGGAGAAGCCGATGAGCTTGCCGCGGTTGTGATCGGCGGCGGCCTCTGAGATGGAGGCGAGGGAGACGGGCAGATCGGCCCCGGTTCCGATGCCCACCAGCACCATGCCCACGAGGAGCGGGGTGAAGCTCGGTGCCAGGATCAGGAGCAGGGCACCGACCACGATCATCGCCATCGTGCAGAGGAAGACCGAGCGACGTCCGAAACGGTCGCCGAGACTGCCGCCGGTGAATGCGCCGAGGGCGATGCTCAGCGTGAGAGCGGCCGAGAGCACTCCGATCTGCCCCTCCGAAAGACCGATGGAGTGCTGGTAGAGCACGAGTGCTGTGCCGGAGCTGACGATGGCAGCGGCATCGATGTAAGAGGCCATCCCACAGATGACGGCCACCCGCCAGGGCTTCGGGGGCGTGGAGGGGGAGGGGGTCCAGCTCACGCAGTTCTCCTTCGAACAGGGTGGTTCCGGCTTCGAGCCCGACATGAAAGGGCGAAGGGGCGGAGTCGCTGAATGAAACGTCTCAACAAGAGTAGCACTGACTTTCGCCGACAGGCAAGGGTGCGGCGGGCGATCGGATCGCGATGCGGGCTGGCGGTGGTCCGTTCGTGGTGGTCGCCCCTGCGGGCGAGCCCTCCTGGCGAGTCAGGTGTCGTCAAATTCGCAGGTGGGAGGGCTGCGGGAGGGGGTGGCCGGCGGCCTGCGCGGCGTGCGTGTGTGGCCGACTCACAGGAAAGCCCTTGCCCGACCGAGAGCTTTCCCGGCGCCTCGCCCCACTATGGTCACGAGGTGATCTCGGACCGTTGACACCGCCCAGCTGCCCGCTTAATCTGTGCGCAGATTGGAGCGTTTCAATCATTCGGTGGGCTGCCGAAGACGGCCGTGCCCGCATGGCTTACGACGAAGTAGGTGCGAATCCCATGGCTTTCTCGCGACGTTCACTCCTCATGGGGGCCGGCTCGGCCGTGCCCGTCATCGCGATCACCGGCTGCGGCGGCAGCGGCGGCGGTGGGGGAGGGACTGTGACCTTCCTGGTCGACAACAACCCCAACAACATCGCCGCATCCGAGTCGCTCATCGCCGCGTTCAACGAGTCTCAGACGGACTACGAGTTCACGATGGAGACCCGTCCAGGAGGGACTGAGGGCGACAACCTGGTCAAGACGCGGCTCAGCACGCAGGACATGCCGGACGCCTTCTCCTACAACTCAGGCTCTCTATTCCAGGCGATCCGCCCCGTGCAGAACCTCCTGGATCTCTCGGACCAGCCCTGGGTCGATCGACTCGCCGAGAGCTTCCCGGATTCCGTCTCCGTCGACGGCAAGGTCTACGGCGTCCCGCATGGCGGCTCGAACTCCGGTGGGGTCTGGTATCACAAGCCCACCTACGAGGAGCTCGGGCTCGAGGTCCCGCTGACCTGGGACGACTTCATCGCCAATGCCGAGGCCGCGAAGTCCGCCGGCAAGCATGGGGTGATCCAGAGCTACGGCGAGACCTACACCTCGCAGTTCCTGGTGCTGGCCGATTTCCACAACGTCGCGACGGCGAACCCGGATTTCGCCGAGCAGTACACCGCCAACGAGGTCGGCTTCGCCGATGATCCCACGGCCTTCAGGTCCTTCGAGCACGTCGAGCAGATCACGAAGGAGGGGCTGGTCAACGAGGACTACGTCTCCACCACGCTCGAGCAGGCGCTCGCCTATCTCGCTACCGGCGAGGGAGCACATTACCCCTTCTTCGCGAGCGGCATCTCCGAGATTGAGGCGAACCATCCTGATCAGCTCGAGGACGTCGGCTTCTTCGCCCTACCGGGCGACGACGCCGCGACGAACGGGCTGACCGTGTGGCTGCCCAACGGGATCTACATCCCCGGCACCGCGGAGAACCCCGAGGCGGCCAAGGCGTTCCTCGCCTTCGTCGCGAGCGCGGAGGGGCTGGCCGCGATGGCCGAGGGCGCCCAGCCCACCGGCCCGTACATGCTCACCGACGTCCCGCTTCCCGACGACGTCCCCACGGCCATCCGGGAGCTGCAGACGTACTTCGACACTGAGGGTGCGACCACGCCCGCTCTCGAGTTCGTCTCTCCGGTGAAGGGCCCGAACCTGGAGAACATCCTCATCGAGCTCGGGACCGGGTCGATCGATGCGAAGACCGCCGCGCAGCGCTACGACCAGGACGTCGAGAAGCAGGCCCAGCAGCTCGGCCTCGAGGGGTGGTGAGCCGATGACCGCCGTCGTCAGCACGGAGCTCCGCGCCGTGCCCGCCGGACGCGAGAACGGGGAGCGCAGACGCAGCAACTACCTGGCCAAGGCTTACCCCCTTTGGTACTACCTGCCGGCAGGACTGCTGTTCCTGGTGTTCTTCGCGATCCCGACGTTCGCCTCGTTCTTCTTCAGTCTCACCCGCTGGAGCCTGTTCGACTGGGAGTTCATCGGCTTCGAGAACTTCCGCCAGTTCCTCTCCGAGCCGCAGCTCATCGGCTCCCTGCGGAACACTGTCGTCTACGCCTTCCTCACGAGCGGCGCGAAGGTCGTGCTGGGAATGGCGCTCGGCCTCCTTCTGACCTCGCAGATCCGGGCGCGTGGGCTCCTGCGCTCGCTGGTCTTCTTCCCGGTTCTCGTCTCGACGATCGGCGTTGGCGTCATGTTCACGACGATGATGCATCCGACCGACGGGCTCATCAACACAGCGCTGGCCGTGGTCGGCATCGAGGGCCCCAAGTGGCTCGCGGATCCGCAGCTCGCGCTCATCTCCGTCGCGCTCGTCGACATCTGGAAGGGTGTCGGGCTCGCGACCGTCATCTACATGGCGGGCATCGTGGCCGTGCCGGCCGAGTACTACGAGGCTGCGCGCGTGGACGGGGCAGGTGCGTGGAGCACCTTCCGACGCATCACGCTCCCGCTGATCCGCCCGGCGACCTTCACTGTCATCACCCTGTCGCTGATCGGAGGGCTGCGGAGCTTCGATCTGATCTGGGCGATGACCAGCGGCGGCCCGGGTTTCGCGTCCGACGTCATCGCCTCGGTCGTCTACAAGCAGTACCAGGCCGGCTTCTACGGCCTCTCCACCGCGGGCAACGTCGTGATGTTCCTGGTCGTGATGCTGATCGTGGTCCCCCTGAACTACTTCATGCGCAAGGCGGAGGTCGACCAGTGAGGAACCGAATCAGGGTCAACGTCGTCAGCGCTCTGACGCTGATCCTCTTCGTCATCGTGTTCGTCGTGCCGTTCCTGCTGGTCCTGGTGAACGCCGTGAAGGACAGGCAGGAATCGTCGCAGCTGAACCTCGCGCTGCCCACCTCGTTCCACCTGGTCGAGAACCTCCGCGAGGTGTTCCAGGCGCGGAACTACATGCTCGTCACCGCCATGGTGAACAGCACGATCCTCACGGTCGCGAGTGTGACCGGCATGGTGATCGTCGCGGCGATGGTCGGCTTCGTGCTGCAGCGCCGCGCCAGCCGTATCAACGGCTTCGTCAACGCTGCGGTGCTCATGGGCCTCATCGTCCCGCCGGCGGTCGTGCCGACCATCTGGGTGCTGCAGTCCCTGGGTCTGTTCAAGACGCTGCCCGGCCTGATCCTGGTCGAGATCACCTTCGGGATCTCGTTCTGCGTGCTCCTCTTCCGCGCCTTCATGGCCACGGTCCCCAGGGAGCTGGACGAGGCGGCCATCATCGACGGCTGCGGGCCGCTGCGTCTCTTCTTCCAGGTGATCCTGCCGCTGCTGAAGCCCACCGTGGTGACGGTGATCGTCGTGCAGTCCGTCGCGGTGTTCAACGACTTCGTGCACCCGCTGTACTTCTTGCCGGGGGAGGAGAACGCGACCGTGCAGCTGACGCTCTACAACTTCATGAGCCAGTACTCCACGCAGTGGAACCTGCTGTTCATGAACATCCTGCTCATCACGATCCCGCCGCTCATCGTGTTCCTGTTCTTCAACCGGCAGATCGTGGCGGGCATGACCTCTGGGGCTGTGAAGGGCTGAGCAGTATTGACCGGGATGTCGTCGGCCCCGGGGCTATCCGCAGGAAGCGGGGCCCCGGGGCCTTCGTGCACGCGGTCGATGATCCCGGCAGTCGGGTGCGGATCACGTACGCAGGTGGACGCGGGAGCGCCCGGTCAGGCGGCAGGACGTCCCTGAGGCGTTCTACCGGGCGCTCTACCCGAGTTCTGCTGAGCGCCCTGCCAGCCGCAGCCCCAGCCGGCCGGAGGGCCGGAACCGCTCGAGCTCCACGCTCTCGCGCACGAGGGCCCGGATCGCGTCCGGTTCCTGCGGCACCGCTCCCAGGGCCCGCGACTGCAGGGCCACGTTCCCGAGCGCCGTCGCCTCCATCGGGCCGGCGATCACCTCGATCCCGAGCGCGTCGGCCGTGAGCTGGTTGAGCAGGGCGTTGCGGGAGCCGCCGCCCACCACGTGCAGGCGCTCGGGCAGCGGGACCTGCGCCAGGCGGCAGGCGGTGCGCAGCTCCTCGCGGTAGGTCTCCGCGAGGGATTCGAGGATGCAGCGGACCACCGCGGCCGGGGTGCGAGGAAACGGGTCGTCCCCGTCGAGCCGCCGGGCGGCGGCGCACACGCGGTCCGCCATCCGGCCCGGGGCGAGGAACTGCTCGTCGGTCGGGTCGATGCGGAACCGATTCGCCGGCGACTGTGCGGCGGCGTCCAGCAGGTCCTCGAGGACCACCTGCGCGCCGTCCTCCTCCCACTGCCGGATCGACTCGCTGACCAGCCACATCCCCGAGACGTTCTTGAGGAACCGCACCGTGCCGTCCACGCCGCCCTCGTTGGTGAAGCCCGCCCGGCGCGCCTCCTCGCTCGCGACCGCTCCGGGCAGCTCCAGGCCGATCAGCGACCAGGTGCCCGAGGAGATGTACGCGAGCGGGCTCGTCCCCGACGCCGCCGGGACGGCGAGCACGGCCGAGGCCGTGTCGTGCGAGCCGATCGCCACCACCGGCACCTCGCCGATCCCGAGCTCGCGGGCGAGCGCGGGACGCACCGTGCCCAGGCGCTCGCCGGGGGTGATCAGCGGCGCGAGCAGTCCGCGGTCGATCCCCGCGGCCGCGAGCAGCTCGGTGTCCCAGTCCCCGTCCAGGCCCAGCATCCCGGTGCTCGAGGCGTTGGTGCGCTCGCTGCGCCGCGCCCCGGTGAGCAGGTGGCCGATGAGATCCGGGACCATCAGCAGGGTGCTGCCCGGCGGCAGATCTGCCACACGGTCGTCCGCGGCGAGCTGGTACAGGGTGTTGAAGGGCTGCTGGGCGATGCCCGTCAGCGCGAACTGCCGCGCCCGGCCGACGTGCTCGGCGATACGGTCCGCGACCCCGTCGGTGCGGGAGTCGCGATAGGCGATCACCTCGCCGATCCGCTCGCCGCCGTCCGCCTCCTCGGGGCCGACGAACCCGTAGTCCACCGCCCAGGAGTCCACGCCGATCGAGGCGAGCCCCGGCAGCCCGCGCACGAGGGCGAGATCGTGGGCGTCGGCCAGACCCTGCCGGATCTCGGCCCACAGCGCATCGATGTCCCAGCTCAGGTGACCTTCGCGCTCGACCAGGAGGTTCTCGAAGCGGTGCGCGGGGACCAGCTCGATCCGCCCCTCGGCCACGACCCCGAGCATCACCCGGCCCGAGGTCGCGCCGAGGTCGACCGCGGCGACGGCGAACGGTCTCTCCGCGTCCCCGGCGGGCGTGCTCTCCAGGGCGGTGCTCATCGCAGGAACGCCGCGGCGACCCCCGCGTCCACCGGCACGTGGAGGCCCGTGGTGTGGGAGAGGTCCCCGGCGGTCAGCGCGAACACGGCGCTGGCGACGTTCTCCGGCAGCACCTCGCGCTTCAGCAGCGTGCGCTGGGCGTAGAACGCGCCGAGCTCCTCCTCCTCGACCCCGTACACCTTCGCGCGGCTCGCGCCCCAGCCGCCGGCGAAGATGCCGGAGCCGCGCACCACCCCGTCGGGGTTGATGCCGTTGACGCGGATCTGGTGCTCGCCGAGCTCCGCCGCGAGCAGCCGCACCTGGTGCGCCTGATCGGCCTTCGTCGCCGAGTAGGCGATGTTGTTGGGGCCGGCGAACACGGAGTTCTTCGAGGAGATGTAGATGATGTCCCCGCCCATGGCCTGGTCGATCATCACCCGGGCCGTCTCGCGGGAGACGAGGAAGCTGCCGCGCGCCATCACGTCGTGCTGCAGGTCCCAGTCCTTCGCGGTGGTCTCCAGCAGCGGCTTGGACAGCGAGAGCCCGGCGTTGTTGACGATGAGGTCGAGACCGCCGAAGGCGAGCACCGCCTCGGCCACCGCCTCGACCACGGCCTGTTCATCGGAGACGTCGGCCCGCAGCGCGACGGCATGATCCGGCCCGCCGAGCTCCTCGGCGACGGCCTGCGCGTTCTCCAGGTTCAGATCCGCGATCACCACGCAGGCGCCCTCGGCGACGAGCCGCGTCGCGGTCGCCTTCCCGATCCCGGAGCCGCCGCCGGTCACCAGCGCCACCCGGGTCGCGAGCGGCTTGGGCTTCGGCTTGCGCTGCAGCTTCGCCTCCTCGAGCGCCCAGTACTCGATGCGGAACTTCTCCGACTCCTCGATGGGGGAGTAGGTCGAGACCGCCTCCGCGCCGCGCATCACGTTGATCGCGTTGACGTAGAACTCGCCGGCCACGCGGGCGGTCTGCGCATCCGCGCCGAAGGAGAACATGCCCACGCCCGGGACCAGCACGATCGCCGGATCCGCGCCGCGCATGGCGGGGGAGTCGGCCTCGGCATGACGCTCGTAGTAGGCGGTGTAGTCCGCGCGGTAGGACTCGTGCAGCTGCTTCAGCCGCGCCACCGACTCCTCGATCGAGGCGTCCGCGGGCAGGTCCAGCACGAGCGGCTTGACCTTGGTGCGCAGGAAGTGGTCCGGGCAGGAGGTGCCGAGCTCGGCGAGCGGGGCGAGCTTCTCGCTCGCGAGGAACTCGTGGACGGCCTCGGTGTCCGTCCAGTGGCCGATCATCGGCGCATCGGTCGAGGCGAGACCGCGCACCACGGGGAACAGGGCCGAGGCCTTCGCGCGCCGCTCGGCCTCCGGCAGCGCCTCGCGGGAGGCGTCATGCGCGCCGAAGGGGTCGGGCCGGCCGGTGCGCCCGATGAACTCGGTCGCCTCGGCGATGATCCGCAGCGAGTTCGCCTCGGCCTCCTGCGAGGTCTCGCCCCACGCGGTGATGCCGTGCCCGCCGAGGATGCAGCCGATCGCGGCCGGGTTCTCTCGCTTGATCGCCGCGATGTCCAGGCCCAGCTGGAAGCCGGGGCGGCGCCACGGCACCCACACCACGGCGTCGCCGAAGCACTCGCGGGTCAGGCGCTCCCCGTCGGCCGCAGTCGCGAGCGCGATCCCGGCATCGGGGTGCAGGTGGTCCACGTGCGCCGCGTCGACCAGGGCGTGCATCGCGGTGTCGATGCTCGGCGCTGCGCCGCCCTTGCCGTGCAGGCAGTAGTCGAAGGCCGCGACCATCTCGTCCTCGCGGTCCACGCCCGGGTAGACCTCCTCGAGGGCGCGCACGCGGTCCAGGCGCAGCACGGCCAGGCCCTTCTCCTCCAGGGTGCCCAGATCGCCGCCGGAGCCCTTGACCCACAGCAGCTCGGTCTCCTCACCGGTGACCGGATCGGTCTCGGCGCCCTTCGCGGAGGTGTTGCCGCCGGCGTAGTTGGTGTTGCGCGGGTCCGCGCCCAGCGTGTTCGAGCGCGCCAGCAGCGCCGCGACGGTCGGGTTCGTCGGTGCGGCCGACGGATCGGTGGTGTGCGTGCTGCTCATGCTCAGGCTCCCCATCCCATCTGGTTCCCGCCGACGCGCTCGGCGGCGACCTTCTCCTCGTAGCCGCTCGCGCGGAAGGCCCCGAAGGGATCCGCCGGCAGACCGCGCTCCTCGCGGAAGGCCGCGAGCGCCGGTCGCACGTCGGTCCAGAAGGCGTCCATGAGGATCCCGTGCGCCTCGAGCACGTCGTGCCGCTCCTGGGCGTCGGCCAGTGCCTCGCGGTCCACCAGCAGCGCCTTGGCGAGGGTCTCCTGCACGTTCAGCACCGAGCGGATCTGGCCCTGGATCTTCGACTCGAGGTTGTGGCACTCGTCGAGCATGAAGTTCACGCCCGAGGCGGGACGGTGCGCGTCCTGCTGCACGATCTCGAACAGGATCCGGAACAGCTGGAAGGGGTCCGCGGCGCCGACGATCAGGTCGTCGTCGGCGTAGTTGCGGGAGTTGAAGTCGAAGGCGCCCAGCCGGTTCTGGCGCAGCAGCTGCGCGACGATGAACTCGATGTTCGTGCCGGGAGCATGGTGACCGGTGTCGAGCACCACCTGCGCCTGCTCGCCGAGGGCCAGACAGTGCAGCAGGCTCGTGCCCCAGTCCGGCACATCGGTGTGGTAGAACGCCGGCTCGAAGAACTTGTACTCCAGCACCAGCCGCTCGCCCTCGCGAAGGCCCAGGTAGATCTCCTGCAGCGACTCCGCCAGATGATCCTGGCGGCGGCGGATCGAGTCCTGGCCGGCGTAGTTGGTGCCGTCGGCGAGCCAGATCTTCAGCTCGTGGGAGCCCGTCTCCCGCATCACGTCCAGGCACTCGAGGTGGTGGTCGATCGCGCGGCGCCGCACGGTCTTGTCCCCGTGGGTGAGCGAGCCGAACTTGTACTCGTCGTCCTGGAAGGTGTTGGAGTTGATCATGCCGATCTGCACGCCCTGCTCGGCGGCGGCGTCGCGCAGCGCCGAGTAGTCCTCGACCCGGTCCCAGGGGTAGTGGAGCGAGACGCGGGGGGCCGAGCCGGTGAAGGCGTGGGTCTGCGCGGCGTCCGCGATCTTCTCGAAGGGGTCGCGCGGCGTGCCGGGAGTGCCGAACACCTTGAAGCGGGTCCCGGAGTTGCCGTAGGCCCAGCTGGGGACCTCGATCGAGAACTCCTCGAGATCGCGGGCGACCTCGGCGGGGAGCGTGGTGGGGGTGGTCATGGGGCTCCTTCTCAGCGGTGCGGTCCGTCCTCGGCGACGGGCCCGTGCGAGGGTCGGGCTGCCCGACCCCGAACACGAGTTGAAACGACTCAAGCGGAGCGTAGCACGCGCCGCCGTGGCGGGAAAGGCGATTCCGGCGCCCCGCTGCGGACGGTGCCGCGCGACGGGCCCGCCCAGGGGCGGGCTCCGCTGCACCCGGACCTGGCGTGGGCTCAGCGAGTGCGAGGCCGGCCCGTGGACTCGCGCCAGACGACCTCGGTGATCGACGGTCTGTCCATCGCGGGATCCTCTCCGCGCATCACGCGCAGCAGCTCCTCGAGGAGCTCCGCGCCGAGTCGATGGTTGTCGATGGCGACCGTGGTGAGCGACGGGGACATCCATGCGCCCAGCGGGAGATCGTCCCAGCCGGTCACGCTGAGGTCCCCCGGCACCCGCCAGTCGCGCTCGGCGGCGGCGCGGACCACCGCGGCGGCCACCACGTCGTCCGAAGCGAGGACGGCCGTGACGCCCGTGCACTCCGGGAGGTCGAGGATCGTGCGGCGGGCCGCCTCCGGATCCCAGCGGCAGTCCACGACGCCTGCGGAGCGCAGCCCCAGCTCCTCGACGGCGCGACGGAAGGCCTCACGGCGACGCTGCGAGGAGGGGTGGTGGCGGTCGCCGGTCAGATGCAGCAGCTCCCGATGCCCCCGGGCGGCGAGCCCCTGGACCAGCTCGAGCATGCGCGACGCCTCGGAGAGGGGTCCGACGCCGCGGAGCTTCCGGTCGTACACGGGTGCCGAGACGATCGGCACCGTCCCGAGGCGTTCCCGACCTCCGCCCGGAAGGTCGGTCAGCGACAGCACCGCCTCGTAGAGCCCCGAGTCCGCGAGCTCTGCGACCCGGCCGCTGCTCAGCTCGCCCGGCGGGAGCGTGACCACCTCGAGGGCGAAGCCGGCTCGCTGCGCGGCCTCGCTCGCCCCGGCCAGGACCTCCGACGGGCTGCGGGCGTCCCCCGCGGGGAGCACCAGGGCGAGTCGACCGGTCGACCTGTTCCGCATGGCGCGGGCGACGAGGTTGGGTCGGTAGTCGAGCTGGGCGACGGCCTGGTCGATATGGGCCGCGAGCATCGGCGAGACCGTCGGATCGTGCTTGAGGTGGCGGGAGACGGTCTGGTGGGAGACGCCGGCGAGGCGCGCCACATCGCGGATCGTGGGGCGGCGGGCGCCGGCCATACGGGCCTCCTCGAAGCAGGTGTCCGGTCACGATCTCACAACGGGTGACCGTTCATCCGCCTCTCGCTCGGGAGCCGCCGAGTGACAGGCCTCGAATGCCGTCCCGGCGGGCGCAGTTCGATGCCTCCACGCATGGACTGCAGGTCATGGTGCCGGCCAGCTCGCAGGGCAGGAGTGGATCCGAGCGGCGGACGGCGATCGAGTGAACGGTCACTCGGCAGACGGTCCCGGTCGTTCGTCGCAGGCGGGTCCACGAGATCCAGGAAAGCGGTTGACGTCGAGTTTGGAACGGTTCAAGATGTGATCTGCATCGCCGGAGCGTCCCAGGGGCGGGGCGTCCGCACGAGTGGACGAGGAGGCCCACCGATGAGCATCGAGCTGTATCGCCGGGCGCTGTCCGCGCCCGAGGACATCGCCGACTGGATCGTCGAGGGCCCCATGGCGGCCTCGTTCCCGCGCGGCGCGCTGCGCCTCGAGAGCGCAGCCGACCCCGCCGCAGGCCAGGCGGCGAACTTCGTGGCATGGCTACCAGTCGAGCACGAGGGGGACGTGCGGATCAGCTGGAGCTTCCGACCCCTGCGCGAGCCCGGTCTCGCGATGATCTTCTGGGCCGCCCGCTCGCGCGACGGACGCTCGCTCCATGATCCCGCCCTGCCCGCGCGCACCGGGGAGTACGAGCAGTACCACTCCGGAGCGATCGATGCCTACCACCTGTCCTACTACCGCCGCATGTGGCCGGCCGAGCGGAGCCTCCACACCTGCAACGTGCGCAAGAGCCATGGCTTCCACCTGGTCTCCCAGGGAGCGGATCCGCTGCCCGGCGTCCTCGACGCGGACCGCAGCTACCGGGCCGAGCTGACCTGGCGCTCCGGCCGACTGCACTTCGACATCGAGGGCATCGAGTGCCTCGACTGGACCGACGACGGCGCGATCGGCGGCCCGGTCCGCGCCGGGGGAGCGATCGGCCTGCGCCAGATGGCGCCGCTGATCGCCGAGTACTCCGACCTCCTCGTGGAGGCGATCTGAGATGGACCGCCTCACGACCGCCCTCGGCGCCGCCGCCGAGCTCCTCCTGCGAGCTCTCCACCTCCAGGCGCTGTGGGTGATCGGCACCCTCGCCGGCGGCGTGATCCTGGGCTGGGCGCCGGCGACGATGGCTGCTGCGGACGCAGCCCGTTGGGCCGAGAGAGGGGAGCGGATCACTCTCCGGAACGCCGCTCGGGTCTGGCGCTCCACCTTCTGGCGCAGCCAGATCACCCTCGGCCCGCCGGCGCTGCTGCTCGTCCTCGCAGCCGGCGCGCTCACCGCGGCGGACGCACCTCTCGCGGCGCGACTGCCGGCGGGTCTCGCCTCGATCGCGCTCCTCGCAGCGATGGTCCACATCCCGCTCGTGGACCTCCGGCACCGGGTCCCCGCCCGTGCGGTGCTGGCCAGGGCCGCGCTCCTCGCCCTGGCGCAGGCGCACACCACGGCGCTGCTCGGAGCGGTGCTGGTCCTGTGGGGAGCGATCCTGCTCTCCCTGCCCGGACTGATCCCCTTCCTCGGAGCGGGAGTCGCGCTCCTGGTGTCCCAGCACCTCGTCGGCCGCACGCTCGACCGCAACGAGGAGCTCCTCGCCTCCGAGGCGCGCGAGCGCCCCGAGGCCACGACCCGGCCGAAGGGAGCCGCAGACGCGGGCTTCCGTCGGGCGGTTCCACGGGCGCCGGCGCACCCTGCGCCGGTCCCTCGTCCCTGACCACCGCTGCCGCCCCTCGGCGGCGCCTCTCCACCCCGAAGGGCCGGCACGACGCCGTCCCCGCGCCCCCAGTGCGCCCCGAGCGGCGCACCCTGCGAAAGGAACAAGGATGTTCTCCCGACGTGCCCTCCTCGGCGGCGCAGCCGCCGGCACCGCCACCCTCGGCCTCGCCGCCTGCGGCGGCTCCTCCGGAGGAGGCTCCGGCTCCTCGGAGGAGATCACCTCCCTGCGCATCATGGCGCCGCTGCTCTCCGACACCGCCCCGGATCCCGAGGGCGAGCTCCAGACGGCGATCGAGGAGTTCATCGGCATGCCGCTGGAGATCACCTGGGTGCCGAACTCCAGCTACGACGACCGCGTCACCGTGACCATGGCCAGCGACAGCATCCCCCACGTCATGGTCCAGACCGGCAAGACCGCCGAGTTCGCCCAGACGGCCCAGGCGGGCGGGTACTGGGACCTCACCGAGATCCTCCCCGAGTACGAGAACCTCACCCCGCAGAACGACGAGGTCGCGCACGGAGCGAGCATCAACGGTCGCACCTACGGGATCTTCCGCCTGCGCGATGCGATGCGTGCCGCGATCAGCATCCGCAAGGACTGGCTCGACGCGCTCGGTCTCGACGAGCCCCGGGCCACCGACGACCTCATGGAGATCGCCAGGGCGTTCACCGAGGAGGACCCGGCCGGCGACGGCTCGGCCACCACCGGGCTGATCATCCCGGCCTGGAGCGGCTACGGGAACAACGGACCCTACGACCTCTGGGAGACCTGGCACGGCACCGCGAACGTGTGGAAGGACGAGGGCGGCACGCTCGCACCGGCCTTCCTCGCCCCCGAGTTCCTCGAGGCGAACCGGAGCATGCGCGCGATGATCGAGTCCGGCCACGTCAACGCCGACTTCGCGACCATGGACTCCGCCACCTGGAACGAGCCCTTCTTCACCGGCCAGGGCGGGCTCATCGCAGACGTCTCCTCTCGGGGCCTGCAGCTGCTGGGGCTGTTCAAGGACGCCGATGCCGAGGACTACGGGGACAAGGTCACCATGGTCGGCAACCTGAGCCGCCCCGACGGCAGCAAATGGTCGCTGCCCACACCCGGCTACTCCGGCTACCTCTCGATCCCGAAGGCGTCCGTGCCGTCCGACGCCCAGCTCGCCACGGTCCTCGGCGCACTGGACAAGCTCTCCTCCGCCGAGGGGCAACGCCTGCTGAACAACGGCATCGAAGGCGTGAACTACGAGGTCGACGGCGACCAGTCCGTCGCGATCGAGTCCGAGGAGGCCTCCCTCGTCCAGAGCGACGTCTCCGCCTTCGCGCAGATCGGCAGCCAGTCCAACGGCTACCTGGGATACCCCGCGAAGCCGGAGGGCGAGCCCGAGACGGCGCTCGACGAGAAGCGCCTCGCCTTCCACGAGACCGACATGGAGACCGCCGTGTTCAACCCGGGCGCCGCGTACATGTCCGAGTCCTACCTGCAGAACGGCGCGATCCTCGACCAGATCGTGGTCGATGCGCGGCTGAAGTACCTCGCCGGACAGATCGACGAAGCAGGGCTCACCGCCGAGCTCGAGCGCTGGACCGCCAGCGGCGGTCAGCAGGTCATCGACGAGATGAACGAGCTGTACCAGCAGGGCTTGAACTGAGAGCCGACCGGTGGGAGGCGGCTCGCAGAGGCGCCCCCACCCTCACCACGAGGACTGATCGACCATGGTCATGACGAACAGCCCGGGGGCGGCCGCCCCCGTCCCGCTGGAGGTGGAAGAGCCTCCGGTCCCGAGGGCGAGCAGCTCTCGACGGCGGCGCAGCCTGCTGAAACGACTGCGCCGATCCCCGATCCTCTACCTGATGCTCGTGCCGGGCATCGTGTACTTCGCGGTCTTCAAGTACGCCCCGATGTACGGCATCACCATCGCCTTCCAGGACTACCTGCCCTTCCTCGGGATGCAGGACAGCCCGTGGGTGGGCATGAAGCACTTCGAGCGGCTCTTCAGCGGTCCCGACTTCGGGAGGCTGCTGAGCAACACGCTGATCCTGGCATTCCTCAACATCGTCATCGCGTTCCCCGCGCCGATCATCGTCGCGCTGATGCTCAACGAGCTGCGCAAGCAGATGCTGAAGAAGTTCATCCAGACGGCGATCTACATCCCGCACTTCCTCTCCTGGGCGATCGTCTCCGGACTGACCTATCTGCTGTTCGCGCTGGACATCGGACCGATCACCGTGCTGTTCAACGAGATCTTCGGCGGGCGGGTCAACTTCCTCGCGGATCCCGACTGGTTCCGTCCGGTGATCATGGTCCAGACCCTGTGGAAGGGCACCGGCTGGGGGACGATCATCTATCTCGCCGCGCTCGCGGGCGTGGACAAGCAGCTCTACGAGGCCGCGATGATCGACGGCGCCGGACGGTTCCAGCAGCTGCGCCACGTCACGATCCCCGCGATCATCCCGACCGTGATCATCATGCTCATCCTGAACATCGGCAACTTCCTCGACACCGGGTTCGAGCAGATCTACATGCTCACGAACTCGCTGAACCGCGACGTCGCTGACGTGTTCGACACCTACGTGTACTTCATGGGGATCACCAACGGTGCATACAGCTACTCGACCGCGATCGGCCTGTTCAAAGGGCTGGTCGGGCTCGTCCTGATCCTCGGAGCGAACTGGCTCGCGAAGAAGTTCACCGAGTCCTCCCTGTTCTAGGAGCCACAGATGTCCATCAAGTACGACTCCCCGCGGGACAGGGCGCTCGACGGCCTGAACATCGCCGTGCTCCTCGGCTTCGCCGCGTTGACGATCCTGCCCTTCCTCTACGTGCTCGCCGCCTCGTTCGCGACCGAGTCCGAGATCGCCTCCCGGCCCTTCTTCCTGTGGCCTGATGATCCGACCCTGGAGACCTACCGGTACATCTTCTCGACCGACACCTTCCTGCGCTCGCTGCTGGTCACCATCGGCGTCACCGTCGTCGGCACGCTCGTGCAGATCACGCTGACGATGCTGATGGCCTATCCGCTCTCCGACCCGAACCTCGTCGGGCGCGGACTGATCATGCGTCTGGTCCTCTTCGCGATGCTGTTCTCCGGCGGCATGATCCCGCTGTTCCTCGTGGTCAAGGAGCTGGGGCTGCTCGACTCCTACTGGGCGCTGATCCTGCCGATGGCGATCAACCCCTTCAACCTGATCGTGATCCGCACCTTCTTCCAGCAGCTGCCGCACGAGCTGAGGGAGGCCGCGGAGATCGACGGGGCGAACGAGTTCACGACCTTCTGGCGGATCATGCTCCCGCTCTCGAAGCCCGTCATCGCGACCTTCTCGCTCTTCTACGCTGTCGCGCTGTGGAACGACTTCATGTCGCCGCTGCTGTACATCTCCGACAGCTCGAAGTGGACGCTGCAGATGTTCGTGCGACAGGTGACGATCTCGAGCGATCCCTCCACCACCCTCGGAAATCTGGACCCCAACTACGTCCCGCCCAAGGAGGGCCTCAAATTCGCGGTGATCGTCATCGCGACCCTCCCCATCATGTGCGTCTACCCCTTCCTCCAGAAGCACTTCGCCAAGGGCGTGATGATCGGATCCGTCAAGGGCTGAGCGCACAGGCCCGAACCTCCCATCACCCCCGCTCTCTTCCGCCCCCTTCCCGGTTCCCGCGCCGACGCGGGACGCCCTCCCCACCCACCTGGAGCCACGACGATGAGTTCACAGATCCCCTCGCCTGAGACCCCGTACCCGCCTGCGCTCCCCCGGCGTGCGCTCCTGACGGGGATGAGCGCCGCCGCCCTCGGAGCTGCCATGCTCGGCCTGCCGCGCCGCGCCGCAGCGGCCGACGTCGATGCCGAGGCAGGAGGCAAGCGCACCTGGCGCTTCGACTTCGGTCCGGGGGAGGTCGCCCGAGGAGCCACGCAGGTGACGGCGGAGACCGCCTACACGCCCGAGCTCGGGTACGGATTCGACGACACCGCGACGCTGACCGAAGCGGACCGCGGCGGGGACGACCCGCTGCGCGGCGACTTCGTCTCGACCGAGAGCAGCGCGACCTTCCTGGTGGACCTCGAGCCGGGGGACTACCGGATCACCCTGATCTCGGGAGACCCGGCCGGGCCCACCGACATCGCCGTCACCGCCGAGGAGATCGAGAAGATCCCTCCGACCGAGGCCGAAGCGGGAGAGGTGCTCGAGCTCGAGTTCGACCTCGCCCTCGTGTCCGGCCGGCTGGGCCTCACCGTGACGGGCACGGCCGCGCACCTCAACGCCGTGGAGATCGAGGCCCTCCCCGCCCGCCGGCGCGGAAGACGCCCCACCCTGTACCTGCTGGGCGACTCCACGATGCAGACCTACGACCCGTACTGGATGCCCCAGGCCGGCTGGGGGCAGTTCTTCGACCGCTTCCTCAGCGACAGGGTCCTCGTCGACAACCGCTCCATCGGGGGGCGCTCCTCACGCAGCTTCCTCAACCAGGGGCGACTGGACGAGGTGCTCCGTCTGGTGCGCCCGGGCGACTACGTCTACGTGCAGTTCGGCCACAACGACGCGACGTACACGGTTCCCGACAGGTACACGCCGCCCGAGGACTTCCGCGAATACCTGCGCACCTACATCGAAGGCACCAGGCAGCGCGGCGGCGAGGCGATCGTGGTCACCCCGGTGAGCCGACGCGACTTCGACGCCGACACCGGGCGCTTCCGGGTCAGCTTCCCGGAGTATGTCGAGGCAGCGAGATCGATCGCCGACGAGCTCGATGCGCCGCTGGTCGACCTCTCCGCGAGCAGCCGAGAATTCCTCGACGAGATCGGCCCCGAAGGCGCCAGAGAGGTGTTCCTCCATGCCGAGGCCGGCGTCTACCCGAATCGGCCGAACGGGGTCGAGGACGACACCCACTTCCAGGAGTACGGGGCGATCCAGATGGCGAGGCTGGTGGGGCGCGGTACAGCGGAGCTCGGCCTGCGGATCTCCGATCACGTCATGGTCCACAGATCCAGCGGCGCTCCACGCGCGGTGGACGGTCTCGAGCTGGTCCGGGCCTCGGCCTCGACCCTGGAGGTCAGCTGGCCCGCCTCCGAGGACGCGGACACCTACCGCGTCCATCTCGGGCGTGCCGGCGAGGAACCGACCTTCGTCGGCGCAACGGCGGGCACCGAGGCGGCGGTGCACTTCCTCGAGGAGGCCGCCGACTACGAGGTGCGGGTCAGCGCCCAGAACGAGCATGGCGAGGGCCCGCAGGGCCAGGTGCTCGCGGTCTCGACGAGCCAGGCGATCGCCCGCTTCGACATGGGCACGGCGGATTCCCCGGTCGCAGAGGGGTTCATGCAGGTCACACCGGAGACCGAGTACACGCCGGAGCAGGGGTTCGGCCTCGCCGACGCCGGTTCCGTGACCGCGGAGGACCGCGGCGCGGATGCCGGCGACGCTCTCCAGCGCGACCTGCTGCTCGGGCACGGAGGCGCCTACAGCTTCCTGGTCGATCTCCCCGACGGCGCCTGCACCGTCGTGCTCACCGTGGGAGACGCGGCCGGCTCCGCGCGGACGGACATCGCCGTCCAGGGCGAGCAGCGCAGCACCGTCGCCGTCGACGACGGAGTCCGCCAGGTGATCGAGCCCGCCGAGATCGTCGGCGGACAGCTGGTGCTGGACATCAGCGGCAGCGGCGGCCAGCTGAACGGCGTGACCATCGCCGCCGACGGAACGGGGCGGTGAGCATCGGCACCTCTCACCAGCCCCACGGCAGAGCCTTCCGGGCGACGTCCTCCTCATCCCTCCGCTGACCACGACAGATCACCGATGATCGGAGCAACGATGCACCTCCACCCCCGTCCCACCTCGGCAGCCCCCTGCGGCCACCCGTGCTCGTCCTGGGCCGAGGCCGTGCGCCGGCCCGCGGCGCTCCTGCTCGCCCTGCCGCTCGCGTTGGGCACTGCCGGCATCGCCATGATCGAGACGGCCGCCCCCGCCGCGGCCGAGCAGCATGCCTCTGCACCGCTGCAGCGCGATGCCGAACGCCTCGACCGCGGCGCCCTCGGCGTGGTCACCGACGACGGCGTGTTCCTCTCGTGGCGCCTCCTCGGGGACGAATCGATGGACACCCGCTTCCTGGTCTTCCGCGACGGCGAGCAGATCACCGAGGAGCCGATCACCGAGTCGACCAACTTCGTCGACCCGGAGGGGACGGCCGAGAGTGAGTACCGTCTGGCGACGGTCGGCGAGCTCGTCGGCTCGGCGGACTCCGGCACGATCCGCGGCCGCAAGCCGCTCTGGGCGAGCGAGCCCTTCACCCCCTGGGACGAGCAGCACCTCGACGTCCCGCTGGACAAGCCCGCCGGCGGCACCGCACCCGACGGCGTCGAGTACGAGTACCGCGCGAACGACGTGATGACAGCAGATCTCGACGGCGACGGCGAGCTCGAGCTCGTGCTGAAGTGGGACCCGACGAACTCCAAGGACAACTCCCAGGCCGGGGCCACCGGGAACGTCTACTTCGATGCCTACGAGCTCGACGGCACGAAGCTGTGGCGGATCGACATGGGCCCCAACATCCGCGCCGGGGCGCACTACTCGCAGCCCCAGCTGTACGACTTCGACTCCGACGGCAGGGCCGAGCTGATCGTGAAGACGGCCGACGGCACCGTCGACGCCGCCGGCACCGTGATCGGCGACGGCGAGGCCGACCACCGCGACGAAGAGGGCTACGTCCTCGAGGGACCGGAGTTCCTCACCGTGTTCGACGGCGAGAGCGGCACGGCGCTCGACACCGTCGACTACGCGGTGCCGCGCGGGAACGTCGAGGACTGGGGCGACGGCTACGGAAACCGCGTGGACCGCTTCCTCTCCGCGACCGCCTATCTCGACGGCGAGCACTCCAGCGCCGTCTTCGCGCGCGGCTACTACACGCGTGCGACCCTCTGGGCGGTCGACTTCGACGGCGAGGAGCTCAGCACCCGCTGGCTCTTCGACTCCGACGAACCCGGGAACGAGGGCTACGCCGGGCAGGGCAACCACCAGCTCGTCGTCGCCGACGTCGACTCCGACGGGAAGGACGAGATCGTCTACGGCTCGGCGACCATCGACGACGACGGCACCGGGCTCTACACGACGGGCCTGGGCCACGGCGACGCGCTGCACGTCTCCGACTTCGACCCCTCCCGCCCCGGCCTCGAGGTCTTCGCGGTCCACGAGGACATGGGCGCCAGCGGCAACCGCGGCTCGACCTTCCGCGACGCGGCGACCGGGGAGATCCTCTGGTCCGTCCCCGCCACCGAGGACACCGGCCGGGGCGCCATGGCGGACATCGACCCCCGCCACGACGGCGCCGAGGGCTGGAACGTCGGCGACGACGCCGCATGGGACTCCCCGGTCGGCAACCTCCGCTCCGCGGACGGGGAGCTGATCTCCACCGAGATCCCTGCCGCGAACTTCGTGGCCCTCTGGGACGGCGACCTGCTCAGCGAGATCGTCGACCACGAGTTCGACGACGGTCCCCGCGAGGGCGTCCCGACGATCTCGAAATGGGACTACGAGAACGAGGAGCAGATCGAGATCTTCCGTGCCGAGGGCACCCTCAGCAACAACGACACCAAGGGCAACCCCGCGCTGCAGGCCGACCTGTTCGGCGACTGGCGCGAGGAGCTCGTGTTCCGCACCGAGGACTCAGAGGCCTTGCGCATCTACACGACGACGGACGTCACCGAGCACCGGCTGCGCACGCTGATGTCCGATCCGCAGTACCGCCTCGCCATCGCCTGGCAGCACGTCGCCTACAACCAGCCCCCGCACACCAGCTACTTCCTCGGGGAGGGCATGGAGACGCCTCCTGCGCCCGCGCTGCGTTACACGACCCCGGCGCCGGATGACCAGCCGGTCCGCGGCCCCCGCATCTCCTGAGCAGGGCATCGCGCCCCGCGCCGCGCTCCACACCGCACCGCTCGCCACCGAGCTCCCGCCCCGCCGAGAGGACCCCATGACCACCCTCCCCGAGACCGCGATCCACCTGCTCGAGCCACGAGAGGGCACGGCCGCGGTCCCCGTGCAGTGGGGCGTCCCCTGGCCGCAGGGGGCGATGCGCGAGCTGCCCGAGCTGGAGCTCGCGTCCGAGCAGGACGTCCACGCGCTCGACAGCTGGGTCACGGCACGATGGCCCGACGGGTCCGTGAAATGGACCGGGCACGCCGGCACGGCCCCCGCGGGCGAGGCCAGGCTCGTGCAGCGGGAGCCGTCGTCGCAGGCACCGCCTGGAGTGCGGATCGCGCACGGGGAGGACGGGACCATCACTGCCGCCAGCGACCTGCTGCAGGTCGTGGTGGGCCCGGGCGAGGCGGCGATCCGCCGGCTCGTCGTCGACGGGCGCGAGGTCGGCGTGGACGGCCGCATCGTCGCGACCTCGTCGCAGACGCCCCACCCGCAGTCCCCGCGTCGGGAGCACACCGTCCGGACCACCGAGGTCCGCGTCGAACGCGCGGGGGCCGTGCAGGCGGTGCTCCGCCTCGCAGGCCACCACGAGATCGACGGCGAGAGCGTGCTGCCGTTCGTGCTGCGCCTGTACGTCACAGCAGGGTCTCGGCGGATCCGCGCCGTGCACTCGCTCGTCTGGGACGCGGACCCCGAGCGGCTCTTCCTCACCTCGCTCGGCCTGCGGCTGGACGTGCCTCTGCGCGCCGCGCCGTACGACCGGCACGTCCGGCTCGCCGGCAGCTCCGGCGGCTTCCTGGCCGAAGCGGTGCAGGGCGTGACCGGCCTGCGCCGCGACCCGGGGGAGGAGGTGCGCCGCGCCCAGATCGAGGGCCGCCCCACTCCGCCGCTCGAGACGTGGGCGCAGGCCGTCTCGGGCAGGCTCCGCTTCGTGCCCTGCTGGGATGCGTGGACCCTGCGCCAGCTCTCCCCGGACGGCTGCACCGTCGCCAAGCGCACCGACGCGGAGCACCCCTGGGTCGCCGCGCCCGGCGGCACCCGCAGCCGCGGATACGCCTACGTCGGCGACATCCAGGGCGGGATCGGCGCCGGGCTGCGGGACTTCTGGAAGCTCGTGCCCACGCAGCTCGATGTGGAGGGCGCGCGCAGCGGGACCGCCTCGCTGACCGTGTGGATGTACGCACCGAGCGCAGAGCCGATGGACCTGCGCTTCTATCATGACGGGCTCGGGCAGGAGAGCCACGCGGACCAGCTCGACGCCCTCGAGATCACCTACGAGGACTACGAGCCCGGATTCGGGCAGGCGCGCGGCATCGCCCGCACTCACGAGCTGGTGATCGACGCCTTCCCTGAGACACCGTCCGCCGACGAGCTGTCGGCCCTCGCCGCGGCCTGCGCGCTGCCGCCGCAGCCGGTGGTGGCACCCCAGCGGATGCACGCCGCGGGAGTGTTCGGGATCTGGTCGCCGGTGGACCGCTCCACGCCGCAGCGCACCCATCTCGAGGACCGGCTGCAGTTCCTGCGCGAGCACTACCTCCGCGAGGTCGAGCAGCGGCGCTGGTACGGGTTCTGGGACTACGGCGATGTCATGCACACCTACGACCCGGACCGCCACACCTGGCGCTATGACGTGGGCGGATACGCCTGGGACAACTCCGAGCTGTCCCCGGACCTCTGGCTGTGGACGGACTTCCTGCGCAGCGGCGACGCCTCCGTGTTCCGCCTCGCCGAGGCGATGTCCCGTCACACCGGCGAGGTCGACCAGTACCATCTCGGCCCCTTCGCCGGCCTCGGCACCCGCCACAACGTCCAGCACTTCGGATGCAGCGCGAAGCAGCTGCGGGTCTCGAGCGCCGTCTACCGCCGCCATCACTACTTCCTCACGGCCGACGAGCGGGTGGGAGAGCTGCTCGACGAGGTCGCGGCCTCCGAGGAGGCGCTGCTGCGCGTGGACGCGACCCGCAAGGTCCGCACCGACGTGTACTCCCCGGACCGCAGAGCCCTCGCCATCGGACTCGGCACCGATCTCGGCGCCCTGCTCGGTGCCTGGCTGACCGCCTGGGAGCGCCACGGCGACGCCGATGCGCAGCAGAAGATCCGCAGCGCCCTCGCCGGCATCGGTCGCCTCCCGCAGGGCTTCTTCACCGGCGAGGCGCTGTGGGACCTCGAGGAGCGACGCTTCGACACCACCCGCGACCGGATCCAGGTCTCGCACCTCGCGGCCGTGTTCGGGCTGGCCGAGATCGTCCCCGAGCTGCTGGAGCTCGTCGACGATGCCGGCTTCGCCCGGGCCTGGGACGAGTACTGCCGCTACTACCTCGCCACGGGGGAGGAGCAGGCCGAGCGCTTCGGGGCCCCGCTCACCGGGATCTCCCTGATCCCCGCCTACAGCCGACTGCTCGCCCAGCACGCGGCACGGTCCGGCGAGGCCGAGCTCGCGGCCCGGGCCTGGCGCGCCTTCCTGCTGGGCGAGGGCGACCAGGTGAACTCGGACTCGATGGTCGCCCGCGCGGACTGGTCCCTGACCCGCATCGACGGCCCGGAGGTGATGGAGCCGGTCGACGAGGCCGCGTTCGTGGGCACCAACGGCTGCGCGCAGTACGGCCTCTCCGCGATCGCGAACCTCGCCCTGATCGGGGACCACCTCCCCGAGCAGATCCCTTACCTCGGCCCCGACACCCTGCCCGCAGCACCGAAGGAGACCCGATGACCACCCCGGACCTCGCCCACCTGCTCGCCACCACCCCCGCCCGCAGCCCCCACCGCTGCTGCTTCCTGCTGCACGTGCGACCGGAGAAGCTCGCCGAGTACGTCGCCGCGCACCAGGAGGTCTGGACCGAGATGCGGGAAGCCCTTTCCGAGGCGGGCTGGCGCAACTACTCTCTGTTCCTGAGGCCCGAGGACGGGATGGTCGTCGGGTACTTCGAGTCCGATGACGTCGACGCCGCGCAGGACGCTATCGCGCGCGCCGCCGTCAGCCCACGCTGGGAGGCGGCGATGAGCGAGTACTTCGCCCCCGGCGGCGGCGAGAAGCAGGTTCTGCCGCAGTACTTCCATCTCGCATGACGCCCCGAAGGAGCACCCGTATGACGTCCACCGAGCCCGTCCCCCAGGTCCTGAACGACAACGGCGCCTGGTGCTGGTTCCAGGACGAGCGCGCTCTCGTCGATCCCGAGCGCGGGCTGCTCGTCGTCGGCTCGATCGCGTCGGTCGGCGGGAAGGACGGCGACCGCCGCGGCGGCGACCTCGACCTCAACGTCGTCGACCTCGGGAGCGGGGCCGTGCAGGTCGTGACCCTGCACGAGGGCTTCGAGTCCGACGACCACGACGTGCCCGCCCTCTGGCGCCGCCCCGACGGGCGATGGCTCGCCGTGTACGCCCGGCACAAGACCGACGACAGCACCTACTGGCGGGTCAGCGAGCCGCACGACCCCACCCGCTGGGGCGAGGAGCGGGTCTTCGACTGGTCCGAGCTGACCGGTGGCCGGCACGTCACCTACTCCAACCTCCATGAGATCGACGGGCGTCTGCACTGCTTCGTGCGCGCGATCAACGACGACCCCTGCGCCCTGGTCTCCGACGACCACGGCGAGAGCTGGACCTTCGCGGGCAGGCTGTTCGGCCGGGAGAAGGTCGGCTACGTCAACGGCTACGCCCGCTACGCAGAGAGCCCCGAGGGCCTGCACGTGCTGGTCACCGACCACCACCCCCGCGACTTCGACAACTCGATCCATCACGGGATCCTCGCCGCCGGGCGCCTCCACGACTCGGCCGGCCGCGCCCTGGAGGGCGAGCTGTTCGCCGAGCCCGCCCCGAACCAGGACCTGCTCACCACCGTCCTCGAGGCCGGCTCCGAGGTGGGCGGGGCGCGCCTGACCCACGCCTGGACCACCGACATCCGGGTGGTCGACGGCGTGGTCGGCGCGGTGATGACCGCCCGTGCGGACCACCCCGGCTGGCCCGAGGGCGCGCAGATCAGCGGCCCCGACGCGGTGCGCGACGCCGACGGGAACGACGTGCCCGTCCCCGACCTGCGGCTCGTCTACGCGCGCCGCGGCGCCGACGGCACCTGGGCCGTCCACCCCCTCGCCGACGCGGGTCCCGGCCTGCTGCCCCATGAGCAGGACTACACGGGCCTCGCGGCACTCGACCCCTACGACGCCGACGCGCTCGTGCTCTCCACGCCGATCGACCCGCGCGACGGCCGCGCCCTCGCCCATCGGGAGCTGTTCCGCGGCCGCACCGAGGACGCCGGCGCCACCTGGCGGTGGGAGCCGCTCACCGAGGACTCCGCGGGCGACAACCTCCGCCCGATCATCGCCCCCGGCGACCCCGCCACCGAGCACCTGCTCTGGTTCCGCGGCGACATGCGCTCCTCGCAGCACTTCGACTGCGAGGTCGTGCTCGCCTCCCGCCCTCGCTGATGCGCCGGCCCGCCCCGCACCCCCAGGAGACCCGCCGATGACCCCCGCCCCCGCGACCTCGACGACCACCGACCCCGCCGCACCGGTGACCGATCCCGACCCGCACGGCGAGATGCTGCGCCGCCTCGCACGGCTGCGCGGCGCGGAGACCTGGGACGACGTCCCGCCCGCCGCTCGCGAGGCCTGGGAGGCGCCCTACGGCCCGGCCGAGAGCCTCGACCTGCGCATCGAGGAGCGGGAGGCCCGCGGACCCCACGGCATCGTCCCCCTGCGCGTCTACAGCCCGGCAGCCCGCAGCCGTCGGCCTCGCCCCGCCCTGGTCTGGTGCCACGGCGGCTCCTTCCAGCACGGCGATCTCGACATGCCCGAGGCGCACGAGACCGCCCGCCGCGTCGCCGCCCGCGCGGACGCCGTGGTCGTCTCCGTCGACTACCGCCTGTGCGACGAGCCCGCCGAGGCCGGCGGCGCCCGCGCCCGCCGGCTCCCCGGCGAGACCTTCACCGTCCACGCCCCCATCCCCGGGGACGACGTCATGGCCGCCGTGCGCTGGACCCGCTCTATGGCACGGCTGCTCGGCATCGACCCGGCCCGGGTCGCGCTCGGCGGGGCGAGCGCCGGCGGGAACCTCGCCGCCGCCGTCTCCCTGCGTCTGGCCGAAGCGGAGGAGGCCCCGGCGGCGAGCCTGCTGATGTACCCCGTCACCCACCCGCTGAACCCCGAGCCCACCGCCGAGGAAGCCGCGGCGCTCGCCGAGGTGCCGGGCATGTTCCGCTTCCCGTCGGCGACCATGCGGCGCATGGCCGAGGCGTACCTCGGCCGTCCCCTCGAGCAGGCCACCGCCCATGAGTTCCCGGGCCTGGGCACCGCGGAGCAGCTGGCCGTGCTGCCCCGCACCTATCTCGAGGCCGACGAGTACGACGACCTGCGCCTCGGCGCCCGCCGCTACGGCGAGCAGCTCGTCGCCGCCGGCGTCGACGTGCACTACGAGGTGCGCCGCGGCGTCACCCACGGCCACCTCAACAAGCTCGGCCTCCCGCAGGCGGCCGAGTCCTGCGAGGCCATGGCGCAGATCCTGCGCGAGCTCTGAGCCCCCGAGGCCTCCCATGACAGACGCCCCTGCCCCGACCCGCACCCCGTGCCCGCCCCAGCACGGGATCATCGCCGCCCACGCCCGCGCCGAGGAGGTGGCCGCCGCGAGTGCGGACTTCCTCGAGCAGACCGTCGTCGGCTCTCTGCTCCTCGAGGGCGCGGGCGGCACCTGGGCCCCGGCCACCGGGCTCGCCCCCGTGCCGCGGGCGCCGTCCTTCGCGATCCTGTTCCCCGGCGCGGTGAGGGTGTCGGATCCTGCTGTGCCGCTCGAGAAGACCGCCGACTACCTGCGCGGCGCCGTTGCGGCGATCGCCCCGTGGGCGCGGCCGGGAGCGACCGTGGTGCTCGGCAGCGGCGCCTCCCGGCGGATCCCCGAGGGCGTCGACCGCGCCGCCGCCGAGCGCCGCTTCGCGGACTCCGTGCGCACCGCCCGTGACCTCGCGGCGGAGCACGGTCTCGAGGTGCTGCTCGAGCCCCTCCACCAGGGGGAGACCGACCTCGTGAACACCCTCGAGCAGGCCGCCGACTTCCTCGACGCGCACGAGCTGTCCGGGATGCGGGTGGTCGCCGACCTGTTCCACGTCATGCTCGAGCGCGAGAGCTTCGAGACCGTGCACCGCCTCGCCGGCCGCGTGGGACACATCCACGTCGCCGACACCGATCGGCGCCCGCCCGGTCAGGGCGACTGGCCGCTGGGCGAGTTCCTCACCGCCCTGCGGGACGGCGGCTGCGCGGCCCACGTCTCGATCGAGTGCTTCACCTGGCAGGACATCCCCGCCGAGGGCCGCGCCGCGCTCGAGGAGGTGCGCGCCGCCGATCCCGCCGCGTCGTGACCGACGAGGAGCTCAGGCCGGCGCGCCGCGCCACAGCCGGCCGACGCACCACGGGGGCACGCTGAACCCGACGGCGATCGTCAGCGGGGCGAGCAGCCACAGCGGGGAGAGCAGCACGATCAGCGGCGGCGCGAGGAACGCGGCGACAGGCCGGCGTCGCATCAGCACGAGCGCGCCCAGCACCAGATCCCGGCGGTCCGAGGTCTGGTCGCGGGAGGCGGCGGCGACGTAGGCGCTCAGCGCCGCGACCAGCACCCACACCACCGGCGTCAGCGCGCCGACGGCGAACACCCGCAGCGAGGCGTCCAGGTGCGGCAGCACCAGCGCGTTGGCGCCGATCGCCGCCGTGACGCCCAGCAGCAGGAACGAGGCCGGGGCGTCGCGGCGCAGGGTGCGCCGCACATGGCGGAGCGTGGCCCTGAACGCCTCGTCCTCGTGGCGGGCGAGATCGCCGGTCACGCGGGTCGCCCCCGCGAGGGCGGGCACGATGCCGACGACAGTGAGCGCTCCGAGCAGCGCCGCCCAGTTCGTGCTGAGGAAAGCGGCGGGCTTGATCAGGAAGCGCACCAGGCCACGCGCTTCGAGCGGATCCCGTCGGCCGGCCCCGCGCGCCGCTCGGGCGGAGGGGCGCCCGACCATCGGCGCCGGGGAGCCCGGGCGGCCCGGCGAGGCCCGGCGGGCGGCGGCCGGACTCACTTGATCCCCGAAGCCGCGAAGCCGTCCACGAAGTACCGCTGGAAGACGAGGAACAGGATGATCATCGGCACCGCGGCCATCGTCGTCCCGGCCATCAGCAGGTGCCAGTCCGTCGAGGCCTCCTGACGGAACGAGGCGATGCCCACCTGGATCACGCGCAGGTTGTCCGAGGTGGTCACGAGCAGCGGCCACAGGAAGTTGTTCCACCCTGCCTCGAAGCTCAGCAGCGCCACCGTGAGCAGGCCCGGCTTGATCAGCGGGGTCATGATCCGGGCGTAGATCCCGAACTCGCTCACCCCGTCCAGGCGCGCCGCCTCGATCAGCTCGGAGGGGGTGGTGACGTAGAACTGGCGGAAGAGGAACACCATGAACGGGGAGATCGCGCCGGGGACGATCAGCGCCCACCATGTGTCGATCCAGCCCGTGCCGCCCGCGCCGAGGATCGAGTTCCCGCCGAACAGCGGCATGTGGCGCACCATGAGGAACACCGGGATCACGGTCGCGTAGAACGGGATCATGATGCAGGCGACCATCCAGCCGAACACCGCCGGGGCCAGACGGAAGCGCAGCTTCGCCAGCGCGTAGCCGCAGGCCGAGCCGAAGGCGACGTTGAGGACCGCCGCGGCGGTGGCGAGGATCAGGCTGTTGCGGGCGTAGGTCGCGAAGGGGGCGCGCGCGAGCGCGTCGGTGTAGTTCTCCAGCCGCAGGTCCTGCGGGATCAGCGGCATCGGCACCTGCGCCAGCTCCGTGGGGTCGCGTATCGAGGACAGGGCCATCCACAGGAACGGTGCGGCCATCAGCAGCGAGGACAGGATCAGGAAGACGAGGATCGCGGTCGCTCCGAGCCGCTTCTGCCGCCGCATGCTGGTGGTGCGGCCGGAGGCCGACGGATCGGTCCGGGGCAGTGCGGGGGTGAGGGTGTCAGTCGCCATCGGTGCCTCCGACGATCCGGCGGGAGAGGAATGCGAGCACGATCAGGATCAGCAGCAGGATCACCGACTGCGCGTTGGCGAGACCCACACGGAACTCCTGGAACGCGGTCTGGTAGATCCGGTAGGTGACCACCGAGGTGGAGTTCGCAGGCCCGCCCTCGGTGAGGATGTAGATGAGATCGAAGGTCTGGAAGTTCGCGATGAGCGAGGTGATGAGGATGAAGAACGTCGCCGGGCGCAGCATCGGCACCGTGATGCGGTGGAACTTCTGGACGAAGTTCGCGCCGTCGATGTCCGCCGCCTCGTACAGCTGCCCGTCCACGCCCTGCAGGGCCGCCAGGTAGATGAGCATCTTCAACCCGATCCCCTGCCAGATCGTCACCAGGATGACCGCGCCGAGCGCCAGGTCAGGATCGGTGAGGAACGGCAGCGGCCCGATCCCGATCACGCCGAGGATGATGTTCATCAGCCCGTTCTCGGAGGGGTTGTAGATCCACAGCCAGATCATCGCCACCGCCACGGTCGCGGTGATGTGCGGCAGGAACACCATCACCCGGAACACGCCGCGCCCGGGGAGCGCCCGGTTCAGCAGCGTCGCGAACACCAGCGCCAGCAGCATCGAGATAGGGATGCCGATCGCGGCGATGAGCACGTTGTGCCACACGGAGCGCCAGAACAGGCCGTCGGTGAAGATCGTCGCGTAGTTCTCCAGGCCCGCGAACTCCGGCGGATGGATGATGTCGTAGGCGGTGAAGCTCAGGACGATCGCGACCACGATGGGCACGCCGATCCAGAGCAGGGTGTGGAGTGTCGCGGGGGCGGCCAGCAGCAGCCCCCAGCGCTTCTCCGCGGCGCGCACGGTGCTGCGGCGGGGGACGGGGGCCCGGTGTGCGGCAGGGGCGTCGGCCGGGGGCGGGGTGGGGTGCGTCGAAGTGCTCATCGGCTCAGATCCTGCTGATCGCGCCGTCGCACAGCGCCTTCATGTCCTCGAGCGTCGCGGGGACGCTCGACTTGCCGGTCAGGCACGACTCGACGATGCCGTCGAGATTCGTGCGGACCTCCATGTAGGCGGCGCTGCCGCCCTCGGTCGCGCCCGCGTAGGGGAGGTTCTCGAGCCCGAACTGGGTGAGCGCGTTGGACTCGATCTCCTCGTCGGGCGGGATGTCGGGGGTGGGCGGCACCTTGCCCATCGCGGAGTTGCCGATGCCGAGGTACTCGGGATCGAGCATGTGCTTCATGAAGGCTCCTGCGGCGTCCTTGTTCTTCGACAGGCTCGAGATCGAGATGAACGTGCCGCCCTGGAACATCACCGGGTCGCCGCCGGCGCCGGGCGGCATGAGGAAGAGGCCGACCGCGCCGTCCTCGCACAGCTCGGGGGACATCTGCGACCAGGTCACCCAGTTGCCGGTGGCGACGAGCGACATCGCGGCCTTCTTCTGCTGGAACGGGGAGGGCTGACCTTCGGCGGCGCGCAGGTCGTAGTTGATCGATCCCTCTGCCATGCGGTCGAGCATCCACTGCAGCGCCAGCCGGCCCGGCTCCTCGTGGAGCATCGGGGTCATGCCGTCCTCGCTGAACATCCGGCCGCCGAAGGCGTAGAGGAGGAACACGAAGGCCTGCCGCGCGCTGCCCGCGCTGCCGGAGAGGTAGTCCAGCCCCACCATGCCGTCGCCGGTGAGCTCGAGCGCGATCTCGGCGAGCTCGTCCATCGTCGCGGGAGGCTCCTCGATGCCCTTGGCGGCGAACGCCTCGGGGTGGTAGCCGAGGAAGCGCAGGTCCAGGGCCTGGGGGAGGGAGTAGTACTTCCCCTCGAACCGGGTGGAGACCAGCACCGACTCGTCGAATCCGAGGGACTCGATGAAGTCGGCGGGGATCTCCGCGAAGATCCCCTTCTCCGCGAAGGGCTGGGTCCAGCCCACCCCGGTCATGATGAGGTCGGCGATGATCCCGCCGGCGATGCCGGTGGAGATCTTCTCGTTGAGCTTGTTCCAGTCGACCTGGTCCACGGAGACGGACACCCCGGTGCGCTCGGTGAACGGGGCGATGATCTCCTCGTCCAGGGGTGCCCGGGCGTCACCTACGAAGTCCGGGGTCAGCAGGCTGATCGCCCCGGAGAGCGTGGACTCGTCGGCCTCGAGGTCGACGGGCTCCTCGGGGTCCATCTCGCCGCCGGCCCCGCAGGCGGCGGCGCCGATGCCGGTGGCCGCGGCCGCGGAGGCCGCGAGCACGGAGCGTCGGGAGATCTGCATGGTCTTCCTCTCGGCTCTCCCCGAGGCGTCGGTGCCTCGGGTCCTGGATCCCGGGCGGCAGTGCCTCGGGTCCTGCGTCCGGGGCGTCGGTGCCCCGGCGGACGTGGCGACAGGCAACCTCACTCCTGACGGGAGGGGTGCGAGTTGCCGTGGGTTGCCTGGATTCCCTCGGATGTGAGCGTTCAGGAGCTCGGCTGCATGCCCTCCAGGGCCGTGAGGATCTGCTGCGCGGCATCGGCCGCATCGGTGTTCCCGAAGTAGAAGTCCTGGCTGATGCGGGTGAGCTCGTCCCCGAAGCCCACACCCTCCGCGGGCGTGACCCGAGGAGCGGGGGAGACCTCGGCCTGCATGTCGCGGGCGAAGTCCAGGCAGATCCGCTCGATGTCGTCCAGCTCGCCCTCGATCGCGTCCTGCACCTCGGGGAACGCGGTCACGCCGCGCTCGATCTTGAGCGCCTTCGCCGCATCGAGGTCCTTGAGCAGGAAGTCCATCAGCACCCCCGCGCTCTCGGCGACCGCGCTGCCGGCGGCGATCGACCAGTACATCGACGCCTTGTTCACCATCTGGTGATCGCCTGCGGTGCGCGCGGGCAGGCGCAGCAGGTTCATCGTCGCGCCCGAGGCGCTCGCGAAGGTCTGCACCTGGGTGTGGAACTGGAAGTGGAGCACGGCGCGGCCGGTGCCGAACCGGCCGCCCTCCACGCCCGCCCCGAAGTCCTCGATCTGGGCGTCGGCGCCCGGCGCGGCGCCCGACTCGATGAGGGACTGGGAGAACTCGAGCCAGGAGCGGATCGTCTCGAGGCTCACGAGCGTCTCTCCCTCGCGAGGGAACACCTGCTCGCCGGACTGCCGCGCCCAGGCGTGCAGCTCCGCCGCGCCCTGGCCGAACATGTCGACGCCGACGACGTCCTGATCCCTGCCCCATTCGCTGAGCGCGGCGGCGGCCTCGCCGAACTGCTCCCAGGTCCACTCCGTGTCCGCCGGGAGCTCGACGCCGGACTCGGCCAGCAGGTCCTCGTTCACGCCGACGGAGAAGATGCCGATGCCCAGCGGCGCCCCGACGAGCGTCCCGTCGGCGAGGCGGCCCGTGTCCAGCACCTTCGCGTCCATCTGCGAGAGGTCCAGGGTGTCGCCGAGCGACTCGAGGTCCAGCAGGGCGCTGCGGGTCCCGTAGGAGTCGATGTACGCCTCGTCCATCTGCAGCAGGTCGGGGGAGTCCCCGCCCGAGGTCTGCGTGGCGAGCTTGTCCCAGTAGCCGGTCCACTCGCTGTACTCGGGGTGCACCTCGAAGTCCGTGTTCTTCTCGGCGAAGATCTCGAGCGCCTCCTTCGTGAGCCCGAGCCGCAGGTCGCCGCCCCACCAGTAGATGCGCACGTCCCCGGTCCCGCCCTCCCCGCCGCTCCCCGTGTCGGCGGTGTTCGGGCCGCAGGAGGCGAGGGCGGGGATCGCGCCCGCGGCGGCGAGCAGGGCGAGCGTACGGCGTCTGGTGAAGGACGGACGGCGGAGGGACTCCGGCTGCGTGGTGGACATGGGGGCCTCCCAGGTGAGCGTCATCGCCCGGTCGTGAGGATGGGATGTGCCGACCAGGATGGGAAAACGCTAGCCTGCGCGGTGGTCCGGCGCGACCCCTCGAGACGAGTTCGTGACCGAGAGGCCTCGACAAGCCTTATCGCAAGGGTTAACGTAAGTCTCGTCACGTCGGGTGCGCGCCGGTGCGCACCTCTCGCCGGAGCCGCTGAGGACCCGGGGAGCGCAGTGCGTGACCATCACGAAAGGCACGACGATGAGCCGCATCCCCGCCCCCCGCTCCTCCCGACGACCGGCTCCCTCCCGACGCGGCCTCCTGGCCGGGATGGGCGCCGTCGGCGCCGCCGCGGGCCTCGCCGCCTGCGGAGGCGGCTCCAGCAGCGCCGGCGGCGTCCCGGAATCCGACGAGGACCACACCTCCTTCGTGATGACCGTATGGGGCGGCGAGGAGGACAAGAACGCCTACCAGGCCCGGATCGACCTGGCCAAGGAGAAGTTCCCCGACTACGACATCACCCTGCAGCTCATCCCCTCCGAGAACTACGAGCAGAAGGTCCAGACGATGATCTCGTCGAAGACCGGGCCCGACATCATGCAGGTTGCGGAGAACGTCAACGTCTACGCCTCCAAGAAGCAGCTGGTCCCGATCGACGAGCTGCTGGCCGAGGCGGGCCTCGACCTCGAGGAGACCTTCGGCCCCGTCGGCGCGAACTACACCTGGGACGGCGCCACCTACGGGGTCCCGGACCGCTCCGGCGCGATGGTCCTCTACTACAACAAGGACCTCTTCGACGAGGCCGGCGTCGACTACCCGAGCGCCGACTGGGACTGGGACGACTTCCTCGAGGCCGCGAAGGCGCTCACCGACCCTGACAAGGGGCAGTTCGGCTACGGCGGCGTGGGCTGGTGGCCGCAGTGGTTCTCCCTCGTCGCCCAGAACGGCGGCAACGTGCTGGACCCCGAGACCGGCGCGCCCGGCGTCAACTCGCCCGAGGCCGTCGAGGCGCTGCAGTTCGCCCACGACCTCTACTTCACCCACGAGGTCGCCCCCACCGAGGTGGACTACTCGAACATGGGCCCCGAGATGGGGGCCGACGGCGCCTTCCAGCAGGGGCTCGTGGCGATGAATTCCACCGGCTTCTGGGCCGTCGGCGGCAATGCCGCGATCGAGGGTCTGAACTGGGACATCGCCCCGTTCTTCCACGGCGCCCAGAGCGCTGTCAGCGCCTTCGGCTCGGCGCTGGTGATCCCCACCGCGGCGAAGAACCCCAAGGGATCCTTCGAGATCATCCAGTTCCTCACCTCGCTCGAGGGACAGACCCCCATCGCCGACAAGGGCCAGGACGTCCCGGCGAACCTCGAGCTGCAGGGCAGCGACGCCTTCCTCGACCCCGACTGGCTCGAGGCGGACGTGAACCTGCAGGCCTTCCCCGACTCGGCGGACATGATCTTCACACCGAAGTTCATCCCCGAGTGGAACGAGATGCAGAAGGCGATCGACGACGCGATGGCCGCCTTCTGGCTCGGCGATGCCGACGCCCAGACCACCGCCGACGACCTCCAGGGCCGCCTCGAGCGGATCATCAAGCCCTCGGAGTGAACGCGATGACCTCCACCGCTCTCGAGCCGCCCGCCGTCGGGGAGCCCGCGCCCCGTCGGCGCCAGGCGACGCGGCAGAAGCTGACCGCGCACCGTCGCAAGGAGGCGCTGACCTTCTACCTGTTCATCTCCCCGTGGGTGATCGGGTTCGTCGTCTTCCTGCTCGGGCCGATGCTGTTCTCGATCTACCTCTCGTTCACCGAATGGGACTCGTTCACGGCCCCGGTCTGGGTGGGGCTGGACAACTACATCACCCTGCTCACCGACGACCCGATCTTCATGAAGGTCATGGGCAACACCGCGTACTACTCGCTGATCTCGGTGCCGCTGGGCATGGTGGTCTCGCTGTTCATCGCGAACCTGCTCAACAAGAAGGTGCGCTTCCGCAAGCTGTTCCGCACCCTGGTGTACCTCCCGCACCTCATCCCGATCGTGGCGGTCGCGCTCATCTTCCAGATGGTCTTCGCCCCCGAGGCCGGACCCCTGAACCAGGCGCTCGCGCTGATCGGGATCGACGGCCCGAACTGGCTGATGGACGCCTCCTGGGTCAAGCCCGCGCTGATCCTCATGTCGCTGTGGCAGGCCGGCGGCGGCACGATCCTGCTGCTGGCCGGGATGAACGGGATCCCCAAGGAGCTCTACGAGGCCGCCGAGATCGACGGGGCCTCCGGCTTCCGCCAGTTCTGGTCGGTGACCTTCCCACAGCTCACCCCGGTGATCTTCTTCAACCTGATCATGGGCATCATCGGCTCCTTCCAGGTGTTCGCGCAGGTCTTCATCCTCACCGGCGGCGGGCCGGACAACGCCAGCCAGATGGCCGTGCCGATGCTCTTCGACGAGGCCTTCCGCTTCTACCACATGGGATACGGCTCGGCGATCGCCTGGATCCTGTTCGTGGTGATCATGGCCTTCACCGCCCTCGCCTTCGCGACCTCCGGACGCTGGGTGTTCTACGAATCGGAGGTGCGCCAGTGAGCGCCATGACCCCCGCCCCCACCGCGCCGGCACCGGTCGCCGGGCGGACTCGGCCGCCCCGGCCCCGCACCCTCAGCGCCTTCCGCAGCGGGCCGCTCACCTACGGCCTGCTGGTGATCCTCTCGGCGATCTTCACGATCCCGCTGGTGTTCGTGGTCTCGATCGCGCTGTCCTCGGACACGACCGTCTCCACCGGACAGCTGTCCATCCTCCCGCGCGACTTCGAGTTCTCGAACTTCGTGGACATCTTCCGCACCAGCCTGCCGGTGGGGTCGTTCCTCGTGAACTCGGTGATCATCGCGGTCTCCTCGGCGATCGGCCAGGTGCTCTCGAGCTCTCTGGTCGGCTACGCCTTCGCGCGCCTGCGCGCCCCGGGCAAGCGGCCGCTGTTCTTCGTGGTCATCGCGACGATGATGATCCCCGCCCAGATCACGATGATCCCGCAGTTCTGGATCTTCTCGCAGCTGGGCTGGATCGACACCTTCCTGCCGCTCATCGTGCCGCAGTTCTTCTCCAACGCCTTCAACATCTTCCTGGTGCGGCAGTTCGTCACCCGCATCCCCTACGAGATGGACGAGGCCGCCTCGATCGACGGGCTCGGGTTCTTCGGGATCTACGCCCGGCTGATCCTGCCGATGATGACCCCGATCCTCATCGCGATCGCGATCTTCACGCTCACCGCGATGTGGGGCGACTTCATGGGCCCGCTCATCTACATCAACTCCGAGGACAAGATGCCGCTCGCGCTCGGCGTGCAGTATCTGACCTCCACCAGCCAGGAGCTGCAGACACCCCCGTGGAACCTCATCATGGTCGGCTCGATCTTCTTGTCCCTGCCGATGATCATCATCTACTACTTCGGCCAGAGGTACATGTACGAGATGAACCTGTCCGCCGGCAGCGCGGGGGTGAAGTGATGGCCTCCTCGCTCGAGCTCTCCGCCGGCAGCCTGCTGCTGGACGGCACCCCGTCGGTGCTGCTGTGCTCCTCGGTGTTCCCCTTCCGGATCCCGCCCGCGCAGTGGGCGCACCGCCTCGACCTCGTGCGGGACTCCGGCTACCGGATGATCGACCTGTACGTGCACTGGGGCTTCCACGAGCCGCTCCCCGGCCAGATCGACCTCACCTCCCCGGAGCGGGACCTGCAGCGCTTCCTCGACCTCGCCGCCCAGCGCGACCTGCTGGTCATGGCGCGGCCGGGACCGTACATCTGCTCGGAGACCGACGGCGGCGGCCTGCCGTGGTGGCTGCACGGCGACGCCCCCGGCGCCCCGGCCGCGCTGCGCACCGCCGATGCGGACTATCTCGCCGCCGTGGATCGCTGGTTCGATGCCGTCATGCCGATCCTCGCCGAGTCGCAGCTGACGCGCGGAGGGCCGGTCGCGCTGGTGCAGATCGAGAACGAGCTGGACTTCTTCGACTGCCCGGACCCCGAGGAGTACATGACGCATCTGGCCGAGCGCACCCGCGCGCACGGCATCGAGGTGCCGATCATCGCCTGCGCCGGGCAGGGCGAGCTCGCCGGCGCCTCCGGCGACGCCCCGGCCGTGGTGCCCACGGTGAACCTGTACCCCGACGACGCCGCACCCTCCTTCGACGAGGAGACCCGCCACTACGCCCGGGCCCTCGCCGAGCGCGACCTGCCGCTCATGGTCACCGAGACGAACCGGCTGCACCGGACGCTGCGCCGCGAGATCCTCGCCGGGGCCCGCCTGGTCGCCCCGTACCTGCAGACCTCCGGCTTCGACCATCTGGTGCTGCCCTCGGCGGGGAACTGGGGCGACCCCGGGAACCTCATGACCCACGACTACGACTTCGACGGCTACGTCAGCCCGGACGGACGGCGCAGGCCCGAGTACGACGAGGCGATCGCGCTCGGCGCGACCCTCGCCGCCTGGGGCGAGCGGCTCGCCACGGCGCACCCGCGGCCGCTGCCGACGGACCGGATCGCCGGCATCGCCACCGGAGGGGCGCTCGCCCTGGACGGCGGCGGGACCCTGCTCGGCCCGGCCGAGCTCACGGGCCTCGACACCCCGGTGCATCTCACCTCGGCAGACCTCGACGCGGTCGTCCCGGCCGGGACCTGCCCCTTCTGGGCGCTCGAGGTGCCGCTGCACCCCTGGGGGGCGCAGGGCGTCCTCGACGTCGCGACCGCAGAGCTCGTCGGCGTCGAGCGGACCGACGGGGTCCTCGTCCTCACCTTCGAGGGCGGGCCCGAGGCGGCCGTCGCGCTCACCCTGCCCGTCGCCGACGGCGGGTCCGAGCAGCTGCGCCGCACCGGCCCGGGGGAGAGCAGCTCCCGCCACGCCCTCGACCCGGTGCGTGTGGTCGTGCATGAGAGGGGCGGCAGCCGCGCCGACCCCGAGCCCGCTCGCCGCCCCGCCACGGGCAGGATGATCGCCCTGGGCGCGACGCCCGAGGGCGGGATCGATGCGGCGGGCACGGAGCACGATCCGGCCCCGGGCCTGCGCGGCGCCGAGGCGCTCGGGCTCGCCGACGGCCGGCTGCGCGCCGAGCTCGAGCTGTCCGCCGCGGCGCAGGAGGTGCTGCTGCTCGGCGCCGCCGATCTCGTGCGCCTCACGCTCGACGGCGTCGACCACGGAGCGCACGTCGCCCACGGCGCGCCGCTCGGCCTGCCGCTCGCCCCGGGCGCCTCCCACCGCCTGCGCGTGGACGCCGAGATCTGGGGCCGGGCCAACTTCGACGACGCGCGCCGTCCCGCTCTCCGTCTCGGGGCGGGGCGGGGGGCCGGCACCGTGCTCGAGGTGCGCGGCATCGACGACGTCACCGACCTGTGGGAGGTGCGGGAGCTGCCCGACCGGCGCGCCGACGGCGTGCTCGCGAGCCCGCCGCTGCGGGGCCTCGGCGGCTGGTCCAGCGCGAACCCCGGCTCCTGGACGCTCTACGCCCGCACCCTGACCCTGCCCGGCGGCGGGGAGCGTGCCGCGCTGCGCCTGCAGGACCTGGCCGTGCCGGTGCGGGTCGCCGTGCAGGACGGTCCCGAGCAGCTGGTCGTCCGCGAGGCTCCCGTCGTGCTCCTGCCCGAGGGGGAGGGCAGCGTCGAGGTGCGCGTGCGTGCACCGCACGTCCCGGGCGGCCTGCTCGCTCGCATCGAGCTGCTCACCACGGCGGTGCCGGTGCTGCGCTCGCTGCGCACCACCAGCGAGGCGCAGCTCGCCGCGCGCGTCCAGGAGCTCGCCGACGGGGCCGGGGAGGCCCCGTCCTCGCAGTCGGCCGACGCCCGGACCGTCGGATCCCGGTCACCCGGTCCGACCGGGCTGCGGCCCGTCGCCTCGCCGCCCGTGGGGCCGCTCCGCATCGGGGCCGGCACGCCGGTGCTGCTGCGGCTCGACCCGCTCGCGGGCGAGGGCGGCGAGCTGCTCGAGCTCGACGGCGAGGACGTCGAGATCACGGTGATCAGCGGGGGCCGACGGGTCTCGCGCCACGTCCTCGGACGGTCCGCGGTCGCGGGCGGCGACGCCCACCGCGCATGGGTGCCCGCCTCGTGGACGCGGGACGAGGGCTCGGGCCCGCTGCTGCTCGTCGAGGCGACCGCCCCCGGAGGCGGTATGTTCAAGGGCGCGCAGCGGGCCAGGACCGACCGCTGAGCGCGAGCTGACGAGGGCGTCCCGCCGTGGAGAGGCGGGATGTCCCAGGACGGGAGGGCCGGTGGCCGCGAAGTCGTCGAAGGACATCCGCAGCGAGAGCCGCTTCATGGTGCTGCGGACCGTCTACGTGCACGGCACGGTCACGCGCGCCCAGGTGAGCGCCGAGACCGGGCTCAGCCCGGCCACCGTCACCACCCTCGTCGGCGAGCTCGTCGACGAGGGCGTGCTGCGCGAGGCCGGGCAGATCTCCTCGCAGGGCGGGCGGCCCACCGCGACCTTCCAGGCGAACCCGCAGCGCGGCGCCCTGCTCGCGGTCGACGTCGCCGAGACCTACGTGCGGGTCGACCTGTTCGACACCTCCTTGGACCGCCTGGACCAGGAGCGCCTCGAGATCCCGCAGGTCGCGCACACCATCGAGTCCGTCGCCGCGCACATCGGGGACTGCCTCGAGCGCCTGCGGCAGCGACATCCCGGCCTCGAGCGGTCGCTGCTCGGGGCGGGGATCTCCCTGCCGGGCCAGGTCGATCCGGTGCGCGGGGTGGATGTCTTCGCCCCCAACTGGGGGTGGCACGAGGTGCCGCTCATGGCGGCGCTCGAGGCGGCGGTGCCCGTGCCCGTCCGGATCGACAACCCCCTGATGGCGCTCGCCACGGGCGAGCTGTGGTTCGGCGCGGGCCGCCGCTTCCGCCAGTTCGTCGCGGTGAACCTCGGCACCGGCGTCGGGGCCGGGATCATCGTCGACGGGCAGCTGCTGCGCGGCCGCGGGAACTCGGCCGGGGAGTGGGGCCACACCACGCTCATCTGGGGTGGGCGGGCGTGCCGCTGCGGCCGCTCGGGCTGCATCGAGGCCTATGTGGGCGTCGAGGGGATCCGGGCCACCCTCGCGGAGATCTCCTCCGAGCACGAGCTGCTCGCCGTCCCCCATCACCGCGACTTCATCGAGCGGCTGATGCGGGCGGAGGCCGCAGGGGACGATGCCGCGCGCGAGGCCCTGATGCGCACGGGCGACCATCTCGCCGCGGGCATCGGGAACCTCGTGAACCTGCTGAATCCCGAGCACGTCTCGGTGCTCGGCTGGATCACCCGCTACGCGGGTTCGGAGCTGCAGCAGCGCGTGCGGGACCGGATCGCGCAGGAGTGCCTGCCCGGCCCGGCCGGCACCGTCGGCATCGAGTTCACGGAGGCCGACGGCGAGGGCGTGAGCCTCGGCATGGCCGTGCTCGCCCTTGAGGCGTTCCTCGAACGAGTGGGGCTCCCGAGTCCGTCGAGCCCCTCGGCCCCGGCGCCGAGCACGGGACCTGAGCGGCCCCGGACCGGCTGGGCGGTCCCCCACGCGGGGCGCTGAAGGGACCGCCCGGCGTCGCCGCTCACTCCCGCACGAGCGCGACCCAGCTGACCTGGATGTCCGGCGAACGGGTCGGGTGCAGCGTCAGCGCGATCTCCCCCTCCCGCCCCACGTCGACGCCGCCGTAGGCCGCCGCCTCGACCTCGCCGGTGAACAGCCGCTCCTGCTCGACGACGCTGCCGTTCACTCTCACCTCCGCGGCGCGGTTCGCCCAGGGCCAGGGGTCGTAGTAGCCGACGTGCACGGTGTACGTGCCGGCGACCAGGTCGGAGAAGCGGTAGGTGAGGTCGTCGTGGTCGGTCGCGTAGCGCAGCGAGCGGTCCATCGAGCCGGTCTCGCTCCCGGCCGCCTTCGACCGACCCTCGTAGCCCCAGCGCACGCCGGTCGTCGGGTCGGCGCCGTAGGGCTGGTCCGCGACGGAGCCCTGCAGGCGCATGCCCCGCGCATGCTCGCGCAGCGCGAGATAGTCGTCGGTCTCGGCGCCGCCGGCGCTGACCAGGTGGACCATGTGCCGCGGGACCACGAGCACCTGCCGGCGCAGCGTCAGCCCCTCCTCACCGGAGAGGGCCCCCAGGACCGGCACCAGCCCGGGCCGGTCCAGCTCCGCCTCCCAGGTCACCTCGCGCTGCGAAGTGCTGCCGTCGCCGAGGCGGAGGGTCGCGGTGCGGGGCAGGGCCGAGGTCTCCTCGAGCCCCACCGCCTCGGGAAGGGCGACCTCGACGGTGTACACGGGCTGGGCGGGCTGATCCTCCCAGCGCCAGGAGTCCTCCCACACCAGCGACATCTCCGTCCCCTCGCCGAACCGCAGCGGCAGCCACACGTAGGGCGCGTTCGCGAGGTCCGAGGGGGTCCAGCGGTCGCCCATGTAGATGTAGGTGCCGCGCTCGGGATCGACGGGGATGACGTTCGTGGACTGGGAGCGGAAGGTGTCCGCGGCACCGTCCCCGCTGACGGGATTGCCGTGGTCGGTCCACTCGCCGAGGATCTCGGCGGCGGTCGCGTACTGGGCGGGATTGGGGTCCCAGCCCGTCGCGCCGGAGGTGATCAGGTAGTAGGTGCCCTCCCGCTTGAACAGGGCGGGCGCCTCGCGGTGCGCCCCGATGTAGGGGCGGGTGAAGTCCACGCCCTGGACGGCCTGGTCGGCGGGGGTCGCGAGCTGGGTGAAGTCTTCGTCGAGCCGGGAGATGAACAGGGAGTAGTTCTCCTCGCTCGAGTAGATGATGTAGGCGGTGCCGTCGTCGTCGAGGAAGAGGGTCATGTCGCGGGCCATGCCGGGGTTGTCGGGCTGCCAGTTCGGCTGGCCCTCGGGGGCGTGGTGCAGGCGGTAGCTGTCGATCCAGCGGAACGGCCCGGTGGGGGAGTCGGAGACGGCCACCCCGGCGTTCGCCTTCGCGTACTGGGCGTCGGAGGTGGCCGAGGGCCCGTCGGCATGCACCCACATCACCCAGGTGCCCTTGGCCTTGTTGTGCAGCACCTTGGGGCGCTCGAGGATCGCCGCGGGGGCGTCGGAGGCGGGGTCCGGGACGGTGAGCAGGTCGCGGATCACGGCCGCCTTCTGCTCCTCCGTGTACTCGCCGTAGAGCGCGGTGAAGTACGGATCCGTGTCGATCTCCTCGGCGGTGGCCAGAGCGCGCAGGGCGAGGCCCTCGTCCTGCCAGGAGTAGAGGTCGCGTGAGGAGTAGACGTGCACACCGGGGGAGGAGCCGTAGCCGTTGCTGCGGTCCTCGCCGTACCAGTAGTAGAGCGGCCCCTGCGCATCGGAGCTGGGGACCACCTGCCCGCCGTGGGCCTGGATGACCTTCCCGTCGGTGTCGAGCCAGGGCTCGCCGGGGGTGAAGGTGGGCAGCGGGTCGGCGTCCCCGCTGCCGGAGTCGCCGCTGTCGGCGTCGCCGGCGGCGAGCGCGGGGGCGGTGCCGGTCGCGAGCAGCGCGAGGGGAGAGGCGGCGAGGGCGGCGCCGAGCACGCTGCGGCGGCGGGGACGGGGTGCGGGGGCAGTGGTCACGGAGGACTCCTCATCGAGTCGAGCTGGGGCCGGCGCGCGCGCGGCGCGGCCGGAGGGCACGTTCTGATCACCCTTATCGCACCCTTCGAGAAAAGTGCGCTGCCGTGACCGTAGTCGAGCCGTCCGGGATGCGTGTGACTTTCGCTGTTAAATGGCGGTGTTCTGTCGATGCTCAGTGGCGGTCTTTGTTCAGGTGGTGCCGATGACGAGGGTGCTGGCGGCGGCTTCGATGACGTCGTTGGTGATGGTGTCGAGCTCGTTGATCTTCAGGACGCGCTCGATCTGCGGGAAGAGCCGCTCCAGCAGTCGGAAGTTCCCGCGGGTGATGCGGGTGATGGAAGCGATGGCTTGCGCGTCGGTGAAGTCCTCGGGGTCGAGGGTCTTGCCCAGGGAGCGCCAGTGGCGCTGGAGGACGAACAGCAGCTCGTCCGTGCCCAGGGGCCGGTATTGGTGGGCGAAGCCGACACGACTGTAGAACTGCGGGTAGTGGCTGAACTGCTTCTCCAGGCCGGGCATGCCGATCAGGATCAAGGCGATGTTGTCGCGGTCGTAGCGATCGCGCAGCAGCTCCAGCGCGGTGGGGCGGAGCCGTTCGGACTCATCGACGATGACCAGCTGCACGTGGTTCCTGCCGTGCCGTCGGCCCCACGTCTGCGGGGTGATCTGACCGACTGCCTCCAGATGCTGCTCGATGCAGATATTGGTGCGGGTGATCGCCTGGTCGAGTTCATCCTTCAGCACCCGTGGGGTGGTGAGCACGCTGGGGGTGTAGAGCACGGTACGACTCCGAGCGAGGGCGGCGTAGATCTTGGCGTCGCTGTCGGCGCGCGGACCCCAATAGGTCAGCAGGTCATAGGCCTTCTCCCAGTGGGCGTAGCGGCGCGCGGAGAGTGTCTTGCCCACCCCGGCCGGTCCGAAGCACAGACCGATGGTGTGGCCGCGGCGGACAGCGTCGGCGAACTCGGTGAAGCGGCGGTGCTCTTTGGTCACGATGAAGCGCTGGCTCACCTCAAGTCCTCCTTGTAGACTTTCAGCTTCCGCTTCGGTGCTGGGGCTGGCGGCTCGGCTGTCGATGGCGTCTCAGTGGTGTGCGCGGCTACGACGGCAATGCGTTCATTGATGCCTTGGCGCAGGGCGCGACGGCGCGCGTTGCGGGCAGCCTGGATCTCCTTGAGACTGATCTTCTCGTCGTGATGGTCCTGGTTGACGGCCTTGCACAGGAACTCGTCGTGGTCGAACACGCGGATCTCAGTGATATCGCGCGGGTCGTAGCGGATCACCACCGGCCGTCCGACGTAGCCGGCCAGCGTCGGGGAGACGTAGCGCAGCCCCTGGAAGCGGATGCCATCACGGCGCACCACCCGGGACTGGGCGACCGTGAGCAGCAGCCCGTCGAGGTCTTCCAGGCTCTCGGGCATGCGCGGCAGCCAGCCCTCGGCGATCCACGCGGTGCGCGGCGAGGCACCGAGCTCGCTGTGGGTCCGGTCGTTGTAGGTGGCCACGAACCCCTCCACCGCGCTGTCGAGCTCGGCCAGGGACAGCTTCGGCGTCGGCGCGGGATGGCCCTCGGTGATGTGGCCGGGCAGGTCAGCGAGAAGCTCGGTGTTGACGGTGCCGAAGAACCGCTCGATCTTGCCCCGGCCCTGGGGACGGGCGACGGTGGAGTGGATCAGCCGGATGTGCAGGTCAACAGCGGTGCCGGCGAGGTGGCGGCTGATGAAGTCACTGCCGTGGTCGACATAGAGCACGTCCGGCAGCCCGCACATCGGCCACGCGGGGTCGCTCTTGTGCCAGATAGCCTGCCGCAGCGCCAGGGCGGTGTTCATCGCGGACGGCGCACCCAGGAAGACGGTGTAGCCGCAGATCGCGCGGGAGCAGTCATCGAGGATCGTCGTCAGCCAGGGGCGGACTGGTTTGCCGTCGGTGCCCACCACGAGAATGTCGAGCAGCGTGTGGTCACTTTGCCACATCGCATTCGGTTGTTCGGCGTGCCGGCGCAGCACCAGTTCGTGCTTGTCCCGGTAGGACGCCGCGCCCTCCAGGGCTAGGGTGACCATGCCCGGATCGAGGGCACCCGCGATCGAGCGGACCACCCCGTAGGAAGGCACCGGCCACCCTCGGGTACCGCAGATGTCGGTGACCTTGCGGTGGATCGTGGCGATCGCGGGCCGGGGCTTGCTGAGCGCCAGGCCCTCGATCAACCGCACGAGCTCCCTGGGCAGATGGTGGGCGCCGGCGTCCGAGCGCTGGCCTGTCTCCAGGCCCGCGTACCCGTCGGCACGGTAGCGGGCGTGCCAGCGCTCCAGGGTGCGCAGGCTGATCCCGGTCTCCCGGGCCAGGGCGCTCAGCGGGATACCGTCCTCGACGTGCAGCCGCAGGATGCGCCACCGCGCCGGCCCGTCCACCTCACACCTGCTCGGCGACGGCCTCGCGGGCACGGGCCGCCTGCCGATGGCGATAGAGCGTCGCCCGGGACCAGCCGACGAGTCGGGCGGCGTCCTCGGCGGTGCGGCCCTTCGCGCGGGCATCGCCCGCGATTTCGAGCTTCTCCGCGATCACGGCCGGGTCGACCGGGGGTCGGCCGAAGCGGGTGCCGTTCTGCTTCGCCGCGGCGATCCCCGCATTGACGCGTTCGGTGATCAGCTCGCGCTCATACTCGGCCAAGGTCGCGAGCATGCCCAGCATCATCCGGCCCGATGTCGTCTCCGGGTCGATCCCGTCCGAGACCGATCTGATCTTCACGCCCTGGCCGCGCAGCAGCGTGACCGTATTCAGGACGTCGAGCAGGGACCGGCCCAGCCGGTCGATGCGCCACACCACCACCGTGTCGCCGTCCTCGGCGTAGTCCAGCAGACGTTTCATCCCCGGTCGCTCGATCGCGGTCCGGCTACCCGAGGTCACATCGGAGAACACGTCCCGCTTCTGCACCCCGCCCTCCACCAGCGCATCGACTTGCAGCTGCGCGTCCTGCGTCGCCGTGCTCACCCGCGTATATCCCAGAAGCCTCATACCCCCAGCATGGTGCAGAAAGTCCTGGAAGTCACCGCCTTGAGGCACTTTCCGTCGAGACGACTTCGCAAGACAATCCCGAGAGCGCGTTCACGCAGGAAGCGAACCTGAGGCCGACCACCCGCTGAAAGTCTCATAAACCTGTACCCAACTGAGGCACCAGCTCGTCCGGTTTTGCCTGCATCGAAGTGCCGCGCCTTCGCTCTAAAACCTTCCAAGCTTCGCCGCCCGCACGCCATGCATAGCGCGCGCCGTGAGTCTCTCCCTCCGTCGACTTAACTACACCATCCATCCGGTACAGTTATGTCGTTCACGACGAGGGGAAGACGCGCATGTCCGCGATGACGAAGAGGCGACGCTGGTCGCTGCTGGTGACGGTTGGAGCAGGTCTGCTGCTGATCACCTTGGATAACTCGATTCTCTACACGGCCCTGCCGACGCTGACTGAGGAACTGCAGGCTTCGAACACACAGAACCTCTGGATCATCAATGCCTACCCCCTGGTGATGGCGGGGCTGTTGCTGGGCAGCGGAACCCTGGGGGATCGCATCGGCCACACGCGGATGTTTGTTGTCGGTCTGGTGATCTTCGGACTGGCTTCCCTGCTGGCAGCGTTCGCTCCGTCACCCGAGGTCCTGATCGCTGCGCGTGCTGTGCTCGCTGTCGGTGCGGCAGCGATGATGCCGGCCACCCTGGCGCTGATCCGCACCACTTTCACGGTCGAGCGTGAGCGCAATATCGCCATCGCGGTCTGGGGAAGTATGTCGGTCATCGGGTTCGCCCTCGGCCCGATTATTGGCGGCACACTCCTTGAGTTCTTCTGGTGGGGCTCGGTGTTCTTGATCAACGTGCCCGTTGTGGTGCTGGCGCTGGTCGCTACCTGGCTGATCCGCCCGGCCAACGACCCGGATCCCTCGAAGCGATGGGATGCCATCTCCTCGATCTTGGTGATGATCGGGCTTGTCGGAACGGTGATGGCCATCAAAGAGATCGGCCACGCGCCGCCCTCGGCAACGACCATCATTGTTGCGCTGCTCGTTGCTGCCATCGGGTTCTGGCTGTTCGTGCGCCGTCAGCGAGGTATGGAGCAACCTCTGTTGGAGTTCTCCATCTTCGGCAACCCGGCGTTCACTGCCGGAGTGCTGGCCGCGTCGTTCGCGATGTTCGCGATCGGGGGCATCCAGCTCGTCACCACGCAGCGATTCCAGCAGGTCGCCGGATTCAGCCCGCTGGAAGCTGGGCTCTTGGTCGCCGCGATCGCCGTGGGCACGTTGCCGACAGCGCTCCTGGGGGGCGCGTTCCTGCACCGCACCGGACTGCTCGCGCTCATCACCGGCGGTCTCGCCTTCGCCACCGGCGGCGTCGTGGTGACGGTCATCGGATTCCAGTCGTCCTTCGGCGTGCTGATCCTCGGACTGCTGTTGACCGGAGCTGGTATCGGAGCCGCCTTGGCGGTCGCCTCCACCGCGATTATCGGGAACGTGCCGGTGCGCCGAGCAGGCATGGCCGCCTCGATCGAAGAAGTCTCCTACGAGTTCGGCAGCCTCATTGCAGTGTCCGTGCTCGGGAGCCTGCTCACGGCTATCTACGGCGCACGCGTCGTTCTACCCGACGGCGCCCCGGACGCGGCTGGCAACAGCATCGCTGAGGCACAGGCTGCTGCGCAGGGTGACGCAGAGATCCTCCAGGCGGCGGCGACGGCTTTCGACTCCGCCTACCTCGTTGTGATGCTGGTCGTCGCAGTCGTTCTCGCGGTGGGCGCAGTCATCACCGGAGTGCTTCTGCGCCGGTACCTGCCTGGCACCCAGTCACAGCTGCACTCCGAGCACTGACCGAGAAAGGACCGCCCATGCGGACCAGTAAACGGGACACGATCCTCAAGGCCGCCCTCAGCGTTGTCGAGACCGACGGCGTCACGGCGATCACGTACGAATCCGTCGCCGCCGCCTCCGGACTCACCAAAGGCGGGCTGCTCTACCACTTCCCCTCGAAGGACGCCATGATGCTCGCGCTGCACGAACATCAAGCCCAGCACTGGGACGAGGAGATGATCCACGCACTGGGCAAGGACCCGGATGAGGCATCGCAGGATGAGCGACTCGCCGCCTATGCCCGAGTCAGCGCCCGCGGCGCCACCGGCGCGGAGTTACTGCTTATGCTCGAAGCGAGCACCGACAGCGAGCTCAGCAAGCCGTGGAAACGAGTCATCACTCGCTGGGTCCCCGACCCCGCCAGCATCGACCCGACCGACCCTCGGGCACTGCAGAAGATGGTCGCCTACCTCGCTGCCGACGGTCTTTGGCTCAGCGAATCCGTCGGCGCGATCCCACTACCCCACCAGCTGCGCGCCGCGCTGGCAGAGCACCTCGCCCGCTCCGTCGCGGACGCAGACGAACTCCCGAGCAACGAGGCGAACCAATGAGCGCAAGCACCCAGCAGCGTTATGGACTTCCGCTTGTGGCAAGAGTCTCCATCGTCGCGGCCTTTCTCGAAGCCTTCACCTGGGCTGGTCTGCTCGCGGGGATGTTCCTCAAGTACGTGACGGGCACAACCGACGTCGGTGTCAGCATCTTCGGCGCCCTGCACGGCGGCATGTTCCTCATCTACCTCGCCATAGCGCTCATCACCGCCATCACCCTGCGGTGGCCATGGCGGGTCACAGCTCTCTCGATCATCGCCGCGGTACCGCCACTGACGACCATTCCCCTGGAGATCTGGCTACGTCGACGAGGACACCTCAGCTGCTGACGATGACACTGCCGCCCTCGCATCGGCGGCAGGACTCTCGACCACGGACGGCCAGACCACGCTTGTCATCGGTACCACCAACTAAAGCCGCCACGGAGCATCGACAGAACACCGCCATTTACCGGCGAAGGTCACAGGATTTCCGGCCCGCCGGCACCTCTCCCCGCCGGCTGGCGAGCCCGCCCAGAAACGATCGTTATTGGGATGCGCCGGTCGCGCCGGCGAGGAGTTGATGACGTGCGAGGTCGCGGTAGAGGTGACTGCTGTTCAGGAGTTCGGTGTGGGTGCCGGTGGCGGTGACGCGGCCGGCGTCGAGGACGATGATCTGGTCGGCATCGGCCACGGTGGCCAGCCGGTGGGCCACGATCAGCACGGTTCGCCCGACGGCAGACAGGCCCGCGCCCACGACGAGGCCGACCAGCACCGCGACCGCACCGGTGAGTGCTCGTCCCTCTCCCACGGCGGTGATGACCTGGTTGACCATCACCGGCTGCGCTAGGTTCAGCCCGGCACCCACCAACGAGATGACCAGCACGATCACCAGCACGCCGCGGTGCTCCCGCAGGTAAGAAAACAACTCACGCAGTCCCGCCTTGGGCGGTGCGGCAGTCTCGCTGTCAGTCACGGCTGAACCTTGTTCCGCCGTACTTCTTGTGGACCGCCTGCCGACTCACGCCCAGCAGACGAGCGATCTGCGCCCACGACGCACCACTCATCCTCGCCCGCCGCACAATAACCGCCTCCGCGCGATTGACCTCGCGATGCAGCTCGGCCACCGCGGCCAGCGCCCGCAGCGGGTCATCGTCGCCCGCCTGGATCACCAATGCGCTCATCTCCTGCTTACCCATCTCAACCGCTCTCCTTCGCGCCTAGGTGTAGGAGGGCAGGACGTTGGTGACGCCAGCACGGAGCCGAGATGCTGGGGGATGTCCGCCCGCTCCGCTGTGGGGGCGGTGGTAGTTGTAGTGGATATTCCAGATTCCGATCGCGGTGTCGCGGGCTTCTTCGCTCTCGAACTCTCGGGCGTACAGCAGCTCTTCGGCCAGGATTCTTTGGTAGCGCTCTACCTTCCCGTTGTGTCGCGGCGTGTAGGGCCTGGTCTTCTGGTGGCGCGTGCGGTTGCCTACGATCCGAGCAAAGTCGCCCGAGCGGTAGCACGCACCGTTGTCGGTGATGATGCGGTGGATGTGCGAGATCCCGTGCGCGGCGAACCAGGCCTTAGCTCGGGCGAGGAACGCTGCCGCGGTGGTTCCCTTCTCGTCGGTCAGCGGCTCGGTGTACGAGAGTCGGGAGAATCCGTCGATGGCGGAGTGCAGGTACGTGTAACCCCGCTTCGCCCCAGCTGACTTCGCGCGACCAGCAGTCCTAGCCTGGTCGCTGTTGCGTCCGTGAATGTGCCAGCCGCCGCCGTCAGGGATTCGGCCGACCTTCTTCACGTCGAGGTGCACCATATGGCCGGGCCAGCGAGCGGTGATCTTCCCAGGCTTGCGATTGATATCGCCGCCAGGGTCGATGAATCGGCGTCGACCAAGGCCGAGCCGGCTCAGGTGTCGGCTGACGGTACGCCGGTTGATCCTGACGTCCAGCTCGGCGAGCTCGTAGGTGATGCGCTGGGCAGACCACTTATGCTCTCGCCGCCAGAACTCGATCCTTTGGATGACACAGGCTGCTGTCGCGGTACGGCTGTGGTGGGGCGTCGAGGCACGGTCTTGGAGCCCGGCTTCGCCATGCCGTCTCCACCGGTTAACCCACTTCGAAGCGCACGCGCGTGATACGCCCATCTCGGCAGCAACGTGCGTGATCGGACGGGTCAGGCACCGATTCACGAGTCGGCGTCGACCTTCCAAGCTCAGCGGAGCATTGGCGTGCGTCACTTAGCGGCCCCCACATCCCGTACCTGCGGGGCGATTATGCGCAGCGTGGGCAGCATGACGAGGAGTGCGAGAGCGGTTAGCGCGGTCGCTGCCCACACGGGCCCGAGGTTGCTCGAGCTCTCGAGCGTTATCGCTCCGAGTGCCGGACCAGCAGCGGCCCCGATGTTGAGAGCGGCGGTCGCGTAGGAACCACCCATAGTGGGCGCTTCCGACGCTGCGTAGAGCACTCGAGCGATCAAGGTGCTTCCCACAGCGAATGCCAGCATTCCCAGCAGGAACACCAGGACGAGCAACGTCACGGAGTACCCAGCGAGCACCGCGAGCAACAGCCACCCGACCAACAGGAGCGGCGCGGCCACAACGAGGACCATTCGCGGGTGCTGGTCAGAAAGTCGCCCGGCAATGCTGACTCCCATGAAGGACCCGATTCCGAACAGCACAAGAGCCACCGATATCCACACCTGGCCCAGACCCGCTGTCCCGGTCACGACCGGGGCGAGGAATGTGAACGCGGCGAACGTCCCGCCATTGACTAGCGCAGCGAGCAGCATCCCTGTGAATAGACGGGGCACGCCAAGCTGCGCCAACTCGAAGGCGAGAGACGGGCCAGCGTTGGCGCTGTCCTGCGTGTCTCTCGGCTGTGGACGGATCCCGGCGAGAATGCCGATTGCAGCAGGAACGCACAAGAAAGCAATCGCCCAGAACGTGGCCCGCCATCCCAGCGCCGTACCAAGTAGAGCCCCTGCGGGAACACCCGCGACCATGGCGATCGTGGTGCCCGAGAGGAGGATGGCAAGAGCGCGCCCCTTCCGGCTGGGGTCCACGAGGCGGGTCGCGGTGCTGAGGGCAACGGCCAGGAACCCCGCGTTGGCGACCGCAGCCACCACACGGGTTGCGAACAGCACGGAGAAGGTCTCGGCAGTGGCGGCAACGATGTGGCAGGCGGCGAAGATCACCACGCATCCGAGCAAAGTGGTCCGGGCGGGCCACCGACGGGTGAGAGCTGCCATCGCGGGCGCACCGAGGATCATCCCGACCGCAAAGGCAGAGGTGAGTAACCCAGCTGTGCCGACAGAGACACCGACGCTGGCGGCGATGTCTGGCACGAGGCCAGCGAGCATGAACTCAGATGTGCCCATGGCGAAGACTGCCAGGGCAAGCAGGTAGAGGGCGAAGGGCATGGAGGACTCCGAGGAACGAGAACGAAAAGAGGGAACGTCTCGTCACCACGGCCAGCGCCCAGGGATTTGACCTAGAGCCCGCTCAGCGCACAGGCGCAGGCAGCGGGTTAAGGACTCAAGAGGTCTGGGGGCTGACGGTGTGACCGTAAGCCCCCTGAGTGTCTGATTCGGGGCACGCCATGCTCCTCATCCTACTGACGCTCCCTCGACATCGCACATCCTTTGCACGAGCCGCGGCACCGTCATCAACGTCCTGCCCTGCAACACCTAGGCGTCAACGTACGTTGACATGCTGATGAATGTCAACCGGGGATGACACTTATGGGCCGCCACGGAGCATCGACAGAACCCCGCCACATAACGGCGTAAGCCACAGCAGACTGTCGGCTTTGGTATCTCTCATAAACGGATGTTTTTGAGAGAACTATCTTCGGCCTTCACACGCACGAAAGGCGGCGAAGCTCCGCCGTTAATCCGTCCGCCGGAGATCTCGCCCAGGCAGGCTGAAGGCCGAGCAAGCCTGACAGGCCCGAAAAGCCCGGCACGGGCGTCGGCGGCGATGACGGCGGCGGCATTATCCAGGGTTGATGATGGAAGTGGAGGATATCGACAACCTCTCGCGCAACCAAGACATCGCGGTCGGACTGCAAGTGATCTTGAAGCCACGGGCCCGTCCCACCCCGACATGGACCTCGATGCCCGAACGGACGTTAGATTTCGAGTTCTAGGCGTTCTGCGATGAAGGTTGGATCCCAGCCGGGATTGAAAGTGTCGACGTGGGTGAATCCGAGCCGCTCGTATAGGCCACGCAGGTTCGGGTGGCAGTCGAGCCGCAGCTTGGCGCACCCCTGCGTTCGCGCGGCATGGCGGCAAGCCTCGATCAGCGCGGAGCTGACACCCCGGCCCGCATGTGTCCGTCGCACCGCGAGCTTGTGCAGATATGCGGCCTCCCCCTTGAGGGCGTCGGGCCAGAACTCGGGATCCTCGGCCGACAAGGTGCAACAGCCGACGATGCCGTCGCTGCAACTCGCGACTAGGAGCTCGGATCTCAGGACGAAGGTCTCCGCGAATGTCCGGTCGATCCGCGCGACGTCCCAGGCGGGCGTTCCCTTGGCGGACATCCACGCCGCAGCGTCGTGCATCAGCCGCACAACCTCGTCGATATCACCCGAGCAGGCGACCCGAACGTTCGGAGGCTCCTCGCTGTCCATTCGCTCCCCTGGCGCGGTATGAACCGCCGCCTCATAGTGCAGTTTGATCCTGACGAGCCCAGCATGTCTGCGCCCACCTTCGCGGAACCTGACCAGGGTCCGCTAGCGGGCGGCCGGAAGGTGAATGCTAGGCATGATCTAACCCTCGGTCTCTGGCGTCGCGACTGCGAAATTTCGCGAGGGTTTCCGAGAAGGTGATTGCGCTTCGCAGATCTCCAGGCGCGTGGGTGCGGACGTAGTCAGCGCCATTGCCGATCGCGTGAAGTTCCGCCGCAAGGCTCGCTGGACCCAGATCCTTTACAGGAAGGCCAACGGTGGCGCCCAAGAAGGATTTCCGCGACACCGAGACCAATAGCGGAAGCCCCAACGCCGACTTCAGCTTTTGAAGGTTCGACAGCACGTGCAGCGATGTTTCCGGTGCGGGGCTCAAGAAAAATCCCATCCCCGGATCGAGGATGAGCCGGTCGGCAGCGACCCCGCTCCGTCGCAAGGCGGAAACCCGCGCCTCGAAGAACCGCACAATCTCGTCGAGCGCGTCTTCGGGTCGAAGGTGACCGGTGCGGGTGGCGATGCCATCCCGCTGCGCTGAGTGCATAACCACCAGCCTGCAGTCCGCCTCAGCAATATCGGGATAGAGCGCAGGGTCAGGAAATCCTTGGATATCGTTCAGGTAGCCCACGCCGCGCTTGAGCGCATAGCGCTGGGTTTCCGGTTGGAAGCTGTCGATTGAAACACGGTGCATCTGATCGGACAGGGCGTCTAAGAGCGGCGCAATACGTCTGATCTCATCGGCCGGCGATACAGGCCTCGCGTCCGGATGGCTGGCGGCCGGTCCGACATCCACGACGTCTGATCCGACTCGCAGCATTTCGATCGCCGCGGTGACAGCGCCGGCGGGGTCTAGCCGCCGGCTCTCATCGAAGAAGGAGTCCTCGGTGAGATTCAGAATGCCGAACACCGTCACCATGGCGTCGGCCTCCGCAGCGACTTCCACGATGGGGATCGGGCGAGCAAAAAGGCAGCAATTATGAGCCCCATACCTACAAAGCCCCACGCATCAAGCTTTTGCCCATGAAGCAACCAGGCAATGGCTGTAATTATGACGACGCCGAGTCCCGACCAGACTGCATAAGCAACACCGACAGGGATGGATTTCAGAACCAGAGAAAGAAAATAAAATGCGATGCCATAACCGATTATGACAACGGCGGAAGGGGCAAGCTTAGTAAAGCCCTCGCTAGATTTTAATGCGGATGTTGCGATTACTTCGCCAACTATTGCGATAACAAGAAAAAGCCAGCCTTTCATGATGTATCTCCCAATTTGTGTAGGGCTTATTATGCACGCTTAAAAATAATAAAAGCAGACTTGACCTGATAGTTTGGCTGTGAGCAATTATGTGCTTAGTGCATCTAACGCCGGAGTTAAGCCGCCGCGCGTAGCGCGGTCGGCTTGAACGAATTGTTAGACATCATTTACCAACTGACTTGATGATCTCGCCTTTCACAAAGCGAATAAATTCTTCCAAGTGATCTGCGCGTGAGGCCAAGTGATCTTCTTTTTGTCCCAGATAAGCTTGCTTAGCTTCAAGTAAGACGGGCTGATACTGGGCAGGTAGGCGTTTTATTGCCCAGTCGGCAGCGACATCCTTCGGCGCGATTTTGCCGGTTATTGCGCTGTACCAAATGCGGGACAACGTAAGCACTACATTTCGCTCATCGCCGGCCCAGTCGGGCTGCGAGTTCCATAGCTTCAAGGTTTCCCTCAGCGCCTCGAATAGATCCTGTTCAGGAACCGGGTCAAAGAATTCCTCCGCTGCCGGACCTACCAAGGCAACGCTATGTTCTCTTGCTTTTGTAAGCAGGATAGCTAGATCAATGTCGATCATGGCTGGCTCGAAGATACCCGCAAGAATGTCATTGCGCTGCCATTCTCCAAATTGCAGCTCGCGCTTAGCCGGATAACGCCACGGGATGATGTCGTCATGCACGACAAGGGTGACTTCTATAGCGCGGAGCGTCTCGCTCTCGCCAGGGAAAGCCGAAGCCTCCATAAGGTCATTGAGCAATGCTCGCCGCGTCGTTTCATCAAGCTTTACGGCCACAGTAACCAACAAATCAATATCGCTGTATGGCTTCAGGCCGCCATCCACTGCGGAGCCGTACAAATGCACGGCCAGCAACGTTGATTCCAGATGGCGCTCAATGACGCTTAGCACCTCTGATAGTTGGTTCGAAATTTCGATGGTCACCGCTACCCTCATGATGTCTAACGTCTGGCACAGCTGCCGACAAAATTGGCGCTTGTTTTGCCGGCTTTTTGGCAAAACAAGTGACACTTTTGGCGGTCAGTTGCTGCCACTTGTTAACCCTTTTGCCAGATTTGGTAACTATAATTTATGTTAGACACGAAGTCTTGGCTAAAAACTGGCCTAAAACTACTGGGGATTTCTGGAAAATAGACATCACCTTCTGGCTCAATGTCGATTGTTGAAATATGTAAAGTATCAACTTTATCGATCAGGCTTTTGTATATTTCACCACCACCAGACACAATCACATGATCCGTTATCGTCTTCAGATGATTTAGCGCTTCATCGATAGATGGAAATACCAATACATTCTCATCACTGGAAGTGAAGCTTGAACGAGTTACAACGGCATATTTTCGGTTGGGTAAAGCCCCCATTGACTCGAAAGTCTTTCGGCCTACCAAAAGCCACTGATTATAGGTAATCGCTTTGAAGAGTAATTGTTCCCCTTTGGCACTCCATGGAATATCTGGGCCATTTCCGATAACTCCATTCTTCGAAATTGCTGCCATTAGTGATAGTTTCACGATACTTCCTTAGGGGTTAACTTTGTTTTAGGGCGACTGCCCTGCTGCGTAACATCGTTGCTGCTCCATAACATCAAACATCGACCCACGGCGTAACGCGCTTGCTGCTTGGATGCCCGAGGCATAGACTGTACAAAAAAACAGTCATAACAAGCCATGAAAACCGCCACTGCGCCGTTACCACCGCATCGCCTCGACCAGGTCCTGCTTGCCACCCACCAGCCCGGGCATGTCGACCGCGCCCGCGGTGGCGGCGATCCCCGGGAACCGGGAGCCCGCGTCCGCGGCCACGTGGCGGGCCTCGGCGGCCGCTATCAGCGCCTTGGACGGCACGCACCCGGTGTTCACGCAGGTGCCGCCGAACGTACCGCGCTCGACCATCACCACCGACTTGCCCAGCGTGGTGGCGCGGATCGCTGCGGCGAACGCCGCGCCACCCGACCCGATCACGGCCAGATCAATCTTCGACTGCATCCCGAACCCTCCCCGGACTGTTGAGAAATCCTCCTGATGCGGCGATACTAAAGCTTCCAGTACAGGGGAAGGTCAAGGGTGAGACCTGTGACACACGAGGGGTGAGGATGCGGATCGGGGAGCTCGCTGAAGCGGCCGGCACGACCACGAAGACTCTGCGGTTCTATGAAGACCAGGGGCTCTTGCCCCCGGCCGAGCGCACGCCCGGCGGCTACCGCGACTACACGACCGAGAGCCTCACCCGGATCGACTTCATCCACCGCGGCCAAGCCGCCGGACTCTCCCTCGCCCAGATCCGGCAGGTCCTCGACATCCGCGACCACGGCCAAGCTCCCTGCGATCACGTACGCGACCTGCTCGACGCACGCCTGACCGACATTGACCTGAAACTCAGACAGCTCCACGACCTGCGCGACACCCTCGCCGGGCTACGCGACCAGGCCGAGCACGTTGAGCCCGACACGTGCAGCTCCGACCAGGTCTGCCGGTACCTGTAGCCAAGCCCGACGCCGCACGGACACGCCATCGAGGGGTGGTGGTCGACCGAGCCCCAGCCGCACAGCTGGAACGTTCCGCCTCGACCTACTGACACGAAAGTGTCAGCGGCGCAGTGGGCATCGGAACTGCGCCCGAGGGACTCACAGCACGTATCGATCCGGGTGGGTCGACAGGGGTGAGGGTCGCCAACCCCGGTAGTCGTATGGGGATGGCCTTACGGACACGCAGGGCATCGCTACCACCCCCTCGCGTGCGAGGGAGTGGAGGCCGCCACTGAGCGTCTGAAAAACCCCGCCAATTAGCGGACAAAGTCACAGGGATGCGGAAGGGGGTCGGGCGACTTTCCCGGATCGCTGGACGCCTCGAACATCGCCACTTACGCTAAGGGTCACGAAAAGCGGGTTCGACGATGATCCGCCCGAGGAGACGAGCACCTGATGACCGCAGCGCCCCGACCGTCCGCGCCCCTCAGCCGCCGAACCCTGCTCGGCACCGGTCTCGCCGTCGGCCTCGCGGCAGGGGCCGGCGCCCCGGCTGCCGCAGCCCCGGCCGGGCGGGGCGGCGCCGCGCTGTCGGAGACTGACCGCGCCGCGCCGTCGGGCCGGACGGATGCCGCACCGTCGGGCCGGACGGATGCCGCGCCCGCCTACCGGATCACGATCGACCCGGGCGCCGTCCACCAGCGGATCGACGGCTTCGGCGCCTCCGGCGCCTGGTGGTCGCAGAACCTGGGCACCTGGCAGGACGCACGGCGGCGCGAGGTGGCGAGCCTGCTGTTCTCGCGAACCCACGGCATCGGACTGTCCCAGTACCGGTACAACATCGGCGGCGGCATCGACGAGACGATCACCGACCCCTGGCGCACCGCCGAGACCTTCGAGACGGGGCCCGGCCGCTACGACTGGGACCGCGACGCCGCGGCCCGTTGGTTCCTCCGTGCTGCGAAGGAGCACGGCGTCGACGACTTCGTCGCCTTCGTGAACTCCCCGCCCCGCCGCCTCACCGCCAACGGCCGCACCTACGGCGACCCCGGCACCTCGAACCTCCCGCCCGAGCATCACGAGGAGTTCGTGCAGTATCTGCTCGACGTGGTCCGGCGCTTCCGCGACCACGAGGGGATCGACTTCCGCTTCATCAGCCCGATCAACGAGCCGCAGTGGACCTGGGACGGCCCCGGGCAGGAGGGCTGCCACTACGAGCCGGAGCAGGTCCGCGAGCTCACCGCGCTCGCGGTGCAGGCCTTCGCGGACAGCGACCTGGACACCCTCGTCTCCGCCCCCGAGGCCGGCGAGTACCGCTCCCTCTACTCCGAGCAGGACTACCTCTCCCACCTGCTGGAGGACGAGGGCATCCGCGAGGGCCTCGGCGAGCTCGCGACCCACTCCTACTGGTCCACCGACGCCCAGCGCGAGCTCGCCGCCGCCCGCATGGCGGAGTTCCCCGAGGTCACCTTCAGCATGACCGAGTGGTGCGAGATGGTCGGCGGGCGCGACGCCGGGATGGACTCCGCCCTCGTGCTCGCCCGCACCGTGCACTCGGACCTGACCATCGCGAACGTCTCCGCCTGGCAGTACTGGATCGCGGTGAGCCGCTACGACTACCACGACGGCCTGCTCTACACCGACTACGTCGCCCCCGGGGACGAGGAGACGATCCAGCAGACGCAGCGGCTGTGGGCGCTCGGCAACTACAGCCGCTTCCTCCGCCCCGGCGCTCGCCGCATCGGCCTCGAGGTCGCACCGAGCGATCAGTCGGAGGGCGAGATGGCGCGCATCCCCTTCGTCGAGCCGGAGATCGCCTCCGACATCGTGCCCGGCGAGCGACTGTTCCGGATCGAGGACGACGCGGGCGACGACCACGGCCCCGGCAGCTACACGTACCCCGGCAGCGCAGTCTTCACCCCGGGCAGCTTCGACCTCCTGTCCGTCGAGGCGGTCGACGGCGGCGAGGACGTCCTGTTCTCGATCCGCCTCGGCGCGGACCTCGTGGACCCGTGGGGCGACTCCCCGGTCGGCTACGACCTGCAGAACATCGACATCTACGTCGACACGCGCGCCGAGGGCGGCTTCACGGAACTGCTGCCCGGCCGCCGGGCGCTGGTCGCCGACGGCTTCGCCTGGGACCGGGCGGTCTTCGCGACCGGCCGGACCGACGTCGCCGAGCAGGACGTCGCCCAGAAGGTCCCCGCCGACATGCGCGAGGCGCTCTTCGTCCCCCTCGAGGACCGTCAGAGCATCGACGGCGACGTGCTCACGCTGCGCGTGCCGACGTCGTTCCTGGGGCAGATGCGCCCCGGATGGGCGATCCAGGTGGTGGTGACCGGCTCCGACGGCTCGATGGAGGAGGACTCACTGCGTGTGCGGGAGGTGCGCGCCGAGGCGTCGGAGTGGAACTTCGGCGGCGGCTCCGACGGGGGCGAGGACCCGAACGTGCTCGACCTGCTGGTCCCGTCGGGCATGACGCAGGCGGAGGCTCTCGCCTGGACCCCGGCGAGCCGCATCGAGGTCCACGCCTCGGCCTTCGTCGACGAGGAGACCGACAGCCTCGTCGTCGTCGCGCTCAACGAGTCCGCGCAGGAGCAGGTCGTCGAGCTCGCGATCCCCCACGAGTCCAGGAGCCTGCTGCTGACCCCCTACCGCACCGCCGAGGGCGAGGCCCTCGCGCAGGGCCGGCGCCTCCCGCTCGTGCGCGCCGCCGACGGGCTGCTGCGCGGCACGGTCGCGCTCGCCCCGCGGTCGATCACGACCTACACCGCGCCCTTCGGCTGAGCGGTCGCAGCCTCTCGACATCGGAGCAGCGTGCGAGGCTGCAGGCGTCCGCCCGGACCCCGCCGCCTCACTCCTGCGTCGGCCCCGCGGGCGCGGTCTGCGTGGCCTCGTAGCGGCGGGCACGGTCCCGGATGCCGGCGAAGCGGAACGGGCCCTCGGTGACCCGCGGCGTCTCCCAGTCGACGTCGCTGGGGTGCGCCGCGCTGTGCAGGGCGCGGTACTCCTCCAGCGTGAGCGGCACCCGCCCGGCGAGCTGGTCGCGGATCGACTCCGCGCGGCGCAGCTGCCGGTAGCCGGGCTGGACGATGCCGGTGAAGAACTCGCCCACCGCGCCGGAGCCGTAGCTGAACAGGCCGATGCGACGACCGGCCAGGTCGTCGTCGTGGTCCAGCAGCGCGGCGAGACCCGCGTACAGCGAGGCGGTGTAGGAGTTGCCGAGCTCGCGGTTGTAGGCGAAGGACGCCTCCTGCAGCGTGTCCGGGAGCTCGACCCCGGTGTGCTGGGAGAGGCGGGCCAGCGCCTTGCGGGCCAGCTTCGTGAACGGCTGATGGAAGCAGAAGCGGTCGATCTCCTCCGCGCCCACGCCGCCCGCGGCGGCGAAGTCGTCCCACGCGGAGGTCATCGCGTCCATGTACGCCGTCACGGACAGCCGGCCGTCGACCACGGCGGTGGTGGAGTCGTTCGGGCGCCAGAAGTCGTCGACGTCCCGGGAGACCACCCCGGAGATCGGCTCGATCGCGAGCAGCGCGGGGTCGGCGCTGACCAGCATCGCGGCGGCTCCGGCGCCCTGGGTCGGCTCCCCGGAGGAGTCGAGCTCGTAGCGGGCCACGTCGCTGGCGATCACCAGCACCCGCTCGCGCGGGTTGCGCGCCACGATCCCGAGCGCGGACTGCAGCGCCGCGGTCGCGCTGTAGCAGGCCTGCTTGAACTCGACCACTCGCATCGTGCGGGGCAGCTCGAGCAGCTCGTGGAGGAACAGCCCGGCGGACTTCGACTGGTCCACGCCCGACTCGGTCGCGAACAGGATCGTGCGGATCCCCTCGGCGCCGTGGCGCTCGAGCAGGGGCAGAGCGGCCTGCGCGCCCATGGTGACGATGTCCTCGTCGGCGGCGGGGATGCTCATGCGGTCCTGGCCGAGGCCGATGTGGTACTTCGCCGGGTCGACGCCGTTCGCCTCGGCGAGCGTGTCGAGGTCGAGGACGCGGTGCGTCGTCGCCAGGGACAGGTCGTGGATTCCGATCGACATCATGCCTCACCCCTTGCTGCCCGACGCTCCATGGCGACGTGCGCCGCCATCAGCTCACCGGGATTGGTCTGGGCCGCCAGCAGGGACAGCTCCCCGCACAGGACGGTCGCGGCCACGATGGCCGCCAGTCGGTTCGCGTTCTCGCCCTCGCCGCGCTCCTCTCGGCAGCCGAGTCGCTCGAGCGCCTCCTCCACCTGGGGGAGGTCCTTGCCGTTGCCCACGGTGCCGACGATCAGATGCGGCAGGGTGCAGGAGAAGTACAGCCCCTCCTCGCGCTCCTCGGCGAAGGTGATGCCCTGCGACCCCTCGACGATGTTCGCCGCGTCCTGCCCGGTGGCCAGGTAGATCGCCAGCAGCATGTTCGCGTAGTGGGCGTTGGCCGAGCGCAGGGAGCCGGCGACCGTGCCGCCCACCAGGTTCTTGCGCACCACCAGGTCCACCATGCGCGTCGCGGTGGTGCGCAGGGTCTTCTCCAGCACCTCGTGGGGGATGAGGAGGTCCGCCACGACCCGGCGCCCGCGGCCCAGGTCGCCGTTGACGGCGCTGGGCTTCTTGTCGGTGCAGTAGTTGCCGGAGACGGAGCCATACTCGAGCCCCAGGTCCCAGGAGAGGATGGTCTCCATGAGGGCCTCGGCCGCCTTGGTGACCATGTTGTGGCCGGAGGCGTCGCCCGTGGCCAGGGCGAAGCGGGTGAACAGCAGGTTCCCGACGATCTCGGTGTGCAGGTCGACCAGGCGGGCGAAGCGGCTGGTCGACTCCACGGTCGCGGCGAGCTCGTCGCGGCGCTCGTGCAGGACCCGGTCGGCGGCGTGCGCGGCGGCGGCGTCGGGGGCGACGAACAGGCTCGAGCGCGCCATCCGCGCGTCGACCAGGGTGGCGGTGATGCCGCCCTCGATCAGACGGGAGACCTTGGCGCCGCGGCCGACGGAGGGCCACAGCGGGCTCTCGTAGGTGGCCAGCGGCACCTCGATCTCGCCGGTGGCGGCGTTGCCGGAGAGGCGGATCGGGCCCACCCAGCGGGTGGGCACCGGCGTGGAGTACGGGGCGGGGCGTGAGCTCATGGCGTGGTCCTGGGATGCGGGGCGGGCGTCGCCGGGGGAACGGGGGTGGGGGATGGGCCGGCGGAGGCAGCGGTGGTGCCGGCGGCGGGGAGGAGGTCGCCGCGGCGGGCGAAGGAGGCGGCGTCGATCCCGGAGAGCTCGCAGAACTCGCGGACCCGGCCGCGCAGCAGCAGGTCCGTGCGGCCCAGCGCTTCCGGGGTCTCGGCCCCGAAGAGGCCCATCAGCTCGGTGAGCTGGGTCAGCCAGCCGCGTATGACCTGCGTCGTGTGCTCGGCGTCGCCCTCGTAGGCGGCCTTGAGGAAGGCGCCGGCGACGCCGGCGGCCCGCGCCCCGAGCGCGAGCGAGCGCACCACGTCCAGCGGGGAGCGCACCCCGCCGCTGGCCAGCAGCAGCGGAGCGTCCTGCGGGGCGTCCAGCAGGCAGCACACCGCGGACTGCCCGTGGCCGGAGAGGAAGGAGAAGTCCTCGCCGGGGCGGCGCGCGTTCTCGATCCGGGCGAAGTCGGTGCCGCCGACGCCGCTGACGTCGGCGATCTGCACGCCCATGTCGTGCAGGAGGCGCAGGGTGCGGCGGCTGAGCCCGAAGCCGACCTCCTTGACGAGCACCGGCACCGGGGAGGCGGCGACGACCTCCTCGAGGGCCTGGGGCCAGCGGGAGAAGTCGCAGGTCCCCTCCGGCATCACCGTCTCCTGCACGGCGTTGAGGTGGATCTGCAGGGCGTCCGCCTCGAGCAGGTCGACGGCGCGTCGGGCCTCCTCGCCGCTGCGGCCGATGCCGAGATTGGCCATCACGAAGCCGTCGGGGTTCTCATCGCGGATCACCCGGAAGCCGGGCGCGGTCGAGGGATCGTCCAGGGCGATGGCCACGGAGCCGGAGGCCATCGCGATGCCGGTCTCGCGGGCGGCGATCGCCAGGGCGCGGTTCACGCGCGCGGTCCGGTCGGTGCCGCCGGTCATGCCGTTGATGTACAGCGGCGCGCTCCAGCGATGCCCGAGCACGTCCACGCCCGGCCGCACCCGCTCAGGGTCGATGCCGGCGAGGGCGTGGTGGACGATCTGCACGTCGTCGAAGTCGTTGGGGGCGGGGGCGGAGGTCTGCTGGCCGTGGGCGAGGCGCAGGTGGTCGTCCTTGCGCTGCCCGCTGCCGCTCGGCGCGCTCATCGCTCCGCCTCTGCGGCGCTCTCGCCCTGCGTGGCGCGCTCATCCCCCGCGGCGCGCGCGGTCGCCGCGTCGGCGGGGGCGGGAGCCTCGGGGTGGTGCACCGAGATGTCCAGCCGGCGGATGCCGCGCCCCTCCCAGGCCGTCAGCAGCGTCTCGAGCTCGGTGTCGACGGGGGCGAGCACGATGCCGCAGTCGCCGCCGCCGGCGCCGGAGGGCTTGCCCGCGGTGCCGTGCTGCTCGGCGAGGTCGCACAGCAGGCGCAGCTCGTCGGTCTCGATCCGGATGCCGCTGCTCTCGCCGAGCTGCTGCAGCAGCCGGCGGGCGCGGGTGATCGTCTCGCGGGCGCGGGAGCCGTCGTCGGCCCGCAGGCTCTCCACGAGCGTGTCCACGCAGTCCCGGCTCTCGGTCATGAAGCTCCCGTAGCGGCCGGTGGTGCGCGCCCGGGGCGGTCGGACCCCGCCCACCAGGCGCTCGGTCGAGGCGGGGGAGCCGGTCCAGCCCACCAGCAGGCGCAGCGAGGAGGGAGCGGGCAGGGGATCCACGCGGTGCAGCTCCCAGCCGGCGCAGGTGAGCGTCGCCGTGACCCCGTCGCGGCCGAGGCTCTCGCGCAGCGCGCCCCGGTCGGGGGAGGTGTACCGGATCCAGCCGCCGTAGGTGGATGCGGCGACGTCCCCGCCGGAGGCATCGGGGGAGACCATGATCGTGGACAGCAGGGCCATGCGGAAGCGCTCGTCGACGGTGAGCCCGAGCGCGTAGAACTCGTCGAGCGCGGCGACCACCGCGACCGTCACCGCCGCCGAGGAGCCGAGGCCGAACTTGCGCCCCGAGGCGTCGTCGAGATCCGACTCGATGTGCAGGTCGAAGTAGTGGGCGGGCAGGCCCCGCTCGTCGCGCAGCCGCTCCATGAGCGTGATCGCGCTGACCACGTAGTCGTAGGGCTGGTGCTCGACGACGATGCTCACCGGCTGCCCGGTGTGGTCGGTGCGGGTCCACTCCACTGGCGCCTTCCCGTACTCGCGCGAGTGCACGCGGCCGACGTCGTCGCTGGGCGTGAGACGGACGGTGAGGAAGCGGTCGACGGCCACGAGGACCGCGGGCTGCCCGGGGTCGACGACGGCGTACTCGCCGGCGATGAAGAGCTTGCCCGGTGCGCGGGTGACGATCATGCGGGATCCTCCGCGGGGATGAGACGGGCCCCGGGGCCGGCGCCGACCACGCGCACCTGGCCGAGATGGTCCAGGTGCTCTGCGACGGCGGGGGCGTCCTCGGGGCGGGAGATGACGACGACGTTGGGGCCGGCGTCGGCGGTCGCATAGGACTCGACGCCGTCGGCGCGCAGCTGCTCGACAGCGTCGAACACGGCGATCGAGCCGGCGCGCAGGTAGCGGACGGGCGGCTCGCACGCCTCGATCGCGGCGTGCATGCGCAGGGCGTTGGACTCGGTGATCTCCCCGATGCGGGTGAAGTCGCCCGCGCGGCAGGCCGAGCTCATCTCCTGCAGGCTGCGGGTGGTGGACTCGACCCATCCCGCGTAGTACGGGGAGGTGGCCGCGGTGCGGCGCATCGCCTCGCGGCTGGAGACGGCCTTCTCCGCCGCGTCGACGGTCACGATGGTCATGGAGATCGCGGGCCCCTCGATCGGCTCCGCGAAGGAGGAGGCGTCGTCGTGCCCGGCGTGCCACAGGGCCAGGCCGTCCACGAGGGACCGGGTGGCGGAGCCCGAGCCGCGACGCGCCAGACGGCTGAGCTCCGTCCGGTCGAGGTCGAGGCCGTAGGCGGCGGCGGAGGCGACCGCGAGCGCGGCGAAGCCCGAGGCGGAGGACGCCAGCCCGGCACCGGTCGGGGCCTCGTTGTGCGAGGTCACGACGGCGCGGGCGGTGGAGCCCGCCCGCTCGCGGACCAGGTCGAGGAAGCGGGTCACGCGCGTGGCCTGCGCGGGGGTGGCCGCGGCGCCGTTCAGGGTGAAGCTGTCGGCGGCGGCCTCGTCGTCGGTCCCCTCGAGCGCGACCGTGGTGGTGGTCGCGAAGGCGTCGAGGGTGAGGGAGAGGCTGCCGGCCGCGGGGAGCATGAGCTCCTCGTCGCGCTTGCCCCAGTACTTCACGAGCGCGATGTTGGGGTGTGCGCGCGCTGTCGCCCTGGTCATGCCGTACCTCCGACCACCGTGATGTGAACCTGTGCCGCGCCGGCCGCCTCGAGGGCGTGCGCGAGGGCCCCGGCCTCGGCCACGGAGGGGGCGAGGGCGAGGATGCACCCGCCCAGGCCGCCGCCGGTGAGCTTGGCGCCGGGGGAGCCGGCGGCATGCGCCGCCTGCACGAGGGTATCCAGTTCCGGGCTGCTCACGCCGAGGCCGACGAGCAGCTCATGCGCGGAGCGCAGACGAAAGCCCAGCTCGGAGTGGTTCCCGGTGGCGAGGTCCATGACGCATCCCTCAGTCAGCTCCCCGAGACGGGCGATCGCGGAGTCGGTCGCGGCGGGCTCCCGGTCGCGCAGCGCACGCACTGCGGCGACGGCCTCGGAGGTCGCTCCGGGACGCCCCGTGTCCGCGATGACGAGAGCGAGGGGCGCCGCCATCGGCAGGGTCCGGAAGGCTCCCTGCTCGAAGTGGATCGGGGCGTCGGCCACCACCGTGCGCGCATCGATCCCGCTGGGCGTGCCGTGGGCGACCCGCTCGGCCACCTGGATGAGCTCGTACTCCTCCGTGGTCTCGAGCACGACCCCCGCGGCATCGGCGACCGCGCGCACGATCGCGGCGGCGCTCACGGCGCTGGATCCGAGCCCTCGCCCGATCGGCACCTCCGACTCGATGGCCAGCTCGAGCCCCTCCGCGCCGAGGCCGACATGCGCGGAGGCGGCCCGCCAGGCGGCCCGTGCCGGGGCGAGATGTGCGGGGGCGTCGGCCACGGGCCCCGTGTAGAGGGCGCTGCTGAGGCGGGTCCCGCTCGCCGGTCGCAGGACCGCCGACGACGTGAGGGTGCTGACCGGCACCGCGATCGCGGGGGTGCCGTGGACCACCGAGTGCTCTCCCACCAGGATCGCCTTCGCGTGTGCGAGCCCCGTGCCGAGGGTGGCAGGGGCCGGAGCAGGGGTGCAGGGATGCGCGGTCACGGAAGTTCTAGAACCTGTCTCCTGGGGCGCCTCGCGCATGGTCGATGAGGCACAGAGTATCTGCGCATGACCAGCATGGGGCCTGAACGTGCCCGGAGCGATACGTTCCGGCGGATCCTCACGAGACCGTCACGAATCCTCCGTGCCCGATCGGGGCGTGCTCAGTCGCCGAGCAGCCGGTCCACGTAGTCGTTGCGGAAGGTGCGGCCGGGGTCCAGACGGTCGCGGAGCGCCCGGAAGCGTGCCAGGTCCGGGTACCGGGCGCGCACGACCTCGGGGTCGAGGGCGAACACCTTGCCCCAGTGGGGGCGCGGCGCGAAGGGCGCCAGGCGCTCCTCGATCTCCGGCAGCAGCGCCGCGACCTCGGCGGGGCGCCGCTGCCAGGTGAAGTGCACGCAGGCGCTGTCGCGGTGCTGGGCGGGGGAGAGCCACAGCTCGTCGGCGGCGACGGTGCGCACCTCGGAGGCGTGCAGCAGCGGACGGATCCGCTCGCCGAGCGGCATCACCGCCGCGAGCGCCTCGCCGATCCGCTCGCGCGGCACGAAGTACTCCGACTGGATCTCCTCCCCGCTGGACGGGGTGAACTCGAGCCGGAAGTGCGGCAGGCGCTCGTGCGCGGGGCCCGGCTGCCCGGTCTGGTCGGTGCAGGAGTCCGCCGACATGCCGGGCAGCGGGTGCACGGGACCGGGAGCCCGTCGGCCCCCGAGCCAGCTCTCCGGGAGCGCGGTGTCGGGTGACGTGGCGTCCGAGCCCATGCGCTGCTTCACCCAGGCCTGGGCGATGTGGCCGTCCCAGTGATGGAACAGGCTCACGCTCGCGCCGGCGCCGAGCATCTGCGCGAGGCTCCCCTCGTCCATCCGCTCGGCGGGGAAGTCGAGGTGGACGGTCTGGCGCATGGGCGCGGCGGGGACCAGGTCGAGCGTCAGATGGGTGAAGACCCCGAGCGCGCCGAGGGAGAGCACGGCACCCGGGAAGAGCTCCGGATTCTCCTCGCGGGACAGGTGCAGCAGATCGCCGCCGGCGGTGACCAGCTCGACCGCCCGCACCGAGGACGACAGCGAGCGCGAGGCGTTCCCGGAGCCGTGGGTGCCGGTCGCGCTCGCCCCGCCCACCGAGATGTGCGGCAGGGAGCCCATGGTCGGCAGGGCGAGGCCCGCGGCATGCGCGGCGACGGCGAGCTCGCCGTAGCGGACCCCGGCCGCGACCCGCACCGTGCCGGCCTCGGTGTCGATGTCGATCTCCGGCGGCATCCCGGTGAGAGTGACGAGGTCCGCGTCGCTCGCGGCGACCTCGGAGAAGGAGTGACGGGTCCCCAGCGCACGCACCCGGTCGCTGGCGGCCACGAGCTCCTGCAGCTGGTCGAGGGAGGTCGGGGCGTGCAGCGGTCCGGGCCCGTAGTCCACGGTCCCGGACCAGCTCAGGCCGGGACGCTCGTGGGGGCCGGGACGCTCGGGGGCGGGGCCGGGACGCTCGGGGGCGTGGCCAGGGGTGCTCGTGGTGGGCATCATCGCTCCGGTGGGACGAGGGTGGGTGCTCTGGGAGGAAGTGTCACCCCAGGACTCGTCCGGAGCCTCGCACGAGTCCGGGGGTGATCAGAAGGCGGGCCGCGACGGACCGTCCCCGCGACGCTCGGACCGGCCGCGCGACGCTCGGACCGGCCGCGCGACGCTCGGACCGTCCCCGCGACGCTCGCGTAGCAAAGTGGGGCGAATGGCGGTGCCAGAGGACCAACTTTGCTACGCGCGGCGCCGGGGACTGGCGGGGAAGGCCGGGGGTGCCGGGGACGGCCGGGGACGGGCGGGAGACAGGCCCGGGATCGGCCCGGGCAGGTCCGCAGCCGGCCAGGGAACGGCCTGGCCCGACGCCGTGCCCGGCCAGGGAACGGCCCGGCCCGACGCGAGCCCGGAGCTCAGAAGCCCTGGGCGAGGCGGTGGTAGACCTGGTTGGTGCGCAGGTCCTGGGCGAAGGAGCGCACCGTCGTGGACTCGTCGATGACCGCGAGCTCGATGTCCGCGATCGTGGCGAGGTCCTCCCACACCTCCAGGCCCACCGCGGTGCTCATCACCGTGTGGTGGGCGGCGCCGGCGGTCAGCCAGCACTCGGCGGAGGTCGCGAAGTCCGGCGCGGGCTCCCACACGGCGCAGGCCACCGGCAGGTTCGGCAGCTCCTCGTCGGGCTCGACCACCTTCACCACGTTCGCGACCAGGCGGAACCGCTCGCGCATGTCGGACAGCGCCACCACGACGGCGGGGCCCGCGTCGGCCGTGAACTTCAGCCGCACCGGGTCCTCGCGGTCGCCGATCCCCAGCGGGTGGATCTCGAGGGTCGGCGTGCCGGTGGTGAGGGAGGGGGAGACCTCGAGCATGTGCGCGCCGAGGATCTTCTCCTTCCCGGGCGTCATCTCGTAGGTGTAGTCCTCCATGAGGGAGGCGCCGCCGGACAGGCCGTAGCCCATCACCGCGGCGACCCGCACCAGGATCGCGGTCTTCCAGTCGCCCTCGGCGCCGAAGCCGTAGCCGTCGGCCATGAGGCGCTGCACCGCGAGGCCGGGCAGCTGGCGCAGCCCGCCGAGATCCTCGAAGTTCGTGGTGAAGGCGCCGAAGCCGCCCTCCTCGAGGAAGCGGCGCAGGCCCAGCTCCTGACGGGCGCCGTAGCGCAGGGACTCGTGGCGCTCCCCGCCGCGCCGGAGCTCGGGGACCACGTCGTACAGCTCCTCGTACTCGGCGACCAGCTCGTCGACAACTCGGTCGTCCACCGCATCAATCACTGTGACCAGGTCGTTGACGCCCCAGGTGTTGACGGAGACGCCGAGCCGCAGCTCGGCCTCGGTCTTGTCGCCCTCGGTGACGGCGACGTTGCGCATGTTGTCGCCGAAGCGGGCGAGCTTCAGGGAGCGCATCTCGGCCCAGCCGGTCGCGGCACGGGCCCAGCGGCCGATCCGCCCCTGCACGGCCTCGTCGCTCGCATGGCCGACGACGGTCTTGCGGTCCACGCCCAGGCGCGTGGCGATGTACCCGAACTCGCGGTCGCCGTGCGCGGCCTGGTTGAGGTTCATGAAGTCCATGTCGATCGTGGACCAGGGCAGCTCGACGTTCGCCTGCGTGTGCAGGTGCAGCAGCGGCGTGGCCAGGGCGTCCAGCCCCTGGATCCACATCTTCGCCGGCGAGAAGGTGTGCATCCAGGCGATCACGCCCACGCAGGCGGGATCCGCGTTCGCGGCCAGGGCGGTCTCGCGGATCGCGTCGCGGTCGGTGAGCACGGGCTTCCAGACGATCTTCACCGGGATGTCGGAGGCGGCGTCGAGGGTCTCGGCGATCGTGCGGGACTGTGCGGCGACCTGCTCGAGGGTCTCGGGGCCGTACAGCCCCTGGCTGCCGGTGAGGAACCAGATCTCGCGGGTCTCGAAGGGGTTCTGCATGGTGGTCAGGCCTCCTGGGTCTGCTGGCCGGCGGTAGGATCGGAGTCGGGGGCGGACGGCTGTCCGTAGACGTTCTGGTAGCGGTCGTACAGGGAGTCGACGTGCTGCTGCGCGATGGGCAGCGGCTCGCCGAGCTGGCGGGAGACGTGCACCGTGCGGGCGACCTCCTCGACCATCACGGCGGCCTTCACCGCGGCGCGGGCGTCCTTGCCGATGGTGAACGGGCCGTGGTTCTGCATCAGCACGGCAGGGCTGCGATGGCCCCGCAGCGTCTCGACGATGCCGTGGCCGATCGAGTCGTCGCCGATGATCGCGAAGGGGCCGACGGGCACGGGGCCGCCGAACTCGTCGGCCATCATCGTCAGCACGCAGGGGATCTCCTCGCCGCGCGCCGCCCAGGCGGTCGCGTAGGTGGAGTGGGTGTGCACCACGCCGCCCACCTCGTCCATGTGCGCGTAGACGTAGGCGTGGGCGGCGGTGTCCGAGGAGGGCGAGAGCGCATCGGGCGTGCCGTCGACGATCTTGGCGCCGTCCAGGGTGCACACCACCATCGTCTCGGGGGTGAGCTCGTCGTAGGAGACGCCGGAGGGCTTGATGACGAACAGGCCGGGCACCTCTTCCGGCAGGTCCGGGACCCGCTCGGAGACGTTGCCGGCGGTCCACACCACCAGCTGGTTGCGGGGCAGCTCGGCGTGCAGGGCGGCGACGCGCTCGCGCGTCGCGGCGACGGCGCGCTGGGCGTCGTCGGACAGGTCGGTCAGGACCAGGGTCATGGGTCTTCCTTCCGGTGCGGGGATCAGGTGATGTCAACGTTCACACGAAGGATGTGAGCAGAGGGCGGTGTCCGTGGGGCCGGCGTGGCGCCGGCCGGGTCGTCGGAGCGGGAAGCGGTGGGGACCGCGGACCAGGCGGCACGCGCGCCTGCGGCTGACGGGACGCCCGGCCGCCCCGTCGGCCGGGTCCTCAGCCGAGCACGTCCCCGGCCTGCCGAGCGAGGGGCAGTCCGGCGCGATAGGCGTCCAGCCAGGCCCCGTGCCCGGCGGTGCCGTCGGCGTCGGGCGACAGGGTGGTGAGGTCCTGACCGGCGAAGACGACCTCGTCGAGATAGGCGCTGAGGGACTGCGCTGCGGTGGGCGTGCCGCTGTCGGCGTCGGCCGCGGCGGTGCGGGCGGTGTGTGCGGCGAGCAGGGCCATGCCCCAGGCGCCGCCCTCGCCCGCGGACTCGCCGAGCGCGACGGGCACGCCGAGCGCATCGGCGAGCACCTGCTGCGCCACGCCCCGGGTGCGGAAGATGCCGCCGTGGGCGTACATGACGTCCAGCCGCACGCCCTCGTCCTTCAGCAGCGCCTCCATGCCCACCGCGAGCGCCCCGAAGGCACCGTAGAGCTGGGCGCGCATGAAGTTCTCGAGGGTGAAGCGGGCGGACTGCTCGCGCACCAGGAGCGGGCGGCCGGAGGCGACACCGGTCTGGTGCTCCCCGGAGACGTAGTTGTAGCTGAGCACCCCGCCGGCGTCGGCGTCGCCGTCGGCCCCCGCGGAGAAGAGCGTCCCGTAGAGCTCCTCGGGCGACTGCGGGGCGCCCACGAGCTCGGCGAAGCGGGAGAACAGCCCCAGCCAGGCGTCGAGGTCGGTGGTGCAGTTGTTCGTGTGGATCATCGCCACCGGATCGCCCGACGGGGTCGTGACCAGGTCGATCTCCTCGCGCGGCCCGGACAGCGGCCCCTCGAGGACCACCATCGCGAAGGCGCTCGTCCCGGCCGAGACGTTGCCGGTGCGGGGCTCGACGGCCTGGGTCGCGACCATGCCGGTGCCGGCGTCGCCCTCCGGCGGGGCGGTGATCGCGCCGGGCTGGAGCGTGCCGGTGGGATCCAGCAGCGCGGCGCCCTCGGCGGTGAGGCGGCCCGCGTCCTGCCCGGCGACGAGCACCTCGGGCAGGAGGTCCGGGAGCGACCACGGCTGCGCGTCGATGTCCTCGATCCGGGCGAAGCGCTTCAGCAGCTCCGCGTCGAAGGCGTCGCCGGAGGCTGCGATCGGGAACATCCCGCTCGCATCGCCCACGCCGAGCACCTTCCGGCCGGTGAGCTGCCAGTGCACGTAGCCGGCGAGGGTGGTGAGGTGGTCCAGGCTGTCCACGTGCTCCTCGCCCTGCTGCACGGCGTGCAGGAGGTGGGAGACGCTCCAGCGCAGCGGGATGTTCTGCTCGAGGATCTCGCTGAGCTGCGCGGCGGCCTCGGTGGTGAAGGTGTTGCGCCAGGTGCGGAACTCGGCGAGCTGCTCGCCGTCGGCGTCGAAGGCGAGATAGCCGTGCATCATCGCGGAGACGCCCAGGCTGCCGAGGCGGGAGAGCTCGGCCCCGTGGCGTTCGCGCACCTCGCGGGCGAGCTCGGCGTAGCAGTCGCGCACGCCCGCCCAGACGGCCTCGAGCGAATAGGTCCAGGTCTCTCCCACCAGCTCGTTCTCCCAGGCGTGGGAGCCCGTGGCGAGGACGGCCCCGGTCTCGTCGACGAGGGCGGCCTTGATGCGGGTCGAGCCCAGCTCGATCCCGAGGTGCGCCCTGCCGGCGGCGATCAGGGCGGCGTGGTCGCCGCCGTCGGCGGCGGAGGAGGGCGAATGCGTGTGGGACACGTCGGCGTGCGTCATGGGTTCACTGAACCAGGCCGCACGGCCGATGTCAACGTTCACATCCTGCACGTCCCGCAGGCTCTCCTTGGCCCCGCGGAGGGTCTCGTCGCACGCCCGTCAGGCCGTCCCGTGCTCCGGCCGCGTCGAGCCGCGTGCCACGAGGCGAGGCGCGAGCGCTGCGGGCGGCGGCCCCGGCTCCTCCGGATGCTCCAGCAGCTGCAGCAGCCGGTGCAGCGCGAGCCGCCCCAGCTCCGCGAAGGGCTGGGAGACCGTGGTCAGCGAGGGGGTCAGGTAGGCGGCGCAGTCGGTGTCGTCGAAGCCCACCACCGCGATGTCCTCCGGCACCCGCAGCCCCTGCTCGTGCAGCGCGTGCAGTGCGCCGATCGCCATCATGTCGTTCGCGGCGAAGAGCGCCTGGGGCGGCCCCGAGGCGAGCAGCTCGCGCGTGAGCTCGTAGCCCGAGCGCGGCGTCCAGTCGCCGGGTGCGGTCGCGACGCCGTCCAGGCCCTGGCCCTCGAGCCCCTCGACGAAGCCGTCCAGCCGGGCGCGCGCGTCGAACCAGTCCGACGGGCCGGCCAGGTGCGCGATCGAGCGCACGCCGGTGCGTGCGAGGTGCTCGACCACCGACCGGGCCCCGAGGCGCTGGTCCACGCCCACGACGGCGGCGTCGGAGCTCGCCGGGGACTGCGCGGAGACGGCGAGGACGGGGATCGTCGAGGCCGCAGCGGCGACCACCGGCTGCATCCCCTCGTGCGCGGCGACGACGAGGATCCCGTCCACGCCCGAGCCGATCAGGCTGCTGCCCGGGCTCGGCTCCGCAGCGGGGTCCGCGACGCCGGAGCCGACGGTCGTCAGCAGCACGGAGTAGCCCGCCTCGCGGGCCGCGGTCTCGATCGCGGTGACCGTCTCCGAGGGGCCGAAGAGCGAGGAGCCGTCGGTGAGCAGGCCGATCTGCGAGGAGCGGGTGGTCTTCAGCGCCCGCGCCGCGCGGTTCGGGGTGTATCCGGTCTCGGCGATCGCCGCGAGCACCCGGTCGCGCGTCTCGGGCCGGACGATGCCGGGCTGGTTGAGCACGCGCGAGACCGTCTGGTACGAGACCCCGGCGCGGGCGGCGACGTCGGCCATCGACGGACGACGCGACGGTGGGCTCATGGCTTCCTCCTCGCGGATGGTCGATGGGGCGTCACGTCGCCGGGCGCTGACCTGCGCTGATCCCCTGCGTGCAGGGTGCCGCGCAACGGCCTCGGACCTCGAGTCCGGCGTCGTTGCGAAGTCGTGACGCGGAGCGGTGTCGCGGCAGTTGACATCCGCCTCGATGTGAACGTTATCATCCGAGTGATCGACGCCACGGAGGCGTCGGGCATCTCGGACAGCGGGCCATCGCCGGCGCCGCTGTCCACGCCGACGAACGGCCGGCCCCTGCACGGCGCAGAAGCCCGCAGAGCCCGATCCGCCGCACGCGGTGTCCCGCCCCGACGAGGGGAGCGGGTGGTGACTTCGACGAGGAGAGATCCATGCACGACCGCAGAAGCTTCATCCTGGGCGGCACCGCCGCCATGGCCGCGCTCGGCCTGGCCGCCTGCGGCGGCGAGGGCGCCGGCTCCGGCGGCCCCGATCCCGACGCCGCGCCCGAGGACCAGACCGTCGGCGTCGCGATGCCGACCCAGACCTACGAGCGCTGGGTCGCCGACGGCAACAACATCAAGGAGGGCCTGGAGGGCAAGGGCTTCACCGTCGACATGCAGTACGCCGACGACGACATCCCCACCCAGCAGCAGCAGATCGACCAGATGATCAACTCCGGCGTGAGCGTGCTGCTGATCGCCTCGATCGACGGCGCCTCGCTCTCCTCCCAGCTCGATGCGGCCGAGGCCGCCGGGATCCCCGTGATCGCCTACGACCGCCTGCTCACCGACAACGAGAACGTCGACTTCTACGTCACCTTCGACAACTACAAGGTGGGCGTGAACCAGGCCAACGCCCTGATGTACGGCCTGGGCCTGCTGGACGAGGACTTCGAGAAGGCCGACGACGCGCCCGAGGGGCCGCTGAACATCGAGCTGTTCGCCGGCTCGCTCGACGACAACAACGCCCACCTGTTCTGGCAGGGAGCGATCGACACCCTGCAGCCCTACTTCGACGACGGCACCCTGACGGTGCTCTCGGGCCAGATGGACATCGACCAGGCCGCCACCCAGCGCTGGGAGCAGGAGACCGCCCAGAAGCGCATGGAGAACCTCCTGACCACGCACTACAACAGCGGCGAGGAGCTCGCCGGGGTGCTCGCACCGGCCGATCCGCTCTCGCGCGGCATCATCAACGCCCTGCAGAACGCGGGCCTCGGCCCGACGATCGAGGAGGGCCTGCCGATCGTCACCGGGCAGGACGCCGAGATCGCCTCGATCAAGCTCATCGCCGACGGCGTCCAGTCCTCGACCATCTTCAAGGACACCCGCAACCTCGCCGAGCAGGCGATCGTCGCCGCGGAGTCGATCCTGAACGGCGAGGACCCCGAGGCCAACGACACCGAGACCTACGACAACGGCGTGGTCGTCGTCCCCTCCTACCTGCTCGAGGTGCAGATGGTGCTGGAGGACAACTACGAGGAGATCATGGTCGACTCCGGCTACTACACGGAGGAGCAGGTCGAGTCCGGGCAGCTCTGACCACCCACTGCACCGAAGCACCGGCGGGGTCCCGGCGCGCCGCCGCGCCGGGACCCCCTGCCCGAAGGAGGTCCCCGTGACCGAGAACATCCTCGAGATGCGGTCCATCACCAAACGCTTCCCCGGCGTCGTCGCCCTCAAGGACGTCTCGCTGAGCGTCGACGAGGGCGAGATCCACGCGATCTGCGGCGAGAACGGCGCCGGCAAGTCCACTCTCATGAAGGTCCTCTCCGGCGTCGAGCCGGCCGGGTCCTACGAGGGCGAGATCCACTTCCGCGGCCGCCCGGTCAGCTTCGCGGACATCAACGACTCCGAGGCCGAGGGGATCGTGATCATCCACCAGGAGCTCGCGCTGGTCCCGCACCTCTCGATCGCCGAGAACATCTTCCTCGGCAACGAGCAGGCCCGCGGCGGCGTGATCAGCTGGCACGAGACCAACGCCCGTGCCGCCGAGCTGATGGCCCGCGTGGGGCTGCATGAGAAGCCCGTCACCCCTGTCGGCCAGCTGGGCGTGGGCAAGCAGCAGCTGGTCGAGATCGCCAAGGCGCTCTCGAAGAACGTGACCCTGCTGATCCTCGACGAGCCCACTGCGGCGCTGAACGACGACGACTCCGAGCATCTGCTCGGTCTCATCCGCACCCTGCGCGACGAGAGCGGCGTGACCAGCATCATCATCTCCCACAAGCTCGGGGAGATCGCCGCGGTCGCCGACGCCACGACCGTGATCCGCGACGGCTCGACCATCGAGACGATCGACATGCGCGTCCCGGCCGAGGAGCGGCACACCCTCGTCCCCCGCATCATCCGCGGAATGGTCGGGCGCGACATCGACAGCCTCTACCCCGAGCGCAGCGCCGAGATCGGGGAGGAGATCCTGCGGATCGAGGACTGGCACGTCGGCCATCCCACCCAGGCCGGCCGCACCGTCGTGGACGGCGCGTCCCTGAGCGTGCGCGCGGGGGAGGTCGTCGGGATCGCCGGGCTGATGGGCGCCGGACGCACCGAGCTCGCGATGAGCGTGTTCGGCCGCTCCTACGGCCGGGACATCTCCGGCCGCGCCCACGTGCACGGCAAGGAGGTGCAGCTGCGCACCGTCGCCGACGCGATCGACGCCGGCATCGCCTACGTCTCCGAGGACCGCAAGCAGTACGGGCTGAACCTCATCCAGGACATCCGCACCAACGTGACCGCCTCGGGGCTGAAGAAGATCCTCAACGGGTTCTGGCTCAACGGCAACGAGGAGATCGCGGTCGCCGAGCGCTACCGCTCCTCGCTGAACATCAAGACGCCGACGGTCATGGCGACCGTCGGCAAGCTCTCGGGCGGCAACCAGCAGAAGGTCGTGCTCAGCAAGTGGCTGTACACCGAACCGGACCTGCTGATCCTCGACGAGCCCACCCGCGGCGTCGACGTCGGCGCCAAGTTCGAGATCTACACGATCATCAACGAGCTCGCCGAGGCGGGCAAGGCCATCATCGTCATCTCCTCGGAGCTTCCCGAGGTGATGGGTCTGGCCGATCGCATCTACACGCTGTCCGCGGGCCGGATCACCGGCGAGGTCGCCGCCCAGGACGCCACCCAGGAGCACCTCATGGAGCTCATGACCATGGAGAGGGAGTGAGGGCGCCTCATGGCCGGAACCTCTGACATCAAGGAGCTGCTCACGCGCAACCTGCGCACCAGCGGCATCTACATCGCGTTCGTGTTCATCATCGTGCTGTTCACGATCCTCACCGGCGGTCAGCTGCTCAGCCCCGGCAACCTCACCAACCTGGTGCTGCAGTACTCCTACATCCTGATCCTCGCGATCGGCATGGTGCTGATCATCGTCGCCGGGCACATCGACCTCTCCGTCGGGTCGGTGGTCGCGCTGACCGGCGCGGTCGCGGCGGTGGTCGTCATCGGCAACGGCATGCCGTGGTGGATGGGCGTGCTCGCCGCGCTCGGCACCGGCGTGCTGGTGGGGCTGTGGCAGGGCTTCTGGGTCGCGTACGTCGGGATCCCCGCGTTCATCGTGACCCTCGCCGGCATGCTCATCTTCCGCGGCCTGACGATGCAGGTGCTCGGCAACGTGTCGCTCTCGCCGTTCCCGCGGGAGTACCAGTACATCTCCGGCGGCTTCCTCAACGGGCTCCTCGGCGGGGACGGGTACGACGCCTTCACGCTGTTCCTCGCCGCCGCGCTGGTGGTCGTCTTCGGGATCCAGGAGTACCGCGGCCGGCTCGCGAAGCTGAAGTACAAGCAGCAGGTCGAGGCGTTCCCGCTGTTCTGGGTCAAGATCGCCGCGGTCGCGCTGGTGGTCATGGCCTTCGCGTGGCAGCTCGCGCACTCGCGCGGCCTGCCCGTGGTGCTGATCCTGCTCGCCGCGCTCGTGCTCATCTACGGCTTCATCAGCCAGCGCACGATCTTCGGCCGACACATCTACGCCATGGGCGGCAACCTCCAGGCCGCGAAGCTCTCCGGCGTGAAGACCCGCCGCGTGAACATGTGGCTGTTCGTGCACATGGGACTGCTCTCGGCGATCGCCGGCATCGTCTACTCGGCCCGCTCCAACAGCGCCCAGCCGGGGGCCGGCAACATGTTCGAGCTCGACGCGATCGCCGCCGCCTTCATCGGCGGCGCGGCGGTCACCGGCGGCGTGGGCAAGGTGCACGGCGCGATCATCGGCGGTCTGATCATGGCGGTCATGTCCAACGGCATGCAGATCATGGGCATCGACCAGTCCACCCAGTCGGTGGTCCGCGGCGTGGTGCTGCTGATCGCGGTCGCCTTCGACGTCTGGAACAAGAAGCGCTCGCAGGGCGGCGCCTGAGCCGTCCCGTCGTGTCGGGGGATGCTCCGTTCTGAGCCACTTCTACGGCGGAAGTGGCTCAGAACGGAGCATTCCTCGAGCGCTGCCGCGAACCGTCGCCTCTCCGTGACCCGTCGATGTGACCGGCGCCATGCGCGCCGAGGCGCGGCGGAGGTTTGACCCCAGGGTTTACAACGCTGTAAATTGCTGTCCAGCACAGCAGCCCACGGGAACGCGGGGCGCCGGCGACTGTCGGCGCGACCCACGGTTCCACCACGAAGGGGTGGACACATGAAGCACAGCAGCATCTTCTCGACGGCGATGCATCGGCGTCTGGACCGACGTGCGCTCCTGCGCGGGGTCGGCGGCGTCGGCGCGGCCGGGGGGATCGCCGCCCTCGCCGGCTGCGGGAGCCTCTCCTCCGCGTCGGCCGAGGAGATCTCGTTCTGGCACCTGCTGTCCGGTCCGGACGGCGTGACGATGAGCGGACTGCTGGACGAGTACATGGCCACGGACGGCGCCGCGGACGTCACCCAGACCGTCCTGGGGTGGGGCGCGCCCTATTACACGAAGCTCGCGATGGCCTCCGCCGGAGGGCGGGCCCCGGACATCGCGGTCATGCACTCGGCGCGCGTGCCCGGCTACGCCCCGGGCGGTCTGCTGGATGCCTGGGACCTCGACCTGCTCGGGGAGTTCGGCATCCGCCAGGAGGACTTCCCCGAGCTCATCTGGGACAAGATGGAGGTGGAGGGCGAGCTGCTGAACATCGCGCTCGACTCCCACCCCTTCGTCCTCTACTACAACACCGACATCGCCGACGAGGCCGGGGTGCTGGACAGCGACGGGCTGCTCCTGCCCACCGAGACCCCGGAGGACTTCCGCGACCTCGCCCTCGAGCTCTCGGGGGCGGCGCCGAGCGGCTATGGGCTGTCCTTCGGCTGGCTCGGCGACGGCATGAACCAGTGGCGGATGTTCTACACGTACTACACCCAGATGGGCGGCACGATGGAGCTGCCCGAGGGCGGGACCATGCAGTACCAGGAGGAGATCGCGATCGACGCGATCGAGTGGATCCTCTCCCTGATCGACGGGGAGGCGGGCAATCCCAGCCACGACGGCGGCACTGCGATCTCGGAGTTCGCCACGGGCGGCAGCGGCGCCTTCTTCGGAGGGGTCTGGGAGATCGGCAGCTACCGCGACGAGGGCGTGCCCTTCGACATGACGATGGTGCCCGGGGTGTTCGGCCCGCCCACGGCCTACGCCGACTCGCACTCCTTCGTGCTCCCGTTCCAGAGCTCCCCGGACCCCGAGCGGCGCCGCGCGGTCCACGCCCTGGTCGCGCACGTGCTGAAGCACTCGCTCGCCTGGGCGGACGCCGGGCACATCCCGGCCTACACCCCGGTGGTCGAGGACCCGGCCTACCAGGAGCTCGAGCCCCAGTCCCACTATGCCGACGCGATCGACCACCTGGTCTACGACCCGCCGGCGTGGTTCACCGGATCGGGCAGCGACTTCAGCACCTACTTCGGCAACACCATGCAGAACGTGTGGGCACGCCGCACCGACCCGCTCGAGGGCTGGAACGCCTTCGTCGGCCGAATCGATGACCTGCTCGCCAAGCCGAGCCCGATGTGATCCCCCGCCCGCCGAAGGAGACGATCGATGACCACCACTGACGGTCTCGCCACGCCGAGCGGCACCGCCCGGCCCGCCGCCGGCGTGAGCTCCGAGCTGCGGCGGCGCCGCCGCCGCGCCGACAACCTGCGCGGCTGGCTGTACTGCCTCCCGTTCCTCGCAGCCTTCGTGCTGTTCCTCATCTGGCCCACGATCTACGGGTTCTGGATGAGCCTGACCGGCACGAGCCTCGCCGGCACCAAGACCGGCTTCGTGGGCCTGGAGAACTACGCCGAGGCGTTCTCCGATCCGTACGTGTGGAGCAGCCTGCTGAACACGGTGTGGTTCACGGTGCTCTCCGCGGTGCCGCTGGTGATCGTCGCACTCGTCCTGGCGGTGCTGGTCAACATCGGCCTGCCCGGGCAGTGGTTCTGGCGGCTGTCCTTCTTCATGCCGTTCCTGCTGGCCTCCACGGTCGCCTCCCAGTTCTGGGTGTGGATGTACAACCCCCAGCTAGGACTGATCAACACGGTGCTGGGCTGGTTCGGCATCACCGGTCCGGCCTGGCTGCAGGATCCGAACCTCGCGATGATCTCCGTGGTCGTGATGACCGTGTGGTGGACCGTCGGATTCAACTTCCTGCTGTACCTCACCGCCCTGCAGAACATCCCCGACCACCTCTACGAGGCGGCCTCGCTCGACGGCGCCGGGCGCTGGCGGCGGCTGATCTCCATCACGCTGCCCCAGCTCGCCCCCACCACCGTGCTGGTGCTGGTGCTGCAGATGCTCGCCTCGCTGAAGGTCTTCGACCAGATCTACCAGATGACCGCCGGCGGCCCTGGCGGTGATACCCGACCGATCCTGCTGTACGTGTACGAGGTCGGCTTCACCGGGTACCGGCTGGGCTACGCCTCGGCCATCTCCTACATCTTCTTCTTCCTGATCATCATCGTGTCCATCGGCTACATGGTGATCTCGTCCCGACGGAGCGTGAAGTCATGACGGCAGCAGCTGATCCGATCACTTCGGCCCGCCCTGACGGGGCGGTGCCCACGGCACGGACCGCGGGTCCGCAGGGGCGGCGCCGCAGGAAGGCGGATCCGTTCCGGATCCTCGCCTTCGTGATCCTCGCGGCCCTCGCCCTGGCCTGGCTGGTCCCGGTGGGATGGGCGATCCTCACCTCCGTGAAGACGGAGGCCGAGGCCGCCGCGATGCCGGTGACGCTCATCCCGGACAACGGCTTCACCCTCTCCGCCTATGCCGAGACCCTCAGCGAGGGCAAGGTGCCGCGCTGGGCATGGAACAGCCTGTTCACCTCGACGCTGGTCACCGCCATCACGGTGGTGATCTCCGCGCTCGCCGGCTATGCGCTCTCCCGGATGCAGTTCACCGGACGGCGGCTCATCGTCACGCTGACCGTCGCCTCGATCATGATCCCCGGCCAGATCCTCATCGTGCCGCTGTTCCGCCTGATGCTCTCCCTGAACCTCGTGGACACCTACTGGGGCATCATCCTGCCGCAGGTGGTGGCGGCCCCGATGGTCTTCATCCTCATGAAGTTCTTCGACCAGATCCCGAAGGAGCTCGAGGAGGCGGCGCTCATGGACGGCGCCAGCCGCCTGCGCATCCTGTGGAGCATCATCGTGCCCCTGTCCCGGCCGATCCTCGGTGCGGTGGCGATCTTCGTGTTCATCGGGGCCTGGAACAACTTCCTGTGGCCGTTCATCGTCATCAACGACGCGAACCTGATGACCCTGCCGGTGGGGCTGCAGACCGTCATCAGCGCCTACGGCATCCAGTACGCGCAGAACATGGCCCAGGCGGTCCTCGCGGCGCTGCCGCTGATCGTGGTCTTCCTGTTCTTCCAGCGCCAGATCATCAAGGGCATCTCCACCACCGGCATCGCCGGGACCTGAGCAGGGCGCGCAGGTCGTGAGCGGGCCGGGGCGAGGCCGCAAAGGTCACAGAGGTTTGCCTCACCTCGGCCCGGTCGCGTGGGATGGACGGACGGTCGCCGGTCGGCGGCGGCCCGTCGGCATGCAGGAGGCTGGAGAGAATGCTTGACCACGCGATCGTGATGGGCGGATCCGTGGCGGGGCTGCTCGCGGCGGCGGGCCTGGCTCCGCACTGCGGGCGGGTCACGATCGTCGACCGGGATCAGCTCCCGACCGACGGCCCCGCGGCGTTCGCAGCGCGCCGCGGCGTCCCCCAGGGCGGGACCGTCCACCGGCTGCTGGCTCTCGGCGAAGCGCGGATGGGGCAGCTCCTGCCCGGGCTGCGCGAGGAACTCCTGGCCGCCGGTGCGGCCCTGCGCGCCGAGCACGAGCCGGAAGCCCCGGACGAGGCCGTCCCCGACGCCGACGGCTCCTCCCCGCTCCGCCCGGGCATCGACGAGCCCGGCACCCTGTGGCTGACCAGGCCGCTGCTCGAGGGCGTGCTGCGCCGGCGCGTGCTCGCACTGCCCGGCGTCGAGGCGCGTCAGGGCGCCGTCGGCGGTCTCCTCGCCACGGCCGACGGTCGGAGCGTGACCGGCGTGCGCCTGCGCGGCGGCGCGACCGAGGAGCTGCACGGCGATCTCGTCGTCGACGCGACCGGTCGCAGCAGCCGCGCCGCGACCTGGGTCGAGGGTCTCGCCGGCGTCCGACCGCGGACGCTGGGCACCCGCGTCCACGTCGCCTACACCTGTCAGCGGCTGCGCCTGCGCGAGGGCGCCCTGCCCGCGGGCGTCGAGGCGCTCGCCGTCCCGCCGCGCGGACGCAGCCCCTTCACGATCGACCTCGAGCCGTGCGGCCTCGGTGAGCACATGCTCTCCGTCGCCGGCACCGCGCGGAGCGAGCCGCCCACCGACCTCGAGGGCCTCCTGGACCTCGTCGCGCTGCTGCCCGAACGGGAGCTCGCCGACGCTCTCGACACCGCCCTCGACGGCGCGGAGCCGGTGGGGGAGCCGTCCATGGCGAAGGCGGCGGGCGCGCACCGGCAGCTCTGGGAGGAGGTGCCCGACGGGCCCGAGGGGCTGGTCCACCTCGGCGACGCCGCCGCGACGTTCACTCCGCTGTACGGCCAGGGCATGACCATGGCCGCCGTCGGCGCCTCCCTGCTGCGGGAGATGGTGGGCGAGGGCCCCGGCGCAGCCGACGGGCTCGCCGCTCGGTTCCAGCGGGAGCTCGCCGAGCTGCTGGACGAGGCCTGGGAGATCACCGCATCCCGGGATGCGCGGATCCCCGGCGCCGAGGCCCTGGTTGACGGCTCCGTGGTCGAGGAGCTGCCGTCCGCGGGGCTCAGACCTCCTTCGTCCCCCACAGTGCGCGGCCGTCCTCGCCGAGGACGGTGAACGTCGGGGTCCACTCGCCGAGCTCCTCGTGCCACCCGAGCGTGAACACGCCCTCGCGGCGCGCGCCGTCGATCTCGAGCACCGCCCGCTCGGTCCCCTCCAGGTACCAGCGCCCCTCGGCCCCGCCGCCGAGGGTCCCGTCGTCCTCCAGGCGCAGCGCGACCGAGTCGACGATGTCCGCGCTGATGGCCCGTCCGTGATCGATCAGCTGCCAGTCGCCCACCAGCTCGGAGCGCTGCAGCGGTCCCGGCCTACCGGCGAGGGCGTCGCCGCCGTAGCGGTGCGGGGCGACGACGAGCCAGCCCGTGCGGGTCAGGTGCAGGCGGTGCACGCGCACCTCATGGAGCTCCTCGTCGCCGGGGAACCGGGTGTGGAACAGCAGGAACGACTCCCGGGTGCTGGGGTGGGTCCAGGCGGAGACGTGGCCCGGGGAGACGTAGGCCTGGCCGGCGCGGCCGTCGGACTGCATGAAGCGATGGTTGCCCATCAGCTTGGCGGCGTAGGGCTCGATCGAGGCGTCGTCGAACATCGGCTGGTCCGGATCGGCCTGCGCCTCGCGCAGGTCCTGCCCCATCGGGTCGAGATAGGGGCCCTCCACGTCGCGTGACCGGCCCACCCGGACGTTGTACCCGCCGTCCGCGTCCAGGCCGCCGAAGGTGAGCAGCAGGTAGTAGTAGCCGGACTCCTCCGAGTGCAGGATGTACGGCGCCTCGATCCGGGCGTGGCCGCCGCCGGTGAGGTGCACGCCGTACCCCTGGTCCGGCAGCGGGCGGCCGGTGGCGGGATCCAGCTCCAGCAGGAAGATGCCGCCCGAGTAGGAGCCGTAGACCAGGCGCAGGGCGCCCTCCGCATCGACGAAGGCCTGCGGATCGATGACGTTGGGGTGCACGGTGGCGTCGTAGATCTCGCCGTCCTCCCCGGGCTCGTCCCACATCCCCGAGCGCAGGAAGATCCCCTCGTCGCGGTAGGGGCCCTCGACGTCGTCGGCGATCGCGGTGCCCATCGCGGAGCGGGGCGAGGAGCCTTCGCACGCGCAGTAGTACATCCGATAGCGGCCGTCCTCGGTGGCGTGGACGTCCGGCGCCCACAGCGTGGTGGTCCGGGCCCACTCGAAGGCCTCGGAGAGCTCCTCGGTGACGTTCTCGAACAGCGGGTTCTCGGGGGTGACCAGGTCCGCCACGCTCGTCCACCGCTGCAGGTCACGGCTGCGGGCGGCGGCGAGGTGCGAGCCGAAGACGTAGAAGCGGCCGTCCGCGACGACGACCGAGGGGTCGTGCACGGAGACCTCCTGGAAGGACGGGGCCGGTCGCCAGGGGAAGCGGGGCGGGGCCGCCTGGCCGCGCGGTGCGGCCAGGACGCCCGCTCCCGCCGCCGAGAGCGCGGCGGCCGAGGTGACGAGCGTGCGGCGGGACAGGGTGCTCATATCTGCTCCTGGAGGTGGGGTTCCCGGGGTGTGCCACCGGGTGGGCGTCGGGAGCGGTCCCGAGGCCTGCGTGCGGCGTCGCGCGAGGATCGGCGCGAGCACCGCGCGGTGACGTCCACGTCACCGGCACCACCGACGTTACAGCGTTGAAAAGCGGGGGACAAGGCCCGTGCGCCGGGGCCGTGCCCGCGCCGTCCCGGGGCGCGGGGCTCAGCGGCGGCGGGTCAGGAACCGGTAGCGCAGCCCCGTGCGGGAGGTGCGCCAGCGGGCCCCGTCGGCCCCGGGCGCGGGGTCGGTGCAGGTGAGGCGGAAGTCCTCGGGGATCGACGGGGCGGTGGTGTCGCCGTCGGCGTCGACATCGATCTCGGTGATCACGAGCAGGTCGGCGCGGTCCATCGCCTCGCGGTAGACCCGACCGCCGCCGATCACCCAGATCCGTGCGGCGTCGGCGGCGCCCTCCGGAGCGGTGCTCGCCGGGGCGGCGGCGTCGGCGTCGTCCCGGAGCGTGCGCTGCGCGGCGCTGAGCGCCTCGTCGAGGCTGCGGGCGCGCACGGCCCCGGGCTCGGCGAAGGAGTCGTCGCGGGTGATGACGATGTTGGTGCGTCCCGGCAGGGGCCGGTACTTCGGCGGGAAGGACTCCCAGGTGCGCCGGCCCATCACGACGGGGGATCCCGTGGTGGTGCGGGAGAAGTGCCTCAGGTCCTCCGGCAGGTGCCAGGGCATGGTGCCGCCCGATCCGATCACGCCGCCACGGGCCTGGGCCCAGATCATGCCGATCCGGGGCCTGCGCTCGGCCCCCGTCCCGTCGGCGGGGGCGTCGTCGGCCGGCGCGCTCACACCGCCACCGGGGCCTTGATGCCCTTGTGGTGCTGGTAGCCGAGGATCTCGATGTCCTCGAGGTCGTAGTCGAGGATCGAGGCGGGGCGGCGGTTCAGGCGCAGCGCGGGATAGGGGAACGGCTCCCGGGACAGCTGTCGCTGCACCTGCTCGACGTGGTTGTCGTAGATGTGGCAGTCCCCGCCGGTCCACACGAAGTCGCCGACGGCGAGATCCGTCTGCTGGGCCACCATGTGGGTCAGCAGCGCGTAGCTGGCGATGTTGAAGGGGACGCCGAGGAAGAGGTCGGCGCTGCGCTGGTACAGCTGGCAGGAGAGCTTCCCGTCATGCACCTCGAACTGGAACAGGGCATGACAGGGGGCGAGCGCCATCCGCGGGATGTCGGCGGGGTTCCAGGCGGAGACGATCAGCCGGCGCGAGTCGGGGTTCGTGCGGATCTGCTCCACGACGTCGGTGATCTGGTCGATCACACCGCCGTCGGGGGTCGGCCAGGAGCGCCACTGCGCGCCGTAGACGGGGCCGAGATCCCCGTTCTCGTCCGCCCATTCGTCCCAGATGCTCACGCCGCGCTCCTGCAGCCAGCGCACATTGGTGTCCCCGCGCAGGAACCACAGCAGCTCGAGGATGATCGAGCGGGTGTGCACCCGCTTGGTGGTGATCAGCGGGAAGCCCTGGGCGAGGTCGTAGCGGATCTGCTTGCCGAACAGGCTGCGGGTGCCGGTGCCGGTGCGGTCGCCCTTGGCGTGCCCGGACTCGAGCACCTCGCGCAGCAGGTCCTCGTACGGGGTGGGGATCGTCATCTGCTCATCGCTCCTGGGTGGTGGCCTCGGTCGGGGCGGCGGTGGATTCTCGCACCACCAGCGTGTAGGGGGTGTCTATCACGCGCGGTGGCCCGTCGTGGCCCTGGATCCGCTCGGTGAGCAGGTCCAGTGCGGTGCGGGCGAGCGCCGCCTTGTCCGGGGAGATCGTGGTCAGCGGCGGGGAGGCGTAGGGGGCGTCGGAGGTGTCGTCGTACCCGATCACGGCGACGTCCTCCGGAACCCGCAGGCCGCGGCGGCGCAGCGCGGCGAGCGCGCCGACGGCCAGGTCGTCGTTGGCGCAGACGATGCCGTCCAGGCCCGGGCAGCGGTCCAGCAGGGCCTCGGCGCCCGTGAAGCCGTGCGGGCGGTGCCAGTCCTCCACCGCCTGGATCACGTCCTCGCCGCCGGGCAGCCCCTGCTCGGCCAGCGCGGCGAGGAACCCGTCGCGGCGCAGGGTGCCGGAGCTGTGCGGCTGCTGCCCGCGACGGGAGACGATCACGCCGAGGAAGGCCAGGCGACGGCGGCCGGTGGCGAGGAGGTGGCGGGTCGCGTCGTAGGCGGCCGAGCGGTTGTCGATCCGGGCGTAGTCCGAGCCCTGGGGGAGCGTCTCGGGCAGGTGCTCGCCGATGAAGACGGTGGGCTGGGTGGTCCGCTGCATCCGTGCCAGCTGCTCCTCCGCGAGGAACAGGGGGTTGAAGATCACGCCGTCGCCGAAGATGCGCTGGAAGCCCTCGAGCACGGTGCGTTCGGCCTCGGGGCCGGCGGAGGTGGAGTGCAGCACCACCGTCTGGCCGCGCCGCTGGGCCTCGTCGATGAACTGCTGGGAGAGGTCGGAGAAGTAGCTGAAGGTGAGGGAGGGGACGGCCAGGGTGATGATCCCGCTCGCTCCCGTGCGCAGCTGGCGGGCGGCGACCTGAGGCCGGTAGCCGATCTCCAGGATCGCGGCGCGCACCCTGTCGCGGGTCGAGCCGCGCACGTGCGGGTGGTCGTTGACCACGTTCGAGACCGTCTTGATCGAGACGCCCGCGAGGTCTGCGACGTCGCGCAGCGACGGCGGACGCCGCCGGGCGGAGAGGGCGCGTGGAGGCATGAGGACATCTTCCCATCCGGGCGAAGGGGGCGGCGGGCACCGCGCGGTGGTGCACCTCGCTGCTGCGGTCAGACCGGTGCGAGGCGCTCGGAGAGCAGGCGGCGGCGGGCGGAGACCAGCGCCTCGGCGCACAGCATCGCTGCGGCGCCGCCGACGAGGACGGCCACGGCCGTGACCAGCGCACCCACCAGCGCCACGCCGCCGAGCGTGACCAGCAGGGACAGGCCCGTCCCCGGGAAGACGAGCGGGAACAGCACCCCGGCACGCAGCGCCTCCGCAGCGGAGAGATCGGGATCGGCCGCCAGCGTCACCGTGATCATCCAGGTCAGGCAGGCGAGGACCAGGACGAGCCCGGAAGCCGTGGTGACCATCCCGCCCAGCGCTCCGGCCCCGTCCAGCGCTCCGGCGCCGAGCAGGAGCAGATTGCCCGCCGCCGCGGCGGCGAGCAGGCCGGCCGGCGCCGCCGCGAGGTTCGAGCGAAGCAGCGACGTACGCCAGGTCTCCCACATCGTGCGCACGACGGGCAGCGCCTCGTCCCGACGGACCGGGCCGACGACCCGGGCGGCCGCCGTCGCGGCCGGGGCGATGCCGAGCAGGCCCAGCCCCAGCAGCGACAGCGAGACCATCGTCAGCTGCACCAGCACCAGGCGCGTGGCGATGCGCAGCCAGACCATGAGGGTCTCGGACACGGCTCAGCCCTTCGAGCCGGTCAGGGCGATCGACTCGATGATCTGGCGCTGGAAGATCAGGAACACCGCCAGCACGGGCAGCAGCGCGACGAGCGAGGCGGCCATGATCAACGGGTAGTCCGTCTGGATCGCGTAGGTGGCGTTGAAGTTCGCGATCACCAGCTGGAGGGTCTGCACGTTCTCCGAGTTCAGGTAGATGATCGGTCCCAGATAGTCGTTCCACACCGCCATGAACCACAGGATGAACTGGGCGGCGATCGCCGGACGGATCAACGGGAAGATGAGCCGCCAGAAGATCTGCGGATAGGAGGCGCCGTCCAGCAGCGCGGCCTCCACGAGCGAGTCCGGCACGTTGTGCAGGTACTGGCGCAGGAAGAACACCATCATGATGTTGCCGAGCAGTCCCGGCACGATCAGGGGCAGCAGCGTGTCGACCCAGCCGATGTGCGCGAACAGGATGAACGTGGGGATCATCAGCGCCGGGAACGGGATCATCATCCCGCCCAGGATCGCGAGGAAGATCCCGTTCTTGCCCGGCAGGCGCAGCTTCGAGAACGCGAAGGCCGCGAGCGAGGAGGTGACGGTGCCCACGATCGTCACGGTGAGGGAGACGATCACGCTGTTGCGGATGCCGGACAGCAGCGGCCCGGCCTCCCAGATGCGTGCGTAGTTCGACCACACGAAGGGGTCCGGGATCCACTGCGGCGGGAGCTCGAACACCCCCTCCATGGTCTTCAGCGAGGTCGAGATCATCCACACCAGCGGGGCCAGCATGAGCACCGAGCCGAGGCCCAGCAGGATCGCGACGAGGATGTTGGTCAGGCGGTACGAGCTGTGGCGGGACATGGCTTCACTCCACCGAGAACGAGTTGCGGGCATTGAGCCGGAACTGGATGAGCGTGATGACGAAGACGAGGAGCCCGAGCACCAGGCTCATCGCGGTCGCGTACCCCAGCTGGAGGTTCTGGAAGCCCTTCTGCCAGATGTACCAGACGATGGTCGCTGTGGAGAACTCCGGTCCGCCGTTCGGGGTCATGATGTTGACCTCGGTGAACACCTGCGAACCGCCGATGATGTTGGTGACCACGAGGAAGAACGTCACCGGTCGCAGCATCGGGAAGGTGATGTGGCGGAACGTGCCCCAGGCGCCGGCGCCGTCGAGCTCGGCCGCCTCGTAGAGGGAGCGCGGCACGGACTGCAGCGCCGCCAGGTACAGCAGCATGGAGAAGCCCAGGCCCTTCCACACCATCATCAGCACCAGGGCGGGCTTCGACGTCGACGCCTCCTGGAGCCAGTTCGGCCCGTCGATGCCGATCAGCGCGAGCCCCTGGTTGATCAGGCCGAAATCGCCGTTGAACGCCCACTGCCACAGGATCGAGATCGCCGCGAGCGAGGTCACCACCGGCAGGTAGTAGATGACCCGGAAGACGGAGCGGCCCGGCATCCGGCGGTTCATGGCCATCGCCAGCACCAGCGAGATCGACAGTCCGATGGGGATGCCGATCATCAGGAACAGCGTGTTCCACAGCGCCTGCCAGAAATAGTCGTCCGCCATCATCAGCCGGAAGTTCTCCAGCCCGGTGAAGGTGGGGGCGCTGAGCCCGTTCCAGTTGGTGAACGCGGCGTAGAGCGAGAAGCAGAAGGGCAGCACCGCGAAGAGCACGAAGCCGAGCACGACGGGTGCGATGAAGGCCGCGGCCCAGCGCCGCTCGCGACGGTGCAGGTCGCTCGTGGTGCCGGTGCGGCGTGCGGGGGCGGGACCCCGACCGCTCACAGGGCGCGCGGGGCCGGCGCCGAACCGTCGGCCGGCCGGCGGGGCGTCGACGGCGCTCATCGGAACTCTCCTCGGTCGATCTGCTCCTGCCGATTCGCGGCATCGAGCCTGGTCTGCATGCGGGGCTGGACCCAGGCGCAGTACTCGGCGGCGGTCTGGTCGCCGTCGAGCACCGGCTGGATGTTGGTGAAGAACTCCGTGTACCACTCGGCGTTGTAGGTGTTGTAGCCGGGCAGCGGTCTGCCGTAGTCCTCGACGATGCGGATCATCTCGGCCTTGTTCTCCGGCATGAAGGAGTCGTCGGCGGCCCACTCCAGGGCCGTGGAGCGGATGTTCGGGATCTGGATCCCGGCGTCGACCAGCAGCTCCTGGGTGCCCGGATCGGCGGAGAGGAATGCGGCCAGGCGCGTGGCCATCTCGGGGTTGCGCGAGGCGGAGGAGACCCCGATCCCCAGCGAGCCGATCCAGGTGGCGGGGGATCCGGTGCTGCCGGCGGGGTAGGGGATCAGATCCCACTCGAAGTCGAGGTCACGATAGGTGGACAGGTCCCACGGGGCGACCGGGAAGAAGCCGATCTGCCCGCGCATCCACCTCTGGTAGGTGTCCATGGTCTGCGACTCGGCGATCGAGGGCGTCACCTGGTGGACGTTCTGCAGATCGGCGAAGAACTGCAGCGCCTCGGCGAACTCCGGGGTGTCCACGGTGACGGTGGTGACCGACTCGTCGCTCCAGTCCCCGCCGTTGGACCACACCAGGGCCTGCAGGTTCCAGGTGACGTTCAGGCCCGTGCCCCACTGGTCCAGCGCGCCGTCGCCGTCGCGATCCTGGGTCAGCTCCTGGCAGATCTCCGTGAACTCGTCCCAGCTGTAGGGCAGCTCCGGGTCCGGCAGGGCCAGCCCCGCCTCCTCGAACATCGTGCGGTTGTAGCCGAAGGAGAAGGGCCCGATGTCCTTGGGCAGGCCGTAGATGGCGCTGCCCTGGCCCTGGACCTCGCCGTCGAAGCGGTAGAGGTCCACGGCGAGCGGCCAGAGCTCGTCGACGGCCGTGCCGGCGCTCTCCAGGTACGGGGACATGTCCTGGAGCACGTCGTTGATGGCGTATGCCTTGAGCTTGCCCGAGTCGAAGTAGAAGACATCGGGGGTCTTCTGCCCCAGGATCGCGGCCTGGAGCTTCGTGTCGTACTGGTCGCCGTCGGTGACCACGACGTTGACCGTCACGTCGTTCTGGCGTTCGAACTCGGCGATGGCCTCGGTGTACGCGGCGCGCTCGTCGAGCCCGCCGCGGAACATGAAGGTGAGCGTGTTCGGGTCGGAGGTGGCGAGATTGCCGCATCCGGCGGTGGCGAGGCCGGCGGCCGCAGCCGTGCCGGCGAGGAAACTGCGTCTTTGCATGAGAGTCCGTCCTACGGGCAGAAGGCCTGCACGTGATCGCGGTGCGTGGTGCCGCGAAAGGGATCGGCCGCGACTTTACAGCGTTGAAAAGACCGAGCGCAAGAGGGGCTCCGTGGTCGTGTCGCCCCGGCGCGGGATCCGGCGCCCGAGGATGGCGGGGGATTCAGTCGGCGGCCGCGGTGCTGTCGCGGACGATGAGCTGGTGCGGAGCTGTCACCATGCGCGGCGGGCCCTCGTAGCCGCCGATCCGCTCGGCGAGCATGTCCAGCGCGAGCCGCGCGATGAAGGTCTTGTCCGGGCTGATCGAGGAGAGCGAGGGGTAGGCGAACGGGGCGTCGGGGGAGTCGTCGTAGCCGACCACCGCGACCTCCTGCGGCACGCGGCGGCCGCGGTCCCGGAGCCCGGCGAGCACTCCCAGGGCGAGCTCGTCGTTGCCGCACACGATGCCGTCCACCTCGGGATGCTCCGCGCACAGGAGGTGGGCGGCGCGTCGGCCGTCGGTCCGGTGCCAGTTCGCGACCTCGGGGGCCGGGGCGGTGCCCGGATCGATCCCGTGCCGGTCGAGGGCCTGGCCGAAACCGGTCATGCGCAGCGCCGCGGAGCCGTGGGGGTGGGGAGCGGGTCCGGGCGGCAGGGCGCCGACGAAGGCGAGGCGGCGCCTGCCCGTGGCGAGCAGGTGGGAGGTGGCGTCGGCGCTGGCGCGGACGTTGTCGATGCGCACGTAGTCCGCATTGCGCGGCAGTGCGCCATCCGGCACGTGCTCGCCGATCAGGACCGTCGGCTGCGGGAACTCCTCATAGCGGCTGAAGATCTCCTCCTCGATCAGCAGGGGGTTGAAGATGACCCCGTCGCCGAGGCGGCGCTTGAAGCCCGTGAACACCTCGAGCTCCTGCTCCCGGCCGTCGGAGGTGGTGTGCAGCAGCACGGTGCGGTCCAGCTCGCGGGCGCGATCGATGAAATGCTGCGCGATGTCGGAGAAGTAGCCGAAGGTCAGCGAGGGTACGGCGAGGGTTACGATGCCGCTCGATCCGGTGCGGAGGTGCTGGGCCGCCAGCTGCGGGCGGTAGCCGGTCTCGTCGATCGCCGCCTGGACGCGGCGGCGGGTCTCGGGGCGCACGTGCGGATGGCCGTGGACGACGTTGGAGACCGTCTTCATCGAGACGCCGGCGAGATCGGCGACGTCCCGCAGGCGAGGAGGGCGACGGCGACGAGACGGCTCGGTGGTCATGGCGGGATTCTCTCATCGCGGAGGATCTGCATCGGCTCGCGTCGGAGCGCGGCGGGTGCTTGACGGTGCCCAGCGGTCATGATTGGGTTGAGTACAACGTTGGAACCCGGCCGGTCAGCCGACCCGGGCGACAGTCCCTCACCGATGCCGTTGAAAGGCCACTGCCCTGATGTCTCGCCCCGTCACACTCTCCCTCGACCCCGCCTTCCGCGTCGCCCCCGTGCGGCGTCGCACCTTCGGCGCCTTCGTCGAGCACCTCGGTCGCTGCGTCTACACCGGCATCTACGAGCCCGAGCACCCCACGGCCGACGAGGACGGCTTCCGCAGCGATGTCCTCGCCCTGACCCGCGAGCTCGGGGTGAGCTCCGTGCGCTATCCCGGCGGGAACTTCGTCTCCGGCTACCGCTGGGAGGACGGCATCGGTCCGGTCGAGGACCGACCCGCCCGCCACGACCTCGCCTGGCACTCCACCGAGCCGAACACGGTCGGCCTGGACGAGTTCATGGCCTGGGCGAAGAAGGCCGAGGTCGAGCCGATGTACGCCGTCAACCTCGGCACCCGCGGCATCGAGGAGGCGCTCGACGTGCTCCAGTACGCCAACGCCCCGCAGGGCATCGCGCTCTCGGACCAGCGCGCCGCGAACGGCAGCCCCGAGCCCTACGGCATCCGCATGTGGTGCCTGGGCAACGAGATGGACGGCCCCTGGCAGACGGGCCACAAGACCGCCGAGGAGTACGCGCGGCTGGCCACGGAGACCGCCCGCGCCATGCGCCAGGAGGACCCGGACCTCGAGCTCATCGCCTGCGGCTCCTCGAGCTCGCAGATGGAGACCTTCGGCGCCTGGGAGAACACGGTGCTCACCGACTCCTACGACTTCGTGGACATGATCTCCGCCCACGCCTACTACGCGGAGCGCGACGGCGACCAGGCCTCCTTCCTCGCCTCCGCGGACGACATGGACCACTTCATCGACTCCGTGGTGGCCACCGCCGATCACGTGCGCGCGAAGCTCAAGCGCGACAAGCGCATCATGATCAGCTTCGACGAGTGGAACGTCTGGTACCAGCATCGCGCCGAGTCCCGCCCGCCCCAGGGCGATGACTGGCCCGTCGCGCCCGTGCTGCTCGAGGACATCTACAGCGCGCAGGACGCCGTGGTCTTCGGCAACCTGCTGATCTCCCTGCTGCGCCACAGCGACCGCGTCGCCTCCGCCTCCCTCGCCCAGCTGGTCAACGTGATCGCCCCGATCATGACCGAGCCCGGCGGGGAGGCCTGGCGGCAGACCACCTTCCACCCCTTCGCGCTGACCTCGCAGCATGCCCGCGGCGAGGTGCTCGACGTGCGCCTGGACGCCCCCACCTTCGCCAACGCCCGCTTCGGCGAGAGCTCCGCGGCCGACGCCGTCGCCACCTGGGACGAGCAGGACGGCGCGCTGAGCGTCTTCGTCGTCAACCGCGGCAACACCGACGAGCTCGCACTGGACGCGGACCTCGCCTCCTTCGGCGACCTCGAGCTCGTCGAGGCCGTGACCCTCCACCACGAGGACCCCTACGCCGCCAACACGAAGGACGCCCCCGACACGGTCGCGCCGCAGGCCAACGACACCGTGCGGCTCGAGGGTGGCTGTCTCGTCGGAACCCTGCCGGCGATCTCCTGGTCGCTGGTGCGCCTCACCCGCCCCACGGCCTGACCCCAGATACGGTCCGGCCGGTCCCCGGCCGGGCCGCCGCCCACCCGTCCGTCACAGCCCGCCTACCGCGGCCCGCGTCTGCAGATGTGGGCTCTGAGCGGCACGCCGAGCCGCTGAGCGCCGCGGCGTGCCGCTCAGAGCCCCTTCGTGCAGACGCCCCCGTCCCGCCGCCCCTGCCAGCCCGCACCTGCTCGAGGAGCCCCCATGACCGCCCGCACCCTGACCACCGGCCTCGTCGGCGCCCTCGGCCCGACCTCCACCGGCACCCGTCCGCTCGCCCCGCGCACCGGCCGGACCGACGGGCCCGCCCGCGTGGTGATCGACCTGGACCTGCCCGGCACCACCATCTCCCGCCATCTCTACGGCCACTTCGCCGAGCACCTGGGCCGCTGCATCTACGGCGGGTTCTTCGTGGGCGAGGACTCCGAGATCCCCAACACCCGGGGCATCCGTGACGACGTCGTCGAGGCGCTGCGCGCCCTGCGCATCCCCAACCTCCGCTGGCCCGGCGGCTGCTTCGCCGACGAGTACCACTGGAAGGACGGCATCGGGCCGCGCGAGGACCGCCCGCGCGTGGTCAACTCGCACTGGGGCGATGTGGTCGAGGACAACTCCTTCGGCACCCACGAGTTCATGGACCTGGTGGAGCTGCTGGGCACCGAGGCGTACGTCAACGGCAACGTCGGCTCCGGCACCGTCCAGGAGATGAGCGAGTGGATCGAGTACCTCACCCGCGCCGACGACTCCCCGATGGCCGCGCTGCGCCGCGCCAACGGTCGGGACGAGCCGTGGAAGGTGCCCTTCTTCGGCATCGGCAACGAGTCCTGGGGCTGCGGCGGGAACATGCGCGCCGAGGACTACACGGCCCTGGCCCGCCAGTACTCCACCTTCGTGCGCGAGCATGCCGGCAACCAGGTCACTCGCATCGCCGGCGGAGCGAACGTCGACGACTACGGATGGACCGAGGCCCTCATGAAGGACGCCGGCCCCCATCTGCCGTACCAGGCGATCTCCCTGCACAACTACACCTTCGCCCACAGCTGGGAGGAGAAGGGCTCCGCCCGCGGGTTCAGCGACGAGGAGTGGTACAGCACCCTCGCCAACGCCGCCCGCACCGAGGAGCTCATCGCCCGCCACTCCACGATCATGGACCGCTACGACCCCCAGAAGAAGGTCGGCCTGGTGCTGGACGAGTGGGGCACCTGGTGGGACGTCGAGCCCGGCACGAACCCCGGCTTCCTGTACCAGCAGAACACGGTGCGGGACGCGCTCGTGGCGAGCCTCCACTTCGACGGCTTCCACCGCCACGCGGACCGGCTCATCATGGCGAACATCGCCCAGACGGTGAACGTGCTGCAGGCGATGATCCTCACCGACCCGGACTCCGGCGCTCTCGTGCTCACCCCCACCTACCACGTGTTCGCGATGAACGCCGGGCACCAGGACGCCCGCGCGCTCGACGCCCACGTGCTGCTGCCCGAGGAGGTGGCCGAGGTGAACGGCCGCGCGCTGCCGCTGCTCTCCGCCTCCGCCTCGGTGCGCGCCGAGGAGGGGACCGCGCTCGTCTCGCTCTCGAACCTCTCGGCCGACGAGCCCCGCACCCTGGTCCTGGACCTGCGCGGCCGCACGGTGACCGGGCACGAGGCGACCGTGCTGACCGGCGCGAGCACAGCCGCTCACAACACTCCCGAGCAGCCGGATGCTGTCGCCCCGGTGCCGCTCACGGAGCTGCGGGAGCACGAGCTGGGGCTCGAGGTGACGTTGCCGCCGCACTCCTTCGCGACGGTGGAGCTGCGACTGGGGGAGTGAGCGGGCGAAGTCCGTTCAGCGGGCCAGCGCGGCCGGATCCACCTCGACGGGGGCGCCGCCCGGCAGCTCCACGGCCAGCTCACGCCCGCGGTGGCGCAGCACAAGAGTGCGCTGACTGTCGGGCGTGCTCCGGCCGGCGGGGCTGGCGGCCCGCAGCACGACCCGGGTCAGGGCGCCGCCGGACCAGTCCAGGTCCAGGCTCGCCGCTCCGCGCAGCCGCACCCCGCGCACCGACCCCTCGGCCCATCCCTCGGGCAGGGCCGGCAGCAGGTCGATCGCTCCGGCGTGGGACTGGACGATCATCTCCAGGATCGCGGCGGTGATGCCGAGGTTGCCATCGATCTGGAACGGCGGGTGGGCGCAGAACAGGTTGCCGTACAGGCCGGCCCGGCCGTGCGGGCCCGGGGCGTCGGGATCCTCGACGGGGGCGAGGAAGGCGAGCAGGGAGCGGTGCGCGGCCTCGGCGTCGTGCAGGCGTGCCCGCAGCCCCACCCGCCAGGCGAGGGACCAGCCGGTCGAGTCGGGGCCGCGGGCATCCAGGGACGCGGTCGCGGCGGCGGCGAGCTCGCGATCCGCCACGGTGACCGCGTCCCCGGGCAGCACCGAGTACAGGTGGGTCTGGTGGCGGTGGAGCGGATCGGCCTCCTCATGGTCCTGCCACCACTCGGCGATCCTGCCGTGTGCATCGATCCGCTCCGCAGGCAGCTGCTCGAGCGCAGTGCGCAGCCGGGGCAGCAGCGGGTCCTCGATCCCGAGTTCCGCGGCCGCCTCCAGGGTGGTGCGGAAGTGATCGCGGAGCATCGCGAGATCCGCCGTGGTGGAGACGTCCAGCCCCGTCTCGAACCCGTCGGCGGTGCGGAAGCGGTTCTCCGGGGAGGTCGACGGGGAGGTGCCGAGCACCCCGGGTTCGATCTCCACCAGCCACGCCTCGAGGAACTCGGCGGCGCCGCGCAGCACCGGCCAGAACCGCTCCAGCACCGCCGGGTCACGGGAGAAGTCCCAGTGCTCGCGCACGTGCCGGCACAGCCACGCCCCGGCGAGCGGCCACATCGACCACACCGGATCGAAGGCGCCATCGCCCACGGGGGCGGTGAACGCCCAGCGGTCCGCATTGTGGTGCGCGGTCCAGCCGGGCAGGCCGTAGAGCGCGCGGGCGGTGCGCTGCCCGGAGCGGGCGAGGTCCTCGAGCCAGTCCAGCAGCGGCTCATGGCACTCGGGCAGCCCGGCGGGCTCGGCCGGCCAGTAGTTCATCTCGACGTTGATGTTGGTGGTGTAGTCGCCGTGCCAGGGCGGCAGCAGCTCCTGGTTCCAGACCCCCTGCAGGTTCGCGGGCAGGGTGCCGGGGCGGGAGGAGGAGATCAGCAGGTAGCGGCCGTAGGCAGCGGCGAGCTGGGCGAGCAGGCGCGAGTCGCCGTCGGCAGCGGTGCGGGCCAGCAGCGGGACGACCTCGATCTCCTCCGCGTGCGAGGGCACGAGCCGCACCGCGGTCCGGTCCCACAGCTCACGGTGCGCGGCGACGTGGCGGGCGGCCAGCTCCGCGGCGGGCCGGGCAAGGGCGGCATCGAGCACGATCCCCGCCTGCGCGGCAAGGCGGTCGCGGTCCCCGTGCGGCACCTCCTGGGCGCCGCGGGAGTCGGTCACGGCGGTCAGCACGATCCGCAGCCGTGTCGCACCGTCCACCCGCAGCGTCCCGTCCGGGCCGGGCTCGGCCGTGCCGTCGTGCTCGAGTCGGGCGAGGACCAGCGCGGTGACCGCCGCGCCCGGAGCAGGGTCGGGCACGAGCCGCTCCTGCTTGCCCTCCCGGCGCACGTCCGCCGCCATCCGAGCCGTGAGCTGCAGCGCCCCGTCGACCACGCTCGTCGCAGAGTCCTGCTGCGGGGAGGTCAGGCGGAGGCGCAGCGGCCCGAGGTCCCCGTGGTCGGCGCGCCGCTCGATGACGAGCACCTGGTCGGCGGCGCTGATCCAGGAGGTCTCCGTGGTCTCGAGAGTCGCCAGGGGTCCGCGATCCTCGGCCGGCTCTCCGGTGGGCGCGGTCCAGCGGGTGCTCGCCGTGGCGGCGGCGAGGTCGAGGATCCGACGGGTGCTGACGGCCGACGGGCCCGCGGCCGCCTGCTCGATCACCAGGTCGGCGAGCGGCTGGTAGGCCTGGGTGTACCCGCGCTGCAGCATCTGCTCGAGCCGGGTCGCCTCGCGGCGGTCACCGCGGGCGAGGGCGGCGCGCAGCGGTGCGAGCACCTCGGAGCCGCCGACGGGACGGTCGTCGTGCCGGTTCCCGACGGCGGTCGCGGGGCTGCCGGTCCAGCAGGAGTCCTCGTTGAGCTGGAAGCGGGAGGCGGCCGGGTCGCCGAAGACCATCGCGCCGAGGCGCCCGTTCCCCAGCGGCAGGGCCTCGGTCCAGCGGGCGGCGGGGTCGTGCAGCAGCATCTTCATGGCGAAGGGTCCTCCAGAGCGGTGAACAGGGCGTCGGGGGCGTCGTGCATGACGAAGTGGGCGGCGCCGGGCACCCGCACCGAGCGGATCCCGGCGGCGTCGAAGCGGTCCTGCCGGGCATAGGTGCGCTGCTGTCCTGTGACCAGCAGCACCGGCTGCGGCAGGTGTTCGAGCAGGTCATTCGTGGCGGCGGCGTGCTCGTCCAGCAGGGAGCGGGCGCTGCGCACCAGGGCGTGCGGGGCGGTGAGCCGCACTTCGGCCCGGCGCCACTCGGCCTCCCGGGCGAGGATCTGCTCGAAGCCGCCGCGTTCCAGCTCCTCCTCAGCCACCAGGGCGATGTCCTCCGGCCCGGGGATGGGCACGTCGAGCGCCGGTTCGACGAGCACGAGCCGCTGCACGAGCTCGGGGTGGCGGGCCGCGAGGTGCACGGCGATCGTGCCGCCGAGGCTGTGCCCGAGCACCTCCCGTGGCCCGCCGCCCTCGGCCTGCAGCAGGGCGGCGATCGCCGCGGCCATCTCCGGCAGCGTGTACCCGAATCCCGGCGGGGCGTCGCTGCGGCCGTGCCCGGGCAGGTCCGGGATCAGCGCGGCCCGGCCGCGGAGCGCCGCGAAGGGCGCCCAGCTCGCCGCGCCGTGGCAGCCGAGGCCATGCAGGTGCAGCACCTCATGCCCCTGCTCGCTCCTCGGCCCGCGGCCCGGCAGGCGGAGGCCGCGCAGCTGGGCGCCGCCCGTCGTGAACGGGACCGTGACCAGGGGCGGCGTGCTCACGGGAGCAGGCCCAGCTCCCGCAGCCCGGTGGCGACGAGCTCCGCCACGCGGGTGGCCCCGGCGGTGCTGAGGTGGGTGTCGTCGCGCTCACCGTCCGGGTAGCCGGGCCACTGGCCGGGCTCGAGCCAGAGGAAGGTCTCCTTCGAACGCTCCTCCCCGTCCGCCTCCCACAGCTCGAGCGTGAGGGGCGAGAGGTCGATCAGCGGTACGTCCTCCTCCGCGGCGAGGGCGCGGACCGCCTGCGGGTAGCCGCCGTGGGTGGGGACCGCATGACCGTCCTCGAAGCGGCGGCGCTCGATCGAGGTGAGCAGCACGGGGATCCCGCCGCGGGCCCGCGCCCCCACGAGCATCCGCCGCAGCGCCGCCGGATAGGCGAGATGCACGTCCGCGAAGCGCTCGTCGTCCTTGGGATCGTTGTGCCCGAAGGCGATGAGCACGAGGTCTCCCGGCCGCAGCTCCTCGAGCGCGCGGTCCAGGTGCCCCTCGGCCAGGAAGCTCACCGAGCTGCGGCCCGAGACGGCCCGGTTCAGCACCTCGAGGCCGCTGGCCGCGTCGAGCCGCATCCCCCACCCCTCCCGCGGGGCGTGCTCGGGCGGGTACTCGCTCGCCGTCGAGTCGGAGAGCACGATCGCTCGCGGCGTCCCGCCCGGGGCGGGGGAGGGGATGTCGAGCCAGGTCGCGGGATCGGGAGCGGCGGGCAGCTGCGGGCCGCTGCTGGAGCGGCCGCTCCAGTCGTTGCCGTGCTCGGCCAGGCGGGCGTCCTCCCAGGCGAAGCCGCCCATGGCGCTCCACGGCTCGGCCGCGACATGCGGGCCGATGGTGCAGGCGCTCACGATCCCCTGGCCGATCGCATCGGGCTTCCCGCCCGGATGCCAGGGCCGGCCCAGGCGCACGCTGCCCGCCGGGACATCGTCCGTCGCCGTCAGCTGTGCCCCGTGCACGAGGATCCCGCGCGGGTTCTCGCGGGCCGTCGAAGGGGCGAGCAGGTACCCGGGGCCGACGCTGCGGATCTCCCCGCCCTCGATCAGGGCGGTCGCGCGGCCGTAGAGGAAGTCCACGTCTCCCACGATGAGGCAGTCGCGCAGGTGGACGCGCCGCACCGAGGCCCAGCCGGGAGCATCCAGCAGCACCGTGTCCTGCTGGCCCAGCAGGTGGCAGCGCTCCACGAGGATGCGGTCGCCACGGGTGCGCAGCGCGATCGCCTGGGTGTCGGGCCAGTCGGGGTGGAGCCGCTTGTCGAAGGAGTTCGCGACGGTCAGATCGCGCAGGGTGACCTGGTCGGCGTCGACGGTGAGCGTCGCGCAGTCCTGCACGTACGGCATGCCTGTGCGGTCCCGCGCCCCCTGGTGGAGGCCGAACACGATCCGCACGTCCTCGGCACGGCCGGTCGCGGAGCGGATCAGCAGCGGCGCCGCCCGCGGCGCGATCACGACCTGCTCCACGTACTCGCCGGGCTCGATCACGACCTCGCGCACCGCCGGATCCGCGAGCGCCAGCGACAGCGAGGGCAGCGTCCCGGCCCGTCGGCCGACGCGGACCGCACCGACGGCATCAGCCGCAGAGGCGGGCGGGGTGGAATCGACGGTCATGGTGCTCCTTCGCACGAGCTGACGCGAGATGACGCGAGACTGCAGGGGTGGCGCACGGCGGGCGCCCGGGGGGGACGGGGATCAGGGCAGCGGGGCGGCCGGGCCCTCCGCGGCGGTGATCGCTGCGAGCAGATCGGGCACCTCGTCGCTGATCACCGGATGGTCGAACACGGCGGTGCGCACCACCACGTCCAGATGCTCACCCCGTTCGAGGCGGCGCGGGGCGTCCCAGGCGAGGCTGGTGCCCACCCCGAGATAGTCGGAGGCACGCACGAACCAGGGGTCGATGCGTCCCTGCGCCTCCTCGTCCTGCACCATCAGCAGGCTGCTCCAGGCGTTGCCGTGGCGGCGCTGCACGATCACGAAGGGGCTGCGGGAGCCGTGGGCCACGGCCTCCCCGCGGCCGCCCTCGACGAGCACCCGCACCTCGTCAGCGCCGGGGAGCCGCCAGAACAGCCCGCCGTAGCCGGCGCCGAGCCGGCCCCGGTTTGCGGGGCTGGTGAAGGTGACCGGATCCGCGCTGGGGCGCAGCCGGCTGCGCCAGCGCAGCCCCCAGCCGTGCGGACCGGGCAGCAGGTAGGTGCCTAGGCGGCGCTCCTCGTGCAGCAGGTCGGAGCCGTCGTGGGAGCGCCATTGCACGCGCGAGGCCAGCCCGTGGCCGGAGCGGTCCGGGGTCTCCTCGAGCGACTCCTGCACGCCGTGGTTGGCCAGCAGGGTCGAGCCGCGGCCCTCGACGTAGGTGCGCCCGCCCCAGTAGGTGGTGCCGTTGACGTCGGGGACCGTGAGCGAGAGCCCGAAGTGGTGGCGGTGGTCGCTGGGGTTCGTGACCGTCATCGCCCGCCCGCCGAGGGAGCGCACGGGATGCAGGTGCGGGCGGGGACTGTGCACGGGCGGCATCGAGCTGCCCGAGGCGGCGGCGGCCAGCAGCGTCCCCCCGGCGAGCAGGGTCCAGTCGCGGCCCTCCCTCACCCAGCCGAAGGGGAGGGTGGCGAGGTCCTCCGCGCGCGGGTCCTCCGAGCCGTCGCGGCCCGGCGCCGTGGGCACGCGGGAGGGCGGCACCCGGCCGGTGCTGTCGCCGACCTGCAGCAGCGGTTCGAGCACGGTGACCCCGCTGCCGGCCTTCCCCTCGGCGTCGTCCAGCCGCTGGTGCAGCAGCGACCAGGCGACCGAGCCCGCGTCGAGCTGCTCCTGGCCCACGCTGGTCAGGCGCGGCACCGCGAAGCGGGACAGCTCGATCCCGTCGAAGCCGGCCACCGAGATGTCCCCGGGCACGTTGACCCCGAACTCGTTCAGTCGTGACTGCAGCCCGAAGGCGACCAGGTCGTTGAAGGCGAGGGCCGCGGTCGCCTGCGAGGCGAGCACCGCCTCCGCCGCCTCGTAGCCGGCGGACATCGTCGCCCCGCCGGGCAGCACCTGCAGGGTCAGCGAGGGGTCGGCGCCGGTGAGGGAGTGCAGGGCCGCGAGCCGCTCGCGGTGGGCGGCGCTGCGGGGCGGCCCTGCGACGTAGACCAGGTCGCGATGGCCGAGCTCGCGCAGATGCTCCACCAACTGGTGCATGCCGCTGGCGTAGTCGATCGCGACCACCCCGGTGCGCGGGTTCAGCGGCCGACGGTTCAGGACCACCACGGGGCCGGCCTGGTCGAGGACCTCCTCGAGGCTGAGATCGTCCATCCGCGGGGAGACCAGCATGATCGCGTCGCACTGGCGCCGGGCATCCCGGGCCAGCCCGGCCTCGGTGTCGGGGGAGCCGGCCTCGGCGACCAGCACGCTGTAGCCATCGGCCTCGGCGGCCCGGGAGATGCCGCGCAGCAGCGACTGGAACATCGGATTTCCCAGGTCGGGGATGATCAGCGCGATCGTGCGCGTGCGCCCGGTGGAGAGGTTGCGGGCGGTGACGTTGGGCCGGTACTGCAGGCGCTGCGCGGCCTCCCGCACCCGGGCCCCGATCCCGGGATCGACCGACGGATGCTGGTTGAGCACCCGGGAGACCGTCGCACGGGAGACCCCGGCCGCCTCGGCCACCTGAGTGATCGTGGGGCCGCCACGTCCTCTCGCCATCAGATCTCCTGTTCGCCGCGATGGACGACCACCGGCGCGAAGGATGCGCGGCGGTCCTCGAGCCGATGGTGCACCATGCCGAGGGCTGTCGCGAACAGGCCCACCTCCGCTCCGATCCAGTGCCCCTTCTCGGCCTGCCAGTCCACCAGCAGCGGCAGGCGCTCGCCGTCCAGGAGCGCGGTGAGGGTCACCCGGCCGCCGGCGGTGGTGTCGAGCTGGAGGCCGAGGGTGACCTCCGCGGCGGGATCGGCGGTGAGCAGGCGGTGGACCTGCACTTCCTCGGCGGCGGCGTCGGCGGCCATGGTGCCGGAGGCGAGGGCCACGCCGTCGGCGTCGCGCAGCAGCCCGGCCCAGGCGTAGGCGTGACCGAGCACCACCAGACCGGCCCGCTCGGGGGACTGCGGAGCCGACGAGGACGCGGGCGCGGGAAGGGTGAGCCGGGTCGACCAGGTGGACGGCTGCCCCGGCAGCTGCTGGCCGAGGATCGCGCCGAGGTCCCGCAGGTCCCCGCGCGGGCTCGGGGCGAGGGCGAGATCGAGGCGCCCCTGGCCGGTGCGGTGCTGGCCGGGCCGCGGGTTCGCCTGCCAGTGCCAGCGCGGGGCGAGCTCGGCAGCGGTGAAGTCATCAGAGCGCTGCGGCTCCGACCAGGGGCGCTGGGCGTCGCCGTCAGGGTCGGAGCCGGCACCGGTGCCGGAGGGCGAGTCGTCGCCGGCGTCGCTGTCGGCGTCGGGGTCCGCGGTCGTCGCACCGAGGGCGGGGAGCACGCTGACCGGCCGGCCGCGCACCGCATCGATCGGCTCGCCCATGTGCGGCCAGCCCTCCTCGTCCACGGTGACGGGCTGGGCGTGGGTGACCCGACCGAACACGCCGCGGTCCTGGAAGTGGAGGAACCACAGGTTCCCCTCGGCGTCGTCGACGAGAGCGCCCTGGTGCGGGCCGTTGACGGGGGAGGAGTCCTGTTCGAGCACGATCCGGTGCTCATAGGGGCCGTGGATGTCGCGGGCGCGGAAGACCACCTGGTAGCCGTCGGCGACCCCGCCGGCGGGGGCGTAGATCCAGTACCAGCCGTCCCGGCGGTAGGCCTTCGGCCCCTCGAGGGTGACCATGCCGGGAATCGCGTCCCCGTCGATTACGGTGCGGGTGGGGGAGAGGGCGGCGGTCAGATCGGAGGTCACCTCGAGCACGCTGAGCTGGTTCTTCACCCGGGCGCGGGACTTCGCCCAGCCGTGCACGAGATGGGCGCGGCCGTCCTCGTCCCACAGCGGGCAGGGGTCGATGAGACCGTGGCCGGCCAGCAGCAGATGCGGCGCGCTCCACGGCCCGGCCGGATGCGGGGCGGTGAGCACGAAGATGCCATGATCCGGATCGGGATAGACGATGTAGAAGGTGTCCGCGTGCTCGCGCAGCGACGGCGCCCACACGCCGCTGCCGCGACGGGGCAGGGCATAGTGCCTCTGCGGCACCAGGGCCGGCAGCGCGTTGGTCACGTGCTCCCAGTCCACGAGATTGCGCGAGCGCAGCACCGGCAGCCCCGGCGCCCGGTTGAAGCTCGAGGCGATCATCCAGAACTCCTCGCCCACGCGGATCGCGTCGGGATCGGGCCAGTCCGCGTCGAGGACGGGGTTCGAACGGTGCTCCACAGGGACTCCTGAGCTGGGGGCGGCGCCGGGAACGCGAGAAACGGTGAACCGGTTTCTGCGGGCTTGGTTGCACACCGTACCAGCGGCCTCGCGGAAGGGGAAGCGGAGGGCTGCGGAATGTCGTCGCTCGTGGGCTGCGGCGCCGAGACCTGGTCGTGACATGCCTGCAGCCTGCACCGATAGTGCGTTCACTGAGGAGGATCGCGCACTGCTCGGAAGAGAATCGCCTCGAGGCGTTGACAGGGATCGGGTGCGCGTCCAGACTGTGGCGAACGCGAGGAACCGGTTTCCGAGGAAGCGGTTCCCCGCCCGACTCTCAATGAGGAGCAGAGGATCATCCATGGTGGCTGACCCCGAGATCGACACCCGCCCCGACGCCACCGTCGGGGCCCATGACGCGGCCGCGGCCCAGCGTCCCCCCGTGCAGCGGCGCCGCACGTCGCTGGCGCGGCGGATGTGGCGCTATCGCACGCTGTACCTGATGGCCCTGCCCGGCATCGTGTACTTCCTGGTGTTCAAGTACCTGCCGATGGGCGGGCTGATCATCTCGTTCCAGGAGTACCGGCCGTTCCTCGGCATCCTGGGCAGCCCGTGGGTGGGCTTCGAGCACTTCGTGCGGCTGTTCACCGAGGACACGTTCTTCATGCTCCTGCGGAACACCCTAGTGCTCTCGCTGCTGCTGATGCTGATCTCGTTCCCGGTGCCGATCGTGCTCGCACTGCTGCTCAACGAGCTGCGCAGCAAGATCTTCCAGCGCAGCGTGCAGACGATCATCTACATCCCGCACTTCATGTCCTGGGTGATCGTGGTGTCGATCTTCTACGTCATGCTCACCACCGACAGCGGCGCGATCAACAACCTCATCGTCGCCCTCGGCGGGGAGCCGATCGGCTTCCTCACCGACCCGGACTGGCTGCGGCCGATGTACGTCTTCCAGCACGTGTGGCGCACCGCCGGCTGGGGCACGATCGTCTACCTCGCGGCACTCACCGCCGTGGACATGAGCCTCTACGAGGCCGCGGAGATCGACGGGGCGAACCGGTGGAAGCAGACCTGGCACATCACCCTGCCCGCCATCCGCGCCACCATCATCGTCCTGTTCATCCTCTCCATCGGTGACTTCCTCGAGCTCGGTTTCGAGCACATGTTCCTGCTGCTGAACTCGATGAACCGCGAGGTCGGCGAAATCTTCGACACCTTCGTGTACACCGCCGGCATCCAGAACGGCCAGCTCAGCTTCGCCACCGCCGTGGGCCTGTTCAAGGGCCTGGTGGGCCTGATCCTCGTGGTCGGCGCGAACTCCCTGGCCAAGCGGCTCGGCGAGGAAGGCGTGTACTGACGGCCCCGCCGTCAGGAGGTGACCCCATGCTCTTCTCCTTCGAAGCGTTCGCGACCCTGAACCGCTGGCTCGGCGGGTTCTGGCGCCTGATCCTGCTGAACCTGCTGTGGACCGCGATGACGCTCCTCGGGCTCGGCCTGTTCGGCATCGGCCCCGCGAGCTACGCGCTGGCCACGTACCTCGACGGCTGGTTCCGCCACGGCCGCACCCCGCCCACGATCCGCACCTTCCTGCGCGATGCCCGCGAGCGGCTCGGCGCCGCTGTCGCGATGGGCCTGGTGCTCTCCGCGGCCGGCGTGGTCATCGGCGTGAACCTCCTCAGCCTCAGCGACTGGTACCTGCGGGCCGCCAACCACATGGCCCTGATCGTGCTGCTGATCATCGGGGCGTACGTGTTCTTCGTGATGGCCGCGACCGAGGTGCGGGGCCTGCACCGCCAGATCGGCGGAGCGCTCCTGCTCGGCATCGGCTCCCTGCACTGGACGATCATCGGCGCGCTCGCCGTGGCGATCGCCGAGGCGTTCATGCTCCGCTTCGCCGTGGCCCTGTTCCCGCTGCTCGGCGCCGTCCTCCCGTTCCTCGCGGTCGCGCTGATCCTGCGCCCCGTCCTCACCGACCTCGACCAGGCCGTCACGGCCGAGACCGAGACCCCGGCCGACACCCCGTCCGACCCCCGAGCCCTCACGGAAGGCCACCTCGCATGATGCAACGCAGAACCCTTCTGAAGTCCCTGCCCCTCGCCGCGGCCGGCCTCGCCGGTGCCGGCGCCCTCACCTCCTGCGGGTCCTCCGGCTCCGGTGGAGAGGGTGGCTCCAACGGCGAGCTCACCTGGATGTCTGTGGTCCACACCCCCACCACCCCCGAGGCCTCCGGGCCCGTGGAGACCGGGCTGAAGGAGATGACCGGCGCCTCCTTCTCCTACCAGTGGGTGCCCGACGCCTCCAAGGAGGAGAAGGTCAACGCCGCGCTCGCATCGAGCTCGGTCGCGGATATCACCACCTTGAACCAGCTGGTGATGCCGTCGATCCGCTCGGCACTGACCTCCGGGCTGTTCTGGGACGTCGAGGAGCACCTCGCCGAGTTCCCGAACCTCGCCCGGATCAACGAGGCCGTGATCGCCGGGGCGAAGGTCGACGGCGCTCTGTACGGGGTGCCTTTCCAGCAGCCGCTGGCCCGCTACGGGGTGCTGGTCCGCAAGGACTGGCTGGACCGGCTCGGGCTCGAGGTGCCGCATACCGTCGAGGCGCTCGGCGAGGTCGCCCAGGCCTTCACCGAGGGCGACCCCACCGGCACCGGCGCCGCGACCACCGGCTTCATCGACCGGGCCGAGAGCTTCGCCGTGGGCTTCCGCTCGCTGGCCGGGTACTTCGGGGCCGGCTGCAAGTTCGAGCTCGACCCCTCCGGGAAGGTCGTCCCCACCTTCACCACGGACGCCTTCAAGGAGGCGATGGAGTGGTACCGGAACGCCTACGCGAACGGGTGGGTGAATCAGGAGTTCGTGACCATGCAGAAGCAGAACCAGGAGCAGGCGATCGCCCAGGACAAGGGCGGCATCGTCGTGACCGGCCTCTTCAGTGGTCGTGGCTACACCACTCTCGCCGAGAGCATCGACCCCGAGACCGAGGTCGAGTGGGCGCTGATCAACGACATGACCTATGCCGACGTGCCCCGTCGGATCGTCTCCGACACCGGCGGCGGGATGGGCGGGCTCATGTCCTTCTCCACCCAGAGCCTCTCCACCGAGGACGACCTGCACCGGGCACTCTCCCTGATCGACGCGCTCATGGAGCCGGACTGCCACCTGCTGATGAGCAACGGCGTGGAGGGCACCCACTTCGAGAAGGATGCCAACGGGGCGATCGAGATCATCGATCAGACGCTCTGGGAGCAGCAGATCCAGCCCTATGCGGGATCGATCCCGACCAACGACGACACCCCGCTGTACCGCTCCACCGACGAGATGGTGAACCTTGCCAACGAGCTGATCTCCGAGAACGACGAGTACGCCGTCATCGACGTCTCCCAGCCGCTGACCTCCGTCGCCTACGACACCTCGTGGGGAACGATCCACCAGGCCGTGAACGACGCCTACAACCAGTACATGGTCGGACAGATCGACATGGCCGGCTTCGAGGACGTCGTCGACCAGCAGCGCAGCGCCGGCATGGACGACGTGATCGCCGAGTTCACCGCCTCCTACGAGTCCACTCTCTGACGCCGACCCCCGCCCCGACCCCGACCTGAACCCCTGCCCCACCCTGCTTTTCAACGACGAAAGGACCCCTCATGATCCAGCGCAGAACCCTTCTGAAGTCCCTGCCCCTCGCCGCAGCCGGCATGGCCGGCGCCGGAGCCCTCGCCTCCTGCGGCAGCTCCGGCGGTGGCGGCGGCTCCGCCGGCGAAGGCGGCACGCTCACCTGGATGTCGATGCTGCACACCCCCACCACCCCCGAGGCCTCCGGCCCGATCATGACCGCTCTGAAGGAGCACAGCGGCGTCGACTTCGAGTTCCAGTGGGTGCCGGATGCGTCCAAGGAGGAGAAGATCAATGCCGCCCTCGCCTCCGGGTCGCTCGCGGACATCAACACCCTGAACCAGGGCATGGCCGCGGTGCGCGAGCCGCTGAAGTCCGGGATGTTCTGGGACGTCGAGCCGTTCCTCTCCGAATTCCCGAACCTCGCCTCGATCAACCCCACCATCATCGAGTCCGCGCGACTGGACGGCGTCCTCTACGGCGTGCCCTTCCAGAAGCCGCTGGCCCGTTACGGGGTGCTCGTGCGCCAGGACTGGCTGGACCGCCTGGGCCTCGAGGTGCCCCACACCCTCGAGGACCTCCTCGAGGTCGCCCAGGCCTTCGTGGACGGCGACCCGACCGGCACCGGCGCGCAGGTCACCGGGTTCATCGACCGCCAGGAGAGCTTCGCCGTGGGCTTCCGCTCGCTGGCCGGGTACTTCGGGGCCGGGGACAAGTTCCAGCTCGACGACTCCGGGAAGATCGTGCCCGCCTGCACCACCGAGCCGTGGAAGGAGGCGATGGAGTGGTACCGCGGCGCCTTCGAGCGGGGGCTCGTCAACCAGGAGTTCGTCACCGTCCAGAAGCAGAACCAGCGGCAGGCCATCGCCCAGGACAAGGGCGGCATCGTGGTCACCGGTCTGTTCGAGGCGAAGGACTACATGGCGCTGGCCGAGTCGATCAACGCCGACACCGAGGTGGAGTGGGCGCTGATCAACGACATGACCTACGCAGACGTGCCGCGCCGCATCGTCTCGGACACCGCCGGAGGCATGGGCGGGCTGATGACCTTCAACTCCCAGTCGCTCAAGAGCGAGGACGACCTCAAGCGGGCGCTGACCCTCATCGACAAGCTGCTCGACGAGCCGGCCTTCCAGCTGATGACCAACGGCGTGGAGGGCACCCACTTCGAGAAGGACGCCGATGGGGCGATCGAGATCATCGACCAGCCGCTGTGGGAGCAGCAGGTCCAGCCCTACAACAGCTCCCGGCCCTCGGACCTGGTCGAGATCTACAAGTCCACGAACCCGTACGTCAACGAGGCCAACGAGAAGATGGCCGAGAACGACGAGTACGTGGTCACCAACCCGGCGCAGTCCCTCACCTCGGCGACCTACGACACCCAGTGGGCCACGATCGAGAAGGCGCTGAACGACAGCTACAACACCTTCATGGTCGGCCAGACCACGATGGAGGACTACGAGGCCGCGATCGAGGCGGTCCGTTCGCAGGGCCTGGACGACATCATCGCCGAGTACACCGAGGCCTACGAGGCCGTGAACTGACCGATCCCCGCTCCCGGGGTGCGCGTCCCCCGTCGGCCGCGCACCCCGGGCGGGCATCGCCCGCACTCCACCCCCGCCCACTGGAAAGGCACGACCTGTGACCCTCAGCCCTCCCCGGGAGCTCGACGACCCGGGCGCCCTCGCCCCCGCCACCGCCGGCCTGCAGCGGGAGATCGACGATGCCGCCGCCCGCGGCGGTGGCCGAGTGGTGGTGCCCGCCGGAGTCCACCGCACCGGGGCGCTGCGCCTGCGCTCCCGGGTCGAGCTGCACCTCGAGGCCGGTGCCGTGCTCCGCTTCGTGCCCGATCCCGCGCTGTACCCGGTGGTCCAGGCCCGCTGGGAGGGGGCGACCGGCCCCGTCCACTCCCCGTGCCTGTACGCGCACGGCGAGGAGGACGTGGCGATCACGGGCCTGGGCACGATCGAGGGCGAGGGCGGGCCCTGGTGGGACCGCCAGCGCGAGGGCACCCTCGAGCATCCCCGCCCCACCCTGATCGGCCTGCACGAATGCCGCCGGGTGACCCTCCGCGACGTGACCCTGCGCAACTCCCCGGCATGGACAGTGCACCCCGCCCTCTGCGAGCAGGTCACCATCTCGGGGCTGCGGATCCTTAACCCCGCCGACTCCCCGAACACCGACGGCATCAACCCCGAATCCTGCCGCGACGTGCACATCAGCGGCTGCCACATCGACGTGGGCGATGACTGCATCGCGATCAAGGCCGGCACCGAGGCGACCGCCGCCCGAGTGCCCTGCGAGAACATCACGGTCACCGGCTGCACCATGGTGCACGGTCACGGCGGCGTGGTGATCGGCAGCGAGATGGCGGGAGGAGTGCGCAACGTCGTCATCTCCGCCTGCGTGTTCCAGGGCACCGACCGCGGGATCCGGGTGAAGACCCGGCGCGGTCGGGGAGGGCTGATCGAGAACCTGCGCGTGACCGGCATCGTCATGGACGACGTGATCAGCCCGATCACCGTCAACTCCTTCTACCACTGCGGCCCCGAGGGGAAGACGGAGCTGGTCGGCGACCGCTCGGCCCGACCCGTCGGCCCCGACACCCCTGTGATCCGGGGACTGCACCTCGCGCACCTGACCGCCACCCGGGTGCACGCCAGCGCAGGCCACCTCTTCGGGCTGCCGGAGTCGCCGCTCGAGGACCTCTCGATCGAGGACCTCTCGGTCTCCTTCGCCGAGGATCCCCGCCCCGGCGTGCCGGAGATGGCGGACGGGCTCGTGCCCGTCACCCGCGAGGGCCTGCGCTTGGGTGGGGTGCGCGGCGCCCTGCTCTCCCGGGTGCGGGTGCGCGGGGCCGACGGGCCGCTGCTCCGCCTCGAGGACTGCGAGGGCGTCGTGGGCGAGGTGACGGAGCGATGACGATGATCGAGAACCGACGCTGCGGCGCCCGGCGGTCCCCGTCGGCCGGGACGAAGCCGGAACCGTCTGCCGGACCGGCGCCGCGCATGCGCCGCCCGGTCGAGCTGACCCTGGTGGGCCTCGGCATGATCACCGCCCTCATCACCCAGGGCGGGTTCACCCTGGTCATGAACGGCCTCGACCAGCCCACCTTCGAGGAGGTCGTGATGCCGTTCCTCGTGGGCGAGGACTCGGGGCTCAGCGGCACCGAGGCGCGGCTGCTCGGCGACACCCTGGCCGCCTGGCTGGGGATGTCCCTCGTGGTCCTGCTGCTGCTGGCCGTGGCCGGCATCGCCCACACCCGCGCTCGCCCCTCCCGCCGCGCCCCCGGCTGCTGGTTCCTCGCCGCCGGTGCCGTGTGCCTGCTGGGCAGCCAGCTGATCCTCTACCCCGTCGCCTTCCTGTTCTTCGCCGCCGCAGCGCTGTTCGTGCTGCGGCCCCTGCCCGAGGGGAGCCCCCGATGACCGTCACCCCCACCCCCATCCCGAGCCCGTCCGCGACGCCGGACCAGGTCGAACAGGCGAAGCTCGTGGTTCGAAAGCCGAGGCTGCGCCGCCGCACCCCCGGCGAGAAGATCTTCAACGTGGTCAACATCGTGGTGCTGACCGGATTCGCGCTCATGTGCCTGATCCCCTTCGTGCACGTGATCGGCAGCTCCTTCGCGACCCCCGGTGAGCTCGCGACCAGCAACTTCGTGCTCATCCCGAAGGAGTGGACGGTCGCTGCGTGGCAGTACATCCTCTCCACCCCCACGATCTTCCGGGCGATGGGCGTATCGGTCTTCGTGACCGTGGCGGGCACGTTCCTCAGCCTCGTGGTGACGGCGATGATGGCCTACGCGCTGGCGAAGCCGTACCTGCTGGGTCGCCGCACGATCAACTTCCTGGTCATCTTCACCATGCTGTTCAGCGGCGGGATGATCCCCACCTTCATCGTGGTCTCGAAGCTGGGGCTGCTGGACTCGCTGTGGTCGCTGATCCTGCCGGTGACGGTTAACGCCTTCAACCTGGTGATCATGCGGAACTTCTTCCAGGGCATCCCCGACTCCCTCGAGGAGGCTGCACGCATCGACGGATGCTCCGAGATCGGCGTGTTCCTGCGAGTGGTGCTGCCGCTGTCGATGGCGTCGATCGCGACCATCGGACTCTTCTACGCGGTGACCTACTGGAACACCTACATGCACGCCGTGCTCTACATCAACGATTCCTCGCTGTGGCCGATCCAGGTGCTGCTGCGCCAAATCGTGATCGTCTCCAGCGGCATGAATGCCGATGCGACCGTCGTCGACGTGGTGCCCCCGGCGCAGTCCGTGAAGATGGCGGTGATCGCCGTGGCCACGCTGCCGATGCTCGCGGTGTATCCCTTCGTGCAGCGCTACTTCGTCAAGGGCGCCATGATCGGCTCCGTCAAGGGATGACGCTGGCCGTGCTGTCTCCGCCCTGCCTGAAACCCCTGTACATCCAGGGTGATCCGGCCTGAGTCCTCCCTGCGCACAGGGACTCTCGAGACGGGGAGCCTCCCTCCTTCCATTCCCTGCCCCCTGAGACCGGCGACGTGAGTCCACGGACTGCTTGCGCCGCCTGCTGTCCCGCACCATTCAGTCCGAACCTGCAGTGCTCACCGAAGCAGAGATCGAGGAAGATCATGCCGACCATCTCCCGCCGACAGTTCACCGCCGCCTTCGGAGGAATCTCGGTCGCCGCTCTCGCGGCGTCGGCCACCACGCTCCCCGCCGCCGCCGAGCCCGGAGGGGGTGAACTCGACCCGCTGAGAAGCATGCGGGTGCCTCGCGGCCTGCGAACGGCCGATGGGCCGATCTGGTCAGCCACCGCCACGGGCTTCGCAGGGCTCCCCACTCCTGAGCTGCCTCACGGGACCGTCGGCGGGTACGGAGGCTCCGTGCATGTGGTGCGCGATTCCGAGCAGCTCGCCCGTGCGATCCAGATCGAGGGCCCTGCGACGGTGCTCGTCGAGGGCACTCTCGTCGTGGAGCCCTTCGGGGCGAACCTCGCGGTGTCCTCCCACACCAGCATCCTCGGGGTGGGGCGCGGCGCAGAGATCGTCGGAGGCGGTTTCCATCTCGACCAGGTCGCCGACGTCGTGATCCGCAACCTCACCTTCCGCGACTCCTACGTCGCCGGGGACTGGGATGGGAAGAACGACGACAACGACAACGACGGCATCCGCGTCGACACCTCGGACCACGTCTGGATCGACCACTGCGAGTTCGCGCGGCTCGGCGACGGCCTGGTCGACGTGAGGAAGGACTCCACCGCAGTCACCGTCTCCTGGTGCGTGTTCCGCGATCACAACAAGACGGTCGGCGTGGGCTGGACGGACAACGTCGTCACCACGATCACCCTGCATCACAACTGGTCCTCGAACACCTACCAGCGCAACGCGAGCATCGACAACGTCGCTGCAGGCCACGTCTACAGCTGCCTGTTCCAGGGGCAGGCCCATTACGGCACGATGTCGCGCGGTGCGTCGCAGCTGGTGATCGAGTCGTGTATCTACGAGCACGGCGAGGACGCGATCGTGGTCAAGGACGAGGCATCCCGTGTCGACTCCCGCGGGAACCGCTTTACGGACATCCGCGGGCGGAAGGACCACACGGGCCCCACGTTCGAGCCGTCGGATCACTACGACTACGCCGTCGAGCCGCTCGACAGGCTCGCGACGGTGCTCGAGCGGCATGCCGGACCGCACGCCCGGAAGGAGCACGTCGGCAGGCGGGTGCGGGTCGCCCTGGACGGAACGGGTGACTTCGCCTCGATCGGTGCTGCGGTCGGCGCCGCATGGCGCTCACCGCACCCGTTGGAGATCTCCGTCGCCCCCGGGACCTATCGGGAGATCGTGCGGATCTGGCCCGGAATGCCGGCCGGCCTCCTGATCCGCGGCGAATCGGGAGAGGCCACGGACGTGCTGCTCACCTATGACCTCGCCGCAGGCACCGAGAAGTTCTACGGCGGGGAGTTCGGCGGCACCGGCGCCGCCACCCTCGCGATCCTGGCGGACGATGTGACGATCCGAGACATCACCGTCGAGAACGGCTATGACGAGGCCGCTCAGGGAGGTAGCCAGGCGCAGGCGCTGCGCACCACCGGGGACAGGCTCGAGCTGAGCGGGGTGCGGCTGCTTGGCAATCAGGACACCTTCCTGGCCGAGACCCCGGCCAAGGGGCAGACCGCCCGGGTGTACCTGCACGACTCCTTCGTCGAAGGAGACGTCGACTTCCTCTACGGACGTGCCACCGCCGTGCTCGAGAACTGCGAGATCCGTTCGTACGACCGCGGGCAGCCCGACAACAACGGCTATGTCTGCGCTCCGAGCACCGCCGCCGGCACCTACGGGTTCTTGTTCACCGGATGCACCTTCACCTCGAGCGCGGCTGAATCATCGGTGTACCTGGGGCGCCCCTGGCACCCCAGCAGCGACCCCGACGTCGAGCCCTCGGTGGTCGTCCGGGACTCGCACCTGGGGGTGCACATCCGAACCCCCGCATGGTCCGACATGGGTGGCTGGCCCTGGCAGGAGGACTTCCTCCGCGAGCACGGCAACACCGGGCCCGGCGCGCTCCCGGCGGGCAGCGACTCCGCTGGTCGCCCGCAACTGACCGCACGGGAGGCGGCTCTGCACACCCGCGACACGTATCTGCGCGGCACCGACGACTGGGCCCCGTGGACTTGAGAGGAGACATGATGAGACAGCACAGGGATGCTTCGCACAGAACCATCAGCAGGCGCCGCCTACCAGCCCTCGGTGTAGCGATCGGGACTGCGGCGGGAACCGCCCTCGCCACTGCGCCAGCCGCCGTCGCCGCCCCGAGAGGCTCCACGACGTCGCGGATCGATGACCCGGTCGGCCTCCTCCGCCGGATGCGTGTCCCGCGGGGGCCGGCGGTCGCCGGGGGAGCCGTCTGGTCCGCGGAGCCGACCGGATTCGCCTCGGTCCCCACACCGTCGCAGCCACACGGCGCCCGCGGAGGACTCGGCGGGACGGTGCATGTCGTCCGCACGGCCGAGGAGCTCACCATGGCGCTCGCCGCCGAGGCCCCACGGATCATCCTCGTCAAGGGCACGATCACCCTGCCCTTCGGGTCGATGACCGACATCCCCTCCCGCACCAGCGTGCTCGGGGTCGGGACGGGGGCCGAGATCGTGGGAGGCGGTTTCCATCTCGACCAGGTCGCCGACGTCGTGATCCGCAACCTCACCTTCCGCGACTCCTACGTCGCCGGGGACTGGGATGGGAAGAACGACGACAACGACAACGACGGCATCCGCGTCGACGCCTCGGACCACGTCTGGATCGACCACTGCGAGTTCGCGCGGCTAGGCGACGGACAGATCGACATCCGCAAGGACTCCACGCACGTGACGGTCTCCTGGTGCCACCTCCGGGACCACAACAAGACCCTCGGCGTCGGCTGGACGGACAACGTCCTCACCACGCTGACGATCCATCACGTCCGCTTCTCCAACACCCATCAGCGCAATGGCAGCATCGACAACGTCGCCCTGTGCCATGTGTACAACTGCTGGCTCGGAGGATCGAGCTCCTACGGCATGGCGTCCCGCGGGGCATCGCAGGTCCTCATCGAGCACAGTGTGTTCGATGCCGTGCGCAATCCGATCGGTGCGAGCGATCCGCTGTCCCGCGTCGCACAGAACGGGAACCTCCGGGACGGCTCCTGGGGCAGCTGGGAGGACACGGGCATCGACGACGACCCTGCGGAGCATTACCGCTACGCGCTCGATCCCGTCGACGAGGTGCGCACCCTGCTGCGACGGTATGCGGGCCCGCAAGGCGTGGGTGAGAAGGCTCCCCGACGCCTTCACGTCGCACAGGACGGGAGCGGCGATATGCTCTCCGTGCACGCGGCGGTGGGCGCCGCCGCCCGATCGCCGCACCCGGTGGAGGTGATCGTCCATCCAGGCACATATCGCGAGACGGTCTCGATCTGGCCTGGAGCCCGAGACCTGGTCCTCCGAGGAGCGACCGGGGACCCGGAGGACGTCATCATCACCTACGACAAGCCCGCCTCCGACTGGGCGACGCTCACGGTTCTCGCACCGGGCGTCACCCTCGCCGACCTGACCCTCGAGAATCTCTACGAGGACGCCGACGGGGCGGATCGTCCCGCTCATGCGCTGCGCTCCGCGGACGACACCATCCTCCTCGAGAATGTGCAGTTCCGGGGCGGTGGTCACGAGATCTCGGATCCTCGGACCTGATCTCCGTCGCTCCCGGGGCCGGCCGTTCCTCCCGTCCGGCGGAACGGCCGGCCCCGGGCCCTCTCCTGCACGGTGCTCACCCTTCACAGATCAAGGATGTTCGATGACTCCCCAGCGTCCGACCGCGCACACTCCCCGCCCCCTGCCCTTCGAGGCGGAGAAGGAGCGCAGCCGGCTCCGCACCCTGCTCGACCTCGACCTCGCCGCGCAGGAGGGCCGCCTCGCCGCCGCACCTCTGGACCCGCCGGGCGGCGGCCCGGTCGAGGTGCAGCTGCTCGCCCCGAGCGGGGAACCCGGGGCGGAGCCGGGCCTCGCCCGCGACGTGATCCCCGCCTTCCTGCTGCGTCCCGATCCGGCCGTGGACACCGGCGCCGGCGTGGTGCTCGTGGCCGGGCACGGCCGTGGCATCGACGCCCTGGTCGCCACCGATCCGGCCGATGAGTTCCACGACGGCCTCGCCCACAAGCTCGCCCGCGCCGGACTGACAGTGCTGTGCCCGGAGATGATCAGCTTCGGCCGCCGCCGGGTCCCGCCCGCGCCCGGCGTCGCCCCCTTGGCGCCGGGGGAGAAGACCTGCGAGATCGATGCGGCCCGTCACCTGATGCACGGCCGACCGGTCATGGGCCGCCGTGTCGCCGACGCCCGCGCCGCCGTGCAGGCGCTGCGGAGCCTGCCCGGCGTGGACCCGCAGCGGGTCGGGATCGCGGGCGGCTCCGGCGGCGGAGCCGTGTCCCTGCTGCTCGCGGCCTCCGATCCCACGATCTCCGCAGCCCTGGTCGCGGCCTACTTCTGCACCTTCGACGCGAGCTTCTTCTCGATCCGGCACTGCCCCTGCAACATCGTCCCGGGGGCGCTGCCGGGGCTCGAGATGGCGGACATCGCCGCGCTGATCGCCCCGCGCCCGCTGATCATCGAGGCGGGGGAGCGCGACCACATCTTCCCGATCGCCGCGACCCGGGAGGCGTTCGCGCAGCTGGGCCCGGTGTGGGAGGCGCTGGCCGCGCACCCGCCGGAGCTCGTGGTCACCCCCGGCGGTCACGCCTTCCGGGCCGAGCGCTCCCTCGAGGCGCTGCGCGAGCATCTGGTCGGAGACGCTGCGTCGTCCGAGTGACAAGATCGCGGGTTCGCGCCCAAGGGTGGGGGGAACGTCCCCTCCTGTCGTACGGTGAACCGTGTGTTGGCGGCTGCACCCCGCGAGGGGACGCGCGCGGCACCGCAGACCTCAGTCCCTGTCCCTCCGACGATTGTGAATCCCCTTATGCAGGTAGCTGCCCGCAACAAGCTGTCCAACCCTCCTCGCCTGGCCAAGAACGCCCTGCGCATCACCCCGCTCGGCGGCCTCGGCGAGGTCGGCCGCAACATGACCGTGTTCGAGCACCACGGCAAGCTCCTCATCGTCGACTGCGGCGTGCTCTTCCCCGAGGACCACCAGCCCGGCATCGACGTGATCCTGCCGGACTTCACCTCGATCCGCGACCGTCTCGACGACGTGGTCGGCATCGTGCTCACCCACGGCCACGAGGACCACATCGGCGGCGTCCCCTACCTCCTCAAGGAGCGGGCCGACATCCCGCTGTACGGCTCGGAGCTGACGCTGGCCTTCATCACCGCGAAGCTCAAGGAGCACCGGATCACCCCGAAGACCATGCAGGTCAAGGCCGGTGATCGGCAGAAGGCCGGGCCCTTCGACCTCGAGTTCGTGGCCGTGAACCACTCCATCCCGGACTCGCTGGCGGTCTTCCTCCGCACCTCTGCCGGCTCCGTGCTGCACACCGGCGACTTCAAGATGGACCAGTTCCCGCTCGACGGCCGGATCACCGATCTGCGCGCCTTCGCCCGCCTGGGCGAGGAGGGCGTGGACCTGTTCCTCACCGACTCGACCAACGCCGAGGTCCCCGGCTTCACCATGAGCGAGCGGGACCTCACTCCCGCGATCGACCAGGTCTTCATGACCTCGCCGCGGCGCGTGATCGTCTCGAGCTTCGCCAGCCATGTCCACCGCATCCAGCAGGTGCTGGACGCCGCGCACGCCAATGGCCGCAAGGTCGCCTTCGTCGGCCGCTCGATGGTGCGCAACATGAAGATCGCGCGCGAGCTCGGCTATCTCGACATCCCCAAGGGGCTCGTCGTCGACTTCCGCAAGATCCAGTCGATGCCCGACCACAAGATCACCCTGATCTGCACCGGCTCCCAGGGCGAGCCTATGGCGGCGCTGGCGCGCATGGCCAACGGCGACCACCAGATCCAGGTGGGCGAGGGCGACACCGTGCTGATGGCCTCCTCGCTGATCCCCGGCAACGAGAACGCGATCTACGGGATCATCAACAAGCTCACCGACCTCGGCGCGAACATCGTCCACAAGGGCAACGCGAAGGTGCACGTCTCCGGCCACGCCAGCGCCGGCGAGCTCGTGTACTGCTACAACATCGTGGGGCCGAAGAACGTCATGCCGGTGCACGGCGAGTCCAAGCACCTGCACGCCAACGCCGAGCTCGCCCGGAGGACCGGCGTGCCCGAGGACCGCGTGGTGATCGGCTTCGACGGCGTGGTCGTGGACCTCGTCGACGGCAAGGCGAGGGTCGCCGGCAAGGTCGATGCGGGCCTGGTCTACGTCGACGGCCAGACCATCGGCACCGCCACCGAGGACACCCTCGCCGAGCGCCGCATGCTCTCCGGCGGCGGCGTGGTCACGGTGGTCGCGCTGATCGACCCCAAGACCCACAAGCCCGTCGAGCCGGTCGAATTCCTCACCAAGGGTTTCGTCCACGACAAGAAGACCTTCGAGGGCGCCTCCGCTCAGGTGGAGAAGGCGCTCGCCCAGTCGAAGACCGACAAGATCGACGACATCGCCGAGATCGAGCAGATCGTCGTCGACACGGTCTCGGGCCACCTGCGCCGCACCTACCGCCGCGAGCCCGCGGTGATGGCCGTGGTCATCGACTCCTGAACGGGCGGGCCCGGCCCTCGTGCCGGGTCGCATCGATCGTCGCGGGCGGCGCTCCCCACAGGGGGAGCGCCGCCCGTCTCTCGATCCCGGTGACCCCTCGGTATCCAGTGTGAGCTGCCGGAATCGCCGCTCATTCCGACAGCTGACACTGGATACCGGGCAGTCACCCGGATTCTCGCCGCCTCGGGCCGACGTCGGGGCGTCTGCATCTGCGCCTCGCGGGGTCTCGGACCTCCGACGGGGCCCTGCTCCTTCGCCTCGCGCGCGGCGCGGCTCGCGGTGGTGCCCCCACCGGTAACGTCACGAGCACGGAGCGGCGAGGGCCGGCCGACGAGCAGACAGGAGCCGACGAGGTGACGGAGACCGATTGCAGGTGCTGCGTGGTCGGCGGGATGAACCGCGCGAAGCTGCTCGCACGGCTGGAGGAGCGCGGGATCCAGCTGAACGAGAGCGCGCGGACGCTGCTGGCGCACCCGTGCTTCGAGCTCCGGGCACCGGAGAGCCTGGAGGTCCTGCGCTGCAGCCTCGCGGGGCTCGGGCTGTCGGAAGGCGGGACGCTCCCGGAGATCCTCTCTGCGGTGCGGCGCAGCGATCTCGCCCCGCTGCCTCCTGACGCAGCTCCGTACCTGCGCCTCGCGCTCGAGGACCAGGAGCAGGCCCCGGACTCGGTGCTCTCCGCCGGGCGGGCCCCGTCGGGCGCCCTCCACGTGCTCACCGAGCCGCTCAGCACGGATGACGAGCACCCCAAGGGCTTCTACCTGCGGGTCGTCGACGGCGTCACCTGGCTGCGCGGCTATCGCTGCGACGACGAGTACGTGTGGCCGGCCGACAGCGTCTTCGCCCTGCGCGCCGCCGACCGGCGGCACTGACGGGAGAGCTGAGCGAGGCGTCGAACGGTCTCGAGCGTCAGCCGTGCGACAACATCGCCAAGGAATCCGTGAGCTCGGCGCGAAGGCCGTCATGCTCCGGGCCGAGGCGCGTCGCGGGATCGGACCAGCGCTCGGCGGGATGCAGCCAGACGGGCCGGGTCACGAGCTCCGGCGGCTCCCACTCGTAGCGCGGCCACACATGCGCGTGGAGGAAGGCGTCCGTGTTGCCGAGGATCTCGAGGTTCACGCGACGGAACTGCGGGTCGCGCGCGCCGCAGACCGTCTCGACCGCCTCGCCCAGCAGGTCCATGCTCCCCAGGAAGGCACGACGCTCGGCGCGCGGAAGGTCCGACAGGCGCTCTGCCCCGGGATGGTCGGTCAGGAGCACGCAGTAGCCGGGCAGGAACTGCACGTCCCCGATCACCGCGAATGCGGACGGCAGGCGGGCGAGCACCGTCGGGTTCTGGTCTGTCAGAGCGCTGCCGACGCGGTCCGCGCGCCAGTCCGCGACGCGGCCCACGTGCGAGCCACCGGCGGGACTCGAGCCACGGGCGGGGCCCGAGCCGTCGGTGGCCGTGGCGTGGAGCGGGGAGCGATGCATCCCGCCATCGTCCCACCCCGTGGACGACGTGGCCCGGATCACTCCCGTCGGCCGGATCGCCCGTAGGCTTCGAGGATGTTCTCCTGCCTGTCACCCGGAGCGCTGGGGCTCCGCCTGGACCACACCGCAGCCATCGACCTCGCCGTCGCGCACGGCTTCGGGGGAGTGGACCCCGACCCCGGATACTTCCGCGCACTCATGGACGACGGCGGGCTCGACGCCGTGACCGCGCACGGCGACTCGGTGAAGGAGAAGGGCCTGCAGTGGGGGATGGCCGGCCTCCCGATCGGCGTCGACTCCCCGGCCGAGGAGTTCCGCGACGCTCTCGGCGCCCTGCCCGACGCCCTCGAGCTGCTCACCGCCGCCGGCGTCACCGCTGTGGGCACCTGGATCCGACCCATGCACGCGACCCTCGATGCCGCCGCGAACCGACGTCTGCACGTGGACCGCCTCTCGCTCGTCGCCGAGGTCCTCGCCGACCATCGCCTGCGCCTGGGCCTGGAGTACATCGCGCCGAAGACCTTCTGGTCCACTGAGGAGCACCCCTTCGTGCACACGCTCGAGGAGGCGCGCTCCCTGATCGCCGAGACCGGTGCGCGCAACATCGGCCTGATCCTCGACAGCTACCACTGGTACACCGCCGGGGAGACCCCCGCCGACCTCGCGGGGCTGACCGCCGAGGACATCGTCTCCGTCGACGTCAACGACGCTCGCGCCGACCGCGAGCGCGACGAGCAGATGGATCTCGACCGCCGCCTGCCCTACTCGACCGGCGTGATCGACCTCGACGGCTTCATGGGTGCGATCCGCGCCGCCGGGCACACCGGCCCGGTGAAGGTCGAGCCCTTCATGAAGAGCCTCGCCGAGCAGCCCGTCGACGAGGTCCTTGCCGACATCTCCTCGCGCCTGGACCGGGCGATCGCCGCCGGCTGAGCCCGGCGCGGACGCCGCCAGCGCGCCGCCGCTTGGCGGGAATGTGCGATTCCGTTCGTCGCCAAGCTGGTCGGGAGTCACTGCGCGGGGCAACATGCACCGCCTGCCCTAACCGAA
>NZ_QXCP01000021.1 GCF_003711805.1 Brachybacterium sp. EE-P12 | reverse complement strand
GGTGGTGGCTCGCTCGGTGGTGGGCTCGGCGCCTGGTCGGGGGTCGGTGGTGTCTGGTCTGGGTGGTGGGTGAGGGCTGCGGGGCGGGTTGTTCGGGTGGTGCCCAGAGGGGTGGTCCATTCGACGACGTGCCCATCCGCGGCGGGGTCGCCGATGCGCTTGACGCTCTTGAGCTGCTGTTCCTTGTCGTTGCAGCAGGCGCAGACGCCCTGCCCGTTGTCCAGGCTGGTCGGCCCGCCGGTGGCGTGGGGGTGGATGTGGTCGATGTGTCGGATCGGGGCGTTGCAGTGCGGGCCGCGGCAGGTCCGGTCGCGCAGGCGGATGAAGCGGGCGAGCGCTGCCGGGAAGGCCCGGGCATGGGCTTCGATCGCGACGAGTTCCGGCGCCCGGGGATGCTCATACAGGCGCCGCAGCACCGCCCGCAGCGCCGGCCCGTCGGGCCCGTAGGACACCTCCGGACAGTCCTGCGAGAAGCCCCCTGAGGAGCCCTCCGAGGCGTGCCGGTCGCACGGATCGTGATGGGCGTGATGGTCCTGCTGGGCGCGCTGGGCGTGCTGGTCGTGCTGGTCG
>NZ_QXCP01000003.1 GCF_003711805.1 Brachybacterium sp. EE-P12 | reverse complement strand
TGCCATTCAAAATAATGGCATCGATAAACAGACACGCTATTGAGATATCAAGCAACACGCGCACTCAGCGTTCCGAACCTTTTCAAGCTCTTCGCCCTGAGGCAACCCGTCTAACTTAGGACTTCCGCTCCCCCGAGTCAAATCGCTGCGGTGTGATCCGCGCCGCGATCCTCTTCCGAGAACCTTCCGCCCCAGGTCAGGACCAGAACCGCTTCCTCGACCACCGGCCGATCCGCTGTCCCGATCTCCTGGGCACGAGGAAGAACATTACGCACCCCCGAACGCCCCGTCAAGCCAGAACGACCCTTTCCGAGGTGGCCTCGGCCACATCGCTGTGCAGGCCGTTCGGCACGAACTGTCGGCGTCTTGCTCAGCGGGCTGCTGGGCGCACCCTGCGCGACCCCGCAGCGGGCCATCACCTCTCCCGTCCTCGGCACGATGCAGGCCATCCGTCCGCTCCGGCCGACCGGTCTCGGCATGGGCCCGGCACCGGCTCGGCATGGGCCCGGCGCCGGCTCGGCATGGGCCCGGCACAGCCTCCCGGGGCGATCAGCCGAGCATGATCCCGGCGATCGTGGCGCTCATGAGGTTCGCGAGGGTTCCCGCGAGGATCGCCTTCAGGCCGAGCTGGGCGATCTCCGAGCGGCGGTCGGGGGCGATGCCGCCGAGGCCGCCCAGCAGGATTCCCAGCGACGAGAGGTTCGCGAAGCCGGTCAGGGCGAAGCTCGTGATCGCGGCCGTCTTGGGGCTGAAGGTGTCGATCTCCGGGCCGAAGCCGGCGAAGGCGACGAACTCGTTGACCACGATCTTCTGCCCCACGAAGCTGCCCGAGGCGGCGGCCTCCTCCCACGGCACCCCGATCATCGCCATGACCGGTGCGAACACCCAGCCCAGGATCTGCTGGAAGGTGAGGTCACCGGCCCCGAACCAGCCGCCGACGGTGCCTATCAGCAGGTTGATCAGCGCGATCAGGGAGATGAAGGCCAGCAGCATCGCGCCGACGTTCAGGGCGAGCTTCAGGCCGTCGGCCGCACCGCCGGCGGCGGCATCGATGACGTTGCTGTAGGACAGGGAGTCCGATTCGTCCTGTCCTCTGCGTCCTCTGCGCTTGCGGTCGGCCGGTGCGTCCCCGTCACCCTCCGGGACGTCGCCGGCGGCCCCATCGGTCGCGGCAGCGCCGTCGACCGCCGCGTCGGCGTCGGCCGAGGCGCTCGCGCCCGCCGGGTGGGTCGCGGCACCGCCCTTGGCGTGGCTGGACGCGACGACGAGCTCCGCCTCTCGGGCCACGGCCTCCGGATCGTCCTCGGGCATCAGGATCTTCGCCATGAGGAGCGCACCGGGAGCGGCCATGAAGCTCGCCGCGATGAGGTACTCGAGCGGCGCGCCCAGCAGCGAGTAGCCCACCAGCACGGAGCCCGCGACGGTGGAGAGCCCGCCGACCATCACCGCGAACAGTCCCGAGCGGGAGAGGCTGCTGATGTAGGGACGGATGACCAGCGGCGCCTCGGTCTGACCCACGAAGATGTTCGCGGCGGTGTTCACGGACTCGGCGTAGCTCGTGCCGAGCAGCTTCCCGAGCCCGCCGCCCAGCCACTGCACGATCTTCGGCAGGATCCGCCAGTGGTAGAGCACGGCGGTGAGCGAGGCGAAGAAGACGATCACCGGCAGCACCTGCAGCGCGAAGATCGTCCCCTCGCCCTCGGCCGGCAGCAGCCCGCCGAAGAGGAAGGAGATGCCCTCCGAGGAGGTGTCGATGACGGCCTGGAAGCCGGCGCTCACCTTCTCCAGCGCCCAGCGGCCGGGGCCCCAGTACAGGACGATCACCCCCAGCACGAGCTGGAGCGCGAAGGCGCCCACGACGGTGCGCACGCGGATCGCCCGGCGGTTGCTGGAGAGGGCGAAGGCGATGAGCAGGAGTCCTGCCATCCCTCCGATGCCCCACAGGAGGTCGACCATCGCAGCACCTCGCAGAGGATCGGGGACAGAGCGCGGTCGTCGACGACAGTGTAGGGGGCAGACCATGCGCGATGGGCGTCGGCGCGGCACCCGCCGGGGCCTCCCTCGAGCCGGCTGCGGGCGTGCCGGACAGGGCTCAGCAGGGCGCGAAGTGCTTCTGGGCGAGCTCGCGGGCGGCCGCGAGGATGCACCGTCGGCGATCGGGGATGCGGGGTCGCGGCACGGGCGTCCTCCCTGTAGTGACCGGACTTCGATCTCTGGTCACTACGACAGTACGTGCCGCGTCGGGAGCGACCCACCCCTTCCTCCGAGTCGTCGCGCCCGGGCCGGTACCGTGGCCGGCATGAGCCCCGCCCGCCCTGCGCACGTGCGATCCGCCGCGGAGGTCCCCGACGACGACCAGCTGGTCGAGCAGCTCCGCGACCTCCTCGCGGACGTGGACGACTTCCCCGAGCTCGCCGAGCGGATGGCGCTGCTCGCCGACGAGCGACGGCTGCGGATCCTCTTCTGCCTCCATGCCCATCCCGGCATCCGCAGCTCGGACCTCGCCCGGGCGATCGGCGCGCACGAGTCGACCACGTCCCATGCGCTCGCGCTCCTGCGAGAGGCGGGGTGGGTGCATGCCGTGCGCGTCGGCCGGGTGGTGCGCTACGAGCTCGCGAGCGGATTCGCCCACGACCTGCTGCACGAGCTGGGCTCCGAGCATCTCGACGAGGTGCACCACCCCGAAGGCTGACGCCGCGGCGGACAACCCGCGGCACCGCCCTGCCGACGACGGGCCCGATACTTGTAGAGTCGTGCAAATGTCCCCTCAGGTCCCGTCGCCTCGCCTCCGCGCCCTCCCGGGGCGCCGGCGATGAGCGCGCCGGTCCACGCCGCATCCGCCCACGCCGCCACGCTCTCCCCGAGGGGAGCGGACCCGCTCGGCGTGCGAGCTCGCGCACGCCGCTCCGCCCTGCTGCTCGGCCTGCTCGCCGTCGCGAGCGGCCTGAGCATCGTGCTGTGCGTCGGCATCGGGCCGGTGCCGATCCCCGCCTCCACGACGGTGCAGGTCATCGCCCAGCACGTCGGCCTGCCCATCGGCCGCGCGAGCACGCCGGCGATCGACTCGATCGTGTGGGACGTGCGGGTCCCGCGCGTGCTGATGGGTGCGGCCGTCGGCGCCTGCCTCGCGCTGTCCGGCGCGGCCCTGCAGGCGATGGTGCGCAACATGCTCGCCGACCCGTACATCCTCGGCGTCTCCGGCGGCGCCTCCACCGGCGCGGCCGCCGCGATCCTCTTCGGCGTCGGCGCTGCGCTCGGGGACTGCGCGCAGTCCGTGCTGGCCTTCCTCGGCGCGCTCGCGGCGGCGCTGCTGGTGTTCCTCATCGCGCGGGCCGGCGGCCGGGTCACCTCGCTGCGGCTGCTGCTCTCGGGCGTCGCCGTCGGCTATGCGCTCACGGCCCTGACGAACCTGCTGATCTTCTCCTCCGACTCGGCCGAGGGCTCGCGCTCGGTGATGTTCTGGATGCTCGGCTCGCTCTCCCTGGCCCGCTGGAACGCGTTCCTGTGGGTGGCGCTGGCCGCGGGCGTCGCGGGCACGCTCGTGCTGCTGGGCGGGGCCCGCGTGCTGGATGCGCTCAGCGCCGGGGACGAGATCGCGCACGGCCTCGGCATCCACCCTGATCGGGCGCGGGCGGGCTTCCTGCTGATCGTCTCGCTGTGCACCGCGGCCGCGGTCGCCGGTGCGGGCGCGATCGGCTTCGTGGGCCTGGTGATCCCGCACCTCGCGCGCCGCCTCGTCGGCGCCCGGCATCGGGTGCTCGTCCCGGCCTCGGCGATGCTCGGCGGCCTGTTCCTGCTGTGGGCCGATGCCGTCGCGCGGGTGGTGATGCAGCCGCGCGAGCTGCCGATCGGGGTGCTGACCGCCGCGATCGGCGCCCCTTTCCTGCTGATCCTGGTGCGCCGGCTCCATGCCCGGCAGCGCTGATCCGCTGCTCCGCGCCCGCTCCCCCGACGCTCCCGTCCGCGCCCCCGAATCCTCGTCCCCAGAAGGAGGACAGCATGCCCCCGTTCCCCTCGCAGCGCGCCGCCGTGCGCCGTCGCACGATGCTCGCCGGCCTCGCTGGGGTCGTCGGCCTCACCAGCGCATGCAGCGCAGGCCGAGGGACGGGCGGTGCCTCGGACGCCGGCGACGGTGGCGGCACGGGCGACGGTGCGGACGGCTTCCCGCTCGAGATCGCGAACTGCGAGGCGAGGCTGCGCTTCGACGCCCCGCCCGAGCGCGTCGTGCTGCTCGAGTCCGCGCCGGTGACCACGCTGGACGGCATCCGGGTGCTGGACCGGGTGGTCTCCCGCGCGGGCGCCTTCCCGCCCGGCTGCTACGACGAGGACCTCGCCGCACGGATCGAGGAGATCCCTGCGCTGTCCGAGGACATCGACGCCTCCGGCCACCTGCAGATCTCCCAGGAGCTGGTCATCGCCCAGCAGCCCGACATCGTCTTCGGACTGCCCGACGGGGTGACCCGCGAGGCGCTGGCCGACGCCGGCGCGCAGGTGGTCGTGCAGAACGTCTACTGCGCCTCCGACCACCACCGCTCGAGCTTCGAGACCCTCTACGAGCAGATCGCGACCTGCGGGCGGATCTTCGACCGCGGCGAGCAGGCGCAGACCCTCACCGCCTCGCTGAGGGAGCGGGTCGAGGCCGTGACCGGCGCGGCGGAGGAGCTCGGGACCGCGACCGCAGCGGTGCTCTACCCCTCCGTGGGCGGCGGGCCGCTGTACACCTACAGCGCGGCGAGCATGGTCACCGCGCAGCTGGACGCCCTGGGCATCGAGAACGTCCTTGCAGGCACGGCCGAGCGGGTCTTCGAGATCAGCGCCGAGCCGCTGCTGGCCGCGGATCCCGACGTGCTGATCGTGCTGCACCAGTCCACCGACGGCGCCGACGACGGCACCTCCGTGGTCGAGGAGATGATCAGCCAGGACCAGCTCGCGAGCCTGCGCGCCGTGCAGGAGCAGGCCGTGCTGCCGCTGCTGTTCAACTTCGCCGAGCCCGCCTCGCCGCTCGTGGTCGACGGTCTGGAGCGGATCCACCAGTGGCTGCGGGAGCTCGAGGGATGACCGGCGTCGACGCCGTCGCACCTGTGCCCGCAGCCGCGCCCGCGCTCGAGGCCCGCGGGCTCCGCCACGCCTTCGGCGGTCGCGAGGTGCTCGCCGGGGTGGGCCTCTCCGTGACCCGGGGCGAGGTGCTGGGGCTCGTCGGCCCGAACGGGAGCGGGAAGACGACCGCGCTGCGGATCCTGCACCGGGCGCTGGTGCCCGACGCCGGGCAGGTGCTGCTGGACGGCCGCGACCTCGCCGCGCTCACGGGACGCGAGCGGGCCCGGTCGATCGCGGTGATGGCGCAGGAGATGACCGGCGAGGTCCCGCTGAGCGTCGCCGACGTGGTGCTGCTGGGGAGGGTCCCGCACTCGGGCGCCTTCGGCGGGACCGGCGACGAGGACCTCGAGATCGCGGCCGAGGCACTCGAGGCGGCCGGTGCCCTGCACCTGGCACGGCGCGAGTTCGGGCTGCTCTCCGGCGGGGAGAAGCAGCGGGTGCTCATCGCGCGCGCCCTCGCCCAGCAGCCTCGCGTGCTGCTCATGGACGAGCCGACCAACCATCTCGACATCGGCTCCCAGCACCATGTGCTCGAGATCGTGCGGGCGCGGCGCCTCGCGACGGTGGTGGTGCTGCACGATCTGAACCTCGCCGCCCGCTACTGCGACCGGGTGCTCGTGCTCGAGGACGGGCGGATCCGGGCCGAGGGTCCGCCGGCCGACGCCCTCGAGCAGGGCCTCATCGGCGCCACCTACGCGGTCGCCGCCGAGCGCGCGATCGCCGCCGACGGCACCGTCCAGTTCCTCTTCCGCGGCCGGGACGCCCACGGCGCCCCCGACGCCCTCGAAGCCCTCGACGCCCCCGACGCCCCCGACGCCCCCGATCCCCAGGAGACGCCTCGATGACCCGCACCGCCGACGTGGACCAGCAGGCCTGGAACCGCTACTGGACCCGCTGGGCCGCCGAGTACGACGAGCACCAGCTCGCCCGCCTGGCCCTGCCCGGAGAGCGCGAGACCTGGTCGCGGACCTGGCGGGACGCGCTCCCCGAGGGCACTCGCACCGTGCTCGACGTCGGCACCGGCAGCGGGAACGTCGCCCTGCTGCTCGCGGCCGACGGCTACGAGGTCACCGGCATCGATCTCGCCGAGGGGATGCTCGAGCAGGCCCGGGCGAAGCTCGTCGGCCACCCCCGCCCGCCTCGCTTCCTGACCGGCGACGCGGTCGATCCGCCGTTCGCGCGGAGGAGCTTCGACGCGGTCGTCTCGCGCTACCTGCTGTGGACCCTGCGCGATGCCCCTGCCGCGCTGCGCCGCTGGCACGAGCTGCTGCGCCCGGGCGGGGTGCTCGTCGCGGTCGACGGGCAGTGGTTCGCACCGGAGGCGGACGCCTCCGCGACGGGACCGGGGCCCGCGACCGATCGGCAGCAGCACTTCGCCGAGGCCTACGACGAGGGAGCCGTGTCCCATCTCGACTTCGCGCGCGCCGATGTCGAGGGGATCTGCGCCGCCTGGGAGGAGGCGGGCTTCGTCGACGTGCGCGCGGACCCGCTGCCCGAGCTGCTCGCGCTCGACCGCGCCCACGGCGTCGCTCCAGGGCACTCACCGCAGCTGCTGCACCGCTTCACCGCGCGCCGCGCGGGCTGACCGCCGCCCCACGACGCCCCAGCACTGCTCGGCCGGCCCAGCCCAGCCTGCCCGGCCCGGCCCGGCCCCAGCTCAGCCCCGCTCAGCCCTGCTCATCCCCGCCCCCAGCTCAGCCCGGCTCAGCAGGATGTTCGGTGACCGAAAGGTATCCAGTGTCAGCTGTCGGAATCGAGCTGTATTCCGACACCCCACACTGGATACCCGCCAGTCACCGAAGGGCGGCGCGCCCCGTGGCCGTTCGTGCCTGAGCCCGGCTCGCAGCGTCGACGCCGAGTCGGACGCACACCGTCGGGCGCGGCCGAAGTGCACACCGTCGAAGTGCACACCGTCGAGCATGCCGAGCGCCATGGACGGGGCGGGCCGCAACCTTGCGGCCCGCCCCGTCGTGCTCACAGCTCGGTGGTCGCGGTGCCCCCGGGCGGCCGCTCTCCCGTGGCCTTCGCCCGCACGATCCGGGCGAGGCGCACCGCAGCGCCTCCGGGCGTGCCCCAGTACTGCGCGGAGTCGCTGCTGACCTGCAGCAGGCCGAGGTCCGGATCGTCCTTGCCGGCGGGGAACCAGGCCTCGGCCTGGTCGGTCCAGAGCTGCTCGACCTTCGCGCGATCCTCGACGAAGCGGGCGCGTCCGGCGACCGACAGCCAGGTGCCGGCCTCCGCGATGGAGAGGTTCACGTGCGGATCGCCGCGCAGCGCGTCAGCCTGGTCGCCGTGCAGGCCGACGAAGAACCAGACCTCCGCGTCCTCGTCGACGCCCTGGGGCGTCATCGGGTGGGAGAGCAGGGTGCCGTCCGGAAGCGCGGTGGTGAGCATGACCCAGCTCGCCGCGCGGAGCCGCTCCACGACGTCCTGCTGGGTGAGGTCGCTCGAGCTCGTCGTCATCGTTCCTCCGTCGTCCGTCGTCGTCCGTCGTCCTCTGGAGCTTCGACGCTATGCCCCGGACGCCGCCGCGCACAGGGTTCCGACCGATCGGCTCGGAGCCTCGAGCTCAGGGCCGCTCGGCCTCGTGCTCCACCTCGCGCTCGGCGCGCTCCGAGGCCGCCCAGCTGGCGAGCATCCGCAGCCGCTCCTGGCTCCTCGAGCCGGGCTCGGCGGTGTAGACGAGCATGACCCGGCCAGGCTCGGCGGTCAGCGCCATCTCCTCGTAGGCGAGCTCCACCTCCCCCACCACGGGGTGGACGAAGCGCTTGGTGCCCGAGCCGTGGGTCCGCACGTCATGGGCGCCCCACAGCCGGCGGAAGGTGGGCGAGCAGGTGGACAGCTCACCCACGAGCTCCTGCATCACCGGGTCGTGAGGGTCGCGCCCGGCCTCGGCGCGCATGATCCCCACGCACATCTCGGCGAACAGCTCCCAGTCCGGGTAGAAGTCGCGCGAGGCGGGATCCAGGAACTGGAAGCGGGCGAGGTTCGGGACCCGCCCGCCCGCGCCCTCCTCGCCGAGCAGCGGCGAGTAGAAGGCGCGGCCCAGCTCGTTGACCGCGACCATGTTCTGATGCTGGTCGCGCACGAAGGCGATCGCCCCGGTCAACGCCTCCATCGCCCAGCGGGTGCTCTCGCGCACCGGCTCGACGCCGCGGGTGCGGGGCCGGCGGGCGCGGCCCGAGGTCGGGATCCCGTCGGCCGCGCGCGCGAGGTCGAGCAGGTGGCGGCGCTCCGTCTCGTCCATCCGCAGGGCGGTGGCCAGGGCGTCGAGCACGGCGGCCGAGGCACCGGCGATCGCACCGCGCTCGAGCTTGGCGTAATACTCGACGCTGACCCCGGCGAGCTCCGCGACCTCGCTGCGGCGCAGCCCGGGCACACGACGGGTCCCGGAGGCGGGAAGCCCCGCCTCCTGCGGGGTGACCTTCGCACGGCGCGACATGAGGAACTCGCGGACCTCGGCTCTGTTGTCCATGGCGTCACGATAGGCCGGGACCGACCGCGCGGCACGGCCCGTGAGGTGCCCTGTCGGTACGCCCCACGCCAGGGACTCCCCCGTCCTCACCAGGCGGGGCGGGCCGGGGCCTGCGGATCGTCGACCCCACCGGCGCCGTCATCCGACTCGCCGCCACCTGCATCTGTGGCTCTACCGCGGAGCGAGCGACGAGCTGCGCACTGTCGAGGTGGGCGACGGCTCCTGATCACTCCCGCGCGCTCACACCTCCTCCTTCCAGATGTCGTGGAGGACCAGCTCGGAGAGGGTGCTGCTGCGCAGGCCGTGCACCGTCGGCGCCGCGGCGAAGAAGCCGGACTCTGAGTTGATGTTGTCGAACAGGGGGATCCGGATCGCATCGCGCACGATGATCTCCTGCGCCTCGGCGAGCAGCTGCGCCCGCACCTCCTCGTCGGGCTCGGTGATCTGCGCGGTGACGAGGTCGCTGAGGCCGCCGGACTCCGTGAACTCGTCGAGGGGACGCCCGAAGTCGACGCCCTCGATGAGGCTCGCGGACTCGAAGTTGTCGTTGGTGTACTGCGAGTACAGGGCGAGCTCCCCGGCGGCGCGCGTGGCGTTGTTCAGGTGCAGCTGGCTCTTCCCGTCGCGCCAGCTCCCGCCGGCGCCGCCGATGTCCTCGCGCACGGTGATCTCGATGCCGGCCTCGGCGACCTGCTCCTTGAGCAGCTGCAGCGCATCTGAGACCTCCTGCGGCTCCCACCACAGGATCAGCTCGAAGGTGAGGCGCTGCCCGTCCTTCACGCGGATCCCGTCGTCCCCGGCGGTCCAGCCGGCCTCGTCGAGGAGGGTGTTCGCCTCGTCGAGGTCGTGGACCAGGTGCTGGGAGACGTCCGCATATCCGGTGGTGCTCGGGGTGAGCACGCTGGTGGAGGCGGGCTGGCGCGCCCCGGTGACGCCCTCGAAGATCGCCTGGCGGTCGATCGCCCGGCTCAGCGCCCGCCGTACGGCGATGTCCTGCAGCGCCGGATCCGTCAGGTTCAGCACCAGGCTGTAGGGGATCCCGGACTGCGCGCGGAAGATCAGCCCGTTGCCCTCGGCCTCGAGCTGGTCGGCGACCTGCGTGGTGGGGTTCTGGGCGAGGTCCGCCTCGCCGGCCTGCAGGGCGCTCTCGCGCACGCTCTGCTCGTCCACGAAGGAGATCGAGACCCTCTCGATGCTCGGGGCGCCCTCGTGGGTGGCCGCCCCGGAGGGCCAGGCGTAGTCCTCGCGTCGCGTCAGGACGATCCCCTCGTTGGGGGTGTAGGACTCGAGCACGAAGGACCCCGAGCCGATGAACTCGCCATTGTCGCGCTGCTCGTAGCTCAGGTCGAAGGAGGACGGGGCCAGGATCGCGAGCTGGCCGGTGGCGAGGGTGGGGAGGAAGGAGGGGTTGGGCCGGGAGAAGGTCACCACGACCTCGAGCTCGCCGGTCGCCTCGGTGCCGACGTAGTCGTCGAACAGTCCCTGGTAGTACCAGCCCTCGCCGTCCTCGACCTGCTGGGCGGACTGGTCCAGGTTGGTCTTGACCGCGGCGGCGTCCAGCGCCGTCCCGTCGGAGAACGTGATCCCTTCGCGCAGCGTGAAGGTGTACGTCAGCCCGGCCTCGTCGACCTCCCATCCGCTCGCGAGCCAGGGCAGGATCTCGCCGGTGTCCGGGTCCGCGTCCACGAGCGAGTCGGCGAGCGCCCGGCCCACGATGCCGTGGTTCTGCCGAGGATCCAGCACCGTGATGTTGGCGTGGTAGATCGTCAGCTCGCCGCCGTCGACGCGATCGGCCTCGGAGATCTCGACGCCCGGCGCGGCGGTGCCGCTGGAGCAGGCTGCCAGGCCGAGCGCGCCGAGCACGCTGGCGCCGAGTCCGCCGACTTGACGGCGGGTGAGGGGACGGGCGGAGAGGGCAGGGAGGGAGGTGTTCATGATCAGCTCTTCCGGTATCGGGTAGAGGGGCACGGGGTCAGCCGCCGGCTGCGGCGGGCAGGGGTGACGGGACGGGCAGAGGCGGTGGAACGGCGTCGACGAGGCGTCGGGTGCTCTCCTCGCGAGGGTTCTCCAGCAGCGCGCCCGGGGCTCCCTCCTCGACCAGGACGCCGTGGTGGAGCACGCCGACGGTGTCGGCGATCTGGCTGATCACGGCGAGGTCGTGGGAGATGAACAGATAGGTCGTGCCGAGCTCCCGCTGGAGCTGCACGAGCAGCTCGATCACCTGCGCCTGCACGGAGACGTCGAGGGCCGAGACCGGCTCGTCCAGGACGAGCAGCTCGGGACGGGCGACGATCCCGCGGGCGATCGCGACCCGCTGGCGCTGACCGCCGGACAGCTCCGTGGGGCGTCGCTCGAGGTGCCCTGCGGGCAGGGCGACCGCGTCGAGGGCCTCGCGGACCCGCCGCTGCGACTCCTCGCTCCTCGCGGGGATCCCGAGCCCCTCGAGAGGCTCGGCGAGGATCCGCCGGACGTCCTGGCGCGGGTCGAGCGAGCCGTAGGGGTTCTGGAAGACGTACTGGACGGCGCGGGCGGCCGCGCGGCGCTCGGCGCGTGTCCCGCCGACGAGCGAGCGCTCCCCGATCAGCACCTGCCCGGAGCCGGACCGGTCGATGCCCGCGAGCACGCGGGCGATCGTGGACTTCCCCGATCCCGAGCGGCCCACCAGCCCGTAGGTCCGCCCGCGCCCGATGGTGAAGCCGACGTCCCGGGCGGCGTGCACCTCGAGGCGGCCCCGTCCCCGATCGCGCAGGCGATAGGTCCTGGTCAGTCCCTCGACCCGCACGTGGGGCGGTGCCTCGTCGCGCGCCTCCCGCCGTCGCAGGCGGCCGGGCCGCGGCACGGCGTCCAGCAGGCGCCGGGTGTAGGCGGCGCGCGGATCGAGGACGACACGGGAGGTGGACCCCTGTTCGAGGATCCTGCCGCCGCCGAGCACCAGGACCCGGTCACTGCGGTGCGCGGCGACGGCGAGATCGTGCGTGACCAGCACGATCGCCACCTGCGAGGTGTCCACGATCTCGTCGAGGAGGTCCAGCACGCGCTTCTGCACCTCGACGTCCAGGCCGCTGGTCGGCTCGTCGGCGACGATCACGCGGGGGCTGCCGATCAGCGCGATCGCGATGAGCACGCGCTGGCGCTGACCGCCGGAGAGCTGGTGCGGATGCGCGTCGTGCACCCGCTGCGCGTCCTCGATCCCCACCTGCTCCAGCAGCTCGATAGCCCGCTTCTCGCGGTCGACCCTCTCGACCTGCGGCTCGGCGTACCGGATGCCCTCGGCGATCTGCCGGCCGATGCGCATCACGGGATTCAGTGCGATGTTCGGATCCTGCGGGATGTAGGCGATCCTGCCCCGGCGCAGCCGGTTCCAGGCGTTCTCGTCGATCCCCTCGGCGCCCTCCTGGGTGACCACCCCGTCGACGACGACCCGGCGCGCGTGGACCCGGGCGTTCGGCGGCAGGACCCCGAGCAGCGTCTGGACGAGGGTGGACTTGCCCGATCCGGACTCGCCGATGATCGCGAGCCGTTCGGCGGGGTGCAGCGTGAAGCCGACGTCCTGCACGGCGTGCACGGGCTCCGCTCCGAGACGGCCCGGGGCGGGCAGGTAGTCGACGCGGAGCGCGTCGACCTCGAGGACGGGGGTGCCGTTCATGGTCACAGTGCCCTTTCGACGAACTTGCTGACCCGGTTGGCCGAGAGCACCACCAGCGCGATGAGCACGCCGGGGATGAGCGCGAGCCACGGCGCCGTGGAGAGGTAGGTGCGGCCGTCGGCCACGATCACGCCCCACTCGGGCTCCGGCGGCTGCACCCCGAAGCCCAGGAAGCTGAGCGAGGAGATCAGCAGCACGGCCTCGCCGAACTGCAGCGGGATCAGCGCGATGATCGGACCCAGCGCATGAGGCAGCACGTGCCGGGACAGGGTCCTGTACCAGGGCAGGCCGTTCACCGTCGCGGCGGTGACGAAGTCCGCCTCCCGCACCCGGAGCACCTCCGCGCGCAGGATCCTCGTGAAGCCGGCGATGGAGCCGACCCCCACCGCGATCGCGATCTCGACCGTGCCGAAGCCCAGCGCGGTGACGATCAGCAGGGAGATCAGCATGCCGGGCACCGCGAGGAACACGTCGACGAAGCGGGAGACCGTCTCGTCCAGGACGCCGCGGAAGTAGCCGGCGAGCACGCCGAGCACGGAGCTCGCGGAGAAGCCGATGAGCACGGCGACGAGCGAGGCGATCAGGGTGTTGGCCGTCCCGTGCACGAAGCGGGAGAACTGGTCCCGGCCGAGTCCGTCGGTGCCGAAGAGGTGCTGCGCGCTGGGGGCGGCGAACTTGTCGGTCACGTCGGTGGCGTAGGGATCCTGGCCCGCGAACAGGCCGGGCAGGAACGCCGCGAGGATCACGGCTCCCAGCAGGAGCACGGCGAGGAGGAGGGTGGGCTGGCGCAGCTCGCGCGAGAGCTGTCCTCCCTGCCGCGAGGCGCGGTGCCGCCGACGGAAGAGGGCGCGGAGGACGGACCGGTCGGGCGACCCCGCGCCGTCCTCGGCCACCGGAGGGCGGGCACCGGGACGGTAGGCGCACTCGTCGAGATAGGCGCCGTCGACGGGGTGGGAGGCCCAGGCGGCGCCGGTCTGCTCGACGGTGCGCGCGGCTCCTCCCGGGAGCGGATGCGGGCCGTGCGCTCGCGGCGCGGCAACGGTCCCCTCGGTCATGGTCACACCCTCCTGATGCGCGGGTCGAGCAGCGGATAGACGAGATCCACCAGGAAGCTCGTGAGGACGAACAGCACCGCGGAGAGCACCACGACGCCCTGCACCAGCGGGATGTCCTGGCTGAGCACACCGTTCTGGAGCACCCTCCCCAGGCCCTGGCGGGAGAAGACGGTCTCGGTGATGACGGCACCGGCGAGGATGCCCCCCCACCTGCATGCCGAGAATGGTCACGGCCGGGATCACCGCGTTGCGCAGCGCGTGGGCGATCAGGATCCGGCGGCGGGTCACGCCTCGGGCACGCAGGTAGGAGGACTGCGGGGAGTCGAGGTACTCGTGGATCGACTTGGTCGCCACCTGGGCGATCGCCGCGCTCGCGGGGACTCCGGAGGTCAGGGCGGGCAGCACCAGGCTCTGCCATCCGCTCGTGCCGACGGCCGGCAGCAGGTGGAGCGAGAAGGCGAAGATCTGCACCAGCAGCAGCCCGGTGAGGAAGACCGGGAAGGACAGGAACGCGGAGGGCAGGGAGAACAGGATGTTCCGCAGCCAGGCGGCCCGGGTCGCATTGGCGAGGAGTGCCAGCCCGAAGCCGACCACGATGCTCACCGCGACGGCGGCCACCCCGAGCTGGATCGTGTAGGGCACGGCGCCGAGGACCACGTCGAGCACCGGCCGTCCGTACTCGATCGAGTCGCCGAAGTCGCCGAGCAGCGCCCGGCCCAGCAGCGTCAGGTACTGCAGCAGCGGGGGCCGGTCGAGGCCGTACTTCTCCTCCAGCGCCGCGCGGGTCTGCCCGGAGGAGTTCCCGGATCCCACCAGCATGAGCGAGACCGGATCGCTCGGCAGCAGGTAGAGCAGCAGCCAAGTCACGGTGTACGCGGCCCACACCACGATCGCTCCGTGGAGCAGCCTTCTGGACGCGTACCGCATCCGCCCTCCTCCCGGGCGGCCCCATACCGCCACCCAATTCATGCTTATGCCCGACATAAGTTACCCTTCGGCGGCAAGAGTAGACGGAGGCGGGCGCACCAGGAAACCGGCCACCACAGAACGTCATAGATGCAGGCCGACGCAGCCGCACGCCGTTCACGGGTCTCGACGTTGACGAGCACCTCCTCGAGCCGAGGTGACGAAGGTCGGGAATAAACCGGTGGACGGGACGGTTGGACCCCGGGTAGCGTGCAGTGCACCGGACGACGGCCCCAGCCGACGTCGGATGTGCGACCTCCCGGTCCGACTCCGCCACGACGGCGGCGTCACGGACCTCGCACAGTGCGCAGCGCGAGCAGCCCGCCCCAGCCGGCGCCGCGAGCACCCCGCCCGCCGCAGCGGCATCGACAGCCCTGACGGCGCGGGACCCTCTGCACCGCTCCGCCCTGTGGAGCCGGAGCTCTGCGCGCACCCTCCCGGCACCCCGCCGGGCACACGACATCACGTCGGCCGCGTGCCGACGACGAAGGAGAATCACCATGACCGACCACCGACACCGCACCCAGCGACCTCAGCCCCATCTCGTCGTCTTCCGCGACCAGAGCGCCGGGCTGCGCTATCTCTCCCGCTCCACCCGCACCTCGGAGCACTCGACCACCTGGGAGGACGGGAACATCTACCCCGTCATCGAGGTGGACCTGTCCTCCGCCGCGCACCTCGCCCGCGCCGAGCGCGAGGGCGAGCGGACCGGCCGCACCCTGGTCGGCGCGGGCGCCTGAGCGCACCCGCCGACGACTCGGCGAGGAGCGGACCACCGATCGACGGGCCCGTCCCGGGGCATCACCCCGGGCCGGGCCCGTCGGCGCATCCTGTGACGGGGAAGACGGGGACACCGCCGCCGCACGGGCGCATACTGACCTCGACGCCGCCGCGATGACGACGCCTCACCTCGGGCGAGCGAGAGCGAGCCCGCCGGATGAAGGAGCGGGCGATGACCGCACAGCACCCCTATCCCTGGCACCTGCGACTGTCCTGGCTGCTGGTGCTGCTCTGCGGACTGCTGGCCTACATCGCGACCTTCGTGATCATGGTGCTCACCGGGAACCCGATCATGCTGCCCACAGTGCTGCTGGTGGGCGCGGCGACGATCCCGGTGACGGTGCTGCTGCTCGCCCAGAGCACCCGCAGCGGGCCCTTGGTCCCCTCGCGGATCGTGCTGGTCACGGCGGCGGCGAGCGGACTGTTCGCGATCTGCGCGGCCGGGCTCGAGGAGCGGATCGCCGGGGCCCTGCTGGGCCGGGCCTCGATCCTACTGGTCGGCGTGATCGAGGAGAGCACGAAGCTGGTGGTGCCGCTGATCGTGCTCGCGCTCGCGCATCGCCTCACGCGCGGCGGCGGTCTGGTGATCGGCATCGCCTCCGGCACGGGCTTCGCGGTGCTGGAGACGATGGGCTACGGCTTCGGTGCGCTGCTGTCCAGGGGCGGGGGGCTCGGGGCGCTGGACGCGACGCTCGTGCTGCGCGGCGTCCTGGTCCCCGCCGGGCACGTGGCCTGGACCGGGACGGTGTGCGCGGCGCTGTGGTTCCTGCTGGAGACCTCGCACAAGGCGCTCGGGACGCTGGCCGTGGCGGGCTCGCTGCTCGGCGCGGTCGTGCTGCACACGGCCTGGGACGCGAGCGGGAGCCTCGCCCTGCACGTCGTGATCGCGCTGGTGAGCGTCGGGGCGCTGCTGACCCTGGTGATCACCTCCCACCGCTCCTTCGTGCGGCGGGGCCTGACCGACCCGGCCCTGCCCGCCACCGCCTGATCCGCCGCGCCATCCGCTCAGACCCGGGCGTCGCGGGCGCCGAGCCAGGGGGCGAGCGGATCCTCGGCGCCGAGCCAGGGCGCGAGCCCCTCGGCCCATTCGGCCTCGGTGAGCAGGCTGCGGCCGAAGGCGTCCCGCACCCGCGGCATGTCGGCGCGATCCTGGCCGGTCACGACCAGGTGCGTGGTGGGCAGCTCGCGGCCCGCCCGCCACACGGCGCCGATCGAGACCTGCCCGCCCGCGCCGTCCCACTGGCAGATCGTGTCGGGACGGTCCGGGACCCAGAAGCGCCCGCGACCCCGCAGCCGTCCCCCGCCGAGCGCCTCGATGTTCCCCAGCAGCCGCTCGGGATGGAAGGGACGCTGCGAGTGCAGGTCGAGGGTCCAGGTGCCGTGTTCGGTCGGCCCGCCGTAGGGCTCGACGCAGCGCGCGTCGCGGCGGCGCAGCGCGGCGCTCTGGTCGTGTCGGCCGCCGAGCACCTCGCGGGCGGTGAGGGTGAAGGGGTCGCGGGCCACGCGCTGCTCGGGGGCGCGCAGATGCTCGACGAGCTCGGCCCCGGCGCCGTCCGGCTCGCCGGCGAGCACGAGCAGGTCGGAGTACTCCAGCTGCGCGGCGAGCGCCTCGCCGACGGAGCGGGCGTCCCCGTCGGCCCAGCGCAGGCCGCGCTCGGCGAGGGTGTCATCGCCCAGGAGGTCCTCCGCGGCGCAGTCCGCCGGGGCCGCGGCGACGGCGGAGGCGAGTTGCCAGCCGGACTCGTGACTGCGCAGGGTCCCCACCACGACGGAGGGGTCGGCGCTCAGCGGCGGGGCGAGCAGCAGGCCGCACGTCTCGGGACAGCCGGCGAGGCGGGCGAGGGTCGGCACGGCATCCTCGCGCATGGCGCAGGAGACGCAGGGATGGGCGAGGTCGACCAGCTCGTCCTCGAGGACGCCGCCTGCGGAGACGACGATCCGGCGCAGGGCGGAGGAATCCTCCGCGACCTCGTAGCGCAGGGCGAGCAGTCCCTCCTCATCCAGCAGGAGGCTCGCCACCAGGGCATCGCGCAGCACCTCGTCGAGCGCCGTGACGACGGCGACAGGGCGGGAATCCCCGGCCCCGCGGAGGTGTTCATGGGGCGTAGGCATCGGGGAGCGGTTCTCGGGCATGGGTCCTGCTCTTCCAGCTTGACGATAATCATTCTCATTACTAGTATCGCTGCCCATATCCCAGCGCTGTCAAGCCACCGGAGCGGTCCCCCGCTGCGCACCATCGACCGCCGCGGCATCGACGCGGTCGTCGCCGAGATCCGCGCCCGCGGCGAGTAGATCTGAGAGGAAACAGCCCATGGCCAGGAAGAACGACGTACGAGGCATCGTGAAGATGCGCTCCTCCGCCGGCACCGGATTCACCTACATGACCACCAAGAGCCGTCGGAACACCCCCGACCGGCTCGTGACGCGGAAGTTCGATCCGCGCGTGCGCGAGGTCGTCGAGTTCCGCGAGGAGCGCTGATGGCGAAGACCTCGAAGATCGCCGCCGACCGCCGACGCCGCGAGACCGTGGCCCGGTACGCCGAGCAGCGCGCCGCACTCAAGCGCGCGCTCGAGGCCCCTCGCGCGACGACCGAAGAGAAGGTGCTCGCGCGACGGGCGCTGCAGCGACTGCCGCGCGATGCGAGCCCGACGAGGCTGCGCAACCGCGATGCGATCGACGGCCGGCCCCGCGGATTCCTGCGCGCCGTCGGGCTCTCCCGGGTGCGCTTCCGCGCCGCGGCCCATCGCGGCGAGCTGCCCGGCATCACGAGGTCCAGCTGGTGAGCCGCTGCTCGCCGGCACCACGACCGCACACATCCCGATCCGTCCAGGAGGACATCCCATGAAGCAGTCCATCCATCCCGACTACCGGCCCGTCGTCTTCCGCGACGCGAGCGCCGACTTCTCCTTCCTCACCCGTTCGACCGCCACCTCGGAGCGCACTCTCACCTGGACGGACGGGCAGGAGTATCCCGTGATCGACGTGGAGGTCTCCTCCGCCTCGCATCCCTTCTACACCGGGCAGTCCAAGGTGCTGGACACCGCGGGCCGTGTGGAGCGCTTCCGCCGCCGGTACGGGCAGAGCGCACGATGAAGGTCCGCAGCTCCCTGCGCTCCCTCGCCGCCCGCCCCGGCGCCCAGGTGGTGCGCCGCCGCGAGCGGCTCCACGTGATCAACAAGCGCGAGCCGCGGTTCACGGGGCGGCAGAAGGGGTGAGGCCTCACGCCGCGCCGGGGGAAGTGTCCGACGCATCGGCGAGCGCCCGCGCCAGCCTCGGTGCGAGGCGCTCGGCCATCACCCGGTAGCCCTCGGGGGTGGGGTGGAGGAGGTCGCCGAGCAGGTGCATCTCCTGCGCGGCGATGATCTCGGAGCCGTCGATCAGGGTGATCAGCGGGTCCTCGCGGCGCAACAGCTCCGCGCCGTGGTGGAGGAGCTCCCGGAGGCGGCGCTGGGTGAGCCCGGCGGCGTTGGGGACGTCCTCGCGGTGCGGGCCCGAGGTGATGGTGCTCATGAGCACGATCGGCGCCGGGGTCAGGCGCCGCACGTGGTCGACGAAGCCGATCATCGCCGGGAGCAGGCTGCGCTCGGTGAAGGTGGCCGCGCCGTAGATGTTCGCGCCGAGGCAGAGGGTGACCAGATCCGGCCGTGAGCGGCCGACGGTCTCGGCCAGCGGCGGGTCCAGGTGGCACTGCCCGGACATGCCCAGCGCCGTGAGCTCGTAGTCGTTCTGTGCCGCGACCAGCGCGGGCCAGGTGCCCAGGGGGCTGTCGGCCTCGTTGCACTGGGTGATGGAGCTGCCGTGCACGGTCCAGCGCGGGCCGCGCGGCGGGGCCGGGACGAGCACGCTCGCCTCGTGCAGCAGCGCCTGGTGCAGCACGGTCGGGGCGGTGTGCGGGAGCCACAGCTCCACCCGGGCACGGCTGCCCGGCAGGTCCAGGTCCAGCTCCGTGCGACTGGCCGCCTCCACGCTCGCGACGTGCTTCCCGTCGACGACGAGATCCACCCGCCGGGCGGCGTCCTTGTGGGAGTCCTCGGTGGTCAGCGCGAGCTCGAGGCGGGACGCATCGGTCTCGACCGCCAGGCGCACCCCGTTGGGGATCCGGGCGAGCTCCTCGACCGCCGGGGAGACGATCCGCTCGAGCTGCGCGGGCTCGACACGCCAGGGCTGCACACCGCCTGCGACGCCCGTCCAGGTCGCGGCTCCCGCCCAGGCCTCGGGCAGGTCGGCGGGCAGGGCGCGGCGGGTGGTGGGGGCGGACATCATGCGGGCTCCTTCGACGGCACGGGCTCCGGGCGGAGCGCGTGTGCACCGTACACGTCGGCGCGGGCCGGGACAGGGCGGTCGGACGGGTCTACCGTGGTGAGGACCGCTCCCGCATCGAGACGAGGCCACCATGGACGCCGCAGTGCTCACCACCGATCTGCTGGTCGTCGGCGCCGGGCCGACGGGGCTCATGGCCGGGCTCGTCGCGCACCGCCGCGGGCTCTCGGTCCTGGTCGTGGACGGGAAGTCCGGGCCCACGCGGGAGTCCCGGGCGATCGTGGTCCAGGCCCGTTCCATGGAGATCCTCGACCAGCTGGGCCTCGCCGCGCCGGTGCTCGCCGCGGCGCAGCTGGCGGGGCGGATCCGGGTCCGCGAGGACGGGCCCGCTGTCGGGGCGGACTTCGCGTCGGCCCAGCGCGGCGACACCCCGTTCCCGGGGGCGCGGATCTTCGAGCAGAGCCGCACCGAGCGGCTGCTCGCCGACGCCCTCGCCGCCGACGGCGCGCCGGTCCGTTACGGATGCGCTCTCGTGGACTTCGCCGCGGACCCGTCGGCCGACGAGGGGGTCGAGGCGCACCTCGAGGACCCGGACGGCCCGGTGACGGTGCGGGCGCGGTGGCTGATCGGGGCCGACGGGGCGAGCTCGCCCGTGCGCCACCTGCTGGGCCTGCCCTTCGCGGGCGTCACGGACGAGGCGACGTTCTGCGTCGCGGACCTGCACGGGGTGGCGGGGCTCGAGCCGGAGGCGCTCACCGCGCGCTTCGGCCGACGTCGCTTCGCGATCCTCTTCCCGCTGGGCCCGGACGGCCACGGGCGGCTGATCTGGCTGCACGGCGGCGCCGAGCCGGACCAGGAGGAGGCGCTCGCAGGGGCGCGCGAGGATCTCGGGATCCGCTACGAGCGCGTGGACTGGTTCTCCGCCTACCGGGTCCATCACCGCGTGGCCGCCCGCTTCCGCCAGGGGCCGGTGCTGCTGGCAGGCGATGCCGCGCACGTCCACTCCCCCGTGGGCGGGCAGGGCATGAACACGGGACTGCAGGACGCCCACCACCTCGCGAACCTGCTCGCCGACATCGCCGCCGGACTGCGGGAGCCTGCGCAGATCGACCGCTACGAGGCCGAGCGGCGGCCGGTCGCGCTGACGCTGGTGCGGATCGTGGACCGCGCCTTCGGGGTCATCGCCCGGCCCGGCCCGGGCACCGCCCTCGCCCGGCGCCGCGCCCGTGACCTGCTGGGCGTGGTCCTCCCGCGCCTGCTCGCCTCCCCCGCCGGCCGGCGCCTCGGCGGCTGGCTGGGCCAGTACCGCATCCACTACCACCCAGTGCCGGACGGAGCACCGCTGCCGCGGTGGGCACGGGATCGCGCCGTCGGCCGACGCCTCCCGCCCACCGCGCACAACCGGGAGGCGCTGCGGGAGCTGCGCTGGCAGCTGCACACCTACGGGGCCGACGTGCCTGCCGCGCGGCCGAGCGTGCCGGAGGCGGTGGCGGGGCCGTTCGCCTTCCCCGCGGAGCCGCAGCAGGAGCTGCGCGGGGACCGGCTGTACCTGGTGCGGCCGGACGGGTACGTCGCGGCGGCCTGGCCGCTGCATGCCGGGGCGGCCGCGAGCGCCGACGTCGCCGAGGCGCTCGCCGCCTGCGGGATGAGGGTCTGAACAGGGTCAGGCCTGGCCGGCGTCGAAGTACTCCCGGACCTCGTCGGGGACGGCGGGGACCTCGAGCGGCACGCCGCCGGAGCGGATCGACTCCGCGCCGCGCACCCCGGTGGCGACGGCCTCGCGCGCGGCGACGACGGAGACGTCGGTGCGGCCGCCCTCGCGGGCGAAGCGCAGGAACTCGGCGACGAGGCTGGGGTCCGCGCCGCCGTGGCCGCCCTCGGCCCGGGCGATGACCTCGACGGCGCTGGGGCGCCCGGGGCCGGAGCGGCGGGAGGTCCAGATGTGGATCTGGTCGCCGGAGCCGTCGCCCATGTTCTCGATCCGCCCGGCGTCCCCGATGACGGTGTAGTTCCGCCAGTAGTCGGGGGTGAAGTGGCACTGCTGGTAAGAGGCGAGCACCCCGTTGTCCAGCGTCATCTGCAGCATCGAGATGTCCTCGACGTCGACGACGGGATTGAGCTCCTTCTGCGCGGTGGGCGGCCAGATGTCCGCGTCGAACCAGTCCCACATGCCGCGGTCGGAGTTGTCGCGACGGTCGGTGATGTCGCCGTAGACGGCCAGGTCCCCGATCCCGGAGACGCGGCGGGTGTAGCCGCCGGCGAGCCAGTGGATCACGTCGATGTCGTGGGCGCCCTTCTGCAGCAGCAGGCTCATCGCCTTCTCCCGCTCGGCGTGCCAGTCCTTGAAGTAGAAGTCGCCGCCGGTGCCCACGAAGTGGCGGCACCAGATCGCGCGGACCCGGCCGATCCGGCCCGAGTCCACGATCGCCTTCATCTGCCGCACCATCGGCATGTGGCGCATGTTGTGGCCGATGTAGAGCCGCGCCCGCTTCTCCTTCGCGAGCGCGAGCATCGCGTCGGCGTCCTCGACGGAGATCGCCATCGGCTTCTCGCAGAAGGTCGGAATCCCGGCGTCGAGGGTCTGCAGCGCGATCCCTGCGTGAGCGAAGTCGGGCGCGAGGATCATGACCGCGTCGACCTCGTGCCCGGCCAGGAGCTCGTCGACCGACCCCACGGTCGCGACGTCCGCCCCGAAGCGTTCGCGGGCCAGGTCGCGACCGCGCTGCGAGGGGTCGGCGACGACGGTGACGCGAGAGCCCTCTCCCGGGTGGTGGGCGTGGGAGGCGAGGGAGGAGCGGGCGCCGAAGCCGATGACGCCGATCTTGAGGTCAGCCATGGAGAGAACAACTTTCACTGAGAGGCACAGCGGGCACCGTCACATCATCCTCTGACGGTCGACCGTCGGACGAGGTCCGGGCGACACCGTGTCGAATCGATTTACAAGCGTCGTGAAAGCATTTACCCTCGACCGCACCCTGTCAAGGCGCCGAGGCCTCCAGGGCGTGAGCGGCCCCGCCCGGGGCATGACCGAGAGGACCAATCTCGTGACCACGTCGACAGCGCAGTCCCCCGCGCCGCCCTCGCAGGCGGTGAAGCCCAGCCGCACCTCGACTCCCGCGCCCCGGAGATCACGGGCCACCTTCCGCAGCCGCCTGCGCAAGGACTGGCAGATGCTCGTGCTGATGATCCCCGGCGCACTCTGCCTGCTGCTGTTCTTCTACGTCCCCATCCTCGGCAACGTCATCGCCTTCCAGGAGTACTACCCCTTCATCACCATCCCGGAGGCGGAGTGGGTCGGGCTCTGGAACTTCATCGACCTCTTCGGCGACGAGCAGTTCCTGATCGCCCTGCGGAACACCCTCGTGCTCGCAGCCGTGCAGCTGGCGCTGTTCTTCCCGGTCCCGATCGTCCTCGCACTGATCGTCGACTCGATGATGACCCCGAGATTCCGCAAGGTCTTCCAGTCGATCGTGTACCTGCCCCACTTCCTGTCCTGGGTGCTCGTGATCGCGCTCTTCCAGCAGATGCTGGGCGGCGCCGGCTTCATCAACCAGTTCCTCGCCTCCCACGGCATGGACACGATCCCCTTCATGACCAACCCGAGCACCTTCCCGCTGCTGGTGACGCTGCAGGTGATCTGGAAGGACGCCGGCTGGGGCATGATCATCTTCCTCGCCGCCCTCGCCTCGATCCCGGCCTCGCTGTACGAATCGGCGGCGTCCGACGGCGCGGGCCGCCTGCAGCGCATCTGGCACATCACCCTGCCGGGCATGCGGCCGGTCATCGTGCTGCTGCTGATCCTGCAGCTGGGCTCGATCCTCACCGTCGGCTTCGAGCAGTTCATCCTGCAGCGCGATGCCGTCGGCCCCGATGCCGCCGAAGTGCTGGATACGTACAGCTACTACGCGGGCGTGATCGACGGCAGCTGGTCGATGGGCGCCGCCGCGGGCCTGGCCAAGGGAGTCGTGGGGACGATCCTCATCCTCGCCTCCAACAAGATCGCCCACCTGCTGGGCGAGGACGGCATCTACCGAGGGAGCAGCCGATGAGCACGACCACCGCATCTCGCCCTGACACCGCCGTGCGGCCCGGGCGGCTCGACGAGCGCGCGATCCACCGGCGCCTCTGGACCCTGATCGGCGGGCGCTCGGAGCGGCCCGTCTGGATGGAGGAACCCTCCCCCGCCCTGTCGGTGCTCAAGACGCTCGTGATCCTCGCGATCTCGATCTCGATCCTGGTGCCGATGCTCGTGGTGGTCTCCACCTCGCTCGCCTCGGACGCCGAGATCCGAGAGGCCGGCGGCTACGTGCTCTTCCCGACCGAGCCGTCATTCGAGGCGTATCGCACGATCTTCGCCAGCCCCCTGATCTTCCGCTCGCTCGGCGTGAGCGTGCTGGTGACCGCCGTGGGCACGCTCATCGCGCTGTTCGTGACCATCACGATGGCGTACGCCCTCAGCCGTCCCGTCCTGCTCGGCAAGCCGATGCTGCTCGCGATCGTGCTGACGATGTTCTTCTCCCCGGGCCTCATCCCGCTGTACCTCATGATCAAAGAGCTGAACATGCTGGACAGCCTCTGGTCCCTGATCCTGCCCACGGCGTTCGCGGCCTTCAACTTCATCGTGATGCGCTCGTTCTTCATGGCCCTTCCCCAGGAGCTGCTGGAGGCGGCCCGCATCGACGGCGCGAGCGACTTCCGGATCCTCTGGCAGATCGTGATCCCGCTGTCGAAGGCGGTGATCGCCGTGATCGGGCTGTTCTACGCGGTGGCGTACTGGAACGCGTTCTTCAACGCGATGCTCTACGTCAACGACCAGGAGCTGTGGCCCATCCAGCTGATCCTGCGCAGCTACGTCATCCAGGGCACCTCGATGACCGCGGACCAGCTGGGCGTGCAGCAGACCGCCGCGCCGCAGTCGATCAAGATGGCCGTCGTCGTGGTCGCGCTGGTGCCGATCCTGCTGGTCTACCCCTTCCTCCAGAAGTACTTCTCCAAGGGCGTCATCACCGGCGCCGTCAAGGGCTGAGCGATCGTGCTCGACAGAAAGGCAGCCATGCGCCGCGAACCCCGACGCCGCCACGTCCTCGCCGCCGCCGGAGCCCTCGCGCTCGGAGCCGGAGCCTCGTCGTGCGGTCCCCGCCCCGAGCCGGAGATCCCCGACGTCCCGGACGTCACTCTCCCGACCTACCAGCCGCTGGAAGGACTCGCCCCCGACCTGCCAGGCAACGCCGACGGTCTCCACGACGTGTACCTGACAGTGCCCGAGCGCCTCATCACGACGACGTCGAGCAGGCCCATCACCTCCGGCACGATCACGGGCCTGACGCAGACCTTCCAGACCCCGCCTCCTCCGATGGACCGCAACCCCTTCTGGCAGCGGCTGAACTCGGCGCTCGGCGGGACGTTCGACCTCAACGTGGTCGTGGACGACTACCCCTCGAAGTTCGCCACCACCCTCGCCTCGGGCAATCTCCCCGATCTCATGTGGGTGCCGCCGAACCAGGGCATCCCCAACATCGGGCCGATGCTCGAGGCCGCCTTCACCGACCTCACCGAGCATCTCGCCGGCGACGCGGTGCTCGAGTACCCGAACCTCGCCGCGCTGCGCGAGGACTCCTGGCGCACCGCCGTGGTCAACGGGCGGATCTGGGGCGCGCCGATCCCCTCGACCCCCTTCGGCCAGGTCTACGTCGGCAACCCTGACGTGTGGGAGGAGGTGGACGGCTTCGCGGCGGACAGCGCCGCCCAGTTCCTGGAGAAGTGCCAGGAGCTGTCGATACCCGGCAAGCGCTGGGCGCTCGAGCCGTTCCTGCCCAATGCCTTCCACATGATCGGCGAGTGGTTCGGGGTCCCCAACGGCTACCGGGTCGAGGAGGATCGCAGCCTCACCGCCGCCCAGCAGACGGAGGAGTACCTGGAGGCGCTCGAGTTCGCCCGTGAGCTGTTCGCGGCCGGCGCGTTCTACCCGGACCTGAACCTGGCCGAGGCGCCGCAGCTGCTGGCCAACGGGACTCTGGCCGCGATGGTGTCCGTCGGCCCGCGCGGCGCCGCGGAGACCCGTCTGAACAATCCGGATCTGCGGGCCGACGTCCTCATCCCCTTCCCGGCGGTCGACGGCCGCATCCCCACCTACGACATGGGATACGGCACGGTGGGCTTCACCCCCTTCCGCAAGACCGACGACGAGGCCCGGATCCGCGAGCTGCTCAGCGTCGTCGACTACCTCTCCGCCCCCTTCGGCACCACCGAGTACATGCAGACCAACTGGGGTGAGGAGGGGAAGGAGTACACCGTCGAGGACGGCAACTACGTGTTGACGGACGAGGGGTCGCAGAATGTCCCCGGCCTGCAGAGCGCCTTGCAGATCATGGCCGCGGGCGAGGGCGTCATCTACAACCCGATCCCCGACGACTCCCGCTACATCTACGAGATCGAGCAGGAGCTGCTGCCGCTCGCGCAGAAGAGCCCGATCAAGGGTCTGTACTCGCCCACGAACTCCCGCCTGGGCACGAAGATCAAGACCCGCCTGGACGAGGTCCGCGACGAGGTGATCCAGGGCCGCGCCACGATGGACGCCTTCACGGCCGCGCTGCGGGAGTGGGAGGAGAAGGGCGGCAAGCAGATCCTCGAGGAGTTCGCGGAGCTGCTGCCCGACGACGTGCCCGTCACCCCCTCGAACCGGAGCTGACGGTGCGCGGCGCCCGGGCTCCCGGGCACGCGCTCACCGCCGGCGCCTCCGCCCCCTGCGCTCAGCCGGCCCCGCGCCCGAAGCGGTGCTCCTCGGCGAGCGCGAGCCGCGCGGGGATCTTCTCGAGATCGAGCAGGAGCACCTCGTTGCGACCCTCGCGCACCAGCGGCGCGGGCACGTAGAGGGTCTGCTGGGGGCCGATGTCCCAGTAGCGGCCCACGCAGAAGCCGTTGACGTAGGCGACGCCGTGCCCGGCGGCGGAGACGTCCAGGAAGGTGTCGGCCGGCGCGTCGGCGGCGAAGGAGGCGCCGACGAGAACGGGCAGCGCGTCCTCATCGCCGCCTGCCGCGGGGGCGCCCTCGAGCAGCGCCGCGAGCTCCTCCCCCATCTCCTCGAGCGGCCAGGGATCCACCTGCCAGTCGTTGAGGAAGCGGATGGTCTGCCACACCCCTCCGAGGATCCCCTTGCGCTCCCCGAGCCGGGGCCCGAAGTTCACCCGGCCGAGGCTCTCGACGAGCAGGTCCACGCGCACGGTGCGCCGTCCCCCGTCCGGCAGCAGCCGGTCGGCGAACGGGGTCAGCTCGATCGTCGCCGGATCCGTGGGGCGCTGCTCGTTCCCGACCACGCCGGTGGCGCCGACGGGGATCCCATCGACGAAGGCGTAGGCACGGTCGTGCAGGTCGTAGAGCTGCAGCGGCGAGATCTCGAGGCGGCCGTCGCGCTCGGCGGCGGCGATCTCGATCTCTCGCGAGAGGCGCATCATGCCGCGCTCGAGCCCCACGTCCTCGAAGGCGGGCGGGACGGGATGGATCTCGGTGGGGCGGGTGAAGCGCTCGGCGCCCCGAAGGGAGGAGACCTTCTCGATCGCGAGCTCGGCAGAGGGCAGGGTCGCGGGCTCGGCGGCGAGGCCGAGGTGCCGGAGCTGATCATCGAGCGGCGGCAGCTCGCGATGGGCGGCGATCACGTCGCGGAAGGCGCGGAACTTCTCGGTCAGCGCTCCGTTCTCGGCGATCGGGGCGTCGTAGTCGTAGCTGGTGGTGGTGGGCTGGAGGGCGCCGTCGTGGTTGGCGCCGGCGAGCAGACCGAAGTTCGTACCGCCATGGGCCATGTAGAGGTTCACGCTCATGCGGCGGGAGAGCATGTCGGAGAGCTCGGCGGCCGCATCGAGGCCGGTGCGCTCGTGGTGCGCCTCGCCCCAGTGGTCGAACCAGCCGTTCCAGAACTCCATGCACATCTGGGGCTGCGCAGGCAGCTCCTCCTCGGCCATGGCGAGCACCTCGAGCGTGCGGGAGCCGAAGTTCACGGTCGCGAGCGCCCCCTCGACCGTGCCGCCGGTCAGCCACATGCGGGCAGGCCCGTCGGAGGTGACCAGCAGCTCCTCGATGCCGCGCGCGATGAGGCCGTCGCGCAGGTGGGCGAGATAGGCCGTGTCGTCGCCGAAGCTGCCGTACTCGTTCTCGACCTGCACCATCACCACGTTCCCCCCGCGGGCGGCCTGGCGTGCGGCGATCACGGGGATCAGCTCGTCGAACCAGGCGTCGACGTGGGCGAGATAGGCCGGGTCGCGGTGGCGCAGGCGCAGGTTCCGGTCGGCGAGCAGCCAGCCCGGGAAGCCGCCGTTCTCCCATTCGGCGCAGATGTAGGGGCCAGGGCGCACGATCGCGTCGAGCCCCTCCTCGGCGGCGAGGTCGAGGAAGCGGCCCAGGTCCGAGAACCCCTCGAAGGTGGTCTGCCCCGGCGCCGGCTGGTGGATGTTCCAGGCGACGTACGTCTCCACGGTGTTGCAGCCCATCGCGACCAGGCGGCGCAGGCGGTCGCGCCACTGCTCGGGATGGACGCGGAAGTAGTGGATCGCGCCGGAGATCACCAGGTGCGGCTCCCCGTGGCGGAGGAAGCCGTCGGGAGTAGGCGTGAGCGCTGCGGACATCGTCGTCGATCCTCTCGGCGGTGAAACGGTTTGCGCCAGTGTGTCAGCCGACGCGCGCGGGCGCGAACCGGCCTGCCCGCCGGTTGTTCCTGCCGACCCGGACCGTCGACGGGCCCCGTCGTCCCTCGCGAAGGAGAGCAGGCTCATCTGCACCGTCCACGGGCCCGCAGATGGACGGCACCTTCAGATCTGGCCGGTCAGGAACGCGCGCATGCGTGCCTCACGTCCGTCGCGCAGGCGGCGCGCCCATCCCGGGTACAGGAAGCCCGGCAGCGGCAGCGGCGCGATCAAGAAGTACAGGGCGGGGACCGCCAGCACCACCATCCCCGCGATCGCCAGCAGACGGAGCACGGTCCACTGGTGGGGCGCGGCGGCCAGAGCGACGCAGACCAGCAGCGCCCCGACCGTCGGCAGGCCGAGCAGCACCACCCTCTCTGCCATCCAGTTCTCCGACAGCGGGTTCATCCAGCCGCGCAGCACAGCCGGTCGCCCTGTGCGCAGCCACAGGGCGACCCCGAGGAGCAGCAGGCCGATCAGCGCCAGGGAGAGGGAGACCAGGAGTCGTTCCGACATGACCGACATCCTCGCAGAGGACTGCGCCCACCGCACCGCACCGGCAGCGCACCCGCACCGGGCACCGGGCATGGGCAGTCCTCCCCATCGACGACCGCCCCGGCCGCAGGGAAGATGGGCTGGCGACGACTCACAGGGGTGACGATGTTCTACGGGATGGATACCGCGCAGGGCGAGGACTTCGCGCAGCTGATGGCCCAGCGCCGCGAGGATCTGGCCGGGAGGACCGAGCAGCTGGGCAGCACGATCCGCTCACTCGGCAGCGCCTGGATCGGGCCGGACGCCGACAGCTTCCGCGACCGGTGGGACGCGTTGCAGAACGGCCCGATCGACAACGCGCTCGAGCAGCTCATGGAGCTCGCGCGCGCTCTCTCCGCCGAGGCGCAGGAGCAGGACGTCACCTCGGCCGCCGACGCGCTCTCCGCCTTCGCCGAGAAGTTCGACGATCTCTTCCGGTTCGGGGACTTCTCCCTGCGTAACCTCCTCCCGAACCCCAACGACTGGGAGGACTGGGTCGGCATGGGCCTCAGCGGCCTCGTCGACGGCGTCAGCGGCGCCTACTCGGGGCTCGCGAAGTTCCTGACATCCCCTCGCACCCTGGCGACGTTCATGCTCGTCGGCGGCGACGACCTGGTGAACTCGATGAGGGGAGCCGCGGGTGCGGCCTCGAAGTTCTCCAAAGCACTCGGCCCCGTCGGCGCGGTCGTCACCAGCGGCTTCGCTGCGTGGGACCGCTGGGAACAGGACTCCGCGGACCCGAGCCTGAGCACCGGCGAGCGCATCGGACGCGCCGCCGTCGACGGCGGCGCCAATGCACTCGGCGGGGGACTCGGAGCGTGGGGCGGCGCCGCGGGCGGGGCCGCGCTGGGCACCATGATCTGTCCCGGCGTCGGAACCGTCATCGGCGGTGCTGTGGGCGGCATCCTCGGCGGGCTCGGAGGGAGCAGCGCCGCCAACGGTATCGTCGACTGGGTCCTGGGATGAGGCCCGGAGACGTCACAGCACGAGGGCGAGGCAGGAGCGGCATGGACCTGGAACGCATCTCCGTCACGACGACGACGGCTCCCGGCGTCGCTGTCGACGTCGACATCCCCGGTACCTGGGAGGTCGAGCGTCGAGACTGCGCCCCCACGCTCGTCGCGAAGCTCTCCGCCGAGGAGGCCGGCCCGTTCGCCGACAACATCGTCGTCACCCTGGAGCCGCTCCCGTCCGAGACCCCGCGGGACCTCGAAGCGATCACCGCGATCTCCCGCGCGCAGCAGCACGCGTCCGTCCCCGACCTGCACCTCCTCGAGGATCGGCCGGCGGCCGTCGGCGGACTGCGCGGGCATTCCCGAGCCCTGCTGCAGACCGCCCCTCCCGGCCTGACGGTGATCACCCGGCAGGTGTTCGCCCTCGCGGGAGACACCTTGGTGACCCTCGCCCTCACCTCGTTCCCATTCCGGGATCGCGAGAGCTCCGCGCTCATGGAGCAGATCCTCGACACCCTCAGCATCCGACTCGACGTGGAGGATCTCGCGTGATCGCCTTCGACCCCGCCACCGCATCCTTCCGAGGTCCCAGCGCCTCGCTCGACCACCTGATCAGCGCCCTCTCGACCGACGACGAGCTCTCCGCAGTGCTCGCCGCCCACGCCTCCGGCATCGCAGCGGACCCGACGATGGACGGGATTCGCGGGGCACTGACGGCACCGCTGTTCCGCGTCGGGATCACCGTCTCGGGTCCCGGTGCACAGCAGCACCACGACCTCCTCGTCGGCGCGAACGGCGTCGGTGTGCGTCGCAGCCCGCTGAAGGACGGCCTCGCTGAGCTGACCGCTTATCCGATCGGAACCCTCCCCGGCGGGATGACCCGGCTCGTCCGTTTCCTGCCGGGCACCGCACCCACCCCGGAGCAGGGACCGATCCGGGTCCCGCAGGAGCAGCTGGTCCGGCTCACGGACCCCGACGCCGCCACGCGCGTCGCGGCCTGGTCGGGCCTCGACCCCCTGATCGGCGACGTCCTCGGGCCCGCCGCCGACGACTCGTGGCAGATCGTCGAGGCCCGCAGCTCTTGGACGTCGCTCGACGAGGAGCCCGGCGAGGACCTCGTGGTGCAGATCCGGCGTGCGGAGCATCATCTCCTCATCGAGGAGGAGAACGGCTCGGCCTCTCTGCGCCCGGTCACCTCGCTCCGTGCGTGGGAGGAGTTCATCCGGGTGCTCCCGGAGCATGATGAGGTGGGCGCTCCTCGGTGAGGGGCCTCGGCTCGACTCTCCGTACAGCCCGTCCTCACCGCGCCTGCGTCGGATCCCCGATCCAGCCGGCGACCAGCGGCGCACGGGTCGTGCGCTCGTAGGCCACGAAGAGGAACGGCCGGTCCAGGACGAGCTGCTTCGGCTCGGCCGGGGCCGCGGTCGTGTCGACCATCGCCGCGGTGGCGGCCGCGGCCTCCATGCCCTCCTCGTCGACCGTGATCACGGCCTTCTGCAGGATCTCGGTGATCGTCAGGTCCTCCTCGGCGGTGATGCCGGAGAGGTCCGCCGTCTCGGAGAACACCTCGGTCATGCCGAGGCCCTCGAGCACCTCCACCAGCGAGGAGTCCCAGGCGATGTCGAAGGGCGGCACGGCGAGGTCGACCTGTTCCGAGGAGTCCTCGAGCCCGTCGAGCAGCCCGCCGAGGCCCGCCGCGGGCGTGCCCGCGACCTCAGCCCAGGCGTCCATCGTCTCGCCGATGCTCCCGGCCGGCTGGATCAGCGCGAGGGCGAGCTCGCCGCCGGCGGCCTCGAGCGCGGTGGCGCGGCACACCGAGTCCTCGAACCAGGCGGAGCTGCTGCCGTGGAGCAGCTCGACGGAGAGCTCTTCGCCCTCGTCCGTGGTGAAGGTGCCGCCGCGGCGCTCGAGCGGGCTGGGCCAGGCGGCCTTCAGATGCAGGGCGTTCACGAGCACGGCGCGGGTGCGATCGGAGAGCGCCTGCTCGGGCACGAGGTCCTCGATGAGGTCGTTCGTCTGCTCGGCCACCCAGTCGTTGATCCGCTCCCGGCCCTTCTCCCGCGCGGCCTCGTCGGTGAAGTCGACCTCGAACACGCCGCTGCCGAACCATTCCGCGAGGCCGTCGAGGAAGCCCTGCTCGACGGCCATGCCCTCCTGCAGCCAGGTGCTGCTGACGAGGGAGGCGACGGCGGGCTCCGGCCCCTCGGGGTCGTCCTCCTCCCGGGCCGCGTCCCCCACGGCGGCGAGCACCGCGGAGAGCGTGTTGGCGGTGGTGGCGAGCTCGTCGACGGTGCCGCCGAGCACCTCCTCCATCTGGGCGAGGGTGTCTCCCGCGGCGCCCAGCGCGGCCATGGTCAGCACGGTCTGCGCCGAGAGCGGGGAGCAGACGGCGTTGACGTCGCCGCGGCCGATGCCGGCGAGCAGGTGGGCGGTGAAGGGGACGACGCGCCGGCCGAGCCCGCCCACCTCGCCGGGCCTCCGGCGCGGCAGCTCGGCCACGAGGTCGGGCTCCATGTCGTCGCCGACGATCCCCTCAAGCGCGCCGCAGCCCGACAGCCCGGCCCCGGCCAGGGGCAGCGCCGCCGCCGCGGCGAGCACCGAGCGGCGGCGCGGGGCCACGGCGAGACCGGCAGCGGCCGGGGGCCGGGCGGGAGCGGCGGCCCGGGCGGAGGCGACGGGTCGGGCGGAAGCAGGGCCACGGGAGGAATCCATCCCTCCATCCAAGTGCACGTGAGCCGACTCCGCCAGCGGAAGTGGACATCGGGCGGCCCCGGCCCGTGTCGCGGACGGGCTCATGGCGGCACGAGGTGGTGCATATGCCACCTCATGCCGCCATCGGCACCGCCGCTGAAGGCCTCGGTCATGCCGAGCTGCTGCAGCGTGGGAGTGAGCGGGGCACCCCAGCCGACGTCCAGCGCCAGCACACTCAGCCGCGTGCGGGACTCGGACTCCCCGAGCCCGGCGAGCAGCGCCGCGAGGCCGGCATCGGGAGCCTCGGCCGACGTCGCCCAGGCGTCGAGCACCTCGTCGAGGTCGCCGGCGGGCTGAACGAGGGCGAGGGCGAGCTCCTCGCCATAGGTATCCAAGGAGGTGGCGCGACATACCTCGTCCTCATACCAGGTTGTGGTGCCGCCCTCGAGCATCTCGGCGCTGAGCTCCTCGCCGTCGGCGGCGGTGAAGGTGCCACCGCTGCGCGTGAGCTCCTTCGGCCAGGCGGCCTTCAGATGCAGGGCATTGACCAGGACGAGCCGGGTGCTCTTCGACAGCGCCCCCTCGGGGACGATCTCCTCGATGAGGTCGTTCGTGGAATCGGCGACCCAGCCGTTGATCTCGCCACGGGCCTGCTCCCGCGCAGCCTCATCGACGAAATCCGCCTCGAACAGGCCGCTGCCGAACCAGGTGGCGAGGTCCTCCAGGAACGGCTCGCGCACCTCCATCCCCTCCTGCACCCATGTGCCGTTGACCAGGGAGGCGGTCGCCGGTTCGGGCGCCTCCTCCTCCGCGAGCTCGCGTTCCCGGTCGCCGACGGCGGTGAGCACCTGGGCGAGCGTATTGGCGGAGGCGGCGAGCTCGTCCGTGGGGCCGCCGAGCACCTCCTCCATCTGCGCGCGAGTGCTCCCGGCCGCGCCCATCCCGATGATGGCCAGCGCAACCTGCGCCGACAGCGGTGAGCAGACGGCGTTGACGGGTGCCCGGTCGATCGCGGCCAGCAGCGTCGCGGTGAACGGGATGACCAGGTCGCCGGCGTCCCGGGCCGGGCCCACCTCGGCGCGGGGCAGGTCGGCCCGCAGGTCCGGATCTGGGCCGTCACCCCCGCCGCAGGCCGCGAGGCCGAGCGCGGCCAACGGGAATGCTGCCCCAGCAGCCAACAGGTCGCGCCGCCGATGGCGGAGCCGGGCGTGAACATCTCTCATGCGCCCACTCAAGCGCAGGAGGACTGCCGGGACAAGCCGGGCGACCCACTTGCCGGAATCGTTCACAGACACGAAGCGGAAAAACTTCCGCACTGCTGGCCCGACATGAACCTTGACAGGACCACCTAGGGCACCTTTTACTGTAATCGATCACAGTCACTGCATCGATGCGTTGGCTGATCCGGTGGCCCGAGACGGGAGGGGCCGCTTCCCGACAGGCCGCGCAAGGATGCAGGGGCCGCAACAGAAGGAGAGCGACGATGGCGTACTCATCAGGGCATACCGGACACCCCAGCCGGCGGAGCATGATCCTCGGCAGCGCAGCGATCGGGGCCACCGCGGTCACGGCCCTGAGCTCCTGCACTGAAGCCCCCGCCGAGGGCGGGGCGGACGGCGACCTCGAGTGGGACGAGGCCAGCGGGGGCTACGTGATGGAAGAGGAGGTCGCCACCGGCAAGGCGCCCCTGACCCTCTGGGTCGAGTACGAGGAGTACGGCGACGCCATCGTCTCGGCGTTCCAGGATGTCCACCCCGACGTGAAGATCGATGTCGAGATCGTCGCCAAGGTCGATGCGGGCGAGCGCATGGCGCTCGATGGAGAAGCCGGCAGCGGTGCCGATGTCTTCACGCTCCAGTACGACCAGCTCTCCAGCGCCATCGACGCCGGGACGGCCGCACCCATCGGTCAGTACGAGGACGCGCTCACCGAGCGATCCGGCCCGGTGTTCGCCGCCGCCGTCAGCCGTGAAGGCGCCATGCACGGCGTGCCGATCGCGACCGAATCGATCGCGCTGTTCTACAACCGGACCCTCCTGAAGAGCCTCACCGGCTCCGAGGAGCCGGCCACCACCTGGGAAGAGATCACCGACCTCGCGGCGAGCTACAACGACAGCGCCGCAAACACCTGGACGATCCGATTCCTCGCTGGAGAGATGTACTACGCCTATCCGGTGCTGTCCTCTCTCGGCTGGCGGCTCTATCCCGACGGGGACCTGGAGGACCCTCAACTCGATTCCTCCGAGCTGACCGCCGGCCTCGAGTACTTCGCGAGCCTGCGGGACATCTGGGACGTGAACTCGGCTGACGCGACCTACGACTCCGTCGAGAACGAGTTCGCCAAGGGTGAGACGCCATACGTCATCACCGGCCCCTGGGCCTTCGGTGACTTCGACCCTGCCGCCGAGAGCCTCGGCTTCGAGTACGGGGTCACCACGCTGCCCACCGCCGCGGACGGCGGCGCTGCGCTCTCCCTGGCCGGCCTGTCGGTCGCCGTGGTCTCCGGCTACACCCCCTACCCGGCCGCAGCCCGCGTCCTCGCCGATTTCATGGCCTCCGACGCCGGCGCCGAGGCGCTCTACTCCTCCATCGGGGCGGTTCCCGCACTGACCCCGGAGCTCTCCTCGAGCATCGAGGGACTCGCCGACGACGAGCACGCCCAGGGGGTTCTCGCACAGTCCCAGAACTCCGATCTCGTCGAAGAGATCCCCGCGTACATGTACACGGTGGGCAATGCGCTCGTCACCCAGGTCTGGGACGGCATCCTCGAGGTCGGAGACGCACAGAGCCAAGCGCAAACCGACTACCAGAACCTCTCGAGTCTCGGGGAGTAGGCCCCATGACACACACGCTCGCGAAGAGGGAAGCGCCGCCGTCGGCTCCGGAGCGACCTGCACCGCAGCAGTCGTCCGCGTGGGCGGCAGGGCTGGCCTCCGCACTCCTGTGGGGAAGCGGACAGGCCATGAACCGCCAGTACGCCAAGGGGCTCATCTTCCTCACTCTCATGGTGGCGACGGTCGCGACAGAGCTGGTGACCGGCTACTACGGCAATCTGACCAGCTACAGCTTCAGGAGGAACGGCGGGTTCTTCCTCCGGGGGCTGTGGGGCCTGATCACACTGGGCACCGAGCCGCGGTCGACGGGCCTGACAGGCCTGACCGGCGGCGACCACTCGATCGTCCTGATGGTCAACGGCTTGATCGCTCTGCTCACCCTGCTCGTGATCGCCGCGCTCTATGCCTGGAACGTCATCGACGCGGTGCGTACGCGGCGCATCCTCATTCGAACGGGGACCGCACCCACCTCGCGCGAGTACTTCACGGCTCTGTGGCAGTCGTCGTACGCATACATCGTGCTGTCGCCGCTTCTGGCGCTGCTGCTGTTCGTGAGCGCTCTGCCGATCATCTTCGGCATCCTCATCGCCTTTACGAATTACAACCGCGACAACCTGCCTCCGTTGTCGCTCGTCGACTGGGTCGGCCTGTCGAACTTCACGGCCATCTTCTCCATCAAAGCCTGGTCAGGCACCTTTCTCGGTGTGCTCACATGGACCGTCGTCTGGGCGTTCATCGCAACTGTGACGACATATCTCTTCGGATTCATCCAAGCGGTCATCCTCAACAGCTCGCGTGTCCGGTACCCACGGTTCTGGAGGAGTATCTACATCCTGCCGTGGGCCGTGCCGGCGATGATCTCCGCACTCGTCTTCCGATCGATGTTCAACGGACAGTTCGGACCGATCAACCAGATCCTGCTCGACTGGGGCCTGATCGACCAGCGCATCTATTGGTTCACGGACCCCAGCAACGCCTTGCTCGCTCGGGTCATGGCGCTGCTCGTGAACCTCTGGCTCGGCTTCCCGTACTTCATGGCGCTCATCGGCGGCGCACTGACCAACATCGACAAGAACTACTACGAGGCAGCAGTGCTCGACGGCGCATCGTCGTCGCAGATCCTGCGCCGGATCACCTTCCCGATCATCTATCGGGCGACCGCCCCGCTGGCCGTGCTCGCGTTCGTCGCGAACTTCAACAACTTCGGAGTCATCTACTTCCTCACCGAGGGTGGACCCGCAAATTCGAACTACCAATTCGCGGGAAGCACGGACCTCCTCATCACCTGGTTGTTCACACTGACCGTCGACAACCGCCTGTACAACATCGGTGCGGTCATGTCGATCGTCATCTTCGTCCTGGTAGGCACCTTCTCCCTGTGGAACCTCAAGAGATCGAGGGCATTCGATGAGCTCTGACATCATCGGCACCACCCGCCCATCCGGTGCCGGTCGCACCGCACGCGCCGGCGGCTCTGCGCGCAGCACCGGTACCGCCGTGCTCTGGGACAGGGCGAAGACGATCCTCATCCACATCGAGCTCGCCGTGCTCGCGGTCGTCGTCATCTACCCGCTGGTGTGGGTCGTCGGGGCGTCCTTCGGAGCGACCGGTGGGCTCGCCCAAGCCTCCGCAATCCCCTCGGACCCCTCACTGGGGAACTACGTCCGACTCCTCACCGCAACCGATTTTCCACGGTGGTATCTGAATTCGCTCATCGTCGCGACGAGCAACATGGTCCTCAGCGTCGTCATATCGGCGCTCAGCGCCTACATCTTCTCCCGGCTGCGCTTTCGCGGTCGAACGTTCGCACTGACGTCGATGCTGATACTGCAGATCTTCCCTGCATTCCTCAGCGCCATCGCCGTCTACATGCTGTTCCTGAACTTCGGCCTGCTCGACAGCCTCACGGGGCTGATCGTCGCGAGCCTTGCCGCACAGCTTCCCTATAACACGTGGCTGCTCAAAGGGTACGTCGACGGCATCTCCACGAGCTTCGACGAAGCGGCACTCATCGACGGTGCCTCGCGGACACGGATCTTCACCCACATCATCCTCCCTCTCATGAAACCGATGCTGACCTTCGTCGCGATCACCCAGTTCGCCGTGCCATGGATGGACTTCATTCTCCCGAAACTGCTGATCAGCAGCCCTCAGCACAAGACCATCGCCATCGGCCTGTTCGAGATGATCGCCGACGAGACCCGCAACGAGTTCACCACCTTCGCCGCCGGGGCCGTCCTGGTCGCGGTGCCCATCACCATCTTGTACGTCGTGCTTCAGAAGCACCTGATCAGCGGCCTCACGGCCGGAGGGGAGAAGGGATGATCCTTCAGATCCGCGGCGCAGACGCGTCGATGACCGAAGAGCTCGAGGAGCTCGGCGCCGTGTTCTCCCACCGAGACCGGACTTCCGATGATCCATTCACGATCATGGCAGCCGAAGGAGCGACACTCTCGCGTCTACGCCTGTGGGTCGACCCCTACGACGAGGACGGTGCCCCGTATCTCGGTGGCACGAACGATCTCGAGCGGACCATCCGGCTTGCCCGCCGTTCCCGGGAGGCGGGGCTCGATGTCATGCTCGACCTCCACTACAGCGACTTCTGGACCGACCCGAAGAAGCAGCGTCTCCCCCGCGCCTGGTCAGAGCTGGACGAGAGCGATCTCGCCGGCGCCGTCGAGGACTACACGCTCATGGTCATGCGCCGCTTCGCCGACGAGGGGATCGAGGTCGCCTACGTCCAGGTCGGCAACGAGATCACCAACGGGATGCTCTGGCCCGTCGGCCGCACGCCCCGCTACCTCTTCGAGGAGAGGCGATTCGAGGACGTGGACCCGGACGAGCGCAGACGACAGTTCGACACCCTCTCCTGCCTTCTCGCAGCAGGAGCACGGGCGGTCCGTGCCGAGTCACCGGATACCCGCATCATCCTCCACCTCGACTTCGGCGGGGCGGCAGACCTCTACCGCGGCTGGTTCGATGAGATCACCGCACGCGGAGTCGACTTCGACGTGATCGGCCTGTCCTACTACCCGATCTGGCACGGAACCCTCGACGATCTCGGGCGGAACCTCGCCTCCCTGGTCGAACGCTTCGGGAAAGACCTGTGCGTCGTCGAGACCGCCTATGCGCATCGACCCGACACTGCCGACGGCGCCTTTGCGATCTTCGACGCGGAGTCCGCCGTGAACCTCGGGTACCCCGCAACTGTCGATGGACAACGGCACTTCCTCGAGGACCTGAGCACAACGCTCGCAGGAGTGCCTGACCATCGCGGACTCGGTTTCGTGTATTGGGAACCGGCGTGGATCCCGATCGAGGGCACCAGCTGGGCGAGCCGAGCGGGCATGGAGTACGGCGACGACGTGGCAGAGCCCGGGAACAACTGGTCGAACCAGGCGCTGTTCGACGAGGACGGCCGAGCACTCGACTCGTGGGCGGCGTTCCGCCATGAGACGCCCGCGGCACGGGGCCGCGGCGGCCCGCAGCGAGAGCTGCGGCAGGAAGGAGATGAACGATGACGTTCTCGAACGATGCGATACGGAAACCCACACGGCGCACAGTCGTCCTCGGAACTGCAGGGCTCGTCGCTGCAGGCTTCGGACTCGGTGCCATCGGTCCGGCCGAGCAGGCCCGTGCGGCCGGCGGCGAGCTCATCATGGGAGGCGATCTCGGCATGCTCGCCGAGGTCGAAGAACGCGGCGGGGTCTTCTCCGACGGCGGGATCGTCACGGATCCCGTCGCGCTCATGGCAGCCTCGGGAATGAACCTTGCACGCCTTCGACTCTGGGTCGACCCGTACACAGCGGCGGGTGAGCCGTACGGCGGCGGGACCAACGACCTGTTCGCGACGATCGCGATGGCTCGACGGGCGAAAGCTCACGGAATGCGGATTCTGCTCGACATCCACCTGAGCGACTGGTGGGCGGACCCGGGAACGCAGACCAAGCCGAAGGCCTGGCGATCCCTGTCCTACACCGATCTCGTCGATACCGTCCACGACTACACCGAAGACGTGATCGGGCAGATGCGATCGGCCGGCGTGCTCCCCGACATGGTGCAGATGGGGAACGAGACGACCGCCGGCATCCTGTGGGACGACGGGAAGGTCGGCGCCGGCAATCCGGACTTCTCCCAGCTCGCCGAGCTGCTCCGATCCGGGATCGACGGGGTCCGCGGTGCGCTCGGGCCCGGCGAGAGTGTCGAGATCATCCTCCACCTCGACCATGGAGGGGACAACGCGCTATACCGATGGTGGTTCGACGGCATCGTGGCCGAGAACGTGGATTTCGATGTCATCGGGCTCTCCTACTACCCGTTTTGGCACGGGACCATGGGCGAACTCGCCGACAACCTCAATGACATCAGCGAGCGATACGACAAGGACGTCCTCGTCGTCGAAACCGCCTACGCCTGGACCCTCGAGGACGGGGACGGTCTCGGGAACTCGTTCTACACCGCCGAGGAGGAGGATGGCGGATACCCGGCCACCGTCGCAGGGCAGACCGCATTCCTCCGGGACCTGCGCGATATCGTGCTCGCAGTCCCCGACGGCCGCGGCCGAGGTCTCGTCTGGTGGGAGCCCACCTGGCTCCCCGTCGACGGCGCCCATTGGGGGTCGGAGGCCGGGAAGGCCGACAACGATGACCCCGGCACGCTGTCGAACCCCTGGGACAACCAGACGCTGTTCGACTGGGACGGCGAGGCGCTCAGCACGCTCTCGGTATTCGGCGAGCTTCCGCGAGAAAATCACGTGGTCAACGGCGGATTCGAGGCTGACGGATACACCAACAGCCCGAGCGGCTGGGGCGTCTGGGCCGAGGACCCGAACGACCTGGACGCCATCTTCACCCAAGATCCCGCTGTCGTCGGCTCATACAAACTCACACACTGGAAGGCTACGGCCCACACGGTGTCGACGTTCCAGATCGTCGAGGGGCTATCTCACGGCACTCACCAGGTGTCGGCGTGGGTGCTGAACAGCGGAGGGCAGGAGGCTGCGTACATGTACGTCAAGGGACATGGCGCGCCCGAGGCCCGAGCCGACCTTCCCGTGTCCTCGAGCTCGTGGATCCGCGTCGCGCTCGAGGTGAGCGTGACGACTGGGCAGCTGGAGCTCGGCTTCTACTCGGAGGCCGCAGCGGATCAGTGGATCAACGTCGACGACGTCCGTGTCGTCGAAACCTACTGAGAGCCGGCAAGGCCTTGGTCGGGTACTGGCGCCAGCGCGACATGTATGCCGTTTACGGCGTAATGGTCGCTGTGACGCCCGTACCCGGCCAAACGAACCCAGCCCGCCGAGCGGGCGAGGCCGACAGGCCCACCGCACCAGCGCGGCACACCTGATCACCAAGGCTCCCCGCACAGAGCGATGGTCGGATACTGGCGCCAGCGCGACCTGTATGCCATATATGGCGCAGCGGTCGCTGTGACGCCCGTGCCCGACCAAACGAGCCCGGCCTGCCGAACGGGCGAGGCCGACGGGCGCGGCGGCACCCGCCGAGCCGGCCCAGCTCAGCCCTTGACGGAGCCCTCGGTGAGGCCGCCGCGCCAGAAGCGCTGCAGCACCAGGATGAGGATCGCCAGCGGGATCACCGACAGCAGCGCGCCGCCGGTGGTGAGCTGGTAGAACTCCGGCAGACGGTCCGTCTGGGCCCGCCAGTTGTCCAGGCCCAGCGTGATCGGGTACAGCTCCTCGTCGGCGAGCATCACCAGCGGGAGCATGTAGTTGTTCCAGATCGCGACGAACTGGAACAGCAGGATCGTCACGATCGCGGGGACCAGCTGCGGCAGGGACAGGCGGTGGAAGAGGCCGATCTCCCCCACGCCGTCGAGCCGTCCCGCCTCGAGCATGTCGTCCGGCACCGCGGCGCCGGCATAGATCGAGGCGAGGAACAGACCGAAGGGGCTCACCAGCGACGGGATCAGCACCGCCCAGTAGGTGTTGGTGATCCCGATCGAGGAGAACAGGAAGAACAGCGGCAGGGCCACGGCGGTGCCGGGCACGAGCACGCCGCCGAGCACCAGCCCGTAGACCAGGCCCCGGCCCCGGAAGCGGTACTTGGCCAGGGCGTACCCGGCGGCGACCGCGAAGTAGGTCGCCAGCACCGAGCCGACTCCGGAGTACAGCAGCGAGTTCAAGGCCCAGCGGGGGAAGATCCCACCGTTGGCGCTGAAGACGGCCTTGATGTTCTCCCACAGCTGGAAGGTCTCGCCGAACCAGAAGCCGCTGGTGCCGAAGAGGTCCTCGGTGGACTTGGTGGCGTTGACGACCACCCAGTACACCGGCACCAGGAAGTACACCGCGACGATCGCGAGGATCGCGGTGACGATGATCGTGGTGGTGGGCTTCCGGCCCGCGTCGCGGGTGCCGGCGCGGCCGTCGCCCCGGGCGGCCTTGGCGGCATTCCCGAGCGGCTTGGCGCGGTGCGTGGGGGCGTTGTCGGTGGTGCTCATCGACGCTTCTCCATCCAGTTCGAGATGCCCAGCGCGACGGCCGAGAGCAGGAAGGCCGCGACCGCGATGATCACGGACTGCGCCGCGGCCATGCCGATGTCGTTGTACTGGAACGCGAAGGCATAGGCGGACATGTTCGGCGTGTACTCCGAGGTGATCCCCGCGCTCATGGTCTGCAGCAGGCGCGGCTCGGCGAACAGCTGCAGGGTGCCGATGATCGAGAAGATGATCGTGAGCATGAGGGCCGGGCGGATCAGCGGCAGCTGGATCGAGGTCGCCACCCGGAAGGAGCTCGCGCCGTCGATCTTCGCGGCCTCGTAGAGCTCGCCGGGGATCGACTTCAGCTGCGCGATGATGATCAGCATGTTGTAGCCGGTGTAGGTCCAGGTGACGATGTTCGCGATGGACCACAGCACCATGTTCGGGCCGAGGAAGTCGATGTCGATGCCGACGACCTCGAGCACGTCCACGATCGGGGAGAGCCCCGGGATGTACAGGAACGACCACAGGATCGTGGCGATGACGCCGGGGATGCCGTAGGGCAGGAAGTAGGTGGCGCGGAAGAAGCCGGGCCACTTCGCCGAGGCGCTCTCGAGCAGCAGGGCCAGGATCGTGGCGGCCACGATCATCACGGTCACCTGCACCACGCCGAACAGGATCATGCGCCCGATCGACTGCAGGAAGTTGACGTTGGTCAGCGCGGCGACGTAGTTGTCCAGGCCCGCGAAGGCGCTGTTCACGCCGGCCTCGCCGAGGAGGCCTAGACGCTCGACGCGCGTGAAGCTGTAGCCGATCGCCATGATGATCGGGACGATCATCGTCCCGATGAACAGCACCAGGAAGGGTGCCAGCAGCAGCCAGGGGGCGCTCTTGCCCTTCATCGTGCCTCCTCCGCGTTCAGACCGATGGTGCGCATGATCTCGACGATCTCCTCCTGCGCGCTGGCGAACATGTCCGCGAGCGGGACGTCGCCGGTCACGGCGGCGGTCATGCCGTCGCCGATGATCGCCTGGGCGCGCTGCATCAGCGGGGCCCAGGTCCAGTCGAGGTTCTGCCCCTCGGCCATCGGCACGATGACCTCCTCGTTGTAGTTCTGGCCGGAGAAGAACTCGCTGGGCTGCTGGCGGATCTCACCGATGTAGTCGGCGGCGGGCGACCAGCCGATGCCGGAGTGCTCGATCATCGCGTCGATGCCGGCGGGGTCGGTGCACATCCAGGTGAGGAACTCGAGCGCCTCGGCGGGATGCGCGGAGTTCGCGAGGATCGCGGCCGCGGAGCCGCCGTGGCCGCCGGAGGCGTAGCCGTCGGGCCAGGTGGGCATCGGCGCGACGGCCCACTTCCCGGAGCCGCCCGGCACGGTCTCGTTCAATGCGTCGGACCACGACCCGCTGATCGAGGCGAGCACGTTCCCGTCGGCCGCCGCGGCGTACCACGGGGTGGTGTAGGAGCCGTAGCCGGTGCCGACCAGGCCGTCGGCGAAGATGCCGTCCCAGAAGTCGGCCACCCGCATCGAGGCGTCATCGGTCATGTCCACGATCCAGCCGTCGCCCTCGGGCCGGAACCAGACGGCGCCGGACTGCATGACCCAGCCGATGGGATGGGAGCCGTCGGAGGGGTCGAGGCTGATGAGCTGCTTGCCGGCCTCGGAGACGATGCCCGCGGTCTCGCGGAACTCGTCCCAGGTGGCGGGGAAGGACAGGCCCAGCTCGTCCTCGAGCACCTCGCGGTTGTAGAAGCTCGCCATGGGGCCGGTGTCCTGCGGCACGCCCCAGATGTTCTCGCCGACCTTGGCCTGGCTGATCGCACCGGGGTCGAAGGCGGGCTCCTCCTCGTCGAAGCCGTAGCGGCTGAGGTTCACCAGCGCGCCGGCGAGCGCGAACTCGGGGATCTGACGCAGCTCGACCTGGGCGATGTCGGGGCCGCCGCCTGCGGCCACGGCGGAGAGGATCTTCGCATAGCCGCCGGAGTTCCCGCCGGGGATCCAGGTGGCGTCGACCTGGATGCGGTCCTGGGACTCGTTGAAGACGTCGCAGACCTTCTGCAGGTCCTTCAGCCAGGCCCAGTAGCTGAGACGGACCTTGCCGTCGACCGCCGGGATGGTGGGCTCGGCGTTGACCTCACCGGGGTTCGGCGGGGCGCAGGCGGCGAGCCCGGCCGTGAGCGCCGCGCCTCCTCCGATCAATGCCGATCGTCGTGACAAGCGGGGGATCATCGCAGGTCATCACTCCTCATCCTTGAGAGCACCGCGGTCGCGGGCGTGACGTGCCCGGGGGCACACCCTAATCGTGAACGTTCACGGCCCGTTTGTCCACCTCGCGCCGAGAGCGGCGCGCGATCACCCGTGCGGGCGACCCGCGCACGCCGAGGATGTCGCATCGACTACCAATGGTCAACATCAGCCGACGGCCGCCTCGACGTGGCTCCCCTCACCCTCGACCCGGCGTTCCCCTACCCCGCTGCGGTCCCCTCCGATACCCGGTGGTAGCGTCATCGCCCGGCGCCACGGCGGCGCCCCTCCTCCGCCCGCGCGCCCCCTTCCCGGGGTCGTCGCGGCATGCCCTCCCGCCCCAAGGACACATCCCCATGGTCGACATCCGCCTCGACGCGCAGTGGATCGACTACGCGATCATCGCGCTGTACTTCGCCTTCGTGCTCGGCGTGGGCTGGTACGCCAAGCGCGGCGTCTCCACCTCGATCGAGTTCTTCCTCTCCGGCCGCTCCCTGCCCGCCTGGGTCACCGGCCTCGCCTTCGTCTCCGCGAACCTCGGCGCGGTCGAGATCATGGGCATGTCCGCCACCGGCGCCCAGTACGGCATGCCGACCATGCACTACTTCTGGGTCGGCGCGATCCCCGCCATGCTGTTCCTCGGCGTGGTGATGATGCCCTTCTACTACGGCTCGAAGGTGCGCAGCGTCCCCGAGTTCATGCGCATGCGCTTCGGCACCGGCGCGCACCTGGTCAACGCCCTCTCCTTCGCGGTCGCGCAGCTGCTGATCGCGGGCGTGAACCTCTCGCTGCTGGCCACGATCGTGAACCGCCTGCTGGGCTGGCCGATGTGGGTGGGCCTCGTGCTCGCCGCCGCGTTCGTGCTCTTCTACATCACCGTCGGCGGGCTCTCCGCCGCGATCTACAACGAGGTGCTGCAGTTCTTCGTGATCGTCGCGGCGCTGCTGCCGCTCACCCTGATCGGCCTGCACCGGGTGGGCGGCTGGTCCGGGATGAAGGAGCGGATCGCCGGGGACGGGATGCTCGGCGATGAGCAGCTGCACTCCTGGCCGGGCCAGGCCCTCTCCGGCTTCGACAGCCCCGTGCTGTCCGTGGTCGGGATCGTGTTCGGGCTCGGCTTCGTGCTCTCCTTCGGCTACTGGACGACGAACTTCGTCGAGGTGCAGCGCGCGATGGCGAGCAAGTCCATCACGGCCGCTCGGATGACCCCGATCATCGGCGCCTTCCCGAAGATGTTCATCCCCTTCATCGTCATCATCCCCGGCATGATCGCCGCGGTGCTGGTGGGCGAGTTGGCCGAGTTCAAGCAGCTCGAGAGCTCGGGCGACGCCGCCGGCGCCGCTGCGACCGGCGTGGACTACAACGACGCGCTGCTGCTGCTGATGCGGGACGTGCTGCCCAACGGCCTCCTCGGCGTCGCCATCGCGGGCCTGCTGGCCGCGTTCATGGCCGGCATGGCCGCGAACATCTCCGCCTTCAACACGGTGGTCAGCTACGACCTGTACCAGCAGTACGTGAAGAAGGACGCGCCCGACGCCCACTACACCGCCGTGGGCCGCATCGCGACGGCGGCGGCCTGCATCATCGCGATCTTCACCGCGCTGATCGCCGGGCAGTTCTCCAACCTGATGGACTACCTGCAGACCCTGTTCGGGTTCTTCAACGCGCCGCTGTTCGCGACCTTCATCCTGGGCATGTTCTGGAAGCGGATGACCCCGGCGGCGGGCTGGACGGGCCTGGTCGCCGGCACCCTCGCCGCGGTCGCACTGTGGAGCTCCTCGACCTTCTTCGGCCTCTTCGAGCTGCCCGGCCAGGGCCTCGCCTTCGTCAGCGCCGCGACCGCCTTCGTGGTCGACATCGTGGTCTCCGTGGTGGTCACGCAGTTCACCGCCCCGAAGCCCGCCCATGAGCTGAAGGGCCTGGTCTACTCGGAGACGCCGAAGGCCGACCTCGTCGACCACGACGAGAAGGAGCTGGCCTTCTGGCGCCGTCCGGTCCCGATGGCGGGCATCGCCCTGGTGCTCGTGATCATCCTGAACATCGCATTCGCGTGAGCGCGGACGGAGGAGAGAAACGATGAGCACTCCCGAGGAGAGCACCCCCACCGGCGGCGCCGACGTCCCGGCCGACGCGACCGTGCAGACCGCCGGCGCCTTCGACATCCGCAACTTCATCGGCACCCTGCTGGGCCTGTTCGGCGTGGTGCTGGTGATCATGGGCCTGGTCGCCTTCACGCCCGAGGAGGCGGCGAAGACCGAGGGCCTGAACGCGAACCTGTGGGCGGGCCTGGCGATGCTGGTCGTCGGCATCCTGTTCATGGTCTGGACGAAGGTCGACCCGATCCGGATGGTGGTGCGGGACAACGAGCCCGGCGCCGAGGACCCCCACGACATCGCCGCGCTCTGAGGCACCCCGCGTAGCATCGTCGGCGACGCCGGATCCGACGAAGGAGCACGTGTGAACGACCAGTCCCCCGCCGACGCCCCCAGCACCTCCCCCAGCCCGGGCGCGACGAGCACCCCCGAGGACCGCCTGGTCACGACCGTGCACAGCCTCGCCCTGCCGGACGGGCCGCTGAACTACACGGCCACGACCGGCACCGTGGTGCTGCGGGAGGAGCCGGACGGCGAGGAGTACGGCCGCGGCGCCGCGCATGCGGAGCTGTTCTCCGTCTCCTACATCGCCACCTCCGCCGCGGAGGAGCCCCGCCCGGTGGTCTTCGCCTTCAACGGCGGGCCCGGCGCGTCGACGGTGTGGCTGCACCTGGGCCTGCTGGGCCCGCGCCGCGTCGACTCCGGGGACGCGGGTGCCCCCGCCGCTCCCCCGCACCGGCTGCTCGACAACCACGAGACGATCCTGCGCGAGGCGGACCTCGTGGTGGTCGACGCGATGACCACCGGCTACTCGCGCCCCGCGCCGGGGCAGAAGCCGGATCGCCACCACGGGCTCACCGCGGACCGCGACCTCATCGCGGCCTTCATCATCGACTGGCTGACCCGTCACCAGCGCTGGACCTCTCCGATCCACCTCGCGGGCGAGTCCTACGGCACCACGCGCGCCTCCGCGGTCGCGGCACGGCTCATGGACCGCTACTACGTGGCCGTCGCCGGGATCGTGCTGATCTCCCCGGTGCTGGACTTCGGCACCATCGTGTTCTCCCCCGGCAACGACCGCCCCTATCTCCACTACCTGCCCACCTACGCGGCGATCGCGCACGCCCACGGCAAGCACGAGGACCGGCTGCTGCAGGACGTGGTCGACGAGGCGGAGGCCTTCGCCGAGCAGGAGTACCCGGCGCTGCTCGCGGCCGGGCTGCGCCTGGACCCGGCGCAGAAGCAGGAGGCCGCCGCCCGGATCGGCGCGCTCATCGGCGTGGACCCCGAATGGGTCGAGCGCGCCGACCTGCGCGTGGAGCACATGGCCTTCCTCGCCGAGCTGCTGCGCGAGGAGGGCCTGATCACCGGGCGGATCGACGGCCGCTTCACCGCGCCCGCCGGGGACGGCAACGCGGCGCGGATGGAGACCGACCCGTCGATCGACCAGCTCGCCCCGAGCTACACCGCGACGATCAACCAGTACCTGGGCGGGGAGCTGGAGTTCTCCGCCGACGTGGTCTACGAGATCATGTCCGGCCGGGTGCACCCCTGGAGCTACAAGGACTTCGAGAACCGCTCGGTCGAGGTCGCCACGGACCTCGCCCGGGTGCTGCGGAAGTCCCCGCACACACGGGTGCTGGTCTCCCACGGCTATCACGACGCGGCCACGCCCTTCCATGCGAGCGAGCACGTGCTGGCCCAGCTCGCGATCCCGCGCGAGGACTACAGCGAGCGGATCCGGGTGGAGTACTACGAGGCCGGGCACATGATGTACTGCCACGAGCCGAGCCGCGTGGAGCTCTCCCAGCACCTGCGGGAGTTCGTCGCCGGGGACGACATCGCCGGGGACGAGGCCGTCGACGGCGCCTGAGCGTCGACGGATTCAGCCGATCTGCTCGGATGCGCCGGACCCGGAGCTCGCGCCGTCCTGCGACTCGCTCGAGGAGCTGGAGCCGCTGGACCCCGAGTCGCCGCCGGTCCCGTCGGCGTCCTCGCCCTGCTGCTCGTCGGCCGGGGAGGAGCCGTCCTCGGTGGTGCCCTCGCTCTGCTCGCCGGACCCGTCGGCGCCCGTGCCGTCCTGCTGCTGCACGTCCTGTTCCCTCCCGTCCTGCTGCTGCCCGTCCGTGCCCTCCTGCTGCTCGGTGCCGTCGTCGGTCGAGGAGCCGGAGTCCTCGCGCGGGGAGACGGAGTCGGTGCCGGTGACGGAGCGCTGGATCTGGCCGGTGCCCGGGGACAGCTCGGTGCCGGAGATCCGCTGGATCCCGAACACCGCGGCCATGCCGATCAGGCCGATCACGAGGCTCATCAGGGCGATCTTCAGCAGCCTCCTGCCCCGGGAGGGCTCGGGCGTCTCGGCGGCGTCGGTCGCCTCGGCGACCGCCTCCCCGGTACCGCCGTCGGCCTCCCTGCGGGTCCGCGAGGAGTGCACGGACGCACCCCGGTCCCGGCTCGGGGCACGCTCCCCGGCCCTCACCGCGACCTGCTTGAGCTTCCGGGCGGTGCCGTTGACGGAGTCGGTGTAGAAGGCGACCACGGCCGCGGAGATCACCGAGGTGATCGCGGCCCCCGCGACGGTGCCGCTGATGCCGAGCTGCCCGCCGATCACCGAGGTCGTCGCCGCGGCGGCGCCGCCGGCGAGCAGGCCCGGGACCGAGAGGCTCTTGATCTGGGAGTCACCGCCGCGATCCGGTGACTCCTCGGCGGGGGACGGCGCGGCGAGGCGCGAGGAGGAGCTCATGGCGGCACGGTCCTCCGCCGTCCTCGGAGCATCCCCCGTGCTTCCTCGGGATTGCCTGGAAAGCCATGGGAAAGCGGATTCGACCTGGCCTCCCCCGCGAAGATGATGTGCCTCACGCCCACCCGCGGCGGACCGTCACGGGCGGGTGGTCGAGTCCCGCACCACGAGCCGGACGGGCACGACGACCCTCGTGCGCACCCCGCCGTCGATCTGCTTGCCCAGGGCGTCGACGAGCTCCACGGCGATCCGTCGGAAGTCCTGTCGCACCGTGGTCAGAGAGGGCTTCTCGGTCGCGGCGCCCGCCGAGTCGTCGAAACCGCCGACCAGCACATCACCGGGCACCGACAGCCCCTCGGCCTGCAGCACCTCGATCGCGCCGCGCGCCATGCGGTCGTTGGCGGCGAAGAGCGCGTCGACCCCCGGGTGGGCGCGGAGGATCGCGCGCATCGCCTCCGCTCCGCTGGCGACCGAGTAGTCGCCGTGCTGCACGTCGACCACACGCGGGACCGCCCCCTCCACGGTCGCGGACCCGATCGCCTCGATGAACGCCTCCGGCCGGAGGAAGCCGCCGGGCGTGTGCTCGGGGCCGGCGATCACGGCGATCTCCCGGGCCCCCTGCTCCACGAGGTGCTCCGCCATGCGACGGGCGCCTTCCCGGTCATCGGCTGCCACGAAGGCGACCCGGTCCTCCAGACCGGCCGGGCTTCCCACGTTCACGAGCGGGATGCCCACTGCCTGGATGCGCTCGAAGAGGTGATGTGCCGGCTGCGCCGAGGCGGTCACCGCGCCGTCCACGCCGCTGGTGCGCAGGAAGATCTCGGCGCGTTCGGCGCTGTCCTCGTCCCCCGCGAGCAGCAGCACCATGGTCTGGTCGCGCGCGGCCAGCGCCTGCCCCACCTCGATCACGAGGGATTCGAAGTTCGGGTCCTCGAAGAACCGGGCCGGCGGCTCGTCCACGACGAAGGCCACGGTGCCGCTGCGCCCGGTGCGCAGCCGGCGCGCGGTGGCGTTCGCGACGTATCCGGTCTCCCGGATCGCCCGGGTGACGGCCTCTGACGATTCGGCCGAGACCCAGCGGCCGCCGTTGAGATAGCGCGAGACCGTTCCGGTCGAGACCCCCGCCCGACGGGCGACGTCCGAGATGGTGGGCCGCCGTGACGGCGTCTCCGAGCGGGCTGCGGCCACGTCACTTCCTTCTTCCTCGACGATGTCCCGGCCAGGTGGCGGGGACCTCCGGGCCAGTATCGCCGACCGCCGAGGTCGGATCCGGCTCAGCCCTTGACGGCGCCGCCGGTGAGATCCGACTGCCAGTACTTCTGCAGCAGCAGGAACAGGGCGATCAGCGGGATGATCGAGACGAGGGCGCCGGTGATGACGGTGGTGTACATCGCCGGCTGCGAGGCGCCCTGGTTCATGAGCGTCGACAGGCCCACGGTGATGGGGAACAGGGAGTCGTCCCCGAGCATGATGTACGGGAGCATGTAGTTGTTCCAGATCCCCACGAACTGGAACAGGAACACCGTGACCAGGCCCGGCATCATCATCGGCACGGCGAAGCGCGAGAAGATCCTCAGCTCGCCGGCGCCGTCGGTGCGCGCCGCCTCGATCATCTCCCGGGGCACCGAGGCGCCCGCGTAGATGCGGGCGAGGTAGATCCCGTAGGGGTTCAGGATGCTGGGCAGCAGCACCGCCCAGTAGGTGTTGGCGAGCCCCGCCTGCGCGAACAGCAGGTACTGCGGCACGGCGAGGATCACGGCCGGCAGCAGCACGCCGGCGAGGATGAGGTTGAAGAACAGCTTCTTGCCGCGGAAGTCGAACAGCGCCAGGCCGTATCCGGCCGCGGCGGAGACGAGCGTGGACAGCAGCGCGCCGCCGACGGCGTACAGCACGGTGTTGCCCGCCCAGCGCAGGAACAGCCCGTCGCGATAGGCGAAGAGGTCCTGCACGTTCTCGAGCAGGAACGTCGAGGGGGCGAAGGTGAAGGTGGAGAACAGCTCGTCGGCGCTCTTCGAGGCGGCGAAGAGCACCCAGACGATGGGGATCAGGCTGTACAGCGCACCGAGGACGAGGACGCCGGTGGCGACGAGCGAGGGCCGCTCGGCGCCGACGCCGCCGGAGCCGCTGCGCGAGGAGCTCGCCGCCGGCCGGCCGCGCGTGATCGACGGGCCGGAGGCTGCGGGGTCGGCGGCTCGGGTGGTGGAGGTGGTCATGGCAGTGCTCACCGCTCTTCCTGGGCGAAGGCCTGGCTGCGCACCAGGCGCAGGAAGCCGAAGGAGATGACGAAGGTCGCGAGGGCCACCAGCACGGAGCCCGCGGACGCCGTGTAGATGTCGTTCTCGGTGAAGGCGTCCCGGTAGATCTTCATCAGCGGCGACCAGGTCGTGGAGATCGAGTTGGTCAGGGGCCGCAGCAGCATCGGCTCGGCGAAGACCTGCAGCGTCGCGATGATCGAGAACACGCAGGTCATGATCAGCGAGGGCAGGATCATCGGGACCTTGATCCGCACCGCCGTCTGCAGCTCGGAGCAGCCGTCGAGGGTGGCCGCCTCGTAGAGCTCGCTCGGGACCGAGCGCAGCGAGGTGTACAGCACCACCATGTTGAAGCCGGTGCCGCCCCAGATGCCGATGTTCGCGATCGCCAGCAGCACCAGCTGCGGGGACAGGACATCCGGCAGCCCGCCGCCGACGGCCTCGGCCAGGAAGTGGAACGGGCTGGTCCCGGGCAGGTAGAGGAAGCCCCACAGGAGGGAGGAGATCACCGCCGGGACGGCGTAGGGCAGGAAGATCGCGATCCGCGCCAGGCGCCGCAGCCGCGCGCGGCGCGAGTCCAGCAGGAGCGCGAACAGCAGGGCGAGTCCGAGCATGGTCGGCACCAGCACCAGCCCGTAGACGAGGGCGCGCAGCGCGCTGGCCAGGAACTCGCTGTCGGCGAGGACGGCGGCGTAGTTGCCCAGTCCCGCCCACACCTCGGTGCGGCCGCCCGCGCCCGGGCCGAGCCCGACCACCTGCTCGCGTCGGAAGCTGACGTAGAGGGCGTAGACGATGGGGACTGCCAGGAAGGCGAGGAAGCAGATCGCGGCCGGGGCGATGAAGACGTACCCGAAGCGGTCGGTGCGCCGACGCAGCGACGAGGCGGTGGTGGTCGTGGGAGCGCTCATGCGAGGTCGTACCCCTGGTTCTCGAGATCGGCGACGGTGCCCTCGTGCACGGTCGTGACCGCGTTCGCGAAGGCGGCGGCGGTCGCCGCCCGGGTCGCGGCCCCGAAGGCGTCGTTGAACAGCGAATAGGTGACGTTGACGTTGGGGCCGAAGGTGAAGGGCTGCACCCCGTCCGCGTTGTCCGTGGAGTGCTCGTAGAAGTCGCTCTGGTGGGAGAAGAACTCCGGCGGCGCCTCGAGCGCCGTCTCCGCATTGGCCAGATCCGCCGGGAAGACCCCGCTGTGCTCGACGAGGGCGAGCACCCCGTCGGCCGAGGTGTTCATCCATTCCGCGAAGCGCACGGCCTCGGCCTGGTGGTCGCTGCCCACGACCACGGAGGTGGCCGAGCCGCCCCAGTTGCCGGTCGAGTTCGCGCCCGGCTCCCACTGCGGGATGGTGGACATGCGCCAGGAACCGGCCGTGCTGCCCGCGTTGCCCTCGAGCACGCCCGGCGCCCAGGCCGCGGAGACCCAGCCGATCTGGGTGCCGTCGTTCAGCGCCGCGTTCCACTGCGGGGTGTACATCGGCTCGGCGGAGATGACCCCCTCCTCGACCAGCCCGCCCCAGAACTCGGCCACCCGCCGGGTGGGCTCGGCGTCGATCTCGACCTTCCAGCGCTCGCCGTCGATCTGCCACCACGAGGCCCCGGCCTGCTGCGCCAGACCCACGAAGAGGCCCGGATCGGTCGAGGAGAAGGTGCCGAGGTACATCGACGGATCGGCCTCGTGGACCACGCGCGCCGCCTCGGCGTACTCCTCCCAGGTCTCGGGGGCGGACAGCCCCAGCTCCTCGAAGACGTCCTCGCGGTAGTAGAACTGCAGCGGGCCGGTGTCCTGCGGGATCGCGTAGACCCCGCCGTCGCCGATGCCGACGGAGGACCAGATGCCCTCGGCGAAGTGCTCCACCGTGCCGGGATCGAGATCCTCGGCGATGTCGGCGATCGCGTCGAAGGCGACCAGGGAGGTGATGCTCTGGTACTCGGCCTGGACCACGTCCGGGGCGCCGTTGCCCGCGCGCACCGCCGTGAGCAGCTTGGTCACCGCGGCATCTCCCGCGTCCTGCCTGCTCACGAGCACCTGCACCTCAGGGTTCTGCTGGTTCCAGAGGGCCACCACCTCCTCGATGCCCGGGGCCCAGGTCCAGAAGGTCAGCTCCACCGGCGCCGAGGAGGACGCCGAACCGCAGCCGGCGAGGGCCCCGCCGGCGAGTCCGGCGGCGCCGAGGCCGGCTCCGGACTGCAGCAGCCGGCGGCGCGACGGGCGCCAGCTCGGTCGGGGTGGGGTGGCACTGGTCATGCTCGCCTCCTTGCGATGGACGGCCCGCTCGGGGCCGAGCGGTGAGGCTGAGATCGTAGAACTGTGATCGTTTACGGTCAAGCCCCTGCAGAAGAGCTTGCCGGCTCCCATCACTCCATGCCATGGTCATCTCTATGACCCGTGATCGATTCCAGTCACCCTCGCCCACCGCGACCCCGTCCGGCGCCGCACCGCGCCCCTCCTGGCCGCTCGGGCTCGAGGGACTCGCCTACGGCGGCGACTACAACCCCGAGCAGTGGACCCGGCAGACCTGGGTCGAGGACGTGCGCCTGATGCGCGAGGCCGGCGTGAACCTGGTCAGCATCGGGATGTTCTCCTGGGCGAGCCTCGAGCCCCGCCGCGGGGAGTTCCACTGGGAATGGCTGGACGAGGTCTTCGCGCTGCTCCACGAGGCGGGGATCCGCATCGACCTGGGCACTCCCACGGCCGCTCCCCCGGCATGGTTCTTCCGCGACCATCCCGAGGCGCGTGTGGTGGACCGCGAGGGACGCACCCTCGGCCCCGGCTCCCGGGGCATGGCCTGCCCCTCGGCCCCCGCCTATCGCGAGGCCGCCACCGGCATCACCCGCGCTCTCGCCGAGCGCTACGGCGACCATCCCGCGCTCGCGCTGTGGCACGTGCACAACGAGTACGGCGCTCCCGTGGGAGAGAGCTTCTCGACCTTCTCGCAGGAGGCGTTCCGCCGCTGGGTGCTCGAGCGATACGGCTCGCTGGAGGCCGTCAACGCCGCCTGGGGCACCGCGTTCTGGGGCCAGGTCTTCGGAGAGCCGGAGGACATCCACGCCCCGCTGCCCACCCCGTCGATGCAGAACCCCTCGCTCGAGCTCGACTGGCGCCGCTTCAGCTCGGCCCAGATCCTCGACTGCTTCCGCGCGGAGCGGGACGTGCTGCGCGAGATCACCCCCCACATCCCGGTGACCACGAACTTCATGGCGCACACCTGCCCGAACATCGATCTGTGGGCGTGGGCGGACGAGGTCGACGTGGTCTCCAACGACCACTACCTGATCGCCGCCGACGAGCGGAACTTCGTCGAGCTGGCCTTCGACGCGGACCTCACGCGGTCGATCGCCCGCGGCCGCCCGTGGATGCTCATGGAGCACTCCACCTCGGGGGTGAACTGGCAGGACCGCAACGTCGCCAAGAAGCCCGGCGAGATGGCCCGCAACTCGCTCTCGCACGTGGGGCGCGGAGCCGATGCGGTGATGTTCTTCCAGTGGCGCGCCTCCCGCAAGGGAGCCGAGAAGTTCCACTCGACGATGGTCCCCCACGCCGGCACCGGCAGCCGGGTCTGGCGCGAGGTCACCGAGCTCGGTGCACGCCTGGCCGACCTCGCGGACCTGCGAGGCTCCCGCGTCGAGGCCGATGTGGCGATCCTGTGGGACTGGGAGTCGCACTGGGCGCAGGACCTCCCGTGGCGGCCCTCCATCGCGCTCGGCCATCGCGCACAGATCCAGACCTGGTACGAGCGGCTGTGGCGAGATCACGTCGCCGTCGACTTCGCCCACCCCGAGGACGACCTCAGCGGCTACCGCCTGGTCCTGGCCCCGGCCTCCTACCTGCTCACCGATGCGGCGGCGGCGAACATCTCCGCGTACGTGCGCGAGGGCGGCCGCCTGGTGGTCGGCCCCTTCTCCGGGATCGTCGATCGGGAGGACGGCGTGCGCGAGGGCGGGCTGAACGCAGCGCTCGCACCGGTGCTGGGCCTCGAGGTCCACGAGTTCTGCCCGCTGCGCCGTGACGAGGAGGCGCGCCTGGTGATCCACGGGAAGCCGCTGCGCTCGCACGTGTGGTGCGAGGATCTCCATCTCACCGGCGCCGAGGCCATCGGCACCTACGTGGACGGACCCGTGCCCGGGGGGACCGCCGCCACCCGTCACGACCATGGGCGGGGTCGCGCCTGGTACCTGGCCTCGGATCTCGGCGTCGAGGACCTCTCCGCGCTGTTCGACGAGGTGTACGCCAGCGCCCGGATCCCGAAGGGCGACCTCCCCGAGGACGTCGAGCTGCTCGAACGCGTCGGGGAGGACGGCGGCCGCCACGTCATCGCGCTCAACCACACCGGGGAGGACGTGACCGTCCCCGTGGACGGGATCGGCACGCTCGAGATCCCGGCCGGCGGCGTGGCCACCGCCCGCATCCCCGCCCCCGACCGCGTCGCCGCCGACTGACGGCGACTCCTCCAGGAACGACGACAGGGAGAACGATGATGTCCGCCCACCGCACCCCCGCCTCGCACCGCTCGGCCGGAGCGACGGCCATGTCCCGCCGACGCCTGGGCGGCCTCGCCGCCTCGGGCGCGGTGCTGGGCACCGGCGCGCTCCTGACCGCCCCGTCCCCGGGCGCCGAGGCACGCGAGAGAGACCAGCTCGCGAACCCCGGGTTCGCCGAGGGCCTGTCGCGGTGGAGGCTCTCCGGGCAGTCCTCCTCCGCGCAGGTCCGCGCCGCGGGCGGGCGCCCGCACGTGCTCCACCTCGAGCCCGCTGCCGGCCAGGAGGTCGCCGTCTCGCAGCGGGTCGTCGTCGGCCGGGGCGGGGAGCGCACCCTCCGTGCGCTGGTCAGGGCCGGCGGGGACGGCCGGGCCGCCTCCCTCGAGCTGCGCAGCCGGAACCGCACCGACCGCGTTCACGTGCCCGTGACCGGGGCCGAGGGCGCCTGGCTCGAGCTCGCGGTGAGCGCCCCGGCGGCGCGCGGGATCCTCGACATCACCCTGCGCGTCAGCGGTGCCGAGGGCGCATGGGCGCAGATCGACGAGCTGCGCCTCACACCGGACCTGGCATCCCGCACGGTGCGCGGCGCGGATCTCTCGGGCATCCCGAAGAACGAGGAGCACGGCGCCGTGTACACCGCGCCGGGCGGTGCCGAGCCCGTCGATCCCGTCGAGCTGATGGCGCACAGCGGGGCGACTCTCGGCCGTCTGCGGGTCTGGGTGGATCCGGCCGACGGATACTGCACCCCGGAGCGGACCGTGGAGATGGCCCGCCGGATCCGTGACGCGGGCATGGACGTGCTGGTCGACTTCCACTATTCGGACACCTGGACGGACCCCGGTGCGCAGCATGTGCCCGCGGCGTGGGCACAGCACGATCCCGGACAGCTGGCGGATGCCGTCGCCGAGCACACCCGCTCCACCCTGACGCTGCTGCGCGATGCCGGTGTGGACGTCGCGATGGTCCAGGTCGGCAACGAGATCAACCCCGGCATGCTCTGGCCGCACGGTCAGACCTGGGACGTGGATCCGCAGGACGACGTCGAGGGCGCCCAGTGGGAGAACCTCGCCCGCTTCCTGCGCGCCGGCGCCGGGGCGGTGGCCGACGTGTTCCCCGCAGCGGAGGTGATGCTGCACCTGACGAACCTCCAGGACGGCATCGAGGGGCTGACCTGGTGGCTCGACGAGGCCGTCTCGCGCGGGGTCCCGCTGGACGTGATCGGCCTGTCCTACTACCCGTACTGGCACGGCACCCTCGCGGACCTGCAGGAGGCGATCAGCACGCTCGGCGCCCGCTACGAGCGGGACGTGATCGTGGTCGAGACCGCCTGTCCGTTCACCCTCGAGGACGATCCCCGCGCGCCGTTCCCCAACATCGTCGATGCGGAGACCGTTCTGCCCGAGGGGTACCCGCCCACGCCCGGCGGGCAGGCGGCCTTCTTCCGCGCGGTCCAGGACGTCACCGCCGCGGCCGAGGGCGGCCGGGGGCGCGGCGTCGTGTACTGGGAGCCGGCCTGGACGGCGGTCGAGGGCGCCGGATGGGACCCGGAGGACCCGAGCTCCGGCAACGCGTGGGAGAACCAGGCGATGTTCGACTTCTCGGGAGCGGCGCTGCCCGAGGTCCTCGCCGAGCTGGGAGCGACGCACGAGCGATGAGCCCCGCAGGGCCTCTCCTCCGTGATGCACTGGGTGGATGACGAGCCCGCTCATCGAGGATCACGCCCTGCTCTCGGACCAGCGCACCACGGCGCTGGTGACCCGGGAGGGGGACGTCGACTGGCTGTGCATGCCGCGCTTCGACTCCGATGCGCTGCTGTGCTCGCTGCTCGGGGACGACTCCCACGGCCGCTGGTCGCTGCGGATCGCGGACGGCGAGGTGCTCTCCCGCCGCTACCTGCCCGGGACGATGGTGCTGGAGACGACATGGCGCTCCCCCACCGGCACCGCGACCGTCACCGAGTTCCTGCCGATCGACGCCGACGGCTCGGCGGAGCGCGGGCCCGCCGGCTCCTCCCTCGCGGGGGACGTGGACGATCACTCCGAGCTGGTGCGCACGGTGACCTGCACCGCAGGCGAGGTCGACGTGGTGCAGCAGCTGGTGATCCGCTTCGAATACGGCCAGGCGGTGCCCTGGGTGCGACGCGGCGAGGACAGAACCGGAGCCGGAGCGCTGATCGCCGTGGCCGGCGGCGACGGGATCGCCCTGCACGGCCCCGCCCTGCGGGCCCGCGGCCGCTCCCATCACGGCCGCCGTCGTCTCGCCGCGGGCGAGACCGTCTCATGGGTGCTGACCTGGTTCCCCGCCTGGCAGGAGGTGCCGGCGGCACCGGATGTCGACGCCGCGCTCGCGAGGACCTGCGAGGGCTGGTCCGCGTGGCTCGGACAGGTGCGGGTCGAGGACGAGTACGCCGGGCCCGTCGCCCGCTCCCTGCTCGTGCTGCGCGCCCTCACCCATCGTCGCACCGGCGGGATCATCGCCGCGGCGACGACCAGCCTGCCCGAGGACCTCGGCGGGGTGCGCAACTGGGACTACCGCTACTGCTGGCTGCGGGACGCGGCCCTGTCCCTCGAGGCGCTCCTCGCGCACGGGCACGTCGACGCGGCCGTCTCCTGGCGGGAATGGTTGCTGCGCGCGATCGCCGGGGACCCCGAACGGCTCCAGATCATGTACTCGATCACCGGGAACCGGAACCTGCCCGAGCAGGAGCTCTCCCACCTGCCCGGCTACGAGGGCTCCGTCCCGGTGCGGCTCGGCAACGCGGCGGCGGACCAGTACCAGGCGGACGTGGTCGGGGAGGTGATGATCGCCCTGTCGATGATGCGGGAGGCCGGGGTCGAGGAGTCGCGCTGGTCCTGGCCGCTGCAGAAGGCGCTGGTGCGCTTCACCGCCGCGCGCGTGGACCAGCCGGACCAGGGGATCTGGGAGATGCGCGGGGACCCGGCCTTCTTCACCCACGGCCGGGTGATGGTGTGGGCGACCTTCGACCGGGCGGTCCGGGCGGTGACCGAGCACGGCCTGCCCGCGGAGGACGAGGAGCTCGAGGAGTGGACTCGCCTGCGCGACCGGGTGCGCGCGGAGGTCCTGGAGAAGGGAGTCGGCCCCGACGGCGCCTTCGCCCAGGCCTACGGCAGCGCCGAGGTGGACGCCTCCCTGCTGCGGATCCCCCGCACCGGGTTCCTCCCCGCGGACGATCCGCGCATGCTCGCGACCGTCGCCCGGATCGAGCAGGACCTGCGCACCGAGGAGGGGCTCCTGCTGCGCTACCGCACCCGCGGCCAGGACGGGCTGACCGGTCACGAGCACCCCTTCCTGGTGTGCGGCTTCTGGCTCGTGGAGCAGTACGCGGCCACAGGGCGCCGCGCCGAGGCCGAGGAGCTCCTGGAGACCCTCCTGGCCTGCGGGAACGACCTGCACCTGTTCTCCGAGGAGTACGACTCCCGCGACGGGCGCATGATCGGGAACTTCCCCCAGGCCTTCAGCCATCTGGGCCTGATCGGGGCGGTCGACGCCCTCGCCGCCGCGCCCTGAGGCACTGCGGATCGAGGGCTGCGGGTGCAGACTGGGAGGGAGCACCCGTCGACGCAGGAGGTCCCCCGATGCCCGAGCAGCCCGCCCTCACCCCGACCCGGATCGCGCAGGTGCTCGAGCGCACCCCGACCAGCTCCTTCGTCGGCGGCCGCTTCCTCGGCGGCACCGCGGCGCTCGAGGTGATCGACCCCGCGACCGGCACCGCCCTGACCCGAGTGGTCGACGCCGACGCCGAGACCGTCGGCCGCAGCGCCCTGGACGCCGCGTGCGCGGCGCAGCAGGAGTGGGCCGCGACCGCCCCGCGCGAGCGCTCGGAGATCCTGCGCCGCGCCTACGAGCTCTGCCACGAACGGGCCGACGACCTCGCGGCGCTGATGACCCTCGAGATGGGCAAGCCCCTCGCCGAGTCCTACGGGGAGGTGACCTACGGTGCCGAGTTCCTGCGCTGGTTCAGCGAGGAGGCCGTGCGGCAGCCCGGGCGCTTCCGCCACGCCCCCGCCGCCGACCACGGCGTGCTCACCGCCGTCCGGCCCGTCGGGCCGACGCTGCTGATCACGCCGTGGAACTTCCCGCTGTCGATGGGGACGCGGAAGATCGGCCCCGCCCTGGCCGCCGGCTGCACCGTGGTGCTCAAGCCCGCGCAGAAGACGCCGCTGACCTCCCTCGCGCTGATGGCGATCCTGGCCGAGGCCGGGGTGCCGGACGGTGTGGTCAGCTGCGTGGTCACGAGCGACTCGCGCGCCCTGTCCTCGTCCCTGATGGCCGATCCGCGGCTGCGGAAGGTCTCCTTCACCGGCTCGACCGCGGTGGGCCGCACCCTCATCGAGCAGTCCGCCCAGCACGTGCTGCGCACCTCGATGGAGCTCGGCGGCAATGCGCCCTTCCTCGTGCTCCCCTCGGCCGATATCGAGACCGCCGTCGAGGCGGCGATGCTCGCGAAGTTCCGCAACAACGGCGAGGCCTGCACCGCCGCGAACCGCTTCTACGTCCACTCCTCCGTCGCCGAGGAGTTCACAGAGCACCTGGTCGAGCGGGTCTCCCAGCTCGCGCTCGGCCCGGGCGCCGACCCCGCCACGACCCTCGGCCCGCTGATCGACGAGGCGGCGGTCGACTCGGTCCAGGAGCTGCTCGCAGACGCGGTCGAGCGCGGTGCACGGGTCCTCACCGGAGGTGGGCGCGGCGACGGCGCCGGCTTCTTCCACGAGGCGACGGTGCTGGCGGACGTGCCGCTGGACGCGCGCGTGCAGCGCGAGGAGATCTTCGGGCCGCTCGCGCCGCTGACGGTGCTGGACGACGTCGAGGAGATGATCGCCGCAGCGAACGACACCGAGTTCGGGCTCATGGCCTATGTCGCCGGGGAGGACCTGAGCGAGGTCACGGAGGTCACGGCCCGCCTCGAGTCCGGGATCGTCGCGGTGAACCTGGGGGTCGCCTCGGACCCGTCGGCCCCCTTCGGCGGCGTCAAGGAGTCGGGGCTGGGCCGGGAGGGCTCCCATGAGGGGCTCGCCGAGTTCCTCGAGACCACCTACGTGCGCTTCCCGCTCTGACCTGCGTCCCGCCCACCGGGTGCCGAGGCGCCGTCCCCCGCCTCACCAGGAGGGGAAATCTCGATGAACTCCGGCGAATCTGGCCGAATCGATTGTCCGGTGTGAGATGAGTCGCTACGGTCATGGAGGACCCATGACCGATCCCACCATGCCGCCCTGCCGGGGCGGCGATCTAGGAGCCCTCGTGCGCACCCTCTCCCGTTCCTTCACCATCCTCTCCGCGACCGCACTGGCCGCCGCCGGCATCGCCGCGACGGCCGGCTCCGCGAACGCCGCCCTGACCACGCGCTGCGATGGCGAGGCCTCCTCCGTGACCGTTCCCGGCGACCTGGTCGTCGCCAAGGACACGTCCTGCGTCCTCACCGACGTCACCGTCCAGGGCGAGGTGCGCGTCCAGGCCGGCGGAGACCTGCTGATGACCGACTCCTCCGTCGACGGGCGCGTGGTCGTCCAGGGCGACGCCTACTTCGACGCGACCGGCACCTCCGTCGGCGGCAACGTCGTCTCCAACGGCGGCTACGGCGTCTACCTCGACGAGTCCGCGGTGGACGGCACCTACAACGGCCGCGCCGCCGAGGGCGCCGAGCCCTTCCTGTACTCCTACGACTCCGCGATCGGCGGGAACCTCAACATCGCCCAGGGGCTCGTGCACGTCAGCGGCAGCAGCGTCGGCGGGAACGTGAAGAGCGAGAACTCCGAGTTCACCGACATCCTCGACTCGACCCTGTCGAAGAACCTCACCGTCACCGGTGCGACCGAGGGCGCGACCTTCTGCGCCGGCGAGGTCGACGGGAACGCGGTGTTCTCCGGCAACGCCGGTGTGCAGCTCGGCACCGGCGGCCAGAACGTCCGCTGCGAGGGCACCACCTACTTCGGCGGCGACGTCACCGCCTCGGACAACACCGACGGCGTCGACGTCACCGACACGATCGTCCGCGGCGACCTGACCGGCGAGGGCAACGACCCGGCGCCCACCGGCTCCGAGAACCGCGTCCGCGGCGAGGCGGGCGGCCAGTTCGCCGATCTGCAGCCCGCCGCGCAGAAGCGCTCGCTGTCCGCGCAGTCCGCGAAGGACTCGGCCGAGGCGCACGCCGAGAGCCTCGACACCAAGCGCGACGAGCGTCGCGCCGAGGCGGAGAAGGCCGCCGAGCTCTCCGGCCCGGCGGACCTCCGCTGAGCCCCGCACTCACCTCGCCGCCCCGCGGCGACACCGCGGCCCCGACCGGGCGCTTCCGGTCGGGGCCGTGCCCGCTCCTCGGGCGCGCATAGGATCGCCTGATGGCGCGCACGATCTATCTCACCGGCGAGGCGAAGTCCCCGAGCAACAATCCGATCACGATGCAGTGGGGATTGTTCTTCGTCGGTCTCGTCGTCGATACTGAGACGCACGTCATCCAGGCAGTCGACTGCACCGCCACGCTGGCGCTCACGGTCGAGTTCGTCCGCGAGCTGGTGGTCGGTCGCTCGCTGCTCGAGGAGGACGCCCTGGTGGAGTCGATCACCGACAGGTACCACGGGTCCTCGCAGAAGGCGCTCGCGGCCGCCGTGCGCAGCGCCGCCGCGAAGTACCGCGACCTGTCGGCCCTCCCCGACCAGGAGCCATAACCGCATACCCGCTCCCGCCCGCCCGGAACCTCACCGAACCGGATCCCGTCGGAAGCACCGCGCCGCGCCTCGCCCGAGGTGCCGGTGGTCGGTGCTTCCGATTTTTTTGTCCCCTTCCCCACCTTCCGAGGAGACCCCGTGATCACCGACGGACTGCTGATGCTCGGCGTCCTGCTGGCGCTCTCGTGCGCGCTGATCGTGCTCGAGCGCACCACCGGCTGGAAGCTGTTCAAGTTCGTGCCCGGCATGGTGCTGATGTACCTGCTGTGCGCGACCCTCAACTCGCTGGGCGTGTTCGGCCAGGACGACGCCACCCGAGAACCCATCGCCCAGGTCAAGGACGTCCTGCTGCCGGCGATGATCTTCCTGTTCCTCTTCGGCTGCGACCTGCGCAAGATCATCCGCCTCGGCCCGAAGCTGCTGCTGACCTTCTTCGTCGCCTCGCTGTCGCTGTCGGTCGGCATGGTGGTCGTGTACCTGCTCTTCCAGGGCGCGGTGCACTCCGAGGCGTGGAAGGTGTTCGGCGCGCTGCTGGCCTCGTGGACCGGCGGCAGCGCGAACATGGTCGCGGTGCAGGACATCCTCCAGGCCCCGGAGAACATCTTCGGGTACGCCCTGATCACCGACACGATCGGCTACTCGGTCTGGTTGATGCTGATGTTCGCCTCCGTCGCCGTCTCGCCGAGGTTCGACAAGTGGACGAAGGCGAACACCGGCTATCTCGACACGCACGCCGGCGAGCTCGAGGACGAGAAGCACCCGGTCACCGTCTCCTCCCTGTCGATCGTCGTGTTCGGCTCGATCTTCGTCTCGACCCTGTCGATCTGGATCGGCTCTCTGCTGCCGGAGTGGGGCGCGGTCGTCAACGGCACCACCTGGTCGATCCTCATCGTCTCCCTGCTGGGCCTGGTCGTGGCGGTCACGCCGCTGGGCCGCACGGCGGGCTCGGGCGAGGTCGCCACGCTCATGCTGTTCGTGGTGATCGGCCAGATCGCCTCGGGCTCGGACTTCTCCGCGATCACGCAGGCGCCGATCTACCTGCTCATGGGCGCGCTCGTGCTCATCTTCCACGCCGGGGTGATGGTGCTCTACGCGAAGCTGACGAAGACGGAGCTGTTCTCCCTCGCCGTCGCCTCGACCGCGAACGTCGGCGGCATCGCGTCGGCCCCGGTGGTCGCCGCGGCCTTCAACAAGCAGCTGGTGCCCGTCGGCGTGCTGTACGCGCTGATCGGCTCGTTCATGGGCACCTTCGTGGGCCTGCTCGCCGCGCAGATCATGTCGGCGCTGTGACCGCGTCGCCCATCCCGCAGGAGGCGGCCGAGCTGGAGGTGCGCGCGGTGCGCCGTCACCGCCACCTCGCACCGCTGCGCCACCCCTTCGTCACCGCCGCCCGCCGCACCGAGGCGGTCGAGTACGTGGTCGCCGAGGTGGAGCTCGCAGGCGGCGTCGTCGGCCAGGGATCCGCCGCGGAGACCGTGGCCGTGACCGGCGAGGACGCCCGCAGCATCCTCACCGCGCTCGACGGTCCGCTGCGCGGCGCGCTGGAAGGGGCGCGCGGCACCGTCGGCGAGCTCTCCGCCCGGATCGCGGCCGCACTGCCGGGCGCGACCAGCGCCAAGGCCGCCCTCGAGGTCGCGCTGCACGACGCCTGGGCCCGCGCGGCGGACCGGCCTCTCGTGGAGCTGCTGGGCGGCCGGGTCGGCGAGGTGATGCGCAACGACATGACCGTCTCCCTCGAGGAGCCGGCGACGATGGCGCAGCGGGCGCGGGAGGCCGTCGCGGCCGGGCACGAGATCCTCAAGATCAAGCTCGGCCACGACATCGACGAGGACCGCGCCCGGCTCGCCGCGGTCGCCGAGGCGGCGCCCGCGGCACGGCTGCGGCTGGATGCGAACCAGGGCTGGCTGCCCGAGCAGGCGATCGAGATCATCAGCGGCTTCGAGGCCGACGGCCTGCCCGTCGAGCTCGTCGAGCAGCCCGTCGCGGCCGGCGACGTAGAGGGGCTCGCCCGCGTCACCGCCGCGGTCTCGCTGCCGATCATGGCCGACGAGGCGGTGTGGTCGGCGGCCGATGCGCACCGCCTGATCGAGGCGCGGGCCTGCGACCTGCTGAACATCAAGCTCGCCAAGACCGGCGGGCTGCGCGGCGCGATCGAGGTCGCGGACGCGGCACGCCTGGCGGGGATCGACTGCATGCTGGGGGCCATGATGGAGCCGCGCATCTCGATCACCGCCGCCGCCCACCTCGCGCTCGCGCACCCGGCGGTCACGATGATCGACCTCGATCCGCCGGCCTGGTTCGCGACCGCCCTGCCCCGCGGCGGCATCGTCCAGGAACGCGGCGTGCTGCGCCTGTCCGGCGGGCCCGGCCTGGGCCTCGCGCCGCTGCGGCCCGACGAGGATCCGGCGCCTCCGGACGGGGGTGATCGGTGAGCACCCTGCTCCCGCCCGACCGTCCCCGATCCCGCACGTCCCGCATCCGCCGACGCCGCGGCGCCGGCCCTTCGTAGGAGCTGCCATGACCACGCACCGCATCCCCGCCCTCACCCGCCGCGACGGGCTGCGCCTGGCCGCGACCGGCACCGCCGGCCTCGCCGTCGCCTCTCTCGCCGCGCTCGCCCCGGCCTCCGCCGCACCCGCGCCGCGGCCCGCTTCCGGGCCCGGTCTCGCCCCGGGGGACCGCGCCCATGTCGCGGTCTCCGCAGCGACGCTCTGGGTCGAGCCGCGCACGGCCCGGCCCGGGATCGACGACCCGGCGCTGTCGAACCCCGTGGACCTCGACGCCTGGAACACGAACATGGAGGACACCGAGACCCGGCGCTGGCTGACGGGCCAGCTCGAGACCCAGGCCGTGCTGGGCAGCGAGGTGATCGTCGACGAGATCGACGGGGACTGGGCGCACGTGCTCGTCACCGCGCAGCCCACCCCGCGCGATCCGCGCGGCTATCCCGGCTGGGTGCCGCTCGCGCAGCTCGTGGCCGATCCGGACTTCGCCCGCCGCGCCGAGACCGCCCCGACCGCGACCGTCACGGCGCTGACCAGCACCCTCACCGGCACCCCGTCGGGGAACCACCCCGGGATCGACGTCTCCTTCGACACGGTCCTGCCTGTCGTGGGGCGCTCCGGGAAGGCCGTGAAGGTGGCCGTGCCCGGCGCCCGCCCCGCCTATCTCCCCGCCGCGGACGTCGTCGTGCGCGACCGCGGCGAGCAGCCGCCCCGCCCCGCCGTCGAGGACGTGATCGCCACCGGCGAGCGCTTCCTGGGGCTGCGCTACCTGTGGGCGGGCGTGAGCGCCTGGGGCTTCGACTGCTCCGGCTACACCTACACCCTGTTCCGCCACCACGGGATCACGATCGCCCGCGACGCCGGGGACCAGATGAACGACTCCGGCCTCGCGGAGGTCGCTCGGGAGGACCTGCGCCGCGGCGACCTGGTGTTCTTCGCGACCGAGCCGGGCGGCGACTCGATCCGCCACGTCGCCCTGTACCTCGGGGACGACCTGATCATGCAGGCCCCGAACGCGGAGCGCAGCGTGGAGATCATGTCGCTGACCGAGTACGACCCGACCGGCGAGTACGCCGGCGCGCGGCGCGTGCTCGAGAGCTGAGCGGGGCCGGCCGGACCGCGCGCGGCGCTCAGGCGGCGTGCTCGGGCAGCAGCTCGCGGGCGAGTGCGATGATCCGCGCGTCGGCCGCCTCGGCGTCGAGCCCCGCGGTCAACACCGCCAGGACCCGGGAGTCCGTGGAGCCCGGTGCGCCGACGTGCGCGACGTCGTGCCGGTAGCCGTCGACCCAGCCGGACTTCGAGCCCCAGGGCACTCCGTCGCGCAGGGCGGTGGCGATGATCGGGATCCGCTGCGCGGCGAGCGCCGCGAGGGCGAGCTCGCGGGAGGGCTCGGACAGTCGCGGGGACGCGCCGGTGACCAGCGCGTGCATCGTGCGGGCGAGGTCCGCGGCGGAGGTCTCGTTGGTCAGGCCCTGCGAGAGCGCGGCGGCGTCCCCGATCCTCCGCTCGACGCGGGTCGCGGTGAGCCCCAGCTCGCGGACCACGTCCGCGACGGCGTCGAGGCCCACGAGCTCCAGCAGCTGGTCGGTCGCCTCGTTGCTCGAGCGGTCGATCATCCGCACCGCGAGCTCCCGCACCGCCACCGGGGTGCCGGGCGCGGGATGAGTCGGGTCGAGGTGGTCGCCGGCCAGGGTGAACGGCTGCCCGTCGGCGCCGGTGAAGGTGCGGGTGACCGGCAGCTCCGCCGCGAGGTCTACCCGTCCCGCCTCGGCGGCGCGCAGCACCGCGAGCAGCACGTGGAGCTTGATGGTGCTGGCGGCGTAGAAGGGCTCCTCGGCATGCGCGGCGGAGAGCACCGTCCCGTCGGCGTCGAGCAGGCAGTGCGCGAGGCGCACCTCGTCGGGGGCGGCGGCGGTGGGCAGCGGCATGACCCGACCTTACGATGCTCCTCATGCCCCCGAAGCCCTCGCCCCGCCCCACCGTCTCGACGATCGCCCGGGACCTGGGGATCTCCCCGGCCACGGTGAGCTATGCGCTCAACGACAAGCCCGGCGTGGGCGCCGCGACCCGGCAGCGGGTGCTCGAGCACGCCCGGGAGGTGGGCTGGACCCCGCACTCCGGAGCGCAGGCCCTGCGCCGCGGACGCAGCGGGAACATCGGCCTGGTGCTGGTGCGCGATCCGGAAGAGGTCTCCCGCGAGCCGTTCTACGCCTCCGTGACCGCGGGCATCGAGTCGGCGACGAGCGCGCACGGCTACGAGCTGCTGATCCGCTTCGTCGAGGGCGGGGAGGAGCACGAGATCGACGTCTTCCGCACCTGGGCCCACCGGCGTCGGGTCGACGGGGTGGTGCTGCTGGACCTCGCCTCGGACGACCATCGCCCGGCGGTGCTGGAGGCGCTGGGCCTGGACTTCGCGGTGCTCGGCCACTACGAGGGTCCGGAGGACTTCGTGAGGGTCTCGACCGCCGAGCCGGAGGATGCCGCGACTGTGGTCGAGCACGTCGCCGCGCTCGGGTACGACGGCTGCCTCCAGGTGACGGGTCCCCTGGCCTATGCGCACGAGCGCCGACGCCTCGAGCTGCTGCGTCGGCTGTGCGCCGAGCACGGCCTCGCCCATTCCCAGGAGAGCGCCCGGTACGCGATCGGCTCGGGCCAGGACGCCGTCCGGCGGGCCGACGTCACGTTCTGCTCCCGTCCGGCGGTGATCGCCTCGAGCGACCTGATCGCCGTCGGCGCCCTGCGCGCGGCCGCCGCGCTCGGTCTGCGCATCCCCGAGGAGATGGGCCTGGTCAGCTGGGACGACTCGCTGATCGCCGAGGTCGCCTCCCCCTCGATCACCGCCCTGGCCAGAGAGCCCTTCGCGATGGGCCGCTCGGGCGGGGACCTGCTCGTCCGGCGCATCGAGGGCACGGCATCCCCGGGCGAGAGGATGCAGACCGCGCCCGCGCGCCTCGTGCCCCGCGCCTCCACCGCCCGCCCCTGAGGGCAGCCGGCGGGGCCCGCGCCCCGGGACCGTGATGTCACCGTGATCTGCCGCCGTTGACATCCCGTCGGCCCGCGGGCCATACTCGGCGAATCGATTAAGTACCGAATCGATTCAGCACGCCGCCGGGCCGACGCTCCACCGGACCCGCGGCACAGGGCGGGACGCCCCGCAGGGCACCTGCCCGCCCCTCACCCACGAGCCGTCACCGACGACGGCGTCCCCAAGGAGAACCCCGATGCGACGACGCACCCTTCTGACCGCTGCTCCCCTCGCCGCCGCCGGCGCGGCAGGCCTCGCAGCCTGCGGCTCCTCCTCCGGCTCAGGCTCCGACGGCTCGCCCGGCAGCCTCACCTACTGGGCCTCCAACCAGGGCACCAGCGTCGAGAACGACAAGGAGGTCCTCACCCCGGTCCTCGAGAAGTTCACCGAGGAGACCGGCATCGACGTCTCCCTCGAGGTGATCGGCTGGGCCGACCTGCAGACCCGCATCCAGACGGCGATCACCTCCGGCCAGGGCCCGGACGTGCTGAACATCGGCAACACCTGGGGCGTGAGCCTCCAGGCCACCGGCGGCCTGCTCGAGCTGGGCGATGCCGAGTTCGAGGCGCTCGGCGGTCGCGAGCAGTACGTCGAGGCGGCGCTCGCCACCGGGGGCGCGGAGGGCACCGACCCCACCTCCATCCCGCTGTACGGGCTCGCCTACGGCATGTACTACAACGTGCAGATGTTCGAGGACGCGGGCCTCGAGCCGCCCACCACCTGGGAGGAGATGGTCGAGGCCGCGAAGGCGCTGACCGATCCGGGCGAGGGCGTGTACGGCATGTCCCTGGCCGCCGGCTCCTACACCGAGAACAACCACTTCGCGTTCATCAACGCCACCCAGAACGGCGCCGCGCTCAACGACTCCGAGGGGAAGCCCACCTTCACCGAGGACGGCGTGGTCGACGGGATCCTGCGCTATCTCGACCTCATGCAGGAGCACGAGGTCGTCAACCCCTCCAACGCCCAGTTCGACAACGGCACCATGTCCGTCACGGCCTTCGCGAACGGCGAGGCGGCGATGATCATCAACCAGAACAACGCCAACGCCACCATCGAGTCCCAGGGCATGACGCCGGACCAGTTCAAGGCCATCCCCTTCCCCGCCCCGGCCGATGCGGTCGACGACTGCGCCTCGCACCTGGCCGGCATCAACATCGCGGCGATGGCGGACACCGACAACCGCGACGGCGCGCTCGAGTTCATGAGGTTCATGACCTCCCCGGAGATCCAGGCCGAGCTCGGCAAGCCCTTCGCCTCCCTGCCGGTGCTCGTGGACGGCGAGCCCACCTTCACCGAGGACGCCGAGCAGGCCGACATGTTCATGGAGGTCTACGCCGAGCGCTCCGCGCCGCTGCCGCTGGTGCCCTGGGAGGACCAGTTCGAGACCACCGTCGGCCAGGCGATGAACGCGATGTTCGCGACCATCGCGACCGGTGGGAAGGTCACGCGCGAGGACGTCGTCACCGCAATGCAGACGGCCCAGGACTCGATCCGGGCCTGAGGGACGATCCATGACCTCGACCGCGACCCGCGGGAACTCGTCGCCGCCGACGAGCGCGGAGTCCACCGCTCCGCGCCGCCGCAGCGGCCGCACCTGGTTCCCCTATCTGATCCTGCTGCCCGCGGTGATCCTCGAGCTGCTGATCCACATCGTCCCGATGGTCACCGGCTTCTGGATGAGCTTCGTGGAGCTGACGAAGTTCTTCATCCGGCGCTGGACCGAGGCCCCCTTCGTGGGGCTGGACAACTACCGCATCGCGGTGGACCTGGAGACCCCGATCGGGCAGGAGCTGCTGAGCTCCTTCCTGGTCACCGTCGCGTTCACCGCGCTGGTGGTGGGGCTGAGCTGGGGGCTCGGGATGGCGGCGGCCGTCGCCCTGCAGCGGCCCTTCCGGGGCCGGGGCGTCTTCCGCACCATGTTCCTGGTCCCCTACGCCCTGCCGCTCTACGCCGCGGTGATCACCTGGAACTTCATGCTCCAGCGCGACACCGGCGTCATCAACCACCTGCTCGTCGAGCAGCTGGGGATCCTCGACGAGGCCCCCTTCTGGCTCATCGGCGACAACGCCTTCCTCTCCGTCGTGGTGGTCGCGATCTGGCGCATGTGGCCCTTCGCGTTCCTCATGTTCATGGCCGGCCTGCAGTCGATCCCGGACGAGCTGTACGAGGCCAGCGCCATGGACGGTGCCTCGCCGCTGCGCCAGTGGCGTGCGGTGACGCTGCCGATGCTCGCCCCCGTGAACCAGACGATGCTGCTGGTGATGTTCCTGTGGGTGTTCAACGACTTCAACACCCCGTACATCCTGTTCGGCACCGCGCAGCCGCCTGCCGGCGACCTCATCAGCTTCCACATCTACAACGCCTCGTTCCTGTCCTGGGACTTCGGCGTGGGCAGCGCGATGAGCGTGCTCCTGCTGCTGTTCCTGCTGGCCGTCTCGCTCGTGTACCTGTACGCCACCCAGTGGAGGAAGGGGCGCTCCCATGCGTGAGACCCTCGGTGAGAAGATCTTCCGCGTCGTCGTGCTCGCGGGGCTGAGCGCCTTCGTGCTGCTGCCGCTGTACGTCATGGTCACCACGAGCCTGAAGCCCCTCGGCGACGTGCAGGCGGGCTTCTCGTGGTTCCCGAGCAGGGTGACGATCGCGCCGTACATCGAGATGTGGTCGACGGTGCCGCTGGCGCGCTACTTCATGAACTCGCTCGTGGTCACCTCGGTCGCGACCCTGTTCAGCGTGGCGGTCGCGATCTTCGCCGCCTACGCCGTCTCCCGCTGGCGCTTCCGCGGCCGGACCCCGTTCATGACCGCGGTGCTGTCCACGCAGATGTTCCCCGGCGTGCTGTTCCTGCTGCCGCTGTACCTGATCTTCGTGAACATCGACGCCGCGTTCGGCGTGCCCCTGGTGGGCACGCGGATCGGCCTGATCATCACCTACCTGACCTTCTCGCTGCCCTTCTCGGTCTGGATGCTCGCCGGCTACTTCGACGGCATCCCGAAGGAGCTGGACCAGGCGGGGAAGGTCGACGGCGCCGGGAACCTCACGATCCTGCTGCGGATCATCCTGCCCGCGGCCCGGCCCGGCATCGTCGCCGTCGCGATCTACGCGTTCATGACGGCCTGGGGCGAGGTGCTCTTCGCCTCCGTGCTCACCACGGAGGAGACCCGCACGCTCGCCGTGGGTCTGCGCCAGTACGCCACCCAGACCAACGTCTACTGGAACCAGATCCTCGCCGCCTCGATCGCGGTGTCGATCCCGGTGGTCGTCGGTTTCCTGATGATGCAGAAGAACTTCGTCGCCGGGCTCACCGCCGGCGCGGTGAAGTGACCGCCCCCGCACGACCTCGAAAGGCTCCTCCATGCCCCAGCAGTCCACCGGCCCGGTCGGCATCGGCCTCATCGGCGCCGGCACCATCTCCGCCGAGTACCTCACCCATCTCACGTCCTTCCCGGACGTGCAGGTGCACATCGTCGGGGACCTGTTCCCCGAGGCCGCGGCGGCCCGCGCCGCCGAGTTCGGCGTGCCCGCCTCCGGCACCGCCGAGGACGTCCTCGCGCATCCGGACGTCGAGATCGTCGTGAACCTGACGATCCCGACCGCGCATGCGGAGGTCTCCCGCCGGATCGTCGGAGCGGGCAAGCACGTGTGGACGGAGAAGCCGATCACCACCGACCAGGCCGACGCCACGGCGCTGCTCGAGGCGGCGCGGGAGGCGGGGGTGCGCGTCGGCGGCGCCCCCGACACCGTGCTCGGCGCCGGGATCCAGACCGCGCTGCGCACCCTGCGCGACGGCGCGATCGGGACGCCGGCGAGCGCGCTGACCCTCTTCCAGTCCCCGGGCCCGGAGTCCTGGCATCCGAACCCCGCCTTCCTCTTCCAGGAGGGCGCGGGGCCGCTCTACGACATCGCCCCGTACTACACGAGCACGCTCGTGCTCGCGCTCGGCCCGGTCGCCTCGGTCAGCGCGGTCGGCTCGAGGGCCCGGGAGCAGCGCACCATCGGCTCCGGGCCGAAGGCCGGGGAGGTCTTCGACGTCACCGTGCCCACGCAGGTCGCGGCGCTGCTGCGCTTCGCCTCGGGGCAGAACGCGACGGTGCTGCTGAGCTTCGACTCCCCGCACGCCCGCACGGGCTTCGTCGAGGTGTACGGCACCGAGGCGACCCTCTCCTTCCCGGATCCGAACGTCTTCGAGGGCGACAGCGCCCTGACCCCCTATCGTGCCGGGGAGGCGCGGCCCGTCCCCGCGACCGGTGCGACCGCCGGCCGCGGCCTGGGCGTGCTGGAGATGGCCCGCGCCCTGCGCGCGGGGGTGCCGCACCGGGCGCAGGGCGAGATCGCCGCGCACGTGCTGGACGTGATGGTCGGTATCGAGACCGCGATCGCCGAGGACCGGATCGTCGAGATCGGCTCGACCTTCGACGAGGTCGAGCCGATGCCCGCCGACTTCGACCCCCATGCCGCGACGCTCGCGGGTGCGACCGTCCGCGTCTGAGCCCGTGGGGCTCGGCCCGGGGCTCAGGCTCCCTGATGCCCGGCGAACTCGTCGGGGTCGGGGCCCTGGCGGCCGGCGGCGCCCTTGTCGAGGGCGGAGATCTGCGCGATCTCGTCCTCGGTGAGGGTCAGCTCGAGGGAGGCGAGGTTCGCGGCGATCCGCTCGGGGGTGACGGACTTCGAGATCACCACATTGCCCAGCGCCAGGTTCCAGGCGAGCAGCACCTGGGCGGGGCTCGCGCCGTGCGCCTCGGCGACCTGGGTGACCACGGGGTCCTCGAGCTCGCCGCCGCCCTGGCCCAGCGGCGACCAGGACTCGGTGACGATGCCCTTCTCGGCGTGGAAGGCGCGCAGCTCGGCGTTGCCGAGGTACGGGTGGACCTCGATCTGGTTCAGGACGGGCAGCACGCCGGTCTCGGCCTCGATCAGCTCGAGGTCCTCGACGCGGAAGTTCGAGACGCCGATGGAGCGGATCCGGCCCTGCTCCTTGAGCTCCACGAGAGCCTTCCAGGTCTCCAGCGCCAGACCCTTGGAGGGGGCGGGCCAGTGGATGAGGTAGAGGTCGAGCTCGTCGAGGCCCAGGTCCTCCATGGTCGCGTCGAAGGAGCGCAGGGTCGTATCGCGGCCCTGGTCCTGGTTGGGGACCTTCGAGGTCACGAAGATCTCGTCGCGGGGCAGGTCGGTGCGGCTCAGCGCCTGGCCCACACCGGCCTCGTTGTTGTAGCCGCGGGCGGTGTCGACGTGGCGGTAGCCGGCATCGAGGGCGCTCACGACGACGTCGGCGGCGACCTCGTTCTCCACCTGCCACACCCCGTAGCCGAGCTGCGGGATGGAACGGCCGTCGTGGAAGGAGATGCGGGGCGAGATGGTCATGGGTCTCCTGACGCTCGGGGCACGACGGCGAGCGCCGTCGCTGGATGTTCGCCCTGCCAGGCTAGCGCGTGCTCAGCTCCCGCACACCCCGAGGCTGAAGGGGCGCGAGCTGGGGTCCGACTCGAGCCAGCGGGCGAGCTCGACGGGGTGGACCACGTGCTCGCCGAGCCGGTCCAGCGGGAGCCAGGCGGTGCCGGCCTGACCGGGGTCGGGATCGGTGCCCTCGCCGGGCTCCTCCCCCTCGGCAAGTCCGCACCAGTAGGCGATGTTGACCTGGTGGAAGGGCGGGATCGGGGAGCCGTCGACCATGCGGCGGTCCATCATGACCTCGAACAGGCAGGCGGGTTGGTGCACCTCGACCTCGGCGCCGATCTCCTCGCGGCATTCGCGCACCATCGCCGTGGTCTGGTCCTCGCCGTGCTCCTGCCCGCCTCCGGGCAGGGCGAACACCTCCCGGCCCTCGGGCTCGACGTAGCGGTTCATCAGCACCTGGCCGTCGCGGACGATCAGGGCCTTCACGCCCAGCCGGGGGGTCCTCATGCGTTCTCCTCCGTCTCTCCTGTGCGGCCCAGCAGCTCCTCGGCGCGGGCGCGCAGCGTCTCCTCGTCCTCCGCCGCGATCAGCTCGGCGACCGCGGTCCCGCCCTGCAGCAGGCTCATCAGGCGGCGCAGGGCGGCGAGGTGGTCGCGCGCGTCGGTCAGCAGCGGCATGGCCAGCAGCTGCACCGGGACCTCGCCGCCGCTGCCGCCCATCTCGCCGAAGGGGACGGGGCGGGCGAGGGTCACGAGCGCCAGCCCGGGAACGAGGACGTGCTCGGGGTCCGCGTGCGGGATCGCGGTGGGCACGGGCGTGGGCAGACCCGTGGGATAGCGCCGCTCCCGCACCTGCAGCGCCTCGGGGAACGCGTCGGTGACGGCGCCGGCGTCCAGGAGCTGCCCGGCGACGGTGCGCAGCGCGTCCTCGGCATCGCCGACGTCGAGCTTCGCGAGGACGAGGCTCAGCGAGAGCGGGGCGATCGGCGGTCGCGGTGCGGTGCTCATGGTTCCTCCCGGTGCGGCCTCGTGCGGCCAGGTGCGGCGACCCCTGATTCTGGCACCCGCAAGCGCTGCTCGGCGCGCGCCGGGCCGGTTCCCCTCAGGTCAGATCCCGCCGGTGAGCACCCGCTGGAAGCGGGCGGTGAGCTCGTGGTCCACAGGCAGCTCGTGCTCGTCCAGGTGCGTGATCGGGGCGGCCAGCCGGGTCGAGGACAGCAGCCAGGCGCCGTCGGAGTCGCGGACGTCCTGCACGGTCATGAGCTCCTCCCCGGCGACGAGGCCCTGCTGCTCGCGCAGCCAGGCGAAGAGGGTCGCCACGCTCGTGCCCTCGAGCACGCCGGCGCTGACGGGGGTGGTGAGGAAGGTGTCGCCGCGGCGCACGAGGAGGGTCGAGGTGGGGCCCTCGAGCACATAGCCGTCGGAGGCGAGGAAGAGCACGTCGGCGGCGCCGCGGCGCTTCGCCTCGCGCACGGCGGCCATGTTCACGGCGTAGCTGAGGGTCTTCGCGCCGGGCAGCAGCCAGGGACTGGTGCGCGTGACGGTGGTGGCGAGACCCCGGTCCAGCACCGCGACCTTCATCCCGGCCCGATAGGGGCTCCAGTCGTCGGAGACGCGGGCGTGGATCCAGCAGGTGGGGGTGCCGGAGCCCTCGACGCCGCGGGTGTACATCACGCGCACGCTGAGCTCGGGGACGGGGTCGTGCGCGGTGATCGCGGCGTCGATCGCGGCGGCGAGCACGCCCTGGTCGGGGGCGGGCAGGTCCATCATCTCGGCGCTGCGGGCCAGTCGCGCGAGATGCGGGCCGACGTTGACGGGCGTGCCGTCGAAGGCGCCGATGGTCTCGAAGATCCCGTCGCCGCGGGTGGCGACGAGGTCGGTGACCGAGAGCTGCGGGACCGCGGGATCGGCGAGATGGAAGCCCTCGCCGCCGTCGGCGGGTGCCCCGGTCGCGCCGGGGACCAGCACGAGCACGGGGGCGGGGGCATCGGGGCTGGTCGCGGTCATGTCACTGCTCCTGATCCGGTCCTCACGGGTGAAGGGCCCTCCCACCAGGGTAGACCTGCCGGCTGCGGTTCAGCCGCCGTGGACGGCGATGACGAGCCCGTGCTCGCGCCAGGACAGGTGCGTCTCGAGCGGGTCGCCGGGCACGTCGACGTCCATCGGGTCCACGCGCGTGCCGAGGGCGGCGCCGCGCAGGTCGGCGAGCGCGAGCGCGCCGTCGGCCGCGGCGTCCCCCTCGGCGGGGACGAGCTCCGCCTCCGGGACCCCGTCGACCGTGCCCAGCAGCGCGGCGAAGAGGTGCGCGTCCATGAGCTGCTCGGCGACCTCGGTGCGCTCCGTGTCGGTGTCCTCCTCCGCGGGGCCGCGTTCGGCGAGCGCGGCGAGGGTCGCCTCGAGCGCGTCGGCGAACAGGCCCAGATAGGTGGTGAGGTCCGGGGCGGCCAGCTGCAGGGAGAGGTCCTCGCCGATGCCGTGGACGGCGCCGGGGGTGCCGTGCTCGTCGAGGGTCAGCACCACTGCGGCGTCCGGCGTCTCGTACAGGGGGTAGTAGGTCCTCGCGTCGCCGAGCAGGGTGTAGGGCCCCACGTCGGTGCGGTCCTCGACCAGCAGGTCCAGCACGCGGGCGCCGCGCAGCTCGATCCCGCCGAGCTCGTCCACGAGCTGCTCGAGGGCGGGCGGGGGATCCGCGGCGACCTCCTCCTCGCTCACGGCGAGGCCGGGGATCTGCGCGGCGTCCTCCTCATGGGTGGTGACGAGGGAGGCGAGGCGGTCCAGGACCGGGCGCAGGGCGGCGATCGGCAGCACCTCGGCGCCGTCGGGCCAGGGCAGGGAGGTGTTCATCGGCGTGCTCACCCGGCCAGTCTGTCACGCGCCCCGGCTCAGCCGCCGGGCGGGATCCTGCCCTCCAGGGAGTCGAGGGGGAGGTCCCCGGCCTGGGAGTCGGCGATCAGCTGCCGCGCGGCGGGCACCGAGTCCCAGGTGTTCCACAGCAGCACGCCCTCGACGCGGTCGTCCTCGAGGTAGTGGACCACGGCCGCGGTCCTCTCCTCGTCCCACACCTCCCGCATCTCCAGGGAGGAGTCCAAGCGCCCCACCGCCTCGTAGCCGTCGTCGAAGAGGTCGGAGAAGAACAGCGGCGTGTGCTCGTACTCCTCCCGCTCCGCCTCGGGGCGGGTCATGTTCTTCCCGGCCAGGGCGCCGGAGGCCTCGGCGTGGTCGACGTGCTCGACGTGGCGCCGGCCCAGCAGCGCGTCGTCGTAGAGCACCACGTCCCCGGCCGCGAAGACGTCCGGGGCGCTGGTGCGCAGGTGCGGGTCGACGATCACGAGCTCGCGATCGGTGTCGATCCCGGCCTGCGCGGCGAGGAAGGTGTCGGGGCGCGCGCCGAGCCCGAGCACGACGGCGTCGGCCTCGAGCGTCCTCCCGTCCTCCGCGCGGAGGGCGAGGCTCTCCCCGGCGGTGACGTCCTCGAGGCGGAATCCGCCCACGAGCTCCACACCCTTCTCGGTGAAGACCTGCTCGAGGTGGGAGGTGATCGAGGTGGGGAACATGTGCTCGAGGATCCGTTCCCCGCCGTGGGCGAGGGTGACCTCCGCGCCGGTGCGGGTGAGCGCGGCGGCGACCTCGGTGCCGATGTAGCCGCCGCCCACGACGACGAGACGGGCGCCGTCCACGGCGAGGGAGCGCAGGTGGCGGTAGTCGCCGACGGTGCGCAGGTAGGCGACGCGCCGGTCCCCGACCTCGGGGAGCCGGCGCGGCACGGAGCCCGTCGCGAGCAGCGCGGTGCGGTAGTGGATCCGCTCGCCGCGCGCGGTGACGACGGTGCGCGAGGAGGGCAGCAGCTCGGTGACGACGGTGGAGGTGAACAGCTCCGCGCCGGCGGCCTCGGCGGTGCCGAGGTCCTGAGAGGTCGGATCCGGGTCCTCGCCGGTCCACAGGTCCTTCGACAGGGCCGGACGGTACACGGGGGCGTGGGCGTCCGCGGAGAGGATCGCGATGCTCGCGGTCTCGTCCTCGGCCCGGATCGCGCGCGCGGCGGCGTCCGCGGCGATCCCGCCGCCGATGATCACGTGGTCGTAGCTGTCCTTGGGGTCCGTCATCGGAGCCTCCTTCGGCGAGGGTGCTCCCAGGGTAGCCCTCACCTGTGATCCACGACGCCCCGCGCCCCGGACTCCGCGTGCGTGCGCGGCCGCGCACGTGCTTGGATGAGCGGGCCCCGTCCGCCTGCACCGGAGGTCACCACCATGGGACGCGAGATCGGCACGACCGAGTACACCCGGTCCCAGCGCACCCGCTACCGGCGGGAGCTGCGACGCAACCTCGACCTCTTCGAGACCTTCCTGGACACGGCGGAGTTCGTCGACGAGGGGACCGTGGGCGTCGAGCTCGAGATGAACCTGGCCGAGCAGGACTCGATGGCGCCCGCGCTGATCGCGGACACCCTGCTGGAGGACCTCGACGAGCAGTACGTCCACGAGATCGGCCGCTTCAACCTCGAGGCCAACCTGCCGGTCACCCGCCCCGACGGGACGGGCCTCGGCGAGCTCGAGACGGCGCTCGGCGCCGCGATCGACCGGGCCGACGAGGCCGCCCGGGCCCGCGGGGCCCGGGTCGTGCCCGTCGGCCATCTGCCCACCATCTCGGAGGACCTCTTCGCCGACGAGTCCTGGCGCGCGCCCGGGGCTCGCTACGAGGCGCTCGAGTCCAGCGTGATGGAGGCGCGCGGCGAGGAGATCACGCTGCGGATCGAGGGCGAGGGCCGCGGGGTGGACACGACCTTCGACTCGATCGCGCCGGAGAGCGCCTGCACCTCGATGCAGCTGCACCTGCAGGTCCCGCCCGAGCAGTTCGCGGCCGCGTGGAACGCGGCGCAGGCGATCGCCGGCCCGCAGGTCGCGCTCGCCGCGAACTCCCCGTTCCTGCTGGGCAGGCGGCTGTGGCACGAGACCCGCATCCCCACCTTCGTGCAGGCCCTGGACACGCGACCACCCGAGTACGCGGCACAGGGGGTACGGCCGCGGGTGTGGTTCGGCGAGCGCTGGATCACCTCGATGTTCGACCTGTTCGAGGAGAACGTGCGGCTGTTCCCGGCCCTGATCCCGGAGTCGCGGGAGATGGCGGAGGAGCCGCTGCTGACCGAGGGGCGCTCGCCCCGCCTGCACGAGCTGATGCTGCACAACGGCACGGTCTGGCGCTGGAACCGCCCGATCTACGATCCCGGCACGGACCTGCCGCACCTGCGGCTGGAGAACCGTCTGCTGCCGGCGGGGCCGACGCCGGCGGACATGGCCGCGAACGCCGCCTTCTTCTACGGCATCGTGCACTCGCTCGTGCACGAGCGGCGGCCGCTGTGGTCGCGGATGAGCTTCGAGCAGGCCGACGAGTCCTTCCAGCAGTGCGCCCGCTGGGGTCTCGAGGCGCGGGTGCGCTGGCCGAAGGTGGGCCGCGTGCGGGTCGCGGACCTGCTCCAGCAGCACCTGATCCCGCAGGCGATGGAGGGACTGCGCGAGCTCGGCGCCGATCCGGCGGTGGTCGCCCGCTACGGGGAGATCCTCACCGAGCGCGCCCGCACCGGCCGCAACGGCGCCCGCTGGCAGATCGACACGGTCACCTCGCTCGAGCTGCGCGGCGGCACGCGCGAACAGGCGCTCGCGGAGATGACCCGCCGCTACCGGGCGGGCGTCGACTCCCGCGAGCCCGTGCACGCCTGGCAGGTCCCGGCGCGCCAACGGCGCTGAGCCGACGACCGCCGGGACCACCAGGCGTCCACATATCGGACCGCTGTCTCACAGGGCAGTACAGTGCTCCCATGACGCTCCAGACCCCCTCCCCCGCGCCCGCGAGCACCGCGCGCGCCTCCGAGGACCGCTCCGCGCGCATCGCGGTGACGATCTTCCCCGCCCTGATCCTCCTCACCGCCGCGCTCGGGTTCCTCGCCCCCTCGGTGGGCCAGGCCCTCGCCCCGTTCACCAGCATCTACCTGGGCGTCATCATGTTCGCGATGGGGCTCACGCTCACGATCCCGGACTTCGGCCTGGTCGTGCGACGGCCGCTGCCCGTGCTGATCGGCGTGGTCGCGCAGTACGTGATCATGCCGCTGGTGGGCCTCGGCATCTCGGTGCTGCTGCAGCTGCCGCCCGAGCTCGCCGTGGGCGTGATCCTCGTCGGCTGCGCCCCCGGCGGCACCAGCTCGAACGTGATCTGCTATCTCGCGAAGGCGGACACCGCCCTGTCGGTGACCATGACCTCGATCTCGACCCTGCTCGCGCCGCTGTTCACCCCGCTGCTGACCCTGTGGCTCGCGGGCTCCTATCTTCCCGTGGACGCGGGCTCGATGGCGCTGTCGATCGTGCAGATGGTGCTGATCCCCGTGATCGGCGGCCTCGTGGTGCGCCTCGTCGCCGGGACGCTCGTGGACCGGATCCTGCCGGCGCTGCCGTGGGTCTCCGTCGCCGGCATCTCGCTGGTCGTGGTCTCGGTGGTCTCCGGCTCGACCGAGGCGATCGTCTCCGCCGGCGCGATCGTGCTGCTGGCGGTCGTCCTGCACAACGGGCTCGGCTACCTGCTCGGCTACTGGGCCGCCCGGCTGCTGCGCCAGGGCGAGCGCGCCGCGCGCACCACCTCGGTCGAGGTCGGAATGCAGAACTCGGGCCTCGCCGCGACGCTCGCCGCCTCCGCGTTCAGCCCGGCCGCAGCGCTGCCCGCCGCGATCTTCTCGATCTGGCACAACCTCTCCGGCGCGGTGCTCGCGATGTACTACCGCCGCAGCGCCGACCGCCATCAGGCCGACCCGGCCTGACCCCGTGCCGCTCAGCGGAACTCGTCCCGGCCGCTCTCGGGCAGCGGAGCGCGGGCGCTGCCGGTCCGGGCCGGGAGGGTCCCCCTGTCCGGGCCGGTGCTCGCCTGGTCCTCCTCGACCTCCTCGATCTCCTCGTAGGGGTCGGTCATGACCGGAACCTCGGTGGTGAAGGTCGGCTCGATGACGTAGTCCTCGGTGTCGTACTCCTCGTCCTCCTCGCGCCGCTCGAACTCCTCCGGCGGCAGCACCTGCGCCCACTCGCGGGTGCGCATCCGCGGCAGCTCGCCCGCGTCCTCCTTCAGCGCGCGCAGCAGGGCGTACATCTGGAACCAGCCCATGATGAAGAACGGCAGGCCCACGAGGATGATCGTGGACTGCAGGGCGGTCAGCCCGTCCTCGCCGGAGAACACCAGCAGCGTCGCGGTGATCAGCCCGATCGAGACGCCCCAGAAGATGCGCTGCCCCAGCGGGTTGTAGTCCTCGTGGCCGTTGGCCATCGAGTCGGTGACCAGCGCCGCGGAGTCCACAGAGGTGACGAAGAAGATCACCACCAGGATGATCGCGATCACCGAGACGAGGAACTCGGCCGGGTAGTGGTCCAGGAAGGCGAACAGCGCCCCGGGGATGTCACCGTCGCCCACCACCCGGTCCACGAGCCCGCCGTCGCCGCGCAGCTCGATGTCGAAGCTCGCGTAGCCGAAGATCCCGAACCACAGCACGGAGAATCCGGCCGGCACCGCGAGCACGCCGGAGACGAACTGACGGATGGTGCGACCCTTGGAGATGCGGGCGATGAAGATTCCCACGAAGGGCGACCACGTGATGGTCCAGGCCCAGTAGAAGACGGTCCACGTGTTCTGCCAGCCGGAGTCGGCCTGGGTGTCGTTCCACAGCGCGAGCTCGGGCAGGTTCACCAGATAGCTGCCGAAGGACTCCAGGGTCCCCCTGATGATGAAGAGGGTCGAGCCGCCGGCGACCAGCACGAAGATCAGCAGCAGCACGGCCATGACGATGTTGAGGTTGGAGAGGACCTTGATGCCCTTCTCCAGGCCGAGGGAGACCGAGATGAGCGCCAGGCCGCACACCACGCCGATGATGATGAGGTTCCAGCCCGCGTTCTCGGGGATCCCGAAGAGCTGGTTCAGGCCGCCGTTGATCTGCAGGGTCCCCAGCCCCACCGAGACAGCGATGCCGAAGATCGTGCCGATGATCGCGACGATGTCGATCAGCTTCCCGATCGGTCCGTGGATGCCCTCTCCCAGCAGCGGCTGGAAGATCGAGCTGACGCGCGGCGGCAGGTTGCGCTTGTGGATGAAGTACGCGAAGGCCAGCGCCGGCAGGGTGAAGATCGCCCAGGTGTGCAGCGTGAAGTGGTAGTAGGTGAAGTTCATGGCGTCGTGGGCGGCGGCCCACGTGCCGGCCTCGATGCCCAGCTCGGTGCCGCGCGGCGGATCGCCGAAGTGGCTGATCGGCTCGGCCACGCCCCAGAACATGAGGATCGAGCCGATGCCCGCCGCGAACAGCATCGCGAACCAGGCGGCTCCGGAGTGCTCGGGCGGTTCGTCGTCGGGGCCGAGCTTCACCCGGCCGAAGCGCCCCATCGCGATGAAGATCAGGAAGGCCAGGAACACGGTGACGCCGAGGATGTAGAACCAGCCGAGGTTGGTCAGCAGCCAGTCCGAGGCGCCGGAGACCCCGGAGTTCAGGGCGTCGGTGAACAGGATCGTGCCCAGCACGAAGGCGATGATGATCGCCGCCGAGCCGAAGAAGATCACGGGTGAGGTGCGCAGTCTGAGCGCATCGTGGAGTCTGGTCAGCAAGGCGATCATCTCCTCGTGCGACCGGTCCGGCGCCTTCGGGAATCGTGCTCCGCTGCCGGACCGCCGCAGGGTGGGCTGGTCGTCGATACCCGGCCAGTATGGCGAACGCAGTGGCGGATCGCACATCGACGCGCGGCGCCGGGCTAGCGTGTGTCCGAGAGCTCCCGATCAGAGGCGGAGGCCCCTCATGAGCACCCCGTACGGCATGCCGCCGACCCCGCCGAAGAGCCGCATGCCGCTCTACGTCGGGCTGGCCTGCGGCTGTGCGCTCCTGCTCGTGCTCGTCGTCGGCGTCGTCGGTGTGGGTCTGTTCCTGATCGGCGAGGACGCCGAGGACGGTCCCGAGCCGACCTCGACCACGAGCCCGACCGGCCCCGGGCCGTCCGACTCGCCGTCCGAGCACCCCACCACGGGGCTCGAGACCGACCAGCCGGCGGACAAGCCCACCGAGGGCCCCTCGACGGAGAGCCAGACGGAGAACCGCGAATTCCTCGGCGTGGACATCACGATCGAGAACCAGTCCTCCCAGGACATCGGGCTCGCGACCCGGAGCTCCCGCTTCTACGCCCCGGACGGCGAGGAGCTCCGCATGCCGGTGGGCGACTGAGCCCGCACCACCGACACCGCGAGCACCGCGACCAGGACCCCGACGCCGAGCACCGTCACGAGGGCGACGAGCGGCTCGAGCTGATCCAGGTGATGCGCGCGGTCGCCGGCGCGATCACCTTCGACCGACTGGTCCGCCTGCTGCGGCTGCTGGGCCGCGCGAGCTTCTCGATCCTCGACTCCCGGCAGGTCAGCGACTGATCGCAAGGCTCACGGAGGCGCGTTTCCAGGGAATGGACAGACTCGGCACAGGGGTTTGTCCGGGAGGGCGTGTTCACTGTTCTCAACGCGTCACCGGAGGACCCGCCGACTGAGGAGGAAGCGGGATCCGCTGATCCGGGACGCGGGGGAAAGGGATGGCCCCGGCTCGTGGGGACGAGCCGGGGCACCTTTCTGTCCGGGGCCCTCAGCGCCGCAGGTCGATCCCGAAGACGCGACGGATCTGCGCGACCGCGTGCCGGGTGAAGCGACGATCCGAGGGCGTCGAGGCGAAGGGCAGCACGAGCCCGGGATGCGCGGGATGGGTGACGCGGCCGTGGGTCGCTCCCGGTGTGACCACGAAGCCCGCCTCCTCCATGCGGCGCAGCAGCTCGCGCCGGGAGGTCGGGTGGCGGGTGCCCTGCCCGCCGCGGGTCGAGGGACCGGCGGCGGCCTCCGCGATGTCGAGGGCCGGCTCGTACTCCGCCGGTCGCACGCTCAGCGCGTAGCGGGCGGAGAACAGGCCGATCACGGCGTTGTCCGCGCGGCGCACCTGCACCACGAGGTCCCCGCGGAGGAAGTGGTCGCTCGTGCCGGCGTCCGCGGTCCAGGCGTCCTCGGGATCCGCGACGGCCTGCACGATCCGCTCCCCGTCGGCCCCGGCGACGCCGACAGCGCGGATGTCCTCGTCCCGGATCCGCAGCGGACGCGGCAGCGGCCGGGGGTCGTCGGCGTCGAGCGTGTGCACGGCCCCGGTCGGCGCCTCGGCGGGGCGCCGCGGCAGCTCGACGGTGCGGGCGCGACGTCGCGGCAGCCGGTCCGAGGGCTGCGCGGCGGGTCGGCGGCCGGGGACGGCGCTGTAGTCCACCGGCGTCACCGCGCGCGCGGGGTCGGTGCGGCCGGCGAGGGCCTTCGGCGTCGGACGTGGCGGCGTCGCTCCGGGGCTCGGCATCTGCTCCCCTCCCTCCGGGTGCGCGGGACGCCCTCGATGGTGCCATGGACCCGCACGTCCGCTAGCGTGTCGAGGGTCTCGTCCCGCTCGGCCGTGAGGATCCCCGTGCACGTCACCGCTCGCCCCCGCACCCCGCTGGTGCGCCTCGCCGTCGCCGTTCTCGCCGCCGGCCTCCTCGCCGCGGGCTGCACCGGCTCCCCGGCCCCCGAGGAGACCGACGGAGCACCCTCGGCGAGCACTCCCTCCGACGCGGGCGGGGCCTCCGACGGCGGGGGTGCGACGGCCGCCGCCGTCCCGCAGGAGGCCTGGGAGGTGACCCCCGCTCCCGAAGGCTTCACCCCGCCGGAGCCCTGCACGGGCGAGGGCGCCTACTACGCCGAGATCGACGGCGAGGCCACGCCGGAGCTGCCCGAGCGGGGCGGCGAGACCCTCACCGTCACCGTCGAGGGCATCGACGGCGACCGGGCCGAGCTGACGGCCGCGGTCGGGGACAGCCCGGCCCGCGACATCGAGCCGATCACCCTCGGCGAGACCGTCACGCTGGACCTGTGGACCCTCTCGGTCACCAGCGTCTGCGCCGAGACGGACCAGGTCGAGTTCGACCTCATCGACTGACCGTGGCCCCCGTCGCCCACCGCTTCGACCTCGACGCCGTCGGGGCGGGCCTGCCCGTCGCCGCGGCCCGGGCCGAGCTCGAGACCGCCGCCCGGACCGGTGCGCTCGTGGTCACGGCCCCGCCCGGCACGGGCAAGACGACCCTGGTCCCGCCACTGGTCGCGAACCTCGCAGGCGGCCTCACCCTCGTCACGCAGCCGCGCCGGGTCGCGGTGCGCGCCGCGGCCCGTCGGCTCGCCGCGCTCGACGGCAGCCGGCTCGGCGGGCCGGTCGGCTTCACGGTGCGCGGGCAGCGGGAAGCGGGCCCCGGCACCGCGATCGAGATGCTCACCCCGGGGGTGCTGCTGCGCCGGCTGCTCGCCGAGCCGGAGCTGCCGGGCGTGGCCGCGGTGGTGCTCGACGAGGTCCACGAGCGGTCGCTCGAGACGGATCTGCTGCTGGGCATGCTCGCCGAGGCGCGGCAGCTGCGGGAGGACCTGACGGTCGGGGCGATGTCCGCGACGCTGGACGCCGAGGCCGTCGCCGCGGTGCTGGACGGCGCCGCGGTCGTCGAGGTGCCGAGCCCCCTCCACCCGCTGCGCACGGAGCACGCCCCGTCCCCGTCGCCGCGGCTCGACGCGCGCGGCGTGACCCGCGAGCACCTCGACCATCTCGCACGCGCCGCGGCACGCGCCCAGCGGGAGGAGGGCTGCGACGCGCTCGTGTTCGTCCCCGGCGCCCGCGAGGTCGACGAGACGGTCGCGCGGCTGCAGGGGCTCGTCGACGGGGTCGAGGTGCTCCCCCTGCACGGCAGGCTCCCCGCGGCGCAGCAGGACCGGGCCACGGGCGGCCGACGCCCCGGCGAGCCGCCCCGGATCGTGGTCTCGACCGCGCTCGCGGAGAGCTCCCTGACCGTGCCCGGGGTGCACCTGGTGGTCGACGCGGGGCTCTCGCGCGAGGTGCGGCGCGACCGGGCCCGGGACATGTCGGGGCTGGTCACGGTCAGCGCCTCCCGCGCCGCGATCGCGCAGCGGGCGGGCCGCGCCGCACGTCAGGGCCCGGGCCGAGCGGTGCGCGTGTTCTCCGAGGCGGAGCTCGCCGGGATGCCCGCCCAGTCCCCGCCGGAGATCACCGCCGCGGATCTCACCGATGCGGCGCTGTGGCTCGCCTGCTGGGGGACGCCGCGCGGCGAGGGGCTGCCGCTGCTGACCGCGCCGCCCGCGGCGGAGATCCGCGCCGCGGAGGAGACTCTGCGAGCGCTCGGCCTGGTCGATGCGGAGGGGCGGCCGACGGCGGCGGGGCGGCGCACCGCCTGCCTCCCCGTCGGCGTGCGCGAGGCACGGGCGCTGCTGGCCGGCGGGGCGCCGGGCCCGGACGTCGTCGCCGCTGTCTCCGACGATCACCGGCCCGTCGGCGCGGACCTCCCCCGCCTCCTCGCCCAGCTGCGCGCCGGACGCGCCCCCGGTGCCGAGCGGTGGCGTCGCGAGCGAGACCGCCTCGCCCGGCTCGCCGGGGTCGCGTCCGCGCCCCGCGCCGTCACGGGCGAGCAGGCCGGCGCCGTGCTCTCCCTCGCCCGCCCGGAGCGGATCGCACGCCGGGTCGCCGAGGGATCGCGCAGCTATCTGCTGGCCTCCGGCACCCGCGCCGCCCTGCCCGAGGGCAGCGGGCTGCTGGGCACGGAGTGGCTCGCGGTGTGGGAGGTGCAGCGGGCGGCCGGTCGTGCGGCCGACGGCACCGGCGCGGTGATCCGCGCCGCCGCACCGCTGAGCGAGCAGGACGCGCTGGCGCATGGCGCGGGCCTGCGCCGCGAGGAGCGCACCGCCGTGCTCGAGGACGGGGCGGTGCGGGCCCGCTCCCGCCGTGTGCTCGGCGCGATCGAGCTGTCCTCCACCCCTGTCGCCGCGACCGCCGAGGACACGGTCCCCGCGGTGCTCTCCGCGGTCAGGGAGCGCGGGCTGGAGGCGCTGACCTGGTCGGAGGCGGCGACCGCGTTCCGGTCCCGCCTCGCCCTGGTCCGCCGCGAGCTCGGCGATCCCTGGCCCGCGATGGACGAGCAGTCGCTGCTGGACTCCCTCGACCTCTGGCTCGCCCCGCAGCTCTCGGCCCGCACCGCCCGCCTGGACCGGATCGACCTGCTCGGCGCGCTGCGCTCCCTGCTGCCGTGGCCCGAGGCGTCGGAGCTCGACGCGCTCGTGCCCGAGCGGCTCCCGGTCCCCTCCGGGGCGACGGCCCGCATCGACTATCCCGCGCCCGACGAGCCCGCAGGCCGGCCCGTCGTCGCGGTGAAGCTGCAGGAGCTGTTCGGCCTGGCCGAGACCCCGCACCTGGTGCGGGGCAGGGTGCCGGTGCTCTTCCACCTGCTCTCCCCCGCCCGTCGGCCGCTCGCGGTCACCGACGACCTGCGCTCCTTCTGGGACGGCCCCTACCGCGAGGTGCGCAAGGAGATGCGGGGCCGGTACCCGAAGCATCCTTGGCCGGAGGACCCGTGGACCGCACCGGCCACCGCGCGCACCACGGCGCGGCTCAGGTCGAGCTGACGGCCCCGGCCGCCGCCGTGGTCGCGATCATCGCCGCAGCCATGTCGTCCATGATCCTGCGAACGGCCTTCGCCGCCGGATGGTCGATGTCCAGCCGCTCGATGCGGCGATCCAGATCGCGCCGGCTGATGTCCGGCAGGTCGTCCTTGAGGATCCGGTGGGCGATGCGCAGGGCCCGCAGCAGGTCCAGCAGGATGCCGTCCTGCAGGCTCGCGACCGAGGAGTCGGTGACGGCGGCGGCGAGTCGCGCGCGCAGCGCCCGCTCGAGGGAGTCGTCCTCGGCCGGCCAGGAGGTGAAGAACCAGCCGTCCTTGCGGGTCACGGCGCCCGCGGCGACGAAGCCCTCGCCGATCACCTCGGTGAGGTCCATTGTGCGGTGACCGATCACGGTCTTGATCGCCCTGCCGTCGAGCTCGGCGAGCGCGCCGAGGGCCTGGTCGAGCACCGGCAGATCGGTCGGTTCGGTGTCGAGGACCTTCACCTTCGGGGTGCGGTCCTCGCTCAGCGCCACCTTCTCGCGCAGGGCGAGCTCGGCGACCGCCGCGGCGGCGAGCGCCTGGCGGCGGTACTGGGTCGAGTCCTGCCGGCCCGCGTCGTTCGTCAGCAGCAGGAACAGCTCTCCGGGGATCGTGTGCGTCGTCATGCGTCCAGCCTTCCAGCCGTCCCCGCCCGGCGGATCCGACGATCGTCGGGCGTCCGTCCCGCTCCCGGAGGGTGCTCAGCGGACTCTGGCACGATCAGCGGCATGCCTCTGCTGCGCACCCCGTCCCGCCTGTACCGCGTGCTGGCGCTCGCCGAGATGGTCACCTGGACCCTGCTGCTGCTCGGCATGCTGCTGAAGTACGTCCTGCAGGTGACCGAGCTCGGCGTGCGGATCGGCGGCGCCCTGCACGGTTTCGTGTTCCTGTCCTACGTGGTGGTGACCGTGCTGGTCGCGGTCGACCAGCGCTGGAGCGTCGGCCGGCTCGCCCTGGGCGTCGGATCCGCCCTGATCCCGTATCTCACCGTGCCCTTCGAGCAGTGGGCGCACCGGCGCGGGCTGCTCGGGGACTCCTGGCGGCTGCGCGAGGGCCCGCCGCACACCCTCCCGGAGCGGGTCGCGGCGCTCGCGCTGCGCCGCCCGGTGCTCGCCGCGGTGGTCGCGGTCGTCGTGGTCGCGGTCGTGTTCTCGGTGCTGCTCTCGCTGGGCCCGCCCACCGAGTGGTTCGCCTGAGCGCCCGGCTCGTAGACTCCTGGGGTGCGGTGCCACCACTTCGACTCCGGCGCGTGCAGGTCCTGCACGCTGCTGGATCTCCCCCGCCCGCGGCAGCTCGCCCGCGGTCGTGAGCGTGTCGAGCAGCTGCTCGCTGCGCATCTCGCCCCCGGCACCGTCTGGGGCGCACCGATCGTCGGCGCCGAGGAGGGCTTCCGCGCCCGCGGCAAGATGGCGGTGGGCGGCACCGCGGCCGCGCCGGTGCTGACCCTGCCCGGACAGTCCGCGGGCACCGACCTGTGCGACTGCCCCCTGTACCCCGCGGGAGTCGAGGAGGTGCTCGAGGGGGCGAAGGCCCTGATCCGTCGTGCGCAGATCCCGCCCTATGATGTCGCCCGTCGTCGCGGCGAGATCAAGAACGTGCTGGTCACCAGCTCCCCGGACGGGGAGCATCTGCTCCGCTTCGTGCTGCGCAGCACCGCCGCGCTCGACCGGCTGCGCGAGCATCTGCCGCGCCTGCTCGAGGCGCATCCCTCGATCGTGTCGGTCAGTGCGAACATCCATCCCGAGCACACCACGCGCGTCGAGGGCGAGGAGGAGATCCCCCTCGCCGGTGCCGGCCGTCTCGCCGTGCGCACCGGGGACGTCACCCTGTTCTCCCGCCCGCAGTCCTTCCTGCAGACCCACACCGAGGTCGCCGGAGCCCTGTACCGCCAGGGCGCCGAGTGGGCGCGGGAGATCGCCGGGACGCGCGAGGACCTGCGGATCTGGGACCTGTACTGCGGCCTGGGCGGCTTCGCGCTGCACCTCGCCCGCGCCGTCCCCGCCGCGCAGGTCACCGGGGTGGAGGTCTCCGCGCAGGCGATCGACGGGGCCCGCGAGGGGGCGGAGGCGGCGGGCGCGGACGTGCGCTTCCTCGCCGCCGACGCGACGGCCTGGGCGATCGCCGAGGCCGCCGACGCGTCGGGCCCGCCCGATATCGTCGTGGTGAACCCGCCCCGCCGCGGCCTCGGCCCCGAGCTGGCCGCCTGGCTCGAGCGCTCCGGCGTCCCCGACGTCCTGTACTCCAGCTGCCACCCCGGCAGCCTCGCCGACGACCTCGCCGCGATGCCCTCGCTGCGCATCGTCGCCGGCCGCTATGTCGACATGTTCCCCCACACCGAGCACGCCGAGGTGATCGTGCGCCTGCGACGCACCGCCCCCGGCGAGGAAGGTCCCCGATGACTCCCACACCCACTGCCCAGCTGACCGCCGTGACCCGCACCGTCACCCCCGCGAAGAACGGGAGCACGGTCGGCCTGTCCCAGACCTTCGACGTCGCACCCGAGCAGCTGTGGGAGGCGCTGACCACTGCGGAGCGCCTCGCCCGCTGGTTCGGCACCGCGCGCGGCGACGTCGTGCCCGGAGGCCGCTACGAGCTCGCGGAGATGGAGACCGGCGGGCGGCTCCTCGAGGTCGAGCCGCCGCGCCGACTGCTGCTGACCTGGGAGTTCGGCAAGAGCTCGAGCGAGCTGGAGCTGCTGATCAGCCCCGCCGAGCACGGCGAGGGCACCACCCTGACCCTGCGCCACACGGTGCCCGCCGATGCGCACTGGGCGACCTTCGGCCCTGGCGCGACGGGCTGCGGCTGGGACGCGGCGCTGTACGCCCTGGCCCATCACCTCGAGGATCCCGGTGCGGATCTGATGCGGCGCCTGGGCTCCTTCGCCGGCTCCCCCGAGGGCGCGGAGTTCACGCGCGCCACGGCCGAGGCCTGGTACGAGGCGCACGTGGCCGGGGGCGCAGACCGCAAGCCGGCCCGCAAGGCGTCCCTGCGCACCGCCGCCGCCTATCTCGGCGAGGAGATCGAGACCGAGTGAGCGGCGCGGTGGAGGTGCTCTCCCTCGGCGGCACCATCGTCATGTCCGAGGACTCGCGCGGCGAGAGCGCGCGCCCGGACGACGCCGCGGGCGCACGGCTCCTGGCCGCAGTCGGCGGGGACGTCGAGCTGCGCCCGCGCTCGCTGGCGAACACCTCCTCCTCGGACGTGCGCCCGCACCATCTGCGCGCCGTGCTCGAGCACGCGCGGGCCGCGGTCGACGCGGGCGCGGCCGGGGCCGTGCTCACCCATGGCACCGACACGCTCGAGGAGACGGCCTTCCTGCTGGATCGGTACTGGGACCGGGAGGCGCCGCTCGTGGTCACCGGTGCGATGCGCCCGGCGAGCGCGCTCGGCGCCGACGGCCCCGCGAACCTCCGCGACGCGGTGCGCACGGCGATCGCCCCGTCGGCCCGGGGCCTGGGGGTGCTGGTCGTGTTCGACGGGCATGCGCACGCTGCGGACCGGGTCGTGAAGACCTCCTCCCGCAGCGTCTCGGCCTTCGCCTCGGAGCCGGCCGGGCCGCTCGCGATCGTCGGGGCCGAGGACCTCCGCCTGCTGCACCTCCCGCTGCCGCGCGGGCCGCGCACCGCCGGCTCCCCGCCGGACCGCTTCCCGGCGGTGCCGCTGCTCACCGCGGGCCTGGATGAGGACCTCGCCCTGCTGGACCACGTGCCCGCCGGGGCGATCGCCGGCCTGGTGGTCGACGGGGTCGGGATGGGGCACGTCTCCCCCGCGGCGATGCCGCGGCTTCGTGGGCTGCTCGGGGCCGGGGTGCCGGTCGTGGTCGCGGCGCGTCCCTTCGGCGGCGGGACCTCCACGCACCACTACGGCTATCCCGGCTCGGAGGTCGATCTCCTGGACGCGGGGGCGGTGATGGCCGGGCTGCTGCCCGCACCGAAGGCGCGCCTGCTGCTGCAGGTGCTGCTGGCCGAGGGGGCGCCTGCTGACGGGATCCGCACGGCCTTCGGAACCTACGCCTCCTGAGGCACCGCTCCCCCACGAGCTCGCTCAGAACGGTGGGACGCTCGCGTCGAGCTTCGGTGCCGGGGGGATGATCCGGCGCGGCGGGGAGGATCCTCGTCCCGGGGCGTCGCCAAGGCGGCGGAATCTTCGCTCTGCCTGGGCGAAGCGACGCGTCATGCGCGGCGTGAGCAGGTCTGCGCTCTCCTGGGTGCAGGTGCGCAGGCCCTCGCCGATGTCCCAGGTGGTCCGGAGCGGCTCCGCGCTCGTGGTGCCGTCCGGGCCCTCGGGGTCGTCACAGGGATCGCGCACGGGATCGATCAGCCCGGCGGTCTTGAGCTGGTGGTGTCGGCGGCAGAGCCGGTGGAGGTTCCACTGGGAGGTGGGGCCTCCGCGGGCCGGGTACTGGTGGTCGTACTCGATGATGTGGTCGTCCTCCGCGGCGAGCGCGGTGGGGCGGGTGCACCCGGGTGCCGCGCAGACGGGGTGGCGCAGCCGCAGCTGCAGTCGCTGCTGCGCGTCGGGCCGGTAGGTGTCGATGCGGACGGGCAGGTGCGTCCCGCAGATCGGGTCCGTGAGGATCCTGTACCAGACCGAGCTCGTCGCGGCGAGGTCACGGGCGACGTCGGCGGGGATCGGGGTGAGCCCGTCGAGCATCGCCGGGGAGTCGTCCATCCCCAGCAGGGTGGTCACGGGGACGGCGACGAGGATCTTGAACGGCTGGGCGGTCTCCTGCACCGGGTCGAGGTCGAGCACGGAGTGCGTGAGGATCGCATAGCGGAGGGCGCCCCGTCCGAGAGGGCGGCCCCGTTCGCGGACGTCCCCGTCGATGTCGAAGGGGACCGGCTCCTCGTCCCCCGCCTCGAGCGCGGCCCGCTGGGCGCGCTGGACGGTGCGGGCGCTCGCGTCGAGCCGCTGGGCGAGGCTGCGGATCTCGGGGATGGGACCCGTGACCGTGAGCCAGGCAACGCCCTGCTCGGGGTCAATACCGTCGACCCGCACCTCGCGCGCATCGCGCGGGGGCTTCAGCTCGTTCCCGACGGAGGCCACGGCGAGCCGCACCTGCGCTTCGAAGGTGCTGCGGGAGATCGAGAGGATCTCCACGCGGGCCAGGTGCTGGTCGACCAGACGGATCTGCTCGGTCTCCAGTCGTCGGACCTGGCGCAGCAGGAAGCGGTGGTAGTCCTCCGGGAGGTCACCGGCCTCGAGGTGCGCGAACATCCGCGGCAGGTCGACCACGGCATGGTGCGCATCGCGGATCAGCGAGGTGGCCTGCGCGATCGAGCAGCGCAGCCCGACCGCGACCTTCATGGCGGTCATGTCCGCGTCCTCGAGCGTGCCCTCGTTGTCCGGATCGAGGTCGAAGAACGTCGCGAGCTGGCGGAGCTGACGGGCATGGAGCTGTGCGCGCTCGCGCATGGTCGCGTGCATCTCCAGGACGCGCTCGGCGTGGGGGCCCTCGATGCCGCCGACCTCCTCGAGGATCCGCTCCTCGGTCAGCTCGTTCCGGGCACGCACCGCCCACGGGCCGCGGGGGCCGGACGGGGCCGGTGCAGGATCGCGGCGCGGAGCGCTCTGGCTGCCGTCATCGAGCTCACCCACTGCCTCCACCCCCTTCAGTGCTCACGGCCTCCTCGCCGAGCGCCGTGTCGAATACCTCGAGAATACCCACCCTCCCCTCACCCCGAAAGGCCTTCACAGAAATGGGGATGAATCTGTGGATAACCATCCCGTGTGGAGGAAAGAACGCCATCGCCGACGACGTCATCCACAGTCGAGCGCCACTCCACACCTCCACTTGTGGACCACGCGACTCGACTGTCACACCGAGGTGCTAGCGGCGTGTCCTGCATTGTCATGTGACCGACGCACACCACGGGCACCTCGGAGCGTGACGTCCGACCGCCTCGAAGCCGCCGACCCCTCCCGCCCGATAGGCACGCACCACCTTCGACCTCCCTGCATTGCAGAAATCGTCACCAACCGCCTCACCGACCGCTCAGACATGCGAACCAGGAATTCACCATCGCACCTCCGGCCCACTTCCGCCCGCTGGAACCCGCCACCACGAGATGCGCCCCTCCGCGATCCACGCGGAGGGGCGCATCGGGTGGCGCGGACACTCAGACCGTCGAGCCGCTCACGCCGTCACGCACAGGCAGAAGGGGTGCCCCGCGGGGTCGAGGTAGACGCGGAAGCTGCCGGAGGCGGAGGGCTGGTGCTCGTGGACGGTCGCGCCGAGGGCGATCGCGCGGGGCTCGGCGGCGTCGATGTCGGTGACGGAGAGGTCGAGATGGAACTGCTGAGGGTGGTCACCCTCGGGCCAGGTGGGGCGGCGGAAGCCCTCCACCTTCTGGAAGGCGAGGGAGGCCTCGCCGTCGGGGTCGTCCGGGCCGCGGCGGCCGCGGGGCGGGGTCAGCTCCGCCCAGTCGGAGTCGCTGCCCTCCTCCACGCGCCAGCCCAGGAGCTTGGCGTAGAAGGCGGCGAGCTGGAGGGCGTCGGGGCAGTCGAGGACGGTGAGGTCGAGGGTGGGGATGACGGGCTCTGTGTCCAGGTCTTCCATCATGAGGCCACGGTAGGAGCACCCGCCCCGCTGGGGAAGCACATCGCGCGTGTCCGCCGCAGGCGAAGTCGTCGGGACGCCATGCCTCCTGCGGCGGTGACAGACTGGGGGTACACGTCGTGCGTTGTCGACCGTCGAAAGGTGAACTGATGACCATTGCTGCCGACCCCTCCCCCTCCCTGCAGGACTACGCCCACCCCGAGAAGCTCGTGACCACGCAGTGGCTCGCGGATCGGCTGGCCGCGGGAGAGACCGAGGGTCTCGTGGTCGTCGAGTCCGACGAGGACGTGCTGCTCTACGAGACGGGCCACATCCCCGGCGCGGTGAAGATCGATTGGCACCTGGACCTCAACGACCCCGTCACCCGCGACTACGTGGACGGCGAGGGCTTCGCGAAGCTCATGGACGCCTCGGGGATCACTCGCGAGACCACCGTGGTGCTCTACGGCGACAAGTCGAACTGGTGGGCCGCCTACGCCCTGTGGGTGTTCGAGCTGTTCGGCCACCCCGACGTGCGTCTGCTCGACGGCGGCCGCGCCGCCTGGGAGGCGGAGGGCCGCGAGATGACCACGTCCGACGAGGGCCGCCCGGCGCCGACCAGCGGCTATCCCGCGATCACGCGCGAGGACGCGCCGCTGCGCGCGTTCCGCGAGGACGTGCTGGACTTCCTCGGCGGGCCGCTGATCGACGTGCGCTCCCCGCAGGAGTACTCCGGCGAGCGCACCCACATGCCCGACTACCCGCAGGAGGGGACGGTGCGCGGCGGGCACATCCCCACCGCGCGCTCGGTGCCGTGGGCCCGCGCCGCAGCGGACGACGGCCGCTTCAAGCCGCGCACGGAGCTCGAGTCGATCTACCGCGAGGAGCTCGGCTTCGACACGGCGACGCCCACGATCGTCTACTGCCGCATCGGCGAGCGCTCCGCGCACACCTGGTTCGTGCTCACCCACCTGCTGGGCTTCGAGTCGGTGCGCAACTACGACGGCTCCTGGACCGAGTGGGGCAACGGCGTGCGCCTGCCGATCGCCCAGGGCGCCGAGCCGGGCGAGGTCCCGGCCCGATGAGCGCCGCCGATCCCATGACCCCTGCGGCTCTGCCCGAGGGCTTCGCCGGAATCGCCGAGGACTTCCTGGCGCTCGGCGGCAGGGACCGTCTGCAGCTGCTGCTGGAGTTCTCCCAGGGCCTGCCCGAGCTGCCGGAGCGGTACGCCGAGCACCCCGAGCTGCTCGAGCCGGTACCCGAGTGCCAGTCCCCGATCTTCCTGGTCACGGAGGTGGAGGGGCAGGGCCGGGAGGCGACGGCACGACTGTTCTTCTCCGCCCCGCCGGAGGCGCCGACGACGCGCGGCTTCGCCTCGATCCTCGCCGAGGCGCTCGACGGGCGCAGCGTGGGCGAGGTGCTGGAGACCCCGGATACGGTCACGGGCGAGCTGGGGCTCGCCGAGGTGGTCAGCCCGCTGCGGCTGAACGGGATGTCGGGGATGCTCGCGCGGATCAAGCGTCAGCTGGCCGAGAAGGCAGGCCTCTGAGCCGCACCACCCCCACCCGCCGGACCCTCTGAGCCCTGCTCGAACGCGGCGTCGCCCCCGATCACGGGGCGGCGCCGCGTCGCATTCCCGACCGGGCGGCTCCCGTGCGGAACCTCGCAGCGGCACACCGCCCCTTGCTCTCACGACAGTTCGCGATATATCGTGATGGCACGTCAACAGAGAGGGGGTCGCCCGTGCGACGCCATCACCACCATCATCACCAGCGCCCCGAGCAGGAGGACGAGCGCGGCATGCGCCGCCATCACGACGGGCCCCGCGGCCCGGAGTTCCCCGAGGCCCTCGACAGGCCACGCAGGGGCAGAGGGGGCGGCCGCGGTCGTCGCGGCGGGCCTCACCGTGCCCCGCGCGGGGACGTGCGCGCCGCCGTGCTGCTGCTCCTCGCCGAGGAGCCCATGCACGGCTACCAGCTGATGCAGACCATCGCCGAGCGCACCGGAGGCCGCTGGTCCCCGAGCCCGGGCGCGGTCTACCCGACCCTCAGCCAGCTCGAGGACGAGGGGCTGGTCTCCTCGGAGAAGACGGGCGGGCGCAAGCTCGTGAGCCTCACCGAGGAGGGCCGCTCCCACGTCGAGGAGCACTCCTCCTCCTGGCCCGACCCCTTCCCCTCGGCCGCGCAGTCCGCGGACGAGGAGATGATCGACCTGCGGGAGCTGGGGCACGGCCTGCTCGGCGCCGCCCGCGAGGTCGCCCGCAGCGGCACCGACGAGCAGGTGCGGGAGGTCGCACGGCTGCTCGAGGAGACGCGGCGCCGGATCTACGGGATCCTCGCGGGCGAGCCGCGGGCCGACGAGGAGCGGTGAGCCCGCGAGCAGCCGCTCAGCGCGGGGACGGGGGCGAGGGCGGGGTACGCGGGTGGCCGTATCGCCCGTACATCCTCGCCGCCCCCGTCCGCAGCACCCCGAAGGCCGCGCGACCCGCCTCGTTCTGGGCGTGCTCGAAGGCCGCGCGGGCGCGCCGCGGGAGGTCCGCGGCATCGGCGCCCGCTCCGTCGGCCACCGGGGCGAACCCCGCCCCGGGCCCCAGCGCCTCGATCCGCTCGTGACGCTCGCGCGCCACCTGCAGCTCGAGCGGCACCCGCACCTGACGCACCAGCGCCTCGCGCACGTCCTCACGGATCAGCGCGGCCTGCTCCTCGAGATACGACTCGAGCAGGTCCGCCGAGTCCGCGGCACCGCGCTCCGCCGACGCCGCACCGGGTCCCGTGCCCGCTTCCCGGTGCATCGCGAACGCACGCCCCAGCAGGTAGGAGGCGAGGTCCGAGGCGACCTCGGGCGAGATGCCGTAGGCGTCCGCCGAGCCGCGCGCATCACGCAGGTCCACCGCGTCATCCCGCTCGAGCAGGCTCGGTCGGATGTCCACGGCGCTGAGCAGGTCCTCGACGAAGGCGCGGAAGCTCGCCTCCCCGGGCACATCGGCCCGTCGCAGGTCCGCGCGACCGGTCGCCTCGGGCAGCGGCACGCGGGTCACGCCCTCCCGGGCGAACTCGTCCTGCGCGGCACGGCGCAGCAGCCGGCGTGCGGCGCGCTCGAGATGGTCCGCCTCCGCGTCGCGAGGGATCTCGGGCACGACCGCTCGCGCGTCGGCCACTGCGGAGGCGCGCACGCCCACCGCCTCGGCGCGGCGGCGGACCGCGCCGGGCAGGGCGGCGAGCCGCTCCCTGAGCGTGAAGATCTGCACCATGAGCGCACCTCCTGGAGTGCCGGGCCGGTGCACCCATCGTACGGACCGCCGACGACGGCTCGCCGAGAGCCGCAGGGCGACCCGCCGGAATGATCTGCACACATTCTCCTCGCGCTCCTGCCAGGCAATTCCCGGGAATGCTGAGGTGAGCCTTCCCTGCGTGAGCGATGCGGCACGGCCAGCAGGAACATAGTCCTGGGTCCTCGCGTTGACCCGGAAGAGAATAGAGACGAGATCCCGCTGCGAATACAAGGAGATGACATGACCGACCTCGCCTACACCATTCCCGGCCTCGGCACCGACGACTCCATCCGCCTCGTGGAGTCCCTCCAGGACCGCCTCCACGCGATGAACGACCTGCATCTGACGCTCAAGCACGCGCACTGGAACGTCACCGGCCCCCGCTTCATCGCGGTGCACGAGATGCTCGACCCCGAGGTCGAGCAGGTGCGCGGCTACGCGGACGACCTCGCCGAGCGGATCGCTCAGCTCGGCGCCTCCCCCGCCGGGACCCCCGGCCGCCTCGTCGCCGAGCGCAGCTGGACCGACTACACCCTCGGCAAGGCCGACACCCAGGAGCACCTCAGGGCTCTGAACGAGGTCTACGACGGCATCATCGCCTCGAACCGCAAGGCGATCACCCTCGCCGGGGAGCTCGACCCGATGACCGAGGACATCCTCGTCGAGCAGACCCGCGGGCTCGAGAAGTTCCAGTGGTTCATCCGCGCCCATCTCGAGGGCTCGCAGGCCTGACGTCTCGCCGCTCGCGCGGCGTCCCTCGCGCACGGCGCGGTCGCCTCCCGGACGAGGCGGCCGCGCCGTCGTCGTGCCGGGCCCGATCGACCCGTCGACCCCATGTCCCAGCGTGACGGCGACGGCGCGGCGCCCGCAGGCCGACGAGTACGGTGGGAGCCACTTCGAGACCCCAGGAGGACCCCGGCATGCCCATCGCCGCCCCCACCGCCGACGAGCTCGCCCAGCTGCAGGACGAGGCCGTGCGCTTCACGCGCGAGCTGATCCGGATCGACACCACGAACTTCGGCGGGAACGACCCCGCGACCTGGGGCAAGGGTGAGACCGAAGCGGCGGAGCAGGTCGTCGAGTGGCTGCGCGAGGTGGGCCTCGAGCCCGAGGTGATCGAGTCCGCGCCCGGCCGGCCGAGCGTGCTCGTGACGATGCCGGGCGAGGACCGCGAGCGCGGCGGGCTCATCCTGCACGGCCATCTCGACGTGGTCCCGGCCCGTGCCGAGGACTGGTCGGTGGACCCCTTCGCCGCGGAGATCATCGACGGGATGATCTACGGCCGCGGTGCGGTGGACATGAAGGACATGGTCGGGATGATCCTGGCCGTCGCGCGGCATCTGGCCCGCACCGGGCAGACGCCGCCGCGCGACCTGATGTTCGCGTTCTTCGCCGACGAGGAGAACGCGAGCGTCTGGGGCGCCCAGTGGCTGGTCGAGAACCGCCCCGAGCTGTTCGACGGCATGACAGAGGCGATCAGCGAGGTGGGCGGCTACTCGATCACCCTGCCGGAGGAGGCCACGGGCGAGGACGTGCGCGCCTATCTCGTGCAGACCGCGGAGAAGGGCCTGGCCTGGGGGCGCCTGCGCGCCACAGGCCGGGCGGGGCACGGCTCGGTCCCCAACGACGAGAACGCGATCGTGCGTCTGGCGCGGGCGATCACCGCGATCGACGAGCACGAGTTCCCGATCGAGTGCATCGCGAGCGTGCGCGCCCTGTTCGACGGGATCACCGAGATCACCGGCACCGGCTGGGACGAGTCGGACATCGACCGATTCCTCCCTCTGACCGGCGGGGCCCGACAGTTCGTGGCCGGCACCCTGCGCGACTCGGCGAACCTGACGATGCTCGAGAGCGGGTACAAGGTCAACGTCATCCCCCAGACCGCGGAGGCGGGCTTCGACTGTCGCTTCCTGCCCGGCCACCAGGAGGAGGTCCTCGGCCTGCTCGACGAGCTCGCCGGCGAGCACGTGGAGGTGGTCGTCGACCATATCGGCGTCTCCGTCGACTCCCCGCGCGAGTCGGCGCTCATGGACGCGATGACGGCGGCCGTGCAGGCGGAGGACCCGGGCTCGAAGGTGCTGCCGTACTGCCTCAGCGCGGGGACGGACAACAAGCCGCTGAGCTCGCTGGGGATCGCCGGCTACGGCTTCGCCCCGCTGCAGCTGCCGGCGGATCTCGACTTCGCCCCGCTCTTCCACGGCGTCGACGAGCGGGTCCCGGTGGACGCGGTGCGCTTCGGGGCGCGGGTGCTGCTCCGCCTCGTGGCGACCTGCTGAACCGCGACCGGGGCGCTCAGCGGGCCCCGGCCTCCGGGGTCTCCGCGTCGTCGTCCTCGCCGTAGGTGCGGGTGCTCGCGAGCAGTCCGGCGGCGTCGATCGGCTCCTCCGGCCCGATGCCCGTGTACCAGGACGGGGCGGCCGCCAGGATCGTCTCGAGCAGCTCGGTCGCGTCGAGCTCCTCGCCGTCCTGCGCGGCCTGCTCGGTGCTGAGCAGCCAGTGCTCGGCGTGGGCGAGCTCGTTGCCCGAGATCCCTCGCGCGATCGACTCGATGTCCGGGCGGGCGGGGAGGTGCTCCGGCATCCGGCGCAGCGCCTCGACGTGCAGCGCGGTGAACGTCTCGGTGAGGATCATGTAGGTGCGACGGGTCGACTTCCAGTCCAGCGCCCCGCGCAGGAAGGCATGGTGCCGCTCGACGTAGGCGACCATCATCGCGAAGCCGTGCCGGATGTGCGCGTGGATCGGGTAGTCGCCCTTGCTCCCGTTGGCGCGCCCCCGCTTCCAGGCGGCGTCGAACATCTCCTGGAGCATGGCGCGCATGAGGTCGTCGAGCCCCGTGAAGTGGCTGTAGAAGGCGGCGCGGCTCACCCCGGCCCGCTTGGCAAGCGCGTTGACGGTGACCTCGCCGTCGGCGGCGCTCAGCTCGCGGGCCGCGGTGAAGATCGCGGCACGGGTGCGGGCTGGTCGGGGATCCGGGGCGCGCTCGCTCGAGGTGGTCATCGGCACATCGTAGACCAGCCCCCTGCGGCTCCCGAGCGCCGCCCCGTCGAGCCCCTCGACCGCGCTCCCCCGAGCGCGCTCCGGCTCCGTCACCCCTGACGGCCCCGTCCACGGTAGCGGGACGGGAGGCGCGGGACGAGAGTTTCCGGGCAGGTGTAAGGCGGATCTCCACCTGTCCGGGGACGTCGTTGACGGGCGGGGACCGCGGACGAGCGCCCTCCCGGACGTCGGCGGCGATACCCTGGGGCGACCATGTCGAGAAAGGCCCGCCAGATGTCAGCACGAACCGTGAAGGTCGCGAGCGCGAGCGGTCTGCACGCCCGCCCGGCGGCCCTCTTCTCGCAGGCCGCCTCCGAGCAGCCCGCCGCCGTCACGATCGAGACCGCCGACGGCGGCCCCGTGAACGCCTCGAGCATCCTCATGCTGCTCACCCTCGACGTCGCCCACGGCGACGAGGTGACGCTGCGCGCGGAGGGCGAGGGGGCCGAGGAGTCGCTGGACGCGCTGGCCGAGATGCTCGCGAAGAACCTCGACGAGGAGTTCCAGGAGAGCTGAGCGGCCCGCCCCGCATGCGCGAAGGCCCCCGCCGGATCCGGCGGGGGCCTTCGTCGACCGGGTGAAACCCCAGGTCAGGAGCGGTAGCGGCGGGATTTGAACCCGCGGTACGGGGTTACCGTACACATCATTTCGAGTGATGCACCTTCGGCCGCTCGGACACGCTACCGCCGAACAGAGTAGCGGGGCGGACGCCCGCCGTTCAAACCGGGGACCCGCAGGAGCGAGTCAGGTCACTCCGCGGATCACTCCGCGGACGCGGGGCGGACGACGGTGACGTTCCCGGTGGCGTGCAGGACGGTCGCGTGAGCCGTCGACCCGAAGCGTCCCCGGCTCCGCCCGCGATGGCCCAGCACGAGCATCCGCGCCCCCGCGGCCGCGTTCAGCAGCCCCTCCGCGGCGGTGCGGTCCTCGAGGATGCGCGACTGGACCTCGATGCCCGCCTGTCGGGCACGGGCCCGGGCCACTCCCTCGTCCAGCAGGGCGCGCGCACCCGCCCCCGACTCCCAGGCCTCGCCCCCGCTCCTGGCAGGCGCGTGGTTCGAGCTGCGCACGTGGACCACGCGCAGCGGCGTGCCCCAGGCGGCGGCGAGGTCGGCTGCCACATCGACCGCCTCCCCCGCGGTCTCCGAGCCGTCGTAGGCGACGAGGACCGGCCCCGCCCGGTGCTGGTCGGAGCGGATGATCGCGACGGGGCAGCCCGCATCATGGAGCAGCCCCCGGCTCACGGAGCCCAGCAGCGTGCCGAGCACCGCGCCGAGGCCGCGGGTGCCGACGACGAGCAGATCCGCCCCGGGGGACGCCTCCTCGAGCACCTCGCGCGGCATGCCGGCGACGAGCTCCGCGGAGACGGCCACATCGGGGTACTGCACCGCGACGCGCTCGGCGACGTCGTCGAGGAGGCGGCTGGCCTGATTGCGGGGCCCGGCCGGGTCGAGCACGGGGATGCCGGCGACGCCCTGCCCCAGCAGCGGCCAGGTCCAGGCGTGCAGCAGGCGGATCCCGACGCCGGTGTCCCGGGCGAGCTCGGCGGCCCAGCGCACGGCCGCCATGGCGGCGCTGGTGTCGTCGTATCCCACCAGGATGCTCCGAGCGGATGGTTCCATCTCCGGCACCTCCCCGTACGACCGTGAGGCGGCGATCCGCGATCGTGCCGCGTCCCGTCGGGCGGCCCCGGCGGGGTCCCTCCAGGATACGTCGCCGCTTCCCCGCTGACGAGGGACCCTCTCGCCGGGCGGGCAGGTCAGAGCAGGTCGTCGTCCTCGTCGAGCCCGTCGTCGTCCTCCCAGGACCAGCGCAGCCCGAAGGTGCCCGGGCCGAAGCGCGCCTCGGTGAACTGGAGGCGGTCGCGATGGTCCAGCCGGACCGAGGAGACCGTCTCCCCGGCCCCGGTGCGGCGGTAGCGCTCGCAGTCCAGCGGGCGGCGCGGGCCGCGGAACTCGACCTCGAGCAGCACGTCGTTCGCGGGGCGGGGCACGGAGTACATCGAGCCGGTGACGTCCGTGGCGGCGGCGTGCATCTCGACCCGATAGGCGAAGGTGGCGACCTGACCCGCGTCCAGGCGCCCGTCGAGGAGGAACTCGACCCCGTAGGCGCGCCGCCGCGGCCAGGCCACGCGCCGCCCGATCGTGCACCCCTCCGTGGGGATGTAGCGCGGGGCGATGTTGGGCTCGGTCGCGCCCAGCACGTGCACGGCCGGGAGCCGGCAGATCCCGGACTCGAGGGCGCGCACCATCATGCGGTGCTCGATGCGCTGCACCGACTGCGTCGAGTCGATGATCGCGAGCTGATGGATCACGCGCTCGTGCGCGTACTCCTGGGCGCCGGCGAAGCCGAGCTCCTCGAGCGCCTCGCGGAAGACCTCCCGACTCGTCGGCCTCCCCACGAAGCTCACCTCCTGGACGGCCCGCCCCTGGAGCCGCGGCCCGCCGACCAGGTCCGCGAGCGAGTCCGGGGGTCGCCCCAGCAGCTCCTCGAGCGCCGCGACGACACCGAGGGACTGCCCTCCGCCGGGCAGGCTCCGACCCGACTGCCAGTTGCTGAGCGTCGCGACGCTCACCGGGCGGTTCCGAGCCCGCAGCCGCTGCGAGATCGCGGTGAGGGTCAACCCGCTGCGCTCGATGGCGGCGCGCAGCTCGGGAGCGAATCGCTCATGCTCGTCCGTCGCCATCCTCGCTGGTCCTCCTCCGCGGCGTCCTGCCCCGATCATCCCCCAGCGAAGGGCCACGGATCGGCTTTCAGGACTTTTCACATACCTGTTAAAGAGGAAGCGTAGCGTCCATGGCGCATCTCACATCGCGTCCGCGCGATGGCCACGACCACCGACGACGGGAGGAAGCACACGATGAACGCACTGCAGGCATCGCAGGTGCCGTCGTCGTGGTGGCCGCGTCCCGCCTCGTCCCCGCACCGCTCGCGCGGTCGTCCCGTCCCCGGCGGCATCGCCGCCGCCCCGCTCGCCGATCAGGCTCCCTCACCGGGGAGCTGATCCCCAGCAATGCGCCACCACGGCCCGTACGGCCGAGACCGCCGCGGTGGACGAACCTCCTCGCTCGGCCGCCCCGAGAGGAAAGCCGCTCCGATGACCGAACGTCTCGCCCCCGCCTCCCTTCGCACCTCCCCGGGAGCTCCCGAGGCCCCGTTCCCGCCCCGCCCCGCCCCGCGCACCGTCCTGCGCTCCCTCTTCGGCGACACCGCCGACCTGCCCTTCCGCTGGCTGCGGGAGATCCGCTCCCCCGAGGTGCGGGAGCACCTGGGCGCCGAGAACGCGTACACCGACGCCCTCACGGCCCCGCTCGCACCGCTGCGGGCGCAGCTCGCCCCGGCCCTCGAGGTCGGAGCCCCGAGCGACCCGTCTGTGCCGGTGCTGCTGGACGGCTGGTGGTACATCGACCGCTCCGGTCCGCTGGACGGCGCCACGTTCTCCCGCGTGCGGGACTCCGAGGCCGTGCGAGGACCGGCCGGGGTGCCCGAGCCGGTGCCGGGCAGCAGGCTGCCCGGCGAGACGGTGCTCGTGGAGGACTGCCGCATGGTGCTGGGCGTGGCCCTCTCCCCCGACCATCGCCTGCTCGCCCGGGCCGAGGCGGCCTCGGGCGGCTGCCGCCTCGTCGTCACCGACACCGCGACCGGCGAGGTCGTCGACGAGACCGTGCACGGCGCGGGCCCGGACCCCGTGTTCTCCGCCGACTCCTCCGCGCTGCTGCACACGCGACTGGACGACCTGGGACGGCGCGCGGAGGTGCGCCGGCACGTGCTCGGCACGGCGGCCGACGAGGACCAGGTGCTGCTCGAGGAGCCCGATCACTGGGCCGAGCTCGAGCTGAGCCGCACCAGGGACGGCTCCGCGCTCATGATCCGCTCCGCCTCGCCCGTCGCGACCGAGGTGTGGATGCTGGACCTCGGCGCCCCCGCGGCGACGCCCGCCCCGGTCACGGACCGCCTGCAGGGCACCGCCGCGGTCGTCGAGCACGCCGGCGACCGGCTGCTCGTGCTGCATCCCGATCCCGCCACGCGCCGCTGCGTGCTCTCCGAGGCCCCGCTCGGCTCGCGCACCCTGCCCGAGGGCATCCGCCCCCTGCTGCACGCGCAGGAGGACGAGGTCTTCGAGTCCGTCGAGGCCTTCGCCGGCTTCGTGGCGCTGCAGCTGCGCGTCGCCGGCCTGCCCTCGGTGCGGGTGATCCCGCGCCGGGCCGACGGCTCCCTCGACACGCTCGCGGTGCGGGAGGTCGCCGTCGGCGGCCCGCTGGACGCCGTGCGCCTCGAGCACACCCCCGACTGGCGCCAGCGCACCGTCCGCTGCCGGATCGACAGCTTCCTGTCCCCGACGGCCGTGGTCGAGACCTCGCTCGAGGGCGGCGACGTCCACGTGCTGCAGCGCTCCGAGGCGCACGGCCACGACGCCTCGCGGTACGTCGAGCAGCGGCTGTGGGCGACCTCGCCCGACGGCACCCGCGTGCCGATCTCGCTCATCGCCCGACGGGACGTCGCCGCCGACGGCACCGCCCCCGCGATCCTGTACGGCGAGGGCGTCTTCGGCATCGCGACCGACCCGCTGCTGCACCCCGAGACGCTCGCCCTCGCGGACCGCGGGATCGTCGTCGCGTTCGCGCACGTGCGCGGCGGCGGCGAGCTCGGGCCGCAGTGGCACCACGACGGCCGCCGCCAGCGCCGGACGCACTCCGTGGACGACTTCGTCGCATGCGCCGATCACCTCGTGAGCACCGGCTGGGCGGCACCGGATCGGCTCGGCGCCGTCTGCACCGGGGCGGGCGCGATGGTCGTCGGCGCCGCCGTGAACCGCGCCCCGGAGCTGTTCCGGGCCGTGCTCGCCCGCACGCCGCTGGTCGATCCGCTCGAGTCGCTGCTGAGCCCGGAGGTGATGCTCACCCTCGAGGAGTGGACCGAGTTCGGCGATCCCGCGGAGGACGAGACCGCCTACCGTGCGCTGCGCGCCTGCAGCCCGGCGGAGAACATCCGCGCCACCGAGTACCCGGCGGTCTACGCGTCCACCGCCCTCGAGGGCATCGACATCCCGCCCGCCTGCGCCGCGATCTGGGTGGCACGGCTGCGGGAGCGAGTCACCTCCGATCTCGCCCAGCGGCCGATCCTGCTGCGGATGGCGGACTCCCTCGCCGACGGCGAGGCGCTGCACGTCGAAGGGGTCGCCTGGCTCCTGGACCAGCTGGGCGCCGCTAGTCTCGAGGGATGACCCGCCAGCACCCGAACGCCCCCGCCCCCGCGCGCCGCCCCGCCGAGCGGACCTTCCACGGCGACACCGTGGTCGATCCGTACGAGTGGCTGCGGGAGAAGACCGACCCCGAGGTCATCGCGCACCTCGAGGCGGAGAACGCCTACGCCGACGCGCGCACCGCGCACCTGGAGGGCCTGCGCTCCACGCTGGTCGACGAGTTCGTCGGCCACACCCAGGAGACGGACCTGTCGGTGCCGGTGCGCCGCGGCGACTGGTGGTACATCACCCGCACCACCGCGGGCCACGACTACCCGATGTTCACGCGCGTGCCGGACCGGGGCACGCTGCCCCGCGTCGAGGCCGGGGAGATGCTCGAGGGCGAGCAGGTGCTGCTGGACGCGCAGGCCGAGGCCGACGGGCACGAGTTCTACTCCCTCGGCGGGCTGCTCCCCTCCCCCGACCACACCCTGTTCGCCTCCGCCGTCGACACCGCCGGGGACGAGCGGTTCACCCTGCGCGTCGTCGAGATCGCGACGGGCGAGGCGGTCGACGAGTCCGTGACCGGCACCGGCTACGGGATCGCGTTCTCGACCGACCAGCAGTGGCTGTTCTACGCCCGGGTCGACGAGGCCTGGCGGCAGCACCAGATCTGGCGCCACCGGATCGGCGGCGACCCCGCCGAGGACGTGCTGGTGCTCGAGGAGCCCGACGAGCGGTTCATGATCGGCTTCGACCGCTCCCGCGACGGGTCCGCCCTCGTCCTCCAGTCCGGGTCGACCACGACCACGGAGGCGTGGCTGCTGGACCTCACGGACCCGACCTCCGCGCCGGTGAGCGCGGGCGGGCGGCGCGACGGCGTGGACTACACCGTCGAGCACGCCGGGGACCGCCTGCTCGTGGTGCACAACGACGGCCACGAGGGCTTCGCCCTCGCGCAGGCTCCGCTGGACGCCCCCGAGCGGTGGGAGGAGCTGCTGGTCGCGGGCGAGGGCGAGCGCCTGCTCGGCGCGGAGGCCTTCGCGGGCTTCGTCGCGCTCGAGCTGCGCGCCGGCGGGCTCGCCTCGGTGCGGCTCGTCCCCCGCGCGGACGACGGGACCCTGCTGCTCGAGCAGGCGGCCGACATCACCCACGGCGGGGAGCTGGACACCGTCGAGCTCGACGCGAACCCGAACTGGGACCAGACCGCGGTGCGCTACCAGCTCACCAGCATGCTCACCCCCACCACCGTCGCCGAGTGGGACGTCGCCGGCGGCGGCACCGAGATCCTGCGCGTCACCCCGGTGCCGAACTACGATCCGTCGCTCTACGTCGAGCGCCGCGAGTGGGCGACGGCGGCCGACGGGACCGCGATCCCGCTCAGCGTCGTCGCACGGCGCGAGGTCCCGGCCGACGGGACCGCGCCCGGCTATCTGTACGGCTACGGCTCCTACGAGGTCTCGATCGATCCGTCCTTCGTGCCGACCCGGCTCTCGCTCCTGGACCGCGGCGTGGTCATCGCGATCGCGCACGTGCGCGGCGGCGGCGAGATGGGCCGCGACTGGTACGAGCACGGCAAGCTGCTCGAGAAGAAGAACTCCTTCAGCGACTTCGTCGCCGCCGCGGAGCACCTGGGCGCGAGCGGCCTCGTGGACCCGGCACGGCTGGGGGCGGAGGGGCGCAGCGCGGGCGGGCTGCTCATGGGCGCGGTCGCGAACCTCGCCCCCGAGCGGTTCCGGGCGATCATCGCCGGAGTGCCCTTCGTCGACGCGCTGACCACGATCCTGGACCCGTCCCTGCCGCTGACCGTCGGCGAGTGGGAGGAGTGGGGCGACCCGCTGCACGATCCGCAGGTGTACGCCTACATGAAGGAGTACACGCCCTACGAGAACGTGCGCGCCATGGAGTACCCGGCGATCTTCGCCTCGACCTCGCTGAACGACACGCGCGTGTTCTTCGTCGAGCCGGCGAAGTGGGTCGCGCGGCTGCGGGAGACGGTCACCTCCGACCAGGCGGAGCGGCCGATCCTGTTCCGCTGCGAGATGGTCGCCGGGCACGGCGGCCGCTCGGGGCGCTACCGCAAGTGGGAGCAGCGAGCGGACGAGCTCGCCTGGCTGCTGGATCAGCTGGGGGCGACCGAGCGGCTGTGACGAGCCCCGGTCGACCGCTCAGCTGACCAGGTACCCGCCGTCGACCGGGATCTCGGCGCCGTTGACCATCGAGGCGGCGTCCGAGGCGAGCCAGACCGCGACGTCGGAGACCTCGCGGGGCTGGGCGAAGCGGGACTGCGGGATCCGGGCGAGCATCGGCGCGGCCTTGTCCGGTTGCTCGCCCCACACCTTCTGCCCCATGTCGGTGAGCACCACGGTGGGGCAGATCGAGTTGGCGCGCACGCCGTGCTCCCCCAGCTCGAGGGCGAGGGTGCGGGTGGCCATCACCAGGCCGGCCTTCGCGGTCGAGTAGGCGTAGTGCTCGGCCAGCGGGCGCAGCGCGGCGGCGGAGGCGATCGTGAGGATCGCCCCGCCGCCGGTGGCCGCCATCGCCGCACCGGCTCGTGCCGCGAGCAGGGCCGGGGCGCGCAGGTTCACCTGCAGCGTCTCGTCGAAGTGCACGGTCCGCAGCGTCTCGACCGTCTCCGGATGGGACAGGCCCGCGTTGTTCACCAGGGTGTCCAGGCCCTCCATCAGCCCGCTGGCCTCGTCCCAGAGGCGGTCCGGGACGTCGGGGTCGGCGAGGTCCGCGGCCAGGACCGCGGTGCGGACGCCGTGCTCGTCGGCCAGGCGCGCGGCGGGCTCCTCGAGGGCGGCGCCGTCACGGGCCGTGAGCACGAGATCGGCGCCGGCCTCCGCGTAGGCGCGGGCGATGTCGGCGCCGATCCCTCGGCTCGCTCCCGTGATCAGGGCCTTGCGGCCGGACAGGGGACGCTGGTGCTGGTCGGGGCTCATCGCCCCAGGCTACTCAGCAGACTGCTCAGAACGCGGGGATGACCGCGCCGGAGTAGTTCTCCTCGATGAACGCCTTGACGTCCTCGGAGTGCAGCAGCTCGTCGAGCGCCACCAGGGCCTCGTTGTCCTTGTCCTCGGTGCGGACCACGAGCATGTTCGCGTAGGGGTTGTCCTCGCCGGACTCGAGGGCGAGGGCGTCCTCGGCCGGGCTGAGATCCGCCTCGAGGGCGTAGTTGCCGTTGATCACGGCGATCGCGTAGTCGCCCAGGGTGCGGGGCAGCAGCGCCGCGTCGATCTCCTCGAAGGCGAGGCCCTTCGGGTTATCGGCGATGTCGTCCGGGGTCGCCTCGGTGGGCTCGATCCCGTCGGCGAGTGCGAGCAGGCCCTCGGCCGCCAGCAGCGCGAGGGCGCGGCCGCGGTTGGTGGGATCGTTCGGGATGCCGACGGAAGCCCCGTCGGTGATCTCGTCGACGCTGGTCAGCGACTCGGAGAAGATGCCCAGCGGCTCGATGTGGACGCCCTCGAAGGGGGTCAGCTCGTAGCCGTTCTCCTCGATCTCGGTCTCGAGATAGGGCAGGTGCTGGAAGAAGTTCGCGTCCACCTCGCCCTCGGAGAGCAGGCGGTTGGGGATCGGGTACTCGGTCTGCTCCTGCAGGTCGAGCTCGAGCCCGGCGTCCTCGGCGAGGTTGTCCTTGACGAAGGTCAGGATCTCCATGTGGGGCAGCGGGGTCGCGGCCACCCGGACCGTGGTCCTCCCGCCCTCCTCCGCGAGGGGCTCGCTCTGATCGCCGCAGGCGGCGAGGGCGAGGGCGGCGAGGCCGGCGCCGGAGGCGGCGAACACGCCGCGGCGGGACAGGGTACGAGAGGACAGGGCGGTCATGAGGAGTACCTCCAGGGTGCGGGGACGGGATCAGGCGGTGCGTGCACGGTGGTCCACCGCGCGCGCGAGACGGGAGCCGATCAGCTGGACCAGGATGACGATGAGGACCAGCAGGATGACGGTGACGATGATGATCTCGGTCTGGTAGCCGGTGTAGCCGCGGTTGTACGCGAGCTGGCCGAGGCCGCCGGAGTTCACGGAGCCGGCCATGGCGGTGTAGCCGATCACGGCGATCGTGGTGGTGGTGATCGAACCGATGATGCCCGGCAGCGCCTCGGGGATCAGCACCTGACGGATCACCTGCCAGCGGGTCGCGCCCATCATCCGCACCGCCTCGATCTTCCCGGCGGGGATCTCGCGCAGGTTCAGCTCGAACAGGCGCGCCGCGAAGGGCACGGCGGCGATGGTCAGCGCGATCATCGCCGCGTTCGGTCCGGTGGAGCGGCCGGTGATCGCCGAGGTGATCGGGATCAGCGCGATGATCAGGATGAAGAAGGGGAAGGAGCGCAGCACGTTGACGACGAAGCCGACGAGCTGGTTCAGGCGGCGCACGAACGGGGAGGGCGAGTCGTCGGTCTCGAACAGCGCCACACCGAGCGGCAGCCCCAGCAGCACGGTGAGCAGCATCGTCACGGCGGTCATGTAGAGGGTGACGAGGGTGGCCTGCCAGGGGCCGCCGTCCCAGCGGGTCAGCAGCGGGTTCTGGAGCCATTCCTGCAGCGTGTCGATCATGCGGTCACCTCCTGGGCGACGACGCCGGCACGTTCGAGCTCGGCGAGGAAGGCGGTCAGCCCCTCACGGGAGATCGGCTGCCCCGAGCGGTTGCGCAGGGCGAGCTGGACCCGCCCCACCTGACGGCCGCCGATGGTCTCGATGGTGCCGGCGACGAGGGTCGCCTCGGCGTCGTAGGTCTCGGCGAGCTGGATCAGGTCCTCGGTGGTGCGGAAGCGCTCGGAGTCGCCGTAGTCGCAGTTCACGACCAGCGCCTCGATGCCGGTGGGCGCCGGCGGCAGCGGGATCAGCTCGGCGCTGAGGGGGCCGTGCGGGTCCGCGGCGACGTCGAGCAGGTCGCCGCTCTGGGTGATGCGCCCGTCCTGCAGCAGGGTGACGGTGTCGCACACCTCGCGCACCACTGCCATCTCGTGGGTGATGATCACGACGGTGATGCCGAGCCGTTCGCGCAGGTCGGCGAGCAGGCGCAGGATCTGGCGGGTGGTGGCGCCGTCGAGCGCGCTGGTGGGCTCGTCGCACAGCAGCACCTTCGGCTCGGCCGCGAGGCCGCGTGCGATGCCGACGCGCTGGATCTGCCCGCCGGAGAGCTGCGCGGGATGATTGTGCTCGCGGCCGCTGAGGCCCACGAGCTCGACCAGCTCGGCGACGCGGCGCTGCCGCTCGGCGCGGGGCACCCCGGCGATCTCGAGCGGGTGGGCGATGTTCTGGGCGGCGGTGCGGGAGTCCAGCAGGTTCGCGTGCTGGAAGACCATGCCGATGTTCCGCCGCGCGGTGCGCAGGGCGGCGCCGTCGAGCGCGGCGACGTCGGTGCCGTCGACCTCGACGCGGCCGGAGGAGGGCTTCTCCAGCCCCGTCAGGCAGCGGATGAGCGTGGACTTGCCCGCCCCGGAGCGGCCGACGATCCCGTGGATCCGGCCCGGCTCGAGGTGGAGATCGATGCCGTCGAGCGCGACGACGGGGTCTCCGCCGCCGGGGGCGGGGAAGACCTTGCGCAGTGCGTCGAGAGTGATCACCCCCGAAGTGAAGCATCCGGGGCCGCGCTCTCCGGAGCACTAGTTCATCCTGCGCAACAAACGTCACAGACCTGCAGGTCCTCATGTGGACGGGGTCACGCCGAGCGTTCTGACATCTGTCACGGGCGGGAGGTGAGAGGCGCACGCCGGCCGGTGACACCGCGCCCTGCCGCGCGGCGTCGTGCGCGGGGAGACTGGGGCCATCACCCACCCGGAAGGACACCCCCATGTTCCAGGACCTCCTCGTCCAGCTCCACGACCTCGTCTCCGGCCTCGCGCCCTGGCAGCAGGTCCTCGCGCTCGTCCCTGCGGGGGCGATCCCCTTCATCGAGAGCTATCTCGGCTCCTTCCTGGGCACCACCCTCGGCATCCACCCGGCCCTCGCGATCCCCGCGGCGGTGCTGGGGAACCTGGTGGCCACCTTCGTGGTGATCGCGCTGGCCGGGCGCACCCGGGACGCGATCGCCCGGGGTCGCGGCATGCGCGGAGGCCGCTCCGCCGAGGAGCGCAGCCCCTCCCGGGTCCGGGCAAAGGTCGCCGCGGCGATGGAGAAGTACGGGGTGCCCGGGGTGTGCCTGCTCGGGCCGTTCGTGGTCGCCTCGCAGATCTCCGGCCCCGCGCTGATCGCGCTCGGCGCCGAGCGCGGCCGGGTCTATCTCTGGATGGGCGTCTCGATCGTCCTGTGGGGCATCGTCTTCGGCGCCTTCGGCGGCCTGTTCCTCGCCGCGATCGGCTGAGCGGATACGCTTCGCCTCAGCTCGCCGACCGTTCCCGCACCGAGGGGAGGACCGCTGTGGAGACCCGCACCGCACGCCAGTGGAGCGTGTTCTACGCCTACACGGCATGGTCCGTCGTGCTCATCCTGGCGCTCTTCCCGCTGGGGGTCCTGCTCGCGTTCAGCACCTCGGTGCCCGCCCTGCTGGCCGAGGCCCCGGCCGCGACCGGGGTGCTGCTCGTGCAGGTGGTGCTCGGCGCCTGGTCCGGGCATCGGGCGCTCACGCTGTGGTCTGCGGCGGCGCTGCCCGAGGCGCGGGACCGCTGGGACCTCCCGCAGGTGGGCCGCATTCCGATGGACCTCTCGCTGCTCGCGACCGCGGTGCCGTCGGCGGTGATCGTGCTGCTGCAGCTGCTCGACCGCTCCCCCGCCCCCGTGCTCGCCGCCTCGCTCACGCTGCTCGCCGCTGCGGCGCTCGTGCGATGGCGCTGGCAGATCGGGGCGGCCGTGTCGGTCGCGACGACGGTGATCGCGATGGCGTTCGGGCTCTCCGCCCCCGTCGCCTTCCCCACCGGCGCCTTCCTGCTCGCCGTGGTGCTGACGGTGCGGATCTCCCTGTGGCTGGCGGCGATGGTGCGCGAGCTCGACGATGCCCGCGAGGCCCAGGCGCGGCTGGCCGTCGCCGAGGAGCGCCTGCGCTTCGCCCGGGACCTGCACGACGTCACCGGGCGGGACCTCTCCGTGATCGCGGTGAAGAGCGAGCTGGTGGCGCAGCTGGCCGAGCGCGGCGACCCTCGCGCCGCCGAGCACGGCCGGGAGGCGGCGCAGATCGCCCGCACCTCGCTCGCCGAGATCCGTTCGCTCGTGCGCGGCTATCGCGAGGCGGATCTCGCGACCGAGCTGCAGGGCACCGCCTCTCTGCTGCGCTCGGCGCATGCGGAGGTCACCGTCGAGGGAGCGGCCGACGACGTCCCCGCACGCCACCGCGGCACCGCCGCCTGGATGCTGCGCGAGGGCGGCACGAACATCCTGCGGCACGCGGACCCGTCGGCCGTGACCATCACCCTGTCCCCGCAGGGCATCCGCCTCGTCAACGACGGCGCCCCCGGGGACGGCCCGGTGCCGGAGGGCAGCGGCCTGACCGGGATGCGGGAGCGTCTCGAGGGCGAGGCGGTCCTCGAGGTGCGCCGCGGGGGCGGCAGCTTCGTCCTCGACGTCCGCTTCGCTGCCCCTGGAGGCCTCCGTTGATCGCCGACCCCGCCGCCTCGCCGCTGAGCGTGATCCTCGTCGACGACGAGCACCTGATCCGCTCGGCGCTCGCGACGATGCTCTCGCTCGAGGAGGACCTCGCGGTGCTCGGCGAGGCCTCGAGCGTCGAGGAGGGAGAGCATCTGGCGGGCTCCGCACAGCCCGACGTGGCGGTAGTGGACCTGCAGCTGCCGGACGGCGACGGCCTGGACCTGTGCGCGCGGATCGCCGAGGCCTCCCCCTCGACCCGCTGCCTGGTCCTGACCTCGCACGCGCGGCCCGGCTATCTCAAGCGCGCCCTGGCCCAGGGGGTGCTGGGCTTCCTGCCGAAGACGAGCTCGGCCGAGCAGCTCGCCCGGGCGGTGCGCGCCGTCGCGTCGGGCCGCCGCGCGATCGATGCCGAGCTCGCCGCGGAGACGATCTCCTCGGGCGACTCCCCGCTCACGCCGCGCGAGGCGGACGTGCTCGAGTTCGCGGCCGACGGCGCCCCGGTCGAGCAGATCGCGCGCCGCGCCCACCTGGCGCCGGGGACGGTGCGCAACTACCTCTCCAGCGCCCAGGCGAAGCTGCAGGCCGCGAACCGGCACGAGGCCGCCGCGATCGCGCGGCGCCAGGGGTGGATCTGAGGCCTCGTGCGCCGCCCGGTCACCAGATCCGCTGGAGGGTGCCGAGGTCGTCGAACACCCGATCAGCGCTGATCAGGGGGATTCCCCGACGGATCGCCTGCGCCGCGATGATGCGGTCGAACGGGTCCCGGTGCGCCCATGCGAGAGAACCGCTGACCAGGGCGTCTGCACTCTCGATCGGCAGGGTCCGGAAGTCTCCTCGCCGAAGATGATCGCCGAAGTCCAGCACCAGGAACTCGGCCTCCGGGAGCTTCCCGATGCGCACCTTCGTGGAGATCTCCCAGGCAGTGGCTGCGGAGACCAGCACCTCTGTGTCGAGATCGGAGACCTTCTCCTCCGCTGGACTCGTGAGCTTCACGGGGTCGGTCATCGCCCACAGCAGGACATGCGTGTCGACCAGCACCGCGGTCACGCGCGGCCCTCCCAGGCATCCAGCTCCCCGGGTGGGAGCTCCTCGAAGAACGTCTCGGGGAGCTCGTAGCGGAGGTAGCCGAGCTGCCTCCGCCGCGGTTCCTGCACCGGGCGTTCGACCGGCACCAGACGCGCCACAGGAGTCCGCCCGCGCGAGATCGTGATCTCGGCGCCTTCCTCGACCTCGCGCAGGAGTTCGGACAGCCGGGTCTTGGCATCCTGCACCTTGACCGTCCTGGGATCGGGAACCGATGTCTCCGCTGCGCTCATGGACTCATCGTAGGACCAGGTCGACCAGATGGACAGAGCTCTGGTCGACCTGACTCCGGCGACCTGGTCAGGTCAAGACCCGGAGCGGCTCAGCCGGCCGCGTTCTCGGCGAAGCTCGCGTCGACGATGCCGGCGATGTCCAGCGGCTCGACGTAGGTGATCTGCTCGGCCTCGAGCCACACGGCCTGCATGGCCTCGAGCTGCTCGGGCTGCGGGGCGAGGTCGGGGAGGTAGGTGTACATCGGGGAGGCCTTCAGCACCTCGATGTCCTGCCCCAGGGTGTCGGCGAGGATCTCGTACACCTCGTCGGTCTGGGTGCCGTCCTCGCCGAGCTCGTGCGCGCCCTTGGCCAGCGCGGTGAAGAAGCCCTGCGCGTGCTCGGCGGCGACGAAGGACTCGGAGTACATCACACCGGTGCCGGTGGTGCCCTCGGCGGGGACCGCGAGCGGGGAGGCGATCCCGGCCTCCTCGATCGAGGAGGAGAAGGGGGCCGACGGGGTCGCCGCGTCGACCGAGCCGTTGGTCAGCGCCGGCTCCTGGTCGGGGGTGGCGAGGTTGGAGATCTCCACGTCGTTCAGGGACAGCCCGCCCTCCTCGAGCATCGCCGCGAGGAGGTAGCCGCCGGTCGCGCCGGGCCCGCCGGCGACGCCGATGGTGCGACCCTCGAGATCCGCGACGGTGGAGACGGTGCCGTCGTCGAGCAGGTCCTGACGCACCTCGAGGGCGGTGGGCGAGTTCTCGGGGTCGCCCGGGGAGATGCCCATGGAGCCGACGATCTTGAAGGCGACCCCCTGCTCGAGGGCGTTGAACATGCCGGCGCTGAACCCGGCGACCATCACGTCGAGCTGGTCGTTGGCGAGCATCGGCACGCCGTCCTGGCCGGAGTTCAGCGGGGTGAGCTCGAGGGTGATGCCCTCGGCTTCGAAGTATCCCTTCGCGTCGGCGACGTACAGCGGGGCGAACAGCGCCGAGGGCAGGTGGCCCACCCGTACGGTGCCCTCGGCGCCGCCGCCGGAGCCGCCTGCGGGGTCCTCGCCGGTGACGGCGGAGCCGCAGGCGGTCAGGGCACCTCCGAGGGCGGTGGCGGAGGCGAGGGAGAGAAGGGTGCGACGTCGCATCGGTGCTCCAGGTGGTGAAGAGGATCGGGTGGTGCGGGGCGGGACGGGTCAGCGCTCTCGGCGCCAGGGCAGCAGCAGCTTCTCGGAGCGGCTGAGGATCGTGGTGACCAGGGCGCCGATCAGGCCGATGACGACCAGTCCCACGTACAGCTTCTCGGGGATGAACAGCTGCCAGGAGTTCCAGATCAGGTAGCCGAGGCCGGTGGTCGTCGCACCGGTGAACTCCACCGCGGTGACGACCACGACGGCGGTGCCGGTGGCGGTGCGCAGGCCGGAGAAGACGAAGGGCATCGCCCCGGGCAGGATCACGAAGCGGAAGCGGTCCATGCCGCGGGCGCCGTAGGCGGCGCCGGCCTCGAGGAGCTTGCGGTCGATCGCCCAGACGCCGGAGACGGTGTTGATCTGCATGATGAAGAAGGTCGTGATGAACACGGCGATGATCTTCGGCAGCTCGGTGGGGCCGAAGATCATCAGCAGGATCGGGAAGATCGCGATCTTCGGCAGCGGGTAGAGCGCGGAGAACAGCGGTCCGAGCGCGGCGTTCAGCGCCCGCGAGGCGCCCATCAGCAGGCCCACGACGATCCCGGCGAGCGCGCCGAGGCCGCCTCCGACGGCGAGTCGCATCAGGGTGGGGGCGGTGTGCTGCCACAGCTCGCCGCTGAGCAGCATCTCCCAGCCCGCCGCGAGGATCCGGGTGGGCGGCGGGAAGAAGCGCGGGTCGATGATCTCCACGCGCGCGCACAGCTCCCACAGCACCAGCAGCAGGATCGGCGTCGCGATCGAGAGGACGAGATCGCGCGTGGCGAGGCGACGGTCGCGGGCGCGCTGCGCGCTCGCGGCCACGAGCGTGCGCCGCTCGCGGTCGTCCGTGCGGGTCTCGATGCTCATGCGGTCTCCTCGGCGGTGCGGGCGTCCTCGCGCAGCAGATCCCAGACGCGAGCGCGCAGCGCCGAGTACTCGGGGTCGCGCTCGATCTCGAAGGAGCGGGGACGGTCGAAGGGCACGGTGATGTCCTCGCGCAGGGTGCCGGGGCGGCCGGACATCACGATCACCCGGTCGGAGAGGATGATCGCCTCGTCGATGTCGTGGGTGACCATGAGGACGGTCTTGCGCTCCGCCTCCCACAGCGCGATGAGCTCCTCCTGCATGAGCATGCGGGTCTGGGCGTCGAGCGCCCCGAGCGGCTCGTCCATGAGCAGCACCGGGGAGCCGGTCGCGAAGGCGCGCGCGATCGCGACGCGCTGGCGCATGCCGCCGGAGAGCTGGTGAGGGTAGGAGTCCGCGAAGTCGGCCAGGCGCACCCGCTCGAGCCATTCGCGGGCGGTGCGGAGGCGCTCCGCTTTCCCGACCCCGCTCATCCGCAGGCCGAAGGCGATGTTGTCCAGCACCGTCATCCAGGGGAAGACCCCGTGCTCCTGGAACACGAAGGCGGCGGGGATGCGATCCTCGCCGGCGGGCAGGGTCACCTCGCCGACGGTCCGCTCCTCGAGCCCGCCGAGGATGCGCAGGAAGGTCGACTTCCCGCAGCCGGAGGGGCCGACGATGCAGGTGAAGGAGCCGGGCTCGAGGGTCAGCGAGAAGTCCTCGAGCGCCCAGACGGGGTCGGTGCCGGAGAAGAAGACCTTCGAGACGTCCTCGGCGACGACGGCCGACGACGGCGATGCTGTGCTCATGAACTCTCCTCGGCCTGCGGACGACAGGGGACACCATAGACCGGTGTCCGCCGTGCGAGACGCGCGTCCCACCAGGCGATTGCGGTGCGTATCGGGCCCCGCTGTGCGGGACCACCTTCCCTTGTCCCGCCCACCTGGGCATTCCTAATGTGGAGGCATCAGTCGGGGCGAAGCGCCCCGGCAAATCACCGGGAGGAGGACCCCATGAAGGCATGGCAGTTCGAAGGCACCGGCATGCCCCTCACCCTCCGCGAGGTCGAGGAGCCCACGGCGGGGCCCGGCGAGGTCGTCGTCGAGGTCAAGGCCACCGGCGTCTGCCACTCGGACGTGACCACTCTGGACGACCCGGGCTGGATGGCGCTGTTCGAGAAAGGCCTTCCCCGCACCATGGGCCACGAGTCCGCCGGGGTGATCGTCGAGGTCGGGGACGGGATGGAGTCCTGGAAGGTCGGCGACCGCGTGGGCCTCGCGCCGGTGATGCGCGACGGCGACGCGCTCGGCTACGGCGCCTGGGACGGCGGTTTCCAGCCGCGGATCCGCGCCACCGCCGACAACCTGGTCGCCCTGCCCGACGAGGTCCCCTTCGACCTCGGGGCCATGGCCACCGATGCCGGGCTCACCTCCTATCACGCGATGGTGGCCGTAGGCGGAGCGAGCAAGGGGATGCGGATCGGGGTCATCGGGCTCGGCGGACTCGGCTACATCGGCGCACGCGTCGCCTCCCTTCTCGGCGCCGAGGTGTACGGCGCCGACATCAGCCCCGCCGCCCGCGAGCTGAAGGACGAGATCGGCCTGGCCGGCGTCGCCGAGAGCATCACCGCCTTCGCGGACCGCGACCTCGAGCTGATCGTCGACTACGCGGGCTTCGGCACCACGACGGCGGAAGCGCTCGAGACCCTCGCGGAGTTCGGCACGCTGGTCCAGGTGGGCATGGGACGGCTCGAGTCGACCATCGGCACCTACCCGCTGATCGTCAAGCAGCTGCAGATCAAGGGCTCGAAGTCGGGCACCCGCGAGGACCTCGCGGGCATCTACGAGCTGATGCGGGACGGCTCGCTCACCCCGCCGATGAACCACATCACGCACGCCGAGATCCCCGAGGCGATCGACAAGCTCCGCGAGGGCGGAGTGGTCGGGCGGTTCATCGCGATGTACGAGGAGTGAGCGTGGACGCAGGGTGCGGCGGCCGGGCGCTCAGCGCTTCCGGCGGGCGCGGAAGAAGTCGCGCAGCAGGTCGCCGCACTCCTGCTCCCGCACACCGGTGGTGAGCTCGACGCGGTGGTTCAGCCGCGGCTCGCGCACCAGGTCGTAGAGGGAGCCGGCCGCTCCGGCCTTGGGGTCCATCGCTCCGACGACGACGCGCTGCACGCGGGAGAGCACGATCGCACCCGCGCACATCGTGCACGGCTCGAGGGTGACCGCGAGCGTGCAGCCGGTGAGGTTCCAGCGGCCCGTCTCCCGGGCCGCCGCGCGCAGGGCGAGGATCTCGGCATGGGCGGTGGGGTCCTCGTCGGCCTCGCGGCGGTTCCCGGCGGTCGCGAGCACGGCGCCGTCGGGACTGATGACCACTGCGCCGATGGGGACGTCGGCCGGCTCCCGGCCGGCGGCGCCGCGCGCCTCGTCGATCGCGAGGCCCATCAGCGACTCGTCGCTCAGGGGATCGATCATGGAGCCATTGTCGCGCTGCCGGCTCAGCGCCGCTCCCCCACCACCGCGTAGCGCGCTTCCAGGAACGCGCCGTTGCGCCCGTGCTCGCGCAGCTCGAGGTCGAAGCTCCCGCCGAGCAGCGGCCGGCCTGCGCCGAGGGCCACCGGGGCGATCGATACGAAGACCTCGTCGAGCATGCCTGCACGTGCGAACTCCGCGGCGAGGTCCCCGCCGCCGACGATCCACACGTCCTTCCCGTCCGCGGCCTCCTCGATCGCGGCGCGGTGCTCGGCGGGCGCCCCGGAGACGGCGGTGATGCCCTCGCGCCGCGCCGCGGGCGGGCGGTGGGTGAACAGGAAGGTGGGCTGGGTGTAGACCCAGGCGCCATCGACGGCGCCCTCGTGCTCGAGCACCCAGTCGTAGGTGGTGCGGCCGGTGACGATCGCGCCGACATCGGCGATGAAGTCGTCGTAGGGCATGATGCTCTCCTCCCCGACAGGCTGGGAGAGCAGCCAGTCGAGGCTGTCGTGCTCGTCGGCGAGGAAGCCGTCGAGGGTGGTCGCGGTGTAGTAGCGGTAACGGGTCATGACGGGCTCCTTCGCGCGCGTCGGGGCCAGGCGCGGTCGCCTGTCGGGAGACCATCCTCTCCCCTCCCTCCGACATGCCGTGGGCCAGGGCGTGCTCCGGTAGATTCCTTCCATGCGCGTTCTCGAGATCGACCACCCCCTCGTCGCCCACAAGCTGTCGGTGCTGCGCAATCGCGCCACCCATTCCTCCGTGTTCCGCCAGCTCGCCGATGAGCTGGTCACCCTGCTGGCCTACGAGGCGACCCGCAACGTGGCCGTCGCGCCGGTGGAGATCGAGACGCCGGTGACCACCATGACCGGCACCCGGCTGACGAACCCCAAGCCGATGGTCGTGCCGATCCTCCGCGCGGGGCTCGGCATGCTCGACGGCCTCACCCGCCTGCTGCCCACCGCCGAGGTGGGATTCCTGGGCATGGTCCGCAACGACGAGACCCTCGAGGTCACCACCTACGCGAACCGCCTGCCCGACGATCTCTCGGGTCGGCAGTGCTTCGTGCTGGACCCGATGCTCGCCACCGGACACACCCTCATCGCCTCGTGCGAGTACCTCCACGAGCGCGGCGCGAAGGACATCACCTGCGTGACGCTGCTGTGCGCGCCTGAGGGGCTGAAGGCGCTCGAGGAGCAGCTCGACCCCGCGATCGACCTCACCGTCGTCACCGCTGCGATCGACGAGAAGCTCAACGAGAAGGGCTACATCGTCCCGGGCCTGGGCGACGCCGGCGACCGCCTCTTCGGGGTCGTCGACTGAGCCCTGATCCACCGTCGAGGGGCCGCAGCGGCGCGGGAACAGGCCTCGATGCCCCGTCCCGGAATGTGAACACTCGCTTGCCCTCCGGAAGGGGACGGGGCATCCTCGTACCCATGACCTCGATCGCCGCGCACCGCGAGACCGCCCCCCGGGTGGTCCGCTCCGCCATGCGCGCGATGATGTTCATGATGATGATGCCGATGATGCATCGTCAGCCGAGCCTCTGAGCGCTCACGACCTCTCCGAGATCGGCTGACAGGAGCCGGCCGGAGGGCGCGGGCTCCAGGTGCCACCGGGAGCACGCCCCTCACAGATCCGCCGCAGGCGTCGATCAGCCAGGGATCCCGGGTCCACCGCCCGCCGCGCTGAATGCGCCGCACCTCGGAGAACTCGCATCATGACCATCGCCCTGGATCGCCCCACCACCGCCGACGCGACCGCCGTCCGCACCTCCCCCCGCCTGCACCGGGTGGGCGGGACCGCCTCGCGCCCCGTCCCCACCGAGGACGCCGTCACCATCACCGTCTCCGTGACCCTGCCCGCCGGGACCGGCGACGTCGAGGCCGCGGTCATCGCCGACGAGCTGCGCACCCGCGCGCAGCGCCTGGTCGCCGCCCGCGACGGCCGCACCAGCGTCTCGGTGGACAGCCCCCGCACTTTCGCCGCGACCGGCCGCGGCACCGCCCGCACGCTGCCGCCCCGCACCCAGGGCGCCGCGGCCGTGAGCCCGCTGCGACCCCGCCGCAAGGGGATCGTCTCCCCGAACGCCCCGGCCCGCCGGGACGCGGAGGCGGCCCGCCGCCGCCAGCTGCAGGCGACCGCGGTGAGCCCCTCCAGCCCCTCCCTCGCCCCTGAGGACTCGCTGGTCATCGACCTGTTCGGCCGCCGGGTGCGGATCGACGGGCAGGACGTGGACTTCACCCACAAGGAGTTCGAGCTGCTGGCCCAGCTGGCCCGCGACTCGCGTCGCACGATCTCCCGCACCGAGCTCATGGAGACGGTCTGGGCCGAGGCGCCCGAGGACACCGGCGAGCGCACGGTCGACGTGCACGTGCGCCGCGTGCGCACGAAGCTCGGCCGCTACCGCCGTCTGATCTCCACGGTGCGCGGGGCGGGCTACCGCCTGGATCCGGGCAGCGACGTCGCCATCCTCGGGTCCTGACCCGGCCGGAAATGCGACGAGCGGCCCGGAGCGCTCAACCGACAGTGTCGGGGGCTCACGGACCGCTCGTCAGGCCTGTCGTCCGTCAGGGGTGGGTGCGGGCGAACAGGCTGGACGGGCTGCCACAGGTGGGGGAACCTGGCATCTGTGCCCGTCCGGCCGCTCCCCATGAGGGGGGTCTTGGGGAACGGCACATCTCTCAAATTTTCAATGTCTTGCGACGCTCGGAACACTACCAGCCGAACGCGGAGGTTTCATCCCCGCAAGACCGACCTCGCACGTTCTCCGTGTCACGTCCCCCGATGGGGGAGCTACACGTCTCCCGACGACGTCGTGACACCGAGTCTAGGCGCTCCGCCGCCGTCTGTAAACGAGGCGCGACGCGTCGTTCTTGCAGGTGACATGCAGGAAGTTCAGTCACCTCACTGTGTCGAGGTTCGGTCGAGCTCACCCCATGGGACCGTCAAGTCTCACGGTCGGAGGGTACTTCCGCAGCCGTCCCGACGGCGCGGCGGAGCTCCACGAGAGCTCGAGCGGGCCCGCGCGGCGCCCGGCGCTGTCACCGTGCACGCACCGATCTCCCAGCTCCGTCACAGCCGCCAGGAGAGGACGGTCGCGTCGTCGTGCCGCTTCCGCGGCGCCCTCTCCCCCGCCAGCGCCGTCTCCGCGCGCCGGATCCCGGCCAGCACCGGGCCCGGATCCTCGGAGAGCGCGCGGGCGAGGGACGCGTCGTCGTGCAGTCCCAGCAGCTCCACGGCGCGCGTGATCCCGTCGCTGACCAGGTGCACCGCGGAGAGATCAGCGAGCGGGGTGCGGCCTGCGAGCGCCTCGCCGGCGGCCTCCGGCTCGTGGCGGGCGACCCAGAACCCTCCCGGGGCGTTGCGCCGCGCCTCGATCGCCTCGGCGCCCCGCTCCTGCCGCACCACGTCCTCGATCCGCCGGTCGGTGATCCTCGTGACACGACCGTCCCGTCGCTCCAGGAGGAGGGACGCGTCGCACAGCACCAGGTGCTCGAGGTCCTGCCCGGCGCGGCGCACCATGGCCACTGTGGCGGAGGGGCCGCCGGCGGAGAGGTCGCACTCGTCCTCGTGCAGGACCCGCACCTCGTCGATCGCGCGGGCGAGCGCCCCGGTCAGGGCGAGGGAGCTGTCCTGGGCGGCGACCAGCAGGCGGGCCGCGAGGGCGTGCGAGTACCAGGCGACCGAGTGGTGGCAGCCGTGGCGGAACCGTGCGGGCACCCCGGCGCCGTCGAGCACCACCGCCACCTCGCCCAGCACCCCGGCCGCGTCCTCGTCCGCGCCGGGCACGGCCGGGTCGCTGAGCAGGGTGATGTGCACGGTGCCACTGTAGGCGCGGACGGGGCGCCGAGCGCCCGTAGAGTGGTCCCGAACTCTGCCGCGGGCCCCGCTCCGTCGGCGCTCAGCACGGAAGGGAAGACCAGATGATCGCGCAGGCGCGCATCACCTCCGAGACCACTGCCACGGTGCACCTGGCCGACGAGTCCGTCGAGGTGGCCGGAGCCGACCTCCCCGAGATCCGGGACCGGGTCAAGCAGGTCTTCATCACCTCCGCCAAGAGCGGCGACCAGGAGCTCGACGTGGTGATCGTCGAGCCCGACGTGCGCCACCACCTGCGCGTGGAGCCCTCGGGCAGGATCACCCCGCGTGAGCCGGACTCCCGCCCGCTGCACGGGCCGGATCCCGACGAGCCGCTGATCGCGCCGTCCCACGCGGCGGTCGAGGAGCACCCCGCGGTCGACGCGACGGGCGGTGCGGGCTCCTCCGCCCGTCCGCTCCGTGCGCGCCGCCGACGGGCGGCGGCCGCGCCGAGCTCGGGGTCGGACTCGACGGACGTGCTCTCCGCCGCGACCGGCGAGCACGCCGTCGTCCCCACCTTCTCGTACGCGCCGCAGACCTCGGCCGATGCGGTGCGCGACGGCGCGGCGGCGCAGGGCGGGGCGAGCCTCGCCCCGGGCGCGCCCGCCGCCGCGGACCGCTCCGCCTCCTCCGCGCCGTCGGCCGCATCGGCGCCGTCGGCTCCGTCGGCTGCGTCGGCCGCGTCCGCACAGTCCGGTCCGTCGGCCCCGTCGGCACCCTCGGCGGCTCCTGCCCCCGAGGCGACCGCTGCCACGGTGCACAAGCGCCCGCTGCCCTCGCGCGCCGACGTGCCGGCCGACTCGCGCCCCACGCTCCAGGACCTGCAGTCCTCGACGGCGCGTCGCAAGAAGGTCAAGGCCACCCGCGGCCTGCCCGGGCTGATCACGCGCCTGACCGGCGGGGTGATCTCCCCCGGACCGGGGCAGAAGGAGCGCCTGGCCATCGAGCGTCTGGAGCGGATCCACCGTCCCCTCGAGGGCCCGCGCAACATCGCGGTGGTGAACCTCAAGGGCGGCGCGCACAAGACCACCGCCTCGCTGATGATCGCCGCGACCCTCGGCGTGACCCGCGGCGGCAACGTTCTGGCCTGGGACAACAACGAGACCCGGGGCACGCTCGGCTGGCGCGGGCTGCCCACCGAGCACCGCCGCACGGCCGTGGACCTGCTCCACGACATCGACACGCTGCGCTCCCCCGCCACGAGCAACGCGGACCTCGACCCGTACGTGCGCCCGCAGGGCGAGATGCGCTTCGACATCCTCGCCTCCGACGAGGACCCGGGCTCGGCGGAGCTGATCGACGCGGAGGCCTTCGCCGAGCTCAACGAGGCGCTCTCGCGCTTCTACCGCCTGAAGGTGATCGACACCGGCAACAACGTGCGCGCCTCGAACTGGCTCGCCGCGGTCCGCAGCGCCGACCAGCTGGTGATCATCTCGACCGTCCGCGAGGACACCTTCAACGCCGCGGCGTGGATGATCGACGAGCTGCGGGCGACGGGCCTGGGCGAGCAGGTGGACCATGCGGTGACGATCCTGTCCCACTCCTCGAAGGGGAAGTTCGACCCGACCCTGCGCTCACGGCTGCTCGCCCACTTCGGGGCGCACACCCGAGCGGTCACCGAGGTGCCCTACGAGCAGCAGTTCGTCGACGGCACCCACCTGGACTGGGCCCGGGTCTCGAAGCGGACCAAGGCGGCCTGGCTGGATGCGACCGCGCTGATCGTCGACGGGCTGTGACGAGCGGGGACGGACCTCCCCTCCCCCTCGCCGCCCTCCGCCGTCCCGTCGTCCACAGTCCGTCGACGCCCGCCTCGCGCGTCGGCGCCTGCACCTAACCTGGGACCCATGCCCGATCGCCGCCTGCACCTCGTCGTCGACGAGGACCTCGGCCCCGCGCTGTGGGTCGCCGAGCAGACCGGTCCCCGCCGCTCCCGCGCCCTCGAGGACCTCACCGCGCTGCGCGAGGACGCCCCGCCCCCGCTCGCCGAGGCGCTCGCGGACGCCCCGGACCGGCTGCGCCACCGCGTGCGGGTCCCGGGACGGGACGGGGACCGGCGCATGCCCGCCCTGCCGCTGTCCGGCACGGGACTGACCGGCCTGGTCGGCGCCGCGACCGCCCTGCTCGAGGCCCGGTTCGACCAGGAGCTGCCGGACCGGCTCGCGCAGCTGCTCGCCGAGGAGACCGCCGCCCGGCTGGACGAGCAGCTGATCGCGATGCCGAACCTCCTGGCCGCCTGCGTGCTGGACCTGCGCGCCCAGGAGCTCCTCGCCGCCCGGCACCTGCGAGTGCGCGCCGCCGAGCGCTATGGGCGGCCGATCCTGCAGTGGCGCGCCCCCGAGCCGGAGGCGCCCGCTCTGCTGCACGCCCTCGTGGACGGCCACGCCCGTCCCGCCTTCGCCGAGCACCTGCGCCGCGCCGCACCGCCCGCCGCGGACCCGCTGGGCGTGCTGTGGGCGCTGGCCGACGACGGCGAGCTGCGCGCGGACCTGCCCACCCAGCGCCGCCTCACCACCGCCTTCGACGGCTTCGTCGACTCCGGACGACCCGGCGTGAAGCTCGGCCCCGGCGACAGCGAGCTGGTGGTGCGGCTGTTCCAGCCGCCCGTCGGGACGGCCTGGCCGCTGCAGACCTGCCTGCGGGAGGACGACGGGACCGTCCACCCCGTCGCGGATCTCCGCGCCGTCGGAGACCTCACCGCGGCCGGCGCCGCCGAGGCCTCCGCCGCCGTGCTGCGCCTCGCGCCGACGGTGCGCGGCGCGGCCGTGGACGACACCGGGGTGGACTGGCTGCTGACCACCCAGGAGGCCTCGGCCTTCCTCACCCTGGACACCCCCGCGCTCGAGCAGGCCGGGGTCACGGTGCTGCTGCCGCGGGACTGGACCGCCCAGCGCACCACGCTGCGCCCGCAGGAGGTCGAGGAGGATCCCGGCGAGCGGAAGGGCTCCGGGGTGGGGCTCGGGGCGATGGCCTCCTTCCGCTGGCGGGTGGCCGTGGGCGACACCGAGCTGACCGAGGAGGAGATGGAGCGGATCCGCGAGGCGCAGGCCGAGCTGGTGCAGCTGCGCGGCCAGTGGGTGCGCCTGGACCCCACCACCCTCCGCGCCGCCGAGCGCTTCCTCGACGCGTTCAGCCGCCGCACCCGCGACCGCCGGCTCGCGGGCAGGGAGGACGGCGAGGCGCCCGCGGCGTCGGCCGCTCGCGCACCCCGCGCCCCGGAGCGTCCGGCCGCACCCGAGCTGCCGCCCCCGGCGCCGGTCCCGGCCGAGGTCGAGGGAAGAGCGCCGTGGATCGAGATGTTCTCGATGATCCTCTCCCCCGACATGGCCGACGTCGACTTCGGCCTCGCCGCCCTGCACTCCGGCGGCAGCCGGGGCCTGGCCCGCCTGATGCCCGGCGCGGAGGGCCCCTACCCCTACCCGCAGCCGGAGACGCTCGCGGCGACGCTGCGGCCCTACCAGCTCGACGGCCTGAACTGGCTGTGGGCACTGGACGAGCAGTCCCTCGGCGGGATCCTCGCCGACGACATGGGGCTCGGCAAGACGATGCAGGTCCTCGCGCTGCTGTGCCGAGAGCGGGAGGGGATCCCCCTCGAACGGCTCGCGGACGCCCCCGTGACGGGACGGCGGGAGGTGCCGCCCGCCCCCGTCGGCCCGACGCTGCTGGTGTGCCCGATGTCCGTGGTCGGGGCCTGGCAGCGGGAGGCCGAGAGATTCGCTCCCTGTCTCTCGGTGCACGTCCACCACGGCGGGGACCGGGTGCGGGACGAGTCCTTCGTCGCCGGCGCCGCGGATCTGGATCTCGTGATCACCACCTACTCGCTGCTGGCACGCGACCTGCCGGTGCTGCAGGCCGTGCCCTGGCACCGCCTGGTGCTGGACGAGGCGCAGCACGTGAAGACCCCCGGCACCCAGGTCACGCGTGCCGCGCGGGCGCTGCAGGCCCCGCACCGCCTCGCCCTGACCGGCACCCCCGTCGAGAACCGGCTCGGCGACCTGCACTCGCTGATGGAGGCGGTGAACCCGGGCCTGCTGGGCGGCGCCGCGAGCTTCCAGGAGCGGATCGCGACCCCGATCGAGGAGGAGGGCCACGGCGGGGCGATCAGCCGCCTGCGCCTGGTGACCTCGCCGTTCATCCTGCGCCGCGTGAAGACGGACCGCTCGATCATCGCGGACCTGCCCGAGAAGATCGAGCTGCACCGGGTGGTGAACCTGACCCCGGAGCAGGCCGGGCTGTACGAGGCGATCGTGGACGAGCTGATGGCCCAGATCGACGGCGCCGAGCAGGCCCGGCGCCGCACCCTGGTCGTCTCCGCGATCACGCGGCTGAAGCAGGTGTGCAACCACCCCGCGCACTATCTCGGCGACGGCTCCCCGCTGGTGCGCGAGGGCCGGCACCGCTCGGGCAAGCTCGAGCTGGTCGACGACCTGCTCGCCTCCGCCTTCGAGCGCGGCGAGAAGGTGCTGCTGTTCACCCAGTTCACGACCTTCGGGCACCTGCTGGTCCCCTACTGGGCCGAGCGCTTCGCCGAGCACGGCCTCGGCTCGGTGCCCTTCCTGCACGGCGGGGTCTCCAAGCGGGACCGCGACCGGATGGTCGAGGAGTTCCAGCAGCAGCGGGACCGGCCCGGGATGATGCTGCTGAGCCTGCGCGCCGGCGGCACGGGCCTGACCCTCACGGCCGCGAACCACGTGGTGCACCTGGACCGCTGGTGGAACCCGGCGGTGGAGAACCAGGCCACCGACCGCGCCTTCCGCATCGGCCAGCGTCGCGACGTCACCGTGAACACCCTGCTCAGCGCCGGGACGGTCGAGGAGAAGATCGACACCGTCCTCTCCGACAAGCAGGCCCTCGCCGATCTCACGGTGGGCCACGGCGAGGACTGGCTCGCGCAGCTGGACGACGACCGGCTGCTGGATCTGCTCTCCCTGGACGAGGAGGAGGACCGATGAGCATCTCCCTGCGCTCCCGGCGCGGACCGATCGGCACCGCCTGGCAGGCGGTCGCGCTGCGCGAGGCGGCCGAGCGGCTGCTGGGCCCCGGCCGAGCCGGCCGCGGCCGCACCGATGCGCGGGCCGGCCGCGTGCAGTGGCTCGAGGTCGAGGCGGGCGCCGCCCGCGCCGCGGTCCAGGACCCGGGCGGCGAGCTGCACCAGGCGAGGTTCGAGCTGCCCGCCTTCCGCGCCGGGGACCGGGAGGCGTTCCTGCGCATCGCGCGCGCCCATCCCGAGCTGCCCGCCGTGCTCGCGGCCGGCCGGTATCCCGAGCAGATCGAGGCCGAGCTCGCCCCCTCGATGGTCTCGCTGCTGCCGCGAGACGCCGCCGAGCTCTCCCACGACTGCTCCTGCCTGGACTGGCCGGGGCCGTGCCGGCACGTCTCGGCGCTCGTGTACGTGCTGGTCGAGGCCGTGGACGAGCACCCCCAGCACCTGCTGACGCTGCGCGGGCTCGCGCTCGAGGACCTCGTCGCCCCGGCCGAGGGAGCCGGCGAGGAGGACCCCGCCCAGGACCGGGCACCCGCGACGGACGATCCCCGCGAGAGCGGGCACGAGGAGGAGCCGCCCGCCCGCGCCCCGTACGACCCGCGCCGCACCGATCCCGCCCTTCTGGCGGAGGTGGTCGGCGAGGAGGTCGCCGGGATCATCGCCGGCTTCTACCACCGCGGGTGAACCGGGCCCGCAGTACAGTGGAATCCATGCCGTCCCCCGCCTCGAGCCCCCGCCCCCTCGTCCCCGCGGAGGCGGTCGCCGAGATCGCCGCCCTCGCCGAGAACGCCGTCGCCGAGCACCGCACCTCGGGCGTGACCTGGGCGATCATCGGCGGTCACGCGCACGAGCAGGCGATCCTCGCCCACGGTGCTGCCGGGCACCGCGAGTTCTCGGAGGGGACACCCGCCCCCGGCTCGTCCCCGATGGATCGCGCGACCGTCTCCCGCATCGCCTCGATGACGAAGTCGTTCACCGCCGCGACGATCCTCGCCCTGCGCGACGAGGGCGCGCTGCGGCTCGAGGACCCCGTCTCGGCCCACGTGCCCGAGGCCGCCGACGCCTTCGAGCTCGCGGCCGACGACCGCGAGCCGACCCTGCGCCGGCTGCTGACGATGGACGCCGGCCTGGTCACCGACAACCCCTGGGGCGACCGGCAGGAGGCGATGACACGGGAGGAGTTCGCCGCCGTGCTGCGCGGCGGGCTCGGCCACGTGCACCGCCCCGGCACCGGCTTCGAGTACTCCAACACCGGCTACGCCCTGCTGGGACGCGTGATCGACGAGGTCACCGGCTCGGACTACGCCGACGAGATCCGCCGGCGCTTCCTGGACCCGCTGGGGCTCACGGCGACGGGCTGGTCCGCCGCCGAGATCGACCAGGGCCTCCTCGCCACCGGGCACCGCCTCGCCGACCGCACCGACGCGACCCGCTTCGAGCCGGTGCCGCTGGACTCCCCCGGCGTGTACGGGGCGATGGCCGGGCTGTTCTCGACCGTGGACGACATCGCGACCTGGGTGCGCTTCCTCGCCGCGGCCGACGCCCCGGACAGCTCGAGCCGGGAGGCGGGTCCGCTCGCGACCGCCTCCCGCCGCGAGATGCAGCAGCTGCACCGCCACCAGGCGCTCGCGCCGCTGCCCGCCGGGGAGGACGGCGTCTCCCCCGGCTTCGACCGGGTGCGCGGCTACGGCTTCGGCCTGGTGATCGAGCACTTCCCCGACCTCGGCGAGGTGGTCTCCCACTCCGGCGGCTATCCCGGCTACGGCTCGTTCATGGTGTGGCACCGCGACTCGGGCGTGGGCGTCGTCGCGCTCGCGAACTCGAAGTACGCCCCGGCCACTCCCCTGTCGATGCAGGCGCTGCGGATCCTGCGCCGCCGGGCGCCGGAGCTGCTGGCCCGCACTCCGCCGCAGGCCGCCCCGCGCACCCTCGAGGCGGCTCGCGGCGCGCTCGAGTGGCTCCGCACGGACGAGGACTCCGCGGCCGACGCCTGGTTCGCGGACAACATGGACCTCGACGTGCCCCGCGCCGAGCGGCGCCGCCGACGGGACGCCGCTCTCGCCGCGGCCGGGCTCGACCTGGCGGATCTGGCGGCGCTGCGGGTCGAGGACGCCCGCGTGCTGAGCCGGGCGCGTCTGCGCTGGACGCTGCCGGCACGTGTCCGCGATGTCGACGGAACGACGGGTGCGACAGGTTCGGCGGGGCCGGAGGTCTCGGCGCTGCACGTCGAGCTGCTCATGGATCCGCGCCGCGAGGGGCTCGTGCAGTCGCTGGAGACCACCGCGCGCTGAGCCCCGCGGGGTCAGGTGAAGACGTGGCCCTCGTCGGTCGCGGTGCAGGTGACATAGGCGCCCTCGGGGGTCAGGGCGATCACGCCCTCGTCGGAGGCTGCGCAGTCCTGCCCCGCCTCGACCTCCGCGAAGGCGGCGTCGATACCGCTGGTGCCCGCACCGCCGGTCAGGGCGCTGGTGGAGCCGTCGAAGACCACCAGCAGCACGATCGCCACGATCACCCCGAGCACCAGCGCGGTGCCGGCGCCGAGCCCCACCGCGATCATCGTGCTGCGACGGCGGGAGTCGTCCTGCCCGGCGGGGCGGCCCGTGGTCGTCGTGGTGCCGACCCCGGCCCCGACGCCGGCCCCCGGGCCCTGCGCCCACTGCGGCCCCGTCTGCGGGGAGGCGGAGCCGACGCTGTAGCCCTGCTGGACCCGCCCGGAGCGGATCGCCTCGAGCGAGGCGGGCGCGACCTGGGCGGCGGGGCGCTCGGGGCGGGCCGCGCCGGGGGCGTTCGGCGGGAGCGGGTCCAGGGTGTCCCGGAGATCCAGCGGGCTGCCGTCGACATGTGCGAGCGGATAGCCCGGGGGCACGCGCGGCAGATCGCGCCGCACCGCGTCGGCGTCCTGATAGCGCTCCTCCGGCTGCGCCGCGACGAGGCCGCGGATCACGGCGGAGAGCTTCGGGGTGACCCCGCGCAGGAGCCGGGTGAGCTCATCGGGCCGGAAGGCGCCGTCATGGAGCGTGAGCGGTCCGTTCAGGGCCACGAGCGCGACCACGCCCGCGGCGTAGAGGTCGTGGGAGGGGTTCGGCTCCGCCATCGAGAACAGCTCCGGCGCCATGTACCCGGGGGTGCCGTTGACCATGCCCACATGGGTGAAGCGCACGTCCGTCTCGTGCACCGCGATCCCGAAGTCCGCCAGGCGCGAGACGGGCAGCTGCCGCCCGCGCGGCTCGAACATGATGTTCGCGGGCTTCACGTCGCGGTGGATCCACCCCTCGGCGTGCACGTGCGAGAGCCCGTCCAGCAGCTGGTCCAGGATCACCACGACCGCGGGCTCGGCGAGCTTCCCGCGGGTCTTGACGACCGATTCGAGGGTGCCGCCGGAGACCAGGGGCATCGCGATCACGACGTGCTCGTCCTCGGCGCCCCAGCCGTAGGGGGTCAGCAGGTGGGGGTGGTCGAAGCTGACGCCCTTCTCGCGCACGAAGCGCATCAGATCGGCCGAGTCGCGCTGACGCAGGACCTTCGCGGCGCACAGCTCCTGGATCTTGGAGTCCCAGGCGCGCCACACGGAACCGGACCCGCCCTTGGCGATCAGGTCGATGAGCGCGAAGCGCCCGACAATAACGTCAGCCATGATTTCCACAGCATAACCTCGGGCCTTCCCCACGTCGTTATGCTGAGAGGGACCCTGCCCCGGGCGCGAGCCCGGCCCGTCCGTCCCGAACCGAGGGGGTGCCCGTGGACGAGATCCTGCTGGCCGCCCCGTTCGAGGGGGACTCGTTCTGGGATCCCGTCGCGGCGTCGTGGCCGCTCATGGCGCTGCTGGGCGCGATCTGCCTGGTGCTGACGATCGGCTTCGCGGTGTGGCTGGTGCTGCAGCCCGAGGAGCCCGAGCTCGACACCGGCCCGCTCGTGGACAAGGCCGTGCGCGCGGACCGCGACGAGGCCGCGCTGATCCGTCGGCGCCTGGACGCCGACTCCGGTCGCGCCGACGTGGCGGAGCCCGAGCTGAGATGACCCCGCTGCGGGCCGGTCGGCCACGCCGCCGCGCCCTCGCGCCGCTGGGCCTGCTCGCCTCCACTGCGCTGCTCACCCCCGCCTGCAGCCCCTCCCCCGTGCCCACCTCGGGCGACGTCCCCCGCAGCCCGCTGGCCGCGCTGGATCCCGCCGACTGGGACGCCCGCACCGCCGAGGAGCTGCTCGCCCTGCCCCTCGACGGCGCGGCCGAGGAGCTCGAGACCTGGGCGGGGATCGGAGCCCGTGAGGGGGACGTCGCGGCGTCGCGCGAGGCGATCGTCGACTTCGTCGCGGCCGCCTATCTCTCCCCGGAGGAGCTGCGCGGTCTCGACGACGCCGCGACCCTCGACCGGCTCACGGCGCGCACCCCCGAAGCCTGGCTGGACCCGCTGCGCACCGCCTGGGAGGATGGCGGACGTCCCTTCTACTCGATCGCCCTGGCCGAGCCGTTCCGCACCGTCGGTCTGCCCGCACTGAGCGCGAGCTGGCACCGCGCCGAGCAGGACGGCGCCCCCGTGCTGGCGCTCGCGGCCACGATCGCCTGGGCCGTGATCGACACGGGCACCCGCGCGGTGGGCGTCATCGCGCACCGGCTCGGGCTGATCGCCGAGCTCGACGACTCGGGCGGCCTCGTCGACGGGCATCTGCGCGTGACGATGCACGGCCTGGACGGCTGCGGGATCGAGGAGAACGAGGGGCTGCTGGTCCCCGCGCTCGCGGACGAGGACGCGCACCGCAGCGTGCAGGAGGCCACGCGGCAGGACGTGCTCGGCGCGCCCCGGATCCCGCTGGCGGAGGTCCTGGAGGAGGACTCCGCGCTCTTCGCCGGCGACGACCGCACCTATCTCACCTGCAGCTGAGCCCGCGCCGGGGCCCGTCGGCCACCGTCCTGCCGCTCCCGGACACCGCCCGTCCCCTGCTGTTCACCTCGCGGTGGCCAGGTGCTCACCGGGGACTCGCGCCCCGGCCAGAGTGCGCACCTAGGGTTCCCGGCACGGCATCGGACGGCGAGAACGGGGGCGCGCCATGGACTCGGGTCGCACGCTGCTGATCGCGGTCGACGGGCTCGACGAGCAGGACCTCGCCGACTGCCTGCACGCGATCCCGGGATCCGGCCGACCGCTGCCCCAGCTGCATCACGGCACGACCGGGCTACGGATCCGGCCCGGCGGCCCCTCGGAGCCCGCGCCTGCCCTGACGAGCCTGGTCACGGGCGCGTCGGTCGCACACACCGGGGTCGCGACGGAGGAGCCCTTCGACCCGGACCGCCCCGAGAGCCGCTCGACCTGGTACGCGGCCGCGATGACCGTCCCCACCCTCTTCGCGAGCGCGCGCCGGGCCGGACTGACCACCGCCGCGCTGCAGTGGCCCGCCACCGCCGGCGCCGACATCGACCTGTGTCTGCCGCTGGTCGAGGACCTGCGCCGCTACCGCAACCGCTGGGACATGGCCGAGCGCACCAGCTCCCCGCGCATGCTCGCCGAGCACCTCGCCCCGCGCCGAGAGCTCGGGGTGCAGCTCTCCCAGGTCGCCGCCGACGACCTGGTCACCGAGATCGCCCTCGAGGCGCTCGGACGGGGCCGCATCGACCTGCTGGCCGTGCGGCTGAGCGGGCTGGGGACCGCGCGCCGGGCGGCGGGGCTCGGCAGCGCGGCCGCCGCGGCCGCGCTGGGGGACGTCGCCGACGCGCTCGAGCAGATCCTCACCGCCGCCGCTCCCGGCCCGGCCGACCGGATCCTGCTCGTGCCCGGGCGCGCCCTGGTCCCCACCGCGCTGCTGGTGCACCCCAACGCGGTGCTCGCCGGGGAGGGGCTGGTGCGCACCGACGGGACCCGCATCGACCGGTTCCGGGCCCTGGTGCAGCCCGACGGCCCCCGCGGCGTCGTGCACGTGCGTCGCGAGGAGGGGGAGGCGCTGCGGACTCTGGTCCTCGAAGCGCTCGCGGGGCTGGCGGAGCACTCGCGGCTGCAGCTGCGCAGCGTGGACGACGGGGTCGGGGCGAGCGAGGGCACCGACGTGATCGCGGTGCTCGAGGGCACCCCGGGGACGGTGTTCGGGCTCTCGGCCACGCACCGACCCCTCGTCGAGGGCGACGATCCGTACTACGCCGGCCCGCGCGCGGTCACGGATCCGTCGGCCCCGGCGCACGCGCTCGCGGTGGGCCCGGGGCTGCCGGACGGGCCGGCGGAGGGGTCCTGGGCGGACCTCGGGGTGACGCTGGCCGAGGCGATGGGGCTCGAGCTGCCGGGAGCGACCGCGGCGGGCGTGGCCGAGGGCGCGGTGTCGCACCGCTGAGCAGAGGCGTCGACCCGGGAGGGGTCCTCAGGCGCGACGGACGAGGCGCTCGCGCAGCCCGTCCAGCACCCGCCGCAGCGGACCCGACGGCACGGCGAGCCGGTCGCGCAGCTCCTCGAGCGCGGGCGACTGGTGGCGGATGTGATGGTCGCCGTCGTGCAGAGCCTCGGGGGCGGGCCCCTCGGCGAGCTCGCGCGGGGAGACCTCCGCGGACAGCAGCAGGCGCACCTCGTGGCGGCCGTCGCGATCCAGCACCACCTCGAGGGAGTCGACCGTCGCATGGAGCTCGGCGGAGATGTCCGCGCGCAGCTGGGCGAGCGCGCCGTCGAGCGCGGCCGAGGCCGCCGGATCGGCCCGCACCGACTCCCGCATCGGGGAGGCGACGAGGTTCCCGCCGACGTCGACGATCTCGTCGATGACCTCGTGGCGGCCGGCCTCCCGTCCTTCCTCGTGGAGGACGAGCTGCTGGAGGACCACCCGCAGCACGCCGACCGCCGCATGCGGCATCACGGCCTCGCGGAGGCGCGCGACCGCGCGCGGGCTGCCGTCCCAGATCACGTGCCCGCCCACAGGCCGGTCCCCTGCGTCCATGGCCACAGAGTAGCGCCGCCTCCCGAGAAGACGAACAGTGTCAGGTCTTCCGGGACGTCGTCAGTGCGCGGCGGACTCGTCGAGGCCGATCGCCGCGCGCACGGCGCTGATCTGGAAGCGCCGCGCCTGCTGCGCCTGCGGCCCCTCCCCGGCGACGGCGACCTGATGGCCGCCGTGGGGGAGCTCGAGGACGTGGTGCTCGGCGCCGGCGTCGAGGAGCGCGGCGGCCAGGCTCCGGCCGTCCCGCACCAGCGGGTCCTCCGCCCCGGTCACGAGGTGCACGGGCGGCAGGCCTGCGAGGTCGCCGTGCACGGGACTCAGCCGCGGCTGCGTGCGCGGGACGGCACCGGCGTACAGGCGCGCGGCGACCCGCAGCGACTCCTGGCCGTGATCCTCCCGGGAGAGGTCCGACCAGGGCGACTCGAGCAGCACTGCGGCGGGGGCGTCGGCCCCGGAGCCGGCGAGGGACTGCGCGACGGCGAGCGCGAGCCCGCCCCCGGCGCCGTCGCCGGAGAGCACCCATCGGCCCGGGCGCAGCACCGCCTCGCGCTGCATGTCGGCGAGCGCGGCGAGCACGTCGTCCACCGCGGCGGGATAGGGGTGACGCGGGGCGAGGCGGTAGTGGATCATCGCCGCGGCGGCACCGGAGCGCCGCGCGACCTCCTCGAGCCATTCCCAGGTCTGCCGCGACTCGCCCTGCACGTACGCGCCGCCGTGCAGGTGCACGATCGTCGCGGTGCTCGCGAGCCCCGGATCGATCCAGGTCACGGGGACCCGGTCGTGGCGCACGCGCCGCACCCGGGAGGGATCGGCGACGGCGCGCGGGGGCAGGGAGGGCCGCTGCGAGGCCAGGATGCGCAGGGTGCGGACGAGGCTCATGGAGGCATCTTCCCACGGACTCCGAGCCTGCGCCGCGTGCACGCCCGAGGGCCGGTCCTCAGGCGTGCAGCTCGTCGTCGACGGTGCGCGGCAGGCCCGCGCGATATCCGGCGATCGCCAGCAGCACACCGGTCCCGGCCAGGAACCACAGCACGGTCGCGGAGGCGCCGGTGACGTCCAGCAGCATCCCGGCGAGGATCGGGCCGAGGGCGGCGAGGAGATAGCCGACGGGCTGGGTGGCGCCCGAGAGGCGGGCGGTGACCAGCGGGGAGCGGGTCCGGGCCGGCAGCAGCGCGATCGCGGTGGGGAAGGCGAAGCCGCCGATCCCCAGCACGCACGCCCACAGCAGCGGGCTCGCCGTCGGCGCGAGGAGCAGTCCCAGATAGCCGATCGTCGTCAGCGCCCCGAAGCCCGCCACGATGAAGCGCAGGCCGGGGGCGCGAGCGATCACCGTCGGCATCACGAGACCGCCCACGAGCCCCCAGCCGGAGATCACGCCGACCAGCAGCCCTGCCCGGGTGGGAGTGATGCCGGCGTCGGCGAGGATCTGCGGGAGCATCCCGAACTGCGTGTACGCGTTCAGGGACTGGAGGGCGAACATGACCGTCAGCGCGATCGCGGTGGGCGAGCGCAGCAGGGAGCCGCTGAGGGTGCCGCGCGGCGGGGCGGGAGGGAAGTCGTGCCCGGTGCGGGTGAGGACCACGGCCCACACCACGACGGGCAGCGCGATCACGGCGCCCCAGAACAGCAGGGATGCGCGCCATCCGTCGGCGCCGCCGCCCGCGAGCGGCACGGCGAGGGACGCCCCGGCGGAGCCGCCGATCGCGAGCACCACGCTGTACAGCGTCATCAGAGCCACGGCGTGCCGCCCTCCGTGCAGCTTGATCCAGGCCGGGACCAGCACGTTCCCGAGCGCCGGGCCCATCAGGCCGATCACCGACAGCGCCACGAACAGCCAGAACACGTCCGTGCCGGGCCGCAGCAGCAGCGCGATCGCGGCGAGCACGAAGGAGGCGACGACCGTGCCGGACAGCCCGAGCCGCCGCGAGATCGGCACGGCGAGCAGGCCCAGCGCACCGAAGGCGAGGCAGGGCAGGGCGGTCAGGAGGCCCGCGGCGGCCGGCCCCTGTCCGTAGGCGGCGACGATCGGGTCCATGAGGGGGCCGACGCCGGTCGCCCCGGGGCGCAGGTTCACCGCGATCGTCGCGACCGCGAGCACGGCGAGCACACCGCCGACGACGCGGCCGCCTCGGCCGGCGGGCGCGGGGTCGGCGGCGCCGATCGCGGTGTCGACTCCGACGGGCTCGTCGCTCGCGCAGGCCACAGGGGCTCCCGGGGTCAGGTCGTCGGACTGCGCAGAGGTGCTCACGATTCCCTTCTACCCCTCCGCGGCCGGAACGGCCAGGACATGCCATCAGGTGCCTTCGATCTCACGTCGGCGCCTCCGGGGCCGGTCACGGGCTCGTCGGCCGTCGCCCGCGGGGATCGTGGAGCGAACGATTCCCGCGCACGGCCGCGACCGGGCCTACGCTGGTGCGCGGCCCGGCGCGCCGGGCCCGCCCCCGCCATCCCTGCGTCGGCCCCTCGCCCGACGGATCCCTAGGACGCCCATGACCTCCGCCGCAGCATCGCCCGCCCCGGACGCCCCCGCAGCGCCGCCCGTGCACCCCGTCGACCAGGCTCCGCCGCCCGCGCGGCTGACCGTGCTCTCGATCCAGCACGTGCTCGCCTTCTACGCGGGCGCCGTGATCGTGCCGCTGCTGATCGCCTCGGGCCTCGACCTCACCGCACAGCAGACGATCCACCTCATCAACGCTGATCTGTTCACCTGCGGCATCGCGACCCTGATCCAGTCCGTCGGCTTCTGGAAGGTGGGCGTGCGCCTGCCGATCATCCAGGGTGTGACCACCACCGCCGTCTCCCCGATCATCGCGATCGGGCTCGCGGCCACCGGCGGCGAGGGCGGCGCCGAGGGCCTGCCGATGATCTACGGCTCGATCATCGTCGCGGGCCTGTTCACCTTCCTGGCCGCGCCGTACTTCGCGAAGATCCTGCGGTTCTTCCCGCCGGTCGTGATCGGCACCGTGCTGACGACGATGGGGATCACGCTGCTGGGCGTCTCCGCAGGGGACATCACGAACTACGCCGAGGGCACCCCCGCCACCCGGGACATCCTCTACGCGCTCGGCACCCTCGCCGTGATCGTGCTCGTCCAGCGCTTCTTCCGCGGCTTCCTCGGCACGATCGCGGTGCTGCTCGGCCTCGTGATCGGCACCCTCGTCGCGGTGCTGCTGGGCGACACCTCCTTCAGCGGCGTCACGGAGGCCTCCGCCTTCGGGGTCACCACACCCTTCTACTTCGGCATCCCCACCTTCTCGCTCACCGCGATCGTCTCGATGATCATCGTCATGCTGATCACGATGGTCGAGACCACCGGGGACGTCTTCGCCGCCGGGGAGATCGTGGGCCGGCGGATCCGGCCGAGGAACATCTCCGAGGCACTGCGCGCCGACGGCCTGTCGACCCTGCTGGGCGGGGTGCTGAACTCCTTCCCCTACACCTGCTTCGCGCAGAACATCGGCCTGGTGCGCCTGACCCGCGTGAAGTCCCGCTGGGTCGTCGCGGGCGCGGGCGTGATCATGATCGTGCTCGGCGTGCTGCCGAAGGCCGGCGCGGTCGTCGCCGCGATCCCCTCCCCCGTGCTGGGCGGTGCGTCGCTGGCCCTGTTCGCCTCGGTCGCGCTGGTGGGCATCCAGACCCTGTCGAAGGTCGACCTCACCGACAACCGCAGCTCCGTCATCGTCGGCACCTCCCTGGGTCTGGCGATGCTGGTCAGCTTCAAGCCCGACATCGCCGGGGTGTTCCCGTCGTGGGCGCAGGTGTTCGTCTCCTCCGGCGTGACCGTCGGCGCGCTCACCGCGATCGTGCTGAACGTGCTGTTCTTCCACCTGGGCCGGCAGCGCGGCGCGAACGTCGCCACCACCGCGGGCGGGGAGCGCATCGGCATCGAGGAGGTCGGAGAGATGGACCGCGAGACCTTCGTGGCGACCTTCGGCTCGCTGTTCAACGGCGCGACCTGGCCGCTCGAGCGGGCCTGGGAGGCCCGCCCCTTCGCCGACGCGCCCGCGCTGCGCGCGGCCATCGAGGACGCGGTGCTCACCGCGGAGCGCGCCGAGCAGGACGCGCTCGTGCGCGCCTATCCGGACATGGCCACCCTGGTCACGGCCGACGAGGAGCAGGCCGGCGCGATCAGCCAGGACGTCGGCTCCTTCGCGCTGGACGGCCTGGCTGAGGAGGACGTCGAGGCGCTGCGCGACCTCGCCGACCGCTACGCCGAGAAGTTCGACCTGCCCTTCGTCGCCTTCCTGGGCCGCACCGACTCCTTCGCGCAGATCCTCGAGGCCGGGGTGCGGCGCCTGGACCACTCCCCCGAGCACGAGCGGCGCGTGGCGCTGACCGAGGTCGCCGAGATCGCCGGGGACCGCTTAGGGATCATGGTCGCCGACGCGAACCCGATCGGCTCCGCCTGGGCGCGGAAGTTCGAGTCGCTGCAGTAGGAGAGCAGTAGGAAAGTCTGTGCGACGACGTCTCGGCTGAGAGTCGGGAGCCGCCGTCTGCCCGGCGCCCGGCTCGAACGGGCATCGACGTGGGGAGCGGTCCGGGCTAGCGTGGCAGGAGCGCCCCGCAGGAGCGCGGGCGCGACCCTCGATCGAAGGAGTCACCATGCCCCGCACCGTCGTCAGCAACGCCTCCACCATCTGGAAGGGCGACCTGATCTCCGGCTCCGGCACCACCACCCTGGACACCTCGAAGCTCGGCACCATGGATCTGAGCTGGAAGGCGCGCTCGGAGGACTCGGAGCAGGGGACGACCTCACCCGAGGAGCTGATCGGCGCCGCCCACTCCGCCTGCTACGCGATGCAGTTCTCGAACCTGCTCGCCGAGAACGGCACCCCTCCCACCTCGATGGACACCTCCGCCGCGGTGTCCTTCAACGTCGGCGAGGGCGGCATCACCGGGATCGAGCTGAGCGTCACCGCGAAGGTCGACGGGATCGACGACGCCGACTTCCAGCGCCTGGCCGAGGAGGCGAAGAAGACCTGCCCGGTCTCCGCCGCGCTCTCCGGCGTGGACATCACGCTCACCGCGACGCTGGGCTGAGCCCGGGGGCGGCGTGCAGACGGCGCAGGCCCGAGGGCGGTCGCTCTCCGACGGGCTGCTGCGGTGCCGATGCCGCTGCTCCCCCGGCTGACGCTGCCGTCTCCGGCCGGCACTGCCGTCTCCGGCTGGAGACCGCCGCCCCGCTGAGCTACTGCGCGGTATCCAGTGTCAGGTGTCGCTATCGAGACGCATTCCGACATCTGACACTGGATACCGTCGGGTAGGTCGCGGTGCGTGAGCCAGGTCGGCTCCACCACCGGGCACACCCCTCGCCCAGCCCGCACCGCCGCCGGGCAGGTTCTTTCGCCGCCGCGCACGCCCATCGAGCGGGTGCCCTCACCGAACCTCGACTCCGGCCGCCGGGCGAGCGTCGAGAGGGGCGCGGCGAGGAGTACGGTCGACATCATGGAACCGATCCCCCGCTACTGGGCCGCCGTCCATGAGACCCATGCCTTCCCCGGCAGAGGCACCTTCGCCCTCACCGTCAACGGTGCCTCGGACGTCTCCGTCGAGGACGCCCGTCACGATGCCCGACGTCGGCTCGATGCGCTCGTCGCCGCCGGCGGGCCCGGGCAGCGGGGCGGTTCCGAGCACGAGTACTACCCGAGCCGTCGCCTCCCCGAGGAGCTGCTCGAGGAGGTCCACGACGAGGACGGCACGCTGGTCGCCGCGGTCACCCGCAACCGCTATGGCGCGGCGGTGCTGAACACCGACGTCCTGCTGATCAGCGACGTCGACCTGCCGCCGGAGATCACGGGGCGCACGACGTCGGCGGACACGAGATCGGCGGGCGTGGGGAAGCGTCCCGGACTGCTGTCGCGGCTCCTCGGCGGAGGTCGTACCGAGCGCGACGTCGACAGCGGCTCGTCGGGCGAGGGGCGCGGCGGTGCCGCGGAAGCCTCAGGAGCCGCTGCACACGGGACCGACGCCGCCTCCGCCGACCTCCCGGACGAGCTCGGCGGGCAGGGTGCCGGCGAGCGCGGTCGCGCACATGCCCAGATCCTCGAGAGCATCCGCGAGTTCGGCCGACGACACCCCGACCTGGGCGTGCGCGCCTATCGCACCCGCAACGGGTTCCGCCTGCTGGTCTCCGGCACAGGCGCCCATCCCGCGAGCGACCGCGCCCGCGCGCTGATGGAGGAGGTGCGCAGCGACCAGCTCTACATGCTGCTGTGTCGGGTCCACGACACCTACCGCGCCCGTCTCACCCCGAAGCCCTGGCGAGTGGGCGCCGACCGCTTCGAGTCGCTCGGCACCCGCTCTGCGAAGGATCTCGAGCACAGCGACTGGGTGCGGCGCTACGGCGAGGCCTCGGCGCAGGTGGCCGTGTGCCGCCTGCTCGAGGTGACCGGGCCCGCTCCGTCGGCCCTCGAGCAGCGGATCATCGACCTGCACGACCGCGCCACCCGCCCGGAGGCGGGCCTGCCGCTCGCCTGAGCACCAGGTCCAGCGCCGCATAACGGGGCGCAGGGAAGCACGGGGAGGGGCAGCGCAGCGAAGCAGGGCGAACGGCGACTCCATTCGCCCTGCTCTGCTGACGCCCCGCGCCCCGCCGGCTGCACCGGGGAGAGGAGCTGGCACCCCGCCGCGGCTCAGTGCGGCTGGGTGGCCTTCTCCGCGCCGGCGCCGGTCATGGAGCGGACCTCCATCTCGGCCTGCTTGAGCTCGTCGTGCTCCGGGGAGGTGACCGAGCCGAGCCAGCCGAGGAAGAAGCCCAGCGGCACCGAGACCAGCGCCGGGTTCGACAGCGGGAACCAGGCGAAGTCCGCGCCGGGAATCATCGCCGTCTCGGAGCCGGAGACGACCGGGGAGAAGGTGATGAGGAACAGGGCGCTGCCGAGCCCGCCGTAGATGCTCCACAGCGAGCCGCGGGTGTTGAACCGCTTCCAGTACAGCGAGTACAGGATCGAGGGCAGGTTCGCGCTGGCCGCGATCGCGAAGGCGAGGGAGACCAGGAAGGCGACGTTCTGCTCGGCCGCGAGGATGCCGCCGATGATGGAGACGGCGCCGATCACCACGGCGGTGCGCCTCGCGACCCTGACCTCCTGGGCCGGGGTGGCGTCCCCGTCCTTGAGCACGCCGTTGTAGATGTCGTGCGCGAAGGAGGCCGAGGCGGTGATCGTCAGCCCCGCCACGACCGCGAGGATCGTCGCGAAGGCGACCGCGGAGATGATGCCCATCAGCACCGTGCCGCCGAGGGCGTAGGCCAGCGCCGGCGCGGCGGAGTTCGAGCCGCCGGGCAGGGTGCCGATCACGTCCACGCCCACCATGTACGCGGCGGCGAAGCCGAGCACCAGGGTGCACAGGTAGAAGAAGCCGATCAGGCCGATCGCCCAGACCACGGAGCGGCGGGCCTCCTTCGCCGTCGGCACCGTGTAGAAGCGCATCAGCACGTGCGGCAGCCCCGCCGCGCCGAACACGAGCGCGATCGCGAGGGAGACGAAGCCGAGCTTGGTCGCCCCGGAGGTGCCGTACTGGTGCATCGGCTCGAGGATCGTCGTGCCGTCGGGATGCTCGGCCACGGCCCTGCCGAGCACCTCGGAGAGGTTGAAGCCGTTCAGCGCGAGGATCCACACCGTCGAGACGCCGACGGCGGTGATCAGCAGGACCGCCTTGATGATCTGCACCCAGGTGGTGCCCTTCATCCCGCCGATGAGCACGTAGGCGATCATCACCACGCCCACGACCGCGATCACCACCGACTGGCCCACGCGCCCCTCGATGCCGATCAGCAGCGAGACCAGCGCACCGGCGCCGGCCATCTGTGCGAGCAGGTAGAAGAAGGTCACGGCGAGCGTCGAGGTGGCCGCCGCGGTGCGCACGGGGCGCTGGCGCATGCGGAAGCTGAGCACGTCGGCCATCGTGTACTTCGCGGTGTTGCGCAGCGGCTCGGCGACCAGCAGCAGCGCCACCAGCCAGGCGACGAGGAAGCCGACGGAGTAGAGCAGCCCGTCGTAGCCGTAGAGCGCGACGGCGCCGACGATGCCGAGGAAGGAGGCGGCCGAGAGGTAGTCGCCGGCGATGGCGATGCCGTTCTGCCGGCCGGAGAAGGCGCGGCCGCCGTGGTAGAAGTCGCCGGCGGTGACGTTCTGCTTCGAGACGCGGATGACCACGACCAGGGTGATCACCACGAACGCGAGGAAGATCGCGATGTTGAAGATCGGGTTCCCGAATTCCATCAGCTCTCCCCCTCCAGCTCATCGCGCAGCTTCTGCGAGATCGGGTCCAGTGACCGGTTCGCGTGGCGGATGTACAGCCACGTGATCAGGAAGGTCATCAGGAACTGGCTCAGGCCCAGCAGCAGGCCGAGGTTGAGGTTCCCCAGCACCGGGGTGGACATCAGGGCCTCGGCGTAGGTGGACAGCAGCACGTACGCGAAGTACCAGATCAGGAACGCGACGGTCATCGGGATCGCGAAGCCGCGGAAGCTGCGGCGCAGGCGGCTGAAGTCCTCGGAGTGCTGGACCTGCTGGAACTGCTCGGGTGTCGGGGAGGAGGGGCTCAGGGGTGGGGGTGGCACGGGCACAACTCCTTCGTTCTGCTCGGTCGGTCCCGCCCTGGGGACGGCGGGATCGGGTCGACGCTAGCAGATGTGACGACCCCCACAGGCGCGTTCAGGGCGCGTGCACCGTTCGGTGGCGAGCCGGAGCTGCCCGGGCGCACCCTACGCCCATGGCGGCACCGGCCCGAGCTCAGCCGCTGAAGCCGCCGGCGTTCGCCATGTCCTTGAAGCGTGAGTAGTGGCCCTCGAACGCGACGGGGATCGTCTTCGTGGCACCGTTTCGGTGCTTGGCGACGATGAGGTCCGCCTCGCCGGCGCGGGCGGACTCCTTCTCGTAGTAGTCCTCGCGGTGGATCAGGAGGATGACGTCGGCGTCCTGCTCGATCGAGCCGGACTCGCGCAGGTCCGACATCATCGGGGTCTTGTCGGTGCGCTGCTCGCTGCCTCGGTTCAGCTGCGAGATCGCGATGACGGGCACGTCGATCTCCTTGGCCAGGAGCTTCAGGGCGCGGGAGAACTCCGAGACCTCCTGCTGACGGGACTCGACCTTCTTGCCCGAGCTCATCAGCTGCAGGTAGTCGATGACCACGAGCTTGAGATCGTGCTTCTGCTTGAGGCGTCGGCACTTGGCGCGGATCTCCATCAGCGACATGTTCGCCGAGTCGTCCATGAACAGGGGCGCGTCGGCGATGCGGCTCATGGCGCGGGCCATGGACTGCCAGTCGCGGTCGTCCATCGACCCGTCGCGCATGCGGTTCATCGGCACCTGCGACTCCGCGGAGAGCAGTCGCATCGTGATCTCGGTCTTGTCCATCTCGAGGGAGAAGATGACGGAGGTCTGGCCGTTGTGGATCGAGGCGGAGCGCAGCACGTCCATGCCGAGCGTCGTCTTGCCCATGGCGGGACGGCCCGCGAAGATGATCATCTGCCCGCCGTGGAGACCCTGGGTGAGCTCGTCGAGCTCCGCGAAGCCGGTGGGCACGCCCGTGACCTGGCCGCCGCGGTTCTGGGTCGCCTCGATCGCGTTGAGGGTCTCGTCGATCACCTCGCCCAGCGGCAGGAAGTCCTCGCTCTGGCCGCGCTCGGTGACCGCGTAGATCTGGGCCTGGGCCTCGTTGATGACCTCGTCGACCTCGCCGCCGTCGGCCGCGAAGCCGAGCTGGACGATGCGAGTGCCGGCCTCGACGAGGCGGCGCAGCTGGGCGCGCTCGACGACGATCTCGGCGTAGAAGCCGGCGTTCGCGGCGGTGGGGACCATGTCGATGAGGTCCGCGAGATAGGCGCCGCCGCCCACGCGCTGCAGCTCGCCGCGCTTGGAGAGCTCGTCGGAGACGGTCACGAGGTCCGCGGGCTCGCCGCGGCCGTACAGGTCGATGATGGCCTCGTAGATCATCTCGTGCGCGGGCCGGTAGAAGTCGGCGCCGCGCACCGTCTCGACGACGTCGGCGATGGCGTCCTTGGACAGCATCATGCCGCCCAGCACGCCGCGCTCGGCGGCGAGGTCCTGGGGCGGGGTGCGCTCCAGTCCGCGGTCGGTTCCGGCTTCGAAGGCTTCGGTGGATGTCACCGAGCCAGTGTAGGAAGTCCGACGGACGGGCGGGACGTGATCCTCGCGGCGCGGGGACGGCGCGGCGATGGGGAGGAGAGGTCAGGGCCGTCACCGCCTGCGGCCGTACCCGACCGCTTTCAGCCGCGCTGAGGCATCCCGAGCACGTAGGCGGCCTGGGCGAGGTGCTGGATCGCGTCGTCGAGGATGCTCACCAGGCGCGCGGCGCGCGTGACGGGCGGGTCCCAGGCCTCGTCGACGATGTCGTCGAGATCGGCGAAGGTGACCCCGGCGAGGTGGAAGTCGAACGCGTCGAGGGCCGCCTCGACGTAGTCCAGCAGCGCCTCGCCGTCGGTCACCTCGATCGCGCGGGCCTGCTCCGGCGTGTGGCCGTAGCCCACCGCGGCGCCCTCCTCCCCGAGGCCGAGCTGCTTCGCGATGCCGCGGGTCTCCCACACCTCGTCCTCGCCGGTCAGCGCGGCAAGCTGCGCGTCGATCTCGCGCCCGGTGTGCCACAGCAGCCAGGCCACGGAGTTCGGGTGCCCTCCCGGATGGGCCGCGAGCACGGCGGGATCCAGTCGGCCGCGCAGGGCGTCGGCGGCATGACGCGGGCGGGAGGCGAGGTCTCGGAGCAGAACGAGGGCGTCCATGAGGAGACGGTACTCGTTCCCGCGCCGGAACGCCCGCGGTCCCGGGGCGGGCACTGCTGTCCTGCGCGCGGCGGGCAGCCCTTCCATGGTCAGGTACTGGCGTGTGGCGTCCCCGTACGCCTATATAGGCGTACGGGGACGCCCTGCGCCACCACATGACCAGGCGGCGGGGTGGGGGTGACGTGCGGCGGGATGGGGGTGCCGTGCAGCGGCGCCCGGTCGCTCAGTCCTCGGCGATGACGATGTCGGTCTGCTCGGGGTGCCGCTGGAGCCAGCTCTCGATGAAGGGGCAGATCACGAGGACAGGGAGGGTCGCGGCCCGCGCCTCGGCGAGGACGGTGCGCACGAGGACGGAGGCGACGCCCTCGCCGCGGTGCTCGGGATCGGTGACGGTGTGGACCAGATCGATCCGGCGCCGCGTGCGCTCGTAGATCATGATCCCGACGACCTGCCCGCCCCGGACCGCCTCGTAGCGTCGCGCGGCGGTGTTGTCCCGCACGGCGATGGTCTCCTCGGGCCCGTGGACGTGCTCCGCGGGGCTGCCGCCTGTTCCGGTGGGCATGGCGGTCACCTTCCGGTCGGTGTCTCCACGGTACGGCAGGGAGGCCTGCGCTGTCAGGGCCGGGCACGTGGGGATGGCGCGGGCGGGACGGACCGTCCTGTCCTCCCGCTCGCCGAACGCATGCGACGATGCGGGACGTGATCCCGGACTCCGTGCAGCCCCAGTCCCCATCCCCCGCTACCGGCGCCCCGGCACCGGCGGGCGGCACACCCACCCCGGAGGACTCCGCCTTCTCCCGCGCCTCGGATGCGCTGCAGCGCCACCGCGAGCCCTCGGAGATCTGGGGCGACGAGCGCGAGGCGGTGAGCCTCGCCCTGCGCTGGGCCGCCTCGCACACCACGGTCGCCACCGATCCGAAGACCACCGCGCGCAGCGCCGAAGAGCTGCAGGCCGAGGTCGGCGCGACCATCACCGCGGACGGCATCGGCGCCGCCCGCGCGATGGAGCTGTTCGACGAGGTGCTGCTGCCGGCGACCCGCTCCGCCGAGGACCCGATGAACCTCGCCTACATCCCCGCCGCGCCCACCCGGGCCGCGGTCGCCTTCGACACGGTGGTCTCGGCCGCGAACGTCTTCGGCGGGGTGTGGGAGAACGGCGCCGGGGCGATCTTCGCGGAGAACCAGGTGCTGCGCTGGCTCGCCGACCTGCTGGGCTGGCCGGCGGACGCGGCCGGGGTGTTCGTCTCGGGCGGCACCCAGGGCAACCTCTCCGCGCTCGCCACCGCCCGCGACCACGCCCTGCGCGAGCGGGGCCGTCGTCCCGAGGGCGGCTGGGCGCTGGCCTGCGCCTCGACCGCGCACTCCTCGGTCGCCTCGGCCGCACGCCTGCTGGACATGGACGTGGTGACGGTCCCGGTGGACGACCGCGGCCATCTCACCGGCGCGGCGCTCGAGCCGCTCCTGGCCGAGGACCCCAGGATCTGCGCCGTGGTCGCCTCCGGCGGCACCACCAACGCGGGGATCATCGACGACATCGCCTCGGTGGTCGAGGTCGCCCACCGCCACGGGGCCTGGGTGCACGTGGACGGCGCCTACGGCGGGGCGGCGCTCACCTCGAGGACCGCGCGGGAGCGCTTCGCGGGGATCGACCGGGCCGACTCCTTCATCGTGGACCCGCACAAATGGCTGTTCGCGCCCTACGACTGCTGCGCGCTGCTGTACCGGGACCCGCGCCCGGCCGCCGCCGCCCATTCCCAGCACGCCGCCTATCTCGACTCGATCGACCGCGGCGAGTCCAACCCCTCGGACCTCGCCGCCCATCTCTCCCGCCGCACCCGCGGCCTGCCGCTGTGGTACTCGCTGGCCACGCACGGCACCTCCGCCTACGCCGCCGCGGTGGACCGCTGCCTGGCCTCGGCCCGCACCGTCGCCGACGCGATCGCGGCGAGCGACCATCTCGAGCTGCTGATGGAGCCCGAGCTGTCGGTGGTGGTGTTCCGTCGGCCCGGCTGGACGCCGGCCGAGTACCGACGCTGGTCGCAGCGTCTGGCGCGGGAGGGGACGATCCTGTGCCTGCCCACCGCGTTCCGCGGGGAGATCGCGCTGCGGCTCGCCTTCGTGAACCCGGCGACGGACCCGGACGCGGTGATCGCTGTGCTCGAGTCGACGATGCGCGAGGCCGACGGGAGCTGACCGCCCCGCCACCCGCGTCCGACAGCCGGCCGCCTGCGGACGCGGTCAGCCCGGGCGGTCACCGCCGGGCTGCGCGTCGACGAGCAGCCCGGCCATGCGGTCGGCGTCCTCGTCCAGGCCGAGCGCCGCATACGCATCGCGGGCGCGCCGGGCGGCGCGACACGCGGCGGCGGTCTCGCCGCGTCGGGCGAGCAGCTCGGCGTGGCGGTCATCGAGATAGGCGGCCCAGTAGCGGGCCCGGGCGTCATGCCCCTCGGGCATCCGCCCGATCGCCTCGAGCGCCTCGCGCCGTCGCGTCTCGTAGCCGGCCGCGTCGACCCCCTCCGCGCCCCGGGCGAGGGCGTCGCCGACGGCGATCAGCGCTCCCACGCGGGCGTCGACGAGATGGTCCCACAGCAGCTCGGGCGGCAGGTCCCAGCCCGCGTCGGGGCGGGTGCGGCGCTCGATCTCCCGCGCCGCGACGTGGACCGCCCCGGAGCGGCCGAGGTCCAGCGCCCGGCGCATCGCCAGCGAGTTCGCGTTCAGCTCGGTGCGAAGCAGCTCGGACCGCTCGGCGCGAGGGGTGTCGAGGTCGTCGACGAGCCAGCGCGCCACGGCGGCGAGGCGCTGCAGCTCGCCGAGGGAGGAGGCCAGGTCGCCGGTGCGCTCGTGGATGCTCGCGGCCAGGCGCGCCGCCTCGAGGAGGCAGCGGTGGTCGCGCTGCTCGCGGGCGAGGGTGCGGGCCTGCTCGAGCGGCACCCACGCCTCCTCGTAGCTCTCGGCCTGGACGCGCTGTGCGGCGACGGCCAGCAGCGGTCCGGTCCGCAGCCGGTCCTGCGCGACGGTGCGCTGCAGGGAGAGCAGCCGCCCGGCGGTGAGTCCGGCGAGGTCCGTCGCCCCCGCCGCCATGAGGGCCTGCAGCAGGGAGGTGATCAGCCCGACCCGCAGCGGCGGGTCCTCGACGTCGGCGAGCGCGCCGAGCGCCTCGAGCGCGTGATGGACGGCGGGCACGGGCCGTTCCCTGCCCAGGGTGCGGGCGAGCACGGCGTGCGCGCCGGTGTCCAGGCGCCACGGGTCCGCGGGGGCCGTGCCGGTCTCCGCCGCCTGCTGCTCGGTCAGCTCGAGCACGTCCAGGGCCTGGCTGGTGGCGCCGCTCGTGTCGCCCACGGCCTCGAGCGCCTGCGCCAGGCGCAGGCGCAGCTCCCGCTCGGGATCCTCGAGCAGCTGCTCCCGCACCTGGGGCAGCGCGGCGAGGGCGGCGCGCAGGCGTGCCACGGCCAGGCGCGGATCGACGGTGCCGGCTTCGCCCCCGTCGGGACCGGGCAGCGCGCTCTGCTCGAGGGCGCGCACGACGGCGAGCATCGGGGCGGAGGCCCGTGCGGCCTCGCCGCGCCGTCGGCCCCGCGAGGAGGGCGCCTCGGCGATCGGACCGCGCTCGAGCAGCACCTGCACGACGGCGGCCGCCTGCTCGGTGCACCCGCTGCGGTGGTAGAGGGAGACCAGATCGGCGGCGTCGCTCTCGACCTGCGCGGAGTCCGCGGCTCTCAGGGCAGCGCGCAGCAGCGCCGCCCGCTCCGTCGGGCGGGCGGGGCGTCGTCGGAACTCCCCAGCGAGGTGCCGCGCCTCGTCCAGGCGACCGGCCGAGATGAGATCGCTCACCCGGGCGGCGGCCCGGCCGACGTCGCGCGGATGCGCGAGCGGGAGCTCCGCCGGACGCAGCGCGAGGCGGAGCTGCTCGGGTCCGGGCAGGTCCCGCCCGGCGCGGTCATCGCCCGGCACCGGCAGCGAGGCGGCACCAGAGGTCATCACAGCAGGAAACCTACCAAGTCGGGCATCATGCCACCTGGGGCCCGTCCCGGACATCGACCAGGTCCTCTCCGTACACTGGTCCGGGTCGCTCCGCAGAGGTGCGGCCTCCCGCATCGTTCCCGCGCCACGATCCCGCACATCCCGAGAGAGAGGTGGAAGGTGACCGTCGACCTCGCCGCGGACCCGTCGGCCTCGTCCGACGACGCCAGGGGAGGGAGCGCCACCGGCCCCTCGCCCGATCCGCACGCGTCGATGCCGCGCGCCGGCCGCTTCGCCGGCCACCTCCACTTCGACGAGACGATCACCCCCGCCCTGCTCACCGACTTCGACGTCGCGGCCTATGTGCGCCGGGGCACCTCCCGGCTGCCGGTGGACTCCGCGCTGCACGCCTCCCAGGAGCCGCTGCGCGCTGCGGAGCGGCTCGCGCTCGGGATGCTGCAGCGCCTGGAGTCCTCGGCACTGGCCGAGTCCCGGATGATGCTCGCGACCGTCACCGCGAACGAGGCCCGGATCACCGCCTTCCTCGCCACCTGGCTCGTGGACCGGCACTGGCAGGGCCGCGCCCTGCGCGACCTGCTCACGGGCGACGACCCGGTGGAGCGGCCGGAGCCGGGGCGGCGCCCCTCGCCGTCGGCGGTGCTGCGGCGCGTGCACGTGGACCGGGTCCAGCCGCTGCTGACCCCGCTGTGGAACGCGGCCGCCGGGGAGGCGATCGCGGCCGGTCACATGGCGCGCATGGCGATCCAGGAGGCCTCGCTCATGGGCGGCCTCGACGCGGTCGCCCGGCGGCTCGGCGGAGAGGCCGAGCGGGTGGTCCGCACCGTGCGGGCACGTCACGAGGCGGCCCGGGACTTCTTCGTCGCGGAGGCGATCGGCCGCATCACCCGCTCCGCGCGCGAGGCCCTGACCGCGCGCCTCGTGCTCGCCACGGGCTCCCCGCTGCACGGCGGCGGGGTGCCGGACCCGGATCTCGACGCCGCGCTGCAGGTGCTCGGCGCGGACCCGCGCGACCGTGCCGCGCTGCGCAGCGCCCGGTGGGAGATCACCCGGCTGCTGCCCGGGCCCGACCTTCCCGATCCCCACCTGCTCTCCCTGCCTCGTACCGGAGCGTGACATGGCCTTCGACATCGATCAGTTCGCCGAGACCTCGGTGCCCGTGAAGTACGAGGACCTCGACTTCGACACCTTCGAGTCCCAGCCGCTGGACGCGCCGACCCTGCGCTCCCTGCGCTACATGTGCGACGTCGAGTACCACACCTCCTGCTTCCTGCGGGACCTGCTGGTGACCCCCTCCCACCGCGAGGAGGAGGCGGGCGGCTTCATGACCATGTGGAACCGCGAGGAGTTCTGGCACGGCGAGGCGCTGGCGAAGGTGCTCGAGCGCCACGGCATCGTCGTCGACTACGACGAGGTCAAGGCCAAGCGGGTCAAGCTCGGCTGGCGCGAGGCACTGGGCCCGTTCAAGCAGTCCGCGCTGACCAACCTCGCCGGCACCGACTTCGTCGCCGTGCACATGGTGTGGGGCGCGGCCAACGAGCTCTCGGCCGTGGCGGCCTACCGCCGGCTCTCCGCGATGACCGACCATCCGGCGCTGTCCCCGCTGCTCAAGCGCATCGCGCAGCAGGAGACCCGGCACGTCGCCTTCTACACGACCTCGGCCCGCAAGCACCTGGAGGCGTCGAACTCGGCGAAGAAGCTCGTGCGCCTGGTGATGTCGAAGGTGTGGAAGCCGGTGGGCAGCGGGATGATGGACGAGTCCGAGGTGCGCCACGTGATGAACCATCTCTTCGCCCATCAGGGCGGGGAGCTCGACAAGCTCGACAAGCGGGTGCAGAAGATGCCGGGCCTGGACGGGCTGACGATCTTCCGCAACGCCTTCGCGCGCCTCGGCGTGCCCGCCTGAGCCCTCCGGGCCGAGCGCGTTCAGCGGGGTGCGCGCTCAGTCGTCGTCATCGTCGTCGTCATCGTCGTCGTCATCATCGTCATCGTCATCGTCATCGCAGTCGAGCTCGCCGTCGTCCCACTCGCACACGCTCGAGGGGCGCGGCGGGGTGGACGCCCCGTCGTCGGTGCGGCGGTCCGACGAGCCCGAGGAGGATCCTCCGCCAGAGGATCCCGAGGAACCGGACGACGAGGAGTCGGACGACGGGGAGCTGCCCGTCGACGGCTTCCTCGTCGCGGGGCTCGACGTGTCGGCCGGTTCAGGAGAGGGCTCGGTCTCCATCGCGCCGACCCCGGTGTCGGAATGGACCCCGGAGACCGGCTGCTCGGACGCGCTGGAGCGTGGGAGCGCGACGGAGGTGTCCTCACCGGTCGTCGTGCCCTCCGGGTCGCCCGTCCCGTCGGCCGTGCTCGTCGCAGCGGGGTCGAGGTCGACGCGCTCCGCGCCGCCCGCTCCCCCGGCGTCGGAGGCCTCGCCGACGGCGATGCCGGGACGGTCGGAGGTCACCTCCGCCTGGAGCACGGGCAGCAGAGCGAGCGTGACCGCCGCGAGCGCGACGGCCACGAGGATCCCGACTGTCCGCAAGGTCTTCATGGCAGGGAGGCTCCCAGCGCGCGATGAGACGGTCGTGAAGAGTCGATGAGAGGTCTCTCATCCAGGCCGTGACCTGCACGTATCACCATCGATCGTAGGCGGCGGGGGTCTCAGGCGGCGGGGTCGACGAGCTTGTATCCCGCGCCGCGCACGGTCACCAGACGCGGCGCGCCGAGCTTGCCGCGCAGGTAGCCGACGTACACGTCCACCACGTTCGAGGCGCCGTCGTAGTCGTAGCCCCACACCTTCGACAGCAGCAGATCCCGGGTGAGGACCTGCTGCGGGTTCTCGAGGAACACCCGCGCCATCGTGAACTCCCGCGAGGACAGCTCCACCTCGCGCTCCGATCCGTCCACGGTGCAGCGGGCGATGCGGGAGCGGAGGTCCAGGGAGAGGTCGCCGAGGGTGAGCACGTCGGCGCCGACCGCGCCCGCGCCGGCGCTCGCCTCCCGCGCCCGCAGCTTCACTCTCGCCAGCAGCTCCTCGAAGCGGAAGGGCTTGGCGATGTAGTCGTTCGCCCCGTCCTCGAGGCCCTTCACCGTGTCCTCCACGCCGGTGCGGGCGGTGACCATGAGGATCGGGATCTGCACGTCCATGCCGCGCAGCGCCTTCAGGACCTGGAAGCCGTCCATCCGCGGCAGGCCGACGTCGAGGATCAGCAGGTCGAACTCGCCGGCGGAGGCGAGATCGAGGGCGGAGATGCCGTCCTCCACCACGGTGGTCGCATAGCCGTTGGCCTTCAGACCGCGCTCCATGAAGCGGGCGATGCGCGCCTCGTCCTCGGCGATCAGGATCCTCATCCGTGCTCCCTCCGGGGTGCGTGGTCGGTGTCGTGCTCCGGGAGGCCCGGCTCCCGCTCACCAGTATGGCCGCTGCTCGCCGCGTGCCCGTCCCCGTCGGCCGCCGGCTCGCGGGCGCTGAACTGCGGCAGCACGATCGTGAAGGTCGAGCCGTGCCCGGGCGAGGACAGCAGGCGCACCGTCCCGCCGTGGCCCTCCGCGATGGCGAGCACGATCGGCAGGCCCAGCCCGGAACCGGAGCCGCGGGCGCCCTCGGCACGGATGAAGCGCTCGAAGATGCGGCGCTGGTCCTCCTCGGCGATGCCCATGCCCTCGTCGCGCACGCTGAAGTGGATCTCGGGTCCGTCCGGCCCGAGCACCTGGGCCACCCCGAACCAGATCCGGCTCCCCTCGTCGCTGAAGCGGACGGCGTTGGCGGCCAGCTGCACGACCGCCTGCGTGAGCCGCTGCTCGTCGACGTCGGCGACGACGTCCTCGCTGCGCGAGAGGATCCAGTCCCGATCGGCGATGTGCTCGAGGCGGGCGAAGGCCGAGCGGGTGAGGCCGGCGAGCTCGACCGGACGGGGACGCACGTAGTCGGGGCGGCTCGAGGCGGCCAGCTCGGAGAGGTCCCCGACGACGCGGCCCATCCGCTCCAGCTCCTCCACCGCGATCTCGTGCGCCTCGGTGACGTCGGCGGGGTCCTCGACGTCGGTCGTCTCGAGGGTGCCGCGCACGATCGTCAGCGGGGTGCGCAGCTCATGGCCCACGTCGCTCATGAAGCGGCGCTGCTCGGCGAAGCCCTCCTGGATCCGCTCCAGCATGCGGTTGAAGTTCTGGGCGAGCGCGGAGATGTCGTCGCCGCCCGTGGCCGGGACGCGATGCTCGAGATCGGTGACCGTGACCTGCTCGGTGGCGCGGCGGAGGTCCTCCAGCGGCCGCAGCAGACGCCCGGTGACGACATAGCCGCCCCAGCCTCCCAGCAGCAGCGTCAGCACCGACAGGCCGGAGAAGACCGCGACGCTCTGCCACAGCTCGCGCCGCTGGGCGCCGATGTCGCTGGCGACGACGAACACGCCCTGCGCGTCATCTCCCGAGACCGTGACCGAGGCGATGAGCACGCGCAGGTCCCGGTCGTCGATCTCCATCGGCACGATGACGGTGCGCCCGGGCACCTGGGCGTCCAGGAGCTGGGTGCGGACGAGCTCGGCCTGCTCCTTCACCGCCGCGGCCTCGGTCGCGGACATGTCGTCGGTGACCCGCGGCACCAGCGAGAACTCCTGCTGGCGCGGCTGATACCGGGCCTGCCCGTCGACCATCGCGATGACCGACTCGTGGTCCGACGGGGCGGCGGAGTCCGTCGCGTGCAGCAGCAGGCCGTCCACCGTGGTGTAGGTGGAGCTGCCGTCGGCCTCGGTGGAGCTCGCGATCAGGGCGAGCTCGCTGTGCTCCTGCCAGAGCTCGGCGTCGACCCGCTGGTCCAGGGCACGGAACTGCGCGGCGAAGGTGAGCACGCCCGTCACGGCGAGACCCCCGGCGACGAAGGCGAGGAGGGTCGAGAGCACCCGGGTGCGCACCGTCCAGCGGGAGGGGCCGCGGGCGGGGCGGGAGGTGCGGCTGTGCTCGGGGGCCTCGTTCGACGCCATGTGCTCCTCCCCCGCTGCTGTTCTCCGTGGCCGGGCCCGGGAGCGGGCCGGTGAGCTCGGCGGCCGCGAGGCCCGCGCGCGTGCACGTCCGTGCCCTCCCGGGCATCGTAGGCGACCACGCCCTCCGGGGAGCGCCGCCGCCGGGGCGTGGCAGGCGGGGCAGACGGGGCAGGCGGGGCGGGGCGGGCGGGGTCGTGGTCATCTGCTGGCGTATGGCGTCCCAGTACGCCGATATGTCCGTAGAGGGACGCCATACGCCAGCACCTGACCATCGCCGGCCCGCGACGGGTCAGTCCCGTCCGAGCCTGCGCTTCACGATCCCGATGATCCCGCCGCGCTCCTTCAGGGAGCGGCGCCGTGCGAGGTCCTGCTGCTGGGCGTCGGCCGGTGCATCCTGCGCACCAGCTGCATCGAACGCCTGCGCGGCAGCGCCGTCCGTCCCCTCGAGATGATCGACGACGGCATCGCCCTCGGCCTCGCGCCGCTCTGCCTCCTCACGGCGCGCGCGACCGCCCCGTCGCTCGTCGGCGCGGGCCTCCTGGCGCAGGCGGCGCCGCTCCCCCGGCCCCTCGGCCATGCGGTACAGCACCGGCACGATCACCAGGGTGAGCAGGGTCGAGGAGACGAGGCCGCCGATGACCACCACGGCCAGCGGCTGGGCGATGAACCCGCCGTTGCCGGTCAGGCCCAGCGCCATCGGGACCAGGGCGAAGATCGTCGCGGCCGCGGTCATGAGGATCGGGCGCAGACGCTTGGAGGCGCCGAGGTGCAGCGCCTCGTCCAGCCCGAGCCCGTGCCGTCGGTACTGGTTGACCAGGTCGATCAGCACGATCGCGTTGGTGACCACGATGCCCACCAGCATCAGCAGGCCGATCATCGAGGGCAGGCCGAGCGGCACCCCGGTGATGACCAGCAGGCCCAGCGAGCCGATCGCCGCGAAGGGGATCGAGACCAGCAGGATCAGCGGCTGGATCAGCGACTTGAAGATCCACACCAGCAGCACGTACACCAGCAGGATCGCGGCGACCATGGCGATGCCGAGCTGGCCGAAGGTCTCGTCGATGTCCGCGGCGGTGCCGCCGACGGTCGCCTCGACGCCCTCGGGCAGGTCCGCCGCCTCGATCGCGTCGTTCGCCGCGGCGGTCGCCGCGCCGACGTCCTCGCCCTCGGGGGTGACCGAGACGGTGACCGTCTCGAGCCCGTCCTGGGTGGCGATCGAGGGGCGGGAGAGGTCCTCGTCGACGGAGGCGACGTCGGTCAGCGGGATCGAGCCCATGAGCTCGAGGTCCTGCAGCTGCGCGAAGGTGTCCACGCTCTCCCCGGTCTCGACGACGATGTCCAGCTCGTCGTCCTCGAGCGTGATCGTGCCGATCGCGCCGGGGTACATCTGCTGGGCGACCAGGCCGACCACGGCCTCCTCGGTGAGCCCGAGCGCGGCCGCCTTCTCGCGGTCCACGGTGACCACCGCGGTGGGCTGGTCGGCCTCGAGGTCGCTGACGACCTCGGAGACGCCCTCGGGCAGCGGGTCGAGCTCGGCGAGGATCGCGTCGTTCGCGTCCTCGCGGTCCGCCGCGGTGGGGCCGGTGACGAGGATGTCCACGGAGCTCGAGCCGGTGGGCGAGGCGATGTCGGCCGCCTCGACGTCCCCGTGGTCCGGCAGGTCCTCGAGCGCGGCGAGCATCGAGTCCAGCAGCGCCTCCTGGTCGGCGTCGGGGTCGGTGGTGATCGAGAAACTGACCTCGTTCTCGCCGCCCCCGCCCATGCCGAACTGGCCGCCGCCGATCGTGGTCTGGACGGTCTGGACGCCGTCGACGTCCAGCAGCGCGTCCTCGCTCTCGGAGGCCTTGGAGGAGGACTGCTCGAGGCTGGTCCCGGCCGGGAGGGTCTGGGTGATCGAGGCGATGTTCTGCCCCGAGTCACCGAGGAAGTTGATGTTCACCAGCGGGATCAGGAAGACGGTCCCGACCAGCACCGCGACGGAGGCGACGAGGGTGATCAGGCGGCGCGGCAGCGAGTCCAGCGTCGCGCGGAGCACAGGGGCGTAGAGGCGGTGCAGCCAGGTGCGCTCCTCCTCGCCCTCGGCCTCCTCGCGGATCGCGGCGACCTGCGCGGCGTCGTCCGGGTCGACGTCCTCGTGCCCCTTCGGGGGCTTCAGGAACCAGTACGCGAGCACCGGCACGATGGTCAGCGCCACCAGCAGCGAGGACAGCATCGCGATGCCGACGGTGAGGGCGAAGGGCCGGAACAGCTCGCCGGCCATCCCGGCGACCACGGCGATCGGCAGGAACACCACGACGGTGGCGAGGGTGGAGGCGGTGATGGCGCCGGCGACCTCGCCGACGGCGTCGAGGATCGCGCGGCGCTTGGTCTTGCCGTAGGCGAGATGCCTCGTGATGTTCTCGATCACCACGATCGAGTCGTCGACCACGCGGCCGATCGAGATGGTCAGCGCCGCCAGGGTGAGCATGTTCAGCGTGTAGCCGGTGACGTACATGCCGATGAAGGCGATCAGCAGCGAGGTCGGGATCGAGATCGCGGTGACGACGGTGGGGCGCACTCGCCGCAGGAACAGCAGGATCACGCCGACGGCGAAGAGCAGACCGAGCAGGCCCTCCTCGGCGAGCGCGAGGATCGACTCCTGGATGAACGGCGCCTGGTCGAAGACGATGTCCGCGTCGGCGTCCCCGCCCACGCCGGAGAGGGTGTCGTCCAGCACCGAGTCGACGCCGTCGGAGATGTCCACGACATTGCCGTCGACCGTCGCGGTGACCATGACGACCAGCGACTCGCGGCCGTTGGTGCGGGAGATCGAGGTGGGGTCCTCGGTGGTCCGCTCGACCTCGGCGACCTCGTCGAGGGTGACCGGCTCGGCGGGCTCGCCCGGGGTGGTGCCGGGCTGGGTCTGCGCATCGCCCGCGCCCTGCTGGGCGTCGGCACCCTGCTGGGCGTCCTGGTCCGCGCCCTGGCCCTGCTGCCCGTCGCCGACCGCGGAGCTGTCCGAGGGCATCAGCACGATGCCCTCGAGGCTCTCGATGCTGTCGATGCTCTGCCCCAGCACCACGTCCATGGTGCGGTCGTCGTCGGTCACGGAGCCGCCGGGCAGGGACAGGCCGCTCGCGTCCAGGGCGGTGGAGATGTCGTCGTCGGTCAGGCCGTGCTCGGCCAGCGCGTCCTCGTCGGGGGTGATCCGCACGATCTGCTCGGGCGCGCCGATCACGGCGACGGAGGAGACGCCGTCGACGCGCTCGAGCTCCGGGGTCACCGAGGACTCGAGCCGCGTGGCCAGCTCGGAGGGGTCGAGGTCGGAGGAGACCGAGAGCACCACGGCCGGCAGATCGCTCGTGCCGCCGGAGATGACCTGCGGGTCCGCGTCCGACGGGAGCTGGTCCTCGATGCGCGAGAGCGCCGCGTCGACCTGGTTGGAGGAGCGGGCCACATCGGTGCCGTAGGTGAGCTCGACGGTGACCATCGACATGCCCGCCTGCGAGGTCGAGGAGGTGCTCTCGACGTTCTCGAGCCCCGACAGGGACTGCTCGACGGGGCTCGTGATCCGGTCCCGCACCTGCTCGGAGGAGGAGCCGGGGGCGGTGGTCATCACCTGGATCTGCGGCAGGGAGACCGAGGGGATCAGCTCCTGGCGCATCGTGGTCATGATGAAGGCGCCGATGATCGACACGGCGATGCAGACCAGCGCGATGAAGGACCTGTTGTTCAGGCTCAGACGGGCCAGGCGGTTCATCCTGCTCCTCGGGACGCGGACGGGCGTGGGGACGACGGCGTCGTCGCCGCGGCGGAGCACAGGGGCCGATGCACTGCAGGCCGGCGCACAGGGACGGATGCTCCGCGGGAACTCTCTCACGCGCACCTGTGACGGTGGACCCGACGATGGTCGGACACCCGTCGCACAATGGTGGGGTGCCCTTCTCCGTCCCCTCCTCCCCTGGTGAGCCCCGCGAGGAGCGGGCCCGGCGTGCCGTCGACCGCGACATCCTGCGCCTGGCCGTGCCGAGCTTCGGCGCGCTGGTCGCCGAGCCGCTGTTCGTCCTCGCCGACTCAGCGTTCATCGCCCGCGTCTCGACCACCTCGCTGGCCGGGCTGGGCGTCGCCTCGACGGTGCTCACCACCGTCGTGGGCCTCGCCCTGTTCCTCGCCTACTCGACCACCGCCGCGGTCGCCCGCTCCTTCGGCGCGGGGCGACGGAAGGAGGCGATCTCCCGCGGCATCGACGCGTGCTGGCTCGCGCTGATCGTCGGCGCCGCGGTCGCCCTCGTGCTGGTGGTCGCCGGGGAACCGCTGCTGGCCCTGTTCGGCCCCTCCCCCGAGGTGCTCGCCGAGGCGACGATCTACCTGCGCCTGAGCGCGCTGGGACTGCCCGCGATGCTCGCTGTGCAGGCGGCGACCGGCCTGGTGCGGGGGCTGCAGGACGCGACGCTGCCGCTCGTGGTCGCCGTGGGCGGGGCGCTGGTGAACATCCCGCTGAACGCGCTGCTGATCTTCGGTCTCGAGCTCGGCATCGCGGGCTCCGCGATCGGCACGGTCATCGCGCAGTGGGGGATGGCGCTGGTGCTGCTGGCGGTGATCGTGCGCCGGGCACGGCGCGAGGGCATCGGGCTCGGGCTGCAGCCGGCGCATCTCGTCGCCGTCGGCCGCGATGCGGTGCCGATGTTCGTGCGCACCCTCTCCCTGCGCGTCGTGCTGATCGCCTCGACGGTGGTCGCGACCGGGCTGGGGGACGTGCAGCTCGCCGCGCACCAGCTGGCCACGACCGTGTTCACGGTGCTGTCGCTCGCGCTGGACTCCCTCGCGATCGCCGGCCAGGCCCTGACCGGCCGGTATCTCGGCGCCTCGGACCCGCGGACCGTCCACGCGGTGACCAGGCGGCTGATGGTCTGGGGCGTGGGAGGCGGTGCGGTGGTCGCGGTGGGCCTGCTCGCGGCGAGCTACGTGGTGCCCTCGCTGTTCACCCCGGACGTCGCGGTGCAGGAGAACCTGCAGACGGCGCTGTGGGTGCTCGTGATCGCCCAGCCGATCGCCGGGTACGTCTTCGTGCTCGACGGCGTGCTGATGGGGGCCGGGGACGCACCGTATCTGGCGAAGGCCGGCTCCTTCGTCGCCATCGCGACCCTTCCCGGCGCGATCGCCGTGGCGCTGTGGGCGCCCCACGGCCCGCTCGGCCTCGCGCTGCTGTGGCTGGCCTGCAACTTCCTGTTCATGGTGCTGCGCGCGATCACCCTCGGCCTGCGCGTGCGCACCGACGCCTGGATGCGGCTGGGCTGAGCGCCAGTCCTCGCAGCGCCCGTCGGATCAGCCCTGCTGGACGGCGTCCCGGGCGGCGACGAAGGCGCGCACGGCCGCCTCGACGTCCTGCTCGGTGTGCGCGGCGGAGAGCTGCACGCGGATCCGGGCCTGACCCTGCGGCACCACCGGGTAGGAGAAGGCGGTGACGTACACGCCCTGTTCGAGCATCACGTCGGCGATCCGGGCGGCGAGCGCCGCGTCCCCGAACATGACCGGCACGATGGCGTGCTCGCCGTCGAGCAGCTCGAAGCCCTCCTCGCCCATCCGGGACCGGAACAGCTCGGCATTGCGGAACAGGCTCGCACGCAGCTCGGCGCTGCCGGCGACGAGGTCGAGCGCGGTCAGGGTCGCGGCGACGATCGAGGGGGCCAGGGAGTTGGAGAACAGGTAGGGGCGGCCCTTCTGGCGCAGCATCGCCACGATCTCGCGCCTGCCGGAGACGTAGCCGCCGCTCGCGCCGCCGAGCGCCTTGCCGAAGGTGCCGGTGTAGAGGTCCACCCGGTCGGAGACCCCGAAGTGCTCGGGGGTGCCGGCGCCGGTGTCCCCCATGAATCCGACGGCATGGGAGTCGTCGACCATCACCAGCGCGCCGAACTCTTCGGCGAGATCGCAGATGCCGGGCAGCGGGGCGAGATAGCCGTCCATCGAGAACACGCCGTCGGTGACGATGACGGTGCGGCGGGCGCCCTTGCCGTCGTGCAGCGCGGCGGCGGCCTCGAGCTGGGTGCGCAGATCGGCGAGGTCGGCGTTGCGGTAGCGGAAGCGCGCGGCCTTGGACAGGCGGATCCCGTCGATGAGGGAGGCGTGGTTCAGGGCGTCGGAGATGATCGCGTCCTCCGTGCCGAACAGCGGCTCGAACACAGCCCCGTTCGCGTCGAAGCAGGAGGAGAACAGGATCGTGTCCTCGGTGCCGAGGAACGCGGAGAGCCGCTGTTCGAGCTCGAGATGGAGATCCTGGGTGCCGCAGATGAAGCGCACCGAGGCCATGCCGAAGCCGCGCTCGTCCAGGGCTCGCTTGGCGGCGTCGATGAGCCGCTGGTCGTCGGCGAGGCCCAGGTAGTTGTTGGCGCAGAAGTTCAGCACCTCGGCGCCCTCGCGGCCGACGGGTCCGGCGGTGATGCGGCCGGACTGCGCGGTGGAGATGACGCGCTCGTGCTTGAAGGTGCCGGCCTGCTCGATCTCGGCGAGCTCGGCGGTCAGCTGGTCCTTGAGGTCGGTGTACATGGGGTCCTCTCGGTCGGGACGGGTGCGGAGGGGGCTCGGGGGCGGGGCGGTCGAGCTGTCGGGCGGGCCGGCGGGCGGGGCGGCCCCACCCGGCGGCGGGGCCGACGGGTCAGCCGCCGACGTCGGTCCAGTCCAGCAGGACCTTCCCTGCCTTCGCCTCGCGGGCGAGGGCGAAGCCGTCCTCCCACTGTTCGGCGGGCAGCACGTGGGTGATGGTGCGCTGGATCGCGGCGCGCAGGGTCGGGGAGGTGGAGAGCATCGCGGACATCGCGTTCCAGGTCTCGTACATCTCGCGACCGTAGATGCCCTGGAGGGTGAGCATGCGGGTGACCACCGTCGTCCAGTCGATCTCGAACGGCGCGGCGGGCAGGCCCAGCAGGGCGATCTTCCCGCCGTGGTTGATGTTCTCGATCATCTCCTGCAGCGCGCGGGCCTGGCCGGTGATCTCCAGGCCCACGTCGAAGCCCTCGCGCATCCCCAGGCGGCGCTGTGCATCGCGCACCCGCATGGTGGACACGTCGAGCACCACGTCGGCGCCGCAGTCCTCCGCCATGGCGAGGCGGTCCGGGGAGATGTCGGTGATGGTGATGTAGCGGGCACCGGCGTGGCGCGCCACGGCGGCGGCCATCTGGCCGATCGGACCCGCGCCGGTGATGAGCACGTCCTCGCCCACGAGCGGGAACTTCAGCGCGGTGTGGACGGCGTTGCCGAGCGGGTCGAAGGCGGCGCCGAGCTCGGGGGTGATCAGCTCCTGCCCGCCGTCGTGCTCGTGGACCCACACGTTCTCGTGCGGGACGCTGACGTACTCGGCGAACGCGCCGTCGCGCTGCACGCCGACGGAGCGCACGCGGTTGCACATCTGGCGGCGACCGGCGCGGCAGTTGCGGCAGGTCCCGCACACCACGTGCCCCTCGCCGGAGACCCGGTCGCCGACGCGCACGTCCGGGACCTCGGCGCCGACCTCGACGATCTCGCCGTAGAACTCGTGACCGGGGGTGAAGGGGACGGTGTCGCACATCGCCTCGGCGGAGGAGTCCCAGGCGAGGATGTGCAGATCGGTGCCGCAGATCCCGGTGCGCAGCACGCGCACCTTCACGTCCCAGGGCCCGCAGCCGGGCTCCGGGGCGTTCGTCCATTCCAGGCCGGCACCGGGCGCGACCTTGCGCAGTGCGCGCATCAGACCTCCTCGTCCTGCTCCGCGCGGGAGCGTCCCGTGGCTCTGCCGATCGCGCGGCGCGGGGGTGGGCGTCGCGGGGCGGCGGGCCGACGGTCCGGGGTGGGGACCGTCGGGTCGAGGATACGGGGTCACCCACCCGGTGACGTCCGTCTCAGACCTCCTCGCGCCGGTCACGCCCTCGCCCCGCCCTCTAAGGTGAGGCTCACCTATCTCGACCGACAAGGATCACCATCGTGCGACTGACCCGCCGAACCGCCCTGACCACCTCCGCCGCTCTCGCCGCCCTCGTGGGCCTCGCCGCCTGCGGCGGGTCCGACACGGACTCCGGCACGTCGGACGGCGGCTCCGGCGGCTCGGACGGCGGCTCCGGTGCGTCGGAAGCCGGTGGCGGCGAGGCCGGGGCCGGCTCTCCCGCCGACCTGCCGGAGGGCTGGACCTGGGTGGAGGGCGCCGACGTCCCCTCGGCCGCGGCCACACCCGCGCTTCCCGTCACGCTGACCGACGGGACCGGCAGCGAGGTCACGGTCGAGGACATCTCCCGCACCATCGTCGGCGGCGAGGACGTGGCCGACATGCTCGCCGCGATGGGCCTGCAGGAGGACATCTACGCCGCTCCCACGAACTCCGTCGCCCCGGCCGCGCTCGCGGCGCCGGAGCAGTTCGAGTTCTCCCAGCAGACCGGGGTCGAGGGCCTGCTGTCCGTGGACGGCACGTTCTTCCTGGGCAACAACACCAAGCGCCACGGCGACGTCGCCGCGCAGTTCCGCCAGGCCGGGGTCTCCGCCGCGGTGATCGACGACCAGCAGTCCGTGGCGGACAAGATCCGCGCCGTCGCCGCGCTGATCGGCGACCCGGATGCCGGAGAGGAGCTCGCCGCCGCCGTCGAGGACCAGCTCGCCCGGGCGAGCGAGACCGCAGGCGACGCCGTCTCCGAGCTGCGCGTGCTGGTGGTGACGTCCTCCGGGGCGGGCGGCGCGAACGCCGTGGTCGGCTCCGGCACCGCCGCCGCGGACATCCTCGACGCCGTCGGCGCCGTGAACTGCGGGCTCGAGGCCGGGCTGCGCGGCTATTCCGTCGAGTACAGCGACGAGGGCCTGCTGGGCCTGCGCCCCGACGTGATCATCACCGGCACCGGCGACGTGGAGGAGTGGGGCGGGCTCGAGGGCTTCCTCACCGCCTTCCCGACCCTCGCCCGGACCCCCGCCGGCGAGGCCTCGAACTTCGTGCTCATGCCGAGCGAGCAGATCAAGGTCTCGGGCTCCGCCGTCGGCGCCGGGGCGCTCGCGCTGGCCACCGCGCTGGCGGACCTGGCGGAGTGAGCCGCGTCCGCACCGAGCGCCTCCGACGGGTCCCGCTCGCCCTCGCACTCCCGGTCGCGCTCGCGGCGCTCGTGGTCGCGGTGGTGCTCGGCATCGGGCTGGGGCCGATCGAGCTCGGCCCGCGCACGGTGCTCGCCGTCGCCGGTCACGAGATCCTCGGCATCGGGGAGGGCGCCCCGGCGCTGGAGACCACGGTGGTGATGACCCTGCGGATGCCGCGGGTGCTGTTCGGGGCGCTGTCCGGGGCCGCGCTCGCGGTCTCCGGCGCGGCGCTGCAGAGCCTGTTCCGCAACCCGCTCGCCGATCCGGGGATCATCGGCGTGAGCGCCGGCGCCTCGACCGGGGCGGTCGGTGCGATCGTGCTGCTGCCGCCGCTGGCGACCGCGCTGACCGCCTGGGCGGTGCCGGCCGCGGCCTTCGCCGGCGGGCTGCTCGCGACCGGGATGATCTACCTGCTGGCGCGCCCCTCCGCAGGCGGCGGCACCTCGCGGCTGCTGCTGGTGGGCATCGCGATCGGGGCCGGCTTCGCGGCGCTGACCGGGTTCTTCACCTTCGCGGCCGACGACGACGAGCTGCAGTCGGTGGTGTTCTGGCAGATGGGCTCCCTCGGCGCGATCACCTGGCTGAAGCTCGCGATCGCCGTGGTCCCGGTGACGGCCGGCGTGGGGCTGCTGATCCTCCTCGCGAGGCGGCTGGACCTGCTCACCCTCGGTGAGCGCCAGGCCAAGCACCTGGGCCTCGACGTCGAGCGGACCCGTCGCACGATGATCGTCACGACCGCGCTGCTGACCGGGGCGAGCGTCGCCTTCGCGGGCACGATCGGGTTCATCGGCCTGGTGGTCCCGCACATCGTGCGCCTGGTCTGCGGGCCCGCGCACCGCAGCCTGCTGCCGGTCTCCGCGGCGGTGGGGGCGCTGCTGATCGTGGTGGCGGACACCCTCTCCCGCATCGTCGCCCCGCCTGCCGAGGTGCCGATCGGGCTGTTCACGGCGCTGATGGGCGCGCCGTTCTTCCTGATGCTGGTGATGCGGTCGCGGGCGGTGCACGGATGAGCGCGGGGGAGCCGTGCGTGCGGGTCGAGTCCGTCGGGTTCACGATCGACGGCGCGCAGCTGCTGCGGGGCGTCTCCTTCACCGCCTCGCGCGGGGAGCTCGTCGCGCTCGTCGGGCCGAACGGCGCGGGGAAGTCCACCATGCTCTCCCTGCTCGCGGGTGACCTGGCGCCGACGGACGGGAGCATCTCGCTGGCCGGCACCGCGCCGCACCGGTGGGCTCCGCGGGAGCTGGCCCGCGAGCGCTCCGTGATGACCCAGTCCCATTCCCAGACCTTCTCCTTCACGGTGCGGGAGCTGGTGGAGATGGGGCGGGCCCCGCACGAGGCGAGCGAGGAGGATCCCGCGATCATCGACGCGGCGCTGGTCGACGCCGAGGTGGAGCATCTCGAGGGCCGCGACGTCACCACGCTCTCGGGCGGCGAGCTGGCCCGCACCGTGTTCGCACGCACCCTCGCGCAGCAGGCGGGGATCGTGCTGCTGGACGAGCCGACCGCCCCGCTGGACCTGCGCCATCAGGAGAGTCTGCTGCGCCGGGCCCGGACCTTGGCCGACGAGGGACGCTGCGTGCTCGTGGTGCTGCACGACCTCTCGCTCGCGGCTCGCTGGTGCGACCGGGTCGCGGTGTTCTCCGCCGGGGAGCTCACGGCGCTGGGGGCGCCCGACGAGGTGCTCACCGCCGCGCGGATCGAGGAGGTCTACGGCCAGGAGGTCGTGGTGATCCCGCATCCGGCGACGGGCCGGCCGCTGGTGGTGCCGGTGTGAGCGCGGCGAGCAGGGTCATGGCCGGCAGCGGCGGGGAGAGCCCGGTCGACGATCTCGAGGCGCTGCTCGCCCCGGAGCGCTGGGAGCCGCTGCCGCGCCCGACGGACGCCGAGGCATCCGTCCCCGTGCACCGGGTGGACGGGGTACCGGCTCCGGACCGCTCGCGGGCCGGCCCCGAGGTCCTCTCCCGCACGGGCGCGACGGCGCTGGTGCGCTTCCGCCACCATGCCCCGTCGGCGAGCGCCGTCGCGCTGCACGCGAGCGGCTGGTGGCGGCCCGAACCGGCCGACGCCTGCGATCTGCGGCCGACGGGCGGGGGCTGGTGGGAGGGCACCTTCGAGGTGCCCTCGGACTGGCGGGCGAGCTACGGCTTCGCCGTCCACGACGGGCCCGGGGACCCGCCGTGGTGGGAGGCCGGGCTGAAGCAGCCCGGCGCCGCGGTGGTGGCCGATGCGGGGGCGCGCCGCGGCCATCGGGCGGCGCGCGGCGGGGCAGCACGCTCGGTGATCGCCCTGCCGGAGGACGGACCCTTCGGCTGCGGGCCCCCGACGGGAGAGCCCGCGCCGGCCCTGCACCGCCTGGACTCCCCCGGGATCGACGAGCCGGTGCGCGGGTGGGTCGCCCGGCCCGGCGATCCCGGGTGCGAGCAGCTGCGCGGCGACGAGGCGCTGCCGCTGCTGATCCTCACCGACGGCGCGCAGCACGCGGATCTGCTGGGCACCCCGCAGCGTCTGCGCCGCGGTGTCGCCTCGGGCCTGCTGCCGCCGCTGGCCGCGGTGTTCGTCGACTCCGGGCCGCAGCGCGGCGAGATGCTCGGCGTGCCGGGCGGGCACGCCCGCTGGATCGCCGAGACGCTCGTCCCGTGCCTCCAGGCGGAGGGGCTCGCCCATCCGGACGGTCCGGTGCCGATCACCGCCGACCCCTCGCGGGTCGTCGTCGCCGGCTCCAGTTTCGGGGGACTGACCGCCCTGTTCACCGCGGCGAGGGCCCCGCACCGGGTGGGTGCGGCGATCGCGCAGTCCGTGTCGCTGTGGCGGTATCCCGAGGGGGCGCTCGCCGCGCCGCTGCTCGCGGCGGCGCGGCGCGCCGCCGCCGAGGGCACCTCGCTGCGACTGACGCTGCAGGCCGGCCGGTTCGAAGGGACGATGCACGCACAGGCCGCCGCGCTGCTGGAGACGGTGCTGGACGCGGCGGAGCGGGAGCAGGTGCCGCTCGAGGCGCGGCTCGAGCTGTGCTCCGGCGGGCACGACTGGGCATGGTGGCAGCCGGAGATGCTCACGGCGCTCGCGGCGCTGCTGCGCGGCATCGAGGGCGTCGAGACCGGGCGGGTGCTCTCCGTCTGATCGTGCTGCCGGGCCGGGCCGTGCCTCAGCGCCGCCAGAGCTCGCGCGGGTCGCTCCCGGGGCGGAAGCCGAGCGCCTCGAGCATCGCGGTGGCCTCGGGGAAGTTCGCGGCGAGGGCGAGCGGCGTGTGGGAGTCGCTGCCGAAGCTGACGGCGCGCCCGCCCTCCTCGGCCCACCACTGCGGGATCCAGGGGCGCAGGCGCCGGGTGTTGATCTCGAGCGCCCGCCCGCTCGCGGCGATCGCGCGCATCGCCCCGCGCAGCTCCTCCTCGAAAGCACGCGGGTCGAAGGGGCCCTCCGCTTCCTCGGGCCAGCAGCGGACCGCGTAGTCGAGGTGGGTGACGACCTCGTGCGGCCCGTCGGAGGCGACCTGGGCGGGGACCTCGGCGAGGTACTGCCGGATCACCTCATCGGCCGGCAGGCGGCGGAACATCGTGTTCGGCTCGGCGCGCCGGTCGCCGAGCTCGAGGGTGTGCAGCGAGCCGATGATCCGGTCGAAGGCGGTGAGGTCGAGCAGGCTGCGAGCCGCCTCGGCACGCAGCCCGGGCTGGCCGAACTCGAGCCCCGTCCCGATCGCGAGCTCCGGGAACGCGGCGCGGCAGCGGTCGATCTCCTCGAGATAGCCCTCCACGTCGAAGCGCGGCACGACGACGACACCGTCCTCGCCGACGAGGTGCCGCTCGTGGTCGGCGAAGTCCTCCAGGTCCGTGAACCAGGCGTCCTCGAGGTCGAGGTGCTCGGTGAAGAACAGCGCGGGCAGCCCGATCTCGACGGCCCGTGCGCAGGTCGCGCGCATGGTGCCGCGCGCGGCGGAGTCCGGGCCGCCGGTGTCCCAGGAGAACTCGCTGTGCACGTGGCTGTCGGCGGGGAGCCCGGCGGGAAGGGAGGTCATGGGGCCAGGGTGCCAGAGGTCGCGGGACCGCTCAGCGGTCGGGCCGCGCTTCGGGACCGTGAGCCGATCCGGCGCGACGGACCGGACGCGCCCCCGCCCAGCCGATCACGATCCCGGCCAGCAGCACCACCATCGGGAACTCGTAGAGGTGGTCGATCATCGAGTGGACGGCCAGGGCGCTCCACGCGGCGACGCCGATCAGCGCGCGGGTGCGGTCGGCCCGCACGGCGAGCAGCACGCCGAGCACGAGCACGGCCAGGAGCAGGAGCGCCGCCGGTGTGCCGAGCTCGGAGCCGGCCTGCAGGACGGAGGAGTGCGCCGCGTAGAGGTGCGGCTCGGAGCGGGCGATCGGCGAGCTGTCGTAGAAGGATCCGGGCCCGCCTCCGACGAGGGGATGGCTCCCCCACAGCTCGAGCGCGTCCTTCCACAGCAGCTGCCGTGCGAAGCTCAGGCTGTGCTGGTCCCCGAGCCAGCGCGGCCAGGCGGTCAGGCTCGCCAGCGCGAGCACCACGGCGAGGGCGGCACCGATCGCGGCCGCGCCGAGCCCGGCGGAGACCCGGCGCCGCACGAGAGCGGGCCGTGCCAGGGCGAGCACGGCCAGCACGACCATGACGATCACCAGCAGGAACGCCGCCTGGGCACGGCCCGCAAGCACCATCCCGAGCAGCGCGGCGAGCACGGCGAGCAGGACCGAGCCGGCGAGCAGGAGCCCTGGCGACCGCTCGCCCGGTCCCCGGTGCAGGACTGCGGTGAGCAGCAGCGCCGCGAGCGCCACGATCTGCAGCCCGACAGCCGCCTGAGCGTTCGCATAGAGGGAGCTGCCAAGCACGCCTGCAGCGAGCAGGCACAGCCACGCCGGGAGCAGCAGCACGGACGCCGCACGGACCGCTCCGGAGCGCACCTCGACCCCGTGGCCGGCGAGCCGCCCCAGCAGCACTCCCCCGGCGAGGAGGGTCGGGGCCGCGAGATACCGGCCCGCCTCGGCCAGCTCCCGTCCGCCCAGCACGGTCACGGCCCCCGCCCACAGCGCCCAGAGGGCGAGAGCGGCGAGGAAGAGCAGGTCCAGCGCGTGAGGACCACGCCCCGGACGCGCCGGTTCCGCTCCTTCTCCGGCCCTCCCCGCCGGGACCGAGGCCCCCGGTCGGCACCCCGGACCGGTGCCGCCGCGCCGCAGAACCCTCGTCACTGCGGGGGTGGAATCGGCTCGGGATCCCCGCAGACGAGCCGGAGGCGCAGCACGCCGGCGACGCGCGAGCACGAGCGGGCGATCAGCGCGAAGCTGTGCTCGTACTGCTCGGGGGAACCGCCGTAGGGGTCCACGACGTCGTCCTCGCCGTCCACGGCCGGTCCCGCGAGGGCCCTGCACCGGGCCACGGCCTCGGCGAGCTCGTCCACGCTGCGGTAGCTGGCCGCACCCGGCAGGTGCGGGGCGAGGCGCACGAACTGGCGCAGGGTGAACACCCGGCGCAGCGCCCCCGGGGCGAGGCGCACCACCTCGGCCCGCTGACGCTCGGTCATCGTGAGAATCGCCCCGGAGTCCTGGATGAGCTGGGGAGTCAGCGGAACGCCACGGTGCTGCAGGGTGAGGCCCGTGCGGCGGCGCAGGTAGTCCACGGACTCCGGGACCGGCGGGTGGCCGACCAGGGCGCGCGTCCCGGCGCTGCGCACCGTGAGCCCGAGCTCCGCCACCTGCACCTGGAGCAGTCCCTCGGCGAGCGGCGAGCGGCAGATGTTCGCCGTGCACACGACAAGGAGCGAGCGTGCGCGAGCCCCCTCGGCAAGGCGGGTCGAGATCATGGTCGCTCAGCGCTCGCCGTGGCGGCCGGCGAGTCGCTCGAGCTCACGGGAGGCGAAGTGCTCCGCCGGGCGCTCGGAGCCCGGACGGCGGACGGCCTTGCGGCGCCCGGGGCGGCGGGGCGCGGCGGGCCCGGGTGCCCCGGCATGCTCCTCGCCCCTGGCCTCGTCGCCCTCGGCCTGGGGGAAGACGCACTCCTCCTGCGCGTCGGTGTCGGCGAGCACGTCGGAGAAGGTGGCGAGCTCCTCGGTCGCAGGCTCCTCCGAGTCGACGCCCGCGCTGTCCTGTCCGGCCGTGGCGGCGGCCTGCTCGGCGTGGTCCCTCGCCGTCGGGGTGATGGAGCCCGGCTCCGGACGGCCCATGTCCTCCGCCTCGGCGGCGAGGACCGCACGTGCCTCGGGCGAGGCGTAGGCGTACTGGGAGCCGGAGACCCCCCGGACCCGGTTCAGCACCAGGCCCACGACGTTCGCGTCGACCGTCTCGAGCTTGGCCAGCGCCCGCTCGAACTCCGCGCGGCGCACGCGCTCGCTCTGGGCGACGACGAGCACGCCGCCGACGGCCTGGGAGAGCACGGCGGCGTCGGTGACTGCGAGCAGCGGGGGTGCGTCGACGAGGACGACGTCGTAGTGGCGCGCGGCCTCTTCGAGCATGTCCTCCATCGCGGGGCTGCCGAGCAGCTCGCTGGGGTTGGGCGGAATGGCGCCGGCGGTGATCACGTCGAGGCCGTCGATCCCGGCGTACTGGGTGACCTCCTCGAGCTCGGCCTGTCCGATGAGCACGGTGGTCAGTCCCGCATCGCCCTCGAGGCCGAGGATGCGGTGCACGGACGGCGAGCGGAGGTCGGCGTCGACCAGCAGCACCCGCGCCCCGGACATCGCCAGGACGTGGGCGAGGTTGACGGTCGCGGTGGACTTGCCCTCGCCGGGGAGGGAGGAGGTGACCAGCACGCTGCGACGGTTCTCGACGAGCTTGACGAACTGGAGGTTCGTGCGCAGCTCGCGATAGGCCTCGGAGGCCACGCTGTACGGGTTCTGGACGAGGATCCGCGAGGCGTTCTCGCTGCCGCGGCTGGCGGGGATCGCTCCGAGCACGATCCGGTCGGTGCTGCCCTGGAGGTCCGCGATGGTCCGCACCCGGGTGTTGAGCAGGGAGCGCACGAGGGCGGTCGCGACACCGGCCAGGAGTGCGAGCGCGACCCCGAGCAGCGCGTTGCGGATGATGTTCGGGGAGGCGGGCTGCGTCGGCACGACCGCCTGGGCCACGACGCTCAGCTCCACGGAGTTCGCGGTGTCCTGGGGGCTGAGCGAGGCGACTGCGTCTCGGAGGTTCTCCGCGGTCGAGTCCGCGATGCGCGCTGCCATCTGCGGGTCGGTGGCGGAGGCGCTGATCCTGATGAGGAAGGACCCCTCCTCCACGGAGACCTTGATGTCCCGGGCGAGGCGGGCGGGGGTGATCTCGAGGTCGAGGTCGTCGATGACCTCGTCGAGCACGTAGGGGGTCGTCGCGAGCTCGGAGTAGCTCATGATCTGCTGCTGGGCGAAGCTCGCCCCGCTGTTGAGGTCCGCGACCCCGGCACCGGTCCGCGCCTGGACGAACACCTGGTTCGTCGCACGGTAGACGGGGGTCTGCAGCGCGGTCAGGCCGGCGACGGCCAGGGCGACGATCAGGGCGGCGACGAGTCCGGAGCGCCAGCGCTCTCGGAGGTTCAGCAGGTAGTGATGCAGTTCCACAGCGGCCTCGCTCCAGTTCCTCAAGGGATGATCCGCACCACGGGGCCGGGCCCCGGGATGCCTGAGGGACAGACTATACTGAAATCACCCTAAATCGGACATATCGCGCGGATCACGATCTTCCCCGGAGCTCCGACCGTCGGGCTACACTGTGCCCGTTCCGTCCGATGTGTCCGATTCTCGCTTCCCGGAGCACATCGGGCCGTCGGGCGGTTCGCCACCCCGACCGGGGACCGACTCGGAGGTCAGCATGAGCACAGCCGTTCCCGCACGAGGCGCACGGACGCCGATGCCCCGCGCCGCCGTGCCGCCGGAGCGCCCTGCACGGATCCCGCTGATGTACCGGGAGCCCTTCGAGCTGCTGGTCATGGCGGTCCTCGTAGTGCTGGGCCTGACGCTGAACCACTCCAGCGTGATCCTCGGGCTGAACCTCTCGCTCGCCGATCCCGTGGTGGCAGCGCTCGTGGCGGTGCTCGCCCTGGGACGGAAGCTGTGGATCCCGGTCGCTCCCCTGGTGTTCTTCCTGGTCCTCACGCTGCAGCTGCTGGCCGTGACCGTGGTCCTGGTCCCCTCCTGGACCACTCTGCCCGTCCCCGCCTCGGACACCGTGCTGGATCTGGTCAAGCTCGCCGTCTCCTTCCTGTGCCTCGTGCTCGGGGTGCAGGCGGTGCGCATGGGCCATGCACGGCTGGCGCTGCGGGCCTTCGTGGTCGGCGCCGTCGTGGTCGCCGCGATCGCGGTGATCACCCAGGTCGTGCCGCTGCCGGGCACGGAGTCGCTGTACTACGGGGGCTTCCGCTTCCAGGGGCTGACCAACGATCCCAACAACTACGCGGTGATGTCGATCGCGGCCCTGGCCGTGCTCTGGTACGACCGCGACGTCCGCCTCGGCGTCAGCGTCGCTGCCTCCGCGATCCTCATCAGCGGCGTGCTGCTGTCGGCCTCGAAGACCGGGGCGATCACCCTCGCGCTGCTGGTGATGTGGCGCGCGATGGGCCTGCGCTCCCCCGGCGGGGAGGACCACGTCTCCCGCGCCCGTCGCGCGCTGGCAGCGATCTGCACGATCGGGATCGTCGTCTCCGTGGTGCTGATCGCGCCGAGCACCGGCCTCGGCGGGGATCTCGCGGAGCTCACCGACGACGTCCCGGCCCTGGACCGGCTCTCGACCCTGCTGGTCAGCTTCGACTCCGCCATCGCGGGCAACGGCTCGGAGCGCTCGGCCGCCTGGGCGACGGCGGTCGCACTGATCCTGTTCTCGCCACTGCTCGGGGTGGGGATGGGCACCTATCTCACGGTCGCGGTCGAGACCACGGGCCACGAGGTCCTCGCGCACAACACCTATCTGCAGATCATGGCCGAGTGGGGTCTGCCCCTCGCGATGATCTTCCTGATCTGGGCGGCGCGGGCGACCCTCCTGAAGCCCGGCGGCACCGCCCACCGCGCCGTGTGGGCCACGAGCTCGACCGCCTTCCTGGTGCTGATGGTCGGCTCGGTGGGCCTGTCGCTGAACAACTCGCGCCTGTTCTGGTTCCTCCTCGGCATCACCGCCGCGACCCACATGCTCTCCCCGTCGCGGCGTCGCGGCACGGAGCGGGCAGGAGCCGACGAGGAGCGGTCCGCGGCCATCGCGACGCAGCCGCTGGGCAGGCAGCTCGCCGCCGCGACCCGCCGGGCACCGTCCACGACGGACACGGGCACCGCCGCACCGTCTGCCCCGACGAGGTCGTCCCCGCCGTCGGCCTCCGCCTCGCCGTCCGCGCGCCGCTTCGAGCCCTTCCCGAGCCCCGGAGGCCCACGATGAAGCTCCTTCACGCCACGACGGTGCCCACGACGCTGAACTTCCTGCGCTCCCAGCCCGCGCATCTGGCCGCGCGCGGCATCGAGGTCACGCTCCTGTCCTCGCCCGGCGCGGAGCTCGAGTCGATCGCGGAGGAGGAGGGCGCCCGCGCGCTCTCCGTGCCGATGCACCGAGGTTTCTCCGTCGGCGCGGACCTGCGGACGCTGTGGCAGCTGGTGGGCATCCTCCGCCGGGAGGCTCCGGACATCGTCCACACCCACACGCCGAAGGCCGGCCTGCTGGTCACGCTCGCGGCCCGGCTCGCGCGCGTGCCGCTGTGCATCTATCAGATCCACGGCCTGCGCTTCCTCACCACCTCGGGCCTGCAGCGCAGGATCCTGAAGGCGACCGAGCGGATCTCGACCGCCGCCGCCCACCGAGTGCTCTGCGTGAGCCCCTCGGTGCTCGCCCTGGCCGAGGAGGAGCACGTGATCCACCGGGGCAAGGGTGCGGTGCTCGGCGCCGGCACGATCAACGGCGTGGACCTGCGCGCCTTCGACCCCGCGCCGCTGCAGGAGGAGGCCGCCGCGGCCCGGGAGGAGCTCGGAATCCCGGCCGACGCGCCTGTGGTCGGCTTCGTAGGCCGCCTCGCCGCGGACAAGGGCCTCGCCGAGCTCGCCGCGGCCTGGGGCCGCGTGCGGCAGGAGCAGCCGGAGACGCACCTGCTGCTGCTCGGCGGCCCGGAGGAGACCGACCCGGTCGCCCCCGACGTCATGGCGGCCCTGGCGGCGGACGCTCGTGTGCACCTCGCCGGTCACCGTCCGGACGTGCGCCCGTATCTCGCCGCGATGTCGGTGCTCGCACTGCCCTCCTACCGCGAGGGGTTCCCGCAGACCCTGCTCGAGGGCTCCGCGATGGGCGTGCCCACGGTGGGCAGCGACGTGCCCGGGGTGCGCGATGCGGTCCAGGACGGGGTGACGGGGCTGCTCGTACCGGTCCGTGATCCCGACGCCCTCGCCGAGGCGCTCCTCGGGCTGCTGCGCGACCCGCAGCGCCGCAGCGCCCTCGGCGCCGCGGGGCGTGACTGGGCGCGCGCGAGCTTCGCCCAGGACGCCGTGCGGGAGCGCTTCCTGGAGTACTACCTGGAGGCCGCGGCCGCGCACGGCGTGGCGACTCCGGCGGCCCCGACCACTGCCGACCGCGTGAGGACCCCATGAAGAACACGGCCTACCTCTGGATGATCGCCGGGCAGATCGCGACCACCGCGGTCATCCAGGTGCTCCCGATGCTGACCCTGTCCGTCCAGGGCTATGCGCGCTTCGCGATCGTGTACCTCGCCTTCGCCGGCTTCCTCGCCCTGCAGTACGCGACGATCTGCGACGTGTGGGCGCGCCTGCTGCGCCGCGCGGGGGGCGTCACGGTGCAGCTGCGCGATTACCAGGCCTCGCTGACAGCGCTGACCTCGCTGAGCGGCCTGACCCTGGGGCTGGTCGCGCTGCTGTTCACGGGCGACGTGCTCTTCGCCCTCGCCGGCGGTCTCGCCACCGCCGTCTCGATGTACCGCAGCGGCATCGCCTACCGACTCATCGCCGAGGACAGGATCCGCTTCGCGGGCGTCACAGACCTGCTCGGTGCCTCGATCGCGGGGATCGTCTCGCTCGGCCTGATCGCCACGGGGCACTTCTCGACCACGGTCGCGCTGGCCTGCTGGGCGCTGGCCTCGCTGGGCGCCTCGGTGCTGGCACGGATCGCCCCGGTCGCGGACGTGCGCGCGGCCGTGCGCTGGTTCTCCGGGAACCGGGGGGACATCGCGCTGCTCTCGGCCGAGGCAGCGATCAAGACCGTCGAGACCGTGGGCACGCCCTACCTCGTGGGCGCGGCCGGCGGAGCCCTGCCGCTGGCCCTGCACCGGGCGGCGTCCTCGCTGACGTATCCGGTGCGCCTGGTGCTCGAGATGCTGCGGGCGAGGATCATCTCCGGCGCGATCGGCGGCGGGCTCCGGGCGGTCGGCGCGATCGCCGTGATCGGGCTGCTCGCGGGCTCCGGCGTGGGCGGCGGCCTGGTGGTCCTCGGCTCCTGGGGGATCCTGGGCGGCGACACGATCGTGGACGCGCTGGCACCCCACGCCCTCGCCGTCGGCGCCTGGATCCTCACCATGGCGGTGTCTTCCTTCGTGCAGTTCGTGGGGCGCGGGCGACTGGACGGGCGGCGCCTGCTCGGCAGGCGCCTCGCCAACACCGTGATCGTGCTCGGCGTGACGGCGGGCGGCGTGATCCTGTTCGGCGCAGGCGCCGTGATCTGGTCCGCCGCCCTCGCGGAGCTGCTCGCGGCCGGGCTGTGGATCCTGCGCCGCGGCGAGGAGGTGGCCCGCGACTCCGACCGCGCGGAGACCACCGCCGACGAACGCGTGGCCGACCCGCAGGCCGCCTGAGGGCGCAGCCGCCGACACCGGCGCAGTCACCGGCACGAGCACACCGGCGGCGGGAGCGGACTTCGTCGTCCGCCCCCCCGCCGGTCGCTGTGAGCCGCCGGCCCGGCCCACCTCCGGCGAACCGGCAGGCCCGGGTCTCAGGCGGCGTAGACCCGGCCGCGGGGGAAGCGACCGGAGCGCACGGACTGCGCGAACTCCAGCAGGGCGTCCGCGGCGTGGACGTAGGAGAGCGTGGCGGCATCCGGGAGCGTCGGCCCCTCGCCGCGCGCGGCGCTGAGCACCCGATCGGCGAGCGCCGCGATGTCGTCCTCCGGGGCGAGCTGCACGGCGGGCAGGTCCCGCACGCCCTTCACATCGAAGCCCACGGTGGGCAGCCCGATCGCGATCGCCTCGAGGCCCACCCGAGGCAGGCCCTCCCACCGGGACGTCTGCACCAGCACGTGCGAGCGCTCGAAGTGCGGCACCGGATCGGCGACGCCGTGGCGGCGCACGAGCCCCTCGATCTCGCTGCGCGAGCTCGGATCGTCGAACAGCTCGCCCGTGCCGAGCATGTCGAGGGTGACATCGACGCAGCGATCGCGCAGGTGGTGGACCAGCTCCACAGCGGCCGCCGGGTTCTTGCGGAGGGAGAACTCCCCGCACCACACCAGGCGCAGCGGCTCCTCCCCCTCGCGCCAGGCACCGTCCTGCCGACGCACGAAGCGCTCGGTGTCCAGGCCCACCCCGCCCAGCAGGCGCAGGCGCGGCGTGCTCGCGGCGTGGTGGTCGAACCATTCCTGATCAGCGGAGTTGATGCACACGATGCCGTCGGTGCGGCGCACGAGGGCGCGTTCGACGAGCCGGAAGGGGAGATCCGCGAGGCGGTCCCCGTTCCAGTGCAGACCGTGGCAGAAGTACACCACCGGCACCCCCACCCCGGCGGTGCGCACCAGCATCGAGGCGGTCGCGGTGTTGGTGATGACGACGTCGATCCCCTTGGCGCGCACCCACTCGCGCAGCTCGGCGCCGGCGCGCCGGTTGCGCAGGGCCGGCCTGCGGGTGACGGAGGGGAGCACCGCAGCGTCCTCGAAGGTCTCCGCGAGGGAGCCGGCGGCGCTCTCCACGACCGCACCTTGCTCCCGCCACCGCTCGGCGATCTCGAGGAAGAACGCATCGAGCGTCTCCCCCACGGAGGTGAGCAGGCCGATCACGGGGGCATCGACCCTCGGGTCCGACGAGGACGGCGCCGCCTGGGGCTTCGGCTCCGCGCTTCCTGTCACGGCGCTTCCAGTCACGTCAGGTCTCCTTCTCCACAGGAGCTGAGCGGCGGCGCTTCCGACCCGATCAGCCCGATGTCCGTTTTGTCCAGTTCGCGGGTGTTCCACTCTAGATGGTCCAGGGGCGGCGCGGAAGGGTCCCCTCCGGGCCACATCGACACCAGCGGCGCCGGCGGCGGGAACCCTGCCTGGGGCCGCTCGACGAAGGCGAGCAGCGCCGGGGCCCGGCCGTCCATCAGCACGGGCGGGTGCTCGTCGGTGGGGAAGCGGCTCCCCGAGCCCGGCGCGACGAAGCCGTTGCGCTCGAGGGCCTCGCGCAACGGGGCGGCCGGCTCGACCTCCGGCGCGAGACCGACCCAGGTGACCCGTTCGCGGGCGCGCAATCGGCTGATCAGCAGGAGGATCGACTCCTCGAGCAGCACCCCGCCGGTGACCGCCTCGACGCCGAGCGCGATCATGGCGATCAGCACCAGACCGCCGCCGAGCACCTGCACCGTACCCTGCACCAGCACCCGTCCCTGCCGGTCGCGGCACTGCCAGCTCCCGTCGGGACCGAGCCCCTCGAGCTCGAGGTCGGCAGTGGACTGCGGGCCGGGGAAGTCCGTGCTCGCGGTCAGCCCTCCCTCGTACTGGACGCCGCGACGCCCGAGCACGACGCCGACGGTGTCGCGGAGGATCTGCAGGTCCAGGAGCGGGCCGAGCCGCTGGACGTACTCCTGGTCCAGCTGCATCCGCGCGTCCCACTCGACCTCGTTGCGGCCGTGGACCTGCGCGTGGCCGGTCAGGCCCGCAGGGACGGTGTGCCGGGCGAACTGCTCTCCGCCGAAGCGGCCCAGGTAGTAGGTGGGCAGCGGGCGCGGACCGACCAGGGCCATGTCTCCGCGCACGATGTTCCACAGGCTCGGCAGCTCGTCGAGGCTGGTGTTGCGGATGAACCGGCCGAAGGGCACCAGGCGGTCCTCGTCCTCGTCGCTCCCCGGCGCCCCTGCATGGCGCATCGAGCGGAACTTCCACAGGGTGAAGATCCTGCCGCTCTGGGTCATGCGCTCCTGGGCGAAGAGCACGGGCCGCCCCATGGTGAGCCGCACGCCGATCGCGACCAGCGCCATCGGGATCGCCGCGAGGACGAGTCCGCCCAGGGCGAGCACCACGTCGATCCTGCGGCGCAGGCGGAGATAGGCCAGCTGCCTGCGGGTCAGGCGCACGGGGCGCACGCGCTGGACGGGGCCCGCGTAGGCAGGGCGTCGAAGGGTGTTCACCACCACTTCCTTCCTCTGATGGTCCGTGGCACCCGATCCGTGAGGTGCCGTGCTCGGGAGTACAGCGACAGGAGCCGCGTGAAGACCGCATGGAGCAGCGGGGAGAGCACGAGCTCCCAGCCTCCGACGTACTCGCGCACCTCCCCGCCCATGTCCGCTTTGAACAGCAGCAGGCCGGCCTCGGGCCCATCGGCCTCGAGCGACTCCGCGACCCCGCCGATGTCGAGGTCGTCGGCGCCGTCGGCCCGGGCCTGGCGGATGATCTCGGCGTAGACAGCGTTGGAGGCCTTGATCCGGCGCTTGAGGCTGCCGTTCGCGGCGAAGATCCCCTGCGCATGGCCGCCCGCCTGGGCGGTGCCGTTGGCTGCCAGGAGGTCCCCGTCGTGGAGGGCGAGGTGGAGGTGGAAGCGTCCGGGCTGCTCGCCGGCCAGCGCGTCCCACATCGCCTCGAAGTACTCCAGCGGGTGGGTCTCGAAGCCCTGCCGCTCGGCGGTCTCGGTGTACAGGCGCTGCACGGCGGGGAGGTCCTCGCGCGTCCCCTTCACCACGACGACGCCGTCCCGCTCGGCCTTGCGGATGTTCTTGCGCCAGGCGCGGGTCATGCCGGCGAGCACCTGCTCCTCGGTGCGGCCGCGCAGCGGGATCCACACATTGAACAGCGGCTGGGTGGAGTCGAGCACCCCGCCCTGGGGCAGGTGGTGCCATCCCGCTTGGGCCAGGGCCTCGCTCGCGCGGCGGCCGATGGGGTCCTCCCGGTCCGGTGCGACCTGCGACCAGAGGGTCGTCCCCGGCTCGGCGAGCGCGGCCTTGACGGTCGCCGGGCCCCAACCGCGCAGGGACAGCGGGGGCACGACGACGAGCGTGAAGATGTGCCGCGTCCGGGCGTAGGCGCGGAGGGCCTCGAGCAGCTCGGGGAGGTCCCCGTGCTCCCAGTCGAGCACGGGCCCCTGGGGCACGATCGCGAAGCTGCGGTGGAGCAACGGGAGGTCGCGGGTGCGGATCAGGGCGACCCCGGTCAACGTCCCGTCCTGGCGGTACCAGCCCACGAGCTCGGGGTGCCATTCCCGGCTGCGGGCCCTCCCCCACTGCGGGCTCTGCTGGTAGCCCGCGTGGGGGGAGGCGCCGAGGTAGTCCCAGTAGGTTTTCTCGTCGATGCTCCGCACGGTGGTGCGGGCGCCCCTCGTCGGGGCGGCGGCGCGCACGGCCCGGTTCCTCAGTCCGCGTCCCCGGCGGTGGCGGTGGGCCGCGCGCCCTGGTCAGGGACTGCGTGACCGTCGTCCCGGCGCGAGTAGGCGCGGTAGAAGGGGAAGAACGTGCACTGCTCGCGATGCTCCTGGGCGGGGGCGCACAGGCGCTCATAGGTCTCGGGCAGGAAGACCTGCTCACCGGTGAAGTAGGCGCGGTCGCCGTCCCGGGTGAAGCCTCGCTTGAAGTGCAGCAGGCTGTCGTCGACGGTGTTGGTGATGCCGCCGGCGAGGTTGTGCTCCCGACTGCCGGCCTCGCGGGCGACGAGCATCGCGCCGACGGCGGCGAGGGTGGTCGCGTTCCCCGCGAGAGCCTCGGTGAGGGTCCCCGCGATGTAGGCATAGCTGGAATCGTCGCGGAAGACGATCATCTCCGCGGACTGCGGCACGCCGTCCACGTCGGCGAAGACGTAGGCGACCTGGCCGGGCACCGCACGATGGATCATGCGCAGGAAGTCGGCGCTGACGTGGAACTTCTCGTGCGCGCCGCGGCGCTGCATCGTCTCGGCGTGGATCGGCAGGAAGTCGGCGATCCCGGACTCGTCGCGCACCACGCGCAGGGTCATGCCTTCCGCGAGCGCCTTGCGGTAGCGGCGGCGCACGCTCTTGTGGAGCGCGGCGATGACGTCCTCCTCGCTGAACCCGTCGAGGTCGACGACGATGTGCGGTGCCTGCTCGCGCAGCGTGCCCGGATAGGGCAGGCGGTGCCTCTCGACGGGGGTGAAGCGGATGATCTCGCTGACGATCCCGTGCTCGTGCGCCCATTCGCGCATCGCGGCCCAGAAGGTCGCCATCGCCGCCTCGTCCACGCCGGAGCCGAGCGGGCCGCCGTAGACCAGGGGCGTGTAGAGGTCGTGCAGCTCCTCGTCCAGGGGGTTCCCGGCCGCGTCGTGGGTGATCGGGCGGACGATGAAGGCGTAGTACACCTCGATGCCGTCGGACATCGTCATCACCGCGCACATCGGCCGCTCGCCCTCGCCGGCGACGGCCTCGATGTAGTCGGGGTGGGTGAACAGGTCGCACTGGCCGGCTCGCTCCCACGCCTCCGTCCAGCGGCGGCGCTCGACGGGATCAGCACCGTCGAGCACCTCGAAGACGACGTCCGGCGGATCCTCCAGGATCCGGCCGGCCGCGTGGGCGGCCTCGGGGCCGAAGTCGCAGACGATGCTCTCGAAGATGCTCGTGGAGATGCTCATTCGGGGCTCACCTCTGAGTCGGTCGACAGGGGATAGGGGCGGGCGAACCCTTCCTCGGGCAGGCCGAGGAAGGCGATCAGGGCAGGCGCCCCGTCGGGGACCGCGACGGGCGGGAGGTCGGCGGTGGGATAGCGGACGGGTGCGCCGGGGGCGGCGTACCCGCTGCGGGCGAGCGAGGCGGCCAGCGCCGGGGGCGGCTCCTCGCCGGGCGCGAGGCAGGCCCATTCCGCCCGGTGCACCGCCCGCAGGCGGCTCGCCAGCAGCAGCAGTGCCTCGTCCAGGAGCTGCGCCTCGGCGCTGACGGCTCCCGCCCCCGGGCGGATCCGCAGCTGGACGAGCCCGGGCTCGAGGAGCGTCGCAGTGCCCTCGAGGATGCTGCGGTCGTCGCGGTCGCGGCAGGTCCAGGCGCCCTCGACGTCCGGACCCTCGAGCTCGAGGTCGGTCGTGGACTGAGGGCCGGGGAAGTCGGCCATGGACACGCCGCCCTCGTCGGTCACGCCGTGTCGGCGCAGCACCGCGCCGAGAGTCGCGGCGAGGATCCGCAGATCGAGCACGAGCCCGACCCGGCGCACGTACTCCTGGTCCATCGTGAGGCGGTCGTCCCAGGCCAGGGAGTTGCGGCCATGGACCTGGGCGTAGCCGGTCAGCCCTGCGGGGACGGTATGGCGGGCGAACTGCTCGGCGCTGTAGCGGCCGAAGTAGTCGGTGGTCAGCGGGCGGGGGCCGACGAGGCTCATGTCCCCTCGCACCACGTTCCACAGGCTCGGCAGCTCGTCGAGGCTGGTCTCGCGCAGCAGGCGCCCGAACGGGACGAGGCGTGCGGCGTCGTCGTCAGAGCCGTCCGGGGCGACGTGTCGCATCGAGCGGAACTTCCGCAGGTGGAAGATGCGCCCGTCCTGGGTCATGCGCTCCTGGGTGAACAGCACGGGGCGGCCCATGGTCGCCAGCACGCCGACGGAGATCGCGAGCATGGGCAGCGCGGAGACCGCGAGCCCGATGCCGCCGAGGACCGCATCGGCCCGGCGACGGCGACGGAGGTAGCCCCGCTGCGCCGGGGAGAGACGGATCGGGCTCAGGTGCTGGATCGGGCCCACGATCGCGCGAGCCCTCCGGCCCCGGCCCGGTGCGCCCGGAGCAGTCATGTCGCGGCCTCCGTCAGGGGCGGGGCGATCTCGTGGGCGGCGAGGGCGGCGCGGAGCGTGGCGTCGATCCGCGCGCACTCCTCCTCGCTGAGCGCGGAGCCGCTGGGCAGGGTGAGGCCGGTGCGGAAGAGCCGCTCGGAGGCGCCGGTGACCTCGGCGGGGATTCCGGCGAAGACGGGCTGGAGGTGCATCGGCTTCCACAGGGGCCGGCTCTCGATGCCCGCCGCGGTCAGGGCGGTGCTCAGCGCGGCGGCGTCCGTCCCGGCGAGCTCGGGGTCGACCACGAGCGCGGTGAGCCAGCAGTTGTCCTGCTCGTCGCCGTCGCGCTGGAAGACCTCCACGCCGGGCACGTCCTCGACGATCCTGGCGTAGGCCTCGCGGCGCACACGGCGGCGGGCGATCATCCCGTCGAGCCGGCGCAGCTGGGCGTTGCCCATCGCGGCCAGCAGGTTCGAGAGGCGGTAGTTGAACCCGATGTCGCGGTGCTCGTAGTGCACGGCGGGCTCGCGTGCCTGGGTGGCGAGGTGGCGGACCCGGGCGGCGGCGGCCTCGTCGTCGGTGAGGTACATCCCTCCGCCGGAGGTGGTCATGACCTTGTTGCCGTTGAAGGAGAAGATCGCCGCGTCGCCGTGCTTGCCCGCAGGCAGCCCGGCGTGGTGGGCGCCGAGGGACTCGGCGGAGTCCACGAGCACCTTCGCACCGGCGGCGTGGGCGATCTCGACGATGCGGGTGTGGTCGGCGCAGCTGCCCAGGAGGTCCACGGGGACCACGGCGGGGACGGGCACGCCCTCCTCGCCGAGGCGCGCGAGCACCCGCCCGAGCAGCTCGGGATCCATCTGCCCGGTCTCGGGGTCGGAGTCGACGAAGTACGGGGTCGCGCCGGTGTAGCTGATCGCGTTCGCGGTCGCGGCGAAGGTCATCGTCGAGGTGGGGACCACGTCCCCGGGGCCGACGCCCCAGGCGAGCAGGCCCAGGTGCAGGGCGCTGGTGCCGGAGGCGAGGGCGACGGCGTGGCTGCGGCCGATCCGCTCCGCCATCGCGGCCTCGAAGGCGTCGACGGCGGGGCCGAGCGGGGCGATCCACCCGGAGGCGAAGGCCTCGGCGACGGCCTCGCGCTCGAGGTCGGTGACGTCCGGGCCGGACATGAGGATGCGTGCCATGGTCAGAACCCCACCGCCATCGGGGTGGCCGCGGGGGCGGCGGCGGGCTCGTGGGTCTCCATCGCGCCGCACACGGCGGTCATGGCCTCCAGGAGCTGGGCGTCGCTGAGCAGCGAGCGCTGCGCGGGCAGCTCCTCGGCGGCGACCGGGACGACGGGCACGCCGCGGATGAGGTGGTGGGAGGTCAGCGCGGAGTCCTCGCCGGGGGCGAAGAGGTCCTCGTGGAGCTTCTCCCCGGGTCGGAGGCCGGAGAAGACGATCTCGACGTCCTTGCCCGAGGCGTGGATGAGCTGCTGGGCGAGCTGCACGATCGGGACCGGATCGCCCATGTCCAGCACGAGGGCCTTGCCGCTCTCGCCCACCACCGCGGCCTGGAGAACGAGCTGGACGGCCTCGGAGACGGTCATGAAGTAGCGGGTGACCTCGGGGTCGGTGACGGTGACGGGGCCGCCGCGCTCGATCTGGGCGATGAAGGTGTGGATGACGGAGCCGCGGGTGGCGAGCACGTTGCCGAAGCGGACGCTGAGCCAGGTGCCGTGGCCGGCGGTGCGGCCCTTGTGGGCGGTGAGCCCCTCGGCGATGCGCTTGGAGTAGCCGAGCACGTTGTGCGGGTCCGCCGCCTTGTCGGTGGAGATGTTCACGAAGTGCTCCACGCCGTGGCGGTCCGCGGCCTCGAGCACGTTGTGGGTGCCCATGACGTTGGTCTTGAAGGCCTCGTCAGGCGCCTTCTCGAGCATGTTGACGTGCTTGAGCGCGGCGGTGTGGAAGACGACGTCCGGCCGGTGCCGGGCGAAGACGGCGTCGAGCCGCTCGGCGTCCCGGATGTCGGCGAGCTCCATGTTGTCGCTGCCGAGGTCGGCGGTGCCGCTCATCGACAGCAGCAGCGCGTGCAGGGCCGACTCATCGCGGTCGAGCATCACGAGCTCGGAGGGCCCGAAGTCCGCGATCTGGCGGCACAGCTCGGAGCCGATGGAGCCGCCGGCGCCGGTGACCAGCACCGTCTTGCCCTGCAGCATCTCGGAGATGGTGGAGAGGTCGGTCGTCACGGGGCGACGGCCCAGGAGGTCGGCCGGCTGGATCTCGCGCAGGTCGCGGTGGTGGACTCCGTCGATCATCTCGCCGAGCGGCGGCACGATCTTCACCGGCAGGTCCAGCTCCTTGGCCACGCCGGTCAGGCCGGCCATGGTCTCGGCGGTGATGTGAGTGGTGGCGATGATCAGGATGTCGGCGCCGGTGCGCTCGAGAGCGGAGCGGAGCTGGTCGGTGGTGCCGGCCACGCTCACGCCCGCATGGCGCAGGTGGCGCTTGCGCGGGTCGTCGTCGAGGAAGCCGACGGGGTCCCAGGTGGAGGAGGGGTCGCGCAGCATCGAGTCGGCCAGGGCGCGGCCGATGTCGCCGGCGCCGACGATGAGGGCGCGGGAGGGCTCGGCTTCGCGAAGGGCGCGCAGGGTGCGCAGCGCCAGGACCCGCACCAGGTAGCGCACGGTCGCGGCGGCCAGGATCACCAGCGGCGCGGCGATGACCGGCGCGGTCAGCGGGAGCATCTGCTCGGGCCACACGGCGTTGGCGACGGTGACGACGAGGGCGGAGGCGGTGGCGACCATCGCCAGCGGCGGCATCTCCTCGAAGCTGCCCACGAGGTGGCGGCCCTGGTGGAGGCGCACGGCGCGGGCCAGGAGCGTGTAGACGGCGACGGCGATCGCGGTGAGCACGAGCAGCCCGAACAGGGGCGTGCCGGCGCCGTCGAGGGCCAGGCCGAAGGAGAGGGAAGGGGTCTCGAGGCGCAGCGCAGAGGCCGCCCAGAGGCCCAGGAACCACATCACCGAGTCGATGACGATGAACGGCACCGGCGCGGGGTGGAGGTCCCGGTCCACGAGCGAGTCCCGCTCGGCGTCCGGGTCGCCCTCGTGGGCGCCTCGACGAGTGCTGGGACCTGCGGGCCGCAGGACGGCGTGCAGAGAGATGATGGACACGACTCCCCCTCTTCCGGTGGTGCGAACCGTTCGGACCTGCGCTGTCGTCGCGAATGTCCGTTTTGCCCGCCTTGTGACGGTTCGTACCGTACGTCAGTTTCGCTCGCTTGGGAAGTCGGATCCGGAAAAGTCCGACAGGTGACCCGCAGGACGGTCCGTCGCGAGCTCGCGGACAGCACGACGCGCCGCCCCCTGGAGGGGACGGCGCGTCGTGGACCGGGCGACGGGCGCCGTCAGATGCCGGCGGCGGTCAGTCGCACGCTCTCGTGCTTGGCGGAGACGACGCCGGGGGAGTACTCGCGCCAGTCCTCGCCGATCTCGAGGCCGAGGGCGCGGGCGAGGTAGTAGCGGGGCACGTCGGCGCCGGCGAGGTGCACGAAGGGGTAACCGCCGCCGAAGCGGGGGTTGATATCGATGACGGAGGGCTCCCCGCCCTCGGCGAGGAACATGTCGACGTCGACCAGCCCCGTCAGCCGTGCGGCGCGTGCGATCCGCTCGGCATTGCCGATGAAGGGCGTGGGGTCGACCGTGACCGCCTTGTCCGTCTCGCCGGCGCGCATGCGCACCTTGCGTCGGGCGAGCACGGCGCGCAGCGCCCCAGGCTCGTGGAGGTCGCCGACGATGTCGACGCCGTGCTCGCGGCCGGGCAGGCGCGACTGGACCACGACGTCCTGCCCGCTGGGCGCGGAACCGTCGGCCGGGGCGGGGGCGGAGGCGATCGCGGCGTCGACCGCGGCGCGGACCCCGTCGGCAGTGACCAGCGCGAGCCCGGAGGAGGCGCTGCCCAGGCGGTGCTTGACCACGAGCCCCTCGGAGGTGGCGGCGATCTCGGCGATGCCCGCCTCGTCGTCGCCGGTGACGGTGCGCGGGGTGGGCACGCCGATCCCCTCGAGCAGCTGTGCCATGCGGAGCTTGTCGGCGCAGCCGAGCTGCCAGGCGCGGTCCACGCCGGGCACGAGGACGCCGCGCTCGCGCAGCTGCTCGGCGAGATCGGTGGCGACATGGAGGTGCATGAGCTCGTAGTCGTTCACGGAGAGGAACAGGCTCGGTCGCAGCTCATCGACGAGCTCGAGCAGGGCCGGGCCGTAGGCGGGGTCGGCGTAGCGCGGGAGGCTCCGGCCGATGTCACCGTAGCTCGCGGCGGCGCTGGTGGGGTCGTTCTCGGTGACGACCACGCGCCCCTCGAGGCCGAGGTCCGCGAAGGCCTCGCGGAACCAGTCGATGAGGTAGAGACGCCGTCCCGCCGAACCGATGATCATCGTGGGGTCTGAGTCCACAGCCCGTTCCTCCTCGCGCTCCGAGCAGGGCGGGCCGCAGCGCCCCTCCCCCGCGGTGTGCGGTCCCTCCGCACACGAGGGCGCGCGGTCGCTCCGCCCGCCCGCACCCATCATGCACCGTTCCGCCCCGGATCGGACATTCCACCGCATATCGGATTTCACTGGACGCCTGTCGCATCCAGCACGCTCCCAGCTAGTGTGGTCTGAGACCCCGCCTCGTCTCCCCGCCCCAGCGGCGCGCCGACGAGCGAACCCCCGAGAGAGAAGGACGAGGAGCGCCCTGATGACCGCATGGGAGTCCGAGAGCGAGCCGGCGCCGCAGACGCCCGCCTTCGTCATCGACGGGGAGGTGCTCGACGGCTTCGTGGACCGTTTCGCGGACGCGCTCGCGCAGCACTGGCCGCGCTCGATCCTCTCCTACTCCTTCAAGACCAACTCGCTGCCCTGGCTGATCTCGTACATGCGGGCGCGGGATGTGTGGGCGGAGGTGGTCTCCGATGCGGAATACGAGCTCGCGCTCGCGCTCGGCTACGCGCCGGACCGCATCGTGTACAACGGGCCGATCAAGGGCCGTGGCCGGCTGCGGGCGGCGCTGCGGGCGGGCTCGATCATCAACCTCGATGCGAAGCGCGAGGTGACCTGGACGGCGGAGCTCGCCCGCGAGCTGGCGGGCGGCTCGGCCGGCGGCGCGGCCGACGGGGACTTGGCCGGTGCGCCGGGCAGCGCCCCGCTCGCGGTGGGGCTGCGCGTGAACTGGGACCTGGAGGCGCTGCGCCCCGGGGAGTCCACCACCGGCGAGGAGGGCAGCCGTTTCGGCTTCAACGCCGACAACGGCGAGCTCGACGCCGCGATCGAGGAGCTCACCGCCGCCGGGGTGCGCATCGCAGGCCTGCACATGCATCGCAACTCCGCGACCCAGTCGCTGGGGGTGTACGAGGCGGCGGCGAGCGTCGCGGCGGGGATCGCCTCCTCGCGCGGGCTGGACCTGGACTGGCTGGACATCGGCGGCGGCTTCTTCGGCAGCGTCGACGGCTCCCCCACCTTCGCCGACTACGTGCGCACGATCCGCGAGGCGGTGGCCGGGGTGGTCGACCCTGAGCGCACCCAGCTGATCGTCGAGCCGGGCGGCTCGCTGATCGCGGTGCCGGTCGAGTTCCATGCGAGCGTGCTGGACGTGAAGGACGTCGGCGCGAGCCGCTTCGTGATCACCGACGCGAGCCGCACCGACGTCGATCCGCTGTTCCGGCGTCGGCGCGGCTACGACGAGCGCGTGTCCGCCGCCTCGAGCGACACCCTGCCCGAGCAGATCATCGCGGGGTTCACCTGCATGGAGGAGGACAGGATCACGCGCCTGCACGACGCGCCGGCCCTCGCCGTCGGCGACCGCCTGGTGCTGTCCACGGTGGGCGCGTACACGATGAGCTACCAGTCGACCTTCATCGAGTTCCTGCCCGCGGTGCACGTGCGGCGCAAGGGGCGGTACACGCAGGTGCGACGTCGCTGGGGCGTGGCGGACTACCTGCAGGGCAACCGCTGGCTGGACGGCGGGGAGCTCGCGGAGCACCCGATCCGCAGCAGCTGACCCCGCCCCCGGCGCTCAGCCGTTGAGGTACTGCTGGAGCGCCTTGACGGTGGCGTAGTTGGTGCGGAAGTCCCACACCCCGTTGTCGCCGTAGCCGATCGCGGCGCGGAGCTTGCGGGTGGTCTCGGCGCCGATCTTGCCGTCCTGCACGGCGCCGACCTTCTTCTGCAGGGCCTTGATGTCGCTGGTGGACAGGGAGCCGTCCTGCTTCACGCCCACCCATCCTTCGAGGGCGCGGGTGGTGGCGGGACCGAACTTGCCGTCGACCACGAGGCCGGCGCCGGTGCCGGGCTTCTCGGGGGCCGGGGCGGAGGAGCCGCCGGGCTGCGCGTTGGGGTCGGCGCCGCCGTTGGCCTTGGTGAGACCGGCCTTCTTGCCGCAGGTGGGCCAGGCGCCGGGGCCCTGGGCGTGCAGGGTGCGCTGGGCGACGGCGATCTGCTCGGCCTTGGTGGCCTGGTTCGCGGTGCTCGCGTACTCGCCCCCACCGAAGGCCTTCCAGGTGGAGCTCGAGAACTGGAGCCCGCCGTAGTAGCCGTTGCCGGTGTTGATCGACCAGTTCCCGCCGGACTCGCACTGGGCGACCTCGTCCCAGACGGTGCCTGCGGCGGTGGCGCTCTCGGTGCCGGCCAGGCCCAGCCCGGCGACGACCGCGGCGCCTCCGGCGGCGGCCGCGACCTTGGGGGCCAGGCGCACGCCGCGGAAGGCGACGGCCCGGCCGGGGGCGCGGTGGGTGGGGGTGCGGGTGGCAGACATCGAAGGCTCCTCGTGGTCGGGGAAGTCGACGCGGCTGGACGGGGAAATACGGAGGGGAATGCGTCGAGGGATGGCCGTGCGGCGGGTTCCGAGGCCGACGGGGATCCCGCTGACCTGCGCGCCCGCTGCGGGCACGTCTCCACAGTGACGCGGCTCGGGGCGCGGGGAAGCGCTCGCACCCGAAAGATTCCCCGCCGCAGGGGATCTCTTTACCGAGATCTGGGGATTCTCGGGACATTCGAGAATGACGCGGATGTATTTATCGAGCACAAGCCTGCCGCCCGGCCCGGCTGCGGCGGGTATTCCCTTCACCGTCGGCCCCGCCCCGTCCTACACTCCCTCGGTGACCCGCTCCCCCGCCCCTGCCGCGCCTCCCGCCGCCGCGCTCTCCCCGCGTGACCGCAGCGTCATCGTCCTGCTCCTGATCAGTGCCTTCGTGGTGATCCTCAACGAGACGATCCTGTCGGTCGCGCTGCCGCCGATCATGGACGACCTCGACCTGTCCGAGACCACCGCGCAGTGGCTCACCACAGGGTTCATGCTCACCATGGCGGTGGTCATCCCGATCACGGGCTTCTTGATGGGGCGCTTCTCGACCCGCCAGGTGTTCGCCATCGCGATGACGACCTTCGCCGCGGGCACGCTCGTCTGCGCGGTCTCGCCGACGTTCCTGCCGCTGCTCCTGGGTCGGATCGTGCAGGCCTCGGGCACGGCGATCATGATGCCGCTGCTGATGACCACGGTGATGAACCTGGTCCCGCCCTCGCGGCACGGCCAGGTCATGGGCAACATCTCGATCGTCATCTCGGTCGCGCCGGCGCTCGGCCCCACCCTGTCCGGCCTGATCCTCTCCCTCGCCTCGTGGCGGTTCCTGTTCGTGCTGGTGCTGCCGATCGCGCTGCTGGCGCTGGGGATCGGGCTGCGCCGCATCCAGAACGTCTCCGAGGCGGATCCGAAGCCCGCGGACGTGCTCTCGGTGGTGCTGTCGGCGGTCGGCTTCGGCCCGCTCGTGTACGGGCTGACCGGGATCAGCGGCGGCGGGCACGGCGGGGCGGCGGAGGCTCCGGCCGGTCCGCCGCTCGCGGCGCTGGTCGCGCTCGGGGTCGGGGCGGTGGCGCTCGCGCTGTTCGTGTGGCGGCAGCTGGTGCTGCAGCGTCGTGAGCGGGCGCTGCTGGATCTGCGCACCTTCGCGAGCCGCAACTTCTCCGTCGCGGTGGGGCTGATGGTGGTGATGATGGGCTCGATGTTCGGGGTCGTGGTGCTGCTGCCGATCTTCCTGCAGCGGGTGCTGGAGCTGTCCACCCTCTCGGTGGGGCTGATGATGCTGCCGGGAGGTCTGGCGATGGGGCTGCTCGCCCCGTTCGTGGGACGCCTGTTCGACCGGGTGGGGCCGCGGCCCCTGCTGGTCCCGGGCCTGCTGGCCGTGGTGGTGGGCATCGGGATCATGTCGCGCGTGCCGGAGCAGTCGTGGCTGATCGTGGTGGGTCACGTGGTGATGTCGCTGGGGCTCGCCTTCGTGTTCACGCCCCTGATGACCACGGCGATGGGCTCGCTGCCCAGGCCGCTGTACCCGCACGGCTCGGCGATCGTGGGCACGGTGCAGCAGGTCGCGGGAGCGGCGGGCGCCGCGCTGATGGTCTCGGTGATGGCGCGGATCGCGGCGGGCACCACGACCGGCGGCGCCTCGGAGCTCGAGGGGATCTCCGCGGGCACCTCGGCGTCGTTCACGATCTCCGCGGCGCTCGGCCTGGTCACCGTGGTGATCGCGCTGTTCATCCGCCGCAATCCGGCCGACGCCGGGGAGGAGCCGGTGGAGGCCGGGCCGACGGGGTCGGAGGACAGGGTCGTCCCCGGCTGAGCAGGGCGTGCGCAGCGCGTCGGCCGCTCGTCAGAAGACGACGCCGCCCCCTTCCTGGAACCAGCCGCCGACCATCTGCTCGTCGTGCCTCATCATCGCGAACCCCGTCCCCTCGACGGGGACACGGTGCACGGCCTCCTCCCCGCCCCCGCCCCGGACGGTGAACTCGGCGACGCCGTCGAGGGCCACGAACTCGTAGGTCCCCATCTGCCCGGAGAGGGCGTGGAGGGACGGCGGGGTGAGGACCTCCCACTCCCCGTTCGCCGTGACGTGCTCGGGGGCGGTGAAGGGGCAGCTCTCCGGATGCGGCGAGGTGCTCTGCACGCAGTCGGCGAGCAGCTCGCTCGCCAGGGCGTCGACCTGCTCCACACCTTCCTCGGTGAGCTCGTAGGACAGGTCGATCGGGCCGGTGGTCCAGGCGTCCAGGAGCGGAGGAAGGCTCGCCCGGGTCGTGACGGGCGTGACGGCCGGGCCGCCCTCGGGGGCGCTGACCTCGTAGACGCCGGGGAGGAGCGCGAGACGCACCTCGCCCGTGCCGAGGAACTCGTCGCTCCGCGCTCCGGGAGGCAGGTCGACCTCGACGCCGTTGAGGAGCACGGAGGTGGCACTGACGGGCAGCAGCACGCGCAGGATGGGCACGGCCACGGGGTCCAGCTCCCAGACCGGGCGGCGCAGCACCCCGGTGCCGTGCCGGGTGAGGTGCAGGGTGACCTCCTCGGTGCGACGACCGAGGCCGAGCGAGGCGGTGACCTCCGCATGGTCGCCCCGGATCTGCGCCCCCTCGAGGGTGAAGCTGTCCGCCCGGGCCGTGGCGGCGAGCAGGACCTGGTCGGTGAGACCCACGTCGAGTGCGCCGTCCTCGGGCGGCGCCATGTGCTCGCGCACCGTGTCGGTGTCGGCGTCGAGGATCGCCTGCAGGAAGCTGCGCGCCTCGGTCTCCGGCGAGCGCTGCCCCACCAGCACCGACGGCAGCACGAGCACCAGCACCAGCAGAGCTGCGATCCCCCCGGCCGGCCACCAGCGCCGACGGCGGGTCGGGGTCCCGGCGCGCCCGTCGCGGGCGGGCGAGGGGGCCGATGACTCCCTCCGCGCGTCGTACGGCACGTCCTCGTCCTCGGCACCGTCCCATCCGGCGGCGATGATCCGGCCGGTTCCCCGCCCTCTGCTGCGCCCCACTGCGCCCCCTGACCGCGTCGATGCCTGCCGGAAGGCTACCCCGCAGCGGCCGGGCCGCCCTCGGCTCACCGCTCCCACGAGGTCACGAGCTCTCCTCCACGATCGAGCGTGCTGACGGCGCGGGCGTCCACGGCGATCCGATATCGGCGCGGCTCCTCCCCCGGCGCGGCGGCGGGGACGGTGAACTCGGCGACGCCGCCGCGGGCGTAGGCCGTGTAGGTGCCCATCCATCCGCCGGGGGCGCTGATCTCGGGCGGAGCGACGAGCCTCCAGTCCCCCTGTCGAGCACCCGCACCGGGCGCCGCGATCGGGCAGCCGAGAGGACGTGCCGAGGTGCTGGTCAGGCAGGTCTCGAGGGAGGCGCGGATCCGCTCGGCCAGCTCCCGCTCGCCGCTGTCGGTCAGGGCGTACCCGGCCTGCAGCAGCACGGACGTCCACGGGCTGAGCAGCGGCGGCACGTTCACGCGCACGGGGATCGGGTCCAGCAGGTCCCCGAGGCTCGGGGCCTCGATCTCGTAGAGCCCGGGCAGGACGCGCAGGGTGATGACGCCGAGCCCCTCCGCCCCGCGGGGACGAGCCGCGTCCGGCACGGTGAGCAGCTGACCGTTCACGCGCAGCTGCGCGGCGCCGACGGGGATCGCGACCTGCACGGTGGGGAGGGTCAGCGGCTCGAGCCTCCAGGTGCGGAACGGCCAAGGGCCCTGCCCCTCCTGCACGAGGTGGAGCGTGGTGGTCAGGGAGCGGCCGCCGACGCGCAGCCGGGCATCGACCTCGGCGTGGCCCTGGCCGGTGCGGACCTCGAGGACGGCGAAGCGGTCGATCCTCGCCGCGGTCGCGGCGATGACCTCCGGCGCGAGCGCGATGTCGAGTGCGTCCCCGGCGGGAGCGAGGTGCTCCTGGAGGGTGGCGATGTCGCCGTCCACGAGGGCCTGCAGCACGCGGCGGGCGGTCGTCTCGGCGGGAGCGCCGCCCACGAGCAGCGGCGGCAGGGCGAGGACCAGCACGAGCAGGAGCGCGATCTCGGCGAGGACGCCGCGCACGTGCCGGGGAGCGTCGGCCGGGGCCTCGTCGGGCCCTGCGGCTCTCGGCACGTCGGGCGGCCGCGCGGGGCCGCCGGCCGGGATGCCGGACCATTCGAGCGTCGAATGCACGACCGTGCCCTGGGCGCCGTCTCCCCAGCCGGTGCTGAGGGGGCGTCCTGGGCGTGAGCGCTGCGAGCGGTGCACCATGGCTCCCGGTCCCGGCGGCGCTGGCCCGGGAAGGACCGTCGGCCGCCGGTGGTGCGGTTCAGGCTACGCCCACCCCGCGGCGTCGACCAGGGGCTCCGAGCGGCGCCCGGCGAGGTGGCTCAGAGCGCCCCGGGGGCCGACTTCTCGCGGGCGCGGTCGGCGAAGCTCACGCCCATCGCGGCGAGGGTGAGCGCCATGATGATCACCAGCGCGATCGTGAACGCCTCGAGCCATTCGGTCCCGCCCACGGTGAGGGAGAAGATGATGCCGGGGATCATCGCGGTGCCGATCGCGGCGCCGAGGCGCTGGCCGAGCTGCAGGATGCCGCCGGCGACCCCGCCGAAGCGCGGGTCCACGGAGTTCAGGGTGAGGGTCTGGTTCGGGGAGATGGTCATTCCCTGGCTGAGGCCCATGAAGGTCAGCGGCGCGGCGAGCCACCAGAACGCGAGCGCGCCGGACTCCACGAAGCCGGCCAGCAGCGTCGTGCCCAGCAGTCCCACGAAGGCGACGCCGAATCCGGCGATCACCATGCGCCTGCCCAGGGTGAGCACGTAGCGGCCCGCGACCTGGGAGCTGATCGCGGCGGCGATCGAGGAGGGCAGCCCCAGCAGGGAGGCCTCGAAGGCGGTGTGGCCGAGGTGCATCTGCAGGTACAGCGGCACGATGATCCAGATGCTCGTCGCGCCGAGGAAGTACACCGAGACGATGAGGATGCCGTTGCGGAACGCCTTGTTGGCGAAGATCGCGGTGTCGACCATCGGGGCGCGTCCGCGGCCCTTGTAGCTCCGCTCCCAGGTCCACCACAGGCCCAGCACCAGCAGGCCGGCGGGGAAGGACAGCCACACCAGGGCGCTCACGCCCCGCTCGAGGAAGGGCAGCATGATCCCGAGGATCGCCAGGCACAGCAGGATCGTGCCCACCGGATCGAGATCGGGGCGGGTCCTGCCGCGGGCGCGGTCGTCGGGGATGAAGCGGAGGGCGCCGAGGACGGCGACGATCCCGATGGGGACGTTCATCAGGAACATCCAGCGCCAGCCCCAGTTCGGGCCGAGCAGCTGGATCAGGAGCCCGCCGATCACGGGGCCGATCGCGGTGGCCACGGCGACGGTCGTCGCGAGCAGTGCGAAGGCCCGGGCGCGGTCCTGTCCGCGGAAGTGCTGCTGGATCAGGGCGACGGTCTGCGGGTTCAGCAGCCCCGAGCCGATGCCCTGGAGGATGCGGGCGAGGTTCAGGATCTCGACGGACGGGGCGAGGCCGGAGAGCAGGGAGCCGAGGGTGAAGATCCCGACGCCGATCACGAACATGCGTCGCCGCCCGGTCGCATCGCCCGCCCGCCCGGCGGGGACGAGCAGGATCGCGAAGGAGAGGGCGTAGCCGGAGATGACCCACTGGAGCGAGCCGGTGTCCGCCTCGAGTCCCTCGCCGATCGCGGTGAGGGCGACGTTGATGACGCTCACGGCGATCAGGGCCATGAACAGGGGAGCGAGGAGGACGGCGAGCAGGGGCTTGCGACGCACCGCAGGGGCCGGCGCGCTGTAGTCGGGGATCACCTCGACACCATATGCACTCAGTGCAGGTTTGTGGAGGGCGAGGTGACCGGTGGGACACCGAGGCGGACGGGCATCCCCCGCCGACGGGGAGCCGCCCGGCCGGTGCGGGTCAGGACGGCTGCGACGGGCTCTGGCCTGAGCCGTCGGCACCGGGCCCGTGCGGTCCCTGCTGTGCGGACGGGGCGGGCGGCGCGGGCGGGGCGAAGGAGCTCGCCTGCGCGCCTGCCCGCGGACCGCGGGCGTCATCGCTGTACGGGCCGGGCGGGATGACGTAGCCGGAGCGCCCGCTGAGCAGCGGCGTCGCGGTCTGGACGGCCCGCGCCGTCGGCCGCTGGGGGGTCGGCACGCCCGTGAAGCGGCCGAACTGCTCGCCGTAGCCGGCGGGCCGGATCCGGCTCGCCCGGTCCAGCAGGGCGAGCGCCTCACCGGGGCTCGGGTACTGCGAGGACCAGCGGTGCCCGGCCGGCAGCGGCGAGTCGTAGAGATGCCCCTTGGGGCGGATCCACAGCGCGCCGGGCTTGGAGCGGTCGCGCAGGGCATGGGCGCGCCAGGTGGTGATCGGGTGGGAGGAGCCCCAGTTGACCCAGTGCACGAAGAGGCTCGGGTCGGTCGCGGCACGGTCGGCGAGCTCGTGCACGTTGACCTCGGCGTTCAGGTACTTCCCTCCGGAGAGGAGGCCCATCACGCCCGCGGAGCCCTCGGGGGCGAAGCTGTAGCCGAAGTTGTCGGCGGTGTACTCCTGGGAGCGGGAGAAGGCCGGGCCCAGCAGCGGGATCAGAGAGAGCATGTTGCTGAACAGCAGTCGGAAGTAGGAGACGTGACCGGCGGCGAGGTGACCCACCTCGTGGCCGATCACGAACTTCAGCGCGTCCCGGTCGCGGCCCTGGCCGCCGATCTCGAACAGGTCCGAGTGCACCACCACGAAGCGGCGGAAGCCGTGGCCCGAGGCGAAGGCGTTGACCACGCCGCTGCCCATGGTCACGTAGGCGTCGGGGACGTTGCGCATCCCGAACCGCGCGGCGGCCTCGGCCACCATCCGGTACCCCTCGGGGAACTGGGTGGGGCTCATCCGCACGGAGGTGGCGCGCAGCTGGGCGTACAGGATCGCACGCACCCACCAGATGATCAGCGGCAGCAGGGGCAGCAGGAACACCAGCTGGACCACGAGCGGGAGCACGGAGACGTAGTCCCACACCTTCGTCACCGCGGCCTCGCCCTCGGCGGCGTAGAGCCAGATCGCTCCGGCGATCGCCCCGCCCCAGGCGAGATAGCTCAGCAGCGTCGCGGCCACACCCACTCCCAGCAGGGGCAGCTCCCAGGGGTGGCGGATGCGGCGGCGGCCGAGGAGGCCGTGGGTGGTGGCGCCGTTGACGAGCGACGGCTTCCGCGGCGGCACGGGGGGTGAGGGCGCAGCAGGGGGCGGGACGGTCATGAGGGGCTCCTCGAGCGCGGGGCTCATGGGGGTCGGATCGGCAGGCCCGTACGGGCCATGGACCGACCGTAGACCCGCAGCCGCCGACGTGCATCACCGATCGCACTGGTCACGACCGATCATGGACGCAGGGAGGTGGGTCCGTGGGCGTTCGTCGCGGTGGGATCCGACGAACGGCCGACGGGGGTCGACCGGCCGACGGGGGTCGACCGGCCGTCGGAGGTCGACCGGCAGGCAAGGCGCTCCGCACCCGAGGGGCAGGGTCGGGCGCCGTGCCGTTCAGCGGAACAGCCGCCCGAGCAGTCCGCGCTTCCAGGTCGTGTACGGCGGGGTGACCAGGCGCAGCGTGTCGGGGCGCAGCGGCTTCCTCACGACGGGCTTCGCGTGGGTGAACGCCTCGAGGCTCGCCCGGCCGTGGTACGCGCCGGTGCCGGATCCCCCCACGCCGCCGAAGGGCATGGTCTGCGAGCCGAGGTGGGCGAGGGTGTGGCCGAGGGCGAGGGAGCCCGAGGAGGTCTCCTCGGCGAAGCGCTCCTCGATCTCGGGCCGGGGGCTGAACACGTAGGCGGTCAGCGGCTTCTCGCCCGCCCGGATCCGGGCGATCGCCTCGTCCGGGCCGGCGACGGCGAGGAGCGGCAGCACCGGTCCGAAGATCTCCTCGCCCATCACCGGGTCGTTCCAGTCCACGCCGGTCATGATCGTGGGCGGGAGGTAGCGGGTCTCGCGGTCCGCGCCCGCGGTGCCGCCGAGCACGGTCTTGTCGTCGTCGATCAGCGCGAGCACGCGGTCGAAGTGCCGCTCGTTCACCATCCGACCGTAGTCGCGGGAGCGGCGCGGATCCCTGCCGTAGAGCGCGGTCGTCGCCTGGCGCAGGTGGGGCACGAGCCGGTCGATCGTGGCGGGGGCGGCCATGAGGTGGTCGGGGGCGACGCAGGTCTGCCCGGCGTTGGTGAACTTCCCCCACACGATGCGGCGCGCGGTCGCGGCGAGGTCGGTGCCCTCGTCGACGAACACCGGGGACTTCCCGCCGAGCTCGAGCACGGTGGGAGTGAGGTGCTCGGCCGCGGCGCGGGCGACGATGCGGCCGACGGCGCCGTTGCCGGTGTAGAAGATCAGGTCGAAGCGCTGCTCGAGCAGGAGCGTGGTCTCAGGGACGGCGCCCTCGACCACCCGCACCCAGGCCGGGTCGAGGTGGGCGCGCACGAGGTGGGCGAGGGCGGCCGACGTGGCGGGAGCGACCTCGCTGGGCTTGAGCAGCGCGGTGTTCCCGCCGGCGATCGCCCCGATCAGCGGGGCGAGGGCGAGGTTCACGGGGTAGTTCCACGGCGAGATGATCAGCGTGGTCCCGAGGGGCTCGCGGCGGATCTGCCCGCTCGCGGGGGCTAGCAGCATGCCGGGCCCGAAGCTCCTCGGACGCAGCCAGGAGCGGAGGTTCCTGCGCAGGTGCGCGATCTCCTGGCCGACCACACCGAGCTCGGTCAGCAGGGACTCGGTGCGGGACTTGCCGAGGTCCTGCTCGAGGGCCTTCAGCAGGCGGGGACGCTCGGCGCGGAGCCCGCGGGCGAGGGCGTCGAGCTGCGCGAGCCGCGCCTCGAGCGGGCGGGTGGTCCCGGCCTCGAAGGAGTCCCGCAGCGCGGCGACGTCGGCGAGGACCTCGCCGCGCCGGACGGCGTCGAGAGGGGCGGGAGCGGCCTGATGCGCGTCGGTCGGCATGGACCCAGGGTAGGACCGACGGGGCGGGTGCGCCGTGGGCGAACGGATGGGCGTGCCCTGACCCGGCAGGGGCTGATACCGGACAATGGACGGCGACGTCGTCCCGAGGGCCGGGCCGGCGGGAGAGGCTCCACGATGGCTGTGCTGCTGGCGGCACCGATCCTGCTGTCGATCACCCTGCTGATCTCCGGGCTCGCGAAGCTCGGTGCGCGCGAGGGCACGCAGGATGCGATGCGCTCGCTGCGCCTACCGCTGCCGACGATGCACGCCTCGGTCGCCTCGGTCCTGCCCGTGGCGGAGATCGTGCTCGCGCTCGGGCTGTGGCTCCCGGCGCCGCCGATCCAGGTGCTGCTCGCCGCTCTGGCGGCGCTGCTGATGCTCGCCTATCTCGTGATCATCGCCCGGGCGCTGACCTTCGAGGAGCAGGTGCGCTGCTCGTGCTTCGGCACCCTCGCCTCCCCCACCGTCTCCCGCGCCACGCTGGGGCGGAACATCGTGCTGAGCGCGCTGGGGCTGCTCACGGTCGTCGCGGCCGGCAGCGGCATCATGACGACGGTGCTGGTGCAGGCGCCGCTGACGATCGTGAGCTTCGGCGCGGCCCTGCTGATCACGATCGTGCTGACAGCGCTGACGATCGGCGGCAGCTCCGCCGACGAAGCGGCCGACGAGGAGGCGGCCGGCAGCGGTTCCTCCGCCCCCTCCCCCGCCACGACCACCGCCCCCGACGAGGGCGCGGACGCCGAGGACGAGCTGCTGGACTACGAGCGCACCCCGATCCCGGCGGCGGTGCTGCAGCAGACGGACGGGCGGCTGATCACCCTCACCCAGCTCACCGCGCATCGGGCGGCGCTGCTGATCTTCGTCTCCGAGGGCTGCGGGCCCTGCGAGCGGGTGCTGGACCACGCGGAGGAGTGGATCGGCGCGCTCGAGGACACCCTCCAGGTGCGCTTCGTGTTCTCCCGCCCGCTGGACCAGCTGCGCGAGCGCACCACCGACCGGGTCCAGGGACACGCGCTGCACGATCCGCAGTTCACCGCCCGCACCGTGCTCGGCGGGAGGAGCGCCCCGAGCGCGGTGCTGCTGGGGGCCGACGGGCAGCTCGCCGGCGGCCCCGTGGCCGGTGGCACCGCCGTGATCGAGTTCGTGGAGGAGATCCGGGAGCAGCTGGCGGAGGCACGGGCCGGCGGGGAGCTGCCCGCGCAGGTCGACTGAGCTCCGCGCAGGCCCCGCGCGGGTACGGCTCAGGGCACGCTCGCCTGCGCGAACCTGCCTCTGCCCTGGGCCTGGAGCGCACCGTCCGCGGCCGGGACGAAGACGGCACGGCCCGGCCGCAGCGGATGCGTGCCCGAGGCCGTCGTCAGGACGAGCTCCCCCTCGAGCCCGAGCAGGATCCTCGGCCCGGTCCCCGGCACGGGCACCGGCTGGGCGTGCCCGGACGGCGCGCCGTCGCCGGACAGCTGCGTGATCGCGAGCTCGAAGTCGTCCACGGGCGCGTAGTAGGCGACAGACGCCGCGCTCTGTCGTTCGGGGGCGACCCGGAGCGGGGGCGCCGCCGTGACGCTCACGCTCTGCAGCACCTCGTCCGCGTGGACCGTCTTCGAGGTCAGGCCGGCACGCAGCACGTTGTCCCCGGAGGCCATGACCTCCAGTCCCGTCCCGTGCAGATAGGCGTGCAGGGCCCCGGCCGGGATGAACAGCGACTCGCCCGGCCGCAGCGTCACGGGGTTCAGGAGCAGCGCGGCCACCACGCCCGGGTCGCCTGGATGGTGCTCGGCGAGCAGGGAGAGGAAGGCGTCGATGCGGGGCGAGGGCGAGGAGCCCGCCTCGGAACGTGCCCGGCAGGCCGCGACCACCTCAGCCACCTCGGCCTCGGAGGGGCGCATCGACGTGGAGACCAGCGTGCGGAACGCCGCCCGCATCCCGTGGGCGGTGGGGTTCGCGACCAGCAGCCGGTGCAGCCGATCGGTCAGGTCGGTGCCGAGCCCCTCGACGATGACCGCCGCCCGTCGGGGCGTGCGGAAGCCGCACAGCGCCGTGAAACCGGTGAGCGCGTACAGCAGCTCCGGCTTGTGGTTCGGGTCGCGGAAGGTGCGCCGGGGGGAGTCCACGGGGATCCCGGCCGCGTTCTCCGCCGCGAAGGACTCCAGCGCCTCCTCCCGGGTGGGGTGGACCTGCAGCGACAGAGGCCTCTCCGCCGAGATCACCTTCAGGAGGAAGGGGAGCCGCTCCTGGAAGGCTCGACCCACCCCCTCCCCCAGCATCTCGAGCGGGGCCGAGGCGATCAGATCGTCCAGGCGGGTGCCGTCGGGCACGGTCGCTGGGCCGAGCGGGTGGGCTCCGAACCAGAGCTCCGCCCAGGGTGTGCCGTCGGCCGCGCGGCCCAGGAGCTCGGGGATCGCGGTCGTCGAGCCCCAGTCGTAGTGCTGCGGGTGCCCGGCCAGCTCGAGCATGCTCAGGCGTCGCCCTCGAGGATCTGCGCGATCAGCCGTGCGGGCTCGTCCGCCCCGATCGGCGGCGCAGCGGTCGCCGGCGCGCCGTGGGGGCGCAGGCCGTAGCGCTCCCAGTACTCGTGGAGCCAGTCCGGGGCGTGGGGACAGTGCACCCACGCGGGCAGCCCGCGCACCGCCGCCTCGAGGAGGTCGGCGGACATGATCGAGACGACGGGGCCGCGGAACTCGCTCGGGGCGAGGGGCGGGTCCTGGACGGTGATCCCGCGCCGGCGCAGGAGGGAGTGCGTGGCGCGCGAGAGCCGGTCGCCGTCCGCGGGGCCCGGCTGGTAGCGAGCGCCGGTGGAGCGGCAGAAGGAGTGCGCGGCGGAGGCCGCGAGTCGCCGGGGGAGCTCGACCGCGGCGAGCTCGCCCAGGAACAGCGGCGTCGCCTCCGGGTCGACGTCCTCGACCGGGTCGCCGTGCGAGGCCTCCCAGAGCCGCTGGGACCCGACAGCGCGAACCTCGATCTCTCGCCGACCCGAGCGGCGGAACTCCCCGTCGGCCTCGGTCCAGGCCAGCAGGGTCGTGCGCGGGGGCAGAGGGGCGCTGAACGGGGTGACCGTCCCGTCCTGGAGGACGGCGTTGGGCACGTCGGCGCGCATGGCCCAGGCGTGGACCTCGCGTCCCACCGGGTGCTCCCAGCCGGTCGTGAGCACTGCCGTGATGCCTCGCCCGGCGAGCGCGGCCCTCGGCTCGATCACGGGATGGTGCGTCCAGTCCGCATCGCCCGGCAGCGAGAGGTCGAGATCCGCCGGAGTGAGCACCTCCACGGTGCCGTGGAGGTAGGGCAGCACCGCCAGCAGGCTCTCCTGTCCCGTCGGCCCCGCGGCGTCGATCCCGAGGAGGACACGGGAGGTCCCTGTCCCCTCGCGGGTGTGCAGTGTGAATCCGGGCGCGGCGGCCTGCGCGGGGTCCGGGCGTCGCAGCAGCCGGGATGCGGCGCCGCGCAGCGCCGCAGCGGGCCGGCGCGTGTCACGCCATTCCTGCCAGCGCTCGAGGCTGTGCGGATGAATCAACGCCATGGTGCAATCCTCCACGTCGGCCGATGGAATCCGGCGCTCAGCATTCCACACGCGGGACTCGCCCAAGGGGAGACGTGCGGGAGCACATCTCGGGAGGCCTGCGGTGCCGTCGCCGGGTGCGGTGCCGGCCCGCCGTCACCGCGGCATGTTGCGCAGGTTGCTCGCGGCCATGTCGAGCATCTTCCCCACGCCGCCGCCGAGGACGATCTTCGTCGAGGCGGTGGCGAAGCCGCGGATCTGCTGGGCGGTGATCTTCGGCGGCATGGAGAGGGCGTCGGGGTTGGTGACCACGTCGATGAGCATCGGGCCGGGGGTCGCGAGCGCGGCGGCGAGCTGCTTCCTGAGCTTCTTCGGCTCGGTGATGCGCACCGCGCCGATGCCCACGCCCTCGGCGATCGCGGCGTAGTCCACCGCCTCGTGGTCGGTGCCGTGGTCGGGCAGGCCCTCGACCAGCATCTCGAGCTTCACCATTCCCAGGCTCGAGTTGTTGAACACGAGGATCTTGGTGTTCAGGTCGTGGAGCTTCACGGTGAGCAGCTCCCCCATCAGCATGCCGAGCCCGCCGTCGCCGCTCATGGAGATCACCTGCCTCTCCGGGAAGGCCTTCGACGCGCCGATCGCCTGCGGGAGGGCGTTGGCCATGGTGCCGTGGTGCCAGGACCCGAACACGCGCCGCTTCCCGTTGGGGGTGATGTAGCGGGCGCCCCACACATTGCACATGCCGGTGTCCACGGTGAACACGGCGTCGTCGTCGGCGAGCTCGTCGAGTGTCGCGGCGACGAACTCGGGGTGGATGGGCTTCATCCGCTCGACGTTCTTCGTGTAGGCGGCAACGGCGCCGGAGAGCGCCTTGTGATGGGCCTTCAGCTGGCGGTGCAGGTAGCGGTGGCCCTTGGTGGAGCTCAGCAGCGGCAGCACCGCCTGGAGGGTGAGGGCCACGTCGCCGTGCACGGCGAGGTCGAGGCCCACGCGCCGGCCCAGGCGGGAGGCGTCGGCGTCGATCTGCACGATCCTGCGGGCGCTCCTGCCGTCCTCGCGGGGCAGGAACTCGCTGTAGGGGAAGTCGGTGCCCAGCAGGATCACGAGGTCCGCCTCCTGCATCGCGTCGTAGCAGGCGCCGTAGCCGAGCAGTCCGCTCATCCCCACGTCGTAGGGGTTGTCGTACTGGATCCACTCCTTGCCGCCGAAGGCGTGGCCGATCGGCGCCTTGACGCGTTCGGCGAGCGCGAGCACCTCCTCGCGGGCACCGCGCACGCCCGCGCCGACGAACAGCATCACGGTGTCGGCCTCGTCGATCAGCTCGGCGAGTCGACCCACGGGCCCGGCGGCGGGCTGGACCGCGCCGAGCTCGGTCGCGAGATCGCGGGTGAGCGGGCCGTCGACCTCCTGGTCGGCGACGTCGCCGGGCAGCACGAGCACCGACACGCCGCTCTTCGCGATCGCGGTCTGGATCGCGATGTGCAGCATCGTCGCGCCGTGGGCACCGGAGTTGACCATCTCGCAGAAGTGGGAGCACTCCTGGAACAGCCGCTCGGGATGGGTCTCCTGGAAGAAGCCGGTGCCGATCTTGGCGGAGGGGATGTGGGAGGCGATGGCGAGCACGGGGGCGCCGTCGCGGTGCGCGTCGTAGAGCCCCTGGATCATGTGGGTGTTGCCGGGTCCGCAGGAGCCGGCGCACACGGCGAGCTTCCCGGTCAGCCGCGCCTCGGCGCCCGCGGCGAAGGCGCCGGCCTCCTCGTTGCGCACGTGCACCCACTCGATCCCGTCGGTGGTGCGCACGGCGTCGACGACGGGGTTCAGCGAGTCGCCGACCACCCCGTAGATGCGCTCGACGCCGAGATCGCGGAGCTGGGTGACGAGGAGCTGGGCGAAGCTTGTGCGGGCCATGTGATGCCTCCTGGTGTGGCTCATCGGGAGGGCGCCGGCGCACGGGGCGCGGCGCCCGTCGTCTCCACACTAGTCCTGTGCGGGGCACGGGAGACGGCGCAGAGAGTCCCCTTTCCCGGTTCTGCCCTGCGCAGCGGCCGACCCCGCTAGGGTGTGGGTCACATGCGGTCGACCGGCCGGCTCGTCGTGGAGCCGGGGCCGACCCGCCCGTCCCCCGCACCGCCGCCGGAAGGCAACGATGTCCCCTCATCAGGCCCACCCTCCGCACGCTCCGCGAGTTAATCGATCTACGGTCGCCGGTCTGCGCGACCGCTCCCCCGCGCGCAGCCCGCACCGCTCCTCCTCCCGCTCCGACAGCCCCCGCCGCTCGCGGGGGACGCGGCTGCTCGGCTCCCTCGGCGTCGGCGCGCTGATCGCCCCGCTCGCGCTGCTCGCGCCCGCGCTGATCGGTCCCGCCTCCGCCGAGCCGGTGAGCACCGTTCCGCTGCCGCAGTCAGGGATGAGCATCGTCGAGGCGGACTCCGTCGAGGGCGAGCAGGTCCCCGCGAACGTGCTCGACGGCTCCCCCGACACGATCTGGCACACGGCCTGGAGCGACGGGAAGGATCCCCTCCCCCACCACCTCTCGGTGCAGCTCGCCGACGAGCCCGTCGAGATGGCGCGGGTGCGGCTCCAGCCGCGCCAGGACTCCAGCGGCTCCGGCCGCATCGGCGACTACGAGATCCACGCCTCGACCGACGCCGAATGCGCCGACGACGCCTTCGAGAAGGTCGCGGAGGGCTCCTTCGGCGGGGAGCTCGCCGAGGCGACGACCGAGCGAGTGGTCACCCTGGACGAGCCCGTCGAGGCGAGCTGCCTGAAGGTGGTGTGGCTGAGCTCCTGGGGCGGCCGCGCCGACGACCCGGTCACCTCCCCGCCCGAGGAGGTCGCCTCCCTCGCCGAGCTGAACGTGGACGTCGTCGGCGAGCCGGCGGATCCGGACCCGATCGTGGTGGACCCGCCGGAGGGTGCCGTCGAGATCACCGACGGCGACCTCTCCGTGCGCCTGCACCCCGACTTCCCGCAGGTCGTGGACTACACGCTCGGCGGGGCGAGCCTCGCCGGCCGCTACGGCGCCGCCCTCACGAGCCTCGAGATCGACGAGGTGGCCCGGGACGTGGAGGTCTCCGCCCCCGAGGTCTCCGCCGACGGCGCCTCGGCGACCTACCACCTGACCGCCCCCTCCCTGCCCGGGGTGTCGCTGGACGCAGTGCTCTCGGTCGAGGACGGCGCGTTCACCTGGCGGCTGACCGACGTCGTCGACCCCGACGGGGCGGTGCACCGCATCGCCGTGCCGCGCCTGGACCTCGCCTCCGCCAACGGCACCGAGCCCGGCGCGCAGCTGGTCGCCGCGGACCTGAGCGTGGACCGCACGGTCAGCGGCGACCAGTTCTACGATCTCGCCTCCCAGCAGCCCGGCACCGCCGTCACCGACCGGGCGCATGCGGCGCTGCTGGCCGGGGCGGAGCTCGCCGCCGGCTTCGAGACGAACGCGGTCGAGGACAACACCGCCGGCGGCGAGACCGCCGGCCGCGTCCAGAACGACAACTCCCGCTACGTCGCGACCCTCGCCCAGGGCGACGGCGCGATCTACGGCACCGTCTCCCCCGGCACCTTCGTGGTGCGCGGCTCCACCGCCGACCAGGGCATCGGCCCGGACGAGGATCCCTTCGTGCGGGTGCGCCTCGCGGCCGACGCGAACGGCGACGGGTCGCTGGACTGGCAGGACGCCGCGATCGCGGCCCGGGACATCGCCGAGCCGATCAACGGCGCCGAGCGGGTCAGCACCGACGTGATCAAGCGGATCCCGTTCAACATCGTCTCCCAGGCCACGCACCCCTTCCTGCGCACCCTGGACGACACCAAGCGGATCGCCCAGGCGACCGACGGCCTGGGGCAGTCCGTGATGCTCAAGGGCTACCAGGCCGAGGGCCACGACGCCGCCCATCCGGACTACGCCGGGCACTACAACGAGCGCGCCGGCGGCAAGGAGGACCTCGACACCCTGGTCACCGAGGGCGAGGACTGGAACGCGACCTTCGGCGTGCACGTGAACGCGACGGAGTCCTACTCCGAGGCGCATGCCTTCTCCGAGGACCTGCTGCGCTCCCCGATCGAGCCGGGCTGGGGCTGGATGAACCAGTCCTACATGATCGACGGTCCGAAGGACCTCGGCACCGGCGCGGTGCTGGAGCGCTTCCAGGACTTCCGCGACGAGGCCCCGGAGAACCTCAGCTTCCTGTACGTGGACGTGTACTACCCCAACGGCTGGGAGGGGCAGCGGCTGTCGACCGAGCTCGAGGCGCAGGGCTGGACGGTCTCCACCGAGTGGGCGGACAAGATGCCCCGCAGCTCCGTGTGGTCCCACTGGGCGAACGACGAGAACTACGGCGGCTCGAGCAACAAGGGCCTGAACTCGCAGGTGATCCGGTTCCTGGACAACTCCCGCAAGGATGTGTGGAACCCGGACCCGCTGCTGTCGAACGCGAACGTGCAGGAGTTCGAGGGCTGGTCGGGGCAGCAGGACGCGAACGCGTTCTTCGAGACGGTGTGGGAGCGGAACCTGCCCACCAAGTTCCTGCAGCGCTCCGACATCGTCTCCTGGACCCCGGCGACGGACGGCGCCGAGGGTCGGATCCTGCTGGCCGACGGCACCGAGGTCACCTCCCCGGTCACCGCCGTCTCCGGCACCGAGATCCCCACCGACCGCACCATCACGACGGATGGCGCGACCGTCTACGAGGACGGCGCCTACCTGCTGCCCTGGGGCGAGGACGAGGAGCCCGCGGCGGGCGGCGCCCTCGGCGGTCAGCGGCTCTACCACTGGAACCCCGAGGGCGGCACCACCACCTGGACCCTCACCGATCGCTGGTCGGACCAGTCCGAGCTGGTCATGCACCGCCTGACCGACGACGGCCGGGTGGACGAGCAGCGGATCCCCGTCGTCGACGGGCAGGTCACCCTCGAGGCCGAGGCCGGCAGCGCCTACGTGCTGCACCCGGCCGACGCCCTGCCGGAGCCGGTGGAACCGGACTGGGGCCTCGGCACCTCGGTCGCCGACCCCGGCTTCTACTCCGGCACGCTGGACGAGTGGCGGGTGCAGGGGAAGGCGTCGGTGGAGACCGACGAGTTCCGGGGCCGCCAGGCCGTGCTCGAGGGTCCCGGTGCCGCGTCGATCGCGCAGCACCTGCACGATCCCGCGCGCCCCTCGCGCCACCTCCCCGCGGGCACCTGGTCCGCCTGGGCGTGGGTCGAGATCGAGCCGGGCCAGACCCGCGAGGTCACCGTCTCCGCGACCGGCGGCGGCGTCACCCCCGTCGAGCACCAGGAGGCCGAGGGCCGGGGCGTGGCGAGCACCGTCACCGCCTCCACGGCGATCAACGCGACCGCCTCGGACACCAAGCACGGGCGGCACTTCCAGCGCGTGCGCGTGACCTTCGAGTCGACCGGGAAGCCGGTCGAGCTCGCGATCTCGGCCGGGAAGGGCGAGGCGGAGGTGCGCGTGGACGACGTGCGCGTGGTGCCCTTCACCCCGTCGGCCGATCCCGCCGAGACCGAGGAGACGGTGCTGTTCACCGACTTCGAGCACGTGGATGTCGGCTACTGGCCCTTCGTCACCGGGGAGGACAACATCGGCGGCGACGCCCGCACCCAGCTGCAGGAGCGGCACGAGCCGTACTCCCAGCAGGGCTGGTACGGCGTGGACCAGGACGGCAAGGCCGTCGAGGGCGGCAAGCTCACCGACAACGTGCTGCACGGCGACTGGTCGCTGATGGCGAACGAGGAGAACGAGGGGCTGATCCTGCGCACCACGCAGGCCTCGATGCCGTTCACGCCGGGGCACCGCTACCGGGTCACGGTCGACCACCAGACCGCCTTCGCGGACACGTACCGGCTCGTGGTGGGTGAAGACGTGGTGGGTGAGGATGCTGCCGACGGGGAGCTGAGCTCGGGGATCGTGCAGACCCAGGACCTGCCCGAGGCGCGCGCCACCGAGCAGGCCGTGCTCGAGTTCACCGCCCCGGAGGACGCGGACGTCACCTGGATCGGGGTGGAGAAGCTCGGCGGCGGCCGCCAGGCGAACCTCACCCTCGACGACCTCCGGGTGGAGGACCTCGGCGCCGGCTGAGTCTCCCCCATCTGCAGAGCACCTTCAGCTGCTCGCGGCGTCCTCCTCGGCCATCGCCCCGCTGCCGGCGGGCCGCACCGGGGTGAAGCGCACCGTCTGCACGCGGCGCTCGTCGACCTCGACCACCTCGAGGGTGCCGCCGTCGATCGCGACGACGTCGCCGGCCTCGGGGATGCGGCCCAGCGACGCCATGAGGAAGCCGCCCACGGTCTCGTAGCCGCCCGTGTCCGGCAGGGCGATGCCGGTCGCGGCCTCGAACTCCTGCAGGATGAGGCCGCCCTCGACGGTGCCGTCGGCGTTCAGGATGCTGTCCAGACCGCCGGGGGCGGGCCAGGTGTCGGCGTCGAACTCGTCGTAGATCTCACCGACCAGCTCCTCGAGCAGGTCCTCGAGGGTGACGATCCCGTCGGTGCCGCCGTACTCGTCCACCACCACGGCGATCTGCTGGGCGTGGGCTCGCATCCGGTTCAGCGCCGAGAGCACCTGGACGGTGCCGGGGATGTGCTCGATCGGGCGCACCAGCTCGGCCATGCGCGTCGCCTCCGGGTCCTCGACCAGCAGCATGTCGCGCACGTGCACGAAGCCGAGCACGTCGTCGAGGTCCTCGCCGGTGACCGGGTAGCGGGAGAAGCCGGTGTCGCGGATCTCCGCACGGGTCTCGGCGACGCTCTGCTGCCCGTCCAGGAAGTGCACCTGGTGGCGGGGCTGCATGACCTCCACGACGGTGCGCTCGGAGGCGTCGAAGACGTCGGCGAGCACCCGCGACTCGGCCTGGTCCAGCGCGTCGGAGTCGCGGACCATCGCCTTGATCTCCTCGGCGGAGACCGCCTCGCGGTTCGCGCTCGGGTCACCGCCCAGCAGCCGCACCACGAGGTTCGTCGAGACGGACAGCAGCCAGATCACCGGGCGCATCAGCTGCCCGAACAGCTGCAGCGGCGGGCCGACGATCCTCGTCATCCCCAGCGCGTTCTGCATCGCGAGGCGCTTGGGCACGAGCTCGCCGAAGACAAGGGAGAGATAGGCGATGACCAGCGTCATCCCGATCAGCGCGGCGGTGCCGGCGGTGCGCTCGGGCAGGCCCAGGTTCGTCAGCAGCGGCACCACCGAGGGCGCGATGGTGGAGGCGCCGTAGGCGGAGGAGAGGAACCCGGCGACGGTCACGCCGATCTGCACGGCGGAGAGGAACTGGTTCGGGTCGCGGACCATCTCGGCGGTCCTCGCGCCGCGGTCCCCGCTCTCCTCGAGCTGGTCGATCTGCGACTCGCGGAGGTTCACGATCGCCATCTCGGTGCCTGCGAACACGCCGCCGATCAGCACGAAGAGCAGCACCAGGGCGATGTTCACGAACACGGAGGGATCCATGGGTAGAACCTACCGCTGTCGAGGCCCCGCCTCTCACAGCAGCGGCAGCAGCTCCTGCCACACGGCGCGGAGGATCTCCGCGCCGGGGCGTCCCTCGAGGTGGGACGTGATGGTCAGGACCGCCTCCTGCTCGGGCAGGACCAGCAGGAACTGGCCGTAGGCGCCGTCGGCCCGCCAGGCGCCGTCGGCCGTGCAGTCCCACACCCCGTAGCCGTAGCGGGCGGCCTCGGGCTCCGCGTCCCCCGTCGGGACCCAGGAGGTGCCGGCGTGCATCGCGTCGATCCACTCCGCGGGCACCAGCTGCGCCCCGTCGTGCGCGCCGCGCCGCAGGAGGAGCCGGCCGATCCGGGCGAGCTGACCGCTCTTGAGGTGCAGGCCGGTCGCGCCCCAGGTGTGTCCGTCGCGGGTCGTGAACCACTGCGGGTTCAGGATCCCCAGCGGCGCGAACAGGCGCGGCAGCAGCCAGTCGCGCAGCGTCTGCCCGGTGCGCTCGCCGATCACGCGCGAGAGCAGGAAGATCGAGCCGTTGGAGTACTCCCACCGCTCGCCCGGCGCGGCGACGAGATCGGTGCCGAGGATATGGGCGGCGAGGTCCTCGTGCTCCCGCTCGGCGTCGAGGAAGCCCAGCACCGGGGAGCCGGAGGTCATGGTCAGCAGGTGCCGCAGACGCACCCCGTCCACACCGTGCCCGTACCCGCCGGCGGGGGCGGGCAGGTGGTCGACCAGCAGGTCCTCGACGTCCAGCAGCCCCTCGGCCTGCGCGATGCCGACGGCGAGCGCGGTGACGGTCTTGGAGACGGAGTAGACGTTCTCGGCGGTGTCCTCCACGAAGCGGTGGGAGAGCTCCTCGTGACCCTCGCGGTGCAGGTGCAGGGCCCGCACGCCGAGGCGCTGCTCGGTGATCCGCTGGCGCAGCGGCAGCAGGAGGAGGGGGTCGGGAACTCGTGAGGCCTTCTCGCTCATGGGCATGACGCTACCGTCCAGCCCTCGCCCGAGCATGGACGACAGCTGTCACAGGGCCGCCTGGCGTGATGGAATGTCCTGGGCGCGCAGGGGGCGCCGCGTCAGGGGCGCCCGGGAGGGTCCTCGCGCGATCTCCCGGCCGCGCCATCCACCGCCCTGTTCGGCCCGCGCCGACTTCCCCGAAAGGCCGCCGATGGCCGTCCTGCGCCGTTTTGTCGTCCCCGTGATCTGGATGCTTCTGCTGGGCGTGATCGCCCTGGCGCTGGTGAAGATGGCGTTCTTCCCCTCCGCCGATGCGAGCGCGACGCAGGATCCGGTCATCCCCGGCGCCGAGTTCGACGAGTACGCGCTGGTCGCCGCCGAGAGCGGGGACATCTCCTCCACCCTCGAGCTGTCCGGCACGGTCGAGGCCGACGAGGGCGCCCCGCTGAAGGCGACCACCAGCGGAGAGGTCGACAGGATCTGGCGCCACGACGGGGACACGGTGACCGAGGGCGAGCGGGTGCTGCAGGTGCGCTATCCGGTCGAGCCCGATCCGCTGCCGGAGACCGCGGCGGAACCGGCAGCCGGTGCGGACGGTGCGGACGCCGCCGCGCAGCAGCCCGCGCCGACGAGCACCGCGACCGAGTACCGCTACGTGGATCTCGTGGCCTCTGCGAGCGGCACCCTCACCGACATGGAGGTGCAGGAGCAGGACGAGCTGACCGAGGGCGACGTCGTCGCGACCCTCTCCCCCGGCACGTACTCGATCCGCGCCGGTCTCACCCCCGAGCAGCAGCTGTCCCTGCTGGACGTCGAGCTCGAGGCGACCGCGACGGTGCCCACCACGCAGGACCCCGTCGCCTGCACCGCCCCGAGCATCGACGAGGACGAGCCCGGCACTGGGGACGAGCAGCCTGCCGCCGAGGCGCCCGTGGACCCGGCCGAGGAGGGCCTCTACGACGAAGGGGAACCCGCCGAGACCGGCGGCGGCACTTCCCTCGCGCAGCTGACCTGCCCCGTCCCCGCAGACGTGAAGGTCGTGCCCGGGCTCGAGGTCGCGGTGTCCGTCGCGCTCGGCTCCCGCAGCGACGTGCTCACCGTGCCCACCACGGCGGTCGAGGGCGAGGCGAGCACCGGCACCGTGTACGTGCTGGACGAGGAGACCGGCGAGCCGGCCCCGGCCGAGGTGGAGCTGGGCCTGCGCCAGGACGGCAGGGTCGAGATCACCGACGGGCTCGAGGAGGGCCAGGAGATCCTCGAGTTCGTGCCCGGCGTCGACGCGCCGAACCAGGACGAGGGGATGGCCTGGTGAGCGACGCCCTGCTCGAGCTGCGCGACCTGCGCCGCTCCGTGCGCCTGCCCTCCGGCGAGGACCTGCACATCCTGCGCGGCGTGGACCTGAGCGTGGAGGCCGGCGACCATGTCGCGATCGTGGGCCGCTCCGGCTCGGGCAAGACGACCCTGCTGAACCTGCTGGGGCTCATCGACCGGCAGAGCGGCGGGGAGCTGCTCTTCGACGGGAGGGACGTCTCCCGCCTCGGGGAGCGGCGCCGGGCCCGGCTGCGCGGTGCCTCGATCGGCTTCGTGTTCCAGCAGTTCAACCTGCTCGACGGACGCACCGCGCTCGAGAACGTGATGATGCCGCTGATGTACGGGACCGCCGGGCAGTTCTGGCGCCGCGAACGGCTCGCGCGGGAGATGCTGGACCGGGTGGGTCTGGCCGACCGCGCCGATCAGCTCCCCTCGCGCCTCTCCGGCGGCGAGCAGCAGCGGGTCGCGGTGGCGCGGGCACTGGTGCGTCGGCCCCGCCTGATCCTCGCCGACGAGCCCACCGGCGCCCTCGACGTCACCACCGGCGAGGCGGTGATGGCGCTGCTGGACGAGATCGCCCGCGACTCCGCGGCGGCGCTCGTGACCATCACCCACGACCTGCAGGTCGCAGCGCTCTCGCGGCGCTCCTTCCTGCTGGACGACGGGGTGCTCCACGACATCGGCGACGCCGGGGCCCGCGACGCTCTCGCGGCGACCGGCGGGATCCGCGCCGGACGCGAGGCGGTGCGATGACCGCGCTGCTCGCCTCGATCGTCGAGGCCTACGGTGAGCTGCGCGTCCACAAGGGCCGGATCCTGCTCTCGCTGATCGGCGTGGCGTTCTCCGTCTTCGCGCTGACCGCGGTGATGGGCGGCGGCGGGATGCTCACCAGCTCCCTCACCCAGTCCAGCGAGACCTGGGGCGGGCGGGACACGACGTTGATGATCATGCCGATGGCGCCCGCGTCCGGGGGCGAGCCCGCGCAGCAGGACGAGGCCGTGCTCGAGCAGGTCGACCGGCTCGGCATCGACCAGCGCACCCGCCGCGTCTACGACTCGCTGCGGCTGCAGACCCACCAGGGGGTCGTCACCACCGAGCTCACCGGCGTGGATCCGTCCTATGCGACGATCTTCCGCACCCGCGTGGAGCAGGGTCGCTGGCTCGCCGATTCCGACGCCCGCCGCCTCTCCCCCGCTCTGGTGGTGAACCAGGTGCTGTACGAGCAGCTGGGCAGCCCCGAGCTGGGTCGCGAGCCCGTGACCGTCTACGGCCCGAGCGGTGCGGCGGAGGCCGAGCAGGCGGTCGTGGTGGGGGTGCTGCCCGCGGATCCCGATCTGGACTGGGGGCCGACCGCCTTCATCCACGCCTCCTCGCTCGCCTCGCTGCCCGGCCGGACGGAGGCGGCCTGGACCTCGGACTACCAGGTGTGGGTCCCGCCGGAGCAGGCCGACGAGATCCGCTCCCGCCTCGCCAGCGCGCTGTCGAACACCCCGGCCGGGTCCTTCGACGTGCAGGTCGGGTCGATGAGCGCTGACGACCTCGGCTTCGAGGCCCTCGCCTGGGCGGTGATCGGCGTGGCGCTGGTGATCCTGCTGCTGGGCGCGCTGGGTCTGGTGAACATCTCCCTGGTCACCGTGCGGTTCCGGGTGCGGGAGATCGGGATCCGCCGCTCCTACGGCGCGACCGGCGGGCGGATCTTCGTGGGCGTGCTGATGGAGTCGGTGGTCGCGACCGTGCTCGCCGGCGCCGTCGGGGTCACGGCCGCGGTCGCCCTGGTCAAGGCACCCTTCGTGACCTCGGCGTTCCAGCGGATCGGCCTGGTGGACGTGCCGCCGTTCCCCGTGGACGCGGTGCTGGTGGGCCTCGGCGCGGCGACGCTGGTGGGGGTCCTGGCCGGTGCGCTGCCCGCCCTCATCGCGACCCGCATCCGGGTGATAGACGCGATCCGGGCGTGAGGGCGGTGCGCCAGCGACTCGCCCGCGCCGCTGCCGCCGTCCCGCTCGTCGCCGCCGGGCTCATAGCGACAAGAGGTGGCCAAATAGCCACCTCTTGTCGCTATGGGCCTGGCGACGACACGGCGCGGGCGGGCAGACGTGCTGGACACTGCCCGCCCGCTCGCTCAGACGTGCACGTGAGCGGGAACGTCCTCCCCGGCGGGGCGGGTGACGGGCTCGAGCAGCCGCACGCCCGCCCGTCGGCCGATCCAGAGGCTCAGCGCCGCGGTGACCAGCAGCAGCGCGATCGCGGCACCGATCCCCCCGGCGAGTGCGGCCTCCGGCGCTGCGGCGGCCGGGGCGGCCAGCGCCGCGGCGGAGGTGCCCGGGGCGGCGACCGCTGCGCCGAGCGCACCGGCGCCGGCTCCCGCGCCGGTGCCGGCACCGAGCGCGGCGACGAGATGCGCGCCGACGGTGGCCATGGCGGCCAGGGCGATCGGCAGCTCGAGCCCGCCGGACTTCCAGGCGAGGACCCCGGCGCACAGTCCGAGGGCCAGCGCGGGCAGCACGACGGCCGCGGTGAGCTCTCGGCCGACGAGCATCACCGCAGTCCCGGCGAGGACGGGCAGGACGGGGCTGCGCAGCCAGGTGCCGACGGCCTGCAGCACCACGCCGCGCAGCGCGAGCTCGAGCCCGACCGCCTGCAGCGGCGCCAGGACCACGACCAGCAGCACCACGAGAAGCAGCTGCGGCATCGACGCGGCCGGTCCGGTCACTGCGGACGCCGCGTCGGCGGCGGCCGTGGCGTCGGCCCCGCCGCTGAGCACCCCGGCGAGCGCGGCGACGACGACCGTGACGAGCCCGGCCCCGACGCCGGCGAGCAGCGGGGCGCGGTCCCGGCGCAGCCTCGCCGCGACCGACCAGGCGGTGCCGAGCGGTCGCCAGCCGCCCACGCGCACGCCGACGATGCCGGCCGGCAGCCACATCGCGCCCATGACCAGGGCGAGGCCGACGTCGAGCGGGCTGGTGGGGTCTCCGCTGGTGACGCCTCCCGCGCTGTTCACGCCGGGCAGCACCGCGAGCATCAGCACCGCCAGGACCAGCACCACGGAGCTCAGCACCATGTAGGCGAGGAAGGCCGCGCCGAGGCTGAGCAGCGCCTTGGAGGGACGGGCCCAGGCGGGGCGGAGCGTCGCCAGGCGGTGGTAGGGCGTCGCCGGGATGCTGTCGAGCGTGCTCGCGGCGTCGGGCGTGCCTGCGGGGTCGGTGCTCATGCGGCGCGCTCGGCGAGTCGGCGGCGACGCTCCTGCTGCGCGCGGTCCTGGGCGGCGTGGGCCTGGGACGCGGCGGCGGAGAGGCCGAGGTCCTCGAGCGCGAGGGGCTGGGCGAGCGCTCCGAAGGGCCGCTCGCTCGTGATGGCCCCGTCGGTCGTGAGGTGCAGCAGCTCGCCGGAGTCCATGAGGCGCCAGGCGGGGTCGTCGTCCATCGGCTCGCTCGCGATCACCACCGAGCCGATGCCGGCGAGGTCCTCGCTGCGGGTGCGGAGCGTCGCCGAGGACTGCTCGAGCGCCTCTCGGGGCTGCGCCGCGGCGGCCTCCCGTTCGAGCACCCACAGCTCGTTGGTGGCGGGCAGACGCACCGCGATCAGCTCCTCGCCCTTCAGCACCAGCACGTTCACCGAGTACACCGGGACGTTCCGCGCGATCCAGTCGAGCGCGGCGACGACCCCGTCGCGCAGGTCCCCGTCGTGCGCGGCGACCTCGCCGGTGATCAGCGCGGCCATCCACTCGCTGTCGGTGGTGCCCTGCACGTGGTGCGCGGCGCCGAGCTCCCGCACCCGGCGGCGCATCTGGTCGGTCACCTCGAGCACCCCGTTGTGGGCGCTGAGGATCCCGTCCTGCAGGAAGGGGTGGGTGTTCTCCTCGCAGTGCCCCGTGCCGGAGGACAGCCTCACGTGCGCGATCATCGCGCGGGAGCGCAGCGCGGTCGCGATCCGGCCGAAGCGCTCGGAGGCGTAGGCGGCGACGGGCTTCTTGGCGACCTGCGGCGTGCCGTGCTCGTCGATCCAGCCCAGCCCGGTCCCGTCGGCGTTGAAGCGGGACTGGCGGAGCAGGGAGTAGGGCGCGTCCAGGAGCCAGAAGTCGGCGGTGATGGGCTGGTCGGAATGCAGGGCGAGGAGTCGGCACATGGCCACTCCACTGTAGAGCGGGCCGCCCGGGAGCGCCGTGAGGGTCGACACCCGGGCGCTCCGGCATCGACCGCGCGGCCTCGCCCGTCCGGCCGATCCGCGGCCCTGCCCGCGTCCCTAGGCTGAGTCACCATGAGCACCTCCCCGGCCCCGGGCCCCTCCTTTCCCGTCGGCGCCTCCCCGACGGCGGAGGCGTCCCCGCATGCCGGTCCCGCCCTGCCCGCGGGAGCCTCGGCGCCCTCGGTGCGCAGCGCGCGAGCCTGGGCGATCGCCGCCGGGCAGTCTCTGCTCTGCTTGGGGATCGGGCTGTTCATCTTCCTCGTCGCGCTCGGCGACCTGCTGCTCGAGTTCGACGACGACCCGCCGGCGGGGCTGCTCACCCTGTCGGGAGGCGATGCCCTGGTCGGGCTGGTGCTGAGCCTCGCGATCGGCCCGCTGCGGTTCCAGCGCCCGGGACGTGCGCAGGCCGCGGTGCACCTGGTGATCGTCGCGGCGGGCGGCCTGAGCGCATGGAGCCTGCCGGCCGCCGTGATCGCGCTGTACCGGATCGGGCTGCACCGCCGGCTGCTGCTGGACGCGGCGGCGCTGATCCTGCTGACCGCCGTGGTCGCCGGGTGGTCGAGCCTGGACTCCCGCCTGCGCGGCACGAGCGACCCCCGCCTGTACTTCGCCACGCTCGGGGTGATGCTCGCCCTCGCCCTGGTGCCGCTGCTGGTGGGGCGCGTGGTCGGCACCCGTCATGAGCTGATCCGGACGCTGCGGGAGCGGGCGGCGTCGGCCGAGCGGGAGCGCGCCTCCGCGGACCGCGAGCGCGCCTCGGCCCAGCGCGAGGCCGACGCGCTGCGACTGGGCCGGGACGCCGAGGCCGCACGGGTGCGGGCGGAGGAGCGGGCGGCGCTGGCCCGCGACATGCACGACAGCGTCTCCCACCACCTCTCCGCGATCGCGATGCACGCCGGTGCCATCGCCTACCGCGAGGACCTCGACCCCGAGACGCTGCGCCGCACCGCGACGACGGTGCGCGACGCCGCCCAGCAGGCCAACCGGGAGCTGCGGGAGGTGCTGGTCGCACTGCGCACCACGGCCGACGCCGCTCCGCTCGCGAGCCTGCCCACCCTGCAGGAGACGATCGAGCGGGCGCGCGAGGGCGGGCAGCAGGTCGATCTCGAGCTCGCGGGCCTCACCCCGGAGGAGCTCCAGCAGCTCGGCCGCGGCACCGTCGTCGCCCTCGCCCGGATCCTCACCGAGGGGCTGGCCAACGCCGCCAAGCACTCCCCCGGGGCCCCGGTCTCCGTGGTCCTCGCCCGCCGGGAGGAGCAGGTGGTCCTCACCGTCCGCAATCCGCTGACCGGCGCGGACGCTGAGCGCGCGCCGGCGCAGACGGTGCTCTCGACCGGGCACGGGCTCGTGGGCGTCGAGGAGCGAGCCCGGCTGCTGGGCGGCAGCGCCCGCTGGTCGCGCACCGGGCACGCCTTCGAGCTGGAAGCATGGATGCCATGGTGAACGACGGCGCAGGGGCGAGCATCAGGACCGACGCGGCCGACGGGGCCGGCGCCGGACGCATCCGCGTGCTGCTCGTGGACGACGAGGCGCTGATGCGCTCGGGGCTGCGGCTCATGCTCGACGGGGCGCGCGGCATCGAGGTGGTGGGCGAGGCCCGCGACGGCCTGGACGCCCTCGAGCAGATCACGGCGCTCGCCCCCGAGGTGGTGCTGCTGGACGTCCGCATGCCGCGGATGACCGGGCTCGAGACGCTGGCCGCGCTGCGCGAGCGGGGCGACAGAGCACGGGTGGTGATGCTGACCGCCTTCGACACCGACGAGTTCCTGCTCGAGGCGCTGCGGGGAGGGGCGGCGGGCTTCCTGCTCAAGGACTCCCCGCCCGAGGAGGTGGTCGAGGCGGTGCTCGACGCCGCCGCGGACCGTCCCCGCTTCTCGGCCGAGGTGCTGCGCCGCCTGGTGCGGCTCGCGGCCGACGGCGGCGAGCCGGTGCTCCCGGCCGCAGGGCCGGGGACTGCGTCCTCCGCGCCCGCGCCGGAGGGCATCACCGAGCGGGAGTGGGAGGTCGCGCACCTGGTCGCGAAGGGTCTGGCGAATCAGGAGATCGGCGAGAGCCTGTTCATGTCGGTCGCGACGGTGAAGACCCACCTGGGGCGCCTCTACCAGAAGCTGCAGGTCACGAACCGGGTGCAGCTCGCGATCCGGGTCCTCGAGCTGGGCGGCTGAGCACTCGCGCGCTGTTGCTGTTCAGCGCCTCAGAGCGCCGTGATCGGGACGAGGATCGAGACGAGCAGCGCCACCGCCCCCAGCACGATCACCCAGCGCGGGATCCCGCCCGGCTTCACGGTGACGTTCGTGATGTAGATCGAGATGATCGTGGCGAACCACAGGATCCCCGCGAGGATCGCCAGCACCATGGTCGCCGTGCTCATCGTTCCCCCTGGGCGCCCTGCGCCATGATCGGCGTCGTCACGTTCTTTCTCCCTGCTCACCAGCGTCGATGTCATGAATCCTAGCCCAGCGCCGACGGCTCCGTCGCGTCGCCCGGCAACGGCCGGCACCCCGCCGCACAGCGCGGCCAGCGATGCGGCCGGGGTACGGTGACGGCGCCCCTCGGCGCGCATCCGCGCCGACCGTCGCCATCCGCTCGGAGCTGCCCATGGCCCGCCTCCTCGTGGTCGAGGACTCCTCTGACGTCCGCGCCCTGCTCGCCGAGACCCTGCGCGGCGAGGGCCACGCGGTCCTCACCGCCGCCGACGGGCTCGCCGCCCGTCGGGACCTCGCCCCGGGCGGCGCCGCCGCAGACGTCGACCTGGTGGTGCTGGACCTGATGCTCCCCCACGTCGACGGCTCCGTGCTCCTGGCCGAGATCCGCCGCGGCGGCGACCTGCCGGTGCTGGTGCTGTCGGCGAAGGACGCCGTGTACACGAAGGTCGACATGCTGCGCCTGGGCGCCGACGACTACGTCACCAAGCCCTTCGACCTCGCCGAGCTCACCGCCCGGATCGAGGCGCTGCTGCGGCGCTCCGGCCCGTCGGCCGCCTCGGCGCCCGAGCCGCTCGCGCACGGGCCCCTCACGCTCGATCCCGGCACCGCGCGCGTCCACCTCGACGGCGTCGAGGTCGCGCTCACCGCGACGGAGCTGCGGCTGCTGCACCTGCTGCTGGCCTCCCCCGGGCAGGTGTTCTCCCGGCCCCGGATCTACGAGGCGGTGTGGGAGGAGCCGTTCGTTGGCGACGACGCGGCGGTGAAGACCCACGTCTCGAACCTGCGCACGAAGCTGCGCGAGGCCGCGCCGGATCTGGACCCGATCGAGACCGTGTGGGGGCTGGGGTACCGGCTGCGGGCGCTCTGAGCGGGATCGCCGCCGCGGCCGGATCCCCACACTTTCCTGACCTCTCCGCGCCCGCGCCCCACCTCTGCTCGACCTCTGCTCCGTAGCGTCGTCCTCGACACGACGAGACAGAAGGGAGCCCGGCATGAGCGAGACCGTCCTGAGAACCCGGGACCTCACCAAGCGCTACGGCGAGCACGCCGCGGTGCAGGCGATGAGCATCCGTCTCGAGCGCGGCCGGATCTACGGACTGATCGGCCGGAACGGCGCCGGGAAGACCACGCTGATGCGTCTGATCTCGGGGCTGTCGGTCCCGAGCTCGGGCAGCATCGAGCTGTTCGGCTCCGGCACCGAGCAGCCCCGCACCGAGGACCTCGCCCGGATCGGCACCCTCATCGAGTCCCCGTCACTGCACGGCGGGATGACCGCGCGGCAGAACATGCACCTGCACCGGCTGCTGCGGGGCGTGCCCGATCCCGGCGTCGAGGAGCGCCTGCTCGAGCTCGTGGGCCTCGCCGGCACCGCCCGGAAGAAGGTCCGCGACTTCTCCCTCGGCATGCGCCAGCGCCTCGGGATCGCGCTCGCCCTGATCGCCGACCCCGAGCTGCTGATCCTCGACGAGCCCGTCAACGGCCTGGACCCGCAGGGCGTGGTCGAGGTGCGGCGCCTGGTCCGCTCGCTGGCCGAGGAGCGCGGCATGACCGTGCTGATCTCGAGCCACAACCTGCCCGAGCTGTTCCAGACCGCCACCGACTACCTCATCGTCGAGTCCGGGGAGCTGCGCCTGACCCTCACCCTCGACGAGCTCGAGGCGCAGACCCAGCAGTACCTCGAGGTCGCAGCTTCGGACACCGCCGCCCTGCTCACCGCGATCGAGGAGACCTGGCCGGAGGCCGAGCCCCGCGTCATGCCCGGCGGGAGGGTGCGCCTGCCCCACCACGCCGAGAAGGCCGAGGAGGTGCTGCGCGCCCTCGTCGCCGCGGACGTGTGGCCCACGCGCCTGGCCCGCGAGGGCGAGAGCCTCGAATCGTTCTTCCTGTCCGTCGTCGGAGGAGAGAGATCATGATCAACCAGCTGCGCGGGGACCTCTACGCCATCCGCCACAGCGGCCCCGTCCTGATCTGCCTCGCGGCCAGCCTGCTCGCCGCGGCGCTGTACACCGTGCTGCAGCACAGTCTCGCGGCCGGCGACCTCGGCCCCGAAGCGGCCAGCGGCGTGCAGGTGCTCAGCGACGTGCTGATGGTCTCGCTGATGGGTCCGCTGCTGTTCGGGGCGCTCGTCGCCCAGCCCTTCGAGACGAAGTCCGTGCACAACTCCCTGCTCGCCTCCGGCCGCGGCGCCTTCGTCGGCGCGAAGACGCTGATCACCGCCGCCGCGGTGACCGCGCTGTCGCTGCCCTACGGGATCGCGACGCTGATCGGCCTGGCCACGGGAGCGCAGTTCGCGCCCGCGGTCCCGACCTCGTTCTCGCAGATGCTCGCCTCCGGCGTCGAGCTGACCGGGTCGGACGTCCGGTCGGTCCTCGCCGTGACCGTGACCGCGGCGGTGCTGCTGACGGCGAAGCTCGCCGTGTGCCTCCCGCTCGCGTTCCGTCTGCGGAGGCCGCTGGTGGTGATGGCGATCGGCTTCGTGTGGGGCTTCCTCGCGGACCTGATCGGCACGACCGCGGCCGACGTGGACGGGCTCGCGCCGCTCGTGCGCCTGACCCCGTTCTCCTCCGAGCACCTGCCCTCGCTCGAGTCCACCGGCGGCGAGCTCCTCGGCACCGTCGCGGTCTCGCTCGTGTTCATCGCCCTGATGGGTCTGCTGGCCTGGCTGCTGTTCCGCCGGGCCGACGTGAAGTGAGGACCGACGCGGGCTGAGACGCGAGGAGCAGGTCTGCGATCATGGCCGGACCCGCCCCGCCGACTCCGGGAGGCCCGATGACGGTCCTGCTCGTGGTCCTGGCCGTGCTGTGGGCGGCGACCTTCGGATATCTCGTGGTGGTGCTGCGGCAGATCAGCGCGGTGCGGCGCCGGCTCGAGCAGCGCGCCGGGCAGGAGGCCCCGTCGGCCGTGACCCTCGCGCTCGTGGTCCCGCAGCTCGAGCTGCTCACCGCCCGGGTCAACGAGACCGTGGAGCGGGCGCGTCAGGCCTCGACGCGCACCCGCGCCGAGGAGCGCCGCATCCGCTCCTTCATCGCGGACGTCTCCCACGACCTGCGCACCCCGCTGACGTCGGTGCGCGGCTATCTGCAGCTGCTGGAGCGCACCGAGCTGGACGCCGTCCAGCGCGAGCGCCTCGCCGCCGCGCACCGGCAGACCGTCGAGCTCGGCGCGCTCGTGGACCGGCTGTACGAGTACGCGTACCTGCTGGACGTCGAGCCGCGCCAGGAGATCGATTCGCTGGACGTCGGTCTGCTGGTGGGCGAGGTGCTGCTGGGGATGACGGGCGAGATCGAGGGCGCGGGCCTCGAGGTGGAGCTCGACCCACCGACGGGTCTCGTGCTCGCCACCGACCGGGAGATGCTCACCCGCATCGTGCAGAACCTGGCCCGCAACGCCGTCCAGCACGGCCGCGGCACGCTCGCCGTCGAGGTCGCGGGGGTGGGCACGGGGATGGAGCTGCGGTTCCGCAACGGGGTCTCGCCGGGCGCCGAGATCGACACCTCGCGCCTGTTCGACCGCTTCTTCACGGCCGACGCCTCCCGCTCGGGACGCACCAGCGGACTCGGCCTCTCGATCGTGCAGGTGCTGGTCGCCGGGCTCGGCGGCACGGTCTCCGCCGTGCACGATCCGGTCGCGGCGACGCTCGAGATCCGGGTGCGGATCCCGTCGGCCGTGGCGCCGTCGACGCGCTGACCGCTGCCTCCTTCCCGACTGCCCCCGCGTGCCGGATATCCTCGTGCCCCGTCACCGCGGCGCCGATAGCCTCCCGTCCATGCCTGCCGCACCAGCCCCGACGCACCTTCCCCGCAGATGCGCCTCCCTTCCGCCCTCGCCGCCGTCGGCCCCGAGACCCACTACCGCGAGATGGAGCGGATGCTGCGCGGCGAATGGCCAGCGAGTGGGTTTCACCCTCGAAGAGCCGAAGCTGAAGGAGCTGAACGCGTCGTCCGCCGAGATCGACACCGCCGTGAAGGCCGATTCGCCCCAAATCCAGCCTGCTGGCGCCACGAACGTCGCCGCGTGCATCGCCGCGATCGCATGGTTCGCTGCACAGACCGTCTTCCCCACGGTGCGCCTCGCGAACCTCGCCGTCCGCCTCGGCGGGCTCGTCGCCAAGTACGGTGCCCGCACTGTCGCGCGGATCTTCATGGGTGCTCGCGGAATCGCAGGTCGGACCGCCGAGCAGGAGATCAAGGATTTCGCCCTCGCAGCAAGCGGAGTCGGTGGCCTGATGGCCTGCGGACTCTGATCACCTGCACCCGGTCCTTCAGCGGATCTACGCAGTCCGCCAAGATCCCCCGAGAAAGGTCACTTCGCGCCGAGCACTTATGGAGCATTTCGATCGCGATGCATCCAGAAGATGATCGCGGGTGCCGCAGTCACATTGGCCGGCATTGCGCTCATCTTCGCGGATATCCCCCTCGGCGATATTTCAGTGCCTGGGAATCCGTTGCTCGGTGCAGCAATAGCAGTGGCCGGTGCGCTCTATGTGGCGGCGGCTGTCGTCACACTGCGGCGAAGGGATAAACCCTCGGTGCGGCGCTGACCTCACGGCGCGGCCTCGCCCCTGCCCCTCGTGAAGGAGGGACGGGACGAGGACTCGCTTTATAGCCCGTATGGAATGGCAGGACCTGACACCACAGGGCAGGTCCGAGAGCCCCCTGAGGTTCGGGCTCAGCGGCTCTTGCCTCCCTCGCCGAGGGTCGACTCGCCCGGCGCGAGCGCGCCCACGACCCTGTGCGGGACGTACGGCGCCTCGAGCGCGGCGATCTCGTCGGCCGTGAGCTCGAGGTCGAGCGCACCGAGCGCACCGTCGATGTGCGAGGTCTTGGTCGCGCCGATGATCGGGGAGACGACGGGGTCCTTCGCGAGCAGCCAGGCCAGCGCCACGTGCACCCGCTCCACGCCCCGATCCTGCGCGATCCTCGCAACCTGCTCGACGATCGCGCGGTCGGTGTCCTCGGTGGCGTCGTACTTCGACTTCGCGGTCCGGTCCGTGCGGGCACGCTCGGTGTCCGCGTCCCAGTCGCGGGTGAGCCGGCCCGCGGCGAGCGGACTGTACGGCGTCGAGGCGACGCCGAGCTCGCGCAGCAGCGGCATCATCTCGCGCTCCTCCTCGCGGTAGAGGAGGTTGTAGTGGTTCTGCATCGAGACGAACTTCGTCCAGCCGTTCACCTCGGCGACGTGCTGAGCCTGCAGGAACTGCCAGGCGAACATGGCCGACGCCCCGATGTAGCGGACCTTCCCGGAGCGGACCAGGTCGTCCAGCGTCCGCATCGTCTCCTCGATCGGGACGGTGTGGTCCCAGCGGTGGATGATGTACAGGTCGATGTAGTCGGTGCCGAGCCGGCGCAGGCTCGCCTCCGCCTCGGCGAGGATCGACTTGCGGGAGAGCCCGCCGCCGTTGGGGCCCTCGTGCATCTGGCCGTGCACCTTGGTGGCCAGCACGATCTCCTCGCGGTTCGCGTAGTCGACCAGGGCCTTGCCCACGATCTCCTCGCTGCGGCCGATCGAGTAGACGTTGGCGGTGTCGAAGAAGTTGATGCCCGCGTCCAGGGCGTGCTTGATCACGGGACGGGAGTCGTCCTCCTCGAGCACCCACGGATGGATCCAGCGCTCTGCGTTTCCGAAGCCCATCGTGCCCAGGCACAGCCGTGAGACGTCCAGCCCGGTGCGGCCCAGCTTCACGTACTCCATGAGGTCCTCCTCCTGCGGTGATGGTGCGGGCGATGCTCGCCCGGCAGGACCCTGCGGGCCCGACGGCACCATGCTCGCCCACGCCACCCCGAGGTGGGAGGACCTGTCAGGGCACCCCTGGGTGACGACGAGGCGTCGGCCACGCAGGGGAGGCGTATCCCGATCACGGAGCGGACGAGGCAGCGCTGAGGACTGCGGCGAAGCAGTCGTCCCGGTCACATCGGTCTGGTAGTTCGCCACGCCGAACTTCTAACGTCGGCGTGGCTCACCACTGCGAGCCGCAAGCCCTGATATCAGTACATGTAGTGGCCCCAGAGTCCGAGGACACAACATCTAGTCATTCTGGGGAGTTCTGCCATCACCACCGCCACGAACGAAGGAGGAGCTCACGAGCATGACTGCCCAGCGCCCATCGCCCGGGCATGCACCACGAGAACTGACACCGGAGGAATCACCGGACCTCGTGTTCTTCTCGAGCGTCTCGGAGAACACGCTGCGCTTCATCGAGCGCCTGGACCGTCCCGCGGTGCGGATCCCGCTCCGCCCTCGGCTCGAGGGGATGATCCGCGTGTGCCGCCCGTTCGTCCTGGTCGTCCCGACGTACGGCGGTGGGGAGCACGCCGGGGCCGTGCCGAAGCAGGTGATCGCCTTCCTGAACGACCCGGTGAACAGAGGGCTGCTCCGCGGCGTGATCACCGCAGGGAACACCAACTTCGGCGAGCACTACTGCCTCGCCGGTCCCGTCATCTCCCGCAAGTGCGCCGTGCCCGAGCTCTATCGCTTCGAGCTCCTGGGCACCCGGCGCGACGTGGAACGGGTGAATGCGGGGCTCGACCTCTTCTGGAGGCGAGCAGCGCCGTCGACACCGGAGGCACCGACGGAGATGGCAGGCCCGACGAGCGACACGAACGGCAGGAACGACATGAACGACATGAACGACATGAGGAGCAGAACCGCATGACCAGCACGATCCCGACCGACCGAGGCTCCATCACGCCTCCCGGGTACCGGCACCAGCCCACCGCCCGGCTGCGCCCCATCAACTGGAACCGCGTGGAGGACGAGAAGGACCTCGAGATCTGGAACCGGCTGACCGCCAACTTCTGGCTGCCCGAGAAGGTGCCGCTGTCCAACGACCAGTCGGCCTGGCAGGCGCTCGCACCGCATGAGCGCACGCTCACCATGCGAGTCTTCACCGGACTCACCATGCTCGACACCGTGCAGGCGACCGTCGGGGAGATCTGCCAGATCCAGGACGCTCGCACCGAGCACGAAGAGGCCGTCTACACCAACATCGCCTTCATGCAGTCCGTGCATGCACGCTCGTACTCATCGGTGTTCTCGACGCTGACCAGCACCCGGGAGATCGACGAGGCCTACCGGTGGGCCATCGGCAACGACCTGCTGCAGGCACGATGCAAGAAGGTGCTGCAGCACTACTACGGGCCCGACCCCTTGAAGCGGAAGGTCTCCTCCACCCTCCTCTCCAGCCTGCTGCTGTACGCAGGTTTCTACCTGCCGCTGCACTTCTCCGTGCGCGCCACCCTGACCAACACCGCCGACATGATCCGACTCATCCTGCGCGACAAGGCCGTGCACGGCTACTACTCGGGCTACAAGTACCAGCGGGGCCTCGAGGCACACCCGGACCGCCGCGACGAGATGGAAGGATTCACGTACGTCCTGCTGGACGAGCTCTACCAGCTCGAGCTCGAGTACTCCGGGGAGCTCTACGAGCCCCTCGGGCTCCTGGAGGACGTCTCCGCCTTCGTGCGCTACAACGCGAACAAGGCCCTCATGAATCTCGGCTACCCAGCACGCTTCACCGCCGACGAGACGACGGTCCGCCCCGAGATCCTTGCTGCCCTCGCCCCCGGCTCCGACGAGAACCATGACTTCTTCAGCGGCTCCGGCTCCAGCTACGTCATCGGCAAGGCCGAGCACACCAGCGACGACGACTGGGACTTCTGACGAGACGGGGTGCGGACGCTGATCGACCGCAGCGCGATCCGTCCTGCCCCGTCGCTCGGCATCCACCACGCGCTCCCCCAGGGGCGACGAGCGCCCCGCCGGGTCCTGCGTCCGTCAGCGGCACTTGCGGAAGGTCTTGCCTCCGGGCATGCCGTAGCGCTTGCCCGTGTAGCCGCCGTCGTCCGAGTAGGAGATCTCCGGGCCATAGGGCACGCAGCTGGACGATCCGCCGCCGGAGCCGCCCGACCCGGACTTCCCGCCACCGGACCCCGACTTCTCGCCACCGGAGCCGCCCTGGCCGGCTCCACCCGAAGCCCTTCCGCCCGTGCCGCCGGAGCTCTCCTTCTCCGAGCCCGATCCTGACCCGGAGCTCGAACTCGACCCATTGCTCCGCTCCGATCCGCCCTGATCCGTCGCCGCCGGAGCAGCCTCCCGCTCGCGCCTCTCCCGCTCCTCGCGCTCCTCGCGCTCCTGCTGCTCCTCCTCCTCGCGTTCGCGCTCCTCGCGCTCGAGCCGTTCGCGCTCCTCCCGCTCCCGCTGCTCGCGCTCGAGGCGCTCCTGCTCCTCGCGCAGCCGCTCCTGCTCCTCGTCCCAGTCGTCCTTGAGCCCCTGGAGCCGGTCGCGGCCCTCGACGGCCCGGCCGCGCACCTCCTCGGCGGCCTCGCGCTGACCGTCGGCGAACGTCACGGCGAGCGGCAGCGCCAGCACCGCATTCGTGCCGGTCCCGAGCATCTCCGCCTCGAGCGACTCGACGAGCGACTCCGCATCCTCGACCAGCGCCGTCGCCTCGGCGAGCGCGTCGGCCGGGTCGCCGTCGACGGCCGCAGGAATCTGATCTGCCGCGGCGCCGAGCTGCTTGATCTGTGCGGGGACGGTGCACTCGATCGCGGCCGAGAACAGTCCGAGCCCCTCGGCCTCGGCCGTCGCGGCGGCCTCCTCGACCTCGGGCAGGAAGCGGTCGTTGGGTTCGAAGTAGACCGGCACGCCGAGACCCTCGGCGGCGATCTCCGCGTTGACCAGGGATCCCGACTCGTACACCCCGGCGAGGGTCCGGTCGTAGCGATCCAGTCGCTCCTCGTCGTACTCGAGCTCGATCTCGGTCCCGGCGGGCAGACGCTCGGCGAGGAACTCCGTCGCCTCGGGGCCGAGGCACTGCACGGGCAGGTCCGGGTGCTTGGTCTCCGGGGTGTCGATGTTCAGCAGGCGAACCGTCGTCTCCTCCCCGGCGATCACGGCGACGAGGGTGTCGCCGTCGACGACCCGCACCACCGTGCCGGTGCCGCTGCCGTCATCGCAGCCGGCGAGCAGGCTCCCCGCGAGCACGGCGCCGAGCACCAGCGCCAGGCCCCTCCCCCGCTGCGGACCGCTGCCGAGCCCGGCCGCCCGTCGACCGCTCCGTGAACCGTCGAACACGCCCATGACCACCGACATCGCCCTCCCCGACGAAACACACCCAGAAATGGAAGCATCACCTCCCAGTGACGAGCATCGACCCCGGAACGAGGATCTGTCCGGGACATCACACCGCGCCATGCGACCCTGGAGGCCACCCGCCCGAAGGAGTCCTGATGTCCGTCGTCCCTGATCACGCGGCCGAGCTCGGCCACGCCCGCATGCTCTTCTCCCTGCTCGCCGCGCCGAAGCTCCGCCGCGGACTCGGGCAGCTGCTGGCCGGGGACAACGCTGAGACGCATCAGGCCGCGGAGAAGCCGCCGACGGACGGCCCGCTCTCACGCCTGGACTGGCTCAGCAGCGACGGCGATGTCGACGTCCAGGCGCTGCGCCGGATCTCGGAGTCCCTCGCACTGATGCGCTCGGACCGGGCGATCCTCGAGGTGCCGCGGCTCGATGGGATCCCGGTGAAGACCGAGGAGTCCCGCGAGGTCAGCGGCCGGATCGCGCGCCTGGTCTTCGAGCGGGTCGGCCGGGAGCGACGCCTCAGCGAGCCGGAGCTGAACGCCGCGATCGCGATGTTCGCGGCCGACGTCGCGCTGGTGCGCCGCGATGCGGTCGACGCCGGGGTGCTGGAGCGTTCGGCCGACGGCTCCGAGTACCGCCTCGCCCTGTGAGCCGGGCTCTGAGCGCTACCGCCGACGGTTGCCGCCGAACATCCTGCTGAAGCGCCGGATCGTCGGCAGGATGATCACGAAGGCGACCCACCAGAGGTTGAAGTCCGCGCGGAAGAACGCCACCGCCACGATGACGAAGACGATCATCGGCAGCACGCCGCCGAGGACCTGCCTCAGCGTCGGCGCGCTCGAGGAGTCCTGGCCGTCGGGCCCTCGCCCACGGTCGGAGCCGTCGGCGGTGCCATCCTCGCCGAAGCTCCCGAAGCGCGGCCCGGTGTGCTGCGGGGCGTCGCTCGGACTCGAGGAGGGGCCGAAGTCCTGGTCAGCCCGCCGACCGGAGCTGCCCGGGCCGAAGTCCGAGGACCATCCGCTCTCGCCGTTCGGGAGCGGATCGTTGCGGCCCGCCCCCGCGCCGTCCTGCCCGTCGCTCCCGGAGCCGGGCACCGCGCCCTGGCCTCCGCGGTCCTTGCCGCCCAGCCAGGACGGTTCGCCGCCCGGGCCGCTCTCGCCGCTCCCCCACCGATTCATCATCCTCCCAGAGTAGACATCTCCGGCACACCCGTCGCCCGGCACCGCATTCCGGTCTCGCCGAGGCCCCGAACACCCGCACCGCCCCGCCCCTCCCGTCCCCCGGGCGCCCCGGGATACCGTCGCCGCGTGATCCATCTCGACGACGCCCAGGTCAGCACCCTCCTCCCCACCCCGACCGAGCAGGCCGCGCTGATGCGCGAGACGCTGCTCGCCCTCGCCGACGGCTCCGCCTCGGTGACACCGAAGTCCCAGGTCTCCCACGAGGAGGGCGGGTTCGCGAACGCGATGCCCGCCGCGTGGCCGGAGCGCGGCCTGCTCGGCATGAAGTGGGTGACGGTCACGCCCTCGAACCGCGAGCACGGCAAGGAGATGATCGGCGGGCTCATGGTGCTCTCCGCGGCCGACGGATCGACGCGCGCCACGATGGACGCCGCCGAGCTCACCGCCCAGCGCACCGCCGCGGTCACCGGCGCCTCCCTCGCCCTCGACGACCGGCCGATCACCTTTCTGGGGACGGGCGTGCAGGCCCGCTCGCACGCCCGCATGATCGCGGCGCTCGGCCGGGGGCCGCTGACCGTCTGGGGCAGACGGCAGGAGGCGCTCGAGGAGCTCGCCGCCTGGTGCGCCGCGCACGTGCCCGATCTCGAGCTGCGCATCACTGCGGATCGTGGTCGTGCGCTCGCCGGCGCGGGCGTCGTGATCAGCGGCCTGCCCGTGGGCCTGCGCGGCCTCGAGCTCGCTCCCGGGGAGGTCCCGGCCGACGTGACGCTGCTGCCGATCGACTACGCCGCGGTCGCGGGGGCAGCGATCTCCCGCACCGGCACGGTCGTGGCCGACGACGTCGAGCAGTTCGAGTCTCTGCGCCCCCTCAAGCACGGCGAGGGCTACCCCCGGGCGACCTGCGCGACCGGCGACCTGCTGCGCGCAGGCCGTCCGGACGGGCTGGTCGTCGCCCAGAACCTCGGCTCGGGCCTCGCGGACGTGGTGCTCGCCGACGAGGTCGCCCGCGCCGCCGGGGCCTGACCCTCCGCCCGCCCCGTCGGCCCCCTTCCGCCCTCTACGGGGTGGGCGTAACCTGAGAGCCACGACGTCGAGCGGAATCCCCGCCCCTCTGCCGTGCGGTCGGTGCGAGCACCGTGCCGACAGGCCCGTCCACGCTCCTTGGAGGAGCTGGCGAACGGAGGAACCGACATGCTCATCGACGACCACCTCAACCCGCCGCTGACGCGGGCGGACGACCACCTCGAACGCTCTCCGGTGCGATGGGCCGCGACCATCAGCGGGATGTTCTTTCTCGCGATCGGCTTCGCCGGGTTCTTCCCCGGGCTGACGCAGAACTTCAACTCGCTCGAGATGGGCTACGGCTCGGAGGCGATGGTGCTGGGGATCTTCCAGGTCTCCGTGCTGCACAACGTCATCCACCTGCTCCTAGGCGGGGCCTGCGTCGCGATGGTGAGGTCCTCCCTCTCGGCGCGGATGTACCTGCGGCTGGCCGGCGGTCTCTGCGCGGTGCTGTGGATCTTCGGCCTGCTCGTCGCTCCGACGTCGATGGCGAACTTCCTGCCGCTGAACGCGGTGGACACCTGGACGTATCTCGTCCTCGCGATCGTCCTGCTCGGGCTCTCGCTCCTGTCCGGCGAGGTCATGCACTCCTCGACGGGGCGCGCCCGGCACACCTGAGCCCGTCCCCGACCCCGTCCACCGGGGTGCAGCTGCTGCGATCGACGCCGTGACTTCCCTGACCACGCCCCATATGATGATTTCATCATGCCGCTATCCCAGTCTCAGCGTCCCCTCTACGAGGTCAAGGCGAACCTCTTCAAGGGCCTCGCTCACCCGGTCCGCATCCGTCTGCTCGAGCTGCTCTCGGACTCCCCGGAGCTGCCGGTCTCCGCCCTCCAGGCCGAGACCGAGCTCGAGGCCTCCCACCTCTCCCAGCACCTGTCCGTGCTGCGCCGGCACCACCTCGTGGTCTCCGAGCGTCGCGGCAGCCATGTCTTCTACCGCCTCGCCGATCCCCGGATCCGCGAGCTGCTCGCCGTCGCGCGCGCCCTGCTGCTGACGATGCTCAGCGAGGACACCGATCGCCTCTCCGAGGCCCGGTCCCTCCCAGAGATCCAGGGGGTGCACGGTTGAGCCCCGCCCCGACCGCTCCCCCGTCGGCCGCGGTGCCCACCCCGTCGCTCGCGCAGCGGGCCCGACGGGCGCTCGTGCGCTCCCGCGACCTCTGGCCCGCGCGCGAGGACTACCGCCTCACGCCGAAGACCTGGCGGAAAGACCTCCTCGCCGGCGTGACCGTGGGCATCGTCGCGCTCCCGCTCGCTCTCGGCTTCGGCGTCAGCTCCGGGCTCACCGCCGAGCAGGGCCTGATCACCGCGATCGTCGCCGGGCTGCTCGCGGCCGTGTTCGGCGGCTCGAACGTGCAGGTCTCCGGGCCCACCGGCGCGATGGTCGTGGTGCTGGTGCCGATCGTCGCGAACTACGGCGTCGGCGCGATCGCCGCCGTGACCCTGCTCGCCGGAGTCATCGTGCTGGTCACCGGGCTGCTGCGACTGGGGAAGGTCGTCTCGATCATCCCCTGGCCGGTGATCGAGGGGTTCACCCTCGGCATCGCCTGCATCATCTTCCTGCAGCAGGTCCCCCAGATCACCTCCGCCTCCCCGGCCGCCCCGGGCGAGCTGAGCTCGAACGCGCTGATCGCGGCGGTGCAGTCGCTGGCCCGGGCCGACGCCGCGCACCTGGCGTGGGCGGTCGGCGCGGTGCTGATCGTCGCCGCGGTGATGGTGCTCGCCCCGCGGATCCACCCCTCGGTGCCCGGCTCGCTCATCGGGATCGGCGTCGTCGCGGTGCTCGCCGCGCTGCTGCCGACGCCGCTGGCCACGATCGGCGCGATCCCCGCCTCGCTGCCCGCGCCGTCCCTGCCCACGATCGACCCGGAGCTGCTGACCGTGCTGCTCCCGGCCGCAGCCACCGTCGCAGCGCTCGCGGCGATCGAGTCGCTGCTCTCGGCGCGCGTGGCCGGCTCCATGGCCGATACCGGCGCCTTCGACCCGGACCGGGAGCTGGTGGGCCAGGGCATCGCCTCGATCGGCGCGTCGATGTTCGGCGGGATGCCCGCGACCGGTGCGATCGCCCGCACCTCGGTCTCGATCCGGGCCGGGGCCCGCACGCGCCTGGCCTCGATCGTGCACGCGCTGGTGCTGCTCGCCGTCGTCTACGTCGCCGCCGGAGTGGTGGGGATGATCCCGCTCGCGGCGCTCGCCGGGGTGCTGTTCATGACCGCGATCCGGATGGTGCGGGTCGCGACCGTGCGCTCGATCATGACCTCGACCCGCTCGGACGCCTGGATCTTCGCGGTCACGGCGCTGATCACGGTGTCCTTCGACCTGATCTGGGCGGTGCTGATCGGGGTGGTGCTCGCCGCGGTGGTCGCGCTGCGCGCCGCCTCCCGCTCGACCGGCGTGAGCCTCGAGCGGATCGAGGCCGACGAGCCCAGCGAGCTCGACGACGCGATCGTCGCGGTCCGCTTCCAGGGGCCGCTGTTCTTCGTCTCGGCCGAGCGGGTGTTCGAGACCGTGATGGACGTGGGCCGGCCGACGGTCGTGATCCTGCGCCTCGCCCGCCTCGAACGGGTCGACGCCAGCGGCGCTCAGGTCCTCGCCGAGATCGTCCGCGGCCTCGAACGACGCGGGGTGACGGTGCTGATCAAGGGGGTGCAGACCGTGCACGAGCCGCTCTTCCGACGCGTCGGCGTGCTCGCCGCGCTGCGCCACCACAAGCACCTCTTCGTCGACTTCGACAGCGCGCTCGAACACGCCCGCTCGCACGTGGAGCGGGCCCGACGCAGCATCGAGGCGTGAACCGTCTGCGCCTCTCCCGCGCTCGCGTTACCCACCGGTATCCAGTGTGGGGTGCCGGAACAGCTCGCCATTCCAGCACTCCACACTGGATACCTAGGGGTAACCGGCGTGTGCAGCGGGCCGCCGGCGTGCCCGCGCGCCTCACATCGCGCGCCCCTCAGGCCGCGCGGACCTGGGAGGCGCGGCGCAGGCCGAGCTCCTCGCTGGTGCTCCAGCCGCTGAACAGCGCCTCCCCGGGCTCGAGGTCGCGACCCTCGGCGAGCGCACCGAGGTGCACGGGCTCGTAGCCGATGCGGTGCAGCAGGGCGCCGACGAGCTCCGCGGCCCGGTCGTCGTCGGCCGCGAGCGCGATCGCCCGCCGGGACGGGTCGCCCTGGTCGCGGCCGAGCTCCTCGACATCGTGATAGCCGATGTGATTCAGCGTCTTCACCACGTGCGCGCCGGGCAGACGCGCGGCGAGCAGCTCGCTCGTGGACAGCTCGCCGGCGTGGTCGCCGAGCTCGGCGCGGACGGCGTCGACGGCCGCTGCGTCGGCCTCGCCCCAGGGATTGGTCGCATCCATCACGACGGTGCCGTGCAGGGTGCCCGGATCGAGGGAGAGCGCGACATGCAGCGGCACGGTCACGGCGACGACGTCGCTGCTCGCGACCAGCTCGGGGAGCCCGACGGGGCGTGCACCGGGGAGCTTCGCGGCGAGCTCGGTCGGGGCGGCCCGACCGGTGATGGAGACCTCGAGCCCGCGACGCAGCGCCGCGCGGGTGAGGGCGGAGCCGATCTTGCCCGGGCCGAGCAGGCCGAGCCGCGGGCTGTGCGGGACGCGCACGGCGAGGTCCGTGGGACGGCGGACGGGCAGGGCGTCGACCGGCACGGCAGGCAGGGTGTCGACGGGCGCGGCCGCAGCGTCCCCGGCCTCGGGCCGGGCCGCGCGCCGGCTCAGCGCCGCCTCGAGCAGATCGCGGGCGAGGGCGTCGTTGCGGCGGTGGCAGGGCGCGTTGGTGCGCGGGCGGGCGAAGGCGCCGATGGGCAGCTCGGAGGTCCAGGGGCCGACGGCCCACAGCCGCTCGCGCGGGGTCCCGTCGGGGCCGAGCACCCGGTGGCGCGCGTCGACGTCGAGTGTCCCGGGCGAGGAGGCGGACTCCCGACCCACGGCCTCCCGCCCGCCGGCTGCCTCGGCATCGCCGGCGACGAGGTCGCGCAGCAGCGGGTTGGTCGACTCGGCCAGGGACGGCTCGGGCAGGAAGGCGTCGACGAGGGCGTCGGCGGTGATCTCGATCCCGGTGGCGCCGCGGGCACGGAAGCGTCCGGCCTCCTCGTCGGCCGTGATCGAGACGCCGGGGCCGAGGAAGCTGACCACGCCGGCGCGCTCGAGGGCGAGCAGCTGGTGCAGGCGGTGCGGCGGCGGGCCGGAGTCGACGAAGCTGAACAGCGAGTGCCACCAGCGGGGGTAGCCGCTGGCCGCGCCGCCGCGGAGGCGGGTGGCGGGCAGCTGGTCCACGAGCACGCCGTGCAGGCGCAGCAGCAGCTGGAACAGGGTGCGGGCGGCGGTGACGTCACCCTCGGTGCGCTCGCGCAGGTCCGCCTCGATGTGGCCGACGACGGCGTCGCGCGTCGCCTGCTCGGCGTACTGCGGCAGGACCGTCGCGCCGAGGCCGGCGAGAGGCTCGTCGAGCCAGGCCAGCGGCTCCTCCCCGGGCTGCGGAGCGGGGGCGCCCGGGACCTGGTGGGCGATCTCGGCGGCGATCAGCGGCACCACGTCGGCGCGGAAGTCGAGCAGGCCGTGCTCGTCCTCGCGGGCGCGGAGGTTCTCGGCGGTGACGTGCACGAGCTCGGTCAGGCCGGTCGGGGCTCCCTCGTCGCGCACCTTCGAGTGGTACGGCACACCGCGGCGGGAGCCGACCCAGAGCCGCGGCTCGCGCCCGGAGGGGAGGTAGTCCAGGCGCCCGGGCGCCGCCGTCTCGCCGGTCCCGTCGGAGGGCACGAAGCGCCCGCCACGCCCTTCGGTCAGCAGCGCCATGAGGTCCACGAAGGCGAGCCCCATGCCGCGCACGATCACGTCCTGACCGCCGCCGAGCAGGTCGAGCTGCGCGTCGGAGGCCTGGGAGGGGGCGAGATAGGTGCCGCCGTGACGACGGGCGAAGGAGGCCAGCTCGTGACGCGCCGCGGAGGGGCGGGCGTCGGTGTGGCCGGCGGCGAGCAGCAGCAGGTCGGCGGTGAGCGGGGCGCGGTCCTCGAGCTCGATCTGCCAGGCGTCCCCGCCGAGCGCGCGCACCGCGGTCGCCGTGGTGCGGTGCACGGTCACCGAGACCGTGCCGGGCAGCGCCGCGAGGACCTGCCCGAAGAACCACTCGAGGTAGAGGGCCTGGACGCGGCGGGAGGCGAAGTCGGTGGGCTGCAGCGCGTGGATCTCGGCGAGGCGGGCGGTGCCCGCGGTGGGCGCGGCGATGGTGCCGCGGCGGATCCCGTCGGCCCATTCGGCCAGCGACGGACCGGCGACGACGGGCCCGTCGGCCTCGACGGTCTCGTCGGTGAAGATCGAGACGTCGGCGGCGCGGGAGTTCATCAGCAGCAGCGGGCTCTCCTCGGCGCGCCAGATGCGGCCGGCGCCGGGCATGTGCGGATCGATCACGTCCACCTGCAAGGGCGCGGCGGCGAGGCGGTCGGCCGTGCCGGGCAGGGAGGCGTTCGCGCCGAGCCGCTCGAGCACGCCGATCGCGCGCGGCCCGCCGCCGACCATCACCAGGCGGCTGGGGACGTCGCGGGAGGCGACGTCCGCGCCGGTGGCGGACTGTGCGCTGTGCCGGGAGTTCATCCGTGCGGATCCCTTCTGAGGTGCTTCTGTGTCACAGGATGACGGGTCATAGTCGCCACCTTGCATCTTCATTAGAGTCGCTTATAGCGTCGGGGCTCGCAAGCCTCGACCGCCCTGCGGTTCACGTTCCGTCACGGAAGGCACACCATGACCTCCTCCGTCGTCACCCACGACTCCGCCCGCCGCGCCCCGGCATCCGGCGCCGCCTCGGGGGCCGACGTCATGTCGTGCCCGCCCGGGACCGCTCCGCTCGACGCCCCCGAGGGGGCGCCCTCCGACGGCGACCGGCCCGGTCGCGGAGCCCGCGCCTCCCTCGGCGTCGTGAGCGACGAGGAGCTGGCCCGCCTGAGGGTGGTCCCCGCCCGGCACCCGGGCAGGATCGTGCTCGCGGTCCTGGTGGGCCTGCTCGCCGCCGCAGTGCTGTGGTCCTTCGTGACCAACCCGCGCTGGGAGTGGGGCGTCGTGGCGCAGTGGTTCTTCGCGGAGTCGATCATCCGCGGCCTGCTGGAGACGCTGAAGCTCACCGTCCTCGCGGGCGCCCTCGGCTTCGGCCTGGGCCTCGTGCTCGCCCTCATGCGCCTATCGAAGTCGTCCTTGATCTCGAGCGTGAGCTGGACGTTCTCCTGGATCTTCCGCTCCACGCCGCTGCTGGTGCAGCTGCTGCTGTGGTACAACCTCGGCTACCTCTACGAGCGCATCACGCTCGGGGTGCCGCTGACCGACGTGACCCTCGTCGACACGCGCACCAGCGACCTGATGACCCCGATGCTCGCCGCGATCCTGGGCCTGGGCCTGCACCAGGCCGCCTACGCCGCCGAGCTCATCCGCGGCGGGATCCTCTCGGTCGACCAGGGGCAGCTCGAAGCCGCGAGCGCGCTCGGCATCCCCGCCCGCGACCGCTCGCTGCGGATCGTGCTGCCCCAGGCGATGCGCGCGATCCTGCCCACCGCGTTCAACGAGATCATCGGCCTGGTCAAGGGCACCTCGATCGTGTACGTCCTCGCGCACGCCGAGCTGTTCTTCACGGTGCAGCTGATCTACGGCCGCACCCAGCAGGTGCTGCCGATGCTGCTGGTCGCCACGGTCTGGTACGTCGTGATCACCTCGGCGCTGTCGATCGGGCAGTACTACATCGAGCGCCACTACTCCAAGGGCGCGGTGCGCACTCTGCCGCCCACCCCGCTGCAGCGACTCCGCGCCCGTTTCGGCCGCCGCCCCGTCACCGCAGGAGCCCCCGCATGAGCCCCCTGACCTCCCTGCTCCGTCGCACCCCGGCGAGAGCGGGCGCGCCCGGCGCGGCCGCTCCGTCGGCCGGCGCGACCCTCCCGTCGGCCGACGCCCCCTCCCGCGGCGGCCTCGTCGAGATCCGCGGCGTGCACAAGGCCTTCGGCGACCTCGAGGTGCTGCGCGGGATCGACCTCACGATCGAGCCCGGCGAGGTGACCGTGATCCTGGGCCCCTCGGGCTCGGGCAAGTCCACCCTGCTGCGCGCGATCAACCACCTCGAACCCGTCACCAGCGGCCTGATCAGCGTGGACGGCGAGGTGATCGGCTACCGGCGCGACGGCGACCTGCTGCACGAGCTGCGCGAGCCCGAGGTGCTGCGCCAGCGCACCGCGATCGGGATGGTGTTCCAGAGCTTCAACCTCTTCGCCCACATGACCGCGCTCGCGAACGTGGCCGAAGCGCCCCGTCGCGCCCTCGGCGTGAACCGGAAGGAGGCCGAGGCACAGGCCCGCGAGCTGCTCGCGCTGGTGGGGCTCTCCGAGAAGGAGGGCGCCTACCCGCGCCAGCTCTCCGGGGGCCAGCAGCAGCGCGTCGCGATCGCCCGCGCTCTCGCGCTGCGCCCGAAGGTGCTGCTCTTCGACGAGCCCACCAGCGCCCTGGACCCCGAGCTGGTCGAGGAGGTGCTCTCGGTGATCCGCTCCCTGGCCAGCGCCGGGACCACCCTCGTGATCGTGACCCACGAGATCTCCTTCGCCCGCGACGTGGCCGACACGGTCGTGTTCATGGACCAGGGACGGATCGTCGAACAGGGCCCGCCCGCCCAGGTCATCGACCACCCCGCCCATGAGCGCACCCGCACCTTCCTGCAGCGGGTCCGCACCGGCGCCGACGCGCCCGTCGACGCAGAGCCTGCCGGACCCGCCGACCCCAGCGGCCCCGCTGGTCCTGACGCATCTCCCGCAGACCACCCCCGCTCCCACTCCCCGGAGGACCTCCGATGACCCGTCACCTCTCCGCCCCGCCCGGTGTCCCGTCGGCCCCCGCGTCCGCACCGCACCGGCTCCGCCCCTCCCGTCGCACGGTCGCCGCGGGCGGTCTGCTGCTGCCGCTCGGGCTGCTCGCCGCCTGCTCCGATCCCGTGCCCGCCGCGACCGGTGCGGCCGCCGACTCCGACTCCGGCACCGGCTCCGCGGCCTCCGACGGCGGCGGCGCCCCCGCGATCGACACCTCCGGCACCCAGGAGCCGATCCGCGCCGAGGCCGACGAGGAGGTCGCCGCGCTGCTGCCGGCCGAGATCGCCGAGTCCGGCGTGCTGCGCGTGGGCATCAACGGCACCTCCTCGGCACCGCTGTCGTTCCTGGCCGACGACAACCAGACCTACATCGGCTCCGAGATCGACATCGCCCGGATCGTCGCCGACAAGCTCGGACTGGAGTTCGAGCTGAAGCTCACCACCTGGGAGAACTGGCCGCTCAAGCTCGAGGCCGGGGAGTTCGACGTGGTCCACGCGAACGTCGGCATCAACGCCGAGCGGCTGCAGAAGTTCGACTTCGCCTCCTATCGCGCCGCGTTCATGTCCTTCCTCGTGAAGAAGGGGGCGGAGGGCTGGCTCGAGGACGCTGAGTCCCTCTCCGGGAAGATCATCGCCGTCGGCGCCGCGACCAACCAGGAGCGGATCCTCATCGACTGGAACGCCGAGCTCGAGGCGGCCGGGAAGGAGCCGGCGGAGCTGAAGAACTACTCCACCGAGGCCGACACCCTCCTCGCCCTCGGCTCCGGCCGGGTGGACGGCTACATCGCCCCCTTCGCCTCGCTGAGCTTCGTCGCCTCCCGTCGCGATGACGTCGAGCTGCAGGGACGCATCAACGCCGGCTGGCCCGACGAGACCCTCGTGGCCGGCACCTTCCCCGCCGGCAGCGGGCTCGCCGAGCCCTACGCCGCCGCGCTGAACGCCCTGATCGCCGACGGCACCTACGCCCAGGTCCTCGAGCGCTGGCAGCTGTCCGAGGAAGCCCTGACCGAATCCCGAGCCCACACCCAGGAGAACCCGTGAGCACCACCGCCCCGACCTTCGAGAGCACCCGAGCGGGCGCCGCGCCCGGCACCTCCCCGACCGGGGACGCAGGAGCAGGCGTCCTGCCCGTCCTCGCGGTGGACCTCGTCACCGCGCCGCCGCTGCTGGACGGCCTCGCCCCGCTCGCCCGCGGGCTCGAGGAGGCCGGGATCGGCGCGCTGACCCTCAGCGACGGCGGGCTCCATCCGATCCACGTCGCCGCGCACCTCGCCCCGCTGACCCGCGGGCTCGGCCTGCTGCCGCGCACCGACGCGGTCTACGTCGAGCCGTTCCACCTGGCCACGCAGCTGATGAGCCTGGATCACATCAGCCACGGCCGGGCCGGGTGGCTGCTGCAGGCGGAGACCGACCCGTCGGCCGCCGCCGCGGTGGGCCGGGACCTGCTGGGGCTGGAGGCGACCGCGCGCGAGGCGGCCGACGTGCTCGTGGCCGCGCGCCGCGTGTGGGACTCCTGGGCCCCGGACGCCGTGGTGCGCGACACCGAGCGCGGTGTGTACGTCGACGCCTCGCGCCTGCAGTACGCCGACGTCGAGGCGGAGACCTTTTCCGTGCGCGGCCCCGCGATCACACCCCGCTCCCCGCAGGGCCTGCTGCCCGTGCTCGTCGCGGACACCGACCGCGGGGCCGTCGGCGAGCGCGCGAGCACCGAGCTGGTCGACGGACGAGTGCTGGACCTCGACGTCTCCGGCGGCGCCCGCGCCGAGCAGCTCGCCGCCCGGATCGCCTCGGCCCGTGACGAAGGGGCGACGGGCTCCGCGTCGACCGTCGTGCGACTGGTGCGCCTGGTGGGGCTGGACCTCGAGGCCGACCCGCTGGGCACCGCCCGCGAGCTGGCCGCCGAGCTGCGCGCCCGCGATCTCGTCTCCGGCACGTCCGCCCCCGGCCGCACCCTCCGCGAGCTGCTGGGCCTGCCCGAGGCCCCCTTCGACCTCGATCCCGCCCGGCGCGCCGACCGCGCCCGTCTCACCCGCGAGGAGTCCGCATGACCACCGCCCAGTTCCCCACCCTCGCCGAGTCCGGGCTCTCGCCCGAGGCCGCGGAGCTCGTCACCGGCCCCGACGAGCACCCCATCCACCCCGAGCACACCCCCACCGGGCAGCTCGCCTTCGGCGTGTTCTTCCAGGGGGTGAACTCCTCGACGATCTGGCGCCTGCCCTCCAGCGGCGACCAGGTCGCCTGGGAATCCTTCGAGACGCTCATCCGCACCGCCGAGCGCGGGAAGTTCGCGGCCTTCTTCCTCGGGGAGGGGCTGCGGCTGCGCGAGCACCGCGGTGTGCCCTTCGAGCTCGACGTCGCCGGGCGGCCCGACGCGCAGACCCTGCTCGCCGCCCTCGCCGCGGTGACGAAGGACATCGGCCTGGTCGCCACGCAGAACACCACCTACAACGACCCCGTCGACCTCGCGCGGCGCCTGCAGACCCTGGACCTGCTCTCCGCGGGCCGCGCCGGCTGGAACATCGTCACCACCGACAACGCCTGGACCGGGGAGAACTTCCGCCGCGGCGGCTATCTCGACCACGCCGACCGCTACACCCACGCAGAGGCGTTCGTGCAGGTCGCCGAGCAGTACTGGCGCGGTGAGCAGGTCGCGCACGACGGTGCCCACTACTCGGTGCGCGCGCAGGGCGACCTGCCCCGCTCCGCACAGGGTCGGCCCGTGCTCTTCCAGGCCGGGGCCTCCCCCGCCGGGCAGGACTTCGCCGCCCGCACGGCCGACGTCATCTTCTCCCCCCACGGATCCCTCGCCGCGGCGGTCGAGTTCCGTCGCAGCATCGTCGAGCGCACCGTCGCCGCGGGCCGCGACCCGGGCAGCGTCAAGATCCTGCCGGGCGCCGAGATCGTGCTCGCACCCACCGAGGCCGAGGCCGAGGAGAAGATCCGCTGGGTCCGCGACCTGCAGATCGGCCCCGAGCAGGCCATCGCCCTGCTCGAGCAGTACTGGGGGCGGGACCTCTCCGAGTTCGATCCGGAGGGCCCGCTGCCGGACGTGCCCCCGGAGGTCGTGGAGTCCGGCGTGACCCGCGGCAGCGGCTTCCAGTTCGCCAAGGCGGAGGAGCTCACCCGACAGTGGCGCGAGGAGGCCGCGCAGAAGGGTCAGTCGATCCTGGAGTTCGCCCGTGCGAAGTCGGGCTCGCGCCGCGGCGCCTTCACCGGCAGCTACGACGCGGTCGCCGACCGTCTGGTGGAGTTCGCGCGGCTCGGGGCGATCGACGGGCTGAACATCACCCCGTGGCTGATCCCCTCGGGGCTCGACGACATCGTCGACCACCTGATCCCGCGCCTGCAGGAGCGGGGCGTCTACCCGACCGAGTACGCCGGCTCGACGCTGCGCGAGAACCTGGGCCTCCCCCCGGTCTGAGCGGGGGCGGGCTGGGCAGCCCAGTGTGGCCGGGCAGCACGGCGGGGTCCGCAGCCCGGCGGGGTCCGCAGCGCGGCGGGGCCCGCTGCCCGGCGCAGCCCGGTTACCCGGGGGTATCCCATGAGAAGTGCTGGAATGTCTGCTCTTTCCGACACTCCACACTGGATACCCCCGGGTAACTGCCCGCGCCCCGCCGACCCCACAGCCGCCGCGCCCCGCCGACCTCACGCCCCGCGCCCCGCCGCGCCTCACGCCCCGCGCCCCGCGCCCCACCACCCCGCGACGCGCACCTCGCTGATCGCCGAGCGCGAAGTCATAAGTCAGGCTTGCCACCGGCGACTACCATGGACGTCATGGACCCCCGCAGGCTGCTCATCTTCCGGACCGTGGTGCGCAACGGCTCGATCGGCGCCGGTGCGCGCGAGCTGGGCTGGACCCAGCCCGCCGTCTCCCAGCACCTCGCCGCGCTCGAGAAGGAGGTGGGCACGCAGCTGCTGCTGCGCTCCTCCTCCGGCATCTCGCCCACGGAGGCCGGCTCGCGGCTCGCGCTGCACGCCGAGGCGATCGCCGCGCAGCTGCACGCCGCGGAGGAGGAGCTCGCCGACATCACCGCCCTGCGCCGCGGGACCGTGAAGTTCGGGACCTTCCCGTCGGCCGCGGCGGTGCTGCTGCCCCCGGTGCTCGCGCGCCTGACCGAGACGGCCCCGGAGCTCGACGTGACCTTCGACGAGCTCGAGCCGCCGGACGCGGTCCCGGCCGTGCGCGAGGGCGAGCTCGATCTCGCGCTGGTGTTCCGCTATCCGTGCAGCGACATCGGCGACGAAGGCGCTCTGGAATGGACCCCGCTGGTGGAGGACCGCGTGATGGTGGTGCTCCCGGCGGGCCATCCCCGCGCCCAGGATCCGGATCTCACGCTCGGCGACCTCGCCGAGGAGCCGTGGATCGCGGGCTGCGAGCGGTGCCGGGCGAACCTGCTCTCGAGCGCGCGTCGAGCCGGGTTCACGCCGCACGTGCGCCACTCGACCGACGACACGATCGTGGTGCAGCGCCTGATCACCCACGGCGGCGGCGTCGCGCTGATGCCGGAGACGACCCTCGAGGCGGCGCCGCCCCGGGACGACCTCGTCGTGCGGCACCTGCCCGACCTGGACGACCGCATGATCGGGCTGATCAACCGTCGTGGTGCGCTGTCGATCCCGGCCGTCGCCGCACTGAAGGACGCCCTGGTCGCCCAGACCACCGAGCGACTCGCCACCGCCGCGATGATCTGACGCGCCACCTCCGCGTCGACGCCCCGCTTCACTGCGGGCGACCTTCCCTCCGCAGTGAAGGTCGCCTGCACAAGGGGGCGTCCAGCGGCACGCCGCGACGCTCAGCTCCAGCGCGTGCCGCTGGACGCCTCTTCGTGCAGATCACCTTGCCCGGCTGGCGGCCGTACCCTGGTCGGGTGACCAGCACCGCTCCTGCCTCGAAGCCCCGCGTCCCCGCGCGGGCATGGCTCCGCCCGGCGCTGATGCTGCTCGGAGGAGCGCTGGCGGCATTGCTGTTCGTCCAGGTCGACCAGCACCTCGCCGCTCTGGCGATCGGCGTGTTCAGCCTGTTCATGGCGTACTGGACGAGTCCGCTGCGCTCCGGCCCCCATGTTCCGCTCGCCGCGGCGCAGGCCCGGGCACGGGAGGCCGCCGGGAAGCACGTGACGATCGTGCTGTGGGCGCCGGGCGATCCGGGCTCGGCCCGTCTGCAGGCGGCGATCCGCAGCCCGCGCGAGGACCTGGTGTGGGTGAACGTGTTCAAGGATCCTGCGGCGCACGAGCTGCTGACTCGCTATGGCGGCGAGCGGATGCTCCCCCTCGCGCTCCAGGGCGAGGACGCCGCGCACATCGACAACGTGAGCGAGCTCTTCGCCTTCCAGGATGAGGCGCGTCGGCCCGGCTCGCCCGGCGACGGCGCGGCACCGGACTTCCCGGCCGACGGAGAACCGGGCGACCCGCGCCCCTGACCGCTCGGCGGGCCGGCCGGATCAGGCGCCGGGGATCTCGCCGATCACGACGGTCCACTCGCGGGCGGAGCGGTCCACGATCACCCGCTCGCGCTTGAAGGGGTCCCCGTCGAGCTTCGCGAGGGCGTCCTCGGCCGAGTCCGCGACCACGATCAGCAGCGCCGTGGACCCGTCGTCCAGCGGCCCGGACAGCAGCAGCGTGCCCTCGCGATGCAGCTCGGCGAGGTGCTCGCGATGCTCGGGCCGGAACGTCGCCACCCGCTGGGCGTCGTCGGTGTAGGTGTACTGGACGGCGAAGACGGCCATGGGATCCCCTCGGTGCGCGGCGGCCGACGGCGATGCCGGCCGATGATCGTCCGCCCATCCTGCCGCACCGTGCGCTGCGACCGACGGGACGTCCGGGGCCCGGGTGGGTTGACGGCTCGAGCCGTCGGCGTCCGCTCCACCCCGGCAGGCATATTCGTCATCTCCCTGCGATGGTCGACTGCTCCGCCCGGAGCACCCCGCCTCAGCCCCGGATGGGCAGCCAGTCCAGCACGTCCTGGACGCCCTCGTCCCAGAAGTCCCAGGTGTGCGCGCCGGGGCGGAGGCGGGAGGTGACGTCGACCCCCGCATCCTCGGCCGCGGCGAGGAAGCGTTCGTTCTGGGTGATGAGCTGGTCCTCGGTGCCGCAGTCCAGGAACAGAGCCGGCAGCTCGGCGGGGTCGCGCCGGCCGAGCAGGCCGAGGAGGTCGTCGGCGGTGTCGGCGATCTCGCGCCCGTCCCAGACACGCTGGGCGAGGGTGCCGGTCCAGTCGAGATCCATCGAGGTGAGGTCGACCGCCCCGGACAGGCTCGCGGCGGCCGCGAAACGCTCCGGATGGTTCAGCGCCAGCTTGAACGCGCCGAAGCCGCCCATCGACAGGCCCGCGACGAAGGTGTCCTCCCGGGCGGTGGAGACGCGGAAGGTGCCCGCGACCAGCTGCGGCAGCTCCTCGGCGACGAAGGTCCAGTACGCCTCGCCCACCGCCTCGTCGGTGTAGAAGGAGCGGCGCACCTCGGGCATCACCACGGCGATCCCCTTCTCGGTCGCGTAGCGCTCGATCGAGGTGCGGCGCTCCCAGATGGTGCAGTCGTCGCTGAGCCCGTGCAGGAGGTAGAGCACGGGCACGGCGGGACCATCGACCGACGTCCCCGTGCCCGGCGCGTCGGCGCCCTCCATGCCGATCCCGGAGGCGGCCTGGGGCATCAGCACCACCATCGAGGTGCCCATGCCGAGGGATTCGGCGAAGAAGTCGGTGCGCAGGCGGATCATGTCTCTCCTCGATCGTCGGGATCCCAGCATCGCACCCGTCTCGACGCCTTCTGTGCCGCCACGACTCACGTCGGCCCGCACATGAGTCGTGGCGGCAGCAGATCTTCGCGGCCGGCGGGCCGCGGGGCCGGCAGGCCGCGGGGCCGCGGGGCCGCAGGGCCGGCAGGGCGCAGGGCGCAGGGCGCAGGGCGGATGCCTACGATGGCGGCATGACCGAGACCGCCCCCACCGCTCCCGCCGCCCCCGCCTGGATCCGCGACGCGATCTGCTGGCAGGTGTACCCGCTGGGCTTCTGCGGCGCGCCACGGCACCGCGAGGACCTCACCGGCGAGGGGTACGGCGGGGCCGACGGGGAGAACGTGGTCCACCGCCTCCCCCGGCTGGACGGCTGGCTCGACCACCTCGTCTCCCTCGGCGCGAACGTGCTGCTGCTGAACCCGGTCTTCGACTCGGTCTCCCACGGCTACGACACCCTCGAGCACCGTCGGCTCGACCCGCGCCTCGGCGACGAGGCGGACTTCGACGCGCTCGTCGCGGCCTGCCGCGAACGCGGGATCCGGGTGGTCCTCGACGGCGTCTTCAACCACATCTCCCGCCTCCACCCCACCGCGCGGCGCGCCGTCGCCGCCGGCCCCGGCACCGAGGAGGGCGACCGGATCCGCTGGTCGGGGACCAGCCCCTACGGCTTCGAGGGCAACGACGACCTGGTCGAGGTGGATCTCGCCGATCCCGTCGTCCAGGACCGGGTCGTGGAGATCATGGGCCGCTGGCTCGAGCGCGGGGCCGACGGGTGGCGGCTGGATGCGATGTACGCCGCGGGCGCCGAGGCCTGGGCGCCGATCCTCGAGCGGGTCCGCGCCGCGCACCCCGAGGCGTGGCTGCTGGGCGAGGTGATCCACGGCGACTACCCCGCCGTCGCCGCCGCCTCCGGCGCGGACTCGATCACCCAGTACGAGCTGTGGAAGGCGATCTGGTCCTCGCTGCGCGAGAAGAACCTCTTCGAGCTCGCCCACGCGCTCGGCCGCCACCAGGGCTTCCTCGATCTTTTCCGGGTCGCGGGCGCCGGCGCCCTGCCGCTGACCTTCGTGGGCAACCACGACACCACCCGCATCGCCTCCCAGCTGGCCGACGGGCGGGATCTCGCCGCCGCGATCGGCCTGCTCGCGCTGCTGCCCGGCATCCCCGCGCTCTACGCCGGGGACGAGTTCGGGGCCGTCGGCGTGAAGGAGGACCGCGCGGGCGGCGACGACGCGATCCGCCCCTGGTTCCCCGGATCGCCGGAGGAGGTGGTCGCCGCGCACGAGGCATCCGACGCCGGCGGCAGCGCCCCGCGCTCCCTGCAGCTGCTCGCCCCCGAGGCGGCGGGGAGGATCCTCGAGGTCCACCGCCGGCTGCTCTCCCTGCGCCGCCGCGAGCGGTGGCTCACCACCGCGTCCGTCGCCGTGGACGAGGCGACGCTGACCAACACGTGGGCGCAGATCCTGCTGACCCCGTCGGCCGACGACGGCGCGGCCGCCGTCGACGGCGAGCGCCCCGCCCCGCTCGTCCTCGTGCTGAACCTCGGCGACGAGGCGCGGCCCGCACCGGGCGAGGTGCTCGAGGCGGTCAGCGGCGCGGACATGCTCGACGCCGTCGGCCCTGCGCCGGACGGGACCGTGCCGGCGCACGGCATCGCCGTGGTGCGCTGAGCAGCGGCCCCGCGACGGTCCCAGCCGCCGGCGAGTCGCGCGTCGTAGGCTCGCCCCATGAGCATCGCGATCAAGCCCGCCGAGTCCGTGAAGACCGCCCCCGTCGTCGCCGCTGGGCTGATCGGCGGCTGGCTGACCGCGCGCGAGACGGGGATCCGCCCGCTCGGCGGCGTGGTGCTCGCCGCCGCCGGGATCTACGCGGGGCGCACCTGGCTGGCCCGCCGCGGCCCCGCCACCACGGCCGTGCTCGGCGCCACCTACGTGCTCGGCTTCGGTCTCTCGCACCCGCTCGCGAAGAAGATCGGGGCCTGGCCGGCGGTGCTCACGGTCACCGCCGCCTCCGCGGCCGCCTCGGCCCTGCTCTCCGACGCCGCCTACAGCGACTGGGTCCCGGCCGACGGCGAGAGCTGAGCCTCGTCCGCTCCTCCGGAGCCCGTCCGATGAGAGGTGTCGGAATGGCCCCGCATTCCGACACCTCTCATGGGATGGGCTCGCCGTGGGGCGGGGACGCCACGCCGGAAAGCGCATAATCCGCTGTCGTCCGTCGGGATAGTTGACTAGGCTAAGTCCTCGTCCTTGTCCCCGACCGCCGGGGCCGCACACCCCTGAGGATCCCTTTCCCCATGCTCGGCACCATGAGCCGCCTCTGGCAGACGGTCCGCCCCATCCGAATCCGCCTCTTCCTCGGCCTGCTCAGCGCCATGACCGCGTCGATCGTGGCGCTGATGATCCCGCAGGTCCTCGAGTTCATCGTCAACCGGCTCGGCAGCGACGCCACCGCCATCACCATCTGGACCGGCGGCGCGATCGTGCTGGGCCTCGGCATCGTCGAGGCCACCCTGATCTGGCTGCGCCGCACCTTCGCCGTCGCTCCCTCGACCACCGTCGAGAAGCAGATCCGCGTGAGCTTCTACGAGAAGGTCCAGCACCTGCCCGTCACCTTCCACGACGGCTGGGGCTCGGGCCAGCTGCTCTCGCGCATGATGAGCGACATCAACCAGATCCGCCGCTGGATCGCGTTCGGCATGATCATGGCGGTCACCAACGCGGTGACGATCATCGTGGGCATGACGCTGCTGATCCGCTCCAGCGCGGTCCTGGCGCTGATCTTCTTCGTCGCCGCGGTCCCCGTCACCGTCATCGCCTACCGCTTCAACCGCTCGTTCTCCGTCCTCTCCCGTCTCTCGCAGGACCAGAACGGCGATCTGGCCACCACCATCGAGCAGTCCGTGCAGGGCATCCGGGTGCTGAAGGCGTTCGGCCGCGGCCCCACCGCGCTGCAGGGCTTCACCGAGCAGGCCGAGGAGCTGCGCCGCACCGAGGTGCGCAAGGCGACCGCCATCGCCCGCTTCGACATGTTCATGTTCATGCTCCCCGAGGCCGCGCTCGGCGTGGCGCTGCTGGTGGGGCTGCACCTGACCGCGAGCGGGAACATCACCACCGGCCAGCTGGCCTCCTACTTCGCGACCGCGACGCTCGTCGTCGGCCCCGTGCGGATGCTCGGCATGCTGCTGGGCCAGGCCGTGAACGCCTCCACGGCGCTGGACCGCCACTACGAGGTGATGGACACCGAGAACACGATCGTCTCCCCCGCCGATCCGGTCCCCGTCGACCCCGCCGCCGCGACCGGGGCCGTGTACCTGAGCGATGTGCACTTCCGCTACGCCGACGCCCCGGACCACGTCGGCGACGTGCTCGACGGGGTGGATCTGGACATCCGCCCCGGCGAGACGATGGCGCTGGTGGGCGTCACCGGCAGCGGGAAGTCCACGCTGCTGCAGCTGGTGCCACGCCTGTACGACATCGACTCGGGCACGATCATGATCGACGGCGTCGACATCCGCGACATGGACCTCACCACGCTGCGCACCCTCACCGCCGTCGCCTTCGAGGACGCGACGCTGTTCTCCGACTCCGTGCGGGACAACGTGCTGCTGGGCGCCGACCCCGCGCTCGCCGAGGAGCAGGCCGACGAGCTGCTGCATCTCGCGCTGCGCACGGCCGATGCGACCTACGCCTACGAGCTGCCCGACGGGGTCGACACCCGGATCGGCGAGGAGGGCATGAGCCTGTCGGGCGGGCAGCGCCAGCGCCTCGCGCTCGCCCGTGCGATCGCCGCGAAGCCGGCCGTGCTGCTGCTGGACGATCCCCTCTCCGCCCTCGACACCAAGACCGAGGAGACCGTCACCGCGCGCCTGCGGGAGGTGCTCGAGGGCACCACCACCCTGATCGTCGCCCACCGCACCTCGACCGTCGCTCTCGCCGACCGGGTCGCGCTGCTGGACGAGGGGCGGGTGGTCGCCGTCGGCACCCACACCGAGCTGATGGCGCGCTCCGCCCGTTACCGCTGGGTGATCGCGAACCAGGAGGAGGAGCGCCGCCGCGACCAGGACATCGAGACGCTCACCGGAGAGCTCGAGCTGCGCGCCATCCAGGAGGAGGGCCGATGACCACCACCGCACCCACCGACCGCGACGACGCCGACGGCGGCGGAGCCCTCACCCCCGCGGAGGCCAAGGCCTCCCGCAAGCGCTCCTTCGCCCTGCTGGGCGAGCTGATCGCCCCGGTCAAGGGCCAGTTCGCGATCATGGCCGTGATGGTCGTGGTGGCCCAGCTCGCCGTCGTCGCGGGCCCGGCGATCATCGCCTGGGGCATCGACCACGGCCTTCCCTCCCTGCTGGAGGGGGATCCGTGGCCGGCCTTCCAGGCGGCGGTCCTCGCCGTCGGCGCCGCGATCGTCGGCGGCGTTCTGACCTTCGGGTACGTGCGCCAGTCCGTCGTCGTCGGCCAGCGGATGCTGCTGGCGCTGCGGCGGAAGGTCTTCCGCTTCACCCAGAAGCAGGACCTCGAGTTCCACGAGTCCTACACCTCCGGCCGCATCGTCTCGCGGCAGACCTCCGACATGGAGGCGTTGCGGGAGCTGCTGGACTCGGGCGTGAACGTGATGGTCGGCGCCTCGCTGTCGATGGTCTTCACGATCGTGCTGATCGTGGGGATGGACCCGGTGACGGGCCTGGTCATGCTGCTGATGCTGATCCCGTGCGTGGTGCTGACGGTGTGGTTCCAGAAGCGCTCGAGCATCGAGTACCGCGCGATCCGCACCCATTCGGCGCGGCTGATCGTGCACTTCGTGGAGGCACTGGCCGGGATCCGCGCCGTGAAGGCCTTCCGCAAGGAGGACCGCAACCAGGCCGAGTTCGATCGCCTCGCCCAGGACTACCGCGACGCGTCGATGCGCTCGATCAACGTGTTCGGCATCTACCAGCCGGCGCTGCGCGTGCTCGCCAACGTCACCATCGCCGCGGTGCTCGTCGTCGGCGGCTTCCGGGTGCTGCACGGCGATCTGCAGGTGGGCGTGCTGGTCGCGCTGGTGCTCTACTCCCGGCGCTTCTTCCAGCCGGTCGACGAGATCGCGAACTTCTACAACGCCTTCCAGTCCGCGGTCGCGGCGCTCGAGAAGATCGCGAACCTCCTGGCCGTCCAGCCCCATGTCAAGGAGTCGCCGGAGCCGACGCCGCTGCCGGCCTCGGACGGCCAGGTCGACTTCGAGGACGTGTCCTTCCGGTACACCGAGGACGGGCCGCTCGTGCTGCAGCCGATGGACCTCCACATCCCCGCCGGTCAGACGATCGCGCTGGTGGGACAGACGGGGGCCGGGAAGTCCACGGTCGCGAAGCTCATCGCCCGCTTCTACGACGCGACCGAGGGCGCGGTCAGGCTCGACGGCGTGGACCTGCGGGACATCTCCATGGAGGACCTCACCCGCAACATCGTCATGGTCACGCAGGAGGCGTATCTGTTCTCGGGCACCGTCGCGGACAACATCGCGCTGGGCAGGCCCGGCGCGAGCCGTGAGGAGATCGAGGCGGCGGCCCGCGCGATCGGGGCCGACGAGTTCATCGAGAAGCTCCCCTACGGCTACGACACCGACGTGAACAAGCGCGGCGGCCGGGTCAGCGCGGGACAGCGTCAGCTGATCTCCTTCGCGCGCGCCTTCCTCGCCGATCCGCGGGTGCTGATCCTCGACGAGGCGACCAGCTCGCTGGACATCCCCTCCGAGCGGATGGTGCAGGAGGGGCTGACCAAGCTCCTCGGCCGCCGCACCTCGCTGATCATCGCCCACCGGCTGACCACCGTGATGATCGCCGACCGCGTGCTCGTGGTGCACGACGGGAAGGTGGTCGAGGACGGCTCGCCGACGGAGCTCGTCGCCGCGGGCGGCCGCTTCGCCGCGCTGTACCAGGCGTGGCAGGAGTCGATGTAGCGACTCGGCGCCGGGACTTCGGTCCCGGCGCTGACCTGGGACGGCACGGTCGTGACCGGGTTGTGACGCACACCGCCGGGCAGGTGTCGGGAATCTCTACCCGTCGGGGCGGGGGCGGGCTATATTCCCCTCATCCCCATCGGACCCGATCCTGAGGAGAGCCGACGAGAGTCGGCAGTCACCCGCGGATCCCTGTGCTCCTCAGAGGTCATCATGAACCTGCACCTGTACTCGCGCGCCCGATTCCTGGCCCTGCTGCTCGCCGCGCTCGTCGTCGCCATTCCGCTCGCGATCGCGCCTCCGGCCGCGGAGGCCGCGGTGAAGAAGCCGTTGGACATCGTGAAGGTGTACTACGACCCGCCGGGCAAGGACCACGCGAAGAACTCCGGATATGTGAAGGAGTACATCCAGGTCAAGAACACCGGGAAGAAGACCCTCACGCTGACCGGCTACGTCATCCGCGACAACGGCCCGCAGAAGTTCACCTTCCCCAAGGGCACGAAGCTCGCCCCCGGCAAGACCCTCACGATCCGCTCCGGCAAGGGCAAGAACACCACGAAGACCAAGTACTGGAACAAGTCCAGCTACATCTGGAACAACACCGGCGACACGGCGCGGCTCTACAACGACAAGGGCAAGCTGCTGGAGTCCTGCAAGTACAAGGGCGTGCGGAAGAAGGCCTCGAAGGGCTACGTCCGCAGCACCACCACGACCGCCTTCTGCTGAGCGCCCATCACCCCGCCCAGTGGTAGTCGCTGCGACGGGCCCTGAGCCGGACCGTCTCGCGCTCAGTGCGATCCACCGGTCGAACGGTCCAGAGAAGCGAGAACGTCCAGCCCGCGAACTCCTCCTCCCGCCCGTCGACGGTCACGAGGGCATGATGAACTTCCGAGCCGTCGCGGAGCAGGAGCTCCGCGGCGTCGGACTCCTCGTACACGCCCACGCGGACGATGCCGACGCGCACCTCGCCGATGCGCCACTGCGACCCCTGGGAGAGGGTGATCTCCTCGACTGCCATGCTCATCCCTCCATCTCCACGGAGGAGACATTGCGGAAGCTGTCCTTGTACTGCGTCTCCGTCAGGTAGAGATCTCCTGACCGCTCGACTCCGTCATAGGTGCCCCCGTCAGGTCCCCAGGGGTTCTCGAGGTGGATCCGGTCCTCCGTCGACACGCTCCCGTCCGGAGCCTCCTCCCCTGCCGGGACGAAGCCGGCGACGTTGTACTCATGACGCGGCACGACGGTGCTGTCGTCGATCGCCCCTTCCCACCACGGGTAGAGCTTCGCGTCCTCGGGATGCTCGCTGGCCACGCTCACGGGCCCCCTGTCCAGACGCTCCTGGATCTCCTCGAAACTCGCCTCGCCCGTCTTCTCGGACCCGTTCGGGGTGAGCATCTCGTATCCCTCGTCGCCCCACCCCGTTTCGATGTGCTCGTAGTCGGGATCGCCGTAGCGGCTGCGGTGCTCGACGGCCGCCTTCTCGTAGATGGCGGGCCATCCACCCGAGACCGACTCCATGATCGGCACTCCGTCGTCGTCGAGCATCACCTCGCCGTTCTCGTCCCGCACCGGCACTCGGTGGTTGGCGGCATCGGCCGAGAACTCGGAGTCGACGATGATCTCCACGGGCTCCCCGTCCTTGTACATCCTGACGGTCCAGCTGCCGTCGCCGTTCTTCCACAGGTGCTCGCGGATGTAGTCGGGATCCCTCTCGGCGATGCCCATCAGGGCGGCGAGGAACCAGCAGTCGCCGATCCTTCCCTGCTCCACGCCTCGGGAGCCGATGTTCTCCTCGGCGTCCCCTTCCGCGGCGTCGTACGGCTCGGGTTCCGCCATGTCAGGCAGGATCGACGGATCGTCCTGGTCCCGCGCTTCGCTGCCGTGAGACGCCCTGCCCGTCACCGCAGCATCGTGCTCCGAGGCGGCATCCTGCTGATCGGCCTCGGCAGCGAGCCCATCGGCAAGCGTCTCCAGCTGCCTCGCGCAGTCGACGAGAAGGTCGACAGCCGCGACCGCACGCTCGCCGAAGCGTTCACGGTCCGATCCGATCCACTCGACCGCTTCCACGGCGGTCCCCACAGATCGCGACAGCTCATCGATGCCGACCGCTCCCCGCCGCAGCACGGCTGCGTGATCCCGCATCGTGCCCGTGACCGCCCCCAGGAACATGCTTCTCCCCGTCATCCCCATCGCATCGCGAACGGTCTCCGCCGTCTGTAGAGTTCTGTGCGGCGAGACTACGGCGGAGCCACCGCCCGCGCCATGGGCACTTCTCCCCTGTGGACAGGGGAGCCGATCCGGGGGTATCGAGATGGCCAGGACGACCGCACGGGCATTGCGTCCTCGCCGCCTGGCGCGCGCCGGCCTCGGCCTCGGCCTTCTCCTGGCGCTCGCCGGCTGCGGCGGCGAGGCTCTGACCGCTCCAGCAGCCGCGGAGAGGTACCCCGCGATCGCGGAGGAGGTCGCCGACGCCCTCGGGGAGCAGGTCGCGCCGCTCACCTCGGACGAGAACGCTCCCCAGGTCGGCGCGGACTCCGCGGGGTGCAGGGTCGTCGGCGCCACGTTCGAGAGCTCGGACCTCCTGGGAGACCAGGGCCCGGGCGCCCCGACGGCCGAGCAGGTCACCGAGGTCGCGGACTCGGTGCTCACGCAGCACGACTTCGCTCCGCTCGCCTCCGAGGACGACGACCCGGCGCCCATGGAGAGCCTCGTGGCCAGGGACGACCAGGGCGGCGCGATGCGGGTGGTGATCGAGTCCCGGCCGGGCCGGGCCACGCTGCGCCTCTGGTGGAGCGCGCAGGTCGAGACCGACGACGCCCCCTGCGATCAGTCGCTGCTCGGCTGAGTCGCTGCTCGCGCCGTGTCCAGGGGGAGCGGATGTCGCCCTGCGCTCCACGCCTCCCACAGACGAGCGAAGGCTCCGCCCGCGGCGATGAGCTCCTCGGGCGTGCCGCTCTCGACGATCCGGCCCGACTCCATCACGAGGATCCGGTCGCACTCCACGGCTTGGGAGAGCCGGTGCGCGATGACGAGCGCGGACCGGTCCCGGACCAGTGCGGAGGCGGCGACGTCCAGGCCCCGGTCCCCGTCCCCGTGGGCCGTGGCCTCGTCCAGGACGATCAGCGCGGGATCGGCGAGATCGAGCCGGCACAGCGCGAGATGCTGCACGGCCGCGGGCCCCAGCGGGTGACCGCCGGGTCCGACGGCGGTGTCCAGCCCGTCGGGCAGCTCGTCGAGCAGCTCGGCGCCGCCGAGCCGGTCCAGGGCGGCGCGCAGCTGCTCGTCGCTCGCGTCCGGGGCGGCGAGGGTGAGGTTCGCGCGCACGCTCCCGTCGAAGAGATGGGATTCCTGGGCGGCGGTCATGATCCGCTCCTCACGCACGCCGCGGTGCACCTGCCCCGCCCCGGCGCGGTGCACTCCGGCGATGAGCGCGGCGAGTGTCGACTTCCCCGAGCCGGTCTCGCCCACCACGGCCACGCGCTCCCCCTCCCGCAGGTGCAGGTCGACGCCCTCGAGCACGGGGGCGCGGCCGTCGTAGGAGAAGCCGACGCCCTCGAGCGCGACCAGGGAGTCCGACGGGGACGGGTCGATCTCCGGACGACCGGTCGACGGCGGCGTTCCCGCGGGAGAGCCGCCGCGCCCGGGCGTCCCTGCGGAAGGGCTCTCGCCGATACCGATGACGCGTCCGAGCGAGGCGAGCGCCGCCTGCAGATCGTCCATCACCATGAGCAGCCCGGCGAGCGGCCCCATCGCGCGCAGGTACAGGATCGTCGCGGCGGTGACCGCGCCGGGGCTGCCCTGCGAGGTGACGGCGAGCGCGATGCCGAGGGCGAGGACGGCGCCGAGGCCGAGCGCCTCGATGAGGTTCAGCCGGCCGAAGAGACGGTTCTGCACGATCCGGGAGCGCATCGACCAGCGCACGGTCTGCCAGGTGGCGGCCTCGGTGCGGCGCAGCTGCCGCAGTTCGAGCCGGTGCGCGGTCACGGTGGGCAGCTGCGTCAGGGTGGCGAGCACCTCGGCGCCGCGGCGTGACTCGGCCCGGCGTCCGGCGGCGTAGACGGGCGGGGCGGTGCGCAGGTACCAGCGCAGGGTGTGCGCGTAGAAGGGCAGGGTGAGCGCGATGACCGCGAGATAGCGCAGGTCCAGGGAGAGCAGGCTCGCCCCCACGAGCACGAGCGTGAACACCGAGACCGCGATGCGGGGCAGCACCTCGGGGAGGGTCTCCGAGATCTGGGCGATGTCGTCCCCGGCGCGGGTGACCACGTCCCCGGTCCCGGCCGCCTCGATGCGGGCTCGGGGCAGGCGCAGCGCCGCGTCGACGAACGCTTCCCGCAGCTCGGCGATGACGGTCTCGGCGAGGCGCGCGAGGGACACCGCTCCGGCCCATGCCAGCAGTCCGGCGGCGAGCGCCGCCGCGACCAGCAGCCCCGCCTGCAGCACGAACGCGGGCGGGATCCCCTCGCCGTTCAGGCCGCCGTCGAGCACGGTGTCGACGAACCAGCCGATCACCAGCGGGAAGACGATCGCGGTCGCGGACTCGAGCAGGAACAGCCCCAGGATCCCGGCCAGGTGCAGGCGCCGCCCCCGCAGGTGCGCCCACAGGTGGCGGGCGACGGTGCGGCCCGAGGCGACCGGCAGCGTCGCGCTCGCGGACGTGGCAGGCGATGTCATGTGCTCAGTCCTTGTGCGGGTGCGGGGGTGAGGACGCGGTCGGCGACGGCGCGGTAGACGGGCGAGGAGCTCATCACGAGGGTGGCGCGCCCGGTCCGGCCCGCCTGCAGGGCGTGGGCGATGCGCGCCTCGGTGACCGCGTCGACGGAGGTGGTGGGGTCGATGAGCACGAGCACCGCGGGGTCCGCCGCGACGGCGCGGGCGAGGCCGAGGCGCTGTCGCTGCCCTCCCGAGAGCTCCCAGCCGCCGTCGCCGATCGCGGTCCGCTCCCCGACGGGCAGCTCGTGGCCGGCCAGCGCCGCGAGCTCGAGCGCGGCCCGTGCACGCTCGGGAGGGACGGGATCCTCGCCGGTGGCGCGCACGTTCTCGAGGACGGTGCCCGTGAACAGGCCCGGGACCGAGGGCGCGACGAGCAGGTGCCGGCGCAGCGCCGAGGGTCGCCAGCGATGCAGCCGCTCCCCGCCCGCGCGCACTGCCCCGTGGTCGGGGACGGCGTGGAGGGTCAGCAGGTCCCGCAGCGCGGCGCGGTCCTCGCGTGGCAGGTCCAGCACCACCAGCTCGTCGGGGCCGATCTGGCCGGTCAGCCGGCTCCCGCTGGGGAGCTGCAGGTCCTCGAACACGAGCCCGGTGCCGCGCGACCCCGTCGTGGCCCCCGTCCCGTCGGCCGCCTCCCGATCGGGACCCGCGCCCTGGACGTGGCCGAGCGCGGCCGGGTGCGGCGGGACGGCGAGCAGATCCAGCAATCGGCGGGCCGAGGCCTGCGAGATCGCCCAGAGCGATCCGAGGGTGCCCACGAGCGCATCCAGCGGGCGCACCAGGTTCACGGCGATCCCGGCGACGGTGACCAGCTGCCCCGGGGTGATCGTGCCCGCGAAGGCCATCAGCGCCGCGGCCACGGCCACGAGCACCGCGAACAGCTGGGCGGCGGCGGTGCTGAGCCCGGTGAAGGCCGCCTGGGCGGAGCGGGCCGCGAGGGTCGCGCGCAGGGTCGAGCGGCTCACCGCCCGGTAGCGGTCCGCAGCGACGGACTGGGCGTGCAGCCCTCTCAGCACCCGGTAGCCGCCCATGAGGTCCGCGGCGGCTGCGGCGGCGTCGGCCATCCCCTCCTGCTCGGCGAGGCTGCGCCGTCGCAGCGGACGGGCGGCGAGGTGCATCAGCAGCAGCACCAGCGGCAGGGCCAGGATCGTGCCGATCCCGAGCGCGGGGTGCACCGCCACCAACAGGCCGGCCGCGAGGACGAGGCCGACGACCTCGCCGGGCGGGTAGATCGTCGCGTACAGCACGAGGCAGGCGCGGTGCACGTCGGCCGTCGCGATCGACAGCAGCGCCCCCGGCGCCCGGGCCGGGTCGGCGGTGCCGCGCTCGTCCAGGAGCCGTTCGAGCACCGTGCGGGACAGCTCGTAGTGGGAGCGCTGCACCCCGAACCAGCCCATGCGCCCGCCGAAGCGGTAGCCGATGTTCATCGCGAGATACAGGCCCGCGAGCGCTGCGGCCCACAGTGCGAGGGTCTCGGCGAGGGCGCTGAGACCGGTGCCCGCCGCGGCGGGGGCGATCACCTCGTCGACGAGGCGACCGATCACCACCGGCTGCAGCATGAGCGCGGTGTTGTAGAGGATCAGCAGCGCGGAGCCCGGTGCGACGAAGCGCAGGGCGCTGCGGACGATCTGCGCGCTCAGCCGTGCCGGGGACCAGCTCGGGTCCACGTGCAGCGGGCGATCGAGCGGCGGGGAGGCCGGAGGGTCCAGCAGACCGTGACGGCGCTGCGGCCCCTGCGGCTCCCCGGCCCCCGCCGTCCCCGGGACCGGCTCCCCCGCCGGTCCTGCGGCCGACTCCCCCGCCGACCGTCTTCTCCGCACCACCCCTGGCTCCTCTCAGCGCACCGCTGCGCGGTACACCGTCAGGCCCCACCCGACGGTGGAGCGCTCCGGCACGGGGAGACCGGCCTGCGCGAACAGGGCCAGGTTCTCCTCGTGGGTGCGCATCCCGCCGCCGTGGAGGGCGAAATCGAGCAGGTCCTGCTCGTAGTCGTGCTCGTGGGCGAGCTCGGGCTCGAGCAGCTCGGTGAGGACGAGGACCCGGCCTCCCGCGGGGAGCGCACCGGCCGCGGTGCGCAGCGCCTCGGTCGCCGCGTCGTCGCCCAGGCGGGCGAGGTGCTCGACGAGCAGCACGGCCTCGGCTCCGCCGGCCTCGATCCGGTCCTCAGCCTCGAGCCGCCCCTCGACCACGTCGGTGCGCTCGAGGGTCCGTGCGAGCTCGCGGTGCACCTCCGCCTCCTCCGGGGCGGCGAGGATCCGCGCCTGCAGCCGGACGTGCGCGGAGGTGAGCGCATGGGCGACGGTGCTCGCGCCCTGCCCGGTCACGAGCACCCGCTCCAGGCCGGCGATCGCCGGAGACTGGGCGAGGGCGCCGGCGACGTAGCCGGCCACCTCGGCCTCGTCCTCGAGCCGGGCCCGGCGCAGCGCCGGATCGCGGTGCAGGCGGGAGCGGGCGGCAGCGGCGACCTCGGAGGTGCCGGTGCCGCGCACGGCATCGAGCAACGACGCCAGCCCCGCGATCTCGGCGAGCGCGTCGTGGCCCTCGAGGTCGAGGTGCTCCTCGACGTGGTCGTCCTCGAGCTCGCGCCCGAGGTCCGTGAGCCGGTGCCGCTCGTCCTCGTCCCGCTCGATGATCCCGATCGCCTCGAGATAGCGCACGAGCTTGCCGAGCCCGGCCCGGTCGGCGCCGCTGGCCTCGGCGAGCTCGGTGATCGTGCGGGCCCCGCCGTCGAAGGCTCCCGCGAGGCCGACGGTGGCCGCGACGCGCAGGGCGACGCCGGGCAGCAGCTCGGAGAGCTCGTGGAACTGCTCGCCGCGGTCCTCGGTGGCCTCGAGGTCCTGCTCGCCCGTGGCGTCGTCGACGGCGACCTCCTGGCGGCGCCAGTAGCCGGTGACCTCGACCTGCTCCTTGGGCAGGCCCTTCTCGCGCCGCAGCCAGCGACGGATCGGCACGAGGGTGAGGGTCTCCCCGGCGACCCAGGCGAAGACCTTCCCCTCCCACCAGTCCGCGGCCCGGATCGCATCGAAGAGGGTGCTGGTGGTGCCGGCCTCGGCGCCGTCGCGGCTGAACCAGGTCACCTCCACCCCGCGCGGGACCACGAGCTCCTGCACGTGCTCCTTGTCGGCGACCTCGATGAACACCTGGCCGCGTGCGCCGGCGGGCCATTCCTCGAGCCAGCGGCCGATCGCGGGCAGGGCGGTCTCGTCCCCGGCCACGAGGGTCCAGTCCACGCCCTGGGGATGCGGGGCGGAGGACTTCGGGCCGGCCCAGTGCACGCGCTCCCCCGGCTGGACGCGATACGCCCAGCGGGTCGCCGGGCCCACGCCGTGGCGCACGAAGTCGAGGTCGACCTCGCCGTGCTCCCCGGCCGTCGGGTCCCAGCGGCGCACCGTGTAGGTGCGGAACAGCAGGTGGGGGTGGGCGCGGGGCCAGTTCAGCACGCCGTCGGCCTGGGTGGGCGCGACGGGCTCGGGCGCCTCGGGGTGGTGCAGGATCAGCTTGCCCTCGTCGTCGAAGGCGTCGGAGCGGAAGGCGTTGACGGGGAAGCCGTTGGCGGCGATGTGGGCGCGCAGCTGCTCGCCGCCGAGAGTCACGCGGCGCATGCCCGAGGTGACGTCGGCGACGCGCAGCACCTCCAGCTCGCGGACGGTGATCGGGTAGACGTCGAGCGGTCGCAGGCTGCGTGCCATGGGGTCCTCCTGAGGGGCGGTTCGGGGGTGGTGGACGGGACGGGGTCGGGACGGATCAGGTCGGCTCCGCCGGAGCGGGTGCCGCGGTGCAGGGATCCAGGGGGACGACGGCGGGGGTGCCGGTGACGGGATCGGGGACCACCAGGGCGCGCAGACCGAACACCTCCTGGATCATCTCGGCGGTGACCACCTCGACCGGTGCACCGGTGGCCACCACCTCGCCGTCGCGCATCACGATCAGCTCGTCGGCGTAGCGGGCGGCCTGGTTGAGGTCGTGCAGCACCGTGACCACGGTCTTCCCCTCCTCGTGGAGGGTGCGCAGCAGCTCCATCAGCTCGTACTGGTGGGCGATGTCCAGGAAGGTCGTCGGCTCGTCCAGCAGCATGATCGGGGTCTGCTGGGCGAGCAGCATCGCGACCCACACCCGCTGGCGCTGCCCTCCGGAGAGCTCGTCGACCAGCCGGCCCGACAGCTCCGTGAGCCGGGTGGCCTCGAGCGCGCTGGCCACGGCCGTCTCGTCGCTCTCGCGCCACTGCTGGATCAGCGACTGGTGCGGGGCGCGGCCGCGGGAGACGAGGTCCGCCACGCGGATCCCATCGGGGGCGAGCGAGGTCTGCGGGAGCAGGCCCAGCCGGCGCGCGACCTCCTTGGAGCGGTAGGCGCCGATCGCCTTCCCGTCCAGCAGCACCCGTCCCTCGACGGGGGTGAGCACGCGCGCGAGCGCCCGCAGCAGCGTGGACTTCCCGCAGCCGTTGGGGCCGATGATCGCGGTGAAGGAGCGGTCCGGGATCTCCACGTCGAGGTGGCGGGAGATGATCCTTCGGTCGTAGCCGATGGTGACGTCCTCGGTGCGCACTCGCGCTCCGGAGGAGGGCAGGGCACGGGTCATCGGGGGCCTCCGTACTGGGCGCGGGACTCGCGGATCAGCAGGTGGATCAGGTAGATCCCGCCCAGGCACACGGTGATCAGCCCGACGGGCACGGGGCGGTACGCCTGCGCGATCAGCAGGGACAGCAGGTGGGCGGCGGCGAGCAGGGCGGCCCCCATCGCGGCGGAGGACAGCAGGCTCACCCCCGGGGAGCGGGTGAGGCGTCGGGCGAGCTGCGGGGCGACCAGCGCGATGAAGCCGATCGGTCCTGCGGCGGCGGTGACCAGCGCGACGGTCGCCACCCCGGTCACCAGCAGCGCGAGGCGCGCGCGGTGGGGACTGGTGCCCTGGGTGATCGCGGCGTCGTCCCCGAGCTCCAGGGCGCGCAGCGCGGGGTGCAGCAGCACGGCGGCCACCACGATCACGGCCGCGATCGCGAGGGAGGGCGTCATCGAGCCCCAGGAGACGCGGGCGATCGAGCCGGCGCCCCAGAAGCCGACGGTCATGGCGTCGGCGAGCTCCGCACGGGTGATGAGATAGGTGTTGAGCGAGCCCAGCAGCGCCGAGACCCCGATCCCCACGATGATCAGGCGGAAGCCCGAGATGCCCTGCCGATGGGCGAGGAGGTACACCGCCGTGGCGGTGAGCAGGCCGCCCAGCAGCGCGGCGGCCGCGATCGCCCAGTAGCTGGTCGCGCCGACGAGCAGGATCGTCACCACCACCGCGGTGTAGGAGCCGGCGTCGAAGCCGATCACGTCGGGCGAGCCCAGCGGATTGCGGGTCAGGGACTGGAAGATCGCCCCGCCGATGCCGAGCAGCGCGCCGAACACCACCGCGGCGAGCGCGACCGGGGAGCGCCACTCGAGCACGATCACCCGGTGGAAGCGCTCGGCGGCGCCGGTGAAGGCGCCGAGCACGTCGCCGACGGTGAGCGGGAAGTCCCCGAAGGTGATCGCCGCGGTCGCGACCGCCGCCGCGCCGAGCAGCAGCGCGGCCGAGAGCAGCACGAGCCTCAGCGGCATCCGCTGGGACAGCAGCGGGGTGCGCAGGGTGAGGGAGGGGTAGCCGAGGTCCACCCGCCCCTCCTCGGTCCGCGGGGCACGCTTCTCGGTGGTCACAGACCGCTCGCCCTCCTGCGTCGCACGAGCGCGATCAGCACCGGTGCGCCGATCACGGCGGTCATGATCCCCACCTCGATCTCGCCCGGGCGGCCGAGGACGCGGCCGAGGACGTCGGCCGCGAGCACGATCACCGGCGCCGTGAGCGCCGAGTACGCGATGATCCAGCGCTGGTCGGGGCCGACGATCCAGCGCACGACGTGCGGGACCATCAGGCCGATGAAGCCGATTCCGCCGGTCAGGGCGGTGCCGGCCCCGGCGAGCAGGGTCACGGCGAGCACGCCGAGCATGCGCGTGCGCAGGATGCTGGTGCCGAGGGCGGCGGCGAGGTCGTCGCCGAGCGCGATCGCGTTGAGGGATCCCGAGAGCAGCAGGGCGAGCAGCAGCCCATGAGGAAGGGGACCACCTGCATCGTGTCGGCGAGGCCGGTGCGGGCGATGGAGCCGACGCCCCAGTTCCGCAGCGCGTCGAAGGTGTCGGGGTCGATGAGGGTGAGGAAGGTCGAGAAGCCCGTCAGCACCGCGCCGAGCGCGACCCCGGCGAGCACGAGGGTGACCGGGGAGGCGCTGCCGCGACCCGCGGAGCCGATCATGAACACCAGCACGGTCGCCCCGGCCGCGCCGAGGAAGGCGAGCCAGATGTAGCCGGTGATGCCGGAGATGCCCAGCAGCCCCACCCCGAGGGTGACGGCGAAGCCGGCCCCGGCGTTCACGCCCAGGATCCCCGGGTCCGCGAGCGGGTTGCGGGTGAGGGCCTGGATCACGGCGCCCGACACCCCGAACGCGGCGCCGACCAGGATGCCGACGACGGTGCGCGGGATCCGGAGGGTGTGCACGATGATCGAGGCCTCGGAGCCGTCGGGCCGCCAGAGCCCGGACCACACCGCGTCCAGCGGCAGCGGGTTCGCGCCGATCATGAAGCTCGCCAGGGACGTCACGGCGAGCCCGGCGATCACCGCGAGCAGGCCCAGGGCACGGCGCAGGCGCGGGGGCCGGCCGGGTGCGGGTGTCGTGGCGCTCGCGGTGGCGGTCGTCGCCGCGGAGGCGGGAGCGGGGGCGGTCATGGACGGATGGGCTCCGGCATCTGCCGGGCGAGCCGGTCGCGCGCGCTCATGCCTCGAGGACCCCGTCGAGGACGGACTCGAGCTGGTCGACGATGTAGGGCAGGCCCAGCGGGTCCGGCCAGCTCAGCCCCCAGGGCAGGCACCAGCCGTAGGTGCTCTCGACGTCGGTGTGGCCGACGACCCCTGCCTGCACCGCCTCGAGGCGCTGGTAGAGATCGCTGGACTCGAGCCATTCGGCGGCGACCTCCGGATCGTCCTCGCCGCCGTGCTGGTGGATGACCAGCACGTCGGCATCGGCGAGGCTGAGGTTCTCCAGGCTCAGCGCCTCGGTGACCTCGTCCGCGTGCGGATGCGGGGCGAAGCCGAGGGTGGTGAGCAGCTCCTCGGTGGTGGTGCCGGCGAGGTTGACCAGCTCGATGCCGTACTCCTGACCGCGGTTGATGAGGATCGAGACAGTGCGCCCCTCGTACTCGGGGTGAGCCGCGGCGACGTCGGAGATGTGCTGCTCGGCGTCGGCGATGACCTGCTCGCCGGCCGCGGCCCGGTCCACGGCGACGGCCAGGCTGCGCACCAGGGCTCGCCAGTCCTTGGAGGTCTGCCCGTACTCCTCCTCGGAGTCGCGGACGAGCACGGGCGCGATCGCGGAGAGCCGCTCGAAGCGGTCGCCCACGGCATCGAGCGTCTGGGCGACGATGAGGTCCGGCTCGGCGGCGGCGAGCACCTCGTAGGGGAAGGCGTCGGCCCAGACGTCGATCTTCTCGGCCCGCGCCATCTGCTCCTCACGACCCACCAGCCAGCCCATGTCCTCGACGGTCCAGGGGGTCAGCACGGGCGCGAGGCCCAGGGCGACCACGGTCTCGAGATCCCCGAGCCCGCCGACCACCGCGATCCGCTGGGGCACCCCGTCGAGGACGGTCTCGCCGTAGGGGGCTGACGAGGGTGAGGGGGTACGCGGTCGTGCCCTCCCCCTCGACCTGTGCGTCCCCGCCGCTGTCGGATCCTCCCCCGGACCCGCCCGCATCGCCGTCCGAGCAGGCGACGAGCGCGCCGAGCACGGCGAGGCCGCCGCCGGCGAGGAATGCGGCGCGGGAGGGGCGCAGGCGTCGTGCGGAGGGGACGGGCAGCGAGGACGCGGTCATGGGCATGTCCTTCCGGTGGGGGCGAGGGGACGTCGAGGTCGGACGCGGCGGAGCGTGGTGCGGTGCGGCGGGGTCAGCGCGCGAGCGTCGTGCGCAGGATCGGGATCAGCTGCTCGGCGGCCCACTGCTTGCCGAGCGGTCCGCCCTGGGCGAGCGCCCAGGCGAGGTTCCCCGTGTGCTCCTCGCCGTCGAAGCGGTAGCCGTCGTCGGACATGTGCAGGACGGCGACATGGCCGTCCCGTGCGGCCTGGAGCTTCCCGAACAGCTCCTGGTCGGTCAGGAGGCGCTCGAACTCCGTCTCGTCCTCGGTGTTGTTCGCGATGACCAGCACGTCGGCGTCGAGCTGGGAGATCAGCTCGGCGCTGACGAGGTCGTCGTCCACGAACTGCTCCGCGAGGGGGTTCGGGGAGAAGCCGAGGTCGAGGAAGATCTGCTCCGCATCGGAGCCGGTCGTCGAGAAGTACGCCAGCCCCCACTCCTCGGCGTACTGGACCGCGTAGGTCGCGGTGAGCCCCTCGAACCCGGGGTTCTCCTCGCGAGCGGTCTCGAACCAGCTGCCGTGCTCCGCGATCGCCCTCTCCGCTGCGGAGGAGAGGTCCAGGGCCTCCCCGAGCGCGGCGAGCTCTGTGTGCCAGTCCGCCTCGAGCGCGGCGTCGTCGCTGCTCGCCGCGAGCACCGGCGCGATCGCGGAGAGCTGCTCGAACTCGCCGGAGAGGCTCTTGCCGAACACGACGATGAGATCGGGCTCCGCCGCGGCGACGGTCTCGTACGGGGTGATGCCCTCGCTGTCGGCGGGGAAGATCTCGGGGATCTCGCCGGGCAGGGCCTCGAGGGTCCAGATCGCGCGCTCGACCGTCTCCGGGGCGATCACCGGGGTGATGCCGAGCAGGCCGAGCAGCTCGCTGTCGCGCCCGGTGGGGCTCACGGCCGCGATGCGCACCGGGCGCTCGGGCAGCTCGGTCTCGCCCCAGGCGGTGGTGAGCGCGAGCGGGTAGCTGGTGGCGCCCTCGGCGGCGGGCAGCTCGCCCTCGGCCGCAGTGCCGTCGGACCTGCCGCCCCCGTCGGAGGCGCTCTCGCCGCCGGAGACGCCCGAGCAGGCCACCAGGGTCAGCATCCCGGCGAGGCCGCCTGCGGCGAGGAAGGCGGCGCGGCTGATGTGCGGGCCGACGGGACGATGGCGGGGGATGGCGGTCACGGTGGGGGCACCTCGGGGGAACAGCGCCGATGATCGGCAGGCGGGACGGGGCGGTGGGATCCGGCCCCGACCGAGTAGATTAGGCATGCCTAACCTCTCCGGCTGTGCAGATCCGGTCGCCTTCGGTGCCGATCCTGACGATCCTCGCGTTCCGGACGGTGGGCGCTCCCGCGCGGGCGGTCCCGGCCCGCGCCCGATCCCTGTCAGGAGGACCCGGTGACCCCGCCGTCCGCCACCGCTGTCCGCAGCCGCCCCTCGGCCCCGGCCGCTCCCCCTGCCCCCGCGCGGCCCGTACCGGCCATGGTGCGAGCCCCGGCCGTGTCGGTGCGGGCCCGCATGCACGAGGCCGAGCATCTGCTGCTGTGGCAGGTGCACGGGGCGGCCGATCTGGTGCTGGACGGGGAGATCGTGATGCTCCCCGCGGGCTCCGCCTGCTGGATCCCGGCCGGGGTGGTGCACTCCCTCGCGGTGCGCACGGACTCCGTGGTGCTGCCGCTCCTGTTCGATGCCGCCGCCACGCGCTCCCCCGCCGCGGGCTGCACGGTGCTGCCGATCCCCGAGGAGCTGCGCCCGCTGCTGATGCTGTCGGTGCAGTACCAGACCTCGATCATCTGCACCCCGGAGGCGCGCGAGCAGCTCGAGGCGCAGCTCATGGACCTGATCCGGTCCCGCTCCGCCCTGCCGCTGCCGGTGAGCGAGCCGGCGCGGAGCATCGCCGAGGCGCTGCGGCGGAACCCCGCGGATCCCCGCACCGCCCAGGTCCTCGCCGCGAGCGTGCACGTCTCCTATCGCACCCTCGAGCGGGCGTTCCTGCAGGAGACCGGCATGACGCTGCACCAGTGGCGGATCACGGGCCGGATGCTGGCCGCGACCCGCCTGCTGCGCGAGGGCATCGGCATCCCGGCGGTCGCCGCCCGGGTGGGCTACGCGAACGTGAGCGCCTTCGGGCGTGTGTTCAAGGAGCACGTGGGCGAGACGCCGCGGCGCTACGCCCGCCACCACGGCGCGAGCACCTGAGGGACGCCCCCTCAGGCGCCGAGCATCTCCCGCAGCGCCGGCGTGAGCCCCTCGACGTCCACCGGCACATCGGGCCGGCGGAAGAGCTCGGGGGTGACCAGGAAGCGCTGCTGCTCCTCGTTCGAGCCGGGCATCGTGGAGATCTCGGTGCCGTTGTCGACGTAGCCGCAGGCGCGGGAGACCCCGTACGAGGGCGCATTGCCGATCACGGCGGCGGACTCCGCCCGCAGTGCGCCGAGGTGGTCGAAGGCGAGCACGAGCATCGCCTGGCGCATGAGCTTCCCGCAGCCGTTGCCGTGGGCGTCGAGGGTCAGCCAGGAGCCCGAGGTGACGGTGCGACGCTCGGCGAAGCGCACGGCGGAGACGTCCTGGGCGCCGATCAGTCGCCCGCCCGCCCACACCCCGAAGGGCAGGGTCCACGACTCCGGGCTGATGCCGCAGCGCAGCCGCCACTGGAAGCGCAGCGCCTCACGCACGCGCACCTCCGGTTCGGCGCGGTACCAGGGGAACACCTGCGGGGAGTCCGGGTCCTCGAAGATCGGCCGACGGATCAGCGCCGCGTACTCGGGCAGGTCCTGGTCGGCGAGCGGTCGCAGGGTGAGCTCCCCGGCGCGGACGACGAGGCCGAGGGGCGGGAACAGCTCGCCGAGCGAGGGCAGGGCGGCGGGGGTCTGCGGGCTGGGACGTGTGCTCATCGGGCAAGGGTAGCCAGCGCATCCATGCCCGTCAGCCGGTCACCCGCTGCGTCCGGCGCCCGCCTGCCGCTGGACACCCCGCGCGCGCCTCGGGCCTGCATAGGCTGTGCGGCCATGAGCATCGATGTGCTGCTGAGCGGATTCGCCCCCTTCGACGGGGCCGAGCTCAACGAGTCCTGGGAGGCGGTGCGGGAGTCCGTCCCGGCCCTGGTCGCCCGCGGCGTCGATGCGGAGGCGGTCGAGCTGCCGGTGGAGTTCGGCGCCGGCTCGGCGCTGCTGGCGGAGGCGGTGCGGGCGCTGCGCCCCTCGCTCGTGGTCGCCGTCGGCCTCGCGGCGGGGCGCTCGGCGATCACCCCGGAGCGGGTCGCGATCAACCTCCGCGATGCACGGATCCCGGACAACGCGGGGGCGAGCCCGGTGGATGAGCCGGTGGTGCCCGGTGCTCCCGTCGGCCGCTTCTCCACCCTGCCGATCAAGGCGATGGTCGCGGCGCTCGCGGCCGACGGGGTGCCGGCCGCGGTCTCCCAGACCGCCGGCACCTACGTCTGCAACGACGTGTTCTACGCCCTGCAGCACCTGCTCGCGACCGAGCCGGCGCTCGAGGGAATCCGGGGAGGGTTCGTGCACGTGCCCGCGGCCGACGTCATCGACGCCCCCACCGCCGCCCGTGCGCTGGCGCGGATGGTCGAGGTGGCGCTCACGACGACCGCCGACGCGCGCCTGCCCGGCGGTGCCGAGCACTGACCGCGGCCAGGTCCCCCTCCGCGCCCGAGCGCCGTGCGCTCGTCACGCCCCGCCCCGCCTGTGACCCGGTGGAAACTCACGCCCGGCAGGCCGTCCACATCCCGCTCGTCCACGCCCACAACCGAGTTATCCACAATGTTCTCCACATCGGTGGAGAATGACAGTCTTGTAGTTCCGCACGTGCGAGCGTCGTCCCGGGCGTGTCGACGACATCCCGGACCTCTCGCCGGTTCGCTCGGTCCACAGTGCGACGATCCCCCGGAAGCACGCGAGAATCTCCGCATCGCTGCAGGTCACAAGCTCGCACCGCAGAGCGGCGAATCGGACATTCCACTCATGCGCGGGGTGTCACGCGCCGTAACCGGCCGCTGGGAACCGATGCGCGGGGCTCGAGGAGGGTGTATCGGGGCCCTCCGTCCCCACCGTCCGTCCACAGCGCTTCGGCAGTTGTCCACAGTCAGAGCGCGTCGTCCCCAACCCGGGGGCGGGTTATGCACATCGCCGTCCACAGCTGGGGAAAACCACATCGGTGTAGTTCCCCGTGGCGACCCGGCGAGCCGCGCGCCCGCCCCGCTCAGCTCAGCTCCACCGGAGTCCCTCGGCGAGTCAGCGAGCCTCGTGCACCCTCCTGCGCCGTCGGGGCCCCTCGACGGCGGCTCGGGGCTCAGCCGCCCAGCACGAGGAGGGTCTTGACCGCCACGAGCACCGCGCACAGGAGCACGGCGGCCACGACGAGCGCGCCGTGCACGAGCGCGGAACGGCGGGCGAGGGCCTGCCGGTCCGCGCCGGGACTCGCCTTCGGGCGCAGCGCGTACATCCCGGCGGTGAGCGCCGCGCCGAGCACGAGCCCGCCCAGGTGCCCCTGCCAGGAGATGTTCGGGACGGTGAAGGTGATCAGCAGGTTCAGCGCGATGAGCACGCCGATCTGGGCGACCTGCCCGCCCATGCGTCGGCCCACGATGAACGCCGCGGCGAACAGCCCGAACACGCCGCCGCTCGCGCCGACGGTGCCGGTGAGCCAGGAGTACCCCATCGGGTCGGCGATGACGTACACCGCGGTGTGGCCGCCGAGCACGGAGACCAGGAACAGGGCCGCGTAGCGCGCGGGGCCGAGGGTGCGCTCGAGGTACTGCCCCATGATCCACAGCGCGTACATGTTCAGCGCGAGGTGGAGCACGCCGCCGTGGAGGAAGCCCGCGGTGAGGAAGGTCCACGGCATCGCCAGGGCGCGGAAGGGGGCGAAGATCCCCAGCTGCTCGACGATCTGCGGGGCGAGGGTCTGCCCCACGAAGACCAGGACGTTCAGCGCGATCAGCGTGTAGGTGACCACGGGGGCGCCGCGGCCCATGCGTCCGCCCATGGCGGTGCGGGGCCGGGTCGAGGCCTGCTGTCGGGCGAGCTCCCGCTCGCAGTCCACGCAGAGCACGCCCACGTCGGTGGGACGCTGGCAGTCGGGGCAGGCGGGGCGGTCGCAGCGCTTGCACCGCACGTAGCTCACCCGGTCGGGGTGCCGCGGGCACACCGGCTGCTCGGACGGTCCGCCCGTCGGGCCCTGCGGCGGAGGGGCGTCGGCGGCGCTGTAGCCGTAGCTGGGTCTGTCCATGGGCCTCATTCCACCATGGGCGCCTGGGCCGGGCCGGGGCGTTCGCGGGCGGCGGGGCGGCACGGAGCGCGGCGGCGAGTTCCGCGCGACCGGGGCCGGGCAGGATCAGCGCGGGACGGGGAAGGCCTCGAAGAGCCGGTCGAAGCGGTGCCGCTGGGCTTCGCTCACGGGGCGCAGGGCGGTCAGCTCGAGGTGGCGCCGCTTCCCGGACCCGGCGGGCGCCCAGGTCCCCACCACCTCGCCGCGGCGCAGCGCGGTGCGGCGGAAGACGCCGTTGTTGCCCGGCGTGATCGCGCGGTGGCGCGCCGCGTCCATCAGGTAGAGCCGATCGCGGTAGCCGAGCACGAGCTCGTCGAAGCCGGGCAGCAGCAGCTCCTTCATCGACTCCGTCTCCGCCGCTGCGTAGTCCTCGAGCAGGCCCGGCCGCCAGAACAGGCGTTCGCCGTCCCCGCCGCGGGCGGCCTCGGCGGTGCTGTGGAGCCTGCCGTCGGCGTCCGCGAAGCCGCTCTCGAGCTCGGCCTCCACCTGCGGCAGCGCCTCGCGCAGGAGGCCGAGGGGCAGCTTCGAGAACCAGGCGAGGTCCCGCTCCCCCGCCGGGCCGCGGGAGGTGAAGTAGCGCCGGGCGAGCTCGGTCGCGGCGGCGGTGCGGTCGCCGTTGAAGGCTCCGTCGAGGTCGGTGCCGGTCGGGAGCCAGGTGCGGGCGAGCACCACGGCGGTCTCCCCCTCGCGCCACGGTCCGTAGCAGGCGTGGCCCATCGTGATCAGCTCGGCGAGCAGGTGGTAGCCGCGCCCTCCCTCCCAGGCGAGGCCCGCCTCCTCCCACGCCGCGCGCAGCTCGGCGCGCAGGATCCCGCGGCCGCCTCGGCGGGAGTGCGGAGCGGCGGCCACCTCGAGCACCTCCCGGGCGCGTTCGACCTGCGCCTCGTCGAGGCCCAGCCGGCCTCGGCGCGCGATCGCGGCGCGCAGCGGGCCGTCGGCGCACAGCTCGGTGAGCCAGGCGAGGGTGTCGGCGGCGACCGCGAAGACCGTGCCGCGCATCGGATAGCCGCGCACGATCTGCCCGTCATCGAGCGCGGCCAGGACGGGCTCGATCCGTCCGCCGCTGCGCAGGGCGAGGGAGGAGAGGACTCCCGGCAGGTCCTGGCCCTGGCTCGCCGCGAAGGCACGCGCGGCCTCGACGGGGCTGTCGGTGCGGGGAGCACCGGCGAGCCCCTGGGCGAGGATCCGGGCGCCGGCGAGGTGTCGCGGTGTCATGGAGCGAGCGTAGGGGGTCCGCCCGACGGGCGGACCGCTTCCTGCCCGGACAGCACGACGCCGCCGGGTCGCCGCTCGGGACGGCGACGCCGGCGGCGTCGTGCGCGGGGTGCTCGGCGCACCCGCGGGGTCACTTCTCGATCGAGACCTTCTCGATGACGACGTCCTCGAGGGGACGGTCGCGCATGTCGGTCTTGACCGCGGCGATCTCGTCGACGACCTTCTTCGAGTCCTCGTCGGCGACCTCGCCGAACACGGTGTGCTTGCCCTGCAGGTGCGGGGTGGGGCCCACGGTGATGAAGAACTGCGAGCCGTTGGTGCCCGAGGGACGGCCGGTCAGGGCGTTGCGGCGCTTGCCCGCGTTGGCCATGGCCAGGACGTAGGGCTCGTTGAAGTTCTTCTCCGAGATCTCGTCGTCGAAGGTGTAGCCGGGGCCGCCGGTGCCGGTGCCCAGCGGGTCGCCGCCCTGGATCATGAAGCCGGAGATGATGCGGTGGAAGACGACGCCGTCGTAGAACGGGCGGGTGACCTTCTCGCCGGACTCCGGATCGGTGAACTCCTTGGTGCCCTCGGCGAGGCCCACGAAGTTCTCGACGGTCTTGGGGGCGTGGTGGGGGAACAGCTCGACGCGGATGTCCCCGTGGTTGGTGTGAAGAGTTGCGAACATGGCGCAATCCTCGCACAGACCGCCCAGCCCGCCCGTCCCGGCGCAGGACGCGGCTCGCCCGCGGTCCGCGTGCGTCAGGGACCCTCGCGCGCGCCGTCAACACCTCCGCATCGGCTGTGAGCGTCCCGGAGCGATCGCGTTAGAGTTGTGCCACACGGGTCCGCGGCAGCCCTCGACTGCTCCGGCCCAGGGACCACCGTCGGCCCGACCCGACGGATTCGACCGAAAGGGGAAACCCCATGGCGCTCACGACGAAGCGCGAGGCGAAGAAGGCCTCGAAGAAGGCTTCCAAGAAGGCCTCGAAGGCCCTCGACGAGGCCGCCGGCGCGACCAGCCAGAACGCCCAGAAGGCCGTCGACGAGCTGCAGAAGCTCGCCGCCCAGGTGGGCCCGGTGGTGTCCGAGGGCGCCCGCGAGGCGCGCTCCAAGGCGACCGACCTGTACGACCAGTACGTCCCCGAGGCGCAGCAGAAGCTGCGCGAGCAGGGCGACAAGCTGTCCCAGAACCTCGGCCCCCGGGCGGACAAGCTCCGCCACGACCTCGAGGACGACTACCTCCCCCGCGCGCGCAAGACCGCCGAGACCACCGGCACGGTGCTCAAGGCCGCCGTCGAGGCGGCGCGCAAGGAGTTCGACAAGGGCCAGGGCGACATCCGCGCCGCCATCGTCGAGCCGACCCCGCAGAAGAAGGGCCGCGCCGGCAAGGTGCTGCTCATCCTGGGCCTGGCCGCGGCCGGTGCCGCCGCGGGCTACATCGCCTGGCAGAAGACCCGCCCGGTGGAGGATCCGTGGGCCCCGCCGGCGGACTTCGCCCGCGCGCACTACCCGGCCTCCGCCGGCACCGACTCGGACTCCTCGACCGTCTCGGACACCGTCGGCTCGGCCGACGCCGGCGACGTCGCCTCCGCCCTGAAGGGCGAGGACCGCTCCTCCGACGTGGAGCCCAAGGAGGTCAAGGTCGACTCGGATCCCGAGGCCTCCTCGGCCGACGAGGAGAAGCGCGGCAGCCACCGCGGCGACGCCTGAGCCTCCCGGCCCCGGTGCAGCACGGCGCGGCCCTCCCGTCCTCGGACGGCGGGGGCCGCGCCGTACGCATGCCCGGGGGCCGCGCCGTTCGCACATCCCCCAGGGTCCAGGCCCCGAGGAACGAGTTCCGTCCCGGGGCGACTCGTGCGAGCCCGAGGATGAGCCGCTGATGGACTGGACTGCGTGCACCGGGCCGGCCGGGCTCCTGACGGAGCGGCTGCGGCTCGCCCCGGTCTCCGAGACCGACGAGGCCGATCTGTTCGCCCTGCACTCGGACCCGCGCGCCTTCGCCGAGGACTCGACCGAGCCGCTGACCGATCCGGCGCAGATGCGCTGGGTGCTCGCGCAGTGGCGGGAGAGCTGGGCACGGCACGGCCTCGGACATCTCACGGTCCGGGCGCAGCAGGACCCGGCGGGCGATGGCGGTGCCGACCTGCCGGTCGGGCTGCTGGGCGTGGTGGGCCTCGTCCCGCTCTCGGACGGGGAGGGCGACCAGCCCCCCGTGCTCAGCGCCTACTGGCGCCTCTCCCCCGCCGCGACCGGGCTCGGCATCGCGACCGAGGCGATGCGCGCGGTGCTCGCACAGGCCCGACCCGATGCCTCCGGCCCTCCCGAGATCGTCGCGATCACGGCGGGCACCAACCAGCCCTCCCTCGCGCTCGCCGCACGGCTCGGCTTCCGGCCCGCACCTCCCGAGCGCCCGGTGCCCGGCGGCAGGCAGGGCGACGTGCTCCTGCTGCTGCCCCCGTCGGCCCCGGGCTCCCTAGACTGACGCCCATGCCCGCTGCCACGCCCGACCCCGGAGCGGGCCGCTACGCCCCGTCCCCGAGCGGCGACCTGCACCTGGGGAACCTCCGCACCGCGCTGCTCGCCTGGGCCCTCGCTCGGCGCACCGGGCGCGCCTTCCATCTGCGCATCGAGGACCTGGACCGGGTCCAGGAGGGCGCCGCGGAGCGTCAGCTCGAGGACCTCGCGGCCCTGGGCCTGGACTGGGACGGAGAGGTCGTGCACCAGTCGGAGCGAGGCGAGGAGCACGCCGCCGCGATCACCGCGCTCGGCGAGCGCGGCCTCGTCTACGAGTGCTACTGCACCCGGCGCGAGATCCTCGAGGCGCCGAGCGCCCCGCACGCCCCGCCCGGCGCGTATCCCGGCACCTGCCGCGACCTCTCCCCCGCCGAGCGCGAGGCGGGACGCGAGCGGATGCGGCAGCTGCGCCGCGAGCCGGCGCTGCGCCTGCGGGCCGAGGTGGGCTCCTGGCGGGTGCAGGACCTGTGGGCCGGGGAGGTCATCGGCGCGGTCGACGATCTCGTGCTGCGCCGCGGCGACGGCGTGGTCGCCTACAACCTCGCCGTCGTGGTCGACGACGCGGCGGCGGGTGTGGACCAGGTGGTCCGCGGCGACGACCTGCTCAGCTCCGCTCCACGACAGGCCCATCTCGCCGCACTGCTGGGGCTGGCCGAGCCGTCCTACGCGCACGTCCCGCTGGCGCTGAACACGGCCGGTGCGCGCCTGGCCAAGCGCGACGGGGCGGTGACGCTGAGGGACCGTCTGGCGCGCGGCGAGAGCGCGGCAGACGTGGTGGAGCGGATCGGGGACTCGCTCGGGCTCACGGGCTGTCGCACCGCGGCGGACGTGCTCTCGCGCTGGGACCCGGCCGGCCTCCGCCGACGGGCCTGGGTGGTGGACCTGCCCTCCTGAACCGGACCGCGGAGCGCAGGCGTCACCCCCGCCACACTTGTGACCCCGGGGTACCCAGCTTCGATACACCAGTGTATCGTCGCCGCGTGATGCGATTCCTCCGTGCTCTCCTCACCGCACTCTCGACCGCGCTCAGCACCGTCCTGTCCGCCCTCCGCAACGCCGGTGCCGCCGTCGGGCGCGGTGCCGCCGCTGTCGGACGCGGCACCGCCGCCGCCGGGCGCGGCGCCGTCGCTCTCCTGCCCGGGGAGTGGAAGAAGCCGATCGCCGCGCTGTTCGTCGCCGGCCTCGCACTCGTGCCGCTCGTCTACTCGGGCAACATGACCTGGTCGTTCATCGATCCGAGCAACAATCTGAACCAGATCACCGCGGCCGTGGTGAACGAGGACACGGGCGCGGACGCGGAGAGCCCGGACGGCGAGGTCTCCCACCTCGACGTGGGCGCGGAGTTCACGGACACCCTGCTGGAGAAGGACCAGGAGAACCTCTACCGCTTCGTGGAGGTCTCCCCCGGCGAGGCGCAGCGCGGCCTCGCCGACGGCACCTACGGGGCCACCGTCGCCATCCCCTCGGACTTCTCCGAGAACGTCGCCTCGCTCGGGGGCGATGCGATGGAGGCGGCCCCCGCGATGATCACCGTGACCACGAACGACTCGGTGAACTACGTCGGCGGCAACTTCACCAAGTCCGTCGGCACCGCGCTCACCGACGCGCTGCGCGCCTCGGTCCTCGAGGAGTACCTCGACCAGATCTACGTCGGCTTCACGACGATCCACGACGGGATCGTGGACGCGGCCGACGGCGCCGCCGAGCTCTCCGACGGGGCGGGCGACCTCCACGACGGCACGGGCGAGCTGGTCGACGGAACGGGCGAGCTCACGGACGGCACCGGCCAGCTCGTGGACGGGTCCACCGAGCTCGCCGGGGGTGCGGTCGACCTGCACTCCGGCAGCCTCGATCTCGTGGTCGGGCTGGACCAGCTCACCGACGGCGCGGTCACCCTGCGCGATGGCGTCGCGACGCTCGATTCAGGCGCTCAGGAGCTCTCCGGCGGCCTGGTGACCCTCGACGAGAAGGGGCGGCCGCTGCGCAGCGGCGCGAACGAGCTCGCCGGCGGCGCCGAGCAGCTCGCCACCGGGGCGAGCGAGCTCGCCGGCGGCGCGGGACAGGTCGCCGACGGCACCGAGCAGCTGGACGAGACCGTCGCCGGGGCCGCCGAGCGCGCCCGCGAGCTGGGCGTGACCGAGGAGAGCGTCCAGGCCACGAGCGAGGACCTGGTCACCGCGATCGACGATCTCGAGAGCGCGATCGACGGGATGCCGGAGCTGCTGGACGCCCCGGTCGACGCCGCCGACACCATCGCCACCACCACCGAGACCCTCGACGAGAGGGCCGGCGAGCTCGCGGAGACCGCCCGGGGCCTGGACGAGGCCACGGGCGACCGCGCCGAGGACGCGCGCACCCTCCGCGAGGGCGCCGACTCGATCGCCGAGGACGTCGAGACGCTCGAGACGGCCGTGCAGGATGCGGCCGAGGCGGCCTCTGCGTCCGCGACGTCCGCCGAGGCCTCGACGGAGTCCGCGGCGACCTCGGAGGGCTCGGCCGCCACCGTCGCCGAGGAGACCGGCGCGGTCGCCGAGAGCGCCGAGGACCTCGCCGGACGCTGCGCGGACTCGGGCGCGGACGAGGCGTTCTGCGAGGAGCTGGCAGGGCTGTCCGACGACGCCGCGCAGGCACGGGACGACGCGGCGACCGCCTCCGCTGACGCCGCGACCGCCTCCACCGACGCCGGGACCGCCTCCACGGACGCGGCCGAGGCCGACCGCCTGGCCCAGGACGCCGCGGGCACCTCCGCCGACGTGGCCGGCACCGCCGAGGGCATGACCGGCGCCGCCGCCGACATGGAGGAGTACTTCGAGACCCTCTCCACCACCACCTCGGCCCTCGCCGAAGGCGCCTCGGCTCTCGAGAGCACCACCTCGACCCTCGCCGAGGACGCCTCGACCCTGCACACGGACCTCGGCACGGCGCGGGACGACCTCGCCTCCGCCGTCCCGTCGGCGGAGCCCGGCCAGAGCGCCTCCGACCTCGCCGAGGACCTCGCCGACCAGGCCCGCACCGCCGCGCTCGCGCTGCCCGAGGCGTACCGCACTCTGGACCAGGGCGCGAAGGACATCCACCGCCTGAACGCCGGCGCCCGCGAGGTCGCCTCCGGCGCGGACCAGCTCGCCGCGGCGACGGGCACCGCCCGCGACGGCGCCCAGGATCTCGCCTCCGGCGTCACCCAGTACACCGACGGCGTGGGCTCGGCACGCGACGGCGCCCAGCAGCTCGCCGACGGCACCGGCACCCTCCGGGACGGCGCCGGGACGCTGGCCGACGGGACGGGCGACGCCCGCGACGGGGCGCAGCAGCTCGCCGACGGCTCCGGCACCCTCGCGGACGGCTCGGCGGAGCTCGCCGACGGCGCCCGCCAGGTGGACGACGGCGCGACGCAGCTCGATGACGGCGCGACCGAGCTGGACGACGGCGCCGGTGAGCTCGACGACGGCTCGACCGAGCTCGCCGACGGTCTCTCCGACTCGAAGGACGACGTCCCCTCCTACACCGACGAGGAGAGCAGCGAGCTCGCCGCGACCGCCTCGGACCCGGTGCAGATGAGCTTCGAGCGGGAGCACGACCTGGGCCGCTTCGGCGAGGGCCTCGCCCCGCTGTTCCTGGCGATCAGCCTGTGGGTCGGCGGCATGGCGATCTTCCTGATGATGCCGCCGTTCTCCGCCGAGGCGATGGCGCGCGGAGCGGGGCCGGTGCGGCTGCTGGCCGGCGGGCTCGTCCCGGCGCTCCTGCTGGGCCTCGTCCAGACCCTGATCGCCGTCGGGGCGCTGCACTGGCTGATCGGCATCACCGTGGAGGACCTGCCGCTGCTGCTCGGCCTCGCGGGGCTGACCTCGCTGGTGTTCGTCGCCCTGAACCACGGATTCGGCGCCCTGTTCGGTCCGGTCGGGAAGTTCGTCGCACTGGTGCTGATCGCGCTGCAGATCTCCGGGGCGGGCGGCACCTATCCGGTCGCGACCCTGCCGGGCTTCTTCCAGATGCTCCACCCGTACCTGCCGATGACCCATGCGGTCGACGCCTTCCGCGGCGCGATCGGCGGCGGCTGGATCGACCCGGCCGGGGACATCACCTGGCTGGTGGGCTGGCTCGTCCTCGGAGTGGTGCTGGGCCTGCTGGGCGCGATCGTCGGCCGACGACGGACACAGCGCGAGCTCGCTGCGGAGGACGCGGCCGAGCCCGGCGGGGCCGAGGCCGAGACGGCCGCCTCGCACGCCTGAGCCCCGGGCTCCCTCGCCGCTGGACCCCGCCGCTGCTCTGCCGGGCTCCTCCGATCTGCCGGGCTGCTCTGGGGTGTGGTCAGCTGCTGGCGGCTGGCGTCCCCGTACGCCTATATAGGCGTACTGGGACGCCCTGAGCCAGTACCTGACCATGCCCCGCCCGCCGGATCGCGCTCCGCCGTGCCGGCCACGCCCCCGACTACCCGGCCACGCCCTCGACAGTCAGGGCGCGCGCACTGGCCCGCCAGCGCGGCCTGAGCGCGTAGACGCAGGTCAGACGGGCCAGCGTGCTGCTCTCGTAGGCGGCGAGAGCATCCGGCGAGATGCTCGAGCTGCGGGCGGTCTCGTCGATCAGGGCACGCAGCTCGGCGGCGTGATCGGCGCTCCACAGCTTCTGCAGCTCGCGCCAGCGGGCGTGGGCGCGGAGGTTCCCGAGGTCGAGTGCGGCGTCGCCCCAGCATGCGGTGTCCACGTCGAGCAGACCGGGCCGCTCCCCCGTCAGGTGGAGGATCTGCTTGTCGTGCAGGTCGCGGTGCAGGAGAGCGGGGTGGTCCGGAGCGGGCACCGAGGCGAGGGAGCGCAGAGCCTCCTCGACGGCGCGCTCACGGCCCTCGGCGCCGCCGGGGTCGACGTCCGCGGCACGGTCCCGCCACTGGCGCAGCACCTCCGCCTCGGCCTCGGGCCCGTGGACGGGCGCGTCGGGCGGAGCCGCACCCGCACGTGCACAGGAGTCTGCCCAGGCCTCGAGCACGCCGCGCCAGGCGCGGCGCCAGGTGCCGTCGCGGAGAGGGAGCGGCTCGTGCAGGGTGGTGCCGGCGAGGGCCGCGAAGGTGACCGTGTCCCCGTCGGCCGCGAGCACCTCCGGGGTGCGGAAGGGGCCGTCGAAGGCGTGCGCGCGCTCGATCGCGTCCAGGAGGCGCGAGGCACGGCCGGGGCGCACGATCTTCACGAAGCGCACCGGGCGACCTCCCTCGTCGATCCGCACGACTGCGCGCTTGCCGGGACGCAGGGAGACGATCCAGGCTCCCGGGTGGGCGGCGAGGGTGCGGGCGAGGCCGGGCAGGCGCGGGTCCTCTCCGGGCGCGTGGAGGGTGACCTGCCCGGTCAGGGCGTCCATCCGGGCTCCGCGCAGCGCCTCGCCCTCCGCCCCCGGACCGCGCAGCTCGAGCGGGCGACCGCGGCCGTCGTCCGGCCAGGCCCGCTCGACGTGCCAGGTCTCCGCCCCGTCGTGGACGAGAGCGGGGATATCTGCCGACATCGGCGGGCCGGGCACGGACGTCGGGCCGGCGGGCACCGCATCGCGCGAGGTCATGGGCACGGGCACGGGACCGGCCCCGCCGGGCGCGGGCAGCAGCGCGGGGTCGGCGAGCACGGCGGCGGCGAGGTCGAGCCGCTCCTCGACCGCCTCCCCGGCGCGGGGGAGGAAGCGGCGCACGGGGTCCAGGGCCGTGGCGAGGAGCGCGCGGGCGGTCCAGGCGGCGAGCTCGTCCCGCGCCGGGAGGTCGCCGCCACCGGCGACGTAGCCCTCGAGGAGCGCGGCGCCGACGTGCTCGTCCCGGCCGGTCAGGCAGGCGGCGAGCCAGCTGCCGAGGTCGGCGCCGAGCGGCCCGGTGCCGGAGCGGTCCAGGTCGATGATGCGGATCCGGGGCTCACCGCCGGGAGAATCCACGAGCACCTGGTCCGGGCTGAGGTCGCCGTGGAGCAGGCCGGTCGCGGGCCGCTCGGGCAGCCGCGCGGCGAGTTCGCCGGCGAGCTGTGCGATGGCGAGCGCGCGGTGCGGGAGCAGGGCCTCGAGCTCGGCCAGGGTGGCGGGCAGGCGCGGGCCGAGCCGCGCCGTCGGCAGGGACCCGTCGGCGGGCGCGGCGTGCAGCCGTGCGATCGCCGCACCGGTCGCTCCCGCCGCCGCGGCGGCGGTGCCGGAGGAGGCAGGGGTCGGCTCTCCGGCGCTCGGCGCTCGGGAGGAGAGGTCCCCTGCACCCCAGTGCGCGCAGCGCACCACGGACCGGTCGCGGGTGGGATGCAGCGGGAGCGTCGGCACGCCCAGCTCCCGCCACTGCTGCGCGAGGTGCAGCAGCCGGTCCAGCGGGCGGGCCGCGACGCGCAGCACGTCCCCGCCCCCGGGCAGCACGATCACGGCGTGCCGGACGGGGTTGTAGGACAGGACCTGCAGGTCCGCGCCCCCGACCCCGCCCTCGCGGCGCAGGAGCCGATGCACGGAGCGGCCGATCCGGGGATCTGCCTCGAGACCGCCGCTGAGCAGGAACGTCCCTGCCGCCGCGAGGTGCTCGTGGACGGGCGCGCCGGAGCGGGCGGCGCGCCGCAGCACTCCGTCGCGCTTGTCGCGGGAGGCGGTCAGCAGCGTCCAGCCGGCCACGGCGATCCCTTCCCCGTCCGGGACGTCGGCCACGTCCTCGCGCACCCCGCAGTGTCCGACGAGCACGCTCGCGCCGGGCTTGACCCGCAGTCGCCGCGGGACGATCCCGCGCCCGTGCAGCGCCGAGAGCGACTCCGCCTCCAGGAGCCGCTCGGCGCCGGGCAGGGCCGAGTACGCGGAGAGCCGGCCGACGAGATCGGTCGCGCCGTCCCCGTCGGCGCCGTGCCCGTCGGCGCCGGCCCGGTCGGCACCTGCCCGGCGAGCAGCGGCCCGGTGAGCGGGGGCGATCATCGGCTCTCCTCCGTCGTCGTCGCGAGGTCGTCCTCGAGACGGTGCTCGAGCATCCAGCGGCTGTAGCGGGAATCGGGATCGGCGGCGAGCTGCTGCGGGGTGCCGTCCTCGAGGATCTCGCCGTCCTCGAGCCACAGCACCCGGTCCAACCCGGCCACGACCGTCGCGTCGTGGGTGATCGAGATCGTGGTGCGGTCCCGGGACAGCTCCCTCACCGACTCGTTGACCTGCGCCTTCGAGGCGGGGTCGAGGCCGGTGGTGGCCTCGTCGAGCACCACCACGGCGGAGCGGCGGATGATGGCGCGGGCGATGGCGAGGCGCTGGCGCTGTCCGCCCGAGAGGGTGTCGCCGCGGTTGCCGAGCACGGTGTCGTACCCGTCGGGCAGGGCGGAGACGAACTCGTGGGCGCCGGCGCGGCGAGCGGCCTCGACCACCTCGGCGTCGGTCGCGTCCTGGCGGCCGTAGCGGATGTTCTCGCGCACCGAGACCGTGAACAGCACCGACTCCTGGGGCAGGATCGCGACGTGGCGGCGCAAGTCCGCGAGCCGCACCCGGCGCACGTCGTGCCCGCCCACGCGCAGCGCCCCGGCGTCGGGCTCGGCCAGGCGCAGCAGGTAGGAGACGAGGGTCGACTTCCCGCCGCCGGAGGGGCCGAGGATCCCGAGCTGCTGGCCGGCGGGGACGTGCAGGTCCAGGCCCCGGAACAGGGGGCGTCCGTGGCCGTCGCGCGCGGTGAGCCCGCGCAGGTCGATGGTGCCGTCGCAGCGGGGCATCGGCTCCGGGGCCGGCGGGTCCTGGATCTCGACCTCCTCGTCCAGGAGGTCCGCGATCCGCTCCCCCGAGGCGCTCGCGCGGGCGATGCGGCCGGTGTACTTGGCCATGTCGCGCAGGGGCTTCATCGCGATCTTGAGGTACATGACGAACAGGACCAGGTCGCCGGGGGTCATGCTGCCGCGCAGCACCTGCAGCGCCCCGGAGAGCAGCACCGCGGCCTGGGCGATGCCGACGACGAGGTCCGTGGAGCGCTCGAGCCCGGCGGCGAGACGCTTGGCCCGCACCCCGGCCTTCATCGCCCGCTCGTTCCCGCCGGCGAACTCCCCGGCGACGGTGCCCTCGAGGCCGTAGGACTGGACCACCCGGATCGCGCCGAGCGCCTCGGCGGCGGAGCCCACGAGCGCCCCCTCCCCCTTGCGGGTGCTGCGGGAGGCCTTCACGATCGCGGGCGAGCTGGTGCGCGAGAGCAGCAGGTAGCCGAGCGCCGCGACCAGCACGATCCCGGCGAGGGAGGGCTGAAGGATGGTCATCACGACCATCAGCACGGCCAGGGTGATGACGTTCCCGATCAGCGGCAGGCCGGCGGTGACGGCCACGTCCTGCAGGCGTCCCATGTCGCCGACGAGCCGCTGGGAGGTGTCGCCGATCGAGGCGCGCTGGTGGTAGCGCAGCGACAGGGACTGCACGTGGTCGAACACGCGCGTGCGCAGCTCGGTCGCGACCCGCGCGCCGACGAGGGCGAAGGAGACGGTGGAGAGGTAGTTCGCCCCGGCGCGGCCGCCGACGAGGATCACCAGCGCGATCGCGCAGGCGATCACGGTGCCGGTGACGTCCAGGCCCAGCGGGGTCGCCTCGGGCAGGGAGGCACCGAGCGCGGCGCTGACCGCGTCGATCGCGAACTTCATCGGCCACGGCTCGAGCACGCGGAAGACCACGTCGGCCAGCAGGGCGAGGAGTCCCAGGACGACGAGCCCCGCGTGGCGGGGCAGGTGGGGGCGCACGACGTGGAGTGTGCGGCGCAACGCGGAGGCGTCCAGCGTGTCCTTGGTGCGCTTGGCGGACCGGCGGGGGGCCGGGGGCGCGGGGGTCCGCAGCCGTGCCCCGCCCTGCTTCCGTCCGGTGCGGGAGGTGCCGACGGCCATCACGCGGCCACCTCCACCTGCTCGAGCAGGTCCCGGCAGCGGCGACGCCAGTCGTGCTCGGCCACGGCCGCCTCCCGGGCGGCGCGACCCAGGCGGGCTCGGCGCTGCGGATCGGCGGCGAGCGCGTCGAGCGCCTCCGCGAGTGCGGCGACGTCCCCGGCCGGGACCAGCACGCCGAGCTCGCCGCCGGCCAGCATCTGCGGGATCGTGCCGATGGCGGAGGCGACCACGGGCAGCCCCGCGGCGAGGTACTCGTACACCTTCAGGGGCGAGAAGTAGTGGTCTCCGGCCGGATAGGGCGCGGCGGCGATGTCGAGGCGGTGCAGCACCTGCGGCACCTCGTCGGGGGCGACGGCGCCGTGCAGGCGGACGCGCTCGGCGATGCCGAGCTCGGCGGCGAGGCGGGCGAGAGCCTCGTGCTCGGGGCCGGTCCCGATGACCTCCAGGCGCAGGTCCTCGCGGGCGGCGGCGAGAGCATGCAGCAGCAGGTGGGTGCCGTGCCAGGGCTTGAGCGTGCCGACGAAGCCGACGGTGACCGGGGAGTTCGTGACGCGGCGCTCCCCGTCGGGTCGCGGGGTGATGCGGGCGGTGTTCACGCCGTTGGGGGTGACGACCACGCGGCTCGCGGCGGCCCCCTCGTCGCGCGCCCACCGGGCGACCTGCGGGGAGACGCAGGAGACGAGCCGTGCGGCGCGCAGCTGGCGGCGGGTGGCCTCGCGCGCGCCGGCCTCGTCGTGGAGGCTGCGGTGGGCGCGCTGCTCCTCGACCAGCGGCGCGTTGACCTCGAGGATCGCAGGGATCGCGGGGCCGTGCGCGGGATCGGCGAGGCGCGCGGCGACGTCGGAGAACAGGGAGTAGCGCTCGTGGACGAGGTCGAAGCCGTCGGCGGAGATCTCCTCGGCGATCGCGCCGGCGGCCGCGGCGACGGCGGCCTCGCGCTCCGGTCCGGCCCCCTTCGGGAGGCGGTGGCGGCGCACGTCGAGGTCGGCGAGGTCGGCGGGGACGTGGCTGTCCGTGCGGGTGCAGAACACGGTCACGTCGTGGCCCTCGGCGCGCAGGGCGCGGGTGACCTCCTGGACGTGCACCGAGGCGCCCTTGCTGCCGAACACCCCGATGCCCGGGTCGAGCAGGACGTAGGCGATCCTCATGGTCAGCTCCTGGTGATGGTGGCGAGCAGGGCGGGGTGCGCGGCGGGCGGTGCGGCATCGTCGACGACGTCGGGCACCGCCGTGTCCTCGACGAGGGCGCGCAGCCGTGCGGCCTGCCCGGGCGAGGAGTACTCCTTCTCGATGAGGGCGCGGGCGGCGTCGGTCAGGCGGCGCCGCGAGGTCGAGGTGGCCGCCTCCTGCAGCGCTGCGGCGAGGGCCGGGACGTCGTCGCACGGGACCAGCCAGCCGGTCTCGCCGGTGCGCACCACCTCGCCCACGGCCGTGACGTCGGCCGCGATGCACGGGATCCCGCTGGCCATCGCCTCGAGCAGCACGGTGGGCAGGCCGTCGGCGTTGCCGTCCGCGGCGATGACGAAGGGGGCGGCGAACAGATCCGCCTCCTGCAGCAGGGTGCGCACCTCCTCCTGCGTGCGGGGGCCCAGCAGCTGCACCGCGTCGTCGAGGCCGTGCGCCGTGATGCGGGCGGCGAGCTCCTCGCGCAGCGGGCCGTCGCCGACGATCGAGGCGGTCATCGCCGTGCCCCGGTCGCGCAGCGCGGCGATCGCGTCGATCAGCAGGGCGAAGCCCTTCTTCTCCACGAGGCGGCCGACGGCGAGGACCTGCGGCACGGGCCGCATCTCCGGCCGCGGCAGGTAGGGGAAGCGCTCGAGCTCGAGGCCGTTGCGCACCAGGTGGAGCCGCTGCGCCGCCCGCGGGAAGCGTTCGCGCAGGTGGTCGAGGTTGTAGCGGCTGATGGTGATCGCGTGGTGGGCGCCGGAGAGCTTCGTCTCGAGCTCCGCGTCGTCCACGTCGCGGTGGAAGATGTCCTTCGCGTGGGCGGTGAAGGAGTAGGGCAGGCCGGCGATCGACCCGGCCAGGCGGGCGACCGTCGTGGCCATCGACGCGAAGTGGGCGTGGAGGTGGGTGACGCCGTGCTCGCGCGCCAGGCGGGCGACGTCCAGGGCCTGCTCGGCCTCGTCGGCCTCGGCGGCCACGAGCTCGTCCAGCGTCGCGGTGGCCCCGGCGGCCAGGACGGGGTCCGCCATCGCCGCGCGCCAGGTCTCCCACAGCCGTCGCGGGCTCGCCGAGCGGCCGACGGGGATGACCGGGGCCTGGACCCGGGCGAGCTCGGGATGGAAGCGGGCGTCGGTGGGCGGGCGCAGGGAGAAGATGACGATCTGCTCGCCGGCGGCCTCGCGGGCGAGGATCTCCGAGACGATGAAGGTCTCGGAGAAGCGCGGGTACATCTTCAGCACGTACCCGAGGCGTCGGGGCTGGTCAGACTGCATGGCTGTGCACCTCCGGGAGGATGGGAAGGGGGCGGGAGGGACGCTCGAGCAGCGCCGCGGCCAGGTGCGGCACGGCCTCGAGTCCGTCGAGGTCGAGGCCGGTGCGCTCGGTGCTCGTGCCGACGGCGCGGGCCCACCAGGCGGTGATGTCCTCAGGGGTGAGGTCCTCGATCCGGCGCGTCTCGAGCGCGCCGACGGCGGCCAGGGCCTCCGCGCGGCGCGGCTGCTCCTGGCGGCGCCGGCTGCGGGGCACGACCAGGGCGGGGGTGTCGGTGTCCAGCAGCTCCGCGATCGTGTTGTAGCCGCCCATGCACACCACGGCGGCGGCCCCGGCGATCAGCTCCGGCACGTCGGGGGCGGTGCGGACCACGGCGGTGGTCTCGTCGGCGAGGTCGCGCAGCTCCTCGAGCGCGCCGGCGGGCATCTGCGGCCCGGTCACCAGCAGGTGCCGGCAGCCGTGCGGGGTCCGGGCGGCGACGGCGAGGCGGGCGAGCTCGGCGCCGTCGGACCCGCCGCCGAGCACGGTGAGCACGTACGGCGGAGGCGGGGCGGGCGAGGCACGTGGCGTGCGGGCGATGCGTGCGGCGGGTCGGCCGCGGGAGAGGTAGCCGGTCGGCTCGGCGAGGCGGGCGAGGGGGCCGGGCAGCTCGCCGGTGCGGCGCGGGTCGTAGACGCGCTGGTCGCCGTAGACCCACACAGCGTCCAGCAGGGAGGCGACGCGGGCGGCGCCGCCGAGGCTCTCCCATTCCGCGACGGCGACGCGCGGGGTGTCCAGCACCTCGCGCAGCCCCAGCACGGTGCGGCAGCCGCGGCCGCGGAGGGTCTCGAGCACGGGCAGCAGCTCGCCGTCGATGCCGAAGGGGTGGCGGTCGACGACGAGGAGGTCGGGGTCCAGGGTCTCGAGCGCCGCGGCGATGACGCCGCTGCGCAGGTCGCGCAGCGCGGCGGGGTCCATGCCGAGGCTGCGCGGCGTCCAGCCCTCGCGACCGCGGGTGAGGCCCGGGAGGATCAGCCAGTCCCAGCCGTCGGGGAGGGGGTCGCGGCCGGCGTCGGGGTGGCCGGCGACGAGCATGCCGCGCACGGGGCCGCCGGTCAGCGCGGGCAGGTGCCGGTCCAGGGCGTGGGCGAGGGCCCGGTTACGGCGCGCGTGCCCCAGCCCCACGGAGTCGTGGGAGTACAGCGCGATGGTCGTCTCCGCCATGGTGTGGGCCCTCCTGTGCTCGGTCCTGTGGTGGTCGGACACCGGAATGCTCCTCGTCCCGCGTGAGGTGAGGATGAGCCGATCATGAGGAGATCCTCAGACGGCGGAGAGGACGGCGATGGCGACCTCGTCCACCGCCCACGACTCATATCGCTCTGCGCACAGGTCGTGGCGGTGCAAGACGCGACGCCCCCGGCCGACGGGCGGGCCCGGCGCGGGACGGGGGGGCTGCCCGGCCGACGGGCGCAGGGGCCTACAGGTGCCGGGACGGACCGAGGGCGGTGAGCCCAGCTCACCGCCCTCATGCCGAGTCCGCTCTCCCCTGCCGACCCGGGGTCCATCTGCCTCGACCCCCGTTGCCGGGAGGAGGCGATGGCTCAAATGTAGGGGCGCGCCGGGCCTCCACGGAGGGACTCAGGTCCCGTGTGCCGGTGAGGGTGAGGACGGGACGAATGCTCGACACGTGCTGGAAGACGTCGCCCATGCCGATCGAGTCGGCGATGGTGCCGGGGGATCCCGCCACGCGCCCCGGCCCCACCACGCGCCCCGGTGTCACCGCGCAGCCGGGCACCGCCACGCGTCCCGGTGTCACGGCGCACCCGGGCACCGCCACGCGTCCCGGTGTCACGGGCGGGCCTATGGCGTCATCAGGTGGCTATATCTCCACCTCGTGTCGCCATAGGCCCGTCGGCGACTGGCCGCTGCGTGCGGAAGGCCGGACGGAGCGACGGGGGCCGGACGGAGCGGGGCGGGACCTCGCGCGACAGGCAGGGCCGGGCGTGGCGCGCTACTCCCCCGCGCGCAGCAGCGGCGGGACGAGGGAGGTGCCGGGACCTGCGCGGTACAGCCGGGCGGGGCGCCCGCCCGTCGGCGCGGCGTGGCGCTCGAGGTCGACGAGGAAGCCCTCCGAGCGGGTGGCCTTGCGGTGGAAGTTGCCGGCGTCGAGGCTGCACCCCCACACGCTCTCGTACACCCCGCGCAGCTGGGAGATCGTGAACTCGTCGGGCAGGAAGGTCACCGCGAGCGTCGTGTACTCGAGCTTGCTGCGGGCCCGCTCGATCGCGGCCTCGAGCACCGTGGCGTGGTCGAAGGCGAGGGTGATCCCGTCGAGATCGGCGAGCGACCACCAGCGCGCGTCGGCGACGTCCTCGCCGCGGAGGGGATCGGGAAGGTCGGCGCCCAGCGCCATGAACGCGACGGAGACGACGTGGCCGCGCGGGTCACGGCCGGGGGTGCCGAAGGTGCGCACCTGCTCGAGGTGCACGGCGCCGCTGCCCAGCGACGCCTCGTCGGACAGCACCCTGTAGGCGGCGCCCTCGAGCTCCTCTCCGTGCTCGATGAACCCGCCGGGCAGCGCCCAGGCGCCGCGGTGCGGCTCGTCCTCGCGCTGGATGAGCAGCACGCTCAGCGCGCCGTCGCGGAGGGTCAGGACGACGAGGTCGACGGCGACGTGGATCTCGGAGGCGCGGCTCTCGCTCGAGGAGGACATGCGCCCACGATATGTGGGGTTCTGGTCACTGTGACACCTGTTGGTCGGACGACTCACAGGTAACGTCCACCGGTCCCTGGTCCCCGGCCGCCGACCGGCCCCTCCGGTTCACTCGGCGATCCAGCGGTCCCACTTCTCGGCGCGGTGCTCGGCCTCGACGAGCCGCACGGTCCCGGAGGTCGAGCGCATGACGATCGACTCGGTGACGATGCGGTCGTGGCGGTAGCGGACCCCGCGCAGCAGGTCGCCGTCCGTGATGCCGGTGGCGGCGAAGTAGCAGTTGTCGGAGGTGACCAGGTCGTCCGTGGTGAGCACCCGGTCCAGATCGTGGCCCGCGTCGAGCGCCTTCTGGCGCTCGTCGTCGTCGGTCGGGGCGAGCCGGCCCTGGATCATGCCGCCGGTGGCCTTGACGGCGCAGGCGGCGATGATGCCCTCGGGGGTGCCGCCGGTGCCCAGCAGCATGTCGACCCCGGCGCCGCGGGCGGCGGCGATCGCACCGGCCACGTCGCCGTCCATGATGAACTTGACGCGCGCCCCGGCGGCGCGGATCTCCTGGACCAGCGGCTCGTGGCGCGGCCGCTCGAGCACGCACACGGTGACCTGGTTAACGGGCTTGTCCAGCGCCTTGGCGACGAGCTTGATGTTCTGCTCGATCGGCAGGCGCAGGTCGACGTACTCCGCAGCCTCGGGCCCCACCACCATCTTCTCCATGTAGAACACGGCCGACGGGTCGTACATGCTGCCCTTCTCCGCGACTGCGAACACGGCCAGGGCGTTGTTGTAGCCGAGAGCGGTGAGGCGGGTGCCGTCGATCGGGTCGACCGCGACGTCGACGTCCGGCCCGGTCCCGTCGCCGACGGCCTCCCCGTTGAACAGCATCGGGGCCTCGTCCTTCTCGCCCTCGCCGATCACGACGGTGCCGTTCATGCGCACGGTGTCCATGAAGGAGCGCATCGCGTCGACGGCGGCGCCGTCGGCCCGGTTCTTGTCCCCCGCGCCCACCCAGCGGCCGCCGGCGATGGCGGCGGCCTCGGTGACGCGCACCAGTTCGAGGGCGAGGTTGCGATCGGGGGCGGTGGAGGTCGCGGAAGGCGGCGTGGCGGCGGTCGGGGTCATGGGGGTCTCCCTCGTCGTCGAGAACATGGCGGCGCCGGGCTGCCTGACCTGCCGGAGCGACAGGCCGATCGGTGCCTGACGTGCGCCTCCGACTGTAGCCGACAGCCCCCGCCGCACCCGCACCCGAGGGATGCTCGCTTCTCAGCCACCTCGGGGCAAGAAGTGGCTCAGAAACGAGCATTCGCGGCTCGGGCAGCTCGCGCGGCTCGCGCGGCTCGGGCGGCTCGGGCAGCTCGCGCGGCTCGGGCGGCTCGGCTGGCTCGGGCGGCTCGAACGGCTCGGCCAGCTCACGCGGCTCGGGCGGCCGAACGACCGGGCCGCCCGGCCCAAGCGGGCCTCAGACGCTGATCACGTCGGCGGCGCTGCCGGTGCGGGAGCTCTCGTAGGCGGCGAGGATGATGCCGAGCACGGCGATGCCCTCGTCCTCGGTGTTCAGCGGGCGTCGGCCGGTCTCCAGGCAGGTGACGAAGTCCGCGATCTCGGCGACGAAGGTGTCCACCGGCTCGTGCTCGAAGACCTGCTCCTCGCCGCCGCGCAGCTTCACGCGCAGCGTCGTGCCGTCGGAGGAGAGCGAGCCCTTCTCCCCCACCACGGAGAAGCGGTCCGTGCCGGGCGCGGCCTCATAGGCCCAGGAGGTGACCAGCTGGCCCACCGAGCCGTTGTCGAAGCGGACCAGCACCTGCGCGGAGTCCTCGCCCTCCATGAACTTCAGCCGATGCGTGGACATCATCGCGAAGGCGGAGACGGGCCTGCCGCCCGAGAGGTGCATGAGCAGATAGGTGGGGTGGTAGCCGGTGTCGATGTACTCGCCGCCGCCGCTGGTCGCGGTGTGCGCGCGCCAGCCCATGTTCGCGGGGTCGAAGTCGTTGTAGAACGAGTCGGTGGTGCGCACCTCGTAGACCTCGCCCAGCTGGCCCGAGTCGATGATCTCCTTCGCCTTCGCGACGGCGGGGAGGAACAGCTGGTTGTGGGCGCACATGAGGGTGACGCCGGCCGTCGTGACGGCGGCGCGCACCTCGGCGGCCTCCTCGGCGGTCAGGCACAGCGGCTTCTCGCACAGGATGTGCTTGCCGGCCTCGGCGGCGGCGACGATCGCGGCCTTGTGCAGGTGGTGGGGCAAGCAGATGTCGACGGCGTCGACCTCGGGGTCCTGCACGAGCTCGTGGAAGTCGGCGTAGCCTCTCGCGCCGGTCTCCTCGGTGCGGGCGGCGAGGGTCTCCGGGCTCGCGTCGGCGATCGCGGTGACGCGGGCACGGTCGGGGATCGCGCCGTAGCCCTTGAGGTGGGCGTTGGCGATGCCGCCGCCGCCGATGATGCCGATGCGGACGGGGAGGGTGAGGGTCATGGGTGCTCCTGCGAGGTCTGGTTCTGGTCTGCGGGTCGTGCGGGGCCGGGCCGACGAGGTCGGGCCGACGGGGCCGGCCCGGTGGGGCCGGCGGGATCGTGGGCGGCCGACGCGCCGGCGGCGCCGGCCGCCGGGGTCAGGCGGTCGCTGCGGCGTTGGCGGCGACGGTCAGGGCGGTCAGCGCCCGGGCGCGGGAGAGGTTCTCCTCGGTGCGCACACCGGTGCGGATCGCCTCGACCCACTGGTCGAAGGGTGCGGGGGCGTCGGCCGGGACCGGGAGGTCCTCCCACCCGTCGGCCGTGCCCAGGCGCATCCGCTGCTCGGCGTCGTCGAACAGGAGGGCCCCCTCCGTGCCCTGCATCTCGATCGAGAAGGGGCTCGCGGGGGTGACGAAGCCGGTCTCGATCACGCCGATCGCGCCGTCCGGCGTGATGATCGTGACCGAGGCGTTGTCCTCGACGCCGCGCCCGGTCATGTCGGTGTAGCTCGCGCGCACGGTCGCGGCCTCCTCGCCCAGGATCAGCTGGGTGAGGTAGACGGGATGGGCGGCGAGGTCGGAGAAGGCGCCGCCGACGGCCTCGGCCGGGTCGTAGAAGCGCTCGGGCAGCCAGTCGGCGGTCGAGCCGTTGTGGGCCAGGCGCACCCGCGAGTAGGTGAGCCGGCCCAGCCGGCCCGAGTCCAGCACCTCGCGCAGCGCGCGCGTGTAGCCGTGGGACAGGCGCGGCAGGGAGACGGTGATCTGCACGCCGGCGGCCTCGGCCGCCGAGGTCAGGGCGTCGCAGCCCTCCACCGTCGGCGAGAGCAGCTTCTCGGTAAAGACGTGCTTGCCGGCGGCGATGACGCGGCCCAGGATCTCGTCGTGGTCGGTGGTCGCGGTCGTGTTCGTGACGCCGTCGAGGTCCTCGCGGGCCAGGAGCGTGTCGAGGTCCGCCTCGAAGGGGACGCCGAGGCGGCCCGCGAGCTCGCGGCCGCGGCCGGTGTCGTCGTCCCAGACGGCCACGAGCTCCGTGTCCGGGTGGTCGATCGCGGCGCGGCCGTACTCCTCGGCGTGGACGTGCCAGGCGGAGAGCACGGCGATGCGCAGGGGGTGGGTCATGGGGTGGGTTCCTTCTTCCCGTCGATGGGTGGTGGTGGTTCTCAGCTGCCCGGCACGGGGCTCGGCTGGCCGTAGGTGTCCGGCATCCGGTAGCCCTCGAAGAGGTCCATCTTCGGGGCGATCATCGACTGGTTGTCGGCGACCGCCTCGGCCGGGGTGCGGGAGCCCAGCGCCACCGAGGAGCGGGTGCGCGTGAGCGTGTCCCACATCGCCGAGCCGACGGGCAGCGGCGGGCGGGAGGTCGAGTTCGGCAGCATCTTGCGGAACAGCTCGGCCTTGGGGTTGTACGTCCCCTCCTCGATGGCCTTGAGGTTCGTGGGGAGGTTGCCGTACTGCGGCACCACCCGGGACTGCCCCTCGTAGCCGGCGTAGAACTTCAGGAACTCCCAGAGGGTCTTGGTGATGTTCGCGCCGGCCGGGATGACCAGGCACTGCCCGCCGGACCAGGTGTAGGTGGGATCGCCCTCCTGCGCGACCGGCAGATAGGTGAACTTCAGCGGCAGATCAGGGGCGTACTTCTCGTTGGCCGAGATCTGCCAGGGACCGGTGATGTCGATCCCCAGGTGGCCGCTGAACATCGCGGTCTGGGTGGGCGGCGCGTTCGGCGGCTGGTAGGTGGCCATGAACGCGTCGACCGTGGCGTAGGGGAAGCGCTCGGCCCAGTCGGCGTACAGCTGGAACACCGACTCCCACTGGGGCGAGTCGAGGGTGACGGTCGCGGTGTCGTTGTCGTACGCCTGCGCATCGAGACCGAAGGCCCAGGTGTAGGGCCAGCCCTCCCCCAGCCACGGCGCGAAGCCGAAGCGGGTGTAGTTGCCGCGGTCGTCGATCTCGACGATCTGCTCGACGGCCTCGCTCAGCTCGTCCCAGGTGAGCACGTGCTGGTCGGCGTCGAAGAGGTCCAGGTCCACGCCCGCGTCCCGCAGCAGGTCCTCGTTGTACATGAGGCCGCGGGCGTCTGTCGTGCAGGGCAGCCCGTAAAGCTTCCCGTCGTAGGTCAGCTCGTCGACGGCGAACTGGATCCACTGGGACTTGAACTCCTCCGGGGAGACGTCCTCGTACTTCTCGATGAGCTCGTCGAGCGGTTCGAGCAGGCCGATGGACGCGTTCTGCACCGCGTTGAAGCGGTCCATCCACCACAGGTCCGGGGCGGTCCCGCCGCGCACGGCCGTGATGATCTGGGACATGTCGGCCACGCCGGAGGAGGGCACCTGATCGATGTAGATCTGGGCGTCCTTCCCGGCATCGGTGGCGCGGAAGGCCTCGCGGACCTGCTCGTCCTTGTCCTTGTCCGCCGCGCCGACGCCCCAGTAGCGGATGACGTTCGGTCCGGGATCCGGGTAGGAGGCGCAGGCGCCCAGGCCGAGCGCGAGCCCGGCGGCGGTGGCGCCGGTGAGGAGGGATCGCCTCGAGATCACTTGAAGCCTCCGATCGTGATGCCGCGGATGAAGTACCGCTGGAAGACGAAGAACAGGACCAGCAGGGGCAGGATCACCAGGAACGAGGCGGCCATCAGCAGGTTGAAGGAGACGTCCTGCGCGTTGACCGAACGGAACGCCTGCAGACCGATCGAGAGGGTCTGGACCTCCTGGTCCTGCAGGTAGATCAGCGGTCCCATGAAGTCGTTCCACGAGGCGACCGCCGCGAAGATCGCGACCGTCGTCAGAGCGGGCAACGAGGTGGGGAAGGCGATGGTCCACAGGATCCGCCACTCGCTGGCGCCGTCGACGCGGGCGGCGTCGAGCATCGCCTGCGGGATCTGCAGCATGAACTGCCGCAGCAGGAAGACGTAGAACGCGGAGCCGAACGCCGCCGGGATGATCAGCGGGAACAATGTGTTGACGAGTCCCAGCCGAGCCCACAGGTCGAACATCGGGATGAGGGTGACCGGGAAGGGCAGGAACAGCGTCGCGATCACGACGTAGAACAGCTTGTCCCGGCCCGGCCAGTCGATGCACGCGAAGCCGTAGGCGATGACGAAGTTCGACAGCACCGAGAGCACCACCACGGAGACCGTGATGATCGCGGAGTTCGCGAAGAACGTCAGGAACGGCATGGCCGTGACGGCCTCGACGAAGTTCCCGAACTCCCAGCTGCGCGGGATGAGGGTGGGCGGGAACTGTGCCAGCTCCTCGTCGGACTTCAGCGCCGAGGCGATCATCCAGTACAGCGGGAGCAGGAACAGCAGGCTCAGCACGATCATCACCACTCGGGCGGTGAGCGTCGAGTACCAGGGGCGGCGCGTGCCGTCGGCCCGGCGGTTGTAGGTCTCCGCGTCGGCCTTCTTGGACCGCACGACGGACTGGGTGTCGGTCTGGATCATGCTGCTCATCAGCCGGCCTCCACGTCGTAGTTCACGAACCGGCGCGAGAGCCAGTAGATGAGAAGGGCGAGGGCGAGGCCGACGAGGAACAGCAGCACCGCGAGCGCGGAGGCGTATCCCAGCTCGGCGAAGCCGAAGGCGTTCTTGTAGAGGTACATCATGTAGAACAGCGCACCCGCATCCGGGTCGCCGGTGCCGTTGGTGACGATGTACGCCTCGGTGAACACCTGCAGGGCGCCGGAGACGCCGGTGATCAGGTTGAACAGCAGCACCGGGGTCAGCAGCGGGAAGGTGATCGAGAGGAACTGCCGGATCGGCCCGGCCCCGTCCACGCGCGCCGCCTCGTAGACGGTCTTGGGGACGTTGCGCAGCCCTGCCAGGAAGATCAGCGCGGCGTTGCCCGCGCCGAGCTGCGCCATGAGGATGATCGCGATCTTCACGCCCGTCGGATCACCCAGCAGGTTCACGTTCGAGCCGCCGAAGACGTTCAGGATCCGGTTGAACACGCCGAACTGCGGGTTCAGGAACACGATGAAGATGAACGACATCGCGAACGCCGGGATGAGCGAGGGGGCGTAGAAGATCGTGCGGTACAGCGCCACCTCGCGCACGTTCTGATTCATCGCGATCGCGAGGGTCAGCGCGACGACCAGACCCAGCGGCACCGCGATCACGGCGTAGAACACCGTGTTGCCCACGGAGGTCCGCACCAGCGGGTCCAGGAAAGCGGTGACGTAGTTCTGCAGGCCCACCCAGGTGGGGGCCTCCATGCCCGAGTAGCGGGTGAAGCTCAGCCCGATCGAGTACGCGACCGGGTAGACGATGAAGATCAGCACGCCGATGATCCAGGGCGAGATGAACAGCAGGGCGGTGCGCAGATTGCGACGGCGCACCGTCGACCTGCGGGCCCGAGCGGGTGGGTCGACGGTCGCCGGCTCGGCTGCTCCGCCGGGATCCGCGCTGCGCGCGTCGACTGCCTGCGATGTGCTCATCCGTCCCTCCTTCCATGCTGGGGCACGACGTCCGTGTCGTGCCGATGGAACGCCCGACCCGATCCCCGGGCCGAGGGGAGGCCATGGTCCTGCAGGGCCTCCCGACCCGCGCTCCTCGACATCGGGGGGCGGGCCCGGCGCCGCGGTGCGGCGCTCGGTGACGTACATTACTCACACCGTTGGACTAAAAGGAAGGGGTCCGGCGGGAGATACTCGGATCCGCCGGGGAATCCGGACGACCCGGGAGGTGACCGTGCAGGGCACGACGATGCTCGACCTCGGGCAGCGCAACGAGCTCATCGTGCTCGACGCTGTCCGCCACGCCCCCGAGGGCACCTCGCAGTCGGAGGTCGTCGCCACCAGCGGCCTCTCCCGGCAGGCGGTCTCCCTCATCACGCGGCGCCTGCGCGAGCAGGGCCTGATCGAGACCGACGGGACGCTCGCGGGCTCGCGTGGCAAGCCCCGCACCGTGCTGCGGGTCGTGCCCACGGCCCGGCTGGCCGCGGGCGTGCACCTGGATCCCTCGCAGATCGCGCTGGTCATCGTGGACCTGCTGGGCAGGCCCGTCGCCCACCGCTCGCTGCCCGCGCCGACGGAGGACCCTGCCGCCGACATCGACCGGATCGCGGAGGCGCTGCGGGAGATGCAGGCCACGCTCGAGGCGGAGGGCTGGCGCACACCCGCCGGGGCCACGGCGCGCGAGGCGATGCTCGGGATCGGGGTCGCGAGCCCCGGCGGGATCGACGTGCGCGAAGGCGTGGTGGTGAACCCGCCCTGGCTGCCGGGCTGGCGCGGCGTGCCGCTGGTCGCCCGGCTCGAGGCCGCGACCGGGCTGCCGGCGGTGCTGGACAAGGACACGAACGCGGCGCTGACCGCCGAGAACTGGTCCACCGGGCAGCGCCCCGAGGAGACGGTGCTGTACGTCTTCACGGGCGCCGGCATCGGCTCGGCCGTGAGCGTCGGCGGCCGGGTGCACCACGGGGCGGCGGCGCTGGCCGGGGAGATCGGGCATCTGCCCACCGGTCTGGAGGGGCCCGTGTGCGGATGCGGACGTCGGGCGTGCCTGAGCCAGTTCACCGACGTCTCTTCTCTCCTGGCCGCGGCGGCGCAGGGACTGCCCACCCCGGCCGAGGCGACGCGCCTTCCGGCCGACGCGCAGCCCGGGGCGGGCGACGCGCAGCCCGGCTCGGCCGAAGCGCAGCCCGGGCCGGCAGCTTCCCCCTCCGGTTCGCTCGAGGAGCTGGCCCGCGCGGCCGCCGAGGGAGACGAGCGGATGCAGGGCCTGCTCACGGCCTACGGCGTCGCGCTCGGGGAGGCGCTGCGCACCCTGGTCGGCATCCATGACCCGCACCGGATCGTGCTGGGCGGGCCGCACTGGGACACGCTCGCACCCCATGTGCTGCCGGCGGTCGAGCAGAGCGTGCGCCGGGACGCCCCGCCCGAGCAGCTGCGGCTGGAGTCCTCACGGCTCGGCGGCGACGTCGGCGCGCTCGGCGCGGCCGCGCTGTTCCTGCAGAGCGAGCTCTCCCCCGCCACCCGCTGAGCCCTGCCCCGCCTCGCCCTGCCCTGCCACGCCCTGCCTCGAGAAGGTGCGATTCTGAACCACTTCCTGGCCGGAAGCGGTTCAGAATCACGCATCCTCGGCTGCGCACCGCAGGGGCAGTGCCGCACCGGCGATGCTTCGCGGGCAGCGCACTGCGGGCGACGACGGATCGCCGGCGCTGAGCGGGAGACGGCGGCTCGCCGCCACCGGGCCGGCTGCCGTGCCCGCACGCGCCCACCCAGGTCAGGCAGTCACCGGGGCGTGCTTCTCACGCGCGGCACGCTCCGCGATCCCGGCGCGCAGGGCGACGAAGAGGGCGACGAGGCCGACGGTCAGCAGCATGTGGCCGAGCCCGGCGACGCCGGGGATCGCGGCGGTGGTGGTCGCAGGGTCCTGGCCGTCGAGGGTGAGGACGCCGCGCACCGCCTGCATCACGACCGTCATCAGCAGGCCGACGTTGTAGGTCCAGTAGAAGACGGTGAAGGAGCGTCGACCGCTGAGGCCGAAGAGCGCGTCCAGCGCGAGGACGACGAGGAAGACGATCATCCCCAGCGCCAGGAAGTGCGTGTGCAGGGTCGAGAGCTGGCTGTCGACGCCGAGGGTGTCGGTGGCCTTGGTGTACTCGCGGTATCCCAGCCCCGAGACGAGGCCGAGGACCATGTAGGCGAATGCGGTGTTCATCAGTCGGTTCATGCTTCGAACCTAGGAGCCCTCGCCGTCGGCCGGATCCACCGAACGATGGATCCTCGCCTCGTCCCCTCCCGCGCCGCCCTGCCGCGCTGGGGGCGTCCCCTCTCAGGTGCTGGAATCGACCCCCGATTCCGACACCTCCGACGGGATGCCGAGGACTCCTCGAGGCACAGGGGGAGGAGCAGGCCGACGAACTGCACAGCGGCCGGGGTCTAGGCTTCTGCACGGCGGCGCCTGCCGGGCGTCGATGCGCCGCAGCGCGGCGACCCGCCCCCGATGCCGACGAGGTCATGCCATGAAGCAGTTCACGCTCCCCCGCACCGAGATCAGCGCGCCGAACGTCGTGCTCGGCCTGATGCGGATCGCCGAGAAGTCCGACGAGGAGATCCGCACCCTGGTCCGCACGGCGCGCGAGGCCGGCATCGACTTCTTCGACCATGCCGACATCTACGGCGGACGGAAGCATCGCTGCGAGGAGCGCTTCGCGCAGGCGCTGCAGCTGAGCCCGTCCGAGCGGGAGCAGGTGACGATCCAGTCCAAGGCCGGGATCGTCACCGACGGGCCGCACTTCGACTACTCCTACGAGCACCTGGTCGAGTCGGTCGAGGGCTCGCTGCGGGCGCTGCGCACCGACCACCTCGACATCCTGCTGCTGCACCGACCCGATGCGCTGGTGGAGCCCGAGGAGGTCGCCCGCGCCTTCGACGAGCTGCACTCCAGCGGCAAGGTGCGCCACTTCGGCGTCTCCAACCACACCCCGCGCCAGATCGAGCTGCTGCAGAAGCACCTGGACCAGCCGATCGTGGCGAACCAGCTGCAGCTGTCGATCACCCACTCGACGATCATCGCCCAGGGCATCGCCTCGAACATGCAGGGCACCGAGCAGTCGCTGGTGCGCGACGGCGGCGGGATCCTCGACTTCTGCCGCCTGCACGGCATCACGATCCAGGCCTGGTCCCCGTTCCAGGCGGGGTTCTTCGACGGAGTGTTCCTCGGCCACCCCGAGCACGCCGAGCTGAACTCCGTGATCGACCGTCTGGCCGCGAAGTACGACGTCGCCCCCGAGGGGATCGCGACCGCGTGGATCACCCGCCATCCGGCGCAGATGCAGGTGGTGCTGGGCACCACCACCCCGCAGCGGGTCGCGGACTCCGCCGCCGGCTCCGAGGTGCCGCTGACCCGCGCCGAGTGGTACGAGCTGTTCCGCGCGGCCGGGTGGATGGTGCCCTGAGCCGGGCAGCGCGCACGACGGCTCGTCCTGCGGCGGCCCCTCGCACAGCGGGACGCCGCCCGGGGCATCGCGCGGCAACGGCTGCCGTGCCGTCACCGCCTCCGCGCACAATGGGACGGACTGTTCACATCTTTCCCGGATGCCGCAGCGGAGCGGCGAGGAGGCACGGCTCATGGCGCAGCGGCGCATCGGACTGATCGGCTGCGGGGACGTGTCCGTCGTCCACGTCGAAGCGATCGAGGCGATCGACGGGCTCGAGCTCGTGGGCGTCGCCGATGTCGACCCCGCGGCCCGGGAGCGCGCCGCGGCCGAGCTGTCCGTGCCGACCTTCGCCACCGCGGAGGAGCTGATCGAGCAGCTCTCACCGGATGCGGTGCACGTGACCACCCCGCACGACCAGCACGTCGGCCCCTCCCTCGCCGCGCTCGAGCGGGGCGTGCACGTGCTGCAGGAGAAGCCGCTCGCGCACACCCTCGCCGAGGGCGAGCGCCTGGTCGAGGCGCTGGCCACGACCTCCGCCCCGCGGGCCGACGGCGGCGCGGGCGCGCCGAAGATCGCGATCTGCTTCCAGAACCGCTACAACCGCGGCAGCCAGGAGCTCGCCCGCCTGCTCGCGAGCGGTGAGCTGGGCGCGGTGCGCGGGGCGTACGCCTCGGTGGTGTGGACGCGCACGGCCGAGTACTACGCCGCGAAGCCGTGGCGCGGCCGCTGGGAGACCGCGGGCGGCGGCCTGCTGATCAACCAGGCGATCCACACCCTGGACCTCGTGCAGTGGCTGCTGGGCCCGGTCGAGCGGACCGAGGGACTGGTCTCGCAGAAGAAGTTCGCCGGCGTGGTGGAGACCGAGGACACGGCCGATCTGGTCCTCCATCACGCCTCCGGCATCACCACCACGTTCTTCGCGACGCTCACCGCGCCGGTCGCCCGGCCCGTCGAGCTCGAGGTCGAGACGGACCACGCGTACCTGGAGGTGCGCTCCGGCGCCGCCGGCGGGCTGACGGTGCGCTGGAAGGACGGGCGCGTGGACACCTTCTCCGACCGGGTCGCGACTGCGGGCGGCCGCTCCTACTGGGGCATCTCCCACGAGGAGCTGATCCGGGACTTCTACGCCGGCCTGGACGCCCCGGAGCCGTTCTGGATCGGACCGGCCGAGGCGATGACGTCCCTGCGGATCCTCAAGCAGGCCTACCGCAACAGCGGCGTCGGGAACTGATCCGCCTGCAGAAAGAGGCGCCCAGCGGCACGCCGCGGCGCTCATCGCCCCGGCATGCCGCCAGACGCCCCATTCTGCAGGTCGCCCGGAGCGCCGGCCTCGCGACCGGCGGCTCACAGCCCAGATCGGCACTCAGATGATCGGGCGGCCCTCCTTGCGGGCCTCGGCGACGTCCTTGGCGAAGCCGCGGGCGATGGTGATGAGGATCCCGAGCACGAGCACGGGCCACATGAGCACGTAGGCGGTCAGCAGAGCGGTCATGGTCTCTCCTCCTTCGAGGGGCGCGGGCCGGGGTCGTGGCCCGCTGAGATGGGAACGGGCAGGTCAGCGATCGGCGGTCACGCGGTCGAGGTCGTCGGGGTCGGTGCCGGGCCGCGGCTCCGCGCCGGAGACCGGCGTCTCCTCGTCGAAGTCGCCGGTGACCTTCTTGATCACCGAGAAGTCGAAGTCCTGCGAGGAGCGCACGCTGAGCAGGTAGCACACGAGGAACGACACCGAGTAGGCGACGAGGGAGCCGGAGAGCGTCTCGAAGTCCCGCAGGAACCCGAAGCCGAAGGGCAGCACCGCGATGGTCGTGGTCGCACCGATCACGATCGCCGGGCGCAGGCCGAAGAAGCCGAAGGCCATGATGCCGAGCACCACGCCGACGCCGATGATCGCCAGCAGCTCGACCAGCAGCGCCCAGGCGCCCTCGAGCGGGATCAGCTGGAAGCGCACCGGCAGGAACACCGCCAGCGCCGCGATCACGGAGAGCGTGAAGGCCTTGTTCGTGACCTTCTTCCAGTAGAAGGAGGCGATCACCGGGAACACGAGGCAGCCCCACAGGGCGCCGACGAACACCAGCAGGTCCAGGATGTTGAAGCGGGCGGTGGCGAAGTAGAGCGCCAGTCCCGTCGCGACGATCATCGTGATCCGGCCGATCAGCAGCATGAGCTTCGGGTCGGCGTTCCGTCGGCCGACGGACTGGCCGTAGATGTCGGTCATGACGATCGAGCTGAGCGCGGCGAGGTCGGAGTCGGCGGTGGAGGACAGCGAGCCGACGATCATGATGAACGCGAGCGCGACCAGCGCGACGGGCAGGTAGGTGCCCACCATCTGCGGCATCAGGTTGTTCACGTCGCCGCCCATGGGCTCGATGCCCAGGTACAGCGCCATCACGCCGAGCATGCCCACGCCGATCACGGTCGCGCCGTAGCCGACGGTCGCGGTGATGAAGGTGGGCTTGATGAGGTCCTCGCGCACGGCGAAGAGGCGCTGGGCGATGGTCTGGTTGCCGATCGCGTAGGCGAGCACAGCGGCGATGTAGGGGGCGCCCTGGTTCATGAAGGCGTCGGAGGAGAAGAAGCTCTCCTGCTGCGGGGTGACGTGCCCGGCCGAGACGCCCTCGGCGAACATCGAGGGTCCGCCGGCGAGGAAGAAGACGGCCGGGATGATCACGACGGCCGCGCCGAGCATCGCCATGACCTGCGCGAAGTCGGTCAGGACGGAGGCGCGGAAGCCGGACCACAGGGTGTACAGCAGCACGCCGCCGGCGATGATGAGGATGCCCGCGCCGAAGCTGAGCGGGGACAGCATCGCGATGATCGCCCCACCCGCGATGAAGTTCGAGGTCAGGGAGATGACGGAGCCGAGCACGTTGGAGCCGGCGAGCATCAGCTGCGAGGAGCGGCCGTGGCGGGCGTACATCACCTCGGCAAGGGTGTGGGCGCGGGGCGCGACGGCGCGGATCCGCTTGCCGAAGGGGTAGATGAACAGGATCATCAGCGCACCCCAGAGCCCGTAGTGGATGGGGCCGGAGACGCCGTAGGTGTAGCCGGCGGTGACCGAGGCGTACATCGAGGACGCCCAGATCCAGGTGGCGGTCATCGACGCGGCGGAGACGCCGAAGCCGATGCGGTTGCCGGCGGTCATGTAGTCGTCGGCGTTCTCCTTCTTCCGGGAGATCGCGACCGACATCCACATGGTGCCCCCGTAGAACAGGAGCAGGAGGAGGAGCACTCCGATGATTCCGAGCTGGACGATCTCGCCTGAGGGCGCGGGCGGCACTGGACTTCCTTTCGTCGCGGACAACCGGTCTCGTACGGCCGGTCCCCCGCGCCGGAGGGCGCGCGAGGCCAGGTGGGACCCGCGGGGCCGACCGGCGATCGACCCCCGTCGCAGATTCCGTCGAGCTGCGTCCGGACGAGGTCTCACCTCAGCTCCGGGTGGGCGCGCCGGTGGCGGCGCGCCGGGACGGCAGGGACGGCGCGGGCCTACTCGGGCACCGCGTCCTCGTCCTCGATCACGCGTGGAGTCGCATAGATACTCGCACAGCCTTCAGGAAGTTGCCAGCCGGACGGCAACGAACCGGTAACAACCCCTGGTCCGCGTGCATTACTGGATTGTCAGACATCCGGAGGAGGTCGCCGCCGCCGAACATCCTGCATGCCCCGCATACACATGCACGACCGATGCCTTGCGAGCGGGTCGGCCCGGGTGCCGCAGGGCGGGCGCGCCGACCGGCGTCACGGCACCTGCCCTAGCCTCGGAGCATGACCCGCATCGGCATCGTGACCACCTCTCCCGACGCCTTCACCTCCGCGGATCCCGACCGCGACTGCGCCCCGCTCATCGCCGCGCTGCGCGCCCGAGGTGTTCACGCGCGGTCGCTGGACTGGCACAATCCCGGGGTGGACTGGGCCTCCTGGGATCTCGCCGTGATCCGCAGCCCCTGGGACTACGCCCGACACGCGGAGGAGTTCTCGCACTGGCTGGAGCGCGCCGGCTCCCTGACCCGGGTGCTCAACGAGCCCGCGCTCCTCCGCTGGAACATGGACAAGCGCTATCTCGCCGAGCTCGAGACCGCGGGGATCACTGTGATCCCGACGACCTACCACCGCGATGCCGCCTCCCTCCAGGAGGCGCTCGCCGCGCCGGACCACGCCGCGCACGCGGTGGTGAAGCCAGCGGTCGGCGCCGGATCGCAGCGCACCGGCCTGTTCGCACGCGAGGACCCCGCCGCGCTCGACCTCGGCCGGGAGATCCTGGCCGCGGGCGGAACCGTGATGCTGCAGCCCGAGGTCCCCGAGCTCTCCGCGGGGCAGGAGAAGGCGGTGTACACGCTCGACGGCCGCTTCACCCACGCGGTCGCCAAGGGCGCGCTCCTCGCGCGCGGCGGCGGTCTGCGCGGCGGCACCTACCAGGAGGATCCTCGCCTGGTCGCGGTGAGCGATGCCGAACGGGCCTTCGCCGAGCGGGTGCTCGCCGCGGTCGCCGAGGCCACCGGGCTGCCCACGCCGCTGTACGGGCGGATCGACATGGTCGACTCCGCCGAGCACGGCCTCGCCCTGCTCGAGGCGGAGCTGCTCGAGCCGACCTACAACCTGCACCTCGCCCCCGAGGTGACCGAGCTCTTCGCCGACGCGATCCTCGCCAGGGCCTGAGCCGGGGCGCCTCTCGTCGGCCCTCTGCCGCATTGCCTTCCGCCTGGTGATGAAAATCGTTAACGTCAGCACCGGACAGCGTGGTCCCGATTTTCACCCCCAGGTCACCGGCCCGTCATCTGGGCCGCGCACGCTGAACAGGCCACTCCCTCGGACGTCGAAAGGCCCGTCGTGTCTGTCGAGCACTCCCCCACCCCGTTCCGCCCCGTCTCCCCCACCAGCCGCCGCTCCTTCCTGGGCCTGACCGGGGCGGTCGGCGCCCTCGGCCTCTCCGCCTGCGCGACCTCGGGCGCCCCGGGCGCCGATGCCGGAACCGGCGGCTCCGGCTCCTCCGACGGCGGTGCCGGGGCCGACCCCGAGAACCCCTTCGGCGTCGGCGACGGCGAGCTGAAGGCCTTCGTCTTCGACGGCGGGGGCGGCGTGCCGTATCTCGACCTCACCGAGCAGCTCCTCGAGGAGAAGCACCCCGGCGTCGATGCGGACATCGTGCGCACCGAGGACCTCAGCACCCTCCAGCCCCAGTTCGTGAACGGCACTCCCCCGGACCTCTTCCAGAACTCCGGCGCCGGCTCGCTGGACATCACCTCGCTCGCCGCGAACTCCCAGCTCGCCTCGCTCGAGGACCTCATGGCCGCACCCAGCTGGGACGATCCCGAGATCACCGTCGAGGAGTCCCTGAACCCGGGGGTGCGCGAGGCGGGCACCGTCGGCGGCACCCTCGTGGGCCTGAACACCGTCCAGTACGCCTGGGCGCTCTGGCACGACGCCGCCCTGCTCGAGGAGAAGGGCTGGGAGCTGCCGACCACCTGGGACGAGCTGATGTCGCTGTCCGCGCAGATCAAGGATGAGGGGATCCACCCCTTCGCCTTCACCGGGCAGCACGCGAACTACCCCGACGAGGGACTCTTCCAGCCGCTCGTGGCCAAGCTCGGCGGGCAGGAGGTGTGGAAGAGCATCGACAACCTCGAGGACGGCGCCTGGCAGCAGGACGCCGTGCGCGAGGCCGCCGAGGCGCTGCTGCAGCTGCGCACCGACGAGCTGATCCTCCCGGGCGTCGCGCAGATGACCCACGTCCAGTCCCAGACCGCGTGGCTGAACCACGAGGCGGTGTTCATCCCCGTCGGCGCCTGGCTCGAGAACGAGATGAGGTCCGCGATCCCGGAGGGCTTCCGCATGACCGCGTCGGCGCTGCCCTCCCCCGATCCGGCGCTCGCCGACCTCACCCCGAACAACCCCGGGGCCGGCTGGTTCGTGCCCGAGGGCGCGGCGAACAGGCCTGCCGCCCTCGAGTTCCTGCGCGCGCTGCTGTCGAAGGAGTCGGCGCGGAACTACGCCGAGCTGAGCAACTCCGTGACCGTGGTCGCCGGCGCGCACGACGACCAGCAGCTCAGCGAGCCGTTCACGACGCTCATCGCGATGATCGAGCGCTCCAACGCCGTCGAGCCCTGGCAGGTGGTGAAGTACCCGACCTGGTACCCGGCGATGGCGGAGGAGACCCGCGCGGCGCTCATCGCGCTGCTGCTGGACGACCTCGACGTCGACGGCTTCCTCAGCCGCTGCCAGGAGGCGGCGGACCGCACGGCAGGCGACGACGCGATCGCGAAGCCGACCCGCTGATGCATCTGCGCGGCAGGTGGTGGCTGATCCTCACCTTCATCACGCCCGGCCTGGTCCTGTACACGGTGTTCGTGCTGTCGAGCTTCGCGCAGGGGGTGCAGATCTCGTTCACGAACTGGACGGGCTACACCCCCACGCTCGAGTACGTGGGGTTCGACAACTACGTGCGGATGACCCGGGACGGCGCCTGGTGGCGGGCGGTGTCGCACAACGCGGTGCTGCTGGTGATCATCCCGGTGGTCACCCTGGGGCTCGCGCTGATGCTGGCCACGCTGATCACCCGCGGCGGCTCGGGCACGCTCCGGGCCGTCCGCGGGGCGGGCGCCTACCGGGTGCTTTTCTTCTTCCCGCAGGTCGTTCCCGTGGTGATCATCGGCATCATGTTCAGCTACATCTACGCCTCGCGCGGCGGGCTGCTGGACGGCGTGCTGCGCCTGGTGGGCACCGACATCCTCGCGATCGTGCCGAACGGGCCGCTCGGCAACCCGCGCACGATCCTGCTCGCGATCGCGCTGGCGGCGGTGTGGTCCTCGGTCGGCTTCTACATGGTGCTGTTCCTGTCCGCGATGAGCGGGGTGCCGCAGGAGCTGTACGAGGCGGCGTCGCTGGACGGCGCGGGCAGGCTGCGCAGCTTCGCGCACGTGACCCTGCCGCTGATCTGGTCCCATGCCCAGACCGCGCTGATCTATCTCGCGATCGGCACCCTGGACTCGTACGCGCTGGTCGCGGTGATGGCCATGACCGGGACCGCGGCGGACTCGGGGGCCGACGTGATGTCGACCTATCTCTACCGCACCGCGTTCTCCTACAACTCCCAGTTCGGCTACGCCTCGGCGATGGGCACCGTGATGATGCTCGGCTCCGTGGCGCTGGCCCTGGTCACCTTCCGCCTCACCAAGCGCGAGGAGCTCGAGTACTGATGGTCTTCTCCCCTCCCGCCACGGAGCCGTCGGCGCCCGAGCCGTCGGCGCCCTCCTCGTCCGCGGCCGACGGGCCGCACGGTCCTCGTCGGCCGCGTCGGCCCCGCGCCTCCGGGCTGCCGCACCTGATGCTCGTGCCCTGGGCGCTGGTGGTGCTGGTGCCGCTGGTGTGGATCCTCGCCTCCTCGCTGAAGACCAACGAGGAGATCTACAACGACCCCTTCGGCCTGCCCGGCGAGCTGCGCCTGGGCGTGTACGTCGATGCGTGGCGGACCGCGAACATCGGCGCGTTCTTCATGAACACGGTGATCGTGGTCAGCGGCGGCGTGGTGCTGACGATGCTGCTGTCGGTGATGACCGCCTACGTGATGGCGCGCTATCCCTTCCCCGGCAGCCGGGCGCTGTACTGGCTGTACCTGGCGGGGATGACCTTCCCGGTGTTCCTCGCGATCGTGCCGCTGGTGCGGATCGTGCAGGGCCTGGGCCTGTTCGCCTCGAGCCTGGGCCTGGTGCTCGTGTACGCCGCGTTCTCGCTGCCCTTCTCGATCTTCTTCCTCACCGGGTTCTTCCGCACCCTGCCGAAGGAGCTCGCGGAGGCGGCGTTCCTGGACGGGGCCGGTCACTTCGGGGTGTTCTTCCGGATCATGCTGCCGCTGGCGCGCCCGGGCCTGATCTCGATCGGCGTGTTCAACGTGCTGGGGCAGTGGAACCAGTTCCTGCTCCCGCAGGTGCTGAACCCGCAGCAGGACGAGGAGCGCTCGAACTTCGTGCTCAGCCAGGGCCTGGCCGCGCTCGCGCTCGGGGAGAACTACGAGACCTCGCCGACGTCGATGGCGCAGCTGTTCGCGGGGCTGATCATCTCGATGGTGCCGGTGCTGGTGGTGTACGTCCTGTTCCAGAAGCAGGTCCAGCAGGGGCTGAGCGCCGGCGCCCTGAAGTAGCGGCTCCGCCCTGCATGCCATGATGCCCAGCACACGGGCCCGGACCCGTCCGGGAGCCCACGACCAGGAAGGCCCCCATGCCCTCGACCGCACCCGACGCGACGGGGTCCGCGCACCCGCCGGTCCTCGCGCTGCTGCGCACCTCCCTGCCGACTCTGCCTCCGCAGCTGCAGCGCCTGGCCGAGCTCGCCCTGCACTCGCCGGCCGAGGTGGGGCGGATGACGATCACCGAGTACGCCGAGCGAGCGGGCGCCTCGGCCGCCTCCGTGACCCGGCTGTGCCGGACCCTCGGCATCGAGCGGTTCGCGACGCTGCGCACCGAGCTGGTGCTCGCCGCAGAGCGTCCCGCCGGCGGGGCCGCGCGGGTCACCGGCGACATCACGGCCCAGACGCCTCTGCCGGAGCTCGTGGGGAGTCTCGGAGTGCTCGCCTCGGGATCGATCGAGGAGACCTCGCGCCTGCTGGACATGGAGGTGTTCGCGAGCATCGTCCAGGCGCTCGGGGCGGCCGGTCACGTCTTCGCCACGGGGGCGGGCTCCGCGCACCTGATCGCCGTCTCCCTCGAGCACAAGCTGCGCAGCCTCGCCATCCCCGCCACGAGCTTCCACGACCCGCCCTCGGCTGTGATCGGCCTGGCCGCAGCGCGTCCCGGTGACGTGCTGATCGTGGTCTCGGAGACCGGCACCGCGAGCGAGACCGTCCCCCAGCTCACCGAGGCGAAGCGCCGCGGCTGCCTCACCGTGCTGATCTCCCGCCTGTCCACCTCCCCGGCGGCGGAGGTCGCCGACCACGTGCTGCTCGCGGTGCAGGACAGCACTCCGCTGCGCACCGGGAACCTCACCAGCCGCATCGCCGAGCTGTTCCTCGCCGACGCGCTGGTCAGCGGGGTGGTGGTGCGCCATCACGAGCGCTCCCTCGAGGCGCTCGCTTCCGTCGAGGAGGCGCTCGAGCGCTACTGGTGAGCGGGCTCGTCCCGCTCGCCTCCTCCGATCCCTTCCCACCGTCCCACCCCAGGAGTCCCCCGCATGACCACGCCCGCCCTGCCCTCCCCGTCGGCCGATGTCCCGCTGCTGCGCGTGATGAGCTTCAACGCGCTGTTCGCGACCGATCGGACCACCGAGGACGATCCGGGGCACTGGCCGCGCCGCGCCCCGGCGATCGAGGCGCTCCTGGCCGGTGAGCGCCCGCACCTGGTGGGGCTGCAGGAGATGCAGGAGCACACCTTCGGGCCGGTCGAGCGCGGGCTGGGAGGGGCGTACCGGCGCCTCGGCATGGCCACCCGCGGCGGCAGCGACGGGCTGATCAACCCGATCCTGTTCGACACGGAGCGGCTCGAGCTGGTGGCCTGGAACCAGTTCTGGCTCTCGGACCGTCCGCGCGAGATCGGCTCCGCGACCTGGGGCAACGCCGGGCCGCGGGTCGCGGTGTGGGCGCGCTTCCGGGACCGCGAGACGGGCGGGGAGCTGGTGCACCTGAACACCCACCTCGACCACGTGATCACGCAGGCGAAGGTCAAGGGCGCGCAGCTGATCGCGGACACTCTGCGCCAGTTCCACCTCCTGCACCTGCCGGTGCTGGTCACGGGCGACTTCAACTCCGTCGCCGCCGACTCCCCCGCCTACGAGGTGCTGGTCGAGGAGTTCGGGCTGCAGGACACCTGGCTCGCCGCGGCCGAGCGCACCACCCCGGGCTGGAGCACCTTCCCGCACTTCGGCGAGGTCGAGGAGTCCCCGTTCCGGATCGACTGGGTCCTGGCGAGCCCCGGCGTGGAGGTGCTCGAGGCCTCGATCACTGCGACGCGACCCGACGGGGTGTTCCCGAGCGACCACCTGCCGGTGCAGGCGACGGTGCGGGTGCCGGTGAGCTGATCCCGGTCCGCTACGCGCGGGATTCGAAGGGCTGAGGTCGAGGCAGCCCCAGGTGCTCCCGCAGCGTGGTCCCCTCGTACTCGCGGCGGAAGCGTCCGCGCCGCTGCAGCACGGGCACGACCTGGTCGACGAAGTCCTCGATCCCGCCGGGGAGGGTGGGCGGCATGAGGTTGAAGCCGTCGGCCGCACCCGCGTCGACCCAGCGCTCGATCTCGTCGGCCACCGACTCCGGGGTGCCGATCACGGTCGCGTGGCCGCCGCCGGCGGCGAGCAGGCCCAGCAGCTCCCGCACCGTCGGCCGCACGGACTCGACGATGCGCAGCACCGTGGCGTAGCGCCCCTTCGGGCCGGTGAACTCCTCGAGCGGCGGGAGCGCCGGGACGGGCGCGTCGAGCTCCCAGTCCGAGGCGTCCTGGCCGATGAAGAAGGAGAGCTGACGCAGGGAGTCCGCGACCGGCAGGCGGGCGTCGAGCTCGGCGCGCGCCCGACGGGCCTCCTCCTCGCTCGAGGCGACATGGACGACCAGCCCCGGCATCACCGCGATCGCCTCCGGGTCCCGGCCCTGCGCGGCGGACCGGTTGCGGATGTCGCTGCGATAGGCGCGGGCGGAGTCGAGGTCCCAGGCCACGGCGTAGATCCCCTCGGCATGGCGGGCGGCGAGCTCGCGTCCCGGCTCGGAGGCGCCGGCCTGGAACAGGACCGGGCGGCCCTGCGGCGGCGTCGGCACGTTGAGCGGTCCGGCGACCTGGAAGGACTCCCCGTGGTGGTGCGGCGGCCGCAGCCGTGCCGGGTCGACGTACACCCCGTCCGGATCGGCGAGGATGCTGCCGGCGGGCCAGGAGTCCCACAGGCCCTGGAGCACCTCGATGAACTCCGCCGCGGTGGCGTAGCGGTGCTCGTGGTCCGGCAGCGCGGACATGCTGTGGTTGCGGGCCTCGTCGTCGGTCATCGAGGTGACCACGTTGATCCCGGCCCGGCCGCGGGAGATGTGGTCGAGGCTCGCCAGCAGGCGGGCGGCGTGGAACGGGTCCCAGAAGGTGCTCGAGACCGTCGTGACCAGTCCGATCCGCTCGGTGGCGCGGGCCAGCGCCGTGAGCACGGTGAGCGGTTCGAGCGTCCAGGCGGGGCCGCGCTCGACGCCGGCGGTCCCGATCGACTGGCCGTCGGCGAGGAAGAGCGCATCGAGCCGGCCGCGCTCGGCGATCCGGGCGAGCTCCTCCCAGTAGCCGATCTCGCCGAGGCGGGAGACCGAGGAGCCCGGTTCCCGCCAGGCCGCGGCGTGGTGGCCGCAGGCATGCGCGAACAGGTTCAGCCGCACGTGGCGGCGGGGCGCGGCCGCCATCAGTCCTTCACCAGCCCGCCGTCGACGACGAGGTTCTGCCCGGTCACGGAGCGGGACCACGGCGAGGCGAAGAAGAGCGCGGCGTCGGCGAACTCCGCGGGCGTGGTGACCGACTGCAGCGGGGTGCCCGCGGCGATCGCGTCGAAGACCGCCTCGGGAGTCGCGGCGCTCGCGTCGGTGGTGCGCAGCAGCCCACCGCTGACCATGTTCACGGTGATGCCGCGCGGGCCGAGGTCGGCGGCGAAGGTGCGGGTCAGCGCCAGCAGCGCCGCCTTCGCCGCGGTGTAGTCGTGATAGGGCACGACGGGGTGCTGGAACAGGTTGGTGCCGACGTTGACGACGCGCCCGGAGCCCGCCCGGGCGAAGCCGGGCAGCGCGGCCTGGATCGTGTTCAGCGCGCCCTGCACGGCCCCGGAGAACTGGGCGGAGAAGGCGTCGTAGCCGATCTCGTGCGCCTTCGCGCGTGCATCCCCGTCGAAGGTGAAGCCGGTCAGGGCGTTGTTCACGACGGTGTCGACGGGGGCGCCGAAGGCGTCCTCGGCCTGCTCGAACAGGGCCTCGACCTGGGCCCGGTCGCGGACGTCCCCGCGCACGGCGACGGCGCGGCCCGGATGGTTCTCGGCGAGCTCGCGTGCGGCGTCCTCGCTGGTGAGGTGGTCGATGACGACTCGGGCGCCTTCACGCAGGAAGGCCTCGGTGAGCGCACGGCCGAGGCCGCGGGCGCCGCCGGTGACCAGGACGACCTGCTCGGAGAGCGGCGGGGCCGTGCGGGTGGTCTGGTCAGGGGTCGGTGTGGTCATGGTCGGTCGGTCCTTTCAGGGCATGCGACCGCACCCGCCGCGCAGCGGGCGGGAGCGCATCGCGCACGGAGCGGCGCCGGGATGCGGCACCGCGCTGGAGAGGACACGAGGACCCGGCCGGCGAGCCCGGGAGGTCCGGGCGCGCGGCGATGCCGCCCCGATGGCGCGGCAGGGAAGCCTGCGCCGCGGGGACCGATGCATGGGACGACGGCGTGCATACCAGCAGCGCACAGCTCATCGACGACATCCCTCCGCGAGTACGAACTCGATCAGGTTCACCGGGTGTGATCTCAGCCCCGTCGGGGCACCCCGTGTCTGCGATGGAGGGTACCGGTACTTCCGCCGTCGTGGGGCGCCGTCCGTCGGGGCCTCCATGACGCCACAGCGGAAAGCGCTTGACAAACCAGGTCTTTGTCCGGACGATATGACCCACCCACCGGGCTCCGCGAGTACTACAACGATGCAGAGGGCTCCGGTCGCGTCGACGAAGCGCAACTCTCGAGGAGATCCGATGCCCACCATGAACCGCCGCACCCTGCTCGCCGCGGGGCTCGCCACCGCTGCCGTGCCCGCCGTCGCCGCCTGCGGGGGCAGCTCCTCGGGAACGTCGGACGGCCCCCTGCAGTTCATCCTCTCGGGCGATGCGAACCAGGGCGGCGGCTACGCGGCCATGGTCGAGAAGTACCAGGAGGAGACCGGCGTGGTAGTCGAGATCGTCGACGTCCCCTACGACGACCTCGAGACGAAGGTCCGCAACGCCGCGAAGGCGAACGACCTGCCCGCCCTCGGCCGCATGCCCGCGGTCGATCCGGTCTGGCTGGACCGCACCGTGGACCTCGCGGACATCGCCGCCGAGGTGAAGCCCATCGAGGGCATGGTCGCCGCGGACGAGGACGGGAAGGTCCCCGCACTGCCCAGCGACCTCACCGCCGTCGGCATGTTCCTCAATCGCGACCTGTGGGACGAGGCGGGCGTCGAGTACCCGACCTCGATCGACGACAATGTGTGGACATGGGACGAGTTCCTCGAGGCGGCGAACACCGTGCGCGAGAAGACCGGGGTGAAGTTCTCCCTCACCATGGACCGCAGCTCCCACCGCCTGAACTCGTTCCTGTACCAGCACGGCTCCGAGGGGCTGGCCCTGAGCGAGGACCTCAGCCAGTACGCGGCGGACGACGCCGCCGTCGAGGCTCTCGAGCGATTCGTGGCGATGAACGACGACGAGGTCATGCCCCGCTCCGTCTGGCTGACGGAGGAGGACCCCAACGCCATGTTCAAGACCGGCCAGGTCACGGCCTACTACTCGGGCTCCTGGCAGATCGCCGACTTCATCGCCAACATCGCGGACTTCGAGTGGATCGGCGTGCCGATGCCCGCCCAGCCCGAGCAGGCGACGAACTTCGGCGCCGCGGCCCAGATCGTCGTGTTCGAGGGGACCGGCCAGGAGGAGCAGGCCCTGGACTTCGTGTCGTGGCTGTACAGCCCCGAGAACTACGCGGAGATCTCGCGCATCGCCGGCTTCCTGCCCGCGACCGAGGGCATCGAGGTCAGCTACGACGACCGCCAGGAGGACTTCGACCTCTACAACGCGGCGATCGCGGCCTCCCCCGCCTTCGTCGGCGAAGGCAAGACCCGCGAGCTCGAGCTGCAGGTCTCCGGCGCCGCCGCCCCGCTCAGCGGCGACCCGCTGCGCGACGAGACGGTCAAGGCCATCGCCGGGGACGTCTCCGTCGCAGACGCCGTGACCACCGCTCTGGACCAGCTCAACGAGAGCCTCGCCTGAGCACATGTCCGCCGCAGCGCCCAGCACCGACCTCGCACCGCCGCCCCCGCCGCCGGTCCGCGCCGGCGACGGCGCACGACGCCCGAACGCCGTCCGCGAACGGCGCCGGCGCGGGCTCGTCGCCGCCGCCTTCCTCCTGCCCGCGATCGTCCTGTTCCTCATCTTCTTCGTGGGGCCGGCGGGACTGGGCGTCTTCTACTCCTTCACGGACTATCGCGGCTACGGGGACGCGGAATTCGTGGGCGTGGAGAACTACACCGCCCTGTTCGGGGACGACGAGTTCTACTCGAGCCTGCTGCGGACCGTGCTGTACACGGCGGTCGCGGTGCCGTTCGGGTACTTCCTCTCCCTGCTGATCAGCGCCCTGCTGGTCGCCCGCGGCGCGAAGGGCACGACGATCGCCCAGGTGATCTTCTTCTTCCCCTGGCTGGTCTCGCCGATCGTGACCGGCGTGATCTTCCGCTGGCTGTTCGGGGAGAACTTCGGCCTGGTGAACTACCTGCTCTCCACCGCAGGACTGGATCCCCTGAAATGGGCCGCGGATCCGAACCTCGCCCTGATCGTCGTGATCCTCGCCGGCTCCTGGGGCGGCACCGCGTTCTCGATGCTGCTGTTCATGGCGGCGATGCGCAACGTGCCCGCCTCCTATCTGGAGGCGGCCTCGCTGGACGGCGCGGGCCCGGTCACCCGGTTCGTGCGGATCACCTGGCCGCTGCTGCGCCCCACCTCGTTCATGGTGATCCTGCTGGGGACCATCAACGCGATGAAGGAGTTCGCGATGATCCAGGCGCTGAACGGCGGCGGTCCCGGCACCTCGAACGTGCTCATCGTCCAGTACATCTACAAGACCGGCTTCGAGCAGTCCAAGATCGGCTACGCGAGCGCCGCCTCGATGGTGCTGATGGTGATCCTCCTGCTCATCGCCCTCATCCAGAAGCGCTTCGACAGGAGTGATCTCGAGTGAACCCCTCCCTGCGCTGGATCGCGCCGACCGCGCTGCTGTGGGCGCTCGCCGCCCTGTTCCTGATCCCCGTGGCGTGGTTCCTGCTGAGCTCCTTCAAGCCGGGCAGCGAGCTGTTCACCTGGCCCCTGCGGCTGCTCCCGCAGGACTGGACCGTCAGCGGGTTCCAGACCGCCTGGTCCCGCTTCGACTTCAAGACGTACTTCCTGAACACGGCCATCGTCGCGGTCGTGACCACGGTGTTCACCGTGTTCGTCAGCGCCTGCACCGGCTTCGCCCTGGCGAAGTACCGCAGCCGCTGGGTGCAGGCGTTCTTCCTGTGCATCCTCGCGACCACGATGCTGCCCACCGAGGTCATCATGCCCTCGACCTTCGCGGTGATCCTGGGGCTCGGGCTGTACAACTCGCTGGCCGGGATCATCATCCCGTCGATCATCACGGCGACCGGCATCTTCATGTTCCGCCAGTTCTTCCTCACGGTGCCGGACGAGCTGCTGCAGGCGGCGCGGATCGACGGCGCCGGGGAGTTCCGGATCTTCTTCACCCTGATGCTGCCGATCGCGCGCCCGATCATCGCCGTGCTCGCGATCTTCTCGTTCCAGTGGCGCTGGAACGACTACATCTGGCCGCTGCTGGTGCTGAACGACCAGAAGAAGTACACCCTGCAGATCGCGCTGCGCTCGATCGTCGGCGCGGAGAACATCGACTGGTCGGTGCTGCTCGGGGCCTCGGTGATCTCGCTGATCCCGATGGTGCTGCTGTTCCTGGTGTTCCGACGCCAGATCATGAACTCCGACATCAGCTCCGGGCTGAAGGACTGACCGACAGGACCGACCGGCGTCCCGCGTGACGTCCGAGGAGGAGTGCCCGTGCCCGACCCGACAGACCCCGGCCCGACAGCGCCTGATCTCGACGCCTCCGCTCTGCCGGAGGGCCAGCGGCTCCTGCTGGAACGCGCCGCGGAGGACCTGCCGACACGGGCGCAGACGGTGCTCGCGAAGCCCTCGCATCGGGCCCTGGGCCGGGTGGTCCGCGACGCCGTGCTCCTCCTGCTCCTCGGCGATGGCCCGCACGGCCAGTCGGAGCAGGGGCTGCTGGAGGTCGCTGACCAGGCGCTCGACGCTCTCGCCGAGCTCCAGAACCCCAGCGGCACCTTCCGCGGCGGGGACAACCTCGACTCCCCGCCCGACAGCGCCTTCACCCTGAACGACCTCGGCTGGGCGCGCACGGCGCCCGGTGCGCCGGAGTCGCTGCTGCCCGCGCTGGACCGGCTGCTCCTCGCCGCGACCCCCGCACTGCTCACGGGCGGGGTGCACACCCCCAACCACCGCTGGGAGATCGCCTCGGCGCTGTCCCGGCTGTGGGAGGCGCACGGCGATCAGGCGACCCGCTCCCGGGCCGAGCAGTGGCTCGCCGAGGGGGTGGACCTGCAGGAGGACGGCATGTTCTCCGAGCGCAGCGCCAACTACGCCGCGCACGTCTCGATCCCTGCGCTGTGGACCATGGGCCGGGTCCTCTCGCGTCCCGACCTGCAGGACGCGGCCGACCGTGCGACGCGTCGCCAGGCCTCCCTCACCGACGACCGGGGCATGGTGGAGACGCTCGCCTCCCGGCGCCAGGACCAGTTCGCGCTGTTCGACGGCGGGGCGCTGCATCCGTGGTTCCGCGCCCATGCCGCCCGCACCGGGGATCCGTGGACGGCTCGCGCGGCGCTGCGGACCAGCACGCGGGCCGACGCCGATGCAGTGATGACCTTGCTGGCCCTGGCCGCGGAGCAGCCGGACGCCCTCTCGGCCCTGCCCGCCCCGGCGCCGGAGGCGGCGCCGTCGGCCCCCGAGGTGGTCGAGCTGGACACATCGGGCCTGGTCACAGCCGATCACGGGACCTCCCGGACGGTGCTGCACGGCGGCACCGACACCGCTGCGCTGGGCCGGATCACCTCCGGCTCGGCCTCCCGCCCCGTCCTCGCCCGCTTCCGCGGCCGCGAGCTCGGGGTGCGCGAGCTGCGGCTCTCGCGGGACTTCTTCTCCCTCGGCCCGCTGCGGCCGGGTCCGCCGCAGCGGGTCGAATCGGTGGCGGAGAGCGACGGCCCGGCCGGCGGGACGGGCGACGCCCCGGGCGGCGGCACCCCGCTCGATGCCGCTCCCCTGCGCTATCTGCTCACCGAGGAGGTCGGCGCCGAGTACTTCGGCCCCCTGGAGAGCGCCGACCGCGCTCCGTCCGGCGAGTACCCGCTCGAGTTCAACGGCCGTTTCGCCGCCGCCATGGCGTTCTCCCGTCGGCCCACCCAGCGCATCTCGCTGGGCACCGCGCTGCACGTCGAGCTGGAGGCCGACGAGCTGCTGCTGCGCTGGGAGTTCGAGGGACCCGTCGTCCCGCTCTGCCTGCTGCTCGCCCTCGACGGCGGAGACCTCGACAGCGACCCCAACACGGCGCCGCGCCGCGAGGCCCGGAGGCGCTCCGTCCTCGAACCGGCCCCCGGCATCTCCGGGCCGGACGCCGGGGAGCGCAGCGCCCGCTGCACGCTCAGCGGCGCCGAGGAGCGGATCGAGATCACGGCCTCGGGCGCACTCGGCGGGCGCGCCTTCTACGACCCCGGGGAGGCGTACGCCTTCCTCGGCGCCACCGACGAGCCCGGCGGCGAGGTGCTGCTGATCCCCGCGTCCTCCTCCGACCCGCTGACGCTGCACCTGCGGCGGCGAGACCTCCACATCTGACGTCCCAGATTCGCCCGACGCCTCGAGCAAGGATCCCCGATGCCTCCCAGCACGCCCGTCGTCCCCGCCCCGCCCACCGAGCCTTCCGGCTCCCCGGCGCCTGAAGCCCCTGCCGACTCGGCGAGCGCTGTCGCCTCGGCGAACCACGCGGTCGCCTCCCCACCAGCTCGCCGTTCCCTGCTGTCGATGGCCCTGGCGGGCTCGGCCGCCGCCGCGGTCGGGGTGCTCGGCGGCCGCGCACCTGCCGCCACGGCCGCGGGCCCGGCACTGGCGGGCGGCCGCGGTCACGGGCCGGGCCGGGGGCGGATCCCGGGCCTCGACGACGTCGACGTGGACAGCCCCCGGCCCTTCACCGAGGCGCAGCTCTCCGCCGAGTACGCCTCCGATCGCACGGTCGACTACGTCCCGATGCTGTCCGGCTTCCTGACCCTGCAGCGGGAGCATCCCGAGGTGCTCGAGGAGAACCTCGAGCGCACGCTGCGGATCAACCACGACGCGTCCGACGAGCAGGAGGCTGCGGCGATCGTCGACGAGTACGGCGACATGTCCTACACGATGGCGAACGGCCTCGGCGCACGGCTCGGCGAGATCTACCAGGCGGCGGTGGACGCCGGGCGACTGCCCCGCACCACGTCCCTGATCCACAAGGACGGAGGGCGGGCCCAGAGCGAGTCGACCAACCCGGCCAAGGAGTTCTTCGACTACGACCGGCCCTACGTCGTCGCGCCGGACCGCTACGTCCCCCGGGACAAGGAGGGCGGGGACGCCTACTCCTCGACCTCGGGCGCGTATCCCAGCGGCCACACGAACCAGGCCTACTGGCAGGGCACGCTGCTGGCGACGCTGCTTCCGGAGCTCGCCCCGCAGATCCTCGCGCGCACCGCCGAGTCCGGCCACTTCCGGATCGTGATGGCGATGCACTACCCGCTGGACGTGATCGGCGGCCGCATGATGGGCCAGGCCGCGATCGCCAAGCGCTGGGCGGACGACGAGTTCGCCGAGCTGCTGCTCGCGGCTCGTGCCGAGCTGTACGCGGTGCTGCAGGAGGACTGCGGCCGCGACCTGCTGCGCTTCGTCCAGAGGGACACCGCCTACCTTCCGGCCGAGGAGGCGTGCCGCCTCTACCGCGAACGACTGACCTACGGCTTCGGCCGGGTCGCCCCGAGCGGCGTGCCGATGGACGTCCCCCGGATCGCCGCGTCCCTGCTGCGGACCAGCCATCCCCGTCTCACCGAGGGGCAGCGACGGCAAGTGCTCGAGCTGACGGCGATCGACTCCGGCCATCCCCTGGACCTCAGCGTCCACTCCACCTCGTCCTGGCAGCGGATCGACCTCTGCGCCGCGATGTCGGCGCACGTCGATGTGGACCGCGACGGGACAGTGCATCTGCGCTGAGCTGCGGGAGGCGTTCCCGCGGGAACGCCGCCAGAATCCTTCAGCCCCAGCCCTCGGTCCGCTCCTTCAACTCCCGGTAGGTGCCCAGCACCTCGGGCGTCGGCTCCGCGTCGACGACCTGCGAGCCGCTGATCTCCCAGGCCGGCGGCTCTGCGATGCCGGCGAGCGCCCAGGCGGCCTGGCGGGCGGCGCCGAGGGCGACGTACTCGCCGTCGGGCGCGATCGTGACCTCGCGGCCGAAGATCGCCGGTGCCAGCTGCTGGACGGCGCGGGAGCGGGCGCCGCCGCCGATCAGGGTGATGCGCCGGGCGGCGGTGCCGGTGCGCTCCTCGAGGGCGGCGATGCCGTCGGCGAGCGAGCAGAGCAGGCCCTCGACGTAGGCGCGGGCCACGTCCTCGCGGGTGGTGGAGGTGCTCATGCCGGTGAGGGTGGCGCGGGCGGTGGGCCGGTTCGGCGTGCGCTCCCCGTCGAAGTAGGGCAGGAGGGTGACGCCGTGCGCACCGGGGACGGAGGCGAGGGCCAGCTGCGCCATCTCCTCGTGGTCCACGCCGAGCAGGGCGCGGCCGGCCTCGAGGATGCGGGAGGCGTTGATGGTGGTGGTCATGGGCAGGAAACGGCCGGTCGCGTCGGCGAAGCCGGTCACGGTCCCGCTCGCGTCCCCGGGCCGGGCGTCGCTCACCATCGCGCACACCCCGGAGGTGCCGATCGAGACGGAGACGTCGCCCGGGCCGAGGGACAGGCCGAGCGCGGCGGCCATGTTGTCGCCGGTCCCGGCAGCGATCGCGGCTCCGCCACGGCCCGTGGAGGTCACAGCGGTGCGGGCCATGATCTCCTGCGGGGCCGACGGAAGGCGCGGCAGCTCGACGGCGCGGCCCAGCGCGGCCTCGGCGAGATCCGGCCGCCATGCCTCCTCGCGGGTGGAGTAGTAGCCGGTGCCGGAGGCGTCGCCGCGGTCGGTGAACGGCGCGGTACCGGGCTCGGCGAGGTGGAGGGAGACGTAGTCGTGCGGGAGGAGCACCCGGGCGGCGCGCTGTGCGTTCTCGGGCTCCTCGTCGCGCACCCAGCGCAGCTTGCTCGCGGTGAAGGAGGCGACCATGAGGCTGCCGATCTCCTCGACGCTCGCCGCGGCGCCACCCATCTCCTCGATGAGGGTCTGCGCCTGCGGGGCGGAGCGGGTGTCGTTCCACAGCAGCGCAGGACGCACCACCTCGCCGGCCTCGTCCAGGAGCACCATGCCGTGCTGTTGGCCGCCGACGGAGACGGCGTCGGCCCGCTCGAGCAGCGGCCCGGCCGCGTCGTCGACCGCGGCGAGCCAGGAGCGGGGGTCCACCTCGGTGCCGTCGGGATGCGCGGCGCGGCGCTCCTCGAGGACCTGACCGGTCTCGGCGTCGACGAGCAGCGCCTTCGTGGACTGGGTGGAGGAGTCGATGCCGAGGACGAGCGATGCCATGAGGTGGTCCTTTGCGGGCGGGACGGAGTGGGAGGGGCGAAGTGGGGGCGGAGCAGGAGAGGCGTGGGCGAGCGGAGCCGGGTTGCGAGAACCGGCGCTCAGCCAGCATCCATCGACCCTATGAGGGACGGAAGCTGGCTGAGCGCCACCATTCGACACGGCCCTGCCGTATCCCGGGCCCAGCGGCGCGGCGCGCCCCGGGCCCGGCCGGGCTCAGGCGCGGAAGCCGAGGAGGTGCTGCATGGCCAGCTGCTGCAGGCGCACGAAGCCGTAGTTCCGCTCCCCCGCCGCATCGGCGTCGAAGTCCTCGAAGGTGGAGCGGTCCGCGAGGAGGTCCTCGAGGGTCTCGCCCTCGCCGAGGGTGGGCTGGGCGAGCTCGTCGATGCCGGAGTAGGCCAGCGCCTCCTGCACCTCGGAGTCGGCCCGGAAGGCGAGGGCCCGCTCCTTGAGCATCAGGTACATCTCCATGTTCGCCGCGGCGGAGTCGTACTGGCCCTGCTCGTGCTCGGTGCGGGAGGGCTTGAAGTCGAAGTGGCGGGCGCCCTGGTAGGCGCCGGGCTTCGACGGGAAGCCGTTCTCGAGCAGGTCCACGGTGAAGAACGCGCTGATCAGGTCACCGTGGCCGAACACCAGGTCCTGGTCGTACATCGGGCCGTGCTGGCCGTTGAGGTCGATGTGGAAGAGCTTGTCGCTCCACAGCGCCTGGGCGAGGCCGTGGGTGTAGTTCAGGGTGGCCATCTGCTCGTGGCCGGTCTCGGGGTTGATGCCCACGATGTCGCCGTGCTCGAGCTGCTCGATGAAGGCGAGCGCATGGCCGACGGTGGGCAGGAAGATGTTGCCGCGGGGCTCGTTGGGCTTGGGCTCGAGGCCGATGCGCAGGTCGTAGCCCTTGTCCTTGATGTAGCCGGCCACGGTGTCCAGGCCCTCGCGGTAGCGCTCGAGGGCGGCGTGGAGATCCTTGGAGCCGTCGTACTCGGAGCCCTCTCGCCCGCCCCACATCACGAAGGTGGTCGCGCCGAGCTCGGCGGCGAGGTCGACGTTGGCGAGCACCTTGCGCAGGCCGAAGCGGCGCACGGAGCGGTCGTTGGAGGTGAAGGCGCCGTCCTTGAAGACGGGGTGGGCGAAGGTGTCGGTGGTGACCATCTCGATCACCAGACCCGTCTCCTCGGTGACGGCCTTGAGCTGGTCGATGATCCGCTGGCGCTCGGTGGGGGTGGCGTCGAAGGGGACCACGTCGTTGTCGTGGAAGGTGAAGCCCCAGGCGCCGAGCTCGGCGAGCTTGCGGATGTGGGCGGTCAGCTCGAGCGGCGGGCGGGTGGCGGAACCGAACTGGTCCTGCGCCTGCCAGCCGGTGGTCCACAGGCCGAAGGAGAACTTGTCGTCGCGGGTGGGGGTGGGTGCGGTCATGGGGCGGTGCTCCTCGGTCGGGTCGACGGCGTCGTCGTGGCGCTGCGGGCAGGTGCTCGCGGCGCACGCCATCCCTTAGTAAGTTTCCGTTACTAATCTACCCATGGGAAGCTGTCCCACACAAGCCGAACGGCCCACCAGCTCTCCCCGCCGACGACGAGGACGAGAGGAAGGACCCGATGCAGTCCACCCACCTGCGCGAGCACAACCTCTCCGCCGTGCTGCGCGCCCTGCAGACCGCCTCCTCCCCCACCTCCCGGGCGGGCCTGGCGACCCGGACCCGCCTGACCAAGCCGACCGTCTCCAAGCTGGTCGAGGAGCTCGTCGGCGCCGGCCTGGTCGAGGAGGGCGAGCCGGTCGCGGCCGGCGCCGGGCGGCCGATGGTGCCGCTGCGCCCCGCCTCCGGCACGCTCATCGCGATCGGCCTCGAGATCGCGGCCGATCACATCTCCTGCCTCGGCATCGACCTCACCGGCGCCGAGCTCGCCCGCCGCACCACCTACCACCGGGTCGCCGAGGGCACCGCGGAGGATGCCCTGGCGCTGGCAGCCCAGCTCGTGCACGAGGTCCGCGACGAAGCTCGCGACGTCCCGGTCGTGGGCGTGACCGCCGCGATCCCCGGACGCCTCTCCCCCGAGGACGGCCGGATCCTCTCCGCCCCCGGCCTGGACTGGGCGGACGTGCCCGTCGTCTCCCGCCTCCAGGAGCTGATCGCGCCGGCGACCTGGCCCGTCGACGCCCAGAACGACAACCGCCTCTCCGTGCTCACCGAGATCGACCGCCGGCCGGGAGAGTCGTTCCTCTACGTGCGCGGGTCCACCGGCGTGGGCGGCGCGGTGGTGCTGGGCGGCACCATCCTCGAGGGCGCGCACGGGTGGGCCGGCGAGTTCGGGCACACCGTCGTCGCCCCCGAGGGGCGGCGGTGCCGCTGCGGCCGGCGCGGCTGCCTCGAGGCCTACATCTCCTATCTCTCCCTGGTGCGCCAGGCAGGGCTCTCCGACGACGTGCGGATCGAGGACCTGGTCGAGGAGCTCGCCCGCAGCTCGAGCCGCGCCGAGGTGATCGGCGTGATCGGCCGCTCCCTCGGACTCGCGATCGCGAACGCCCTGAACGTGCTGGACCTGTCCACCGTGGTGCTCTCGGGCTATCTCGCCCCGATCGCCGAGGAGATCACCCCGGTGGTGCAGCAGACCGTGGACGCCCACGCCCTCGCCGCCGAGGCCGGACCGGTCGCGATCCAGCGCGCCGACACCCTCGCCGACCCCGCCCTGCACGGGGCCGCGCGCGCGGCGCTGAAGCCCGTGTTCGACCATCCCGTCACGTGGATCGAGCGAGCGCACTGAATGATGCCGACCGCAGAACGCAGAGGGGACCCGATCACCCGATGGACCACCGCACCCTCATCCGCCGTGGAGCGGCGAGACGCTGGCTCGAAGCACTCCCTCTCGGCAACGGCCGCCTGGCCGCGATGGCCTGGGGGGATCCGGAGCACGCACGGTTCTCCCTGAACGAGTCGACGCTGTGGTCGGGTGCGCCTGACGTCCACCAGGATCGCCTCGTGGACCAGGTGACCGCGCGCGACGCGCTCGCCCGCGCCCGGAAGCTGTTCTCGCAGGGCCAGGTCCCCGCCGCCGAGCAGGAGCTGTCCGTGCTCGGCATGACCTGGTCGCAGGCCTATCTTCCCGTGGGCGACCTGGTCGTCGCACGCGGCGCCGCCTCCGAGCACACGTCGGAGCCGACGAGAGAGCTGGATCTGGACACAGGGGTGCACCGCGTGATCGAGCCGGGGGGAGCCGAGCACCTCAGCCTGATCAGCGCTGCGGACGAAGTGCTGGTCCACGCCTTCCCGCTCGCGCCGCAGCAGACCCTCGAGGTCACCTTCACCTCGCCGCTGCGCGAGATCACCCGCACCGCCTCAGCAGACGGCCTCGACGTGCTGCTGCGGGCCCCCTCGGACGCCCCTCCCGGCCACGCCCCCGGTGCGCCGCCCGTGCAGTTCGGCGATGACGCCTCGCACGCGGCCGTCGCCCTCCGGTGGCGGTGCGAGGACGGCCGGTGTCTGCTGGTGTGCGCGATCAGCACCTCATGGCGCGGCCTCGGCGAACGACCCGATCGGCCGACGGCTGACATCGTCGACGACGCGGCGCGCACCGCAGCAGAGGCGCTCGCACGCGCCGAGTCCGACCTCCTCGCCCGCCATGCCGCGCACCGGGCGGCCCAGCCCAGCGGGATGCGCCTCGTGCTCCGCGACTCGACCAGAGGCGCGGAGCAGACCGAGCCGCCCGCGGGGGACGCCCCGGAGCCGGCAGCGCTCGCCCCTCTCCTGTCCACGGTGGTCGCCTACGGCCGGTACCTCCTGGACGCCGCCTCCCGGCCCGGCCTGCCTCCTGCCAACCTGCAGGGGATCTGGAACCGCGAGCTGATCGCCCCCTGGTCCTCGAACTTCACCACGAACATCAACCTGGAGATGAACCACTGGCTCGTCGGCCCCGCCCACGTGCCGCACGCGGCGGAGGCGCTCGAGGAGTTCGTCGCGCTGCTCCGGGAGCGGGGTCGCCAGACGGCACGTCGCCTGTACGGCGCGGACGGCTGGACCGTGCACCACAACACCGACGCCTGGGGGTACACCGCCCCCGTCGCCGGGGAGACACGGTGGGCGATCTGGCCCATGGGCGGGCTCTGGCTCGAGCTGCAGCTCGACGACATCGCCTCCTACAGCGGCGAGCGCCCCGCCGAACGCGCTCGTCGCAGGTTCCCGCACCGACGCGAGGCCGCCCGCTTCGCGCTCTGCCTGCTGCACCCGGACAGCGAGGGTCGCCTGGTCACCTTCCCCTCGACCTCGCCGGAGAGTCGGTGGCTCATGGAGGACGCCACCCCGGCAGCGCTCACCGAGGGCTCCGGCATGGATCGCTGGCTGGTGCGCGAGACACTGCGCGGCCTGGTCGATGCGGCGGATCACCTCGGGGTGGACGACGATCCCGTCGTCGAGCGCGCCCGGAAGCTCCTCCCCCGCCTTCCGGATCCGCAGATCGGGCACGACGGGCGGGTCCTCGAGTGGCACGCCTCGCTCCCGGAGGAGGAGCCGACGCACCGGCACGTCTCCCACCTGGCCTTCGCCTTTCCCGGCACCGACGCGCTCGACGCCGCCGCCGAGGAAGCCGTCGCCGCGACCCTCGAGGCCCGCGGCGACGAGGCCACCGGCTGGTCGCTGGCCTGGAAGGCCTGCCTGTGGGCGCGGCTGCGCCGGCCCGCACGCGTGCAGCGGCTGCTGGAGATGTTCCTGCGCCCCGCGGAGACTCCTCAGGGCGAACGCGCGGGCCTGTACCCGAACCTCTTCTCGGCCCATCCGCCGTTCCAGATGGACGCGAACTTCGGGATCGTCGCCGCGGTCGCCGAGTGCCTCCTCCAGTCCCATCGCGGCGAGGTGGAGCTGCTGCCCACGGTCCCCGAGCTGCTCCGCGACGGACGGGTCTCGGGACTCCGTGCGCGCCCCGGGCTCGTGGTGGACATGGAGTGGGCCGACGGATGCCCGTCGGCGGTGAGGCTGAGCGCGGCCGGGCCGGGAGGAGCCGGCACGCACCGGGTGCGGTGGCGCGGGTGCACCGCCGAGGTCGCCGTCCCGCGCCGGGGGACGGTCGAGGTCGACGTCACGGCGTGGTCCGACCGGGGGCGAGGTGCGGACGTCGCGTTCCGATCCTGAACGGGAGAGAATGACTGACGCCCCTGCCACTGCTCGACGGAACGGGAACACATCCACGATGGCCACGATGACCGATATCGCCCGGGAGGCGGGGGTCTCCCTGAGCACGGTCAGCTACGCCCTCAGCGGCAAGCGTCCGATCTCGGCGGAGACCAGGGAGCGCATCCAGGCCGCGATCGCCCGTCTCGAGTACCACCCGGCGGCGAGCGCCCGGGCGCTCGCCCTGAAGCGCACCTCGCTGCTCGGAGTCGCAGTCCCCCAGCGGGAGGCCGTCGATGCGCATGTGATCATGGCCTTCGTCAGCTCCTTCCTCGCAGCGGCGCACGAGCAGGACTTCGACATCCTGCTGGTGACGGCCGAGGACCATGCCCGCACCCTGCGGGTCGTCGACGAGGGCAAGGTCGACGCCCTCATCGTCATGGATCTGGTGGAGGACGACCCTCGCATCCCGTCCCTCGCCCGGCTCACCAGACCCGTCGTGCTCATCGGCTATCCCGACGAGACCGGAGGGCTCACGTGCGTGGACTTCGACTTCCTGGCGGCCGCCGAGGACGCGGTGCACCAGATGCACCGCCGCGGCTCGCAGCGGATCGCGATGGTCACCTCACCTGCCTCCCGCGAAGGGAGGACCCCGACCTACGCGCACCGTGCCCGGCTCGGGTACACCCGGGCCTGCCGGGACCTCGGCATCCCCGTCGAGATCGTCGAGATCGCCGCGGACCTCGAGGAGGTCTCCACCTTCGTCGCCGCCGAGATCCTCGACGGGGCCGGACACGACGGCCTGTTCGTCCACCACGAGCGGGCGCTGCCCCTGCTCGGGCGCGCCTTCGCGGCTGCGGGCGTGGACTGCCCGGAGGCGGTCCAGGTCGTCGCCCTCGCTCCTAAGCTCGTGGCGACCACGGGCCCCTGGGACGTCTCAGGGGTGGACCTCCCGATCGCGACCATCGGGCGCACCGCCGTGACGATGCTCCTCGAGCATCTGGCCGACCGGGAGGCGCCCCGCCGCTCCCGACTGCTCAGCCCGACCTTCCAGGCGCGCGGGACCACCCGGGGCTGAGCCCGGCGAGGGCGGTCCGGCCTGCGGACGCGATCAGCCCTTCACCGCCCCGATCATGACGCCAGAGGTGAAGTGGCGCTGCACGAACGGGTACACCAGGAGCACCGGGACCAGTGCGATGACCATGACGGCCATCTGCACCGCGAGCGTCGCCACCTGGCCGGAGCCCACGTCCACCTGCCCGGGCACCGAGACCCCCTGCAGCACGAAGGAGCGCAGCACCACCTGCAGAGGGAGCTTCTCCGGGGTGTTGATGTAGAGCACCGCGTTGAAGAAGGCGTTCCAGTAGCCCACCGCGTAGAACAGGGAGACCACCGCGACGACCGCCTTGGACATCGGCAGCACCATCTGGAACAGGATCCGCCAGTCGGAGGCCCCGTCGATGCGCGCGGACTCGAGGATCCCCTGGTCGATGCCCTGGAAGAAGCCGCGCATGATGATGATGTTGAACGCGTTGACCGCCGTGGGCAGGATCAGCGCCCAGTAGGTGTCGATCATGTGCAGCGCGTCGACCAGCAGGTACGTGGGGATCATCCCGGCGCCGAAGAACATCGTCCCCAGCAGCAGGAACAGGATCGGCCGGTGCGCGAAGGTCCCCGGTCGGGAGAGGCCGTAGGCGGCCAGGACGGACACCAGCACGGAGAGGAAGGTCCCCACGGCGGTCACGCCGATGCTGACCAGCACGGCCCGCGTGACCACGCCGCCGGAGAGGACCTGCCGGTACGCGTCGAGCGTGATCCCGTCGGGGATGATGACGAGCCCGCCGGCGGCGGTGATCGCGGACTGCGGCGACAGGCTCGTGAGGATGATCGTGTAGAGCGGCCCCAGGATGACCAGGCAGATGAGGACCAGCACGGTCCCCTTGCCGCTCTTGACGACGAGGCCGGGCTCCTCGTCCCACGCGGGGCGCTGGCCGCCGGCGCGGCGGCGCGCCCGAGGGAGCCCCTCGTCGATCGTCGCGATCGCCGGGGCGATGTCGGGTTCGTGGTCGGTCGAGGTCTTCATGCCTTCTGGTACACCCCCGCTTCGCCCAGCAGGTGGGCGACCTTGTTCGCTGCGATGATCAGCACGGTGCTGACCACCCCCTTGATGAGTCCGGCGGCCGCCGCATAGCTCCAGTCGCCGTTCTGGATGCCGGTGTAGTAGACGAAGGTGTCGAGCACCTCCGCCGCCCCGGCACCGACCGCGTCCCGCTGCAGGATGAGCTGCTCGAAGCCGACGGACAGGGCGTTGCCGAGCTGGAGGATCAGCAGCAGCACGATCACCGAGCGCATCCCCGGCAGGGTGACGTGCCAGATGCGCTTCCACTTGCCGGCTCCGTCGATCGCGGCGGCCTCGTACAGGCCCGGATCGATCGCGTTCAGCGCGGCGAGGAAGACGATGATGCCCCAGCCCGCGTCCTTCCAGATGATCTGCGAGGTGATGAGGATCAGGAAGGTGTCCGGGTTCGTCACGAAGTCCCACGGCGGCGCACCGATGCCGCGCAGGAACTGGTTGACTATCCCCGCCCCGCCGAAGATCTGGTAGAAGACCGAGACCACGACCACCCACGAGAAGAAGTGGGGCAGATAGACGATCGACTGGATGACGGTGCGGATCCGCACCGACAGGATCGAGTTCAGCAGGATCGCGAGCGCGATCGGGATGGGGAAGAAGAACACCAGCTGGAACGCGGTGATGATCAGCGTGTTCGTCACGGCGTTCCAGAACGCCGAATCGGCGATGACCCGCTGGAAGTTCTCGAGCCCGACGAACTCGCTGCTGCGGATCCCGACGAAGGGCGAGTAGTCCTGGAACGCGATCACGTTGCCGAGGATCGGCACATAGGCGAACACCAGCAGCAGCACGACCAGCGGCAGCGTCATCAGCAGCAGGGACCGGTCACGGCGCAGGCGGGTCCTCCAGGGCGCAGAGCGGGAGGGCGGACGGGATGCGGGGGCGCGGCCCCCGGAGGGGCCGCCCCTATCTGCCTTCTCCTGCACGGTCGGCGCGGTGCTCATGCTCTCTCCGTTCCTCGGTTGTTCATGACCTCGCTCGACGCTCAGTCGAGGAACTCGGCGTAGAACTCGCGCAGCTCGTCGCCGCCGTCCGTGCGCCACTTCTCGACGGCGGCGTCGAGGGTGTCGATGCTCGCGCGGCCGCGGGAGATGTCGACGACGAGGTCGTCGATCGGCTGCCCGAGCGAGCCGAACTTCGCGGGCTCCTGGATCTGGATCCCGAAGAAGAGCGGCTCCTGCACGAACTCGGACTGCCGCGCCATCCACTCGGAGGAGTCGCGGACGTATTCCGGGAACTGGACGACCGAGTTGGAGATCGCGGGCTGCGCGAGGAACTCGTAGGTGGAGGTGATCTCGCGGCTGCCCTGGTCGGTCAGCTGCGGGACGCCGTCGTCGTCGAGGGTGTGGTGCACGCCCTCCTCCCCGTAGCTGAGGAGGGTGTTCTCCGTGGTCCCGAACTGGGCTGCGCAGAAGTCGGCGATGCGCAGGGCCTCCTTGACGCGCTCCTCGTCCTCGGACTTCTTCAGGAAGGAGAAGATGTTGACGGGGTGGCTGCGGAAGAGGACGGGGTCGCCGCCGTCCGGCGCGAAGAAGTCCATGGCCATCGGGTCGTAGTCGGGGTTGCCCGGCCTCACGCGGGCAAGGCCCTCGTGCCAGCCGCCGACGCCGTCGTTCATGACGAGCGTCTGCCCCGCCTCGAAGCGGTCCTTGGCGTTGCCCGTGCCGGCGACGGCGTCGGGATGCATCGACCCCTGCGCGATGATCTCGGTGAGCAGCGCGATCGCCTCCTTGAACTCCGGCGTCTCGAACCGGTGGACGAGCGCCCCGCCCTCCTCGCGGAAGGTCGGCGGGAGACCGTGGAGCAGCTGGATGCCGGTCCAGATGTCCTCGCATCCCCAGCGGTTGGCGCTCGCGTCCGTCGCCTCGGCGAGGACGGCGAGCAGCTCGTCAGCGCTGGTGGGCACGTCGAGGCCGAGCTCGTCGAAGAGATCGCGCCGGTAGAAGAGGGCGTCGGTGATGAGCTCGGACGGATAGGGCAGGCCGAAGATCCGGCCGTTGAACATGCAGTACTGCCAGGTGGCGGGGTCGAGGCGGGCGAGGTTCGGATAGTCCTTGATGCCATCGCCCTGCAGGTGCTCGGTGAGGTCCGAGAACATGTTCTCCACGCCCTCGATGAAGCGCGGCGGGATGTTCCAGGAGGGCAGCACGATCCAGTCCGGCATGCTCCGCGGGGAGGCGAGCACGGTCTGGATCTTGTCCGCGTAGGCATTGCCGTCGGAGGGCTGGAAGTCGAGCGTCGCCCCCAGCGCCTCGTTCACCGCGTCGTAGTAGGCGTTGTCGCCCAGGGACGGCGGCGTGGTCCACCAGGCGGGGCTCATGACGGTGAAGGTGCTGCCCGCGCCCGGCGTGTCGGGGACGGAGGTCTCGAACTCGGAGGGCATCGCCGCATAGCCGGGGGTCGAGCCGTTCACGCTCGGGTAGTCGGGCTCGACCAGGAAGGACAGCTCGCTGGAGGGGGTGTTCGCCTGCACCTGCTCGGCGAGGTCGGCGCCGGTGAGGACTCCTCCAGCCGAGCCCCCGGACCCGCCTGCGCCGGAGCCTCCGGAACCGCAGGCCGAGGTGGTCAGCGCGAAGCCGGCGCCGAGGCCGGCGAGGCCGAGGGCGTTCCGGCGGGACATCGGGAGGCTGCGGGTGCTCTGAGGGCTGTTCGGTCGGACGTTCATGGATGCGCTCACTTCCTCGTGGGGGACGCTGCGCCGCCGTTCGGCGCACAGGGGATCGACGAGCTCCGGGGGACGGCTCGACCCGGATCCTGAGGGGACTTGTCGACCATCGAAGCGTTTCGATAGGGTGGATCTTAACTCCGCTCCAGGAACGCTCGCAAGACGCTCGCCGACACCGACGCCCGTTCCCGTCCTGACAGTCAGAAGGTGCCATGCCCTCCTCCTCGTCCCGTCCCCGCCCCGTCGCCGAGGTCTCCCCGCAGGACCTGTCACGCCTGGAATGGGCGCGCCGCACGGTCGCCGCCATGACGGTCCGGGAGAGGATCGCCCAGCTGCACCAGCACTCCCCCGGGGTCGCCCGGCTCGGCATCGCCCCCTTCGTCACCGGTACCGAGGCCCTGCACGGCGTGGCCTGGAGGGGGCCGGCGACCCAGTTCCCCCAACCGGTCGGGATGGCCGCGTCCTGGGACCCGGAGCTCCTGTCAGAGGTCGGCGCCGCGATCGCTTCCGAGGTGCGCGCGTTGCACGCGGCAGATCCCCGCACCAGCCTGGATGTGTGGGCGCCCGTGGTGAATCCGCTTCGCCATCCGCTGTGGGGCCGCACGGAGGAGGGTTATTCGGAGGATCCGCTCCTGAACGCGGAACTGGCCTGCGGCTTCTCGGGCGGGCTGCGCGGCGAGGGAGACACGTGGACGACCCTCCCGACCCTCAAGCACTTCCTGGCCTACTCGAACGAGACCGACCGGGACGCGACGAGCTCCGACCTCTCCCCGCGGGTGCTCCACGAGTACGAGCTGCCCGGGCACCTCGAACCGCTGGTGCGCGGCCTGGCCGCCTCCGTGATGCTCTCCTACAACCTCGTCAACGGGCGACCGGCCCACCTCACCGACCTGCTGGAGTCGCAGCTGCGCTCCCGGCTGCCGGACCCCGATCTGCTCTTCGTGGTCTCGGACGCGGGCGCTCCCTCGAACCTGTTCCGCACCCAGGGGGTCGTCCCGGGCGCCCCCGAGGCGTACGCCGCGATGCTTCGCGCGGGCGTGGACTCCTTCACCGACAACGACGCCGATCCCACCGAGACCGTCGCCGCGCTCACCGACGCGCTCGAGCAGGGGCTGATCGAGGAGTCCCACCTCGATCGCGCCGTGGTGCGCCAGCTCGTGGCCCGCGCCCGCACCGGGGAGTTCGACGACTCCCCGGCGCCGTCCGCGCCCGTGGACCGGGTGGCCGCGCACGCCCTGGCGCGCGAGGTCGCCACCCGCTCGGCAGTGCTCCTGGCACGACGCGACCCGCAGGCGCTGCCCCTGAGGCCGGGCCGCACCGCGGTGCTCGGCGAGCGGGCGCACACCGTCCTGCGCGACTGGTACAGCGGGGACTTCCACGACGCCACGCCCCTGGCCGACGCGCTGCGGAGCCGCTCCGAGGGCCATGACGTCGTCACGTCACGGGCGCTGGACCGGATCTCGCTGTCCGCGCCGCTCCCACCGGCCCCCGGGGGCGTCTGCCCCGACGCCGTCTCTGCCGACCCGGTGCTCCTGGCCGCCGACTCCTCGCTGCGCTGCAAGCGGCCGGCCGCGGACGGCCCCGCCCCGCTCTCGCACGAGGCCGCGCGCCTCGAGGTGCTCGAGCTGGACGACGACGTGATCGCGCTGCGCGAGACCTCCACGCAGCGCCTGGTCGCCCCCGACGAGCGAGGACGCCTGGCCGCGTGCGCCGACCGGATCGGCGGCTGGGTCGCCCAGGAGACCTTCCGCCGCACGAGGGAGCCGGGCGGCACCTGGCGCCTGCAGCACCTCGGCTCCGGCCGGTCGGTCGGGGTCGAGCACCGAAGCGGCGCCCTCGTGCTGCGTGACCACCGGCCGGGCTCCGCCGTCCCCTTCACGGTCGCTGAGCATCACTCCGGGCGCGAGGCGTTCGACGCGGCCGCGCGCGGCGCCGAGACCGTCGTGCTCGTGCTCGGCAACGACCCCCACGTCCACGGCCGGGAGACCGAGGACCGTCCGGACGTGCGCCTGCCCGCCCCCGCCCGCGCCGCGGCCGAGCGGCTCGCCGCGCTCCCCGATGACGTCGCCACCGTCCTCGTCCTCATCTCCTCCTACCCCTACGACCTCGAGGGGCTCGAGGACCGGGTGGGGGCCGTGGTGTGGTCCAGCCATGCCGGGGAGGCGGAGGGCACCGCCCTCGCCGACCTGCTGACGGGGCGCCGCAGCTTCTCGGGGCGGCTCGCGCAGACCTGGCCCGGCTCCGCGCCGCTGCCGTCCGTCCTGGACTACGACGTCATCACCACCTCGTCGACCTACCTGTACGGCCAGGAGGCACGCTTCGCCTTCGGCCACGGCCTCGCGATCGACCGCCCGCGATGGGAGCGGAGCGAGGTCACGGCCACGGCAGACGGCCTGCAGGTCGAGGTCACACTCTCCCCGCCGCCCTCGCGGCATACCGCGGGCCCGCTCCACGAGATCGTCCAGGTCTATGCCGACGTCCCGGTCGACTCCTTCTCCCGGCGCCGCTACGCGGCCCCCCGCACCCGGCTCGTCGGCTTCGCGACCAGCGAGGTCGCCGAGCAGGGGACGACGACCGTCCGGCTCCTGGTCCCGTTCGACCGCCTGGCCCTGTTCGCCCCGGACCGCGAGGGCTGGGAGCTGCCGGACGGACCGGTGACCATCCGGGTCGCCCGTTCCAGCACCGATGCCGTCTCCTCCCACGAGGTGCGCGTCCCCGCCGTCGTGCGGGAGGAGGCCCCGGTGCCGCTCGCCCGCCCCGGCCGCGTCCCCGCGGAGCGGGCCGAGGAGACCTCGGGGCTCGCCCGCGGCGCGCTCACGCTCCTGGCCGGCACCGACCTGCGCCCCACCGGGACCGCGCCGGGCTGGGCGGACTTCGTGCTCGACGCCGGCACCGTCGTCACCTCGCTGGAGAGCCGCCCGCTGGGCGCCGAGGACGAGCCCGCCTCCCGCGTCGAGCTGATCGACCCCGCCGCCGCAGACCCCGCGACCACGCCGAGCCTGTCGCTGCCGCACACCGTGCCCTCCGAACGGGGACGGCCCACCGGGCGGGTCCGCGCACGACTCGTCGGCCCGCTCGCCATGACCGGCCTCGTGACGCAGCAGCGCTGATCACCGACCCGGCCGATCGCCGGGACACCGCCCCCTCACCCCGCGCACCAGGACACCTGGACGCCCGAGCAGTCCACCTCCGAGGAGTACTCCGATGAAATTCACCAATGGCTACTGGCTGATCCGCGACGGGGTGACGCTGCAGCGACCTGCAGGCGTGCACGACGTCGAGCAGCGCGGCGACGAGCTGCGCGTGCACGCACCGGTCACACGGATCCTCACGCGCGGGGACACCCTGAACACCCCGGTCATCACGGTCAGCTTCGCCGCCCCGCGGGAGGACGTCATCGCCGTGGAGATCGAGCATTTCGCGGGGCACCGCCAGTCCCGCCCCCGCTTCGTCCTCGAGGACGCCCCGGTGACCCCGCGGATCCATCGCGATGACGAGCGGGAGGTCGTCGAGTTCTCCTCGGGACGCCTGACAGCCCGGATCGCCCTGTCCGGGCCGTGGCATGTCGACTACCTGTGGGACGGGGAGGTCCTCACCTCCTCGACCGAGCGCTCGATCGGGTACGCACAGGTCGAGGGCGAGGGCCCCTTCGTCCACGAGCAGCTGTCCCTGGACGTCGGCGAGCACGTGTACGGACTCGGAGAGCGCTTCGGCGCCTTCGTGAAGAACGGGCAGAGCATCGACATCTGGAACGCCGACGGCGGCACCAACTCCGAGCAGGCCTACAAGAACGTGCCCTTCTACCTGTCCTCTCGGGGCTACGGCGTGCTCGTGGACGATGCCGGCCCGGTGTCCTTCGAGGTGGGCTCCGAGAACGTCTCCGCCACCCAGTTCTCCGTGCCCGGAGAGCGACTGCGGTACGAGGTCTACGGCGGCGGCACCCCGCTCGAGGTCCTCGACCGCTACACCGCCCGCTCCGGCCGCCCGCCCGCCGTCCCCGACTGGTCCTACGGTCTGTGGCTGTCGACCTCGTTCACCACCGAGTACGACGAGGCGACGGTGCTGTCCTTCGTGGACGGCATGGCCGAGCGCGGTATCCCGCTGAGCGTGTTCCACTTCGACTGCTTCTGGATGCGCGGCTTCCACTGGTCCGACTTCGTCTGGGATCCCGCGACCTTCCCGGACCCGCGCGGGCTGCTGCGCAAGCTCCACGATCGCGGCCTGCACGTGAGCGTGTGGATCAACCCGTACATCGCGCAGCGCTCCCGCCTGTTCGCCGAGGGCGCGGAGAAGGGCTACCTGCTCCTGAAGGACGACGGACCCGAGCCGTCGATCTGGCAGAGCGACCTGTGGCAGGCCGGGATGGCGCTCGTCGACTTCACGAACCCCGAGGCCACCGCCTGGTACACGAGCGCGCTCGAGAAGCTCCTCGATGACGGCGTGGACAGCTTCAAGACCGACTTCGGCGAACGCATCCCGGTGGACGGGGTGCGCTGGCACGACGGCTCGGACCCGTTGCGGGAGCACAACTACTACACCTCCCGGTTCAACCAGGCGGTGTTCGAACTGCTCGAGCGGCGCTTCGGGACGGGGGAGGCAGTCGTCTTCGCCCGCTCGGCCACGGCCGGTGGGCAGCGGTTCCCGATCCACTGGGGCGGGGACTGCGAGTCGACCTATGTGGCGATGGCGCAGTCTCTGCGCGGCGGGCTGTCGCTGACCTCCTCCGGATTCGGCTACTGGAGCCATGACATCGGCGGCTTCGAGGGCACCCCGGACCCGACGGTGTTCAAGCGCTGGGTCGCCTTCGGGATGCTCAGCTCCCACTCCCGCCTGCACGGCTCGAACTCGTACCGCGTGCCGTGGCTGTTCGACGAGGAGGCCGTCGAGGTCATGCGCGAGTTCACCACGCTCAAGCAGACGCTCATGCCCTACCTCCTGGAGACCGCTGACCGGACCACCCGCACGGGCGCGCCGCTCATGCGCTCGATGGTGCTGCAGTTCCCCGAGGATCCCGCCTGCCGCACCCTGGACACCCAGTACATGCTGGGCGAGGACCTCCTGGTCGCCCCGGTCTTCACCGGGACCGGGGAGGTGGACGTGTACCTGCCCGCCGGACGCTGGGTGCACCTGCTGGACGGCGAGGAGGTCGATACCGGAGACGGCGGCCGTTTCCTGCGCCGCCGCTACGACGTGCATTCGCTGGGCCTGTTCGCGCGCGCCGGCTCCGCGCCGCTGCGTCTGGTCAGGGGCGAGTCATGAGCGTCGAGCAGGCCCACCGCCGCGGCTTCGCCCCCGGGCAGATCCTCTTCGGCGGGGACTGGAGCCCGGAGCAGTGGGACCGGGCCACGTGGGAGGAGGACCTCGCCCTGATGCAGGAGGCGAGGGTGAACACGGTGACCCTCGGGGTGTTCTCCTGGTCGGCTCTCGAGCCGACGGAGGGAGCGTTCGTCACCGACTGGCTCGACGAGATCCTCGAGCGCCTCGCCGACGCGGGCATCGGCTTCTTCCTGGCCACCCCCACCGCCTCGCCGCCGCCCTGGTTCACCCGCGCCCATCCCGATGCGCTGCCGGTGCGCCCCGACGGCGTCCGCCTCACCCACGGCTCCCGGGACACCTACGCGATCAGCGCCCCCGCCTACCGGGAGGCCGCCCGACGGATCACCCGCCGTCTCGCCGACCGCTACGGGCACCATCCGGGGCTGCGCGGCTGGCACCTGCACAACGAGTACGGCACCCTCGACCACGGCCCGCACGCCGAGCACGCCTTCCAGGCGTGGCTGGAGGACCGGTACGGCACGATCGAGGCGCTGAACGCCGCCTGGTGCACGGCGTTCTGGTCCCAGGGCTACGCCTCCTTCGAGGAGATCACGCCGCCGCGCACCACCCAGTACCTGCCCAATCCCTCCCAGGCGATCGACTTCCGCCGCTTCAGCTCCGACGAGATGCTCGCGGCGATGGTCGAGCAGCGCGAGGAGATCCGCGCCGCAGGGTCGACCGCACCGGTGACCACGAACTTCATGCTGCCCACCTGGAACCATCTCGAGCAGTGGTCCTGGGCCGAGCGGGAGGACGTGGTCTCGCTGGACCACTACCTGGACACCGCCGGCCCCGATGCGGAGGCGCACGTCGCCTACGGCTCCGACCTGGCGCGCTCCTGGTCAGGCGGGCCATGGGTGCTCATGGAGCAGAACGCGACGGGCATCCGCGTGGACGGCCGCACCCTGGCCAAGGGCGCGGACCGCATGATCCGGCACAGCCTGGGCTATATCGCCCGCGGCTCGCAGTCCTCGCTGTTCTTCCAATGGCGCCAGAGCGCGGGAGGAGCGGAGCAGTGGCACGGTGCGCTGGTCCCGCACGCGGGAGGTCGCTCGCGGGTGTTCGCCTCCATCGCGCGGCTCGGCGGGATCCTGGAGCGCCTCGCGCCGGTCGCGGCGCTTCCGGCCGACGGCCCGCTGGTGCGGGCGGAGGTCGGGATCCTCTGGCACGCCGACGGGTGGTGGGCGCTGGAGACGCCGGACCTCCCCTCCTCCCACCTCACCTACTCCGCGGAGGTGCGCGCGACGCACCGCTCCTTCTGGCGGGCCGGGATCCCGGTGGACTTCGTCCGGCCGCTCGCTGACCTCTCCGCGCACCGCCTCCTGGTGGTCCCGGCCCAGTACCCGCTGAGCGACGACCAGGTGAGCTGGTTCGAGGAGTACGTCGAGGGCGGCGGGGAGCTCGTGGTCACCTACCTGAGCGGCCTGGCCGACGAGCACCTCCGCATCGCGACCGGCGGCTACCCGGGCCGGCTGCGGCGCCTGCTCGGGGTGCGCGGCCAGGAGCTGCTGCCGCTGCCCGCCGGGGAACGGGTCGCGCTCTCCGACGGCAGCGAGGTCGAGGGATGGACGGAGCTGCTCGGGGTCGAGGACGCCGAGGTGCTCGCGCGCTACACCCACGGCGACCTCGCCGGGCTGCCCGCCGTCACCCGCGCCCGTCGCGGCGAGGGCAGAGCCGTCTACGTCTCTGCGGGGTGGACCCAGGAGGCCCGGGACCGCCGTCTCGCAGAGATCGCCGCGGAGCTCGGCATCGGTCCGACCCTGCCCGGCGCTGCGGAGGCCGGGCTGGAGGCTGTGCGTCGGCGCGGGGACGGTATGGACTTCCTGTTCCTGCTGCATCACGGAGAGCGCCCGCTCACGGTGCGCGCCGTCGGGGACGACCTGATCACCGGTGCCTCGGCCCGGGACGGGCTGCGTCTCGCACAAGGCGGAGCGGCGGTGCTGACCCTCGCTCCGGATGCCCCGGTCGAGCTCGTGGAGGACTGACACAGCACAGTTCGACCTGCCCCTTCCGGACCTTCACCCGTGTCGCCCGGTCGCGGCGTCGCTCAGTCCTGGTGCGCAAGGGCCAGTGCCGCCGCCCCCACCGCGCAGGGATGGGGCTGCACGGTCGAGACCCGCAGCCGGGTCTCGTCGGGCAGCACGGCCGTCATCGCCTCGAGATAGAGCCGCGGGGCCATCGCCACGCTGGTCCCGCTGACCATCACCCGACGCACCCCGAGCGGCGCGATCAGCCCGGCCACGGCGCGGGCTATGCACGTCGCCCCCTCGGTGACGATCGTCGTCGCATCGGAGTCCCCGTGCGCGGCGGCCTCGGTGAGCCGGGCATGGGCGGTGATCACCCGTTGCTCGGCGGCGTCGAGGTGGATCCGGGAGGCGAGCCCGGCGGCGAGCGCCCGGTCCACGTCGGCGGCGATGCCGCCGCCGTCGACCGCCAGCTCGCCGCTCGCCCCACCCCACGGCAGCAGGGGCCGGCCGTCGATCAGCAGCGCGATGCCGACGGTGGGGCCGAGGTGGACCGTCAGCCAGGGCTCACCGCCAGGCTGCTCGCCCACCCATTCGCTTCCCAGGCCGGCGCACACGGCAGGGGTGCCGCGCACGACGGGGCGATCGGTGAGCTCCTCGAGATGCGTGATGAGCGCCGAGATCCCCTCGGACCCGGGACGGAGATCGGCCAGCCCGATGCCCCGGAAAGCGGCTCGCTCGGTCCTCTCGAGCGCACCCAGTGATCGCAGGGCCCGCTCGAGCTCGTCGAGGATCTCCTCGGCTCTGGCTGCGGGCCGCAACGGCATCATGACCCGCCCGCGCAGGGCCCCGCCGATCCCCATGGCGACCAGTGCGATCCGGTCGCTCTCGACGGTGCAGCCGATGGCCCAGCGGGAGGTGGTGGAGACCCGCAGGAGGGAGGCGGGCTTCCCGCCGGTGGAGCGGGCGCGTCCGCTCTCGACCACGAGCCCGTCGGCGAGCAGCCGCTTCACCGAGTTCGTGACGGTCGCGGGCGTGACCCCGAGCGCGCGGGCGATCGCGATGCGGGTCGTGTCGGGTTCACGACGGATGGCGTCGAGGATCGCGGCGTCCGTCGCGGCGCCGCTGCGGGAGATGAGCGCGGGCATGGGACCCCTGTCTGTGGCGGATCGGTGGTGCGCTCCGATCGTGACGTCTTCGTGACGATCGCGGGAGCGGCTTCGGTGTTGACGCGACGTGAAGATGGTCGCATACTCCAATCACTTCATTAAGTTACTGAAGTTAGTCACATCGCAGTGACCCCCGCACGACGGCCGGAGTCGGCCGCCGCTCCGCACTCACCGCCCCTACGCACCGCCGCGTCACCTGGAGAGCAACGATGCACCTCACCCGTCGGACCTTCGGCACCCTGTCCCTCGCCACCGCAGTCCCCGTCGCCCTGGCCGCCTGCGGCGGGCAGTCCAACCTCGACGACGGCAGCGGCGACGGCGCCGACCTGCCGATCGTCAACTGCTACAACGGAGCCGGAGCCGGCTTCACCAAGAACTTCAACCCCCACTCCCCGACCGTGCTGTCCATGGTGCAGGGCCTGATCTACGAGCCGCTCTTCTACTACAACCCGCTCGCCGCGATCGACGTGGACCCCGTGCCCCAGCTCGGCGAGAGCTTCGAGTGGAACGAGGACGGCACGGTGCTCACCGTGGCCGTGCGCTCCGGGGTGAGCTGGACGGACGGCACCCCCTTCACCGCGGGCGACGTCGCCTTCACCTTCAACGCGATCAAGGACAACGAGACCCTGAACCCCGCCGGCACCGCCCCAGGAGCAGAGGCGAGCGACGACACGACCGTCGTGCTCACCTACCCGGCGCCCTCCTTCGTCGAGGGGCCCAATGCGCTGGGCCGCACCTGGATCATCCCCGAGCACCTCTGGGGCGAGGTCGAGGACCTCGCGACCTACACCAACGAGGAGCCGGTCGGAACCGGCCCCTTCGCCCTCGGCGACTTCACCCCGGAGTCCTATCTCCTGAACGCGAACGGCGAGTACTGGGAGGAGGGGAAGCCCGCGATCGGCGGAGTGCGCGTGCAGTCCCTGTCCGGCAACCAGTCCGCCACCGACAAGTGGCTGGCCGGCGAGATCGACTACACCTCCACCTCCATGCCGAATCTCGACGAGCACGTGGCGAACAATCCCGATCTCAGCTACACGAACTCCCCCACCTCGCAGTGCGCCCTGTTCGCCGCGAGCAATCCGGACCTCGGCTGCGAGGGGCCGCAGACGGATCCGGCCGTGCGGCGCGCCCTCTATCTCGGGATGGATCGCGAGCAGCTCTCGAAGCTCGCCTTCTACGACATGGGCACCGACATCTCCCCTGCCTTCGCCCTGCCCGAGCGCGACGCCGACTTCATCGATCCCTCGATCGACGTCGCCCCGTGGAACGCGGACGTCGACGCAGCCCGCGCCGTGCTCGAGGAGGCCGGCTACGAGGAGGGCCCCGACGGGATCTATGCGAAGGACGGCGAGCGGCTGTCGATGACGGTCAGCTGCCCCACCGGGTGGTCCGACTTCGTCACCGCCCTGGACACCCTCGCCGAGCAGTACCGGTCCGTCGGCATCGAGCTGGTGCCCCAGCAGGTCTCCGTGAACGAGTGGAACGACGCGAAGTCGACCGGCACGTTCCAGCTGGTCATCGACTCGCTCGGCCAGGGTCCGGCACCGGATCCGTACTACCTCTACCACACGTTCTTCAGCACCGAGTCGACTGTTCCCGTCGGCGAGAACGGTGACCCGTACCAGAACTCGGCGCGCTTCTCCGACCCCGACGTCGACGCCGCTCTCGCCGTCGCCGCCGGCACCGACGACCCGGAGGTGAAGAAGGAGCAGTACGCGATCATCCAGCAGATCGTCAGCGAGCAGCTGCCCTACATCCCTGTGCTGATCGGCTCGAGCCTCACCGAGTACAACAACTCCCGCGTGACCGGCTGGCCCACGCAGGAGGACCTGTACTGCTATCCGATGTCCTGGTCCGCCCCGGACAACGCCCAGGTCCTCAAGACCGTCGTCCCCGTCTGAGGGAGCCGGGCGCCGCCGAGGTCGGCGGCGCCCCTGCCCCGCCCATCGTCGACGAAAGGACCGCGGTGCACGTTCTCCGGAAGCTCGGCTTCTACCTGGTCGCCCTCTGGGCTGCCGTGACCCTCAACTTCTTCATCCCCCGCGCGCTGCCGGGAAGCCCGGTCGACGCGGTGCTCTCGAAGCTCGCCCTGCGCGGCCCCGTGGATCCCGCGACCCGGGAGGCCATCGAGGTGATGCTCGGTGCCGATGACCAGGGCTCCCTCCTGCAGCAGTACGTCCAGTACCTCGCGAACCTGCTGGGCGGTGACCTCGGCATCTCGGTGACCTACTTCCCGACCCCGGTCTCCCAGGTGATCGGCCAGTCCCTGCCCTGGACCCTGGTGCTCGTGGGCGTCTCCACGGTGATCACCTTCCTCATCGGCATCACCCTCGGCACTCTCGCCGGCTGGAAGCGCGGCACCTGGCTGGACTCGCTCATCCCCGCCACCACGATCATGCAGTCCGTGCCCTACTTCTGGCTCGCACTGCTGTTCGTCTACGCGCTCAGCGTGAACCTGGGTCTGTTCCCGATCTCAGGCGGCTACGACGTGACGCTCGTGCGCCCGGCGCTGGACTACCCGTTCGTGTCGAACGCGATGTACTACGCCTTCCTGCCCGCGCTCACGATCGTGCTGAGCTCGCTGGGCGGGTGGCTGCTGGGGATGCGCAACATGATGGTCTCGACGCTGAGCGAGGACTACATCCTCACCGCGGAGGCGAAGGGCCTCCACCCGCGCCGCATCATGCTCACCTACGCCGCCCGGAACGCCGTCCTGCCCAGCGTCTCCGGCTTCGCGATCTCGCTCGGCTTCGTCGTCTCGGGATCGATCGTGGTGGAGTCGGTGTTCTCCTATCCCGGCATCGGCTTCACCATGCTCCAGTCCGTCCAGAACAACGACTACTCGCTCATGCAGGGGCTGTTCCTCATCATCACGGTCTCCGTGCTGGCGGCGAACCTCGCCGTCGACCTGCTGTACGGCGTCATCGATCCGCGCACCAGGGCGCGGGGCTGAGGAGGAGGCCATGACCACCATCACCGAGGAATCGGCCCAGATCGACGAGACCGAGAAGACCACCGCGCCGCGCAGACGGCGTCCCGCCACGACGCTCGTCGTCGGCCTCGGGATCGTCGTCGCGATCGTCCTGTTCGGGCTGGTCGCCCCCTTCTTCACGCAGGATCCGCTCGCGGTCTCCAACGACGGGATGCAGGGACCGAGCGCCGCCCACCTGCTGGGAACCACCCAGACCGGGCAGGACGTCCTCGCACAGCTCGCCCACGCCACCCGCGGCTCTCTGATGGTGGGCGTGATCGTGGCCGTGCTGGCCCTGCTCCTCTCCGCGTTCTTCGGGATCCTCGGCGGCTACCTCGGAGGCTGGCTCGACGAGGTGTTCTCCCTGTTCACGAACGTGGTGCTGATCCTCCCGGGGCTGCCGCTCATGATCGTGATCGGCTCCTACGTGGAGCAGCGGGGCCTGCTGCTGATCGCCTTCGTCCTCGCGATCACCTCCTGGGCGGCCTCCGCCCGGGTGCTGCGCTCGCAGACCCTCTCGATCCGCAGCCGCGACTACGTCCACGCCGCCCGGATCGCCGGCGAGAAGCCGTGGCGGATCATCTCCGTCGAGATCCTGCCCAACCTGCTCCCGGTGATGTCCAGCGGCTTCGTGTTCGCCCTGATCACCGCGATCCTCGGCGAGGCGGGGCTGAGCTTCATCGGGCTCGGCGTGGTGGGCACCCAGACCTGGGGATCGATGCTGTTCTACGCCCAGAACGGCCAGGCCCTGACCCTCGGCGGCTGGTGGTGGTTCGTCCCGCCGGGCTTCATGATCGCCGTGCTCGGCGGCGGCCTGTCGCTGATCAACTTCTCGATCGACGCGATCATCAACCCGCGCCTGCGCAACGCGCCGGCGAACGTCCGCCGCGTGCAGAAGGCCGAGAAGGAGGCGGGGGCATGAGCAAGTCCGCAGAGCAGATCGTCACGGACCTCGAGTCGGTCCGCTCCGGGTTCGGCGCCGCCGCCTCGCCCGAGCCGGTGCTGACCGTGCGGGACCTGGACATCGTCTACGAGGTCGCCGAGCCCGTGCACGCGGTGCGGCGGGCGAGTCTCACCCTGCACCGCGGGGAGATCCTGGGCCTGGCCGGAGAGTCCGGCAGCGGCAAGACCACCCTCGCCTACGGCCTGAACCAGCTGCACCGGCCGCCCGCACGGATCATCGGCGGCAGCGTCACCTTCCATGGACAGTCCGACGGGGACGTCGACGTGCTCGCCCTCGAGGGCGAGTCGCTGCGCACCTTCCGCTGGTCGAGGATCGCGATGGTCTTCCAGGGCGCGATGAACTCCCTGAACCCCGTGATCTCGGTGAAGGCGCAGCTGGAGGACGTGTTCACGACGCATCGACCCCAGATGGACGCGGCCGAGCGACGCCACCGCAGCGAGGAGCTCCTGCGCCTGGTGGGGGTGGACCCCTCCCGCATCACCGCCTTCGCCCACGAGCTCTCCGGCGGCATGCGCCAGCGCGTGATGATCGCGATGGCGCTGGCCCTGGACCCCGAGCTGATGATCATGGACGAACCCACGACCGCCCTGGACGTGGTGGTGCAGCGGGAGATCCTGCAGGAGATCCTGCGCCTGCGCCAGGAGCTGGGCTTCGCGGTCGTGTTCATCACCCACGACCTGCCGATGCTGCTGGAGATCTCCGACCGCATCGCGGTGATGAGACAGGGCGAGATCGTGGAGCTGGACACCGCGGAGAACCTGTACTTCGCGCCGAAGCACCCGTACACCCGCCGCCTGCTGGGCTCCTTCCCCTCGCTGACCGGCTCGACCGGAGACTTCGTCCGCGCCGGCTACTCCCCGGAGGAGACCCGATGACCACCTTGACCGCCACGGACCTCTCGAAGACCTACCTGCTGCGGAGCGGTCTGCGCTTCTCCCGCCTGCAGGCGGTGCAGGAGGTGTCCTTCGAGCTGTCGCCGGGCCGCACGCTGGCGCTGGTGGGCCAGTCCGGCTCCGGCAAATCCACCATCGCGAAGCTGCTGATGCAGCTGGAGCGCCCCACCTCGGGGACCCTGCTGCTGGACGGGGCGCCCATCGGCCGACGGGGCCGCGCGCTGGCGGACTACCGCCACGAGGTGCAGATGGTGTTCCAGGATCCCTTCGCCTCGCTGAACCCGTACCACTCGATCGGCCACCACCTCCTCCGGCCCCTGCTGCTGCACGGCCGGGCCACGGCACGCACAGCCCCCGGGGCAGCGAAGGAGCTGCTGGAGCGGGTTAACCTCCCGGCCGACGACGCGTTCATGGAGCGGCGACCTCACGAGCTGTCCGGCGGGCAGCGCCAGCGCGTCGCGATCGCCCGCGCCCTCGCCCCCGGGCCGAGCGTGCTCGTGGCCGACGAGCCCGTCTCGATGCTGGACGTCTCGGTGCGCCTGGGGGTGCTGAACCTGCTGGCCCGGCTCCAGCAGGAGGAGGACCTGGCGATGCTCTACATTACCCACGACCTGGCCACGGCCCGGCACTTCTCCGACGAGATCATGGTGATGCTCCGGGGTCGGGTCATCGAGCACGGTCCGGCTGACGAGGTCATCCTCTCCCCGCGCGAGGAGTTCACGCGTCGGCTCCTCGCCGCCGCCCCCGAGCCCGCCACCAACCAGCGCTTCCTCGCCGAAGCACAGCGTCGGGGCGTGCCGATGCCCGACCATCTCGCCCATCAGGAGGACCTCGGATGACCGTCTCGCGCCGTGAGCTGCACGAGGGCTGGACCCTCACCGTCACCGACGGGCCGATCCCCTTCCCGGTGCGAGACCTCCCGGCGACGGTGCCGGGCACCTTCCTCACCGATCTGCTGGACGCCGGGCTGATCCCCGACCCGTACCTGGACCGCAACGAGCACGAGCTGGCGTGGAGCGGAGAGTGCGACCTGCTCTATCGCACCGTGTTCCAGATCGACGAGCTGCCCTCGGGGCGCACCGATCTGGTGGCGGGGAGCCTGGACACCGCGGCGACCGTGATGCTGAACGGCGCCGAGGTGGCGACCGTGCAGAACCAGCACCGCTCCTGGCGGTTCCCCGTCGAGTCGCTGCTGCGCACCGGGGCGAACACCCTCGAGATCCGCTTCGCCTCCCCGCTGCGCACCGCCCGGGAGAACGCCGCCGCGCAGGGGGATCTCCCCGTCGTCGGCAACGACCTGCCGTACAACGCGATCCGGAAGATGGCGTGCAACTTCGGCTGGGACTGGGGTCCGGTCCTCGTGACCAGCGGCATCGCCGGTCCGATCGCGCTGGAGAGCTGGTCGGGCGCGCGGCTGGACCGAGTGAGGCCCCTGGTCGTCCCCGACGCCGACGGGCCTGGCGGCACGGTCGCACTGACCGTGCCGGTCGAACGCGAGCACGGGGCCGACGGGCCGCTGCACCTCCGGCTGGAGGTGACGGGACCGGGCGGCGACCTCGCCGGTACGGCCGAGGCCGTGGTCCCGGCCGGCGCCTCGCAGGCGGAGGTCTCGCTGCACCTGGAGAGCGTGGAGCTCTGGTGGCCGCGCGGCCACGGGGAGCAGCCGCTGTACACGGCACGGGTGGTGCTCGAGGACGCGGCGGGCGGGGGCGACCCGTCGGCCGCAGCGCCGCTGGACGCGGTCTCCCACCGGATCGCCTTCCGCACCGCGGGCGTCGTCGAGGAGCCCGACGAGGTGGGCACCTCCTTCACCGTGGTGGTCAACGACCGCCCCGTACTGGTCAAGGGCGCGAACTGGATCCCCGACGACTGCTTCCCGACTCGCCTGACCGCGGAGGATTACGCCCGCGGCGTGGGCCATGTCGTCGACGCCGGGATGAACATGCTGCGGATCTGGGGCGGCGGGCTCTACGCCGCCGAGGAGCTGTACGACCTGTGCGATGAGCTGGGTGTGATGGTCTGGCAGGACGTCGCGATGGCCTGCGCCGCGTACAGCGAGGAGGAGCCGCTGCGCGGCGAGATCGAGGAGGAGCTGCGGGAGCACGCGGTGCGCCTGGCCTGGCATCCCTCTCTCGTGCACTGGAACGGCTCGAACGAGAACGTGGAGGGATACTTCCACTGGGGCTGGAAGGACGTGATCGAGGAGGGCGTGGGCTGGGGGAACCGCTACTACACGGAGATCTTTCCGGCGATCCTCTCGGAGCTCGACCCCACCCGCTCCTACACGCCGTCGAGCCCCTATTCCCGCGGAGTCCTCGAACAGCCCCGGCACCCTGATCACGGCACGGTGCACAACTGGGTGGTGTGGGCGAGCGAGGAGGACAACGACTACGTCCACTACCGCGACACCGACCCCCGCTTCGCGGCCGAGTTCGGCTTCCAGGGCCCCGCTACATGGGCGACGGTGGAGCGCGCGATCTCGGAGCGCCCGCTGCGCGCCGACTCCCCCACGATGCTCTCGCACCAGAAGGCGGTGCGCGGGCAGGAGAAGCTCGTGGCCGGGTACCGGCCGCACTTCCCCGACCCGGACCCCGCGAGCTTCGCGGACTTCCACCTCACCACTGCGCTGAACCAGGCACGGGCGCTGCGGGTGGGGATCGGGCACTACCGCTCCCTGTGGCCGCACTGCACGGGCACGATCATCTGGCAGCTCAACGACTGCTGGCCCGTGACCTCGTGGGCGGCGGTCGACGGGGACGGCCGCCGGAAGCTGCTCTGGTACGCGATGAGGGACCTCTACGCCCCACGCCTGCTCACCGTCGAGCCGCGCCGAGGCGGCCCCGTCGCCGTGCTCGGCAACGACACCGACGAAGCGCTCGACGGCATCCTGTACCTGCGCCGGGTGCACCGCGACGGCGAGACCCTCGCGGAGGAGCACCTGACCGTGCAGGTTGCGCCGCGCAGCACCTCGCTGATCCCGCTGCCGGAATCGGTCGCGTCCCCGGAGGATCCGAGCCGTGAGGCGCTGCTGCTGGTGGCGCCCGGGATGCGGGCCGTGCACTGGTACGCAGAGGACAAGGACCTCGATCTCGATCCGTCGGCCCTCGAGGTGGAGGCGAGCGCGGATCCGGACATCGAGGGCGCCGTGCAGGTGGTTCTGCGTGCGCGCTCGCTGGTACGCGACGTCGTGGTGGTCGCCGACCGCGTCCACCCCAGCGCGTCAGCGGACCGTCAGATGCTGGACCTGCTGCCCGGGGAGCGTGCGACCGTATCGGTCACGGCCGGTCCCGGAGCGGTGCTGGACCCCGCCGACTTCCTCGCCGACGGCGTGGTGCGCAGCGTCAACGAGCTGGTGGCGCGGGCACGGCGCTGACGGGGGACCATGTCCTCATGAGCACATTCGGTTTCCTCGCCCCACAGGACCTGTGGGACGCCCGCTCGGAGATGTTCTTCAGCCAGGTGCTGGCCGGGGTCGAGGACGAGGTCGCGCTCGACGGGCACACCGTGCTGACCCTCGCCGCCCGCTCCCCCGTCGAGGAGATGGCGTTCTACCGGCGCTGGGCGGAGTCCGGCACGGTGGACGCCGTCGTGCTCCGGGACCTCCGGGCGGAGGATCCTCGCCCGGGACTGCTGGAGGAGCTGGGCATCGGATACGTGATGCTCGGGGACGTCACCCAGGAAGGGGAGGAGCCTGCCGTCCTGGTCGACAACGCGGCATCGATGCGCGCGGTCCTCGCCGAGCTGCGCGCCCTGGGCCATGCACGGATCGCACATCTGGGCGGTCCCGCCGACCTCCTGCATTCCCGCCTGCGCCGCGAGGCCTACGTCGAGGATGTCGCGCGCCACGGAGATGCGCCGCTCACCGCGCAGGGCGACTACTCCGAGCGCAGCGGCGCCCTCGCCCTCGAGACCCTGCTGGCCGGGTCCGGCGGGACAGCTCCTCCGACCGCCCTCGTGTGCGACAACGACGCCATGGCGATCGGGGCCCTGGAGGCCGCGCCCGCGCTCGGCGCGAGAGTGCCCGAGCAGCTCTCGATCATCGGCTGGGAGGACTCGATGTCCTGCCAGCTCCACGACCCGCCGGTCGCGGTGCTCGGGCATTCGCTGCGGATGACCGGGGCGCTCGTGGGCCGTGCGCTCTGCGCCCTGGTCGACCGCCCGCCGCGGCGGGAGAGGATCCAGCGTCCGACGCCGGTGATCCTGCACCGCGGGACGCTCCGGGGGCTGCCCTGAGGCTCACCCTGCGCGCCGGGGGCTTCACTCTCGATCGGTCGGCGGCGCCGTCGACTCCCGCAGCACCAGCTTCGTCCGCAGCTCGAAGGGATGGGCGAAACGGCTCGGGTCGTCGAGCAGTGCGAGGAGCCGCTCGACCGCGACCTGCCCCATCTCGAACAGCGGCTGGCTGACCGCGGTGAGCTGGGGCTGGGTCCAGCGGGTGATCATCGTGTCGTCGAAGCCGACGACGCTGAGCTGCTCGGGGATCTCGAGCCCGCGGGCACGGGCGGCACGCATGGCGCCGTGGGCGAGGTTGTCGGAGGCGGCGAAGAGCGCCGTCGGCGGGTCGTCGAGCGCGAGCATCCGCGCGGCGCCCTCCTCCCCCACCTCGGCGCTGAAGTCACCGCCGTGGATCAGCTCCTCGTCGAGGGGGATGCCCTCTGCGGCGAGCGCGCTGCGGTAGCCCTCGGTGCGCTGCTGACCGGGGACGGAGCCGTCGGGGCCGTTGAGCAGTCCGATACGGCGATGGCCGAGGTCGAGCAGGTGGCGCACGGCGCTGCGCCCGCCCTCCCAGTTCGTCGCGGAGACGGCGAGGAGCCCCTCGACCTCACCCTCGCGCAGGATCGGGTCGATCACGATGAGCGGGAGGTTCAGGCTGCGGCTCCAGCGCACGTGCCGGGAGTCGATCGGGGCGGTGAGCGCGACGACGCCGTCGACCCCGGCGCCCGCCGTCTCCGCCATCCAGGCTCGTGAGATGCCGCGCCCCTCGGAGCTGACCACGAGCAGATCCGCTCCGGCGCCGCGCGCCGCGGCCTCCGCACCGGCCAGGACGCCCATGACGTACGGACTGTCGGCCACCTCGAGGTGCAGGGCGATACGGCGTCGGCCGTGCGAGCGGCGCGGACGGGCCTCGTAGCCGAGGGACTGCGCCGCCTCCGCGACCCGTTCCCCCGTGCTCGCACTCACCGCTGCCCGGCCGTTCATCGCCTTGGAGGCGGTCGCGAGGGACACCCCCGCCACCTCCGCCACCTGCGCGAGAGTGACCTTCCCTCTCGCTCTCCGCGTCGTCACCATGACACACATCCTACCGCTCGCGAGAGAAACTTTCTGTACGTCGGCGCCATCGAGCCGGCCGCTCGGCCACCATGCCCCGCCACGCGTCGCAGCTGGAGCGACACCCGGGCCGAAGCCACCCCTCCCACCCGCGCACATCGACGTACTGCCAGGTCACAACGGTCAATGTTCGCGAAAGGTCTCGATCCGGCCACGTTGTTGACCCCCACCCGCCCTGTTGGTAAATTGCGCTTACTTACCGGCGTCACCTCCAGGACGACGCCGACGACAGCCCCGTCAACGTCGACACCAGGAGCACGTCATGCGAAACTTTTCACTCACTCGTCGGGGGATGCTCGGCGCCACCGCCGGGCTCTCCGCCCTCACCCTCGGCGCCTGCGGCACCGCCGGCCCCGGCTCGAGCAGCGGCGACGGCGGGTCCGCGAGCTACTGGTCGCTCTCCGGCGAACCCAACGAGACCATCTACGAGGATTCCGTCGACGCCTTCAACGAGGGCGACCAGGGCCAGATCGAGCTGACCTTCTTCCAGAACGACGCGTACAAGCAGAAGATCCGCACGGCGATCGGTGCGGGCGAGGCGCCGACGATCATCTACGGCTGGGGCGGCGGCGGTCTGCGCACCTACGCCGAGGAGTCCCAGGTCGAGGACGTCACCGCCTGGCTCGAGGAGGAGGCGGACTACAAGAACCGCTTCGTGGAGTCCGTGTGGGACGCCGCGACCGTGGACGAGAAGATCTACGCCCTCCCCCAGGGTGCGACGCAGCCGATCATCCTCTTCCACAACAAGACCGTGCTCGAGGACATCGGCGCCGAGGCGCCGGAGACCTGGGACGAGCTGCTGGACGTGATCGAGAAGGCGAACTCCGCCGGGGTCGCCCCGATCTCCCTGGCCGGCCAGTCCCGCTGGACCTCCATGATGTGGCTCGAGTACCTGCTGGACCGCGTCGGCGGTCCAGACGTCTTCGCCCGCATCGCGGCCGGCGACTCCGAGGCATGGCTGGACGACTCCGTGATCGCGATGGGCGAGAAGGTGGAGGAGCTGCTGGAGGCGAGCGCCTTCGTCGACGGCTTCGAGTCGATGGCCGCGGACTCCAACACCGACCAGGCCCTGATGTGGACCGACCAGGCCGCGCTCATGCTCCACGGCGGCTGGACCTTCGGCAGCATGAAGGCCAGCGGCGGTGACTTCGTCCAGTCCGGACGGCTCGGCTTCGGCCCCTTCCCCACCATCGAGGGCGGCAAGGGCGAGCTAACGAACCTCGTGGGCAACCCCTGCAACTACCTCTCCCTCTCCTCCGCCGCGAGCGACGAGGAGAAGGAGGTCGCCAAGGCGTTCCTCAAGGAGGGTGCGATGAGCGACCAGGTCGCCGCCGACCTCATCGCCTCCGGCTCCGTCCCGGTGATCATGGGCCAGGACGATGCGCTCGCGGCGAGCGAGGACGCCGAGTACCTCCAGTGGGTCTACTCCTCGCTCCAGGAGGCGCCGGCCTTCACCCAGTCCTGGGACCAGGCGCTCCAGCCCACGGAAGCGGAGAACCTGCTGGTCAACATCGAGCAGCTCTTCCTCGGGACGCTCACGGCCGAGCAGTTCGCCGAGAACATGGCCGCCGGCAAGGGGGCCTGACGATGACGGCGCTCTCCCCCGCGACGCCGCAGCTCGCCGTCACCGGCGCCGAGGCCGAGGCCGCACCCGTGCAGCGGGCCCCGTCGGCCGCCGACTCCCGCCGCCCGCGCGGCGAGCGGGTGCACATCTCCCATGTCCTCTTCGCCCTGCCGGCGCTGGCGTTCTTCGCGATCTTCGCCCTGCTGCCGCTGCTGGGGGTGGTGGTGCTGTCCTTCACGAGCTGGAACGGCATCGGCGCGATCCAGTTCACGGGCCTGACCAGCTGGGCGGAGACGCTGACCCGTTCCACCACCTGGCAGGGCCTGGGCCTGGTGCTGATCATGATCGTGGCGACCTGGCTGCTGCAGACGCCGCTGAGCATCCTGCTGGGCACCTTCCTCGCCGGGCAGCAGCGATACCGCAACGTGCTCGCGGTGCTGTACTTCCTTCCGCTGCTGCTCTCCTCCGCGGCGATCGCGATCACCTTCAAGTCGCTGCTGGACCCGAACTTCGGGCTCGCCACCGGGCTGGACATGCCGCTGCTCAAGCAGAACTGGCTCGGCGACCCGGTGCTGGTGTGGGGCGTGCTGCTGTTCATCATCGCCTGGCAGTTCATCCCCTTCCACACCCTCATCTACCAGGGCGCGGTCAGCCAGATCCCGCAGTCGATGTACGAGGCGGCGCAGATCGACGGCGCCGGCCGCGTGCGGCAGTTCTTCTCGATCACCCTGCCGCAGCTGAAGTACACCCTCATCACCAGCTCGACGCTGATGGTGGTCGGAGCGCTGACCTACTTCGACATCATCTTCGTCCTCACCCAGGGCGGACCGGGCGTCGCGACCCGGATCCTGCCGCTGGACATGTACCTCACCGGTTTCCGCGGCAACGAGATGGGCGTGGCCAGCGCCCTCGCGGTGATGCTGGTGGTGATCGGGCTGGGCCTCGCGCTCGGCGTGCAGCGGCTCGGCGGCAAGGATGCCTCCGCGAGCCAGATGGAAGGAGCCTGACATGCGGCGCAACTGGATCGGCGGCACCTTCGGCTGGCTGTGGCTCGTCGTCGTGCTGCTGCCCCTGTACTTCGTGCTCATCACGAGCCTGAAGTCGATCTCCACCTACTTCGGCTCGAACCCCGTGCTGCCCTCGCTGCCCCTCGCGGTCGAGAACGTCACCGCAGTGCTCGAGGCGGACTTCACCCAGTACCTGCTCAACAGCGTCCTCGTCGCGGTCGGCACCGTGGTGCCGCTGGTGCTCATGGCGTTCATGGCCTCGTACTCGATCGTGCGCGGGACACGGCGGGTGTTCGGCCCCGTGCGGAGCCTGTTCCTGCTGGGGCTCGCGATCCCGGTGCAGGCCACGATCGTGCCGATCTACCTGATGATCATCCGGATGCACATGTACGACTCTCTGGTCGCGCTGATGATCCCCGCGATCGCCTTCGGTCTGCCGCTGAGCATCCTGATCATCTCGAACTCCCTGCGCGACGTGCCGAGGGAGCTGTTCGAGGCGATGGACATCGACGGCTCGACCGAGTGGCAGAAGATGTGGCGCCTCGCCTTCCCGATCGTGCGCCCCGCGCTCGTGACGGTCGCGGTGTACCAGGCGCTCATGTCCTGGAACGGCTTCCTGTTCCCGCTGATCCTCACGCAGAGCCCGGACAAGCGCACCCTGCCCCTGGCACTGTGGAGCTTCCAGGGCGAGTACGCCACCAACGTGCCGGTCGTGATGGCCGCCGTGGTGCTGTCCTCGATCCCGATCGTGATCCTGTACGCCTTCGGCCGCCGCTACCTGGTCAGCGGCATGACCGCCGGCTCCGGCAAGTGACCCCGACCTCGAAGGAGACGTCCCCGTCGTGACCTCGACACCCACTGCACTGAACATCGGCCTGATCGGCTACGGCTTCATGGGCGCCGCCCACTCCCATGCCTGGCGCACCGCGCATCGCTTCTTCGATCTGCCGGCCGCCCCGGTGCTGCACACGATCGCGGGCCGCACCGAGTCCGCGGTCGCCGACGCCGCCGAACGGTACGGTTTCGCCTCCCACACCACTCGCTGGCAGGACCTGATCGAGGATCCCGGCATCGACGTCGTCGACATCTGCACCCCGGGCGACACCCATCACGAGATCGCCCTCGCCGCGCTCGCGGCCGGCAAGCACGTGCTGTGCGAGAAGCCGCTGGCGAACTCGGTGGCGGAGTCGGAGGAGATGGCCGCCGCTGCCGCCGACGCCGCCGACCGCGGCGTGCGTTCGCTCTGCGGCTTCTCCTACCGCCGCACCCCCGCCCTCGCCTACGCGCGCCAGCTGATCGCCGAGGGGTTCGTGGGCGAGATCCGCCAGGTCCGCGCCCAGTACCTCCAGGACTGGCTCTCCGACGCCGACGCCCCCATGACCTGGCGGCTGGACAAAGACAAGGCCGGCTCCGGGGCGCTCGGCGACATCGGCGCGCACGTCATCGACCTGACCCAGTGGCTGACCGGCACCCCGATCCAGCAGGTCTCCGGCACCCTCGAGACCGTCGTCCCCACCCGCCCCGCGGCCGGCACCGCGCAGGGCCTCGGAGGGAAGGGCGACACCACCGGCGAGCGCCAGCAGGTCACCGTCGACGACACCGCCCTGTTCTCCGCCCGCTTCCCCGGCGGGGTGCTCGGCGCGTTCGAGGCGACCCGAATGGCGCAGGGACGCAAGAACGCGATGCGCGTCGAGATCAACGGCGCGAAGGGCTCGATCGCCTTCGACTTCGAGCGGATGAACGAGCTGGAGATCTACGACGCGACCGTGCCCGCCGGCCGGCAGGGCTTCACCCGCGTGCTGGCCACCGAGCCGGAGCACCCCTACGCCGCGGCCTGGTGGCCCACCGGCCACGGCCTCGGCTACGAGCACACCTTCACCCACGAGATCGCCGACCTGGTCCGCGCGATCGGCGAGGGCACCGACCCCTCCCCCTCCTTCGCCGAGGCGCTGCACGTCCAGCGCGTCCTCGCCGCCGTCGAGGCCAGCGACGCCGACGGCTCCCGCTGGACCCCCGTCGACCCCCAGACCCCCACCACCGAGGAGACCACCGCATGACCACCCCCACCCCCGGAACTCGCCGGACCGCGCTCGTCGTCCGCGGCGGCTGGGACGGCCACCAGCCCGTCGAGGCGACGAACCTGTTCATCCCCTTCCTCGAGGAGAACGGATTCGACGTCCGCATCGAGGACTCCCCCGCGATCTACGCCGACGCCGAGTACATGGCCACCGTCGACCTGATCCTCCAGTGCAACACCATGAACACCATCGAGCGGCCCCAGTTCGAGGGGCTGCGCGCCGCGATCGAGGCCGGCACCGGGATGGCCGGCTGGCACGGCGGGATCGCCGACTCCTACCGCAACGAGTCCGACTACCTCACCCTCATCGGGGGACAGTTCGGCTGCCACCCCGGCAAGCACCCCGACGAGCGCAGGGGAGAGCAGGCCGACAACTACGTCCCCTACACCGTCAACATGCTCCCCGAGGCCGCGGACCACCCCATCACCGCCGGGATCAGCGACTTCGACCTGGTCACCGAGCAGTACTGGGTCCTGGCCGACGACTACTGCGACGTGCTCGCCACCACCACCCAGAAGGTCCGCTCCTGGGATCCCTGGCACCGTGAGATCACCTCCCCGGCGCTCTGGACCCGCCTGTGGGGCGAGGGGCGCATCTTCGTCACCACCCCCGGCCACCGCGTCGAGGTGCTCGAGGACCCGAACGTCCGCACGATCATCGAGCGCGGCCTGCTCTGGGCCGCCCGCGGCAGCGAGATGCCCTACGGCGAGCACGGCCGCACCCCCGCGACCAGCCGGAAGGAGGCGACCCGATGAAGGTCGGCATGATCGGCTGCGGGGTCATCTCGCGGCAGTACCTGGAGAGCTTCGACCAGCTGCCCGACGTGCACCTGGTCGCCGTCGCGGACCTCGACCGCGCCCGCGCCGAGGCCGCGGCCGAGGGGCGCGAGGGGGTGCGGGTGCTCACCGTCGACGAGCTGATCGACGATGCGGAGGTGGACACAGTCCTGAACCTCACGATCCCCGCGGCGCACGCCGAGGTGGATCTGCGCGCGATCGCCGCGGGCAAGAACGTCTACTCCGAGAAGCCCTTCGCGGTCACCACCGAGGAGGGGGCGCGCGTGCTCGCCGCGGCGGCGGAGGCGGGGGTGCTCACCGGCTCCGCCCCGGACACCGTGCTCGGCACCGGCACGCAGACGGCGCGCGCGGTGATCGACGACGGAGTGATCGGCACCCCCATCGCGGCGACGGCCACCATGGTCACCCCGGGCCATGAGCGCTGGCATCCCCAGCCGGACTTCTACTACGTCCCCGGCGGCGGTCCGCTGCTGGACATGGGCCCGTACTACATCCACGCCCTGGTCACGCTGCTCGGCCCGGTCGAAGCGGTGATCGGGGCGGCGAGCCGGCTGCGCACCGAGCGGACGATCGGCTCCGGGCCGCGGGAGGGCGAGACGATCCCCGTCACCACGGACACGCACGTCACGGGCGTGCTGGTGCACGAGTCGGGGGTGCTGTCCACGCTCGTGATGAGCTTCGACGCGGTCGCGACCTCGGCGCATCCGATCGAGGTCCACGGCACCGCCGGCACCCTCGCCGTCCCGGACCCGAACCGCTTCGACGGGGACGTGCAGCTGCACGCGCTCGGCGGCGAGGGCTGGGAGACCCTGCCGGTGACCGGCGGCTACGAGCAGGCCGGGCGCGGGATCGGGCTGCAGGACATGGCGGTGCGCGGCGAGGGCCTGCGGGCCTCCGGCGAGCTCGGCCAGCACGTGCTCGAGGTGATGAACGGGGTGCTCGAGGCCGCGCACGGCGGGAGTCGCGTGGAGATCGCCAGCACCGTCGAGCGGCCGGCGGCGGTGCCGCTGACGGCTCGTGACGCGGCGGCGGTCACCGGCTGAGGCGGACCGGTCACCCCAGCGACAGCGGCAGCATCGCCGCGCGCGGGCCGAGCTCCTCGAGCTCGGCCCGCTCGTCGTCGGTGGGGGTGCGTCGCCCGGTGGCGAGTCGCAGCGCGTCGGCGTCGGCCCACCCCTTGGGCAGGCGCAGGCGCAGGCGGCGCTCCACCATGTCCCGCGCCTCAGCGAGCCCCTCGGCGGGCGGTCCCGCCGGGGCGTCTGCGGGGTCGAGATGGGCGATCAGGTCGAGGTGGTGGAGCGTCCACTCGAGCACGTAGGCGTGCAGGTAGTCGCGCACGGTGAGGCTCATGCCCTGCGTGGCGACGGGCAGGTCCGCCGGGGCGAGGAGCGCGGCGCGTCCGGCGGCAGCGCCGAGGTCCTCGAGATGGTCGCGCAGCAGGCCAGGGTCCTCGTAGGCGGCGGCGAGGCGGACGGTGAGGCGGTCGTGCGGGGACGTGCCGCCCGGCGGGGTGGGCGTCGGGGTCCAGTAGCTCAGCGCGTCGGCGGTCGGCGCGTCCTCCGCGGGGGTCGCGAGGGTGATCAGCACGTCCTGCGCGTCGATGACCAGGTGGCCGACGAGGTCGCGCACGGTCCAGCCGGCGCAGCCCGAGGGGGCTGCGAAGGCGCGATCCGGCAGAGCCGCGACGGCCTCGCGCAGCGCGGACCAGGCCTGGGTGAACAGCTCCATGGTCCGACGGTAGCGCCCCCGCCCGGCTTCAGCCCCGTCAGAGGTTCCAGATCACCGGGACCAGCACGATCTTCACCACGATCGAGAAGGCGAAGAGCGTCGCGTAGGCGGTCTCGATCCGCTCGTCGGCCTTCTTCGAGTTCGCGGCGTCGAGCACCGCGGGCTGGCCGAGGAAGCCGGCGACCGCGCCGGCCGCGCGCGGCGCCGACAGGTCCAGGACCCAGCGCGCGCCGATCAGCAGCACCACGCAGCCCAGCAGCGCGACCACGGCGGAGAGCAGGGCGGCACGCCAGGCGGTCGGGGAGGCGAGCACGGCGGCGATCTCGGGCCCGGCGGTGAGGCCGAGCGCGGCGAGGAAGAGCAGCAGGCCGAGCTGGCGCACGGTGGTGTTCGCGCCGCCCGGGAGGGACCACACGATCGGTCCGGTGCGGCGCAGCGCCCCCAGCGCCATGCCGACGATCAGCGGCCCTGCCGCGGGGCCGAGGGCGAAGGAGCCTCCGCCGGGGAACGGCACCGTGACCAGGCCCAGGAGCACGCCGAGCACGAGGCCGAGGCCGAGGGAGAGCACGTCCAGCTCGCTCGCCTTGCGGTCGGAGTCGCCGAGGAAGGTGTGCACCGCGTCGAGCTCGGCCCGGTCCACGACCACGGCGATGCGGTCGCCGGGCTCGAGCACGAGGTCGTCGCGGGCGAGCAGCTCGAGGTCGCCGCGTCGCACCCGGGTGACCACGGCCCCGAAGCGCACGGGCAGGTTCAGCTCGGCGATCGAGCGCGAGGCGAGGTCCGGGTTCGAGACGGTCAGCCGCGTGAACTCGACCAGGGAGCGGTCGTGGGCGATGTGCCGCGGGGAGCTCTCCCCGAGCTCGGCGACGACCTCCTCGACCGCATCCGGCATGCCGACCGCGACCACCTCGTCCCCGGCCAGGAGGTCCTCGCCGGGCACGATCACCCGCACCGTCCCGTCCCGGCGCAGGTAGGAGAAGCGCACCCGCTGCTCGTACCACTGGGGGACGTCGCGCAGGTTCACCCGGCGGTGCACGAGCACGGTGGTCGAGCGCAGGCTCGTCCCGGCGAGCGCCGGGGTGTCGCGCCGGCCGGGCCAGGCGCGGGTGACGACGGTGGAGACCAGCACGATCCCGACGATCACGCCGATCGGGTAGCCGAAGGAGTAGCCGACCGACGGGCCCGCGGTGCCGGTCAGGCGCGAGGCGGCGTCCAGGGCCGGGGCGGCGGTGAGCGCGCCGGTGAACAGGCCGAGGCCCAGGTCCTTCTCGAGGCCGAGGGCATGCCCGAGCAGGATCGTCGCGATCGCGGCGACGACGGTGGCCGCGGTCGCCGCCAGCAGCAGCGGCAGCTGCCGGTTCAGGGTGGAGAAGAACGCGGCGCCGGCGGAGATGCCGACGGTGTAGACGAACAGCGCCAGCCCCAGCGTCTGCACGATCTCCATCCCGGAGCCGAGCTGCGGGGCGAGGGCGGACAGGGCCAGCCCTGTGAACAGCGCGCCGGCGGCCCCGAAGCGTACCCTGCCGAAGGGGATCGCGCCGAGCACCGCCCCGGTCGCGACGACCAGGAACAGCGTGAGCAGGGGGCTGCTCGCGAGGGCGTCGATCACGGGGGTCCTTCCCGTGCCCGTCGGCGAGCGGGCGGAGCGCGCTCGTGCGCGGGCACCGCTGTGTGGCGTTCGGGACCACGATAGGCCCGGCGGTGCCGCACTGCGGGGCGGAGTTGTCCGAGGTCACGCCGCGGGTGGACAGCGGTTCGCGGGGCACGGCCGGGCCCGCCGTCGGGCTGGCAACCTCCGGCACGACGCGGTGATCGGTACGGTGGTGCACGACACTCGGGGGGAACCGCTTCCCGCGTCGGGAGCGTCTGCGAGGTCGCAGTCCGCGGCCGTCGTCCGCCCCGGCGCGTCCCGTCGGCCCCGCGCCGACTCATCGGCCGCGCCGCGGCTGCTCAGAAGTTGCCGTCCGCCCCTGCACAGTTCGTCGAAAGGACCTCCCATGGCCGTCTCCGAAGGCGCCGACTACGCCCCCGCCGCGATGCCGAAGCCGGTGGTCGAACCCGGCGAGTTCGTGTTCGCCGCGATGCATCTCGACCACGGCCACATCGGCGGCATGACCCAGGGCCTGCTCGGTGCGGGCGGCACGCTGAAGTGGGTGTACGACCCGCAGCCCGAGCGCGCGGCCGCCTTCAAGGAGAAGTTCCCCGAGGTCACCATCGCCTCGAGCGAGGAGGAGGTGCTCGCCGATCCGGAGGTGCACCTGGTCGCCGCGGCCGCGGTGCCGGTGGACCGGGCGCCGCTGGGCATCCGTGTGATGGAGGCGGGGAAGGACTACTTCACCGACAAGACCCCGCTGATCTCGCTCGAGCAGCTCGCCGAGGCGAAGGCGGCGGTGGAGCGGACCGGGAAGAAGTACATGGTCTACTACTCCGAGCGGATCCACGTCGAGGCCGCGGTGCTGGCCACGCAGCTCATCCAGAAGGGCGCGATCGGGAAGGTCCTGCAGGTCACGGGCATGGGTCCGCATCGCATGGGTGATCCCTCGACCCGGCCCGACTGGTTCTTCGAGCGTGCCCGCTACGGCGGCATCCTCACCGACATCGGCTCGCACAACTTCGAGCAGATGCTCACCTTCACCGGCTCGGAGGACGCGGAGATCCTCTCCTCCTCGATCGGCAACTTCGGCAATCCGGAGCATCCCGAGCTGGACGACTTCGGCGATGCGCACATCGCGCTGTCCTCGGGGGCGACGGGCTTCGTGCGCGTGGACTGGTTCACGCCGTCGGGCCTGCGCACCTGGGGCGACGGCCGCACCTTCGTGGTCGGCACCGAGGGGTATCTCGAGCTGCGCAAGTACGTCGACGTCACCACGGACAACGGCCCGAACCAGGTCATCCTCGTGGACGCCGAGGGCGAGCACCGCCTGGAGGCCGACGGGAAGGTGGGCTATCCCTTCTTCGGCGAGCTGGTGCTGGACGTGCTGCACCGCACCGAGAACGCGATGACCCAGGAGCACGCCTTCAAGGCGGTCGAGCTCGCGCTGAAGGCGCAGGAGCAGGCGCGGGAGCTCACCGGGCGCTGAGCCGGGGGGGTCGGGGCCCGATGCGCGCAGGCGTGTCGGGCCCCTGTCGCGCGATCATGCCGCGCGGATCAGGATGTTCTCGCACAGCACCTGCACGCAGTCGGCGAGGCGGAACCCTGCCCCGCCCGTGGTGGCCGCGATCCGCTCCGGATCCAGGTCCTCCGACTCCGCGCACCCGTCCGACGCGCCGTGCACGACCGGCTCGGGCGGGTGGGCACCCGGATCGGGGCGGAGGATCAGGCGCTCGAACATCGCGGGCCAGCGCGCCTGGACCGGGTGACCGTCGGCGTCCAGGACCTGGAAGCGGGCACCGATGCCACCGGCGGCGCCCGTCGGGACCGGAGCGGCGCGGAGCAGCCGCAGTCCGCCTTCGTGGACCATCACATGGTGGCGACGGCACAGCAGCGCGAGCTGGTCGAGATCGGTCGGCCCGCCCTCGGACCAGGGCGCGAGGTGGTGGGCGTCGAGGTGCTTGCGCTGGTGACAGCCGGGGAAGTTGCAGGTTCCGTCCCGCAGGCGCAGCGCGCGGCGCTGGGCACGGGAGGCGAGGCGCCGTGAGCGTCCCAGGTGGAGGATCTCCCCGTCCGCGTCCGCGATGGCGAGCGAGACCTTGCCGGTGCAGGCGAGGCGCTCCGCGGTGGCGGGCTCGAGCGGCCCGCCGTCGAGGATCCCGCAGCGCGGGGAGTCGCCGCGCCGAGGCGACTCGTCGTTCCGAGACGTTCCCGCGGGAACGTCTCGGCGCAACGCGTCGGCACTGACCTGGACGATCACGAGATGACGGTCCTCACCGGAGCGGTCGGCGGGCTCGTGGGAGAGATAGCTGCGGGCGAGATCGTGCAGAGCGTCGGCGCGACGCTGGTCGAGGGTCGCCTCCGTGGTGATCTCTGCGTCGCGGACGACGTCGGGATCCGCGGAGGCCCCGTGCACGGGCGCGGCACCGTTCCGTCCGGCCGTGCTCGGCGGCTCGCTGCCGTCACGGTCCAGCGCGAGCTCGAGCGCCGTGACGAGCTCGGCGCCGGTCTCGGCGGGCAGGACCGCACGGATCTCGACCATGCCGTCCTCCCTGGTGCGCCAGCGCGCCTCGCGCCGCGAGTCCTGGTCCAGGCGTGTCCCGTCGACGGCTCGGAAGGAGGAGATGGTGCGGGCGAGCTGGGAGGCGGTCATCGCGCGCGCCATCTCGACCAGGACCTCCTCGTCGACGCGGTCGGCGACCCGGGTGATCTCACGGACCTTGGAGTAGGAGAGTCTCCCGGCACGGAACTCGGCGACGGTCAGCGGCAGCTCGGGAAGCGCCCGGGCGACCCGCAGGTGCTCGCGGGCGGTGCCCGCGGCCATGGAGCAGGCCCAGCCGAGCCAGTGCGCGGTCGACTTGAGGCCGACGTACCAGCGGGATCCCTCGCGTCGATCGAAGTCCGCGAGCAGGAGCAGGAACTCGCAGGTGGCCTGGGCGATGAGCGCGGCTTGCTGCTGGATGCGCCGGCCGAGCTCCTCGGCCTCAGCACGGTCGAGCACGGGCGGTGACGCGGAGTCGGCCGAGGGTCCGGGCACCGGTTCGAGCTGAGCGTGCGGGGCCGAGACGGGCCCCGGCAGATCGACACCGGGACCGGGTGGCGGGGCGATGAGGGGCATGGCGGCCTCCGACCGTCTGGCGTGGACGTGGATGTGGCCTCCAGTCCAGCCGCTCGCGGCGCCCGCCGCACCCCTCGGACCGGTTCTGTGGAGGACGTGCCGTTGTGGAGGAGAGGCTTGCGGTAGTTAGCATTCCGAACTACTATCGGTCGACGTGACCAGAACTCCGCAGCCCGCCCCGACCCCGCCCCCGGCGCGCGACGCGCAGGCCGAGGAGCTCCGTGCCGCCACTCATGGGCCCGCCGCCCCTGACCCCCTCCCCCACCACCTCGCACTGGTGTGCAGCCAGTTCGCCCGGCTCGCCGCACGCCGCTCGGACGTCGGCGTCGGCTCGGTGTCGTGGCGGGTCGTGGCCACGATCGAGCGGCTCGGGCCGCTGCGCCTGAGCGAGATCGCCGAGCGGGAGCGCGTCTCCCGCCCCACGGCCACCACCGTGATCAAGCGACTCGAGGAGGAGGGCCTGGTCCGGCGCGAGAGCGACCCGACCGACTCCCGCTCCTCCCTCGTCAGCACCACCGAGGCGGGCTCCGCGCAGCTGGCCGCCTGGCGCGCCCAGCTCGCCGAGGGCGTCGGCTCCCTGCTGCAGACGCTGCCGAGCGAGGACCTCGAGACCCTCTCCCGCGCCTCCGAGATCCTCGGGGGGCTCCTCGAGTCCCACGACCGCTGACCCCTCCGGGCCGGCCACGCCCACCCGCACCATCCCCGCCCCGACCGCCCCGCAGACCCCCGGAAGAAGCACCGCATGACCTCGACCTCCACGGACGCCGCCGCGTCCAGCACCTCCGCGGCCACCGCCGCCGCGACCTCCTCCTCGGCCCCGACCCTGCGCGACGCCTTCCGTCAGCCGCGCGCGGTGTGGGCGATCGCCTTCGCCGCGACGGTGTCGTTCATGGGCATCGGCCTGGTGGACCCGATCCTCCCCGCGATCTCCGAGCAGCTGGACGCCTCCCCCTCGCAGGCGATGCTGCTGTTCACCAGCTACCTGTTCATCACGGCGATCGCGATGTTCTTCACCAGCTGGTTCGCCTCCGCCGTCGGCGTCAAGCGCACCCTCCTGATCGGGCTCGCGCTGGTGGTGCTGTTCGCGGCGCTGGCCTCCGGGGCCGGCTCGGTGAACGAGATCATCGGCCTGCGCGCAGGCTGGGGCCTCGGCAACGCCCTGTTCATCTCCACCGCGCTCGCCGCCATCGTCGGCGCGACTGCGGGCCCGAGCGGCGGCGCGATCATCCTGTACGAGACCGCGCTCGGGATCGGCATGGCGCTCGGCCCGCTGCTCGGCGGCCTGCTCGGCTCCATCTCCTGGCGCGCCCCCTTCGCCGGGACCGCGGTGCTCATGGGCATCGGCCTGCTCGCGATCGCGCTGCTGCTGCAGCGTGAGGCGAAGCCCGCGCACGTCTCCCCGCTCGCGGCCCTGAAGGCGCTGGGCAATCCGGCCCTGCGCACCCTGGCGCTGACCGCGATCTTCTACAACTTCGGCTTCTTCACGCTGCTGGCCTACTCCCCCTTCCCGCTCGAGGCTGCCGCGGCCGCGCGCGGCGGCGAGTTCGGCGCGATGGGCATCGGCGGGGTGTTCTTCGGCTGGGGCGTGGCGCTGGCGATCACCTCGGTGTTCGTCGCCCCCGTGCTCACGCGACGCCTGGGCCTGATCCCGACGCTGCTCACCACGCTGGGCCTGCTCGCCGTGCTGATGCTGGCGCTCGCGCTCGTGCACACCTCGATGGCCGCGATGATCACCCTGATCGTCGTCGGCGGCCTGCTGCTGGGGATCATGAACACGGCTCTGACGGAGACGGTCATGGAGGCGACGGATCTGCCGCGCGGCGTGGCGAGCTCGGCCTACTCGGGCGTGCGCTTCCTGGGCGGCGCGATCGCCCCGGCCCTCGCCGGCCCGCTCGCCGCGGCGACCACCGCCGGCGCCCCGTACCTGCTCGCGGCGCTCACGCTCGTGCTCAGCATGGCGATGCTGGCGATCGGACGACGGCACCTGTCGGCCGTGGGCCGGCAGCACCACCTCAGCGCGACCGAGGAGGCCGAGGCGATCACCGCCGGGGACGAGGTCTGATCAGGCGGCCGGCCCGAGGCAGGCCTCGAGCGCACGGGCCACGTGCGGCGCGAAGGGCACCTCGGGATCGACGGTCACCCGGTGCAGGAGGATCCCGTCGAGCGCAGCCATGAGGAACCTCGTCCCCTCGAGCGGGTCCTGGGCCCCGAGCGTCGCGAGCGTCGCGGCGGTCCACCCCTCGAAGGCCCGACGATTCTCCAGCAGCGGGGCCAGCAGCTCGGCGTCGTGCGCGGCGTCGACGAACAGCGAGTAGCGGGCGAGCGTGCGATGACGGAACGGTCCTGCCTGCGCCTCGAGCATCCCGACGAAGGCCGAGATCGCATCCTCGCGCCGCCGCACCGGGGCGGTGCCGGCGAAGTCGGCCTGCTCGAGACGGGCGAGGTGCTCGACCATCCCGTCCAGCAGGGCGCGCCGCGTGCGGAAGTAGTTCGAGGCGGAGCCGCGGGGCAGCCCGGCCGCCTCGTCGACGCGGGCATGGGTCAGGGCGCGCAGGCCCTGCTGGCCGAGGACGGCGAGGGCCGCGTCGAGCACGCGCTCGCGGGGCGAGCGGTGCTCCGCACCGGGACGGCGCCGCTCGTCGGCCCCGCCGTCGGGCTCCGGTGGAATCGGTCGCTCCATCCGGCCACTGTAAGGCACTACCTCCATAGTGCTTTTCCACTACATCCGTAGTATCGTGGGGCATCCACACAGCGGATCCCTCCTCGAGGAGTCGCGATGACGCACCGCACCATGGATCCCCCGCTCCTGCCCGGCACGACCGACGAGCTGCTCGACCTCCCCGCCTGCCCGGGCTCCCCCGCACTGCGCATGCACCTGGTCGAGGCGGGCCAGGGACCGCCGCTGCTGCTCCTGCACGGCGCGCCGCAGTGCCATCTGCTGTGGTCCGAGCTGCTGCCGCGGTACGCCGAGCACTTCCGCGTGCTGTGCCCGGATCTGCGCGGGGCCGGCTGGACCGAGGCGCCGGGCCGCGGCTACACCCCGTCCTCGCTGATCGAGGATCTGCGCGCCCTGCTCGATGCGCAGGGGATCGAGCGGGTGCGGATCGTCGCCCACGACTGGAGCGCGATCATCGCGCTGCTGCTGGCGATGCAGGAGCCCCGGCGCGTGGAGCGCCTGGTGACCCTGTCCGTCCCCGACCTCTTCGTGCGGCCCGACGTGCGGGCCCTGCGGCTCATGGCTTCCGGCTGGTTCCAGCTGGCACTGTGCCTGCCGCTGATCGGTCCGCTCGCGGTGCGTGGCGGACGCCAGCGCCTGCTGCGGCACATGCAGTCCCTGACCAGCTCGGCCGCCACCGGGCCGCTGCCCTTCGCGCGGGTCGATCGCGAGCTGCTGCGCGATCCGGCGCGCGCCCGGGACCTGTGCCGGCTCTACCGCACCACGGTCATGCCGACCCTGCTGGGGCTGTTCGTCGGCCGCTATCGCCGGCTCCGCCTGGAGGTGCCGACCCTCCAGCTGGTGGGCGCCGAGGACCCGGTCGCGCTGCTGCTGCGGATGCGACGGTTCCCGGGGCGCACGACGGAGCTGCACACCGAGACGATCCCCGGTGCCGGCCATTTCCTCGTCGACGAGGCCGGGGCGGAGGTCCTCGCACGGAGCCTGGACTTCCTCCTCACGGCCCATCCCGACTCCTCCTCTCCCAGCAAGGCACGATCATGAACATCCTGCTCACCCCTGTCGCTGCGATCCTCCTCGGCGCATTCGTCCGCCCCCGCGCCACAGCGGTGGCGCTCTACCTCGGCATCGAGGCCATCCTGTTCACCTTCCAGACCCTCGTCGTGCTCCTCGCCTGGATGTCGGGCGAGGGAGGCTTCGGCGGCGCGACCGAGAACGGCACCTTCGGGCCGGTGCCCACCGGCCTCCCCCTGATCCTCGACGAGGGCGAGATCTGGGCGTACGGCCTGGTCAACCTGCTGGTGGTGCTGGTCGGGGTCGGCATCACCCTGGGTGTCTCGACGCTCCGGGAGCGACGCCGGGTCCGGCGCAGCGCACCCACGCCCGCCTGAGCACCCCTGAGACCGCGTCTCGCTCTTTCCCGCCCCGTCGCGGCTTGATAAGGTGTTGCGAGTTCCAAAACGTCCATTCCGGCGTACAAAACGGTATGTCGCCCGGGTGGCCGTCGCCGTCCCGACCCATCGCCTCGCGGCGCCCCCGCGACCACGCATCGACCAGGAGGTCCCGTGCAGGACGCCGCCCTCGCTCCCCGGCTCGACCGATCCCGCCTCGGCTCCCTGCCGCAGCTCGGGGCCTCCGCCCCGCTGGACCCGGCGCGCGCCGGCATCATCCACCTGGGCCTCGGTGCCTTCCACCGCGCGCACGCCGCCGTGCACACCGCCCGGGCGCTCGCCGCGGAGGGCGGGGAATGGGGCATCATCGGCTTCGCGAACCGCTCGCGCGGCGTCGTCGAGCCGATGGCCCGGCAGGACGGGATCTACTCCGTCCTCGAGCTCTCCGACGAGGGGGTCCGCGCCGACCTGGTGGACGTGCACCGCGGCACCGGCATCATGACCGAGGAGCCGGGACGGGTGGTGCGCGAGATCGCGGATCCGCGACGCCGTCTGCTCACCCTCACCGTCTCCGAGGGCGGCTATCACGTCTCCCCGCGCACGGGCCGCCTCGACGTCGATGACCCGCAGCTGCGCGCGGACCTCGAGGGCGCGGGCGATCCCCGCACCGTGATCGGCCTGCTCGCCCGCGGCCTCACCCAGCGCGCCGAGGGCGGGGAGCCGTTCACGGTCCTGCCCTGCGACAACGTCTCCGCCGCAGGACGCACCGCGCGCCGGATGCTCACCGAGTTCCTCGAGCTCTCCGGCGCCGACGACGACGTGCTCGCCTACGTGCGCGATCACGTCTCCTTCCCCGACGCGATGGTGGACCGGATCGTCCCGGCCACCACGACGGCGACGAGCGACGAGGTCGCGGCGCTGCTGGGGGTGCGCGACGAGGCGCCGGTGCGGGCCGAGCGGTTCTCGATGTGGGTGATCGAGGACGACTTCGCCGCGGGCCGGCCCGCCTGGGAGAAGGGCGGCGCGATCCTCACGCCCGACGCGGGCGAGGTCGAGCGCTACGAGCAGGTCAAGCTGCGCCTGCTCAACGGCCCCCACTCGCTGATCGCCTATCTCGGCGCTCTCGACGGCCGGGTGACGATCCCCGAGGCCTTCGACCAGGACTGGATCGCGGAGGCGACGATGCGCCTGATCCGCGAGGAGATGCTCCCCACGATCGATCTGCCCTCCGGCTTCGATCCCGACGCCTATCTCGAGGACCTCTCCCACCGCTGGCACAACCACGACCTGGGCCACCGCACCCGCCAGGTGGGGTCCGACGGGTCGATGCGGCTGCCGCAGCGGATCCCCGTCCCCGCCCTGACCCATCTCGCGGCGGGGCGCACGCCGGCGCTGCTCGCCCTGACCGTCGCGGCGTGGTTCGCCTGCGTCGTCCCGCCGCGCGGGTTCGACCCCGGCGAGCAGGCCCGGGCGATGACCGACCCGGCGCAGCGCCGCCTGCAGGAGGCCGCCGCCCGCGCCACGAGCCCGGCGGAGCATGCGAGGATCCTGCTCGGGAGCGGCTGCCTCACCGAGGAGCTCGCCGAGCACGAGGAGTTCACCGAGCTCGTCGCCGCGCTGCTCACCGCTCTCGTCACCTCAGGGCCGCGCGCCGCGGCCGCCGAGGCGCTGGACGCATCGATGAAGGAGAACCGCTGATGAAGGCCCTGTCCATCCACGCCGCAGGCGACATGCGCCTCGAGGACGTCCCCGAGGTCGAGCCCGGCGAGGGCCAGGTGCGCCTGAAGGTCGCGTACGTCGGCATCTGCGGCTCCGACCTGCACTACTACTACAACGGCGCGAACGGCGCCTTCGTCATCACCGAGCCGCTGATCCCGGGCCACGAGCTCTCCGCCGTGGTGGACCTCGACCCCAGCGGCGAGCTCGCCCCCGGCACCCCGGTGACCGTGCACCCTGCCCGCTACGGCACCAGCGCGCCGGGGATCGAGGACCGGCCCCACCTGTGGCCGGGCGGTGACTATCTCGGCAGCGCCTCGGTCATCCCGCACCGCCAGGGCGCGGCCGTCGAGCATCTCATCATGGACCGGGAGAACATCCGGGTGCTGCCGGAGTCGCTGCCGCTGCGCCGCGGGGCGCTGGCCGAGCCGCTGGCCGTCTCCCTGCACGCGGTGACGATCGCCGGGGACGTGGCGGGCAAGGACTGCCTGGTGCTCGGCGCGGGTCCCATCGGTCTGCTCGCCGTGGCGGCGCTGCTGCACCGGGGCGCGGCCTCCGTGCACGTGACCGATGTGCGGCCGGAGCCGCTCGAGCGCGCCGCGGCCCTCGGCGCGCAGCGCACCCTCCGCGTCCCCGAGGAGGCGCCCGCGGACAACGCCTATGACGTGGTGCTGGAGTGCTCCGGCGCTCCCGTCTCGCTGTCCTCCGCGGTGCAGGCCGTGCGGCCGGCGGGGATCATCGTGCAGGTCGCGATCCTGCCGAACCAGGAGATCCCCGTGAACCTCGCCTCGCTCGTGGCCAAGGAGGTCCAGCTGCGCGGCACCCAGCGCTTCGACACCGAGATCGACGAGGCGATCGAGCTGCTCGCGCAGGACGCGCGCTTCGACGCGGTGGTCACCCAGGTGGTGCCCGTGGCCGAGGCGGAGACCGCCTTCGCCACCGCGAAGGACGCCTCCCGCTCCGCGAAGGTCCTGCTCGAGCTCTGATCCGCCCGGCCCCCGCCCGCCCCATCCAGGAGTCCCGCCATGTCCGTCCCCGACCGCCCCTCGCTGCCCGAGCGCACCGCCGCCGCCCGCCTGATCGTCGTGATCCGCGGGAAGCGCGCGGACCAGTACGCCCCGGTACTCGAGACCCTCGCCGGCGCCGGGATCCGCTCGGTCGAGCTGACGCTGTCCACGCCCGGCACGCTCGAGGAGCTGCCGGCGCTGCTGGAGCGGTTCGGGGATCGGCTGGACATCGGCATCGGCACCGTCACCGACCCCGCTGACCTGCGCACGGCCGCCGAGCGCGGTGCCCACTACATCGTCACCCCGATCACGCGGGCGGACCTGCTCCAGGCCGCGGCCGAGGCCGGGATCTCGATCGTGCCCGGCGGGCTCACCCCCAGCGAGCTGCACGCGGGCTGGGCGGCGGGTGCCGCGGCGGTGAAGGTGTTCCCCGCCTCCGTGGTGGGGCCGGGCTACGTGAAGGACCTGCGCGGCCCCTTCCCGGGGATCCGCGTGGTGCCCTCCGGCGGCGTGGACCTCGAGGCGGCCGGCGCGTGGCTGCGCGCCGGTGCGGACGCGGTCTCCGTCGGCGGCCCGCTGCTGGGCGATGCTCTCTCCGGCGGGAGCCTCGAGGCGCTCGCGGAGCGGGCGGCGCAGTTCGTCGCGGTCACCACGCGCGAGGCCGGGGCATGAGGGCGGCCGCCCGCGTCGTCACCCTCGGCGAGACGATGGCGATGATGCGCAGCGGCATGATCGGCTCGCTCGCCCACCTGCCCTCGGTGGACATCTCGCTCGGCGGGGCGGAGTCGAACCTCGCGATCGGCCTGCAGCGCCTCGGCGTGGACACGGCCTGGATCAGCCGGGTGGGCGCGGACCCGCTGGGCACCCGCGTGATGCGCGAGATCCGCGCCGAGGGGGTCGAGGTGCGGTGCGCGGTCGATGAGGAGCGGCCGACGGGGCTGATGCTGAAGTCCCGGCCGACGGGGACCAGCACCCGGGTGGACTACTACCGCGCCGGCTCCGCCGCCTCCGCCCTCTCCCCCGCGGACCTGCCCGAGGACCTGATCGAGCAGGCGGAGGTCCTGCACCTCAGCGGCATCACCTCGCTGCTGTCGCCCTCCGCGCATGCCGCCGTGCTCACCGCGGTCGAGCGCGCGGTCGTCGCGGGCACGGCGGTGAGCCTCGACGTGAACCACCGCTCGCGACTGGGCACCGGCGAGCACCTCGCCGCGCTGCTCGGCGAGTTCCTCGAGCACGTGGACGTGCTCTTCGGCGGGACGGAGGAGCTCGCGCTGCTCGCCCCGGGGGCCGACGACTCCGACCCCCGCGCGCTCCTGCAGGCGCTGGCCCGGCCCGGCCTGCAGGTCGTCGCGAAGCTCGGCCCCGACGGCGCAGCGGCGCTCGTGGACGGCGAGCTGCATGAGGCGGCCGGTCACCGGGTCGACGCGGTCGACACCGTCGGGGCGGGCGATGCGTTCGTCGCCGGGTATCTCAGCGCCCTGCTGGACGGCGAGGACGTGCCGGCGCGCCTGGCTCGCGGGAACGCGTGCGGGGCGCTCGCCTGCACCACGCCCGGGGACTGGGAGGGCGCGCCTCGGCGGGAGGAGCTCGCGGCGCTGCTCGCCGGCGGTGCCTCGGACCCCGTCAGCCGCTGACGCGGCTCGCCGCGTCCCCGTCGGCCCCACGCCTCGAGATCACGGCGCGGCGAACCAGAAGCCCTCGAAGGTGTCCTTGTAGACGCGATAGCCGTGGCTGGCGGAGTCGTAGCGGTAGGAGGCCAGCACCTCCCCGTCGGCCGTGCGCTCGCTGAACTCGTTGGACCGCCCGGAGTTGGTGACCATGTTCTGGTCGGTCCCGCCGTCGCCGAGGCGGAGCACGTTGGAGACCACCGAGGAGTAGGGCAGCTCGACCGCCGCGTCCTGCGAGTAGGTGCCGGCGGTCTCGTCGACCAGGTAGCGCAGGGCGTGGCTGACCCCGTCGTGCTCGTCGGTGGTGGCGTTCGCGGGGCCGACGTCCTGCCAGTCGGCGTCCTCGCGCGTGCTCACGCGCCAGTAGTTGTTGTTGAACATCTCCAGGTAGTACTGGCCCTCCGGGAGCGCGTCGTCGTCGATGCGGTGCACGCTGTGCTGTCCGGCGTTGCCGAGCACCTCGCCCTCGGGGGCCAGGAAGTGCTCCTCGTAGCCGGTGCCCTCCCACAGCTCCGGCACCCCGATCATCCAGCGCACGGAGGGCTCGCCGCCGGGCTCGAGCGCGTCGTCGAGGGCGATGATCGTGGAGGTCTCCCGGGCGGAGAGGATCATGACGCCGTCGGTGATGTCGAGGGAGTTGATGTGGATCCAGTCCTTGCCCTGGACCACGGACCCGCCGGCCTCGCCCTCCTGGGCGTGGGCGAGGCTCTCGTAGTCCGGCAGCAGCTGCTGGAGATCGACGACCTGGTCCACCGCGCCGCTTGCGAGGTCCACGCGCAGCACGCGGTCCTCGACCCGCTCGGAGGAGGAGTTGGAGGTGAGCAGGTAGGCGAGGTCGCCGACGACGGCGAGGTCGTGGTGGACGCTGTGCTCGCCGAGGTCGACGAGGGTGGAGGCGTGGCCGAGGGGATCGAGCACGCCGAGCTGCCGCGACCCGGTGGTGGTGACGATGCGGCCGTCTGCGGACAGGAAGCGGTGGGCGGCGGTGTCCTCGGCGTGGATCTCGGCACGCATGATGCCGGTGTTGTCGAGGAGATAGGTGTTGTTGCTCAGCCCCGTGACGCCGTTCAGCGCGAACAGCCCCGGCGTGAGGGCATCGTCGTCGTGGATCTCGGCGGCGACGGCGGTCCCGTAGCCGGAGGCGGTGGCGGGTGCCTTGACCTTCACGGTGCCCGCGCCCTCCTCGCCGCCCTCGGGGCGCCAGGTGAGGGTCAGGTCCGTGTGCGCGCCGGGGATCAGCCCGATCACCAGCCCCTCGAAGCCGCCGGAGGAGGCATGGTTGGCGGCGGTGTGGGCGAAGTCGGCGGTCGAGGCGGCGCGGGCGAGCACGTCGAGGCTCCCGGTGGCCTCGTCCTCGAAGTAGACGTACAGTCCGGTCAGCGTGCTGCCGTAGGGGTCGAGCACGAGCAGCGGGTCCGCGGCCGTCCACGTCTTCTCGGCCTTCTTCTCCGCGAGCGCCTCGTGCCGGGCCTGCTGGGTCGAGGCGTCGTACAGGGCGGGCGCCTCCTCTTCCTCGCCCAGGTCGTAGCCGACCGACCACACCGTCCAGTCCCCGCGCGAGGCCGGATCCTCGCGGTAGACGACGGTGAGGTCCCGGGCCGCCTCCTCGTCGGGCTCCTGCGGGCCGGCGCCGGCCACGGGGTCCTCGTCGGTGCAGGCGCTGAGCCCAAGCAGGGCCAGGGATGCGCCCGCGGCACCGGTCATCAGGGTGCGCCGTCGGACGGTCCCGCGCGGCGCGGGAGGTGCGGTCGCGGTGTTCGACATGACCTCACCCTAGGCATCCGGGGGCCGGGCCTCCCCGCACCCTCCCCCGCCGCGTGTCCGTCGGGGCGGCGGGGGGGCGGCCGGTCGTGCCTCACCAGTCGTGCACGGAGCCGTCCCGCAGCCGGTTCACGGGGAGATAGGCCGGCTGGTACTCGTAGCGCGAGGCCGCCTCGCGGTCGAGCCCGACGCCGAGGCCGGGGGTCTCGCCCGGGTGGAGCAGTCCGTCCTCGAAGCGGTAGCTGGTCCTGAACACGGACAGGGTGGTCTCCGAGTGCGGCATGTACTCCTGGATGCCGAAGTTGTGGAGCGCGAGGCCGAGGTGGAGGTTCGCGGCCATGCCCACCGGGGAGACGTCGGTGGGGCCGTGGAAGCCGGAGCGGATGCCGTAGATGCCCGCGAAGGTCATGATCTGGCGCAGTCCGGTGATGCCGCCGGCGTGGGTGGCGGAGGAGCGCACGTAGTCGATGAGCCGCTCGGTGATCAGCGTCTGGTAGTCGTGCACCGAGTTGAACACCTCTCCGATCGCGAGCGGGGTGGTGGAGTGGTGGCGCACCAGGCGCAGCGCGGTCTGGTCCTCCCCCGGGGTGCAGTCCTCGAGCCAGAACGGGGCGTAGGGCTCGATGTCCTTCGCCAGGCGCGCGGCCTCGATCGGGCTCATCCGGTGGTGCCCGTCGTGGAGGATGCGCAGGTCGCCGCCGAACTCCTCCCGCACCGCGGCGAAGACGGAGGGCAGATGCCGCAGGTAGGCGGCGGTGTCCCAGGTCTCCTCGGCCGGACGCATCGCCGCGCCGGTTTCCGTGCGCCCGGCGGGCTCGTACTCGTACTTCCCGCCGGGGGCCGAGTCGTGAACGCCGTAGATCTGGTCGAGGCCGGGCACCCCGGACTGGATCCGCACGGCGCGGAAGCCCTGCTCGACGTAGCCGTGGATCGCCTCGTTGAGCTTCTCGATCGTGGTGCCGGAGGCGTGGGCGTAGCTGAGCAGGCCCGTGCGGGAGGCGCCGCCGAGCAGCTTGTACAGCGGGACCCCGGCCTTCTTCGCGGCGATGTCCCACAGGGCCATGTCGATGGCGGCGACCGCGGCCATGGTGACCGGTCCGCGGCGCCAGTACGGGCTGCGGTAGAGGTACTGCCAGATCGACTCGATCTGGGACTCGTCCCGGCCGATCAGGGTCGGCGCGACGTGGTCGCGCAGGTAGGAGACGACGGCGAACTCGCGCCCGTTCAGGGTGCCGTCGCCGAGGCCGACGACCCCGTCGCCGGTGGTGACGACGGCGGTGACGAAGTTGCGTCCGGGGCTGGTGACGTCGACGTCGATGCGTTCGATGGTCATGGAGATCCTCCAGTGCGGGTCGAGAGGCGGGGCGGTCACATCGCCGGGTTCGGATCGGTGAGGTCGCGACCGGCGACCTCCTTCATCCAGACGGCGGCGAAGAGCGCGCAGGCGCTGAAGAACATGATGAGCACGGCGACGGGCATCCAGCTGCCCGTGGCAGCGACGACGGCCGCCGCGATGACGGGGGCCGCACCGGTGGCGACGATCGCGGCGATCTCCCGCACGACGGCGGTCGCCTGGTAGCGGTTGCGCGCGCCGAAGATCTCCGGCAGCGCCAGGTTCTCCATCGAGGCCAGCGACATCACCGCGAGGTTGTGCAGGACGACGTAGCCGAGGATGACCTGCCAGGTCACGCCCGAGACGATGAGCAGTATGCAGGGGATCGCGACCACGAGGGCGATCGCGCTCATGATCGTGTACATGGTCTTGCGGCCGAAGCGGTCGCCGAGCAGGCCTACGACGGGCACGGTGACGAACGCTGCGAGCGAGGAGAAGATGACCACCTCGGTGCTCAGCTGCTTGTCCAGCATCAGGAAGACGGTCATGAAGGAGATCAGGTAGGTCTGGATCATGCCGGAGTTCCCGGCCTGTCCGAACCGGAGCAGGAAGGCGACCGCGACCGACTTGACGGTGAGCGGGCGCGCCTGGCGGAACTCCGCGACCTCCTCCGCCTGCTGCGCGTCGTGGTCCTCGATCTCCCCGGCGGACACAGCCTCGCCGTCGACCACGTCCCCGCGGGCCTCGAAGACCGGGGACTCCTTGAGGTTGAAGCGGACCCAGACGGCGAAGACCATCACGATCGCCGAGGCGATGAAGGGGACGCGCCAGGCCCAGTCCAGCAGCTGCTGCTCGGTCACCACGACCAGCAGCAGCGCCCAGATCGCGGAGGCGAAGAGGGTGCCGCAGTTGGTGCCGAGCGCCACCAGGGAGGCGATCAGTCCGCGGCGCCTCGTCGGCGCGTACTCGGCGAGCATCACCCCGGCGCCCGAGATCTCCGCGCCCGCGCCGAGGCCCTGGAGGAGCCGCAGGGCGACGAGCAGGGCGGGGGCGAGCAGGCCGGCGGTCTCGTAGGTGGGGAGCACGCCGATCAGGGTGGTCGCGAGGCCCATCAGCACGATGGTGTAGAAGAGGACCTTCTTCCGTCCGATCCTGTCGCCCATGCGGCCGAAGAACCAGGCGCCGACGGGCCGCGCCACGTAGCCGACGCCGTAGGTGGCCATCGCACCGATCACGGCCATGCCGGCATCGTCCGCGGCGAAGAAGAGCTGGCTGAACACGAGCGCCGCGGCGAGCGAGTAGAGCTGGAAGTCCATGAACTCCAGCGCCGTGCCGAGCCAGCCGGAGACTGCCGCGCGGACGAGATCGCCGACGGAACGGGCGGGCTGCTGCGGGGAGGGTTCGGGGCGTCCCGGGCTCCCGGTCGAGGCGACGTGGGTCGGCGAGGTGTTCATCGTGCTCCTTTGCGCGGGCGGCGGAACGTCGGATCCGCCGGTCGTGTCGTGCGTGGCAACACCCCTTGTGTTCCGTCTTGTGAAACGCTAGTTTCGTGATGCGCGACAGATCATAGACCTCGCGGACCCCGTCGGCAACGATCGCCGCACTACGGACCCAGCTCCGTCGCCGTACCCCGCCCCGCTCGGCTCCGGAGAGAATGGACCCCATGACGACGACGCCTCCCTCCAGCCCCTCCCCTGTCGGCAGCGTCGACAAAGCGCTGTCCCTGCTCGAGGTGCTCGCCGAGGCGGGACCGGACGGGATGACGCTGCGCGACATCTCTGCCCAGAGCGGGCTGAACAAGGCCTCGGCCCACCGGCTGCTGCGCGCGCTGATGCATCGCGGCTTCGCCGAGCAGGCCGCCGAGGACCAGACCTACCGGCTGGGCGCCGCACTGCCCCTGCTCGCCGGCCGCTTCGAGCGCGAGGAGAACCTGCCCGTCCTCATGGCGCCGGCGCTCGCGGCGATCTCGCACGAGGTGCAGGAGCTGGTGCACCTGGGCCGGCTCGACGGCCCCTTCGTGCTCTATCTCGACAAGGTCGAACCCGAGCGGGCGCTGCGCGTCTGGTCGCGAGTGGGCAGCCGGGCACCGGCCGCCCGCACCGCGATGGGGCGCGCGATCCTCACGGCCGACGGGGTGCGCGGGGACGGGCTCGCCGCCTACGCACGGGCGAGCGAGGACCCCGACCAGGACCCCGCCCTCGCAGTGAGCGCCGCGCACCTGGCCGAGGTCGTCACCGAGGCGGAGCAGCGGGGCTGGGCCTCGGAGGTCGAGGAGAACGAGGCGGGCATCGCCTGCGTCGGCGTCGCCCTCGTGCGCCCCGGCGGGCGCTCGCTCGCGGTGAGCGTCACCGGCCCGGTCGAGCGGATGGACGTGCAGCGGCGCGGGGAGGTCGGCGAGCTGCTGCGGGAGAAGCTCGCGGCGCTCGCGCCGGCGGGGTTCACAGTCGCACCCTCGGCCTGACGCTCCTGCCCCGCCTCACAGCCCCAGCACCACGGTCGCGATCGTGAAGTAGATGATCAGGCCCGTCGCGTCGCAGAACGTCGAGATGAAGGGGTTGGAGAACACGGCCGGGTCGGCGCCGATCCGCTTGGCCAGCAGCGGCATGAGCCCGCCGACGATCGCGGCCATGATGCAGATCGACAGCAGCGTCAGGCCCATCACGAGCCCGATCGACACGCCGTAGACGAGGCCGGAGACCACGAAGCCGAGCGTGCCGAGCACCGCCCCGAGCACGGCGCCGACGCGCAGCTCCTTCCACACCACGCGCGGAAGGTCCCGCACGCGCACCTCCCCCACGGCGAGCGCGCGCGTGACCGTGGTCGCGGCCTGGTTGCCGGTGTTCCCGCCGGTGCCGGTCAGCAGCGGGATGAACAGGGCGAGCACCACGACCTGATCGAGCCGGTCCTCGAAGATCTCGAGCACCTGCACGGTGAGGATCGCGGAGATCGCCAGGACCAGCAGCCACACGATGCGGCTGCGCACCACGCGCAGGATCGGCGTGGCCAGATAGGAGCGGGACAGGGGCTCGGAGCCGCTGGTGCGGGCGGAGTCCTCGGCGTTCTCCTGCTCGATGATGTCCACCGCGTCGTCGACGGTGAGGATGCCCACCAGCCGCTCCTCCCCATCCACGATCGGCATGGCCAGCAGCTTCGCCGCGAAGAACCGTCGGGCGGCGTGCTCGCGGTCGTCGGTCGCGAGGGAGCGGACGGCCTCGTGGGCGATGTCGCCCACGCGCGCGTCCGGCTCGGTCAGCAGCAGGCGGCGCAGGCCGACGACGCCCAGCAGGATGCGGGACGCGTCGACGACGGGCAGGAGGTACACGGTCTCCGCGTCCGCGCCGCGCTCGCGCACGAGCTCGAGGGCCTCGGCGACGGTCTGCTCGGGGTGCAGCGCGAGCACCTCCGGGGACATGTAGCGGCCGATCGCGTGGCGCGGGTAGCCGAGCACCGCGGTGGTCATGGCCCGCTCGTCGGCGTCCAGGCCGTGCAGGAGACGCTCGGCGACGGAGGCGGGCAGCTCGTCGAACAGCGAGGCGCGGTCGTCGGGGTCGAGGTCGCCGATGATCTCGGCGACCTGCGGGGTGCGCAGCGCGGTGATCAGCTCTGCCTGGTGCTCGGGAGCGAGCGCCTCGAAGACGGCGAGGGCCCGCTCCTTGTCGAGCACCCGGAACAGCAGCGCGGCCTCGGTCGCGGGGCGGGTCCCGACCAGATAGACCAGCTCGCCGGCGGGCAGTGCGTGCGCCTCGAGCGCGAGGTGCTCGAGCTCCGCCTCGCTCTGCGGGTCGGTGCGCAGCAGCGCGAGGACGGCGTCGAGGGAGGCGGTGGAGGTCACCTGTCCATTGTGGCGGAGAGGAGGACGGAGCGCGGGCCGACGGGCACGTAGCCTGGTGGGCATGTCCGCCCCCGTCCTGCTGCCCCTGCTCGGCCTCGCGGCGACGGTGCTGGTCGGGGCGCTCGCGCAGCGGTCCACGGGGATGGGCTTCGCGCTGCTGTCCGCGCCGTTCCTGGTGCTGGTGCTCGGCCCCTTCGAGGGGATCCTGGTGACGAACCTGTGCGGGGCGCTGTCCTCGGCGCTGAACCTCTACGCGCAGCGGTACGACGTGGACTGGCCGCGCGCGGCGGTGCTCGTGCCGATGGGCGTGGTGGGGGTGGTCCCGGGCGCGATCGCGGTGACGCTGATCCCCGAGGCGCCGCTGATGGTCGCGGTCAGCGCCGTGGTGATCACGGGTCTGGCGCTGACGCTGCTGCTGCGCGGCCGGACCCTGCCGCGGTCGCGGGCGCTCGGCGCGGCAGGCGGCCTGGCCTCCGGGTTCATGAACGTGACCGCCGGGGTGGGCGGTCCCGGGGTGGTGATCTATGCGCGGGCGACGGGGTGGCCCCACCGGCAGTTCGCGGCGACGGCGCAGCTGCAGTTCCTGGTGCTGAGCATCGTCTCGCTGATCGCGAAGCGGTCCCTGCCCACGCTGCCGCCGATGAGCTGGGCGGTGCTGATCCTCGCCCTGCTCACCGGCACGATCGCAGGATCGTGGCTGGGGCCGAGGATCCCGCCGGAGCGGGCGATGCAGCTCGTGATGGTGCTCGCGATCGCGGGCTCGCTTCTCGCGCTCGGGCGAGGGCTCGTGCTGCTGGCGTGAGCCGGATCGGGCCTCAGCGGCCGAGGGCCGCGTACTCGGGGGCGCGGCTCATGTACTGCGCGTCCCAGACGTCCATGCCGGGCACGCCCATGCCGGTCACGGCGCCGACGAGCCGGTCGAGGTACCACTCCCAGCCGGGGCCGACGTGCTCGAGCATGTCGGCGGGCAGGTCGTGGTGGCGCAGCGCGAGGTGGGTGACGTCGCCGGCGGCGCCGCCGGCCCCGTCGGAGCCTCCTTCGAGCTCGATCGAGAGCTTCCAGACCTGCTCGCCGACGGACGAGCTGACGGTCAGCAGGCGCTCGGGCTCACAGGCGTGGATCGCGAACGGCGAGGTGGCCGGCTCTCCCGGTTCGGCGGTCATGGTCACCTCGACCACCCCGGTGGCGGGGTCGCCGTCGTAGGTGCCGTACCAGGTCGCGAGGCGGTCGGGCTCGGCGAGGTACCGCCAGATCCGTGCCCGCGAGGCGGGGACGGTGCGGCGCAGCACGAGGTCGGAGCCGTCGAGGGAACCGGTGATCGTCATGGGCACTCCCAGGGTCGGTCGCGGCGGGGCCGGCGCGGTGGGCGGCACCACCGTAGCCCGGCCCGAGCACGGGGTCGACGTGCGTCCTCAGCCGTCGACCGGGCGTCGGGACCGGCGCCGGGCCCGGACCGTCTCGAGCACGCCCCCGACGAGGCTGCCGATCACCAGCGCGACGAGCACGCCGATCAGCGTGGTGCGCGGCGTGAGTCCCGCGGCGGCCGCCGCCCCGGGGCCGACGGCTCCGGCTCCGACGAGGACCGCGCCGGCGGCCCCTGCGAACGAGATGCCGATCTGCAGCGCCCGGGCACGGGCGGAGCCCGCGACGAGGAAGGCGACCACCAGCACCAGGGCGACCGCCTCGAGCACGGTGCCGGCGAGCACGGGGAGCATCGAGCTGCTCAGCGCCTCGAGGACGGGGACGGCCTGCAGCGGCGCGGCGAGGCCGATGAGCAGGCAGCCGACGACGCCGATCGCGGCCGCCCAGCCGGTGTCGTCCTCGAGGGCGACCACGAGCACCGCGGCGACGAAGGCGCAGGCCAGTCCCAGCAGCAGGCCGAGGAGGGAGGCCGTCGCCGGTGCCCCGTCGGCCCCGGTCACCACGACGGCTCCGGCGCCGATCACGCCGAGGAGCAGTCCGAGCCCCATCGCCAGCCCGGCCCGGTTCCAGTCCTTTCGGGGGCCGACGATCGCCGCGGCCGCGAGCGGGAAGGCGAGGGACAGGGCGAGCAGCAGTGCCGTCAGCGCCGCGACGAGCAGCTCGAGAGGATCGAGGTCGAAGGACATGGCCCCATCGTCCCCCGCCGAGCGCCCTGAGGGGAGGAGGTCCGCGAACCGGGCCGCGCTCAGACGGGCAGCGCTTCGAGCCGCTGGCGCCGTCGGCGGTCGGCCAGGTGCCAGGCCCACAGCAGCGCGCCGACGATCACGTAGCCGAGGGCGGCGACGGCGACCACGGCGAGGCTGCCGGTGATCAGCGGAGCGATCACCCCCGAGAGCAGCGCGTTCATCACGAGGGTGAAGAAGGTGCCCATGGATGCGGCGGCACCGCGGTGGTGCGGGAACAGGTCGAGGATCTCCAGCTGCATCGGCGCGAAGAACAGCGAGGCGGTGAAGGACATCAGCGCCGGCCCGATCAGCACCGGCAGCAGGGTCACGTCGAGGCCGCCGACGGGATCCGGGGCCAGCAGGACCAGGACGAGGTTCAGCACGCAGGTGGCGAGGGTGCCGAGGTACCCGATCGTGATCAGGCGGCTGCGGTCCATGACGTCGGCCGCGCGGCCCACCACGAGGGAGCCGGCCATCATCCCGATGATCAGCGGTCCGAAGAGCACCCAGAAGTCCTGCTCGCCGAGCCCCAGCAGGCGCACCACGATGATCGGCGCGGCGGCGACGAACACGAAGTGGGCGGCGAAGCCGAAGGCGGTCGCGAGCGCGATCCGCAGCATCATCGGCGAGCGCCCCACCTCCCACAGCGAGCCGAGCACGGCGCCGAGACGCAGCGGGATCCGGGCCTCGCGCGGCAGCGACTCGGGCATCAGCGCGGTCAGCACCATCACGAGGACCCCGTACAGGCCCACGCCCGCGAACACCCAGCGCCAGTCCCCGAGCAGCAGCAGCCAGCCGCCGAGCACCGGCGCGATCACGGGCGCGAGGGCGAAGATCATCATCACCCGCGCCATGAGCCGCTGCGCCTCCGCGCCGGAGAACAGATCGCGCACCACCACGCGGGAGACGATCGTGGCGGCGCCCGCGCTCACGCCCTGCAGCACCCGCAGCGCGATGAGCGCCCCCATGCCGGTGGCGAGCGTCGCACCGAGCATCGCGATGACATAGATCGCCAGGCCGGTGAGCATCACCCGCTTGCGGCCCAGGGCGTCCGAGAGCGGGCCGTGGAACACGCTCATCACGGCGAAGGAGGCGAGGTAGACGCTGATCAGCTGCTGCAGGACCACGTCGGAGGCGCCGAACTCCTCGCCGATCTGCGGAAAGGCGGGGAAGACGGTGTTGATCGTGAAGGGGCCGAGCATGCCGAGCGCGGCGAGAGTGAGGGTGATGCGGGCTCCGGCCGTGCGCCGCCTGGGCGAGGAGGAGGTCGCGGGTCGGCCCGCCGCAGCGCTGGTCACCATGACATCCTATGAGCGCTTTCCGACGCGGGACAGGACCGTCCGAAGGGTGCCCATGGCGCACGTGATCCGCCGATGACCTCGACATCCCCCGAACCCGGCACGCCCGCGGAGGGCGCACCGGGCAAGGCGAGAGGGGTTGCTTCGCGACCCGACGGCGTCCCGTACCGCACCCTGCTCTGGCTCGCCGTCGCGACGTTCACGACGGGGATCGACGGCTACGTGCTGGCCGGGCTGCTGCCGGACATCGCCGCTGACCTCGAGGTCAGCGCCGCTGCGGCCGGGCAGCTCGTGGCGGTCTTCGCCCTGACCTCCGCGCTCGCGGGCCCGCTGCTCGGCGCGGCCACCAGCGGCTGGGAGCAGCGCGGCACGATCCTCGCGGCGCTGGCGACCTTCGTGCTCGGCAATCTGCTGAACGCCCTGGCTCCGACGTATGCGTTCGCGATGGGCGGCCGCGTGGTCGCGGCGCTCGGCGGCTGCCTGCTGGGGGCCGCCGTCACCGGGTACGCGGTGCATCTGGTGGGGCCGCAGCATCGCGGCCGCGCGCTCTCCATCGTGCTCGGCGGGTGGATGACGGCGACCGCGCTCGGCGTCCCCGTCGGCCTGATCCTGGGGCAGTCGAGCTGGCGGTTCCCGCTGCTGATGGTCTCCGCCGTCGGCCTCGTGGCGCTGGTGGGGATCGCGCGACGCCTGCCCCGACTGCGCCATCCCGCCGCCACGCTCGCCGAGCGCCTCCGGCCGCTCGCCCAGCCGCGCCTGGTGGGCGGGCTGCTGGTCTCGACCGGGGTGCTCTGCGCGAGCTACACCTGCTTCACCTATGCGGTGCTGATCCTCTCCCCGTCCCATCTGGCGAGCTGGATGATCATCGTGATCATGTGCGCCTACGGGGTGGCGAGCATGGCGGGCAACGCTGTGACCGGCCGCCTCGCGGACCGGTTCTCGCCCGTGCGGGTGCTGACCGTGATCCTCGCGCTGCTGCTGGCCGACGCGCTGTTCGGCGCGCTCGCCCTGGCCCTGGCCGCCCCGGCGGCGCTCGCGATGCTGAGCCTGGTGTGGTTCCTGGTGGCGGGGATCGGCAACGGCGGGCACGCGGTGCCGCAGCAGGCGCGGCTCGCGGCGATGGCCCCGGCCTCCGTGCCGGTGGTGATGGCGCTGAACGCCAGCGCGGTCTCCCTGGGCAGCGCGCTCGGAGGCGGGCTGGGCGGGTTGGTGCTGACCGCCGGCGCCGCCCCTGCCCAGCTGCCGCTGGTCGCCGCCGGGGTGCTCGCGCTGACGATCCCGCTGCATCTGCTGGTCGCGAGCGCCTCCCGCCTCACCCCCGATGCGCCCACAGGTCGCGCAGCAGCGCGATCTCGGCGAGGTGATGGATGAGCTCGCGGTGGATGTGCGCGACGAGCGTGGCCCGGGAATGCTCGGCCCAGGGCCCCTCGGCCTCGCCGACGGCGACCTGCAGGTCCTCCTCGCCCCACGCGCGCACGCCCTCGATCCAGCGTGCGTACTCGCGATCGAACTGGGCCAGGGCCTCCTCGGCGGTCGCGGCGTAGTCCCAGCTCATGTAGTCCGCGGGCGGGCCGCCGAAGTGGGAGTGGCTGCGCAGGGCGAGCACGCCCACGATGACGTGCCCGAGCCGCCAGGCGATCGTGGTGAGCGGGGCCGGGTCGGGCTCGGGGACCTCGAAGTCGATGACCATCTCCCCCGATCCGCCCTGGATCGAGGTCGGCGGGGTCTCGCCGTCCGGTGTGCGCCGATGGACGGTCCAGATGTCGCCGTCACCGCTGGGATCGAAGAAGTACTCCTCGTCGGTCAGGCCCTCCAGGCGCGGCCGCATGAACTCGCGCATGTGGAACTCGATCTGGTCGATCAGCACGGTGGGCAGATCGCCGTCGCGTCCGCGGGGACGGGTGGGGCCGCCCTCCTCGGGAGTGCGGTCGGTCGGGGATTCGTGGACGGTCATGGCTCCTCCTTGGGGACGTGGTGCTCGCGAGGGCCCCAGTCTCCGGCGGCACGCGGACAGCAGCTGTCCGCGAAGAGGCGGTCGTGCCCTCCGGTCACCGCCCGACGATCCCCCGTCGCACCATCCGCCCCAACCGCCGTGCGGGGCCGGCTCCGGCGGCGAGATAGGTGCCCAGCAGCGCGGTCGCGCCGCCGGAGGCGATCATGAGCGGGTCGCGCAGACGCGCGCGCCCGGGCTGCGCGGCCAGGACGGTGCCGATGGAGACGAGCAGCGCGCTCATGGTCATGCCCACGATGAGCCGGTCGACGGTGCCCTCGAGACGCTCGACCGCGCGGTCGAGATCCTCGGGGTGGAGGCGCACGGGCAGTCCGCGCGCCTCGTAGTCGTCCAGCATCCGCGAGGCGCGATCGGGCAGGTCGCTGCCGAGGCGCAGAGCGTTCACCCCCGTGTCTCGGGCGCGCCGGGCGAGCGCCTCCGGGCTGAGCAGCTCCGCCATCGCCACCGGCGCCACCTTCGCGAGCACGGCGGTGAGTGAGAAGGCGGGGTCGAGGACCACCGCGACGGACTCGGTGAGCACCAGCACCCGCAGCAGGGTGGAGACGTCGGCGGGGAGCTGGAGATGGTGGTGCCGCAGCAGTCCGGTGAGGCGTTCGACGATGGCGGCGATCGACATCTCGCCGAGCGGCTGGGCGGAGAGGCTCTCGAGCAGAGCCCCGACGTCCCGCGTCAGGCGGCGGCGGTCCAGCGGCCCCTGCGGCGGGGCGAGCCGCACCAGCGCGGAGACGGCGGCCTCGTGGTCGTCATGGGTGAGCGCGAACATGAGACGCAGCAGGTTCTCGCGGACGCTCTCGCCGAGCCGGCCCACCATCCCGAAGTCGATCAGGGTGATGACGCCGTCCTCGCCGACGAACATGTTCCCGGGATGGGGGTCGGCGTGGAAGAACCCGTCCACCAGCACCATGCGCACCAGCGTGGAGGTCGCGCGGGACGCGAGGGCGGGCCGGTCGATCCCGGCCGCGTCGAGGGCATGGATGTCGTCGATCCGCATCCCCGTCACCCGCGCCTCGGTGAGCACCTCCGCGGTGGTGAGCTCCTCGAGGACGGCAGGGATCCGCACGGACGCATCATCGGCGAGGTTCTCCCGCATCCGGGCTGCGTGCGCGGCCTCGCTGCGATAGTCGAGCTCGGCGCGCATGGTGCGGTCGAAGCCGGCGACCAGGGAGACCACGTCGATGTCCCGAGCCGTCTCCCACTCCCGCGCGGCCGCGGCGGCGAGGACCCGCATCAGCTCGAGGTCGGCGAGGACCACGTCGCTCACGCCGGGCTTGCGGATCTTGACCACCACCTCCCGTCCGTCGCGGAGCCGGCCCAGGTGCGCCTGGCCGATCGAGGCGGAGGCCAGCGGTGTCTCGTCGAAATGGGCGAACAGCTCCTGCGGCCCCGCGCCGAGCTCCCGTTCGATGACAGCGGAGACCTGGGCGAAGGGGACGGTGACGGTGTCGTCTCGCAGGCGGCGCAGCTCCTCGGTGTACTCCGCGGGCAGCAGGTCCTTCCGGGTGGACAGCATCTGGCCGAGCTTGACGAAGGTGGGGCCGAGCTCCTCGAGCGCGTGCCGCAGCCGCGCGGGCCCGCCGGTTCGCTCGATCGCGGGCAGGTGCCGGCGCACCGCCTGCGGCAGGTGCTCGCCCAGACCGATCTGCGCGGCGACCGCGGCGAGCCCGTTGCGGGCCAGGACCTCGGCGATGCGTCGGTACCGCGGGGAGTCGTCAGCCATGGTCGCATCGTAGCCACGCCTCCTCCGCGTCGCCCGCGAGGCGGGCGCACGGTCACCGGCTCACCAGCCCTCGGGCGGCCACTCCTGGCCGGCGGCGAGGGCGTTCAGCTCGTAGGCGCCCTTCCCGTCGATGCTCTCGCGAAGGATGTCGGCATGGCCTGCGTGACGCGCATGCTCCTCGATCTGGTGCAGCGCGTACCAGCGCAGGGTCCAGCGGGTGCGGCCCTCGAACCAGGGCTGGTCGGGCACGGGGGCGAGGGCATCGAGGTCGGCCGCGCGGATCGCGGCGGCGAGCTGCTCCCCCGCCCGGTGCAGCTGCGCGATGAGCATCTCCGCGGTGTCCTCGGCGCGCAGGGCCTCCGGGGCGATCGTGCCCTCGGCCATGAGCTGGTCCTCGCTGCGGTCCGGCGGGGCAGGAGCGTCTGGGGCGGCGTTGATGGCCTGCTCCGCGCCGCTCGCGATGAGCAGCACGTGCCGAGCGAGCGCGCCGAGGCTCATCGCGGAGGCGCTCGGGGCCTGGGCGAGCTGCTCGCGGTCCAGGCCGTGGAGGGCGGTGGCGACCTGGTCGATCTGCTGCTGGGAGAAGGTGGCGAGGCTGTCGCGCTCGTCGGTGGTCTCAGCGGTCAGGAACGGCATGGGGCTCTCCTCGGTGAGGGCGGTGGGGCGGTCCGGGTCGCGAAGGATGCGACCGCTCCCGCAGGAACAGCACCACCTTCGACCCGTGGGAGGACAGTTCCTGTCCTCGAAGGAGGGCACACTGGAGGCCGACGGGGAGGAGGCCCCATGAGCGATGTGACCTCGAGGGCGCTGCGGCTGCTGGCGCTGCTGCAGGCGCGGACGGTGTGGACCGGTCCGGAGCTCGCGCACGAGATGGGCGTGACGACGCGGACCGTGCGGCGGGACGTGGACAGGCTGCGGCAGATGGGCTATCCGGTGCTCACCTCGGCCGGGCACGGCGGCGGCTACCAGCTCGGCGCGGGACGCGCCCTGCCGCCGCTGCTGCTGAGCTCGACGGAGGCGGCGGCGGTCGCCGTCGGGCTCCGTCTCGCGGCCGCCTCCGGGCTCGAGGGTCTGGACGAGGAGGCGCTGCGGGCCCTCGCGGCGCTGGACAGGATCCTGCCCGCGAGCGTGCGCGCCGAGGTCGGCGCGGTCTCCGCCGCGATGGGGGTGATCTCGCGCGACGGGCCCGGGACCCGCTCCGAGGTGCTCATGGCGCTGGCGACCGCGGTGCGGGACGGGGTGCGGGTGCGCCTGGACTACGAGCGGGCCGACGGGGAGCGGTTCGAGCGTCGGATCGAGCCCTACCGGGTGCTGTCCGTCGAGGGGCGCTGGTATCTGTTCGCCTGGGACCTGGACCGCGAGGACTGGCGCACCTTCCGCCTGGACCGCATGCACGCGGTGCACCCCTCGACCTTCACCTTCGCCGCACGGGAGACCCCGGACATCGAGCACGCCGTGCGGGAGTCGATCACGGTGGCCGGCTATCGGGCCGCCTGCACGGTGCGGATCCTGGCGCCGTACGCGCAGGTCGCCCCCATGATCTCGGCCCGCACGGGGACGCTCGAGGCCGACGGGGAGGAGGCCTGCGTGCTGCGCGCCGGCGCCGATCAGCTGCGCTGGGTGGCCGTGCACCTGGCCGGGATGGGCCTGCCCGTGGAGGTCATCGACCCGCCCGAGCTGCTCGAGGAGATCGAGGCGCTCGGGCGGTGGGCCGCGGGGGTGCGCCGGGCGGGCTGAGGCACGCGATCAGGGGATGAGCAAGCCGATCGCGGCGAGGACGGTCAGGGCGAGGACGAGCTTGTCGAAGACGGACTGCGGGATGCGTCGGGCGACCTTCGCGCCCGCGAAGGCGGCCAGGAGCACGACGGGCACGAGCAGCGCGTCCATCGCGAGGGTCTCGCGCGTGAACAGGCCGAGCCCTGCGGAGAAGGGCAGCTTGAACAGGTTGATCACCGCGAAGAACCACGCGGAGGTGCCCAGGAAGGTCATCACCGGCATGCGCATCATCAGCAGGTACAGCGACATCACGGGCCCCGCGGCATTGGCGACCATGGTCGTGAAGCCGCCGAGCAGCCCGTAGCCGACGCCCTGCGCGGTCGCGGCGGCGCCCCTGCGGCTGCCGCCCTCCCCGCCGTCGCGGGCATCGGTGCCGCCGCCCGGCGCTGCGGCCTCCGCGGCGGTGCGGCGCTGGGCGCGGAGCCGGCGCGCGACGGTCAGCGCGACGAGCACCAGCAGGATCACGCCGATCGTGACGCGCACGGTGGTGTCGTCGACCGCGGCGAAGAAGAACACCCCGAGGAGCACGCCGACCATGGCGCTGGGCAGCAGGCGCACCAGGGTGCGCCAGTCGGGCTCGCGCCGGTAGACCCACAGCGCGGTCATGTCGCCGAGGATGAGCAGCAGCAGGAGCGCGGCGGTGGACTCCTTCGCGGGCATGGCCAGCGCGAACGCGCCCGCGGCGAGGGTCCCGGCGCCGGGCAGCGCGGTCTTGGAGAAGCCGACGATCAGCGCTCCCAGCACCACCAGCAGCCAGGAGGAGGTGCTGAGGTCGGGGAGCAGCGCGGCGAGGTCGGACACGATCAGCGAACCTATCAGCGGGTGGACGCTTCACGTCGGGAACGTCCGAGGGCGGCTCCGCTCCGACCTCAGAACTCGACGGCTCGACGACTCGAGCCGCTCGCCGGGCTCACTCGATCCAGTCGGCCGCGACCTCTCCCCCGTCGGCCTCGACCGCGACGCGCAGCGCGCCGACGACCAGCCCCATCGCGCAGGCGCCGGGGTCCATGACGCCCTTGGCGGTCTCGCCGACGTAGCTGGCGCGGCCGCGACGGGCGGTGAGCTCGGCGGTGCCACGGGCGGCCTCGATCGCGGCCTGCTCCGCGGCGGCGAGCGCCTCGGCCGGGGCCTTCCCGGCCTGCGCCGCCTCGCGCAGCGCGACGACGGCCGGGGCGAGCGCGTCGACCATGGTGCGGTCCCCCACCTCGGCCTCGCCGTACTTCTGGATCACGGCCTGCCCGGCCTCGAGCGCCTCGGCGAGCGCGCCGAGGTCCGGGGCCTCGCCGTCGCCGGCGGCCTTGGCGAGGTCGCGGTAGAACATGCCGAACAGGGGCCCGGAGGTGCCACCCACGCCCAGCCAGGCGCGGGACATCGCGGTGACCCAGCCGCGGTAGTCCTCGGGCTCGGCGCTCTCGAGCTCGCGAGCGAGGTTCTTCATGGCGGTGCGGACGTTGTCGCCGAAGTCACCGTCCCCGGCGCGGCGGTCGAGGTCGCCGAGGGCGGGGGCGGCGTCCTCGAGCGCGCCCTGCAGGGCGGTGACGAATGCCGGGCCGAGGTCGTCGGGAAGGGTGGTGTCGGTGCTGGGGCTGCGCGTCATCTCGGGTCTCCTCACCAGGAAAGGGCAGGGGTGGCGACGGGGGCGTCCCACAGGCGGGTCAGTTCCGCGTCCAGCGGCATCAGCGTGAGCGAGACGCCGTGCATGTCCAGGCTGGTCACGTAGGAGCCGACGAGGCTGCGGCCGACGCTCATGCCCGCGTCGGCCAGTCGGCGGTGGAGGCGGCGGGCGACGAGGTTCAGCTCGAGCGGGTAGGTGCCGCCCAGGCCGTTGACGATCGCGAGCAGCTCGTCGCCGCGGGAGAGGTCCAGCTCCTCCAGCAGCGGGTCCAGCAGCAGGTCGGTGAGGCCGTCGGCGGTGGTGAAGGGGACGCGGCGGGCGGCGCGCTCCCCGTGGATGCCCACGCCGAGCTCGACCTCGTCGTCGCCGAGGCTGAACTGGGGCTCCTCGTCGCCGGGGTGGGTGCCGGCGGCCAGCGCCAGGCTCATGGTGCGGGCGGAGGCGGCGACGCGTCGGCCGAGGTCCGCGACCGCGGCGAGGTCCTGGCCCTCCTCGGCCGCGGCCCCGCAGATCTTCTCGACGATCACGGTGGCGGCGGTGCCGCGACGGCCCGGCCCGCCGCCGTCGGCCGTGTCGGTGGCGAGGTCGTCGTCGACCAGCACGATCTCGGTCTCCACCTCGTCGTCGCCGCTGATCTCCCCGGCGATGCGGAAGTTCAGCACGTCGCCGGTGTAGTTCTTGACGATCTGGACCACGCCGCGGCCGGAATCCGCGGCCTTCGTCGCCTCGAGGACCTGCAGCGCGGTGGGGCTGGCGAAGACGGCCCCGGCGACCGCGACGTCGAGCATCCCGGGCCCGACGAAGCCGGCGTGCAGCGGCTCATGGCCGGAGCCGCCGCCGGAGACCAGGCCCACCTTGTCCCTCGCGGGTTCGGCCCGGCGCACGAAGCGGTGCTCGGCGTCCAGGGCGAGCCGGCCCGGATGGCTGAGGACGAAGCCCTCGAGCGCCTCGGGGACCAGCTGGTCGGGGTCGTTGACGATGCTGCGCCGCATGGCGGTCCTTCCGACGGGCGGATGCTCCGCCTCGACCCTAACCCGCACCGTCTCGATCGGGCCGAGGCCGATAGGCTCGGCCGCGACGGGAGGTCGTCGGCGGGGGCCGGCGACCGGGACGAGGGGTGGTCATGGGATCCGGGATGTTGATGAAGGTGCTGGTGCCGGCGTTCCTCATGCTCGTGATGGTGGTGCTGGGAATCGTGGGCCTGCGCGAGATGCGCCGCGGCGCCCAGCTCGAGGCCCGCGGCCGGCGCACCGAGGGACGGGTGATCTCCTCGAAGCTCCACCACAGCGGCACGGGGGAGAACCGCTCCTCCCGGCTCGTGGAGACGATCGAGTTCGTCGCCGACGGGCGGACCGTGCGCGGGATCCCGTCGTTGAACGACACCGGGAGGGTGGACCGCAGCGGGATGACCGTGCCGGTGATCTTCGATCCCGACCAGCCGGAGGTGTTCGTCGCCCCGGAGAACGGCGAGCGCGTCTCCCGGACGGGTCCGCTGATCAAGGTGGTCGTCGCGGTGGTGGGCGTGCTGGTCACCGGCGGGTTCATCCTCGGCCCGGCGCTGTTCCTCGCCGTGCTGGTCTGAGCGGGCGGCGGGGGCGGGCGCACCGCCGCCCGCCGTCTGCAGAAAGGGGCGCCAGGCGGCCCGGCGGGACGCTCAGCTCCAGCACGTGCCGCTGGACGCCCCTTTCTGCAGGTCCCGCCTCAGCTCTGCTCGGTGTCCCCGCCGCCGTCGGACGGCGCATCGGCCGGCCCGCCCTCGCCGGGCGCCCCCTCGGGCGGAGTGCCGCCCTCACCGCCGGGGCCGCCCTCGCCGCCGGGGCCGCCCTCACCGCCGGGGCCGCCCTCGCCGTCCGACGGGGGCTCGCCGCCGCCCATGTCGCCGCCCATGCCGCCGGCCTCGGGTTCGGTGGTGGTGTCGATCGGGACGTCGATCGAGAAGGCGTAGCCGGAATCGAGATCGCCGGAGAGGCTCGCGAGCTGCTGGTCGTAGCCGTCGGAGAAGACGTTGTCGGTCTCGAGGGTGATCTGGGAGAGGTTCTCGGCGCTGCCGTCGTACTCGCCCTGCTCGTAGACGTCGTTCGCCTCTGCCTCGGGCATCGCGATCTGCGAGGTGAGGATCGCGTTGCCCGCGTCGACGATGGACTCCGCGTCGGGGAACACCTCGAAGTGCAGGTGCGGCCAGCGGCCGGCGTAGCAGCCGGGGAAGATCGAGGTGAAGGTGACCTTGCCCTGCGCGTCGGTGATCTGCACACCGCGCAGGAAGGTCTCCTCCTCCACGCCCTCGGAGTACATCGAGTACCGGCCGGCGGCATCGCACTGCCACAGGTACACGGCCGCGCCCTCCATCGGCACGTCGCCGCCGGCCATGTCGATGATGTTCATGGTGATGTCGAGGGGCACGCCCTCGGCGGTGGTGCCTGCGTCGATGGAGGCGCGGATGTCGGAGCGCTCCACACCGCTGGTCTCGAGCACGTCGGCGCCGTTGGAGCCGTCGCCCGGGTAGGGACCGGCGGTCTCGCCCGGCATCTCGGTGAGCTCGGAGGCGGTGCCGCCGCCGTCGCTCGCCCCTCCCCCGTCGCTCGCGGTGGTGCCGGAGGTTCCCGCGGAGCCGCTGCTGCAGGCGGCGAGCACGGCGGCGACGCTCCCGGCACCGAGCACGCCGAGGGCGCCGCGGCGGGAGACGAGGGTGGCGACGTCGAAGGCGAGGCCCTGGTCCTCGACGTCCTCGGCCGGGTGGTGCAGCGTACGCCCCTCGAAGGTCGCGGGCTGCGCGGGCGCCTCGCCGGCATGCTCGTGCGCCTCGGGATAGGGGCGGCCGACGGGGCGGGGGTCGGTGGTGTCCATGACAGATCCTCTCGGTCTCCTGGGGTGGAGCAGGAAACGTAGAACCACAGGCTGTGGGGCTGCTGTTACCCTTCCGTGACCTTCCGGGAGGACAGCCGGGAGCCCCCTGGGAACTGCACCGGGAGATGTCGGGGCGTCACCTCGCTGACCTGCGCGTCCGTCGCTCTCGTCGGTGCCGGGCGGAACGGATCGCTCGGGAGGACGTGTGACGCACGCCGCCGTCGGCTGAGCGGTGGTGCACGGTCCCGGCGGATCTCGTACGGTGCGGAGCATGCGACTTCTCCTCCTCCGCCATGGTCAGACGCCTTCCAACGTCGAGGGGGTCCTCGACGCCGCCTATCCCGGACCGGGCCTGACCACGCTGGGCCGCGCCCAGGCGGCCGCGGTCCCGGCCGCGCTCGCGAGCGAGGACATCGCCGGGATCCACGTCTCGCGCCTGCTGCGCACCCACGAGACCGCCGCCCCGCTCGCGGCCGCCCGCGGGCTCAGCCCACGCCTGACCGAGGGGATCGAGGAGATCCGCGCCGGCGACCTGCAGGGCCGGCAGGACGCGGAGGCGGTCGAGGCGTATCAGGACATGCACCATCGCTGGAGCGCGGGCGAGCTGGATGCAGGCGTGCCCGGCGGGGAGAGCGCCGAGGAGTTCTGGGCCCGCTGGAACGCGGCGCTCGCCCGCATCGCGGCCCAGCACGCCGAGGACGCGAACGTGGTCGTGGTCAGCCACGGCGCCGCGATCCGCGTGTTCGCCTCGGTCGTCGCCGGGCTCGGCGCCGCCTCGCTGTCCGACCGACCGCTGTTCAACACGGGGCTCGTCACCCTGGTCGGCGGCCCGGGAGCAGGCTGGCACCTCGAGGACTGGGTGAGCAGCCCCGTCGGCGGGGAGCACCTGCTGCGCGGCGCCGCGCACGACGTCACGGCCGACGACGACGCCGAGGCGAAGGCCTGAGCCGAGGCCGTCGCGTCCGGGCCCGGCAGCCCGCTGCTCACCGTGCGGTCGGCCACTCCAGGCGGGGCGTGTCCGGGCCCTCGTAGGGGGCGTCCCCGTACTCGG
>NZ_QXCP01000013.1 GCF_003711805.1 Brachybacterium sp. EE-P12 | reverse complement strand
CGCAGGTAGTCGCGCATGTACCGCTGGTACTTCCACGACGTCCGCGCACGGCGCGAGGCCTCGTCCTCACCCTCGAGCTCGGCAGGCAGCGCGTCCTTGTAATCGGTGGGCCGCAGGTCATCCAGCCCCATCGCGACGTCCTTCACCACCTGCGCGCGCCCCTCGTGGTCATCCCACATCGTCTCGGGCTCAGGGATCGTCCCCGCCTCATACATCCCCTCGTAGCGCGGATGCGGGACCCACGGCCGGTGCGGGGCCTTGTGATGCACCAGCAGACAGAACGGCCGCTCCCGATCACGACGATCCAGGAAGTCCAGACTCTGACGAGTCACCACATCCGTCGCATACCCCGGGACCGTCTCCTCGCCGCCCGGCCCGATCATCACCGGATCCACATAGGCCCCCTGGCCAGGGAAGATCCGCCAATCATCGAAACCCCGCGGCAACGCCCGCGCCGACGTCCCCAGATGCCACTTCCCATACAGCGCCGTCTGATAGCCGCGCTCGCGCAGCACCTCCGGGAACGTCCCCACCCGATGATCGAACTCGGAGTAGATCGAGCAGGCGCGGTTGATGTGGCTGTAGGTGCCGGTCAGGATCGACGCCCGCGACGGCGTGCAGATCGAATTCGTGCAATACGCCGCGTCCATCGTGGCGCCCTCCGCGGCGAGGCGGTCCATGTGCGGGGTGGTGTTGACGCGGCTGCCGTAGGCCGAGATCGAATGCGCGGCATGGTCATCGGACAGGACGAACACGATGTTCGGACGGGTCATGGCTCTCCTCGGCGGGCGGTCGTCATCGAATCCGTGCGGCACGGGCGCCGCTCCGTCGCCCACACTCTGCTCGGTCTCATGCTATCTCGTGTTAGATCCTGAGTTTTGCTCCTGCGCACGGACGTCCCCGCCGCACTGCGCCGGCGGACTAGCGGGAATCGGTGGAAGGGCCCGTGGACCGAGCGGAACCCGAGGGCCGCCCGGCGGAGCTCTGCGTCCCCGGTTCCCGCACCGGGCGAGCGGACGCGGCCCGCAGGCGGGCGCTCGGCCCCGGCAGCGGCACGCTGTCCAGCATCGCGGTGACAGGAGCCTCTGCGGCGAGCTCGCGGCGGTGGACGCCCTCGACGTGGTCCAGCAGGGCGCCCACCGCGGCCTCGGTGAGATCCCGCACCGGCCAGGACGCCGAGGCGAGCGTGCCGACCCCCGTCACCGGCTCCTCCCAGCCGCCGAACCCGACCACGGAGATCTCTCCGGGGACGTCGATCCCCTCCTCGCGCAGGGCGAGCATCGCCCCGTGCGCCAGCGAGTCGTCGGCGCAGACGACCGCACCGATGCGAGCACCGTCGGCGAGCAGCTGGTGCACCGCCTGGGCGCCGCCGTCGGGCAGCCACGAGGTCGCCTCCAGCAGGCGGGTGCGTCCGGGGAACCTCTCGGCGACCAGGTCCAGGCGGGCCGGGCGGAACATCGGGCCCACCAGCAGCGCGACCTCCTTGTCGTCGTCGACCTCGAGGGAGTCCAGCAGGGGCGCCCAGCCGGCGGCCTGGTCCACCATCACGTGCGCGATCCCCGGCGGGCGCCGGGTGGTCGCGGCCAGCGACATCCACACCACCGGGACCTCGAGCTCGTGGAGGCGGCGACCGGCGGCGAGGTTGTGGGCGGAGCGCTCGCAGACGACTCCCGCGAGGTCGACGTCGGTCAGCACGCGATCCACGTAGGCGGTGCCCTCGTCCTCCTCCCCCGGGTCCGCGAACGGCAGGACCAGCTTCCCTCGGCGCTGCGTGGCGGTGATCGCCGCGGTGACCACCTCGTGCACGATCGGCACGAAGGGGCTGGGCGGCAGCGGGGCGAGCATCAGGCCGATGGTCGAGGAGCCCCCGGAGCGCAGGGAGCGCGCCGACGCCTGCGGGATGTAGCCGAGCTCGCGGGCGGCGCGACGCACCCGCTCGGCGGTGGCATCGGCGATGCGGAGGGCCGAGGCGCGGCCGTTGAGGACGTTGGAGACGGTCGACGGAGCGACACCGGCCCGACGAGCGACGTCATTGCGATTGGATCTGGCCACGCTCCTTAGTCTCACACACCCGACGCCCCACGCCTAACTCGTGTTAGCGTCGGGGTGACAACGTCTTCCCGGGCATCGGCGTCGACGCGCCGCAGGATGCCCGGTCTGCGGAGGTGCAGCCATGGTGGTCCAGGTCGAGGTCTCGCCCGTCGGCGGCGGTGACGCGCTCCGAGAGGGTCGCTCCGGCGCCCCCGCACACCCTGCGGCCCCGGGGGCCGACGGCGGGGGCGCGAGCGCGCCTGCCCACGAGGCGATCGTGCCCGGCACCGGGCGCCGCGTCGCCGCCTCCGCAGCGCTGCGCACCGACGCCCCCGTCCTCGACCTCGACGGCGAGTGGGACTTCCGCTGGTCGCCGTCCCCGTCGGCGCCGCTCGACATGCTCGACGGGCCCCTCCCCGGCCCGGGCTGGACCGCCATCACGCTGCCGGCCCACTGGTCGATGCCGGAGCAGCCGGGGCCGGACGGCCCGCAGTACACCAACGTGGTCTATCCCTTCCCCGTCGATCCCCCGCACGTGCCCGACCAGAACCCCACGGGCGATCACCGCCGGGTCTTCGACCTGCCCGGGGACTGGCCCGCCGAGGGCGCGGTGCATCTGCGCACCGAAGGCATCGAGTCCTTCGCCCGGATCTGGCTGAACGGGACCGAGGTGGGCACCCGCCAGGGCTCCCGCCTCACCCAGGACTTCGACGTCACCGGCCTGCTCCGCGAGCGCGGGAACGTGCTCGTGATCCGCGCGGTCCAGTGGTCCGCCGGCTCCTACGTCGAGGACCAGGACCAGTGGTGGCTGCCGGGGATCTTCCGCTCCGTCTCGCTGCGCCACCGCCCGGCCCGGCGGATCGACGACGCCTGGCTGGACGGCGACCTCGCCGAGGACGGCACCGGGCTGCTGCACGTGGAGCTCTCCGCCCCGGCCGGGGCCTGGCCGCTCACCGTCGCGATCCCCGAGCTGGGCCTGGTGCACGAGGTGACGGCGCCCGGGAAGGTCGCTCCGCTGGAGGTGCCCGGAGTCGAGCCCTGGACGGCCGAGACGCCGCGCCGCTACCGCGCCACCGTCTCCAGCGCGGAGGAGACGGTGGAGATCACCGTCGGCTTCCGCCGGGTCGAGGTGGAGGACGGGGTCCTGCGCGTGAACGGCCGGCCGATCATCCTGCGCGGCGTGAACCGTCACGAGTGGGATCCCCGCACCGGGCGGGTGATCGACCTCGAGGTCGCCCGCGAGGAGCTGCTGGCGATGAAGCGCGCGAACGTCGACGCGGTGCGCACCGCCCACTACCCGCCGGACGCCCGCTGGCTCGACCTGGCCGACGAGATCGGCATGTGGGTGATGCTCGAGGCCGATGTCGAGACCCACGGCTTCGAGGGCGAGGGCTGGGCGGGCAACCCCGCGGACGACCCCGCCTGGCGCGACCTGCTGCTGGACCGCATCGTGCGGACGGTGGAACGGGACAAGAACCATCCCTCGATCATCATGTGGTCGCTCGGCAACGAGTCCGCGACCGGGCAGAACCTCGCGGCGATGTCGGACTGGCTGCGCACCCGCGACCCCCGTCGGCCCGTGCACTACGAGGGCGACCATGCCGGCGCGTACACGGACGTCTACGCCCGCATGTACCCGGCGCTCGAGGAGATCCGCAGCTGGCTGGCTCCCGAGGGTCCGGTCGCCGTCGCCCATCACGCCGCCTCCCGCATCACCGACCGGGAGGCGGCCCGGGTGCGGTCCAAGCCGCTGATCCTCGTGGAGTACCTGCATGCCATGGGCACCGGCCCGGGCGGGGTCGCGGACTACGCGGCGCTGATCGAGGAGCACGAGCGGATCGCCGGCGGCTTCGTGTGGGAGTGGAAGGACCACGCGGTCGCGGTCGAGGCGGCCGACGGCTCGCGCCGCTGGCGGTACGGCGGCGACTTCGGCGAGCCGCTGCACGACGGCAACTTCGTCATCGACGGTCTGGCGGACGCCGAGAACCGGCCCCATCCGGGTCTGCTGCACTGGGCCGAGTCGGTCGCCCCGGTGCGCGGCCGCTGGGCCGGCGAGGACGGTGCCGAGGGGCGGCTGCTCATCGAGTCCCGCCGGCAGTTCACGACCACCGAGGACCTCGTCCTGGCCTGGCGCTACGAGGTCGACGGCCGCCCGGCGGCCGAGGGCACCGTGGCGCTGGGGCCGCTCGCCCCCGCCGCCACGCACACCGTGCCGACCCCGGAGGCCCTGGCTGGGGCGCTGCGTCGCCCGCAGGACGAGGCGTCGGAGTGCTTCCTGCTGCTCGAGATCCAGCTCGCCGCGGCCACGCCGTGGGCCGCCGCCGGCCACGTCCTCAGCCGCCGTCAGCACCGCGTGCGTCCGCCCCGTCGACCGGCCGCCCCCGCCCCGACCTCGCAGCCCGTGCCGATCCTGCGCGACGCCGAGGGCTTCGCGGTCGCCGACGAGGACGGGGCGGGCGGGTTCCGCTTCTCCCCCGCCGGCCGCCTCGTGCGGCTCGGCGGCCTCGAGCTCGACGAGCACGGGATCGACCTGTGGCGCGCCCCGACCGACAACGACGAGGGGCACGGGGCCCTCGACTACGAGGCCGCGGACCCGGCCCTGACCCGCGGCGCCGGGGGCGGAGCACGCGGCCCCTCCTCCGCGGACCGCTGGCGGGCGCGCGGGCTGGACCGCCTGGTGACCACCACCCGCGGCGTGCGCCTCGAGGCGGGCGCCCTGGTGGTCGAGCGCCGCCTGGCCCCGGCCGGCAGCGCCCTCGCGGTCGACACCCGCCTGATCTGGACCGCGCAGCATCTCGAGGAGGGACCCGAGGCGGGCACCGTGCTGGACTGCCGCATCGAGGTGTCGCCCCGGGGCACGTGGGAGGGGACCTGGCCACGGGTGGGGCTGCACCTCGTCCTGCCCGCCGGCGAGGACCGCGAGGCATGGGAGGCCGAGTGGTTCGGGCTGGGGCCGGAGGAGTCCTGGTCCGACCTGCGCGTGGCCACATGGACCGGTCGCCACCGGCTGCCGCTGACCGCCCTGCACCACCCCCGGGTGCGGCCGCAGACCACCGGACACCGCGGCGAGCTGCGCGAGCTCGCCGTGCGGCGCCCCGACGGCAAGGCGCTCTCGGTGCGCACTCTCGAGGGGGACCCGGGCTTCACCCTCTCCCCCTGGTCCCCGCACGAGCTGCAGGTCCCGCATCACGACGTGCTCCCGCGCTCCGAGAGCTGGCACCTGCACCTGGATCTCGCCCAGCACGGCGTCGGCACCCGCTCCTGCGGTCCCGATGTGCGCCCCGAGCACCAGCTGCGTCCGGGCCGCGTCGGCGCGACGTTCCGATTCCGCGCCGAGAGCGCCTGCGACGCCGCGAACGGTCCGTCCGCCGCGCCGCGGGCGGCATCCCACCATCCGTGACGCTCCCGGGGGCTTCGGCGCCGCCGCCCGCAGCGCGGCCACGGCATGACAGCCGGGCAGCTCAGGCCGAGGCGAGCTCGCGCATCCGCGCGGACCACGCCTGGTGGGCCTCGAGCAGGGCCGAGACCACCTCGGGATGCTCGGCGGCGACGTCGGCCTCGGGGCTCTCGTCGAGATCCCGGTCGATCGGGACCAGGGTCAGGCCCGCGCCGATGTCGGTGTGCTCGTTCTTCAGCAGCCGATCACGATAGGTCGTGTCCTCCTCGTCCACCCAGCGCAGCTTCCACAGCCGGTCGCGCACCGCCCACTGGAAGCCGGTGTCGAAATGCATCAGCTCGTGGCCGCCGCCGGTGCCGTCCAGGACCTCCTGGAGCGGCCTGCCGTCGATCTGCACCGGATCGGGGTGCTCGATCCCGGCGGCGGCGAGGAAGGTGGGCAGCAGATCCATGGAGCTGACCAGCGCATCGCTGCGGCTCCCGGGGCGGACCATGCCCGGCCAGGAGACCATCAGCGGCACGCGGACACCGCCCTCGAAGAGGCTGTACTTGGTGCCGTGCAGCGGGGCGTTGTTCCCGTAGTTGCAGGCGGAGCCGCCGTTGTCGGTGAGATACACGACCAGGGTGTCCTCACGACGGCCGGTGGCCTCGAGGTGGTCGAGCATCCTCCCGATCTCGCGGTCCATGATCTCGAGCTGTGCGAGATAGTAGGCCCTGCCGTTCTCCAGGTTCGGGGAGATCGCCCCGTCGTACCAGTCGATGTACCGGTCGGTGTCGGGATCGAAGTCCTCGTGCTTGGGCAGGGCGCGGGCGGCGAGCTCGTCCTCCGGCAGCTGCCAGGCGAAGTTGTGCACGGCGTTGAAGGCGACCATGCAGAAGAACGGGTCCTCGGTCGCGGTGCCGTCGGCCCCGTCGCTCTCGGGGGCCGGGCCCATGAACTCGATCGCCCGATCGGCGAATGCCGTGGTCAGGTGCTGCTCGCAGTCGACCTCGCGCCCGTCCTCGAACATGGGGTTCACGCCGTGCACGGCGTGGAAGGCGTCGCCCAGGCGCTCCCTCGACTCCCGGGAGTGGTGCAGGTAGTGGAGGCGGCCGGCGCTCGTGGAGGTCATGCCGTAGAACGAGGAGTCGAAGCCGTGCTGCTCGGGGCAGGCGCGGTCGCCGGGCTGCTCGAATCCGTAGTGGACCTTCCCGAAGTAGCCGGTGCGGTAGCCGCCGGCGCGCAGCAGCTCGGGCAGCACCGGCTGCCGTGCCGGCGGGAAGGACGCGTCGGAGAACCAGTGCCCTCCCCAGCGCTGCTGGTGCGCTCCCGCGATGAGCCCCGCTCGTGAGGGGGAGCAGATGGGGGCGGTGACGTAGGCGCTGTCGAAGCTCATGCCGCTCGCGGCGAGACGGTCGAGGTGCGGGGTGCGGGCGTCCTGGCTGCCGCGGGAGGAGAGGTCGGCGTAGCCGTGGTCGTCGGAGATGATCAGCAGGATGTGGGGGCGGTCGGACGGAGCGGCGGGCATGGGAACCTCGGAGGATCGGCGGGACGACGGACGGGACGACGGTCGGGGAGGAGGGCGCTGCGGGCGCGTGGTGCGTCCTGGGGGGCGGGGCTCAGCCCCAGAGGAACAGCTCGCCGGCGCCGCCGTCGAGATCGACCGTGAACTGGAGCTGATCCCCGACGGTCTCCAGCGGCACCGGCCGGGGGCGGCCCGTGGACCGGTCCAGCGTGTGCAGCGAGAGCGAGCGGGGGCGGGTCCCGGCCCGCACCGCGCGGGGATCGACGGCGACGGTGACCCGCTGCCGGGTCTCCTCGCCGCTGCCGCCGGCGGCGTACGGGTCCGTGGCCTCGTCGTTGTAGACGGCCATGCCGTTGACGAGCATGAAGGCGCTGGCCTCGTCGCGGTCGGCGAGCACCCCGCGGTTCTCGCCGGCGGACATCTCCGGAAGCTCGCCGAAGGTGCCCACGTACACGTCGCCGGGATGGCCGCCGTTGGCGGTGCCGATGTTCGTCGCCTCGAGGCCGACGATCCCGGCCGCGGCGTCCAGCGCAGGGCTCCAGTCCGGCAGGCCGGCGACGGCCGGGGACGGGGTGCCGTCCTGCAGCGCGCCGCGCAGCAGACCCGCCGAGCGGGAGCGCAGCCGTACCAGGTACGGGGAGAACGTCGCCATGTCCCGGTTGATGCGCTGGTAGCGGTGGTAGGCGGGAAGAGGATTCTCCTCCGCATCGGTGAGGAACAGGCCGTCGGACTCCCAGAGGATGTCCTTCTCGGCGTTGTAGTAGTCCTCGTCCAGCTCCCAGCGGAACAGCGACAGCCACTTCCCGCCGGCCGCCCAGGTCAGGTACGGCAGCAGGTTCTGCTGGGACTCGGAGATGTACACGCGTCGCTGCTGGCGGATGCCGTTGTCCGAGGACATGCGGAACCCGATCGTGTACTGGCCGAAGGCGAGCGGCGAGGCGCCCGAGCCGTCGTGACCGGCGAGCGCGTGGCGACGGTAGCGCGCGAGCTGGCGGTAGTGGCCGGTGACCGAGGAGGCGGTGCTGTTGCCCTGCATCCACGGATACCAGTCCCAGGTGAGCAGGTCGGGCTCCGCCGTGGCCAGGTAGTCGGACATGTCGGGGTCGGGATACTGGCCGAGCGCCTGGTTGGTGTGGGTCAGCACCCAGGGCAGCTCCTCGTGGATCTTCGACATCGCACCGGCGAGATAGTCCCTCAGCGCGGGGCTGAAGTCCTCCTCGTCGCCGAAGCAGACCGAGAGCAGGTCCCGGGCGTTCTCCCGCATCGCGGGCGTCATCCAGTCCTCTTCGGGATCGGGGAGGTCGATCAGGTTCTGCTGGCCGTAGGGGGCGCGGGCGAGCGCCCAGGTGGGCTGATGCAGCCCGCGCATCACGTCCTCGGAGTACTCCAGGCGCCCCATCGCGCTCTCGGCGAGGTGCTCGGCGTAGAACTGCGGGGTGGTGAACCCGGCCCCGTTCCACAGCGTCGCCTCCGGATACCAGCCGTCCTCCGGGCCGGAGCGCACCCAGGCCCCGTGCACCAGTCCGCGATGCAGGAACACGCGGTCCGAGCGGTTCAGCTTCGAGGGGCGGTTCCAGAAGCCCGGGGCAGGGGTGCGCCCCGTGCCTCCGCCCGCGCCGCCCTTCGCGAGAGCGGGAGCGGCGGCCGCGGCGGCGAGCGCACCGACCGCGCCTCCCAGCAGGGTTCGTCGTCCGAATCGTCCGTCCATGTGCGCTGCCTTCCGATCTCACCGCGCCGTCGCGATGGTGCGTGGGGTGGGTACGTCGTCGATGCTCGGCTCCGTCACCGGGCTCGGGGACGGAGCCGCGGGCCCCGTCGGCCCGGGCTCAGAACTTCAGTCCCCCTTCCTCGATGCCGCGGAAGAAGTACTTCTGGGTGAAGAAGAACATCACCGTCACGGGGACGAGGGCGACGATCGCCCCGGCCAGCACGACGCGGTAGTCGAATCCGAAGGCGGATTGCAGGCGGGCCAGCTCGAGCATCATCGTGAAGTTGTCGCCGGAGCGCAGCACCAGCAGCGGCCACAGGTAGTCCTCCCACGCGTAGAGGAAGGAGGTCAGCGCCACGATGGTCAGCGCACCGCGGGTCTGCGGCAGGAAGATCGTCCAGAACCGCTTCCACTCCCCTGCACCGTCGAGCAGGGCGGCGTCCTCGAGCTCGTCCGGCACGCCGAGGAACGCGGCACGCATGAGCAGCAGGTGGAAGGGGCCGAGCATGCCCGGCAGCCACACCCCGAGCAGGGTGTCGTAGAGGCCGAGATCCCTCACCTGGGCGAACAGGGAGACCATGATCGACTCGAAGGGGAAGATCAGGGCGGACATCATCAGCAGCAGCAGCAGGTTCCGGCCCTTCCACCCCTTGCGGGAGAGGATGTAGCCGCCGGCCGTGGCCAGCACGATGTGGCTGGTGATGGCCAGGGCGCCGATGAAGAGGCTGTTGCCGACGGCCTGGAGCAGGTTGGTCTGCTCGATGAGCGAGGTGAAGGCGGCGAGGCTCGGATCCTGCGGGATCACGGTGGCGTTCGGCCCGAAGACCGGCTCGCCGGAGCCCTTGAAGGCGCCCATCAGCGGCACCACCAGCGGGCCGATGAGCAGCACGAGCACCACCAGGAGCAGCACGTACCGCAGCGCCGTCGCGCGGCCGCGGGCACGCTTCCACCAGGGAGTGCGGCGGAGGAGGGGACGGGGGCGGGAGTCGGTGACGGTGCTCATTGCTCCTCGATCTGACTGTTGAAGCGACGGCTGGCGAGGATCAGGCCGATGGTCAGCAGGAACAGCAGCACGGAGGCCGCGGAGCCCTGGCCGAGGGAGCCGTAGGTGCTGTCGGCGATGCCCACCTCGCGGATGTACATGGCCAGGGTCGAGGCGCGGCCGCCGATGCCGCCGGAGCCGTTGGACAGCAGGAACACCTCGGAGAACACCTTCATGGCGTTGATCGCGGCGAGGACGCCGACGAGGAACATCATCACCTTCACCCCGGGCACCGTGACGGTCCAGAAGCGGCGCACGGCGCCGGCCCCGTCCATCTCCGCGGCCTCGTGGAGGCTGGAGTCCACGTTCGCGAGCGCCGAGAGGTAGAGGATCATGAAGTAGGGAAGGCCCTTCCAGACGGAGACCGCCATGGAGCTGGCCAGCAGCCACCAGCGCTGGGTGAGGAAGGGGACCGGGCCGTCGACCACGCCGATCGCCATGAGCAGTTCGTTGATCGAGCCGTTGTCCTTCAGCAGGAACGACCAGGCCAGCGCCACCACCACGACCGAGGCGATCGCCGGCACGTAGAACAGCGAGCGGAACACTCCGATCCCCGGCACGGTCTTCTGCACCAGGACCGCCAGCAGCAGCGGCAGCAGCACCAGCAGCGGCACCGTCACGACGGCGTAGACGAGACAGTTGACCACCGCTCGGTGGAAGTCCGGGTCGGCGAGCACCGTCAGGTAGTTGCTGAGTCCCACGAACGCGCCGCCGCCGCCGAGGGGCTTCGCATCGGTGAACGAGAGGATCACGGTGTTGAAGAACGGGTAGACGTAGAAGGTCGCCACGGCCGCCGCCGGCAGGATCGCCCACACGTAGGGCACCCACCAGCGTCGGAAGCGTGCGGCCCCCGAGAGGACGGGCGCAGGTCGGCCCCGCCGTCGCCGAGGAGCCTCCGGAGCGCGTCGAGCCTGCGCTTCGGGCGGAGCAGTAGTCGTGGGCACGGCCATGGGTCAGGACCTGGCCTTCTCGAGGAGGTCGTTGGCGGTCTGCTGAGCGGTGCTGAGCGCCTCCTGCGGATCCGTGCCGCCGGTGATCGCGAGCTGGAGCGCCTCCATGATCGCGGTCTGGATCTGACCGGTGATGAGGAAGGACGCCGCGTTCACGGCGGCCATCGGCACGTGCTCCGCGGCGACCAGGCGCGCCTTGCCCAGCGGGTCCGACTCGTCCTGGTCGGTGAAGAACGGGTCGTCGAGCGACTCGGGGGTGGCGGGGAAGATGACCACGCCGGGGTCCTTGGACCAGGCGAGCTGGTTCTCCGCGGTGGTCACGTAGTCCGCCCAGGCCAGCGCCAGAGGCGCGTTCTGGGTGGTGACCGAGACGGCGACGTACTGGCCGGAGTAGCTGATCGAGTCGCCGGTGTGGAGCGGCGCTGCGACATCCGTGACGGGGTACAGGTCGGGGGCGTTGTCCTTGACGTTGCGCAGGAACGAGGCGTTCTGCGTGCCGAACACGAGGGTGCCCTCGTTGTACTGCTGTCCGGGGTTGGGCGCGCCCGTGACGGAGTCCTTGGGGATCCCGCCGGCCTCGTACACCTCGCGCAGCTTGGTCAGCCAGTCCAGCACGAAGGGGTCATCGGCGAAGGTGAACGCCTCGCCGGCCTCGTCGAGCACCTGTGCGCCGTGGTCGAGCCAGGTGTTCACGAAGTTCCACTGCTGGTTGCCCCAGATCGCGAAGTAGTCGCCCCCGGCGACGTCCGCGATCTGCAGCGCCATCTCGTACTGCTCCTCGAAGGTGGTGGGGGGAGCATCCGGGTCGAGGCCCGCCTCCTCCATGAGGTCGCGGTTGTAGGTGATCACCGAGGGCGACCAGTACCAGGGCAGGGCGGTGTGGGCCTTCTCCTCGCCGAAGACGCTGGCCTCCCACACGGCGGGGATGAACCGCTCCCCGATGCCGGGCGCCTTGACGTCGAGGTCCATCAGCAGGTTCGCCTGGGACAGCGCGGCGATCGTGGGCCCTGGGACGTTGATGACGTCGGCCATGACGCAGGTCTGGGCATCGGTCACCATGCGGGAGTCGAAGTCCTCGGCCTGCGGGGTGTCCTCCCAGGTGATGGTGACCCCGGGGTGGGCCTCCTGGAAGGACTCGATGAGGCCGGTGAAGAACTCGCCGAAGTCGGTCTTGAGGTTCTGCGTCGCGAAGCGGATCTCGCCCTGCAGGTCGGAGGCGCGGTCGATCTCGGTGTCGTCGAGGTTGGCGTCGGGGATCTCGCACTCGACGCCCGGCGCCGCGCCTCCGGCGTCAGCCGATCCCGAGCCGTCCGCGCCGCCGGCGCCGCCGCCGAGCCCGCAGCCGGCGAGCCCTGCCGTGAGCACCGTCCCGGTGAGTCCGGCGGTCATGGTCCTGCGAGAGATGGTCGTTGCCATGGGGGCCTCCCTGTCGTGCGTCATCGCACCCGTGTGGTGGAGGACCATTAGAGCGGAACTATTTCGAGTTTGCAACCCGGGCGCTCGATACGGAACCACTTGCTAACTCGTTCTAGCACACATAGGGTGCTCGCCATGCGAGCGACGAGGACGTCCTCGCCCACCGAGACCAGGAGCTGGACATGGAGCTGTCGCCCTCACGTCGTGCCGTGCTGACCGGAGCGGTGGGAGGTGCTGCCGCCATGGCGCTGTGGCGCGCACCGGCCCACGCGGATCCCCTCCCGGGCGCCGGGTACTCCGCCTCGGGACCGGTGGAGGTCCTCGCCGAGGAGTCGACCCACGGAGGGGCGCGGGTCCTCGTGCGCCCCGGCGGATCGTGGACACTCCTGCTGACGGACCTCGCACCGCGCACCGAGCACACGATCCGCTTCCGACTGCGGTCCGCCGGGAGGACGACCTTCCGCCTCTCCGGCTTCAAGGACCCCGAGATCCTCGAGTACCACAACGGCACCGGCGACCTCGACTCCTGGGAGAGCGCCCCGGAGGGCCGGGACAACCTCCTGAACTGGCTCGAGCACACCGCCATCGAGCGAGACGAATGGCTGGAGTTCCGCTACGACTTCACCACGGGGGACGCCGATCCCTCGACGGCGCGCGCCGTGTACACGGTGGCCGACGGAACCGTCGAGATCGACGGGGTCGGGATCGTCGAGCGCGCCTCGCTCGGTGAGGACGTCGCGCCGCTCCCGCCCGCCGAGGAGCTCTCCCGGGGCCATCGCCTGCTCCTGGACCAGGGCTTCCCCTTCATGACCTGGATGCCCACGGAGGAGATCTCCGCACAGAAGGCGTGGATGGTCCAGCCCACCCCGGAGGACTTCGCGGAGATCGGCTTCACCGGCGCACAGTTCAGCGACGCCCCCAACTACAGCCCCGAGTTCCTCGCCGAGAGCGAGGGCATCGGCAACCCGATCCCGTGGGCATCCGCCTTCGGGCCCTACGGACGCCATCTCTCCTCCACCTACCAGGACCTCGATCACGTCGACGGCAGGGAGCTCACCGGCTCTGCGACCCCCGAGATCCGCGCACAGGGGTTCCTGGACGAGCACAACGGCCTGGAGGACCTCGAGCGTCTGACGGCGATCTGCGTCGGCGACGAGGAGGACTGGTCCGACACCCTGGTCCAGAATCTGAAGTCCTGGTTCGAGGTGATCCGGACCCGCTACCCGCACGTCCTGGCCTATCACAACGAGGTCGGCACCGCTCCTCGCCCCGGGATGCCGCTCATCTCGACCTTCGGCCCGGACCAGCTCGCCAAGTACCTCTCCGTCGCGAAGCCCGACCTGCTCTCCTTCGACCTGTACTACTTCCGCGAGCGACGGGTCGGGCAGACGGTCGGCGGCACCGTCCTGGAGCTCATCGGCGACCTGAACCGCTACCGGCTCGCCGCCGCCGCAGGACATGACGGCACCGGGAGGCAGCCCATCCCCTGGGGCCACTACACCTACGCCTGGCGCACCGGGCCGGGAGCGGCGACCGATCTGCGCCGCGGGGACGGCTGGTACGAGCTCACCGAGTCGCAGGTCCACCTGTACAGCTTCGCGGCCCTGACCTTCGGGGCCAAGGTGCTGAGCACCTTCCGCTGGATCCATGACGCGCCCGCGTACCTGTTCACCGACTACCGGGTGACGCCGGAGGGCACCTTCGAGCGCTACCGGCACTTCGACTGGTTCCGGAACACGATCGCGCAGTCGAAGGCGATCGCGCCGCACCTGCTCCGGCTGCAGAGCACGGAGGTCGCCGTGGCGCCCGGTCGGCACGTGGACCGGGCCGGGGAGGTCGTCGACAATCCGGTGGCCCCGGACAACCCCGACCTCGCCTCGGTGCTGGAGACCGAGACGGCGCGCGCCGTCTTCCTGACCGGGCTGAGCGCCGCCAACCCGGGCGACGCCAACGACGGGCTGGAGGGGGACGTCTTCCTGGGCTTCTTCGAGCCGCTGAACGGGCTGTCGGACGAGGACCAGGCCGTGTTCACCTCGACGGACCCGCGCTACTTCATGGTGCTGAACGGGATGACCGCCGGCGACGGCCTGCCCACCGAGATGCAGCAGGGCTCCTCCTACGAGACCCGGCAGACCCTCACGCTCGAGTTCCGGCTGCCCGACGCCGGCACCGCCTCGCGCCTGCGCAGGATCTCCAGGATCGACGGCGGTGTCGCCGAGGTGCCGCTGCGCAGCCTCGGCGACGATCGCTACGAGCTGACCATCACGCTCGGGGGCGGCCTGGCGGACCTCTTCTTCTGGGAGCTCGGCGGGCACCGGGCGAGCACGAGCGAGCCCACCGAGGAGGCATCGGACGATCCGCGTCTCGTCGGCGATCCGGCGCTGAGCACGCCGATCCCGCACCGGGACCTCGGCGGCCGCACGATCCGGATCGGCGTCGCGCCCGGGGCGCAGTCGCCGGCGCCCCGCCCGCAGATCGACCGCAACCCCGGCCTTCCCCCTGCGGACGAGATCCACGACGGCCGGACCATCACCCTGACGCTGGGCGGCGACATCGGCGCCGTCGGCGAGCGCTACTACACGCAGGACATCTGGGAGTTCCGTCTCGAGCGGATCCAGCGGGACGACGACTGCACGATCGAGATCGTCGAGCTCGAGCACGACCTGGCGGCCCTCGCCCAGGAGATCGCCGACGGCACGCTGGGCGTCGATGCGGTCATGGTCCCGGACACCTGGCTGTGGGACCACGACGCAGGCCTCCTGGACGCCGGCGCCCTCCGCGCCTGGGACGAGGTGAGCACCGTCGACCTCGCCGACGAGAAGTGGAAGCGCCCCGCCCTCGACCTCGCGACCGCCTCGGGCGCCACCTGGGGCCTCGCCGAGGACCACACCACGGACTTCCTCGCGCTGTTCGTCCACCGGGCGCGGCTGCGCGACCTGGGCGTCACCCGCGACCTGGGCGCCGTGCAGCGCGCGGGCGGGGTCGTGCTCGCCGACCTGCGGGCGATCGCCGACGCCGTGCCCGAGGGGACGCCGCTGATCGCGGACGACGACGACTTCTTCCGCCAGCTGCTGATCTCCGCCGGTGTCGAGACCCGGTGGGAGGGTCTGCAGGGCGAGCACCTGGACCGCGCGATGGAGACCTACGAGCACCTGCGCAGCCGCCGGGTCCTGGTCCGCGTGGACGAGGCGGAGGAGGCCGAGGCGATGTTCGGCCGCGGGGAGATCGCGATGATGGTGGCGCCGTACCGGACCATCGAGACGTACCGGCGGCCCTACTTCGTCTACCGCGACAACACCGCGCGGACCCGACGGGAGATCCGTGACTGGGGCCCGCAGACGATGACGTGGCCGACGGACGCCGACTGGACCGTGACGGCCGAGGCCCGACCGGGCGGAGAGCACCCGCTCGCCCCCGACGACGTCGCCGTGCTGCTCTTCCCCACCGCGTCGCGCGAGGAGCACGCCCGGCAGGCGATCGTGGGGCAGAGCCTGATGGTCCTCCCCCGCTCGACCGCACGGCCCGAGGAGGTGGGCTTCGTGGTGAACGAGATGCTGCAGCCCTACCAGGGCGTGTGGAACCTCGAGTTCACCCGCCGCGAGCCGTGGCGCGAGCGCATGACCGCGACCAGGGACCTCGACACCGTGCGGAAGGCGGGCCTGCGGGACAGCTACGGGGACGCGCTGGCGGCCTCCGGCGACTGGAACGACGCCGCCCTCGCGGACCTGATCCGGCTCCACCACGACGACCCCCGCCTCGCCGCCTTCCTGGAGGACCCCGGCCTGGCCCGGGCGACGGCGGGGATCACCCGCTCGCTCCTGCTGCTGCGCACGCTGCAGGACCACGAGTCGATCACGCCGAGCCGCGCCTCGCGGCTCGAGAAGCCCCTGGAGGAGGCGCAGTCCTCGGCGATCGACTGGCGTGCAGGATCCGACGGGGCGGGATCGAGGGTCTCGAGCTGGCTGCAGCAGGCCCATGACCTGCTGCAGCGCCATGAGGCGTCGTGGTGGGGGATGCCCGCGGAGGACCTCGAGCGGATGCGGGAGGCCGTGGCGCAGGCTCTCGAGCAGTGGTGAGACACCCGCCCGCCGGCCCGCCGTGGCCGACGGGCGGGGTCGCCGCGGCCCGGGACTCAGACCCGGGTGAGGACGGGCAGCACCTCCAGCGGAGCCTCCACCTCGATGGTCGCCGGGCCCTTATGGTGCCGCCCGTGAGCGTCCGCCCAGAGGCCGGTGGGGAGCGTGACGCGGCGCGAGCGCGCGCCGCGCTCGATGACGGGCGCGACCACGAGGTCCTCGCCGAGCATGAACTGGTCCACGACGTCCTCCAGCCCGCGATGGTGGTAGGCCATGGGCCGGAGTATCGGCTCGCCGGTGCAGGCGGCGAGCTCGGCCAGCTCCAGGATGCGGTCGAGGTGGGTCCGGCGGGCCCGCAGCGCCGCCAGCACGGCCGCGAGGTGCTCCTGGTCGAGCACGCGGGCCGGGGAGGCGGAGAACTGGATCATCGGGGCGAGGGCCGCGACCTGCGCATAGCGGACGAAGAACTCCTGGTCGATGGCGTGCTGTCCCCGCATGGCGGTGATCTCGCCGCCGCCGACCATGTCCGGGCAGCAGTACGCGTACCCCATCAGGGACTGGGCGATCATCCGCGGGATCAGGCTGCCGATCCCCGCGGCGCCCCAGGCGGGCGGGGTGTCCTGGACCCGCTGGGCGAGGGGCTCGCCGCCCATGTCCCAGCTGGCCCGCATCTCGTTGAGCGGATATCGGGCGGCCAGGGATGACCATCGACGACACATGTCCACGGGAGCGAGTCCGCCGGTGAGGTCGTCGTCCCGGAAGTCGGCGACGTCGGCCCCGTCGAACTTGAAGCCGTCCACACCGAGGGCCAGCAGGGCCTCTGCTCGGCCGTGGAACCAGTCCGCGGCCCCCGGGTTCGAGAGATCGAGGACTGCGCTGACTCCGTTCCACCAGCGGCGCAGGGCGGTGTGCCCGTCGGCCCCGCGCAGCAGCAGGCCCGCCGCCTCGAGCTCACGGAATGCGGGGGAGTCGGGGCTGATGTACGGCACGACCCACAGCATGAGGCGGCAGCCCCACTCGTGCAGGGTGTGCGCCATCGCGGCGGGATCGGGGAAGCGGGAGGGGTCGAAGGTCCAGTTGCCGTAGTCCGCCGACCACATGTCGTCGATCATCACCACTCCTGGCGGCAGGCCCGCGTCGAGCAGACGGCGCACGTAGTCGAGCACCCCCTCCTGCGTGGGCAGGTAGGGCTGCTCGATCCAGGAGTTGTACTGCGGGCCGGTGAACAGCGCGCGATCGGGCAGCGGATTGCCGACCCCGATGGCGCCTCCGCGCCGGACGGGGCGGCCCGCGTCGACGGCGCCCAGCAGCGCCGAGCGGAGGTCCGAGCCGTGCTCCTGCACCTGCACGTCCACGCCGGTGACCTCGAGCTCGCGCCCGCTGAGACGGAAGCGGAAGGGGCCGTCGGCCTGCACACGCCGACCGGAGGTGGACAGCAGGAGGGGCGAGGCCTGATTGCTCGCCTCGCCGATGCGGCCCGGTGCGGGCGGAACACCGGCGAGGTCGCAGGAGAACTCCGCCTCGCCGTAGGGCATCGCGAGGGCGTCGACGACGCGACCGCCCCACCATCGTTCGTCGTCCCTCAACGGGATGGTGGTCGTCACGACCTGGTCGCGGCGATGCCCGGTGCTGTGTGAGGCGTGAGTCACCCGGACAGTCTAGGTGAGGCAGGTGGCACCCGGGTCACCGTGCGGTCGGCCACTCCAGGCGGGGCGTGTCCGGGCCCTCGTAGGGGGCGTCCCCGTACTCGG
>NZ_QXCP01000020.1 GCF_003711805.1 Brachybacterium sp. EE-P12 | reverse complement strand
CTTCATCTGCTGCGCGGATCGCTAGTACTCCTTCGGGATGGAACGCGTGATGGTGGCGGGTTCGAGGTGGAGACACGCTATTGGGTTGTGAGGCTGCACGCAGCCCCCGGATTGCCGGGGGTGTGTGGCTGGTCCTCCCCGATCATGACTGTCGTTTCGATGGTGGTGGTGGGTGTGGGGTTGTTTCTTGAGAACTGTATAGTGGACGCGAGCATCTTGTAAGCAATTTTTAAGCGCAAAGTGTCTTTGTGTTGCCGTAAGTTTTAAAGGGCGCACGGTGGATGCCTTGGCACAAGGAGCCGACGAAGGACGTGGGAGTCTGCGTTAAGCCTCGGGGAGTTGACAACCGAACTGTGATCCGAGGATGTCCGAATGGGGAAACCCACCAGGGGTCATGCCCTGGTACCCGCCGCTGAATGTATAGGTGGTGTGGAGGGAACGCGGGGAAGTGAAACATCTCAGTACCCGCAGGAAGAGAAAACAAATTAGTGATTCCGTGAGTAGTGGCGAGCGAAAGCGGAGGTGGCTAAACCTGGTCTGTGTGATACCCGGCAGGGGTTGCAGGTCGGGGGTTGTGGGACGTGTCTGCAGGGTCTGCCGGCCTTGCGACGTGGACGTGCAGTGGTAGTCGAAGTCGTGGTGAGTGCGACGGCGTAGAGGGTGTGACCCCCGTAGACGAAACTGCTGTGCGGCGTGACGCTGTTCCCGAGTAGCACCGGGCCCGTGAAATCCG
>NZ_QXCP01000005.1 GCF_003711805.1 Brachybacterium sp. EE-P12 | reverse complement strand
TCCTCGGTGCTGCCATGCTCCTCATCCTCCCGTGGATTCAGAGCCTCCACCAGACCCGGGGCGATTCAAACAGTTGTGCGCTGGAGTCGCCCAGCACCCAGGCGGCGAAGTCTGCCATTCCTGTGACACCCAGGCCGCTGGCAACCTTCGCCAAGACTTGGTCGTCGGAGCGGGTTTCATCGCGCACGAAGTGGGTGTAGCCGGCGTCGCCATACAACTCGGACGCGAAAACGTCGGCGAGCCCTTCGGACACAACGTGCTCGCCAACCATCACCGTCTGTGGGTCCCACACGATCCCGCCGGGTGAATAGCGCACGTTGTGGTGCAGTTCGTGGACCGCGATCGCCTCAAGGCGATCGAGAACGCGCGAGGTGGGCCAGACGGTGATGGCGATGTAGCCGCTGATGCCGCCGAACCCTGACATCCCTTGCACCTCGTCGACGAAGTGCTGGCTGGTCGGATCTCCCAGGACGAGCAGCACGTTCAGGTCGGGGATGGTCACACCCGGATCGGCAGACGTCAACGCTGCGACCCCGTCCTCGAGGGCCTTCTCGATGCGGGTCCACGCATCGGCCGCGACAAGGGATTCCAGACCTTCGCGGACCTGCTCGATCGCGGAGTCCGGACGGAAGCCGAAGTTCTGCTGGTGCACGGTGGCCATGTCCACGCCGCCGGGGATGAAGTGGTACATCCCGGCCATCGGAGCCCACATGTCACGGATGAGGTCGGCGCGATCCTTCGCGTCCGCCGTCAGGACTCGGTTCATGCTCGAGGCACTGTCAATCATTGAAATGGTCATGACAAGCGACCGTAAACGTTGACGCTACGACAAGGTCAACCGTTTCCTCGATCAATGTCCCCGGTCAGTACACCTAGAGTCGAGGCTGAGCTGAGCCGTGTTCGTCGCGGCCTAGTGCATCTAGCGCCACGGCTTGCCGATGAGGTCGAGCATGTTGGCGTCGCGGAGAGCGCGACGGTCCGCGCTGCTGACCAGTTGGCTTTTTGTCGCGCCAACCTTTCGAAGGGCACGGGCCCGGTCCAGGCGATCGGGATTGCCCCTGGGGTTCTCGAAGAAGCGGCCGTCGGCGAGGTGGATCTTGACCGTGTCCTTGCTGACCCCGAGCTGCTGAGCGATCTCCGCACGGGAGGAACCTTCAGCTTGAAGACGAAGGGCGTGCCTGCAGATCTCGAGGCGCTCACGCATCTTGGCGCGGGAGTAGTCGTTGACCCCGGCCTGTGATGGGATGGCGATGCCGGCTTCGTCGGCGGCCGCAGAAATCGCCCGGTGCGAGACGCCGAGCGTTTCGCTGATCTCGCGACGGGACTTCCCGCCTTCAAGCAGCGAGACGATCTCGGAACGGATGCGACGCTGCTCTGGATTGACACGGGGAGCGCGGGTGTCGACACCTGCGTTCTTCAGTGCCCGAGAGACGATTCCGGAGGACACTCCATGGCGTCTTGCTATGTCGGCCTGCTTCCATCCATCGTGGAAGTCCGCCACGATCTTCTCGTTCCTCTGCCGGATCCTGGCGGTCTCACGCTTCTGGCGCTCGTAGCGCTTCTCAGCGAGATAGCGATCAACACCTCGCGGGACGGCGCTGAGGCGAACCACTGATGGAATCCCGGCCTGTGGAGCGAGGTGCCTCAGCGCGATGAGGTACGGAAGGGTCTCAGTGGTGAGGTGGAAGCCGTCACGAACAATCTGTTCGCGAGCCGGTTCTTCGAGGGCGTCCCAAAGTAGGTCGAGGAGGCGCGCATACTCCTCATCCGAGGGCAGCAACTTGTCCAGTTCGCCGAAGGTCGGCAGTGCGACGAGTCCGCTCGCGATAAGGAGCCCGGTTGTTCGCTCGAAGTCGCAGCGATACTGGAGGGGAACAAGCACACGAGCCCCCGTGTTGTTGAGCGCCGCGATCCTCGCATGCGCGTAATACGCGTATCGGGCCGACGCGTATCCGAGGCGCGAGCCGTCTAGGTCGATGGCGAGAGCGTGGTCGTCGTGCTCGTTGAACGGCTCAGGGACGAGCTCTCCCCAGGTCTCCACCAACGTGCCCGGAGGGTGAAACCAGCGCGACGGGTCCGCGTACATAGCTCCTCGCACTCCAGCCCACCTCAACGGGATGTCGTTGAAGTCGCGATCGTCGTCCAAGGAGAACGTCCGTGCGATCTCCCAAGTCGTCGTACGGAGTTCTCGTTGAGGTCGCTCATACTCGTGCTGGGGGCGTTGATGGGTTCTCCCTCGCGCGCTGAGGAGCTCCTCGCGGGACACCAGCAGGTGCAGGTCGATCTGCTTCATTCCCGAAGATTAGCGAGGCTCGGAGGGCAGAGGACGACGGGTCTAAAGATTCGCCAGGAGTCAGGGGCGGTGATCACGTTCGCGCCTGACGCGGGCGCGTTCGAGCTTGGCAATCGTCGCGCGTGCTCGGGCGTCGGGGTCGCTGATCGCTGCGCTGCCGTGACGGGCGGCGTCGGCGCCGGTCGGCCACAGCGGCACCGTTGTGGAGTACTCGGCGCAGGAGGGATCCAGCCTCCCGTCGGTGATGCCGATCCGCACCGCGAGGAGGTCGAGAGGATCGCGGTGCCCTAGCCAGCCGGCGCACACCGAGCCGTCCTGCTGGTGGCAGGTGAACACGCGCGCGGAGGTCTGCTCGGGGATGTCGCCGTCGTAGCCGGGCAGCTTCGCGTACTCGCTCTCGTCCCAGACGCCGGAGGGCACGCCGCGGCGGTATGGGCAGGAGGCGCAAGGGGTCTTCCGCGGGAGGGCGGGGGTGTCAGCCATGTCGTCTCCTCAGCGCGGCTGCGTCTCGGACTCGAAGTCGGAGAACGGAAGCCGGTAGGACTCGTCGTCGAGGGTGATCCGCGCGGCCTCGACCGGGCCGGCGAAGTTGTCGTCCATCCACTCGCGCACGGTACCCGCGGTCAGGCGACGCACGTCGCCGTCGACGTACCCGGTGCGATCCAGGTCGAGATCGCCAACGGCGTCGAACCAGACGTCTGCCGGAAGCTGCGTGCCCTCCTCCCGCGACAGCAGGGTCGTGGGGGAGGGATCGAGCACGCGCACCGAGCCGGTGGCCTCGTCTCGATCGAGGATCCTCACCGGGGGCATGGGGCCGAGACTCCCATGGAAGATCCTCGGGCGCGAGCCGGACCGCAGGGCGGCGACCGGCACGTCCAGAGTGGACAGCGCCGAGCCGACGCGCGAGGGCGGAATCACGAGCTGGCCGCTGCCGCTCGAGCTCCCGGCGTCGAGCAGGAGGCCGCGCTGGGACATGCCCTGAAGGTCCAGGCTCTCGTCGAGGAGGTAGACCCGATGCGTGAACTCGCACGCGTGTCCGTGGGTCGCCGGGTAGACCTCGCCGAAGAGGGCACGGCCGGCGTCGTCGTACCCGGTGCCGAGCGTGATGGCGACCTCTTCGGTGCTCCCGTCAGGGCCGGTGCGCTGAGCGGAGGTGGGGAAGGTGTCGATGACGTGCAGAGCCATGGCTGGCCTACTCCCTGTGGGTCTCTGGAGCGGCTTCGTCACCACCGAAGTGGGCGAGCTCGTGCAGTCGCGGGACGAGAAGCAGGTCCGGCGTCCCGCCAAGGCTGGCAGCACCCACTGACGCGGCGACCACGCCTTCTCATCCCGCCCCGGAAGGACCACTCGCATGGCCGAGTCCCCCGCGACCGAACAGGACTGGGGATGGTCGTGATCTTGGCTTCATATGCGCTGCGACGCTGAGCCGGCGCGGCATGGGGAGCCCTCATCGACGGGGCGGAGGTGGCTCAGATGGGCCAGCGAGACCAGGACAGTACCTGTGCGTCCTCTGGGACAGGGCAGGCGGCTTGTGCTTCCTCCCACGTCGCCCCTTCTCCGGTGATGGTGGATTGCTCGAAGGCGTCGATGGTGCGGTCGCGAGAGGGGACGTCGGTGTAGTCGACAGCGAGGGCGATGCGGGCGTACGCGGTGATCATGATGCGTCCATGATCTCGGCTTCGGCGCCGCTTCGGGGGATGGCGGGCTGTGTCTTGTGGCTCGTCCCTCGAGACGATCGGCCCGCCCACTGGGAAGGTGACGTCGGAAGCATCGGCGACACGGCAAGGGAGGGGGTCTCCCGATGAGCATCGAGCTCGGAACGGAGGTCGCCCTGATGGACAAGGACGCCGCCAAGGCGGGCCGGGCGAGGGTGTCCCACCCGGGCGGCACGGTGGCCATGAAGGGGTACGGCGACCTGGTGATCGGACCCGCGGAGCCAGACAAGGAAGGGGACGCCTCATGAGCTTCACCGCCACCATCAACGACCAGCAGTTCACTGTGACCCCGAGGAACCGTCTGGAAGCCCTCGCGACGCGCCCTGCCGCCCTCAGATACAGCGGCAGCGCGATCATCGCCGCCGCATTCGCTGTGCTCGGCACGGGCTACTCGCTCATCTCATCCTCGGTGCTGCCGCCTGGGGGAGATGCCCGCGGCGCCCTCGTCGGCCTGGCGATCAGCATGCTCGCGCTCACGGTCGGCGTCGTGATCCATCGTCGCCTGCAGTCGCTCCTGCGTTCCCCTGAGGCGTGGGCAGCGCTGCCCACCACCGGACAGGGCGATACACCGGCACCGTGGCGCACAGTGCTCCACGTTCCCCGGAGGGCGGTGTTCGGGGTTGTCGTGGTGGCGGTGCTCTGGGTGCCCGGCATCCTCCTGCAGCAATCCTCCGCTGGCACTGCGCAGATGCTCGGGGGGCCGCCATGCTCCCCGGGGTCGCGCTACTCCTCCTGGGCAACGCCACCTGCGTCTGGGTGGCGTTCTCGGCCCTCATCTACATGCTCTGGAGCCTGATGCCGCCAGGTGGTGCGCATGACGCTGCTTCCGAGGACCCTCAGCAGCGGAAGCGAAGATCATGAGGCGTCCCATCCCTCGGGGCGCGGTCTTGGCCGCTCATCTGCTCGCCTGGGCTCTCACATGCGTCGCATTGGTCGCGAGCCTGGTTGCGCTGGTCTGGGTGCTGTCTCTGGGGATGACTGCTGCGGGTGCGCTGCTTCCCGGGTCGATCGCGCCGGATCCAGGCACGCTGAGCGACCTGTGGTCGCGGGGCCGGGAGCCCGTGTTGGTTTCCACCGGGGTAGCGATCATGGCCGTCATGGGCGCGCGGTACGTGCAGCGCTGGGTGGACAGAGAGAGGCCCTGACTGCGTGGCCCTCCATGCAGCGCGGACAGCGCCTGCATCCGATCGCGTCTGGCCCGGGCGGCGGGCGCGACACCGAACTCAGCCCGCTGTTGTTGGCGATGGACGGGTTCTCCGAGCATCCCCTGCGCCACCCATATGAGCGTCCTGTACCCACCGGGTGCGACAACCAGGTCCGCGTTGTGGGCACGGAACCAGCCGTCGGCTACCGCTGAGTGCGACCGATCGTGGCGCGGGCGTTGTGCTCAAGCGTTCCGGGGTGTCCCGTGGGAGGTCCTCGTCGCCCACTGCTCCGCCATGCACACCGTCTACGCCCCGCGCCACCCCGTCCCCGTCGCGGACTACCCCTCTGACAACGCCGCCACCTACGCCGAGGTCCGCAGCGACGCTGAGCGCGTCAGCCTCGCCGGCCCCTTCATCGACGATGACACTCCTGTGGGGCACTTCGGGATCGTCGTGAGCAACATGGGCGGCGTTCAGACCTACTGGTTCAAGGGCTCGCTCGGCGATGCCAACGCGCGCGTCGTCGCTCGCACTCAGATCATCCGCGGACGGCCCATCCACTACGTCGGCGGAAGCTTCTTCGGCGGCACCCTCACCCTCGCCCGGGACAGCTCGCGCACCGACGAGCGGAAGGCCGAGCAGTGATGGACACCTCTACCTCCGCCGATCCGCTTCTGATCGCCGCGGCCGGTTGCACCGTCTGCGTCCTCCTCACAGCCGCGGTCCCCCTGGTCGCTGCCAAGACCGGTCGGGCCTCCTGTGGGTTCTGGATGCTCCTTGCTGGCTTCGCCGGCGCCGTGGCGGTTCTGCTGCTCTTCTCGATCGTCCTTTGATCTCGCCGCTTCGGGCCCGCTTTGACGTCCGCCTTCGGCGGGCCCTCGCATGAACGGGGCTGTCCGCTTTGCTGCGATGATCCGCTGTGCACCGCGCAGCGCAGGGCGGCTCCGTCGAGAGGGTGCCTCGCATCCTGTCGGTGAGGTGGGCGTGGGCGCCGCGGGAGGTCATGGCGCCGGTAGCTGAAACCCCTCGGCTCACGCCGACAGCTCCCCACAGGAAGGGAAACGTCCCGCGACGTGTCGACTGCGCCCACTGATCTGTCGGACCCACCCGCACGTCCGACGGAGGCTACGATGTCCGCACCGACCACCACGGCCACGAAGACCAAGACCACGCGCGACGATGTCGCGTTCGCGCTCTGGTTCGCACGCGAGTGGGACCATCCGAGCTCCGACCTCGCGCAGGCCCGACGCGTCTGGAGCAGCCCGGACGCCGAGGACGAGCGCCGCGAGTACGTCGACCTCGCCGCGGAACGCGACGGCCACTCGGCGCGGCCCGATTCCATCCGCGCCCTGCTCACGCCCGACGAAGCCGCGGCATTCGACGAGCTCGTCGCTGCGTCAGCCTGAAGGGGGTGAAGCGGTGGTTCACCGCAGGACGCTACTCGTCCTCGCCATGGGGGCAAGTGCACACTTTGCCCTGACTGGGTGCACGAGCATCCCCGCCTCCTCCGACAAGGTTCAGGAGCGGGTCGATGCATTCACCTTCCCCTCGGACTGTGTCCCCATCAACATCAACTCCGGCCCAGCAGGGGGATACGTCCTCCTCACGTTCCTCACCCCTCCGTTGGGCGAGGGTGCCTCCGAGGATGTGTTCCCGTTCGACGACGGCTTCGTCTCTGACGAAGGGGAGATGCAGGTCAGAGTGACCCAGCGGGGAGTAAAGACGCTGCTCGATCCCTTCCCTCGTCCGCTCATCATGGACGCGACCGCACGGCCCGTGACCGAGTGGGCGATGGCTGACTCCACCACCATCTGCGCCGACAGCGACGCCGCTCAGCAACTGTGCGACGAGTACGGCGACGAGGCCATCCTCGCCACCATCGAAGCTCGCCTGCATGTGACGACCGACTAGGGGGCGCCATGTCCGGCCACCCCACGGGGCTCGGTGGAATCTCGAAGGTCGAGCTAGAGGGGCAGGCGCGCCGGGAGGCACAGCCATGAGCAGATCCAGCCGGGCGCCGGAGCGCTCGAGATGAGCGGGGCCGTCGTGCTGTTCATCGTCCTGCTTCTGGTCTACTACGGCATCCTCCTCTACATGGCCAGCAGGGAGATGCGAGCCCCTTCTGCCTGCTGCGGGAGCCGCCAGCAGAGCGAGGTGGGGTTGCTCGGTCCGTTGCTGCGGCCAGTCGAGGGGGCGATCTTCTCGCGCATGGTCGCGGCTGCGCGCTCGTCCATTCGGTATCCCCCTCGCGGTGCGAGCGCCAACATCGCCAGCCGGCGAAGGCATACCAGGTCAGAGGGGACGTATAGCGGTTTCGCCACGCCCTGCGCCACCGTGCGCCGACGCCGCTCCACCCATTGAACGTGCAGGTCAATCCGGAAACGCACCCATATCCTTCCTTTCTCTCTATGACTTCTTGAGAGAGATGTATGTATGTATGAGGGGGATATGGATCCAGATTCCCTCATAGGGCATACGGGGACCGGCGCGATGGGGGATTCGGTGTCACTCCCGTTCAGACCTGCGCGTACGGAGGCTCCGGCAGGGTGGGGGAGCGGTGTGCAGGGGTGGAGGGAGCGCGCTCGGGCCGGGCCAGGCGGTTCCGTCCCGCGAGGTCCCGCCGCCGCCCACTACCTCGTTGAACGGCTCAGAGGTGAGTCGGAAGAACCCGACACCATTCGAAGAGGAGCGCCCCGATGGTCGCCGAGACCCGTGCCCCGGATCAGCACAAGAGAGCGACAGAGGCGCAGGTCGTCGCTGGCGCTCGGGCGATGCACCGCGCCTTCGAGATGCGCGCTGAGCGTCGCCACAACGGCTACTACACCCGGCGGTCGTGGGAGCAGATCGGTCCCGACTGCCAGAACGAGTTCATCGACTACGTCCGCCCCGCCCTCGAAGACGCGCTGGCCGTGGACGAACCCGCTCAGAGCGCCATGCGAGGGCAGTCGGTCCGGCAAGGATGCACCGCGAAGGCGGGCAGGGTGACCATCTTCGACCGACATGGCGACGCGCTGACCCTCTCCGCCGGTCAGCTTTCTGCTCGTACCGGAGAGGTGACCGTCCACGTGCGCGAGCGGCACCGAGGGAGGGACCACACGGCCGCCGTGCACGTCGGGCCAGCGGAGCTGCGAGCGGTGCTGGAAGAGGTCGCTCCTTGCGGCACGGACATGCCCCACGACATCAAGGAGAGCTGAACATGACCGTCAACAGGACCATCAGCGATCACGACGCGCCAGCACGTTCGGCAGGCCAGTCGTCGGGCAGTGCCAGTCGGGTGACTGCTGCGACGAAGGCGTTCGAGTACCACCGCGTCGAGTGGTTCCCGCCCGACCCTCCGAACAGTCGAAAGCCGACGTATCTGTGCATCGGGTGCGGCTGGAGTGTCGAGCTGAACGGGTACGGCGACGACTCCAGCTCCGGCCTCGAGCACCGCATCGCTGCCGCCATGACCGAGGCCGGTCTCTCCGAGGACGAGCAGCGCTGATGGCCGTCGACTCTGGCTCGCCGCGAGAGAAGGCCGTCCGGACGGCCGATCTTGCCCCCTGCCCCGACTGTGACGGCGAAGGCGTGCACGAGATCCAGGTGCGTGTCGGCCAGTCCAAGACCCCGTTCGGCTGTCTCGGCTGCGGCGGCGACGGAGAGGTTCCGGCGCCGGACGGTGGGTTCGATCCGCTGCCGTGGAGGCACACGTCCGGCTTTCGGTCCGCCGAGCCCGGCGGGATAGATCTCCCATCGGGCGGATACACCTACCTGCCCCGCCCTGGCTACAGCGACTACGAAGACCGCTACATCTCCACCCGGTCGCCCGAACACGCCTCCCGCATGGCGCGAGCCGATGCGTTTGCTCCGAAGGGACATTCCTGATGAAGACCAACCCCCACGCCAAGCGCGCCGAGCGCGTCGTCGGCGGCCTCGGAGAGGGCATCACCGACGCCGCGGTCGTCGCCACCGCGCTCGAGGAGCCGAAGGCCCGCCGGATGCGAGCCTCGCTGCACGCACTTCGCGGGTACCTGTTCGACATCGCGCCGGCGGTCCTCACCGGCCTGGCGATGATCGTTCTGGCGCCCCTGGTTGTCGCCTCTCTGGTCTTCTTCGCGGATCGCTTCGGTGCCGCGGAGGTGGCCGTCTACCTCATGGCAATCTTCGGGGTGGTCTACATCCGGCGGGGCATCGTGCGCGTCCACCGTCGCCGCGCGAGCGCTGCAGACTCAGGCCGTGGGTCGTCGGCGCTCCTGCACGTCACGCCGTCCACGGTGGCGCTGCGCAAGGAGTTCACCGCGCCCGTGGCCGATGCCGCGTACCTGCACCACCGGGACGGAGCGCCCCTCGAGGAGGTTCGCCGGACCGCCGGCCAGATCGCCGAGCGGACCCCGCCGCGACACTGGTCGGGGACGTCTCGGCGCGCCCGACACGAGGCTGCGCATGTGCTCATCGGGCACCTCGGTGGGGGCACGATCATCTCGGCCTACATCTCCCACGAGGAGAACGTCACCATCGGTGGATCCGTGCACTCGAGTGACGCCGGCACCGGGACGACGGGAGGGGAGATCGTATGGTCCTCGGCGAAGGTCAGCATCGCTGGGGATGTGCAGGACAGACTGGACGGTGTCCGCGACTGGGGTGCACGTAACGACATGGCTCAGGTCGCCGGCTGCCTCACGCAGCTGATCGCATGGGGAGCTGCTCCCGCCGGGCACGAAGGACCCCTGACCTTCGAAGGCCTTTTGCTGACCGCCGGAGCCGAGGTGGAGCAGCTGCTGCGCCAACACTCCGATGTCGTGGCGGCGATCGCGCAGCGTCTCGAAGCGTCCCCGACTCCGCTCTCGGAGCGCGATCTCGCCGACCTGTGGCCGAATCCTGACAGCACTCCTCTCTCTGGCGCGCGGCTCCCCGCTGGACGGGCGGCGACGAGCGAGCCGTGAGAGGTGACTGCCGATCGCGTAAGGCCCTGTCGAGGGCAGAGGGGTGGAGCTGTCCTGCGAGGAGGACGCGCCGCAGTTGAGTCCCCGATAGTGGTGTAGCGCGGTGGCCCTGTGATCGTCCCGGACAAGGACGCGGCCACCGTGTGATCCTTCGAGTGAACCTCTCACAGCACTCTCGAACGGAGTCATCACGATGACCGCTCCTCACATTGTCGACCCTTCCGGCCTGCTCGGCGAAGCCCTGGCCGAGGCGTCCCCGGATCTGATGCGCAGCCTGCTCCAGGACGTGATCAACACCCTGCTCTCCGCGGACGCGGACGCTGTTGCCGGCGCGGAGTACGGCCGGCCCAGCGCTGGTCGTTCTGCGCAGCGCAACGGCTACCGCCACCGCGACCTCGACACCCGCGTCGGCACGATCGACGTCGCCGTTCCCAAGCTCCGCACCGGCACCTACTTCCCCGAGTGGCTGCTCGAGCGGCGCAAGCGCGCCGAGTCAGCCCTGATCACGGTCGTCGCGGACTGCTATCTCGCCGGTGTCTCCACGCGCCGGATGGATAAGCTCGTGAAGACCCTGGGCATCAACAGTCTTTCGAAGTCGCAGGTCAGCAGGATGGCGGAGTCGTTGGACGAGCACGTCGAGCAGTTCCGCCACCGTCCCCTGGACGAGGCCGGGCCGTTCACGTTCGTCTCCGCCGATGCGCTGACGATGAAGGTCCGTGAGGGTGGGCGCGTGATCAACGCCGTCGTCCTGCTCGCGACCGGCGTCAACGGCGACGGGCACCGCGAAGTGCTCGGCATGCGGGTCGCGACCAGCGAGACCGGAGCTGCGTGGAACGGCTTCTTCGCGGACCTCGTCGCCCGCGGCCTCGCCGGGGTGCGCCTGGTGACCTCCGATGCGCATGCGGGACTGGTGGAGGCGATCGCCGCGCATCTTCCCGGGGCGGCCTGGCAGCGGTGCCGCACCCACTACGCGGCGAACCTCATGGCCGTGACGCCGAAGAGCATGTGGCCAGCGGTGAAGGCGATGCTGCACAGCGTCTATGACCAGCCCGACGCAGCAGCGGTCAACGCCCAGTTCGACCGGCTCCTGGACTACGTGAGCGAGAAGCTCCCGGCCGTGGCCGAGCACCTCGATGCCGCCCGCGCGGACCTTCTCGCGTTCACGGCGTTCCCGAAGGATGTGTGGGTGCAGATCTGGTCAAACAATCCCACCGAGCGGTTGAACAAGGAGATCCGTCGCCGCACCGATTCCGTCGGCATCTTCCCCACCCGCGAGGCGATCGTCCGCCTCGTCGGCGCGGTCCTGGCCGAACAGACCGACGAGTGGGCCGAAGGACGCCGCTACCTCGGACTGGACGTCCTGGCCCGCTGCCGCCTCAGCCTCGTCCCCGACACCAGCACCGAGGAGGTCACCACAAGCTCCCTACCCGCCCTGACCGCCTGACCCCTCAGCGAAGGATCGCTACACCACTTCCAGGGACTTGACCTCGCTCTGGTCCGCGAGGGCCGCCAGGTCAAGCAGACCGCACTGGACCTGGGCATCCACGAGGTCACCCTCCACAACTGGCTGCGACAGGACGATATCGACCTCGGCCGCCGGCCGGGACTAAGCAGTCAGGAATCTGCCGAGCTCCGCGCGGCGCGCGGCCGTGTCCGCCAGCTCGAGCAGGAGATCGCGATCCTCCGCCGGGCCGCGACGTGGCTCGACGAGGAGGGAGGAGTTGCCCCAAAAGGGCGCACCCGGTGATCGACCGACTCGTCGACGCCGGGGCACCCACAAGCACCTGCTGCCGCCTACTGGGCGTCTCCCGTCAGGGCTACTACCGGTACCGAAAGCGCCCGACCAGTGCCACTGAGCTGCGCCGCCGCTGGCTGACCGGCCTGATCCGGGAGATCCGCGTCGCCTCCCGCGGCACCTACGGCTACCGCCGCATCCACGCCGAGCTCACCATCGGAATGAACATTCCGTGTTCCAGCCGGGTCATCTCCGTCCTCATGACTCGCGCCGGAATCGGTGGCCTTCCAGGCCCAGCCAGAATCAAGCGACTCAAGGGGGTCGCCACAGCGGACGACCTGGTCAACCGCAAGTTCCACCGTCTCGCGCTGAACGAGCTGTGGGTCACGGACATCACCGAGCATCCCACCCGGGAGGGCAAGATCTACTGCGCCGCCGTGCTGGATGCTTGCAGCCGCAAGATCATCGGCTGGGCTATCGACTCCAAACAGGACTCCACCCTGGTCGTGAACGCTCTGGACATGGCAATCCGTGCACGTCAGCCAGGGCCCGGAGGGATCGTTCATGCGGATCACGGAGTCCAGTTCACCTCCTGGGTCTTCACTCAGAAGATCCGTTCAGCGGGACTGCTGCCGTCGTTCGGGACCGTCGGCGATGGCCTCGACAATGCGATGATGGAGTCGTTCTGGTCGACGATGCAGATCGAGCTGCTGAACCGGAAGAAGTGGAAGACGCGCATCGAGCTCGCGAACGCGATCTTCGAGTACATCGAGGTGTTCTACAACCGTCGTCGCCGGCACTCCTCCCTCGAGTACGCGACACCCCACGACTACGACCTCGCCCGCACCCCGCGGGCACTCACCACCATCGGAAGCTAGCGACCAAGAGTGGAAACCTAACCGTAGGGCAGGTCATACTGTCACCTCATCGTGCGGCAGTCCCCCGGGCCGGCCACCACGAACACTTACAGGCGATTCACGTTCCCAGTGACCAGGTACTCTGGGACTGCAGCATGCTTGACCCATGCGCCCTACGGCTGGTGCGGAACCGCACCACTCAGAGGGACGCCACCACGGGAAGCCACGGAGGGAGCGCCATGAGCCGGACTCAAACGTCGCGCGATGAGCGTCGACGGACGCTCTCGCAAAATTTTCTGGTCACTCCGAGATCCATCTCCAGATTCCTGGACGCCGCCGAACTGGAGCGTGACGACGAGGTGGTGGAGGTTGGCGCCGGCTCAGGCGCACTTACCGGGCTACTCGCCGACCGCTGTGCGCGCCTCGTGGCCTACGAGGTCGACCGAAGCTGGTCGAGCAAACTTGAGGCGGAAGTCGCCCGTCGGACGAACATCGAGATCGTCTACGAGGACTTCCTCTCGGCTGTCTTGCCGACCGGCCCAATCAAGGTTGTTGGAAACATCCCCTTTGGGGCGACGTCGGCGATCGTTGACCGAGTGTTGAGTCTCGAAGCGGTCAGGTCGGCAACGTTTATCACCCAACTCGAGTACGCCAAGAAGCGTACTGGTGCGTACGGCCGTTGGAGCCGCCTGACGGCCACGACCTGGCCGGAACACGAGTGGGAGCTACGTGGACGGATCCCCCGGACCGACTTCCGGCCAGTTCCCCGGGTCGACGCTGGGGTCTTGCACCTGCGCCGTCGCGACTCTCCGTTGATCGAAACTGGCCGGATGCGGGCGTACACCGCGATGGTCGAGCTCGCGTTCAGCGGCGTCGGCGGGTCGGTGAGGGCGTCGCTGAGTAAGAAATACCCCTCGGCCTTGGTGCGCGAGAGCCTCGGTGCTGCAGGGGTACCGGCAGACGCCGTCGTGGCCTACGTATCCCCGGACCAGTGGGTTACGGTCTTCCGCAGTCTCGTCGGTACGACGTCCGCCACATCGGCGAATGCGGCGAAGCATCGGCGTAGACCTCAGCCCTCGCGGCGAAAGACGAGGTGATGGTGCCGGGCTATCGCCCGGTACTCCTCACGCTCGGCGGCGAGAAGTTCGGCCTCGACCATATCGGTCAACCAGCCAGGCTCGTGCTTGCGGTGCTCGTCAGTCATCACCTCGTTGAAGACCCGGATTCCGTAGAAGCCCACGGGCGTGAACCCGGCCGCCACAATCTCATCGACGACCGCCGTGGTGTCTACTGGAGGCGCGGCAACGTGCTTTCCGGGCATGCCTAGTCGCAGGCCTTCCCCGCGCAGGTCGCCGAGCAACGCCCGAGGATCCTGGGTGCGCACGGCTGTCGTCAAAGGCACCGCTACCGGGTTGGCCACCACCAGCGACACGATCCCGCCGGGACGCGACCGGCCGGCGAGTGCTCGGGCGAAACCCGTCCGGTTGGCGACGTACTCGAGGACGTTGTGCGCTGTAACTACGTCATAGAACTCCGCGTGCTCGCCTAACGCGGCCTCGGCTGGTTCGTGAAGCACGAGCGACTCCCATGAGCGCGCGGACGTCACCCCGCGCAACGCGTCGGTCGCCACCGCCACCATGTCCGGATCAACGTCTGCAATCGTGATGGTGTGACCGCTGATCGCCGCCCGCATTGCGAGGCTGCCGTCCCCGCAGCCTACGTCGAGTCACTTCGAGCTCGGGCGAACGAACGGTTCCAGAGTGCGCCATACAAGTTCAATCCGCAGCTGGTGCCAGGGCTCCCGCATCATCGTGGCGTAATCCGACGCTCGACCGCGCAACGACCCAGCTACGTCACTAGCCTTGCCGCGACCGGGCCATGCGCTCATGAAGGGTTCCTCCACTCGTGACGATTCTATGCCCCGGCGGCAGCCGTGGGCGGCAACTGTGCCATCATACGAGGGTGCGAGTGCTTATATGGCTCTTCGCAGATGAGGGTGTAGCAGCGGGGTGTGGGGTAGGCGCGTTGGTGCCGGGATAGACGTCGAGGTCTCCCGATGATGGAAGTTCTCACGCTCGCCATCAGGAAGACCTCGACGTGCCCAACGCTACCTTCGACAGCCCCGACCTGACGACCTTCGCCCGCCTCGGCGAGCTCGGTCTGGTGGTGGTTGGTCAACGGCTCACGCGCCGGCGGGCGGTGCTGGAGTGCCGGCTCGCCGAGGAGGATCCGTGGTGCCGCGCCTGTGGAGCCCGAGCGACCTCGCGAGGATCCATCTCCCGGTCCCTCGCCCACGAGCCGTTCGGTCACCGGCCCACCACGTTGCTGGTGCGGATCCGCCGCTACCGGTGTGATCACTGCGGATACCACTGGCGCGAAGACACCACCGCTGCGGCGGCTGAGCGGGCGAAGCTCTCCCGGGGCGGGATGCGGTGGGCGCTGGAGGCCCTTGTCATCGATCACCTCTCGATCGCGCGGGTCGCTGCCGGGCTGGGCGTGGCCTGGCACACCGCGAACGACGCCGTTCTGGCCGAGGGGAAACGCCTGCTGATCGATGACCCGGCCCGCTTCGACGGAGTCCGCGTGATCGGCGTCGACGAGCACGTCTGGCGGCACACCCGCCGCGGCGACAAGTACGTCACCGTGATCATCGACCTCACCCCCACCAGGAACAAGACTGGGCCAGCTCGGTTGCTGGACATGGTCGAAGGACGCTCCAAGGCAGCGTTCAAGGCCTGGCTCGAAGCGCGCCCCACGACGTGGAAGGACCGCATCGAGGTGGTCGCGATGGACGGGTTCACGGGGTTCAAGACCGCGACAAGCGAGGCCCTGCCCGGCGCGGTCGCGGTCATGGATCCCTTCCACGTCGTCCGCCTGGCCGGAGACGCTCTGGACGACTGCCGCCGACGCGTTCAACAGAAGCTCCACAAGCGCCGAGGTCGGAAAGACGACCCTCTCTACAAGGCCCGCCGCACCCTCCACACCGGGATCAAGCTGTTGACCGAGCGCCAACGCGACCGCCTCAGCGCCCTGTTCGCCCACCACCCGCACGCTGCGGTCGAGGCGACCTGGGAGATCTACCAGGCCATGATCACCGCCTACCGAGAACCCGACCGGACCAGAGCCAGAACGATGATGGAGAAGGTCATCGCGGCCCTCAGCGCGCAAGTCCCAGACACCCTCGTCGAGCTCGAGAAGCTCGGCCGGACGCTGACCAAGCGCGCCGACGACGTCCTAGCGTTCTTCGATCGCCCCGGCACCAGCAACGGCCCCACCGAAGCAATCAACGGCCGCCTCGAGCACCTCCGCGGTTCGGCCCTCGGCTTCCGGAATCTCACGAACTACGTCGCCCGCAGTCTCCTCGAATCAGGCGGCTTCAGAAACCAGCTACACCCTCAGATGCGATGAGCCCCATATCTCAGCGGGGGAGGCATGATGGGTTCAGCGCACTGTCCGCAGCAGGCACCGGCAACTGTCGGGAGCGCGTTCCTAGCAGCGGGACTGGCCCTCAGTGTCCGATAAGAGCCATTATCGGACATTGATTACTTGGTGATTGCGCCAAGCAGATGCTGACTGTCCTGCTGTCGCGTGTCAACAGTCGCGTTTAGAGCATTCCGCAGAATCCGCGACTCAGTCACCGTGCCCTTTGCCGAGGCCAAGGCAGAGCTATAGCACTACCACTTCTAGTTCGGTGCCGTCGTTGAGCACGGGCCGCACCAGAACCGGGATGTTGCCGATGGGGCGGGCCCCCGGCGTGCCCACCGAGGGGAGCCAGTTGGTCACCATCAGATCGGGCAGATTTCGATCGCCCACCCGGTCCACTTTCCCACGAGGGCCCGAAACACCGGGGCGCGCCGAATCCCGACACAGACGGATCGAGAGTTGTCCGTCTACCCCTCCATCCAGCCCATCCCGAACAGCAGCAGACCCTCTCGAAATAGGGCCCGCGACCCGTGACCCGTCGAATCTGGATATGCGCATGTGAGTTCTCATGAGATCAGACAGATGTGTGGCGCTACGACCTGCAGTGCGACAAGGCACACGCCTAGAGAAATCTCGTTAGGTTGTCAAATTCCTCGAGGTAGCGAGTCGGAACCGCAGGGGACCCTGCTAGCTCCGCAGCTGTCCAGATGATCGACTGGGTCGCTGCTCGCGGTCAGTTGATTCAGGACTTGACGAGACGTCGAACTGCGTCGGAGGCCTCCTTGAGCTTGATCTCGGCTTCGTCTCCGCCCTCGCGGGCCGCATCGACGACGCAGTGGCGGAGGTGGTCATCGAGCAGGCCCAGCGCAACGTTCTCGAGTGCACTGTTCAGGGCCGAGATCTGAGTGAGGATGTCGATGCAGTAGACGTCCTCGTCGACCATGCGGGAGATTCCACGAGCTTGACCTTCGATGCGCTTGAGTCGGTTGAGGTAGCGAGGCTTGTCTTGAATGTACCCGTGAGGCCCGCTGTGGCAGGCCCGGTCTTCTGTGCTTTCCGGGACAGTGGACATGATCGATTCCGTTCGAAGTAGTGGCATTAGCGGCGATTGCGTACGGCAGCGACGGTCGCCTCGGGACGCAGGTCGAGGCGTCGCAGGAGCTGGGCGTTCAGGGCGACGACGACGGTGGACAGGGACATCAGGATCGCTCCGACGGACATTGGCAGTACGAACCCGATGGGGGCGAGGATTCCGGCTGCCAGCGGCACGGACAGCAGGTTGTAGCCAGCGGCCCACCAGAGGTTCTGCTTCATCTTCCGGTATGCGGCGCGGGAGAGTTCGATGACCGAGAGTACCGAGCGCGGATCGGAGCTGGCGAGTACGACCCCTGCAGAGGCGATCGCGACGTCGGTGCCGGCACCGATCGCGATGCCGACGTCAGCCTGGGCGAGAGCGGGAGCGTCGTTGACGCCGTCGCCGACCATCGCGACCTTCTTGCCCTCCTTCTGGAGCTGGGCGACCTTGGAGGACTTGTCCTCGGGGCGCACGCCGGCGAAGACGCGGTCGATGCCGAGCTCGCGACCGACACTGTTCGCGACTGCCTCGGCGTCGCCGGTGATCATGACGACCTCGACCCCGAGGTCGTGCAGAGCGTCGATCGCCTCGCGGGACTCGGGCCGTACCTCGTCGGTGAGCTTGAGGCCGCCGATCACCTCACCGTCGCGCAGGACGTGGAGGATGATCGCGCCCTCCTTTCGCCAGGTCTCGGCCTCCTCGATCTCGCCAGTTCCGGTCTCTTCGAGCAGGCGGGGGCCGCCGACGCGAATCTCGTGCCCGTCCACCCAGGCGCTCACGCCGAGCGCGGGAGTGGAGCTGATGTCGGAGCCCGTAGGGATCTGGATTCCGTCGGCCTGTGCCTTGGCGACGATGGCGCGGGCGAGCGGATGCTCGCTCTCCGCCTCGGCGGCGGCGGCCAGGGCCAGCACCTCGGACTCCTGCGCATGGCGAGGAATGATCTCGGCGAGGGCGGGCTCGCCCTTGGTGAGGGTGCCGGTCTTGTCGAACAGAACGGCGTCGACGGTGCGCATCGCTTCCAATGCCAGGCGATCCTTCACTAGGACGCCGCCGCGGGCGGCCCGCTCGGTGGCGATCGAGACGACCAGCGGGATCGCGAGACCGAGCGCGTGGGGGCAGGCGATCACCAGCACGGTCACCGTGCGGACGACGGCATCATCGGGCATGCCGAGGAGTGACCAGGTGATCGCGGTGATCACGGCGGCGCCGAGCGCGAACCAGAACAGCCACGCGGCCGCCGTATCGGCGATTCGCTGAGCTCGGGAGGAGGAGTTCTGCGCTTCGGTCACCAGGCGCTGGATGCCGGCCAGGGCGGTGTCGTCGCCGGTGGCGGTGACCTCGATGCGGAGGCTGGAGTCGGTGGCGACGGTGCCGGCCACGACGGAGTCTCCGGCGGAGCGTGTGACCGGACGGGATTCGCCGGTGACCATGGACTCGTCCACATCGGCGCGACCCTCACGGATCGTGCCGTCCGCGGGAACGCTCGCGCCTGGGCGCACCAGGACCAGGTCACCGTGCCGCAGCTCGCTCGGCGAGACGCTCACGAGATCATCGCCTTCGATGCGCTCCGCCTCATCGGGGAGCAGCGCGGCCAGGGAGTCGAGCGCGGAGGTCGTCTGCGCGAGGGAGCGCATCTCGACCCAGTGTCCGAGCAGCATGATCACGATCAGCAGAGCCAGCTCCCACCAGAACTCCAACTGGTGATCCAGGAGCCCGAGAGTGGCACCCCAGGAGGCGATGAACGCGACGGTGATCGCGAGCCCGATGAGGAGCATCATCCCTGGCTGGCGCGAACGGATCTCGGAGACAGCACCTGTGAGGAACGGGCGGCCGCCCCAGACATACATGACGCTGCCGAGGATCGGGGCGATCCACAGTGCGCCGGGGAAGTCGGGAACGCTGTATCCGAGGAGCATCGCGAACATCGGGGAGAAGACGACGACGGGCACCGCGATGAACAGGTTGAGCCAGAACAGCTGTCGGAACTGTGCGACGTGGTCCCCGTGACCGGAGTGACCACCGTGCCCGGAGTGGCTCTCGTGTCCGGAGTGGCCCTCATGGCCTCGGTGCGATCCATGGTCGTGGTGTGCGCCGGGAGCGTCCTGCTCAGCGATGGCGGTGCGGCTGTCATGGGGTGCTGGGGAATGGTGGTCGTGCTGCGTGCCGAGTTCCCCGTGGTCGTGGCGGTGGGTGTGGTTGCCAGCGTTCATGCCGACACCATATACCCCTAGGGGGTATCTGTCGAGGGGGTGGATTCCGCTCTCGGCATCGACTCGATCGAGCTATGGAGTTCCGGCACGAGAGCCATCACCGCGGCGCCGGCGTCCAGGCCGCTGACGCCGATGAGCTGTCCCGCTCGCTCATGAGTGAGGACCAGGGGAACAATGGACGTGGTCTGCACGTTCTCGGAGTGGCTGGTGTGTCCCGCGGCGAGGTAGAGATGCTGGTGGATCTGTGCGCTGTAGAGGGCGCGCGGCCGGTAGATGCCCGGGGAGTCTGCGAGGCCGATCGAGGCCAGGAGGCTGCGGGCGGCGTGAACGCCCTGGGCCTCGGCATCGCTCCAGTGATCGATGCGCCAGGTCAGTCCGTCGGACTCGTGGACTGCGACACCTCCTGCGGCGTAGATGTGATCGTGGGTGCGACTGCGCAGGCGGTGATCCACGGCGATCGGACCGTTCCAGGGGGAGGGGCTGACCGCGATCGTGCCCAGAGCGGTGATGACCAGGTCCACCGTGGCCACGAGGCCATCGGAAAACTCCGCGCGCACCTCGTTCTTCTCGAGATCCAGGTGGGTCAACGTGTGACCGAAGCGGGTGGTGACGGCGCGGCGATGGGCGCGGGCGAGCTGTTCCGCGACCGCTGCGCCGAACGCGGTGATCCCGGGGACGGGGGATGAGGCGGCGAGAGTGACTTGGCACCCGGCATCGCGCAGTATCCCCGAGGTTTCGGCTCCGATCATTCCGGCCCCGTAAATAAGGACCCTTGGGGAGGTCGTAGCCGCGAGGGCGGCGCGCACACGAAGCGCATCGTCCAGCGAGTGCAGGTGCGTCATCCGAGCGCTGTCCACGGCTGCGGGGGCGGCGACGCCCGAAGGGAGGGGGCGTGGCGCGCTTCCTGTGGCCACGATGAGGGCGTCATAGTCCAGGCGGGCTCCGGAGCGCAGGTGGACGGTCTGCTCACGAGGATCGACCGCGCGGACGCTGTCGCGGACCACGCTGCCGGGCAGCGGCGGGAGCTGTGCCTGGTGGGTGTCGATGAGTCCGGTGGCGACGGCCTTGTTGACCAGCGTGCGGTTGTACGGGGCGATTTCCGCATCGATGATCGCCGTCGTGGTGATCTTTTCCTGCGGGGCGAGTTCCCGGACGGCGGCGGATCCCGCGGCACCGGCACCGATGACGAGAACGTGCGTCGTGGCGGACACGGTGGAGCTCCGATCTGGACGGGGGAGGGGTGCACTGCCAGGCGGTGCACCCCTCCCGCTCGTGGGTGGTTGTTCAGGCGGCGACGTACTTCTGCGGGTCGGCGTCGAACAGGGGGCCACAGCCGGCGCAGCACAGCCAGTAGCGAGTGCCTTCGTAGTCGCGGAACAGGCCCGCGGCCTCGGCGACGCTCTTGATCACGGTCCGGCCCTCCATCACCGGGCAGATGGCCATGTCATCCGCCGTGGGGCCCATAAGGTTCGGGCGTCCTTCGGACTCCACGGGAGCGTGGGACGAATGACCGCCGCAGCAGTTGGAGTTCTGGTCGGTGGTGTCGTGCATAGTTTTCCTTCCATTGGGGTGTCGTGCAGGCTGAGTCAGTTCTTCGCGATGGAGGTGAAGCCGCGCAGGCGCAGGCTGTTGCCGACGACGAAGACGCTGGAGAAGGCCATCGCGGCGCCGGCCAGCATGGGGTTGAGCATGCCGAGCGCGGCGATCGGGATTGCGGCCGTGTTGTAGGCGAAGGCCCAGAACAGGTTGGTCTTGATCGTGCCGAGGGTCTTGCGGGACAGGCGGATGGCGTCGACGGCGCTTCGGAGGTCACCGCGCACCAGCGTGATGTCGCTGGCCTCGATCGCCACGTCGGTACCGGTGCCCATCGCCAGTCCCAGGTCGGCTTGAGCCAGGGCGGGGGCATCGTTGACGCCGTCGCCCACCATCGCGACGATGCGACCCTCGCGCTGGAGGCGGGAGACCACATCCACCTTCTCCGACGGCAGCACCTCGGCAATGACCTCGTCGATGCCGACCTCGGCGGCGATCTGACGGGCCACGGCCTCGTTGTCGCCGGTCAGCAGGACCGGGGTCAGCCCCAGCTCCTTCATCGCGGCAACGGCCTCGGCACTGGTGGGCTTGACCGTGTCGGCGACCACCAGGATTCCGCGGGCGATCCCGTCCCAGCCGATGGCGACGACGGTCTTGCCCTGCTGCTCGGCATCCGTCTTCGCAGCGGCCACCGCGGGGCTCAGCGTCATCTGCGTCTCGGCGAGGAGGCTCTCGCGGCCCACGACGACCGAGTGGTTCTCGACGGTGCCGCGCACGCCCTTCCCCTCGACGTTGGTGAACTCCGACAATGTCGGGAGCTGGCCGACCTCCTGGGTGGCGCCCTTGGCGATCGCTTGGGCGATCGGGTGCTCGGAGGAGTCCTCGACGGCGCCGGCCAGGCGCAGCAGCTCGGCCCGATCGGTGCCCTCGTCGGTGACGACGTCGGTGAGGGTCATCTTGCCGGTGGTGACGGTGCCGGTCTTGTCCAGCACCACGGTGTCGACCCTGCGGGTGGACTCGAGCACCTCGGGGCCCTTGATGAGCACCCCCATCTGGGCGCCGCGGCCTGTGCCGACCAGCAGGGCGGTCGGGGTCGCCAGACCCAGCGCGCAGGGGCAGGCGATCACCAGTACCGCGACGGCGGCAGTAAAGGCCGCGGTGACGGGGAACCCGGCGCCGAGCCATCCGCCGAGGGTGAGCGCGGCGACCAGGATGACGATCGGCACGAAGATCCCGGAGATGCGGTCGGCTAGGCGCTGGACCTCGGCCTTGCCGGTCTGGGCGTCCTCGACGAGTTTCGCCATCTGCGCCAGCTGCGTATCGGAGCCGATGCGCGTGGCACGGACCACGAGCCGCCCACCGGCATTGACGGTGGCACCGGTGACGATGTCACCCTCGCCCACCTCGACGGGGACGGATTCCCCGGTGAGCATGGAGGCGTCGACCGCGGAGGTTCCGGAGGTGACGGTGCCGTCGGTGGCGATCTTCTCTCCGGGCCGGACGATGAACTCATCACCCACGACGAGGTCGTCGACGGCGATCTTCTGCTCCTGGCCTCCGCGCAGCACGGAGACCTCTTTCGCGCCGAGCTCGAGCAGGGCGCGCAGGGCGGCGCCGGCCTGGCGCTTGGAGCGCTTCTCGAAGTAGCGGCCGGCCAGGATGAACATCGTCACGCCCGCGCCGACTTCGAGGTAGATGTTCGCCGCCCCGTCGGAGGGGGCGATCGTCAGCTCGAAGGGGTGGGTCATGCCGGGGGTGCCGGCCGTGCCGAAGAACAGCGCGTACAGGGACCACAGCAGGGCGGCGGAGGTGCCCATGGAGATGAGCGTGTCCATGGTGGCGGCGCCGTGCTTGAGGTTGGTCCAGGCCGCTTTGTGGAACGGCCACGCACCCCACACGATCACCGGCGCTGCGAGCGCGAGCGAGAGCCACTGCCAGTAGGGGAACTGGAGGGCGGGGATCATCGCCATGGCGATGACCGGGACGGTCAACAGGACCGCTCCGATCAGCCGGTGGCGCAGAGCGGTCAGCTCCGGATCGGAATCCTCCTGATCATCCCCGGGCGTGGTCGCCGAGCCCTTACCGGTGACCGGCTTGGGCAGTGCGGCGGTGTACCCGGTCTTCTCGACCTCACTGACGAGCAGCAGCGGGTCGTATCCGTCCGGGACGGTGACCTTGGCCTTCTCGGTGGCGTAGTTGACGGTCGCGGTGACACCGTCGAGTTTGTTGAGCTTCCGCTCGATCCGGTTCGCGCAGGACGCGCATGTCATCCCGCCGATCTCCAGTTCGATGCCGGTATCCGCGATGAGCGGTGCTTCGGTGCTCACTGCTTGTCCTCTCCGTTTTGCGGTGTCGGTCTGTCTGACCCGACGGGGTCAGTGACCCTCTGAGTGGGCTTCGGTGTCCGCGCCCTCGATACCGTGGTCTGCCTCGAGGACGAACTGTGCGGTGTGCACCTCGCCGTCGACCTGGAAGTCCAGGTAGAGGAAGTAGCGGCCGGCCGTGGGGGCCTCCGCCATGAACGAGATCTCCGGGCCGGAAGTCTCGCCGGGTGCTGGGTCCTCGCCCTCGGCGTGGACGTGGAGGTACTCCATATCGCCCTCGCGCAGCGCGACGAGATGGCCGAACGCGCCGAGATAGGGCTCCAAGGTGGTCACCGCAGCACCGTCCTGAGTGACGGTCAGCGTGAGGGTGCTGGAGGCTCCTGCTGTCAGGTCCCCGTCCAGGGTGACGTCGAACCCGTCGACCTCGTCCTTCGCGGACACGGGCCGGTCGTTGACCGGTGTGAGCTCGCCGGCCACGTTGAGCGTCTGGGACAGTGTCAGGGTGTCCTCGCCGTTCCCGGTGGGGGCGAAGTCGGCGTAGATCTTGTACGTGCCGGCTTCCTCCCACTGCCAGGGGAGGGACCAGCTGCCGGTGGACGGGTCCAGCTCTGGGTGCACGTGGCGGTACTGAGTGCCGTCGGTGCGGACCACGATCAGGTGCATCTGCTTCTCGTGCGCCTCCTGATACTCCGTGACGGGGCTCCCGTCGGGCCCGGTGATCGTGAAGGCGAGTTCGTCGGACTCCTCGGTGGATTGCGGCGCGGAGATCTCGGACAGTACGTAACCCTGGGCGGACATCGAGACTCCCTTCTGCGGTGCGTCCGCGGGCTGGGTGCCCGCGCCCTCATGGCCGGCCTCGTCGTGCGGGGCGTCGGCAGCCTGCGCCGCCCATCGCTCCACGGCCCGTTCCGGGACGACGACGCCGGCTGCGACGAAGGCCCCGCCGAAGGTCACGGCGACGGTGGCGCCATAGGCGATCAGGCGTCCCGCGGCGTTCATCGCGCCTTGACCGCCGAGTAGCCGGCCTCCTGGACTGCGGTGAGAACCTGTGCGTCATCGAGGGGCTCTTCGGAGGTGACGACGAGGCGACCCGTCTGGGCGCTCACCTGGATGTCGGTCACCCCGGAGAGCTCGCCGACCTCCTCGCGGACCGACATCTCGCAATGCCCGCAGGTCATGCCGGTCACCTGGTACTCGTTGCTCGTGGTCATGGTCGTGCTCCTCTCGTTAGGATACCCCGGAGGGGTATTCGATTACGGTCGAGACTATACCCCCACCCGGTATCGTGCAAGCGATGGCTGCGGGTGCCGGGCATCGGCTCGCCTGCATGGATCACCGCACGGATTCCTCGGTGGATCTCGGGTCCGATGTGGCCTCGCCGGTCGGCCGGACGTGGCGCAGTCGTGTCGCGGCGATGAGTGCGGCGAGAGCCGCGATGACAGCGGAGATCAGACCGGCGGTGTTCAGTCCGCTGGTGAACGCCTGCTGCGCCGCGGTCGCCAGGGATGCGCCGACGGCGTCGGGTAGCTGCGACGCTGCGCCGAGAGCTCCATCGATGCCGGTCGTCGCGGTCGCTGCGGCCTCTGGCGGTACGCCCTCGGGCATGGTGTCGGTGATCTGACTGCGATAGCTGGCGATGCCGACGCTGCCGATGACTGCCACGCCGAGGGAGATGCCCAGGTCGTTCACTGTGGTTGCCAGCCCGGATGCGCCGCCGGCCTTCTCTGGCGGGACCGAACTGACGACCAGATCCGTCGTGAGCGCCATCGAGGGCGCGACGCCCGGATAGGTGATCACGAAGCTTGCGATGACGAGCGCGAGACCGGTGCCGGCATCGAGCTGCGTGAACAGGAAGTAGCCGATGACCTGCGTGAGCAGGCCGATCGCGATCACGTTGCCCGGACGGAACTTCCGGGCGAACATCGGGGAGAGAGTGGAGACGGCGATGAGTACTGCCGCGGCCGGGATGATCGACAACCCCGCCTGCATCGGCGAGAGCCCCTGGACCAGCTGCAGGTACTGAGTGAACAAGGAGTACACCCCTCCCAAGGCAGCGGCCGACAGGAGGAAGACCGTGAGCGCTCCGCTGACTGTGCGGTTGGTGAACAGTCGCACGTCCAGCAGGGGGTTCGTTGCACGCAGCTGTCGGATCACGAACCACAAGCCGACGAGCGCACCGGTGGCCAGTAGCCCGATGGTCGGCCCGACCGGCTCCTGGGTGGCGAAGCGCTTGATGCCGTAAATGATCGACAGCAGTGCGGTGACCAGCAGGAGTGCGCTGAAGATGTCAATCCGCGCCGTCTTGTCCTTGTGTTCCGGCAGCAGCCATGGGGCACCGATCGCCACCAGCGCCATCACCGGGACGGCGACCAGGAAGGTCGCCTCCCAGCCGAACGCCTCGAGGAGCAGCCCGCTGAGCAGTGGGCCGAGCGCAACACCTGCCGAGATGCCGCCGGCCCACATCCCGATCGCGATTCCGCGTGCTCTCGGGTCGGCGAACAGGACGAAGATCAGCCCGAGGGTGGAGGGGAGCATCATGGCTCCTCCGAGACCGAGAACGGCTCGCCAGGCGATCATCAGCTCCGGGCTCGTCGTCATCGCGGCAGCGATCGAGACGATCCCGAACACGACGGCGCCGATCACCATGAGCCGGCGCTTGCCGACGCGGTCACCGAGGACGCCCATCGCGACCAGGAATCCGGCCATCACGAACCCGTAGATGTCGAGGATCCACAGCAGCTGTGCGCTGGTTGGCCCCAGGTCGGCGGCCATGTTCGGAGCCGCGAGGAACAGGATCGTCAACATCATGAACAGCAGGGTCGAGGGGATCACGAGGACTGCAAGGCCCCACCACTGCTTCGCGCCCGTCCGGGGCGCGGGGGCATCCGTGTCAGTCATGACGCACCTCGTTCGTATCGTGCTTCGTTGTTCTCATGGCCTTGGTCCTTCCCTGGTTGGCTGTGTTCTGCTGGGACGGGAGGCCCCTCGACACAGAACTCGTACACTGGTGTACGGGTTACAACCGATAGAGTAACCCAAACATTCCCGTACGAGTTAGAGGTGGAGAATGCCGAACGCCGAGGGCACGACCGCAGCAGCTGAGCGCCATAGGAGCGGGTCGGCGGTCAATCAGCGTGCCGACGCCCGGCGCAGCCGGGCGAAGATCCTTGCCGCCACCCCGCTCGCGCTACGCAAGAATCCGGATGCCTCTGTCGCCGACATCGCCGCCGCAGCCGGCGTGGGCCGCATGACCCTGTACGGCCACTTCGCCAACCGCGCGGCACTCATCGACGCGACTCTCGCGGACAGCCTCGAGCAGGCCGAAGGCGTCCTCGGGGATATACCCCTGGACGGGGATCCCACAGCAGCGCTCGAAGCACTCATCGCATCGAGCTGGACGCTCCTGGAACGTGTGCGGTCGGTGCTCGTGGTGGCACAGCGTGAGCTACCGGCAGCGCGCATCCGGGAGATGCACGAGGTGGCCGAGGGGCGGATGCAGGGACTCTTCGAACGCGGACAGCGGGAAGGGGTCTTTCGGCCGGATCTCCCGGTCAGCTGGCTGCTCGCCGTCACCCATCTGGCTATGAACGCCGCCGCCGAAGAGGTGACCGCCGGCCGCATCGAACGCCAGGACGCCGCCGACCTCATCATCGGGACCCTGCTCCCGGCCTTCACCGTTCGAGAGATGCGCTGAGCGCCCTGCGAGTGCAGCAGTCGGCTCCCGCTCCCGCTGGTCCATAGGTCCCCGACGTCCGCCTCCTTCGGCACCGGGGACCAGAACGTTCGGTGTCAGGAGGCGTAGTCGATGCCGGTCATCATGCCGACCTCCTGGTGGTAGGCGTTGTGGCAGTGGGCTGCCCACCTCCCCGGGTTGTCCGCATCGAAGTCGAGAGCGAACGATTCCATCGGCGCCATCATCACCGTGTCCTTGCGCAGTCCCGACGGCAGGGCGAAGGTGTGGCCGTGGACGTGGAGGGGGTGACTCATCATCGTCTGGTTGGTCGCGATGATCCGCACCCGCTGCCCCTCGCGGATACTCAGCGGAGTGTTCTGGCCAAAGGGTGCTCCGTTGATGGCCCACTGGTAGGGCTCCATCGAGCCCTGGAGCGCGAGTTCGAGCTCGGTGTCGACGGTGCGGTCCTCGAGTCGCGCGGCCTCGGCCGGTTCCAAGGTGGATCCGATGAGGATCTCCCCGTCAAGTTCTCGGACCTGGATATCCGGAGCGGGTACGTCCCCGGCACCGGTCTTCAGCACCGCCAGTCCCTGGCCGCCGTCGGGCTTCCCGACGGGACGCGCTACGAGAGGGAACATGCCGTCCTTCACGGTGACGATGACGTCGTAGCGTTCGCCCATGCCGAGGTAGACCGCCTTGGCGTTGACCGGTTCGACGGGGAATCCGTCCGAGTGGGTGACGGAGAGAACGTGGTCTCCGAGCGCGAGGGCGAAGATGGTGTCTGCGGAGGCGTTGATCAGACGGAGGCGCACTCGCTGGCCGGGCTTCGCCTCGAAGATCTCCGGTGCTTCGGGAATCCGGCCGTTGATGAGGAAGTGCGGGTAGGCCACATCACCGGCGTCACCCCAGGGCTCATCGCCCATCGGCATCTCGCCATGATCCATGCCGTCGGAACTACCTTCGCCCATGGGCATGTCGCCGTGGTCCATGCCCCCGCCGTCCGAGGCTCCGGCGCCGGTCAGTCCGGCCAGTACGTCGTCGGGAGTCTGTCCGGTGCCATCGATCCAGTCATCGAGTGTCACGATCCACTCGGCGTCGTAGTCACCGGGTTCGTCGGGGTCATCGATGATCAGCGGGGCGTAGAGCCCGCGGTCGAGCTGCAGGCCGACGTGGGAGTGGAAGAAGTAGGTGCCGGGATCGGGGGCGACGAACTCGTAGGTGAACGAAGTGTCCGGTTCGACCGGGTCCTGGGTCATTCCGGGCACTCCGTCGGCGGCGTTGTGCAGTCGGATGCCGTGCCAGTGGATCGTGGAGGCATCGGGCAGTCGGTTCTCGAGCGTGATGCGCAGCAGGTCCCCGGCGGTGGCTCGGATCAGCGGTCCGGGGAGGCTTTCACCGTAGGCCCAGGTCGAGACCGTCTTCCCTCCGAGATCGACCTTTGCGGGCGCGGCGGTGAGGGTCTGGGTGACGACGTTCTGACCGGCTTTCGGCGTCAGGGTAGGAGCCGGCGTGAAGGTGCCGGCTTCGGTGGGGACGGTGCGGTTCCCGCATGCGGCGAGAGTCAGCGCTGCGGCGCCGAAGCCTCCGGTGATAGCGGTGCGGCGGGAAATTCTCTTCACAGGTGAAGTCCTTCTATGTGGAGGTTCGGGGTCGGTCCCGGAAGGCGTCCAGGACAAGCTGTCGGTGCTGTTCGAACTCGTCGGCCGTGATCTCTCCTCGAGCAAGGCGCAGTGAGAGTTCTCCGATCGCCTCGTTCTCGTTTCGAGCGCGGCGGGGACGTCCCGGCACCACCGCGCATGTCAACAGCAGTGCGGGGGCCCAGAGGAGGAAAAGGAGGCCGGCGAGCATCAACCACATCAGCCACGGCAACGAATCTGTCAGCATCATCTGAGGTCTCCTCGCTGGGTCGAGTTCGTGTTCGATGCGGCCCCCACCAGGTTCTCTGCAGCGGACGAAGGTCTCGTCGAGAGTTCCTCAAGATCTGATCCAGATCTGCTTTGAACCCCGGGGCGGACCCACGGCGTCCAGGATCGGAGACCACACTGGTGCTCATGAGGAGTGAAGTGGATCGAGTGGCCGCGATGGTTCTCGTCGTCGAGGACGAAGCGGCGCTGTCAAATGTGGTCCAGGCGTATCTCGCGAAGGCCGGTTACGGGACTGCGAGCGCGAGAACCGGACCGGAAGCGGTGGAGATGGCCCGCACCTTGTCGCCGGACGTGATCGTGCTCGACCTCGGCCTTCCGGGTCTCGACGGTATTGAGGTGATGCGGAGGATCCGCGCGTTCTCCGACTGCTACGTGCTGATCACGACTGCACGATCTGAGGAGGTGGATCGACTTGTGGGCCTGTCGGTGGGTGCCGACGATTACCTCACCAAGCCGTTCAGCGTGCGTGAGCTTGTCGCTCGGGTCCAGGCCGTGCTACGTCGGCCTCGCGGCGAACACGGAATGGCGTCTACGAGCACTGTGCGCACGTTCGGAGAGCTCGAGATCGACACTGCTGCGCAGGAAGTACGGCTCGCCGGCCGCGCCCTTCCGCTGACTCCGACCGAGCGCGGCCTGCTAGTTACCTTGGCGCACAGCCCGGGCCAGGCGTTCAGTCGCCGCCAGCTAATGGAAGCCGTCTGGGGTGATACCTGGATCGGGGACGACCATCTCGTCGATGTGCACATCGCCAACCTCCGACGAAAGCTCGGGGAGACGGCTGAGACTGCACGGTTTGTCACCACAGTGCGCGGTATCGGCTATCGCATGGGGAAGGGATGAGCTCATGATGGAACCCAGTTCAGTCACTCGACGAGTTCGTCCAGGCACCAGCTTGGCATCGCGCCTGATGATCGGACAGCTCATCGTGTTGCTTGCCGGTGCGCTCACCATCGCGGTCCTGACGGTGCTCATCGGGCCTGCGGTCTTCCACTTCCACTTGCTCCAGACCGATCTCCCCGTGGACAGCTCCGAGCTCGTCCACATCGAGCGTGCGTACCGTGACGCGCTCGCCCTCGCCCTCGGGGTCGGATTGGTGGTCTCGCTTCTCGCTGCAGGTGTCGTCACTTGGAACCTGGCGCGACGGCTCCGCCAGTCGCTTCACGGCCTCACCTTGGCCGTCGATGAGCTGTCCCGTGGCCACTACTCGGCCCGCGTGCCTTCCGTCGGGGCCGGGGCGGAGTTCGATTCCCTGGCCGCCACGCTCAACGACATGGCGGCACGTCTGGACGCGGTCGAGGAGACTCGACGTCGACTCCTCTCCGATCTCGCCCACGAGCTTCGCACCCCGATCGCCACCCTCTCTGCGCATCACGAGGCGATGGCGGACGGTGTCATCGAGCCCGAGATTGCAATGCCCATTCTTGCCGGGCAGACCGTTCGGCTTTCCCGCCTGGCCGACGACATCAGCGAGGTGTCCCGGGCCGAGGAAGGCCAGCTTCCGGTGGAGCTGCGACTTGTCACGGTTGATGGCCTTCTGGCATCGGTCCTGCAGGAATGGGACGAGAGGTTCGAGACGGCCGGGGTGGCATTGCGACAAGACATCGACCTCCACCACTCGGCGACGATCCACGCGGATCCCGACCGCCTCGCCCAGGTGCTCGGCAACCTGCTGAGCAATGCGCTTCGACACACCTCTCCCGGAGGCACCGTCACCGTCTCGGCATGGGCCCACGGCAGCACAGTGGAAGTCGCGGTGACCGATGACGGCGAGGGCTTCACCGCGGAGGACCGGTCCCGCCTGTTCGAACGGTTCTTCCGCGTCGACAGCTCTCGCACCCGAGAGAATTCAGGGTCTGGCATCGGCCTGACCATCAGCCGAGCCCTGGTCGACGCGCATGGCGGGACCATGACCGCCGCCAGCGACGGACCCGGACAGGGTGCCACCTTCACCATCAGGCTTCCTCGAGCGCGACCTGCCCGCTGACGTCGTCATAGCTCCCGGTCGGTTACGTTCTCAGACAATCGTGGTGAAGTTGCCGATCCGCACTTGCAGCAGGGCCATCCACGATTCCCACACCCCCGTGACCAGCAGGAGGCCGATCGCGATGAGCACGGACCCTCCGACGATCTGAAGCATGCGTCGATGCCTCGCCAGTGCTCGCGAGATCCCCAGAGCCCGCCGGAACACGATCGCGAAGAGGATGAACGGGATCCCGAGTCCGATCGCGTAGCCGAGAGCGAGAAGCGCGCCGCGCCTGGCGGACGCCTCGCCGAGGCTAAGGGCCGCGACCGCGGCGAACGTCGGACCGATGCATGGGGTCCAGGAGAAGCCGAACGTGACCCCGAGCAGCGGGGCGCCGGCGAGCCCGGCGTCGGGACGTTTTCGTATCCGCTTCTCGCCGGAGAGCTGCGGGAAGATGCCCACGAACACCAGGCCCATGAGAATGACCAGCACACCGGAGACCCGATTGATCACGCTCATGTGCTGGACCATCAGTGACCCTAGAGCGCCGATGAATCCTCCGATGACCAGGAACACCGCAGTGAACCCGGCGACGAACAACACCGCCCCGGCGACCAGGCGCCACGGACGTTCTCCGGGACCACTGGCGTCGCGCGAGCCGCTGCTCTGCCCGGTGAGTCCGGTGATGTATCCGAGGTAACCGGGTACTACCGGGAGTACGCACGGGGACAAGAACGCGACCAGACCAGCCACGACCGACAACAGGAGTGCGATGGCAAGCGGCCCACTCAGCACGGTGGTGGCGAACAGTTCCCCCATCAGGCTCCCTCCGCAAGAACCGTGTCCAGGAGACTCTCGAGGGTGCTCTGGTCGGCCGCGCCTGAGATCCGGGCGGCGACTCGTCCCTCAGCATCCAGGATCAATGTCGTGGGGACGGCGTTGGGTGGGACACTGCCGTCCATGGCGTAGAGCACTGCCCCATCGGGGTCCGGGATCGAGGGGTACGTGATGCCGAACGTCTCCTCGAATGCAGCTGCTGGCCCAGCTTGGTCCCGTGTGTTCACCCCGACGAACTCCACCCCCTTGGCGCCGTACTCGGCGTGTGCAGCCTTCAGCGCGGGGGCCTCGACCCGGCACGGCGGGCACGAGGCGTACCAGACGTTGACCACCAAGGGGGCGCCCCGCAGAGACGCGGAGTCGAAGTCGCCTCCGTCGTAGGTCGTTCCCTGGAACGCAAGGGGAGCGTCGCGACTTTCCGGAGGGATCTCGACAACGACACCGTCCCCTGAGACGTATCCGGCACTTGCATCGCTCGCTGCATCCGAGGAACCGCTGCACGCCGCAAGGAGCGGAACAGCGACGAGCAGCCCTCCACCAAGTCGGAGGACAGACCGACGACTCGCGCCGGAGTGCGCTCCGCTCCACGCAGCTGGACCGGCCGTCGAATAGCTCGAAGAGGGGTTAGAGCTCCGTCGGGTCAGGCCAGCTGAAGACTGGTCAGACAAGTCAAATCATCCTCCGACTGGGTCGAGATAGAGGCGGACCCCGTGAGCTCGTCGAGGGTGGCCGTGAGCTCCGCGGCAATACCGCGCGGCAACCAGAGACCGAGGAACCCGTTGTCGCGCGTGGTGCGAGTGCCTTCCTCGAGGACCTCTCCCGAACTGCTGTCGATCACCTTGACAGTGACTTCGCGGGTGCGGAGTTCCCCGCGGCACGTAGTCAGACTGTGGAAAGTGCACTCGTGGGTGGACTCCACGAACGGGGCCACCGACAGATAGAACTGGTCCGACTGGAGGGGCAACTCAACTTCGCGCCCAGCATCGTCTTGGAGCTGGAGAGAGGTCGCGGTGACGCTGGCGATCAGGTCCTGCGGCCGCTCGACCACCGGGAGCGCTTCGAGCTGATCAATGATCTCGGACGCCCCGGCGCCAGCGAATCCGTGATCCTCAAGAAGGCCCTGACCACCCGCGACCTGAGCGGACTCGGAGTCGCGGACTCCGCAACCTGCGATCACGAATGGGAGCACGCCGGCGCCGATCATGAGCGATCGTCGGGGTAGCTGGACGAAGCGACGACGAGAATCGCCGCCGGAGGAAGTGCGCGGGCCGCGGGGGCTCGGAGGGGTGATCACTGGAGGGGCTCGATCTCGCCTTCGACGACCCACTTGTGGTTCGTCATCATCATCCCGTCGGCCTCGTAGTCGACCATGTACACGGTCTCCTGCGTGGCGCTGTCGATGGAGGCTTCAGCACCCTCCATGCCCGCCATGTGATCGGCGGTGATGACTACCTCGGTTCCCTCCGACAGCGGCGGCTCACCCGGGTTCTCGAGCTCTTCGTGGACGACCCACTTGTGATCGGTGACCGGCTCGCCGCCATCGGTCGGCGTGAAGCTGACCGAGTAAGTGGTGGTGTCGAAGGCGCCAGCGATCGTCGCCGTCGCGCCTTCCATGCCCTCCATGTGGTCCGCGGTGAGCTTCACCTCCGTGCCGACAGGGAACTCAGGATCCTCGGCAGGGACCATCCCTTCGGGCGCGGCGCCCCCGTCCATTGGGTGCTCCATGCCGCCGTGGCCGCCTCCATCGGACGCCTCCGACGATTCCGACCCGCCCGAATTCTGATTGTCGTTAGACCCGCTGTCGGTGCATCCGGCGAAGACGATCGCACCGGTGATGGCCACGGCTGCAAGCCGACCGAAAGATCGACGAGAACGCATATTATCTCCTAGTCAGAGGACAGTTTCCACCAGCCTATGACTCACAGATCAAGGTGTCCTCAAGGTCAGGTCTTGAAGTTTTGAGAGCCGTACTGACCAGGAGTTTCGCACCGACACCAATCGTGCGGTCCAGTCGCTGAACCTTCTCGGCGTGTCCTGGCTAACGTCGCCGGGACGGGCCGACACCCGCCGGCCCGTGCGGGATGAGAAGGAGCAGGACCTTGATCCAACACATCGCTTCGATGCTTAAGGCCCAGTCGAAGGACCTTGGCACGTTCGACCAGTAGAAGCCCGCCGAACGCATCGGGGCCTGCTTCGAGTACCTGTAGATCTGAATTGCTTGCGCCGACGCCTGCCTGGCCGAGGACATGGTGGCGGGCCTGACCCAGTGCATCGGCCTGAACCGGGAGTGCGCCGACGCCTGTCGACGCTGTGAGAAGGCCTGCGCCGAGCTGCTGGCCACCATGGGCTGAAAGCGCCGTCGCTGCGCGCGAAGGCGGAGCCCCGACCGATGGTCGCGGCTCCGCCTGCGTCAGCGTCGTGGCGTGAGATCAGCGGAAAGTGACGAAGGTGGGATTGCCCCAGATCGTTCGCTCGGTGACCGCACCCGGGGAGCGCCCCGCGTCGATGACGGTGTCTCCACCGGCGTAGATCCCGAGGTGACCGGGCCACACCACGAGATCACCGGGCTGGGCCTCGGACTTCGAGATCGTGGTCCCGGCCGCCTCCTGCTGCGAGGAGGTGCGGGGCAGGTCGATGCCGGCCTGTGCATACGCGTAGGAGCTCAGGCCCGAGCAATCGAAGCTGACGCCCGGCTTGGAGGTGCCCCATGAGTAGGAGGCGCCGATCTGGCTACGAGCGGCGTCGACGATCGCCTGACCCGAGCTACTCGACGAGGATGCAGGGGCCGGCGCGGACGTGCCGCCGCCCGAGGCCGTGGCGCCGCCACCGTTCAGAGCGCCCTTGGTTTCAGGGCCGACGACGCCATCGACCTGCAGGTCATGCGAACGCTGGAAGTCCTTCACTGCGCCATGGGTGAGCTTGCCGAACTTGCCGTCGACTTCCAGTGAGGTGCCGTGTTCATTCAGCGCGGTCTGGAGCTGCTCCACCGACGCACCCTGAGAACCCCAGCGCAGCTTCTCGGTCCCGAACGCAGACCCCGCGTGGGCGGGTGCCGGCGTTGCCGGAGCGGCAGTCTGCGCGCTGATGGTGGGTGCAGCGGGTGAGACGGCCGGAGCGGCCTGCGCAGGACCAGCGAGCAGGGCCGAAGCGATGACGACCGTGCCGAGCACAGCTGCCCCGCCGGTGTTCCGCAGGGCTCGTCCCGTAGTCCCGACAGGCGTGATAGCTCGCCCGAAGGCGCGGTGGGTGTTGTTCTGGGTCATGGTTCTTCTCCGTAACTTTCCCGCTCGGTACGAGGGGGAGTCGATGAGTTCGTCAGTGCCACAGAGACGGCAGGGCGAGCGTCGAAGCGCCGGCTCATGTCGTGGGCAGCGAGATCAACGTACTGGCCGATCCGGCGGTTCCAAGGACGAATGGTCCGTTCCGTTTGACAATTTGAGGGCGTCTTTGCGTGCGCTCCGGAATGACACCGGTCGGTAGGTGTCGTCTTTGTTTGTGCCGTCGAACATGTGACTCGCGACCTCGAACGCAGCCTCTAGATTTCCTTAAGAGCCTCAAGGATTTGTCTAGGTTTCACTCCGCGGCTCGACGACTTGGTTCTGCTGGAAGTTGCGTACGCGCAGTTGCTAGATGCCGGGCCGAGGCGGGCTTGCCCGGCGCATCGCACTGGAGGGAGTTGGGTCCGGTTTTCTGGATGCGAGGTCAGCTTCCCGTCGCACTCGCTCTCTACCTCTGGGCACGCGGTGCTCAGGTGCCCGAGGTCGTGGGGCCCTACTCTGAACTCTGCGAGGCAAGCGCACGCCCGGCTCCGCGGGCCCGGGGAGAGAAGGCTCTGATCGCCCTTGCCGCACCGAGTCAGTCGATCACCTGTAGCCCGCAAGCAGATCGATTCCCGGTGCGGGCGGCGTGCAGCCTCGCGCTACGGTGTTCTTGTGCTGAGTCGATCGGCCCGCCCGTCAGGGGTCAAGTCCCTGGAAGTGGTGTAGCGATCCTTCGCTGATTGGTCAGGCGGTGAGGGCGGGCAGGGCGTCGGTGGCGACCTCCTCGGGGCTGGTGTCGGGGACGATGCTGAGGCGGCAGCGGGCGAGGACGTCGAGGCCGAGGTAGCGGCGTCCTTCGGCCCACTCGTCGGTCTGTTCGGCCAGGACCGCGCCGACGAGGCGGACGATCGCTTCGCGGGTCGGGAAGATCCCCACGGAGTCGGTGCGGCGGCGGATCTCCTTGTTCAGCCGTTCGGTGGGGTTGTTCGACCAGATCTGGACCCACACGTCTTTCGGGAACGCCGTGAACGCGAGGAGATCGGCGCGGGCCGCGTCGAGGTGGTCGGCCACGGCCGGGAGCTTCTCGCTGACGTAGTCCAGCAGCCGCTCGAACTGGCCGTTCACCGCTGCTGCGTCGGGCTGGTCATAGACGCTGTGCAGCATCGCTTTCACCGCCGGCCACATGCTCTTCGGCGTCACGGCCATGAGGTTCGCGGCGTAGTGGGTGCGGCACCGCTGCCAGGCCGCGCCAGGCAGGTGCGCAGCGATCGCCTCGACTAGGCCGGCGTGCGCGTCGCTGGTGACCAGGCGGACTCCGGCGAGGCCGCGAGCGACGAGGTCAGCGAAGAAGCTGTTCCAGGCCGCTCCGGTCTCGCTGGTCGCGACCCTCATTCCCAGGACCTCGCGGTGCCCGTCTCCGTTGACGCCGGTGGCGAGCAGGACGACGGCGTTGGTCACGCGCCCGCCCTCACGCACTTTCATGGTCAGGGCGTCGGCGGAGACGAACGTGAACGGCCCGGCCTCGTCCAGGGGGCGGTGGCGGAACTGCTCGACGTGCTCGTCCAACGACTCCGCCATCCTGCTGACCTGCGACTTCGAGAGCGAGTTGATGCCGAGAGTCTTCACGAGCTTGTCCATGCGGCGGGTGGAGACGCCGGCGAGGTAGCAGTCTGCAACGACCGTGATCAGCGCGGACTCGGCGCGTTTGCGCCGCTCGAGCAGCCAGTCGGGGAAGTAGGTGCCGGTGCGGAGCTTGGGGACTGCGACGTCGATCGTGCCAACTCGGGTGTCGAGGTCGCGGTGGCGGTAGCCGTTGCGCTGCGCGACCCGGCCGCTGCTGGGGCGGCCGTACTCCGCGCCGGCAACGGCATCAGCGTCCGCGGAGAGCAGGGTATTGATCACGTCCTGGAGCAGGCTGCGCATCAGATCCGGGGACGCCTCGGCCAGGGCTTCACCAAGCAGGCCGGAAGGGTCGACAATATGGGGTGCGGTCATCGTGATGACTCCGTTCGAGAGTGCTGTGGAAGGTTCACTCGAAGGATCACACGGTGGCCGCGCCCACGTCCGAGACGATCACGGGGCCACCGCGCTACACCACTATGCGGGACTCAACTCCGTCAGGCATCGGGGTCTTGAGCTCAACGGTGAGCAGAAGCTCGCCCGAATAGACAATGCTCCTTGCGTGCTCTGGCGCTAATGTGGGGGAGCGTGGAACACCCGAGGGGTATACCTACCAGTCCCCTCGGGGGAAAGATCTCTGAGGAGGGTCTTCAGGATGGCATCCCAAGGCTACTGGGGTAGCGGCTGTGAGAGAAAGCCTCGTCGCGTATTTCGCGTGGTCACTGCTGTAACTTCATTGCGTCAATCGCCCCACGACGCCGCTATGCAATGGCGGCTGATGTCGCGATGAGCCGAAGGAAGACTCCGCCGGGCTCAACCACAGCGGTCGCTTTTCACGTACGCACTGACGGTGGTCCCTGGCGAGCTGCGGACCCCTCCGATCCTTCGCTGTCGCGAGCAAAGCGTGGCAGGCAGTGGCGAGCGCGGTGTCGGCTACGCCTTGAAGATGGCACGATGACGCAGCTCTCCCGGTCGGCGCAGACGCCATCGCTGGCCCAGTCTGCCCTCGAGCGAGTCGTCGATCACGAGCGAAGGTCCTTTGATGCCGACGATGCGGTACCGACACTCGGTGATCTGATCGCATGGGCAGTCGAGCGGATCGAAAGCGGACGTGACCCGCAGGTCAAGTCCCCGAACTCCGTGTCGAAGTACCTGGGGGTTGCCCGCCTCTGGGCAGGGCACCCGTCTCCCGCGGACGACGCGGGCTCCACTGGAGCGCGCTCCCACATCCGTCGTGCAACGCCACAGGAGTCGCGTGTGCACGGGATTCCGATCGACCAGCTGACTCCCGCGGATCTCTCAGACGAACTGGAGCGCGTCGCGGAGTTGGGTGCTGGGTCGCTCACGCACTTGCGAGCTCTTTGGCGAAAGGCTACCGCTCGTGGGATTGCACTTCGCTACATCACGGTCGACCCGGCAGTGAACCTTCGCGTCCCCGCGACTACGGTTTCTCCAGAGACGCATACGTATAAGAACGGGGCGTCGCGTCCGCTTAAAAACTCACTCACCAACGAGCAGGTAGTGACACTTCGGGAGAAGGTGCGAATCCGTCACCCTCAGCAGAGACTCGACATGGCGGACCTAATCATCCTCGGAACCTACACGGGCCTGCGCATTAACGAGGCGAACTCGCTGCGGTGGGTGGATGTTCACCTGGGAGACGAACGATCATTCCTGACGGTCCGCGGTCAGGTGTACGGATCCGGGAAGTCTCGGGAGTGGAAGCCGATGTTGAAGCGCGACTCGAGTAGGCGAACTGTCCCTCTTCCTCCCGCGGCGGCCGAGATGCTGCGGGCTCGTCAGCGGGGGGCGCTGGACGCGCAGCTTCAGGGGGCAACCCCGGGAGCCGCCTTCGTGTTTCCCGCGCAGCGAGGTGGACTGCCCGACCAGACCGCAGCCCGCAAAGCAGTGCGCCGCAAGCTCGACCGTGCCGGGTTCCCGTGGGTCACGTTCCATACTCTGCGCAGAACGGTGGAGCGACAGCTCATGGACGCGAGCGTCGATCCGCGGGTCATCATGTCGGTCATGGGGCATGACCCCGCAACCTCGTGGGCCTCGTACGTGGACAGCAGGAGCGTCGACGTCGACGTGGCTGCCTCCGTGCTGAAGTGATGTGGGAGTGCTCGAAACTCGTACTTAAATCGTACCTGTCGAGCGCGGAACGCTACGAGGGTCGAGGACCTGCAGGTCAGGTGGCCCAGGCGAGGCTTGAACTCGCGACCGACGGATTATGAGTCCGCTGCTCTGACCGGCTGAGCTACTGGGCCTGGTGCCCTGCGCGAGGGCCTCGAGGAATCTATCACGCGGGACGGCGTGACCTGGCGTGATGGCTGGGGTTCGGGGGGTGGACTGCTCGCCGGCGCTCAGGCCGGGAGGCGTGTCGCGGCGGCGCCGCCGGTGCGCTGGTCGCCGGCGCGGGACTCGCCCGCCTCGCGCACCACGCGGACCGTCGGCCGCTCGCCGCTGCGGGAGGCGTCCATCCAGGCTTCGAAGACCGAGCCGCCGGGTGCTGCCGCACTGCGGTCCAGCAGCGGGTCGGGGCCCACGGCGAACTCGATCGCGCTGCCCCGGGGGTTCGGCGCGGTGCGCTCCTTCCCCGCGGCGATCGCGTCGCGGAACGACTCGCCGGCCGGTTTGAGCCGCCCGTGCTCGTCGAAGAGTCCGAGGGTGTGCTCCAGCGGTGGGAAGTCCGCCAGCTGCCGCGAGACGTCGTGCGAGCACCACCAGGTCACGCCCCACAGCTCCGGGCAGTCCAGGGCGTTCGCGATCGTGGAGCGCACGAACCAGGGCACGTCCTCCTCCTCGAGGATGCTGCGCGGCGCCCCCACCTCCTGCAGCCACAGCGGCCGGTCGGGGGCGGGGGAGAAGGCGCGGGCGAGCTCGAGGTAGTACTCGGCGCGATGGGCGACCTCGTGGGAGCGGGCGCCGTAGCGCTGCCCGGTGCCGTCGAAGATCCAGGAGTGGACCACGGTCGCGTCGCCCAGCTGCGCGGACTGGTCCGGAGTGAAGGCGTGGTCGTCCATGAGCCAGGCGGCGTCGTAATTGGCGACGGTGTGCATCCCGGACGGGGCGCCCTCGCGAGCGGCGTCCAGCAGGGTGCTGGTCCACGCCTCGGCCTCGGCGACCGTGACCGCATCGGGGTCGGGGTGGTTCGAGGCGGAGAACTGGTTGACCTCGTTGCCGAGGGTGAGGCCGATCAGGTTCGGGGCCTCCGCGACGGTGCGCGCCACCTCACGGACCAGCGTCGCGGTCGCCCGGACCACCTCGGGGTCGGTGAACATGTTCCGCCGGTGCCAGGTGAGCAGCCAGCTCGGGACGAAGTCGAAGCTCGACAGGTGCCCCTGCACCACGTCCACCACCGCGTCCAGTCCCACGCTCGCCGCGACGTCGACCACGGCGCGGACGTCCTCGAGCGCGCGGGGACGGATCAGCGTGCGGTTGGGCTGCAGCAGCGGCCACAGCGGGAACAGCCGCACGTGGTCGGCGCCGAGCGAGGCGATCGCGGCGAGATCCTCGCCGACCGCGTCGAGGTCGAGGTCGAGCCAGGAGTGGAACCAACCCTGTCGCGGGGTGTAGTTCACGCCGAAGCGGACCGGGCCGGCGGCCGTCGGGGCCGGGGTGAGCGCGGACATCGTGTCCTTCCGTCGGGCGGTGCATGGACAGGGCGACCACGGCGGGGCATCCGCACCTCATCGGTCGCATGGGGGAGGATGATGGCTCCGGGACCCCCGGGGGACCGCTTTGTCACCACGAGTTACTATAGCGCTTTAGCCACAGGTGCGGGAGACGCCCCGCGGGGCGGGCGGGGAGGGGCCGAGCATGGCAGCCGAGCAGCGCACGCCGCCGCGGGGGAGCGGGCGCGGTCAGCGCGTGACCATCGCGGACATCGCCCGACGGGCAGGGGTCACCTCGGCCGCAGTGTCCCTCGCGGTCAACGGCCGGCCCGGCGTCTCCGACGCCACTCGCGAACGGATCCTGGAGATCGCCCGCGAGCTGCGGTGGGAGCCCTCTCCCGCCGCCCGGGCCCTCGCCGGCGCGCCCGTGCTCACCGTGGGGATGGTGCTCGCCCGCCCCGCGGAGATCCTCGGCGCCGAGGCGTTCTTCGGCGCCTTCGTCGCCGGGCTCCAGGAGGTCCTCAGCCGGGAGGACTACTCGCTGCAGATGAAGATCGTCGAGACCCCCGAGGCGGAGATCGAGACCTTCCGTCGCTGGTTCTCGCAGCGGCGCGTCGACGGGGTCGTCGTCGTGGACCTCCGCCTCGACGACGCCCGCATCCCCGCGCTCGAGGAGCTCGGACTGCCCGCGCTGGTCGTCGGCGGGCCCGGGCATCACGGCTCCCTGCCGTCGGTCTATGTCGACGACGCGCACGCCACGCGCCTGCTGGTCGACCATCTCGCCGAGCTCGGCCACACCCGCATCGCCCGGGTCGCGGGCGACGACGTCTTCCTGCACACCCACCAGCGCGACCGCACTTTCGCCGCGCGCTGTGAGGAGCTGGGCCTGGAGTGTCTGAACCAGCCGGCGGGCTTCGGTGCTTCAGGTGCGGAGGTCGCGACCGCCGAGCTGCTGTCCCGGGAGGAGCCGCCGAGCGCGCTCCTCTTCGACAGCGACGAGATGGCGCTGGCCGGCTGCCATGTGCTCGAGCAGGCGGGGCTCGCGGTCCCCGCCGACGTCGCCGTCGCGAGCTACGAGGACTCGCCGCTCGCGCGCGGCCACCGCCCGCCGATCACCGCGATCGGGCGCTCGGCCACCGAGTACGGACGCGTCGCCGCGGATCGGCTGCTCGAGGTGATCGCCGCGCGTCGCGAGCGCCGGGAGACCGGCGGCGCGGGGGAGCCGGAGACCCGCGCGCTGATCCCCGAGCTGATCGTGCGCGGCTCGACCGCCCCCCAGCTGGACGGTGCCACAGGCCCCTCGGAGGAGGGGCCGGAGCGCCCCGCAACGCGCTCCTCCCGGACGGCGTAACCTTCGTCATAGTGGCCGGTCGAGCGGGGGTTCCGGGATGCGGAGCCGGGCTCGACCCTGCTACAGTCGTCCAGGTCGATCCCGCATAGCTCAACGGCAGAGCATTCGACTGTTAATCGAAGGGTTGTTGGTTCGAATCCAACTGCGGGAGCCCCAAGGCACAGCCCCGGATCCGTCCGGGGCTGTCTTGTTTCCCCCTCCGGTCACCTGAAGGAGTCCAGCGTGCCGTCCCTGCCCGATGATCGCTTCCCGCTCCCGGAGGGCTTCGGCCCCGGCAGCGTCTGGGCCGACCGCACCGGGCAGCGCACCCTCGTCGGCCGCACCCAGCGGGGCGTCGAGATCCCCATCGGCCACGGCGAGGGGGAGGCGAGCCCCGGCGAGCTGCTGAAGCTCGCCCTGATCGGCTGCGCCGGCATGAGCAGCGACGTGAACCTCGCACGCCGCCTCGGGGAGGACTTCCCGGCCCGGCTGTGGGCGCACGGCTCCTCCGACGAGTCGGAGAACCGCTACGCCACGATCGCCGAGGAGGTGCAGCTCCCGCTCGAGGGCCTCACCGCGCAGGAGATCGCGACCGTGGCGAAGGTGTTCTCCCGCGCGGTCGCGGCCGGCTGCACGGTCGAGCGCACCGTCGTCCCGGGCACGGAGGTCACCCACCGCATCCTCGGCGCGGATGCCCCCGCCCCGTCGTCCGACCAGGAAGAGCAGGCATGACCATCCGTCCCATCCGCGTCGTCGGCGATCCGGTGCTGCGCACCCCCTGCGACCCGATCCGCACGATCACCGACGGTACGCGCAGCCTGGTGCGCGACCTGCTGGAGACCGTCGACGACGACGCCCGCGCGGGCCTCGCCGCGAACCAGATCGGCGTGAGCCTGCGCGCCTTCTCCTGGCATCTCGTGGAGACCGGCGAGCTCGGCTACATCCTCAACCCCGTCATCGTCGAGCTCTCCGAGGAGCTCCAGCACGACGACGAGGGCTGCCTCTCCGTGCCGGGGCTCTTCTTCCCGCGCACCCGCTCCGCCTACGCCCGCTGCGTGGGCACGAACCTCGAGGGCGAGGAGATCGAGTTCGCCGGCGAGGGGATCATCGCCCGCCTCATCCAGCACGAGGTCGGTCATCTCGACGGGGAGCTCTACATCGACGGGCTCGAGCGCTCGGTGAAGAAGCGTGCGTTGCGCCAGATCAGGGAGACCCTCTAAGCTCGTCACGGACAGGCACGCGCTGCCATCGGTTCCGTCCATGGTTTCGATTCGTTGGGGAAGACGCATCGGACACCGGAAGGAACGAGATGACCCAGGGCGTTCTGTACATCCACTCCGCCCCGCGCGCCCTCACGCCCCATATCGAATGGGCCGCCAGCGGGGTCCTCGGCATGCCCGCGCGCATTCGCTGGGAGGACCAGCCCGTCGGCCGCGGACTCCAGCGCGCCGAGATGACCTGGCGCGGCCGTGAGGACACCGGCGCGCGACTGGTCAGCGCCCTGCGCGGCATGCACGAGGTGCGCTTCGAGGTGACGCAGGAGGCGACCGCCGCCGTCGACGGAGCCCGCTGGAGCTGCACGCCCGAGCTCGGCATCCACCACGCCGCGACCGATCACGCCGGGAACATCGTGCTCACCGAGGATCACGTGCGCGGCTGCATGGAGCGGGCGGGCCAGGACCCCCTCGCGCTGCCCCGCGAGCTCGGCATCGCGCTCGGGGAGCCCTGGGACGAGGAGCTGGAGATCTACCGCCACGCCGGCGAGGGCGTCCCGATGCGCTGGCTCCACCGCGTGAGCTGAGTCAGGCCAGACCGCTCCTCACGCTCACCGGGTCTTTCGCACGCCGGTTTCTGCTGCCCTCCGGGTCCTGCTGCGCTCCGGGTCGGGAAATGCTTCGATCCCAACCGCTTCTCGGGCAGAAGCGGGTGGGATTGAAGCATTCTCGGCCGCGGGGCCGGCTGCGGGGCCGCGGGGCCGGCCGCAGGGCCGCGGGGCCGGCTGCGGGGCCGCAGGGCCGGCTGCGGGCCTGCGGCAGGCCGGCCGCGGCAGCTGCTGGCCGCTGCGGATCAGGCCGAGGCGACCACCAGGGCGATGTCGTGGCCGCCGAAGCCGAAGGCGTTGTTCAGCACGGCGACGTCGCCGTCGGGGAGCTGCGCCGGAGCGCCGTTCGCGATCGCCATCGGCGTCTCGGGGTCGAGGTTCTCGATGTTGATCGTGGGCGGGACGGTGCGGTGGTGCGCGGCGAGCACCGAGAACACGGTCTCGAGTGCGCCGGCGCCGCCGAGCAGGTGCCCGGTCATCGACTTCGTCGAGGTCACGACGATCTGGTCGGTCTCGCCGTCCAGGGCGTCGGCGACCGCGCGCAGCTCGCCGATGTCGCCCAGCGGGGTCGAGGTGCCATGGGCGTTGAGGTGCTTGAGGTCCTGCGCGGCGATGCCGGCGTCCTCGACCGCCTCGCGCACCGCGGCGGCCTGCCCCTCGGGGTTCGGGGCCGAGATGTGGTGGGCGTCGGAGGCCATGCCGCGACCGGCGGCGTAGGCGTAGACGCGGGCGCCGCGTGCCTTCGCGTGCTCTTCGCTCTCCAGCACCAGGATCGCCGCGCCCTCGCCGAGCACGAAGCCGTCGCGGTCCACGTCGTAGGGTCGCGAGGCGTGCTCGGGATCGTCGACCCGCGTGGACAGGGCCCGGATGTTCGCGAAGGCCGCGATGGTCATCGGGTGGATCGACGCCTCGGTGCCGCCGACGACGACCACGTCGGCGCGGCCGTCGCGGATCATGCCCATGCCCAGAGCCACGGCCTCGGAGCCGGAGGCGCAGGCGGAGACGGGGGTGTGCGCGCCGGCACGGGCGCCCAGCTCCATCGAGATGTTCGCTGCCGAGGAGTTCGCCATCAGCATCGGCACGGTGAAGGGGTTGACCCGTCGGGCGCCGCGCTCGCGCACCACGTCCCACTGGTCCAGCGTGGTCCAGATCCCGCCGATGCCGGAGCCGACCACGACGCCGAGCCGGGTCGGATCGACGTCGGGGCTGCCCGCGTCGGCCCACGCCTCACGGGCGGCGACCATCGCGTACTGCCCGGAGGGATCGAGCTTCTTCGCCTCGGGCCGGCTCAGCGAGTCCAGCGCACCGGGGACGAGCCGGCAGGCGAAGTCGACGGAGAGCCCGTAGGACTCCTTCCAGTCGTTGTCGAGGGTGCGGGCCGTGGAGGTCCCGGCCAGGGCCGCCTCCCAGGTGGACGCGACGTCCGCGCCCAGCGGGTTGACGGTGCCGAGGCCGGTGACGGCGACTCGGGAGCGGGAAGCGGACATGCGGACCTCCGGGTCGGGCAGACGGGGAACGGCGACGCCCGGGACGGGAGCGTCCCGGGCGTCAGGCGGGGCTCAGTTCTGGGCACCCTCGATGTACTTGACGGCGTCGCCGACGGTCGCGAGGTTCTTGACCTCTTCGTCGGGGATGCGCACGTCGAACTTCTCCTCGGCGTTGACGACGATGGTCATCATCGAGATGGAGTCGATGTCGAGGTCGTCGGTGAAGGACTTCTCGAGCTTCACGTCCTCGGTGGCGACACCGGTCTCCTCGTTGACGATCTCGGCGAGGCCCTCGAGGATCTCGTTCTCGGTGTGTGCCATGGGTGCTCCTTAGGGATGATCGGATTATGTGGCGGTCACAGACTACCCGGGACGCTGGGCGGATCCGGGCAGGCCGAACGATGTTACTTCGCGGTCGTGATGCGGGTGACAGTCCTCGCCGGGCGGCGTCGCCGGCTCAGGGCAGGATCAGCACCTGGCCCGCATAGGCGAGCCCCGCGCCGAAGCCGAACTGCACCAGCACGTCCCCGCTCTCGGCGGCACCCTCGGCGAGCAGGCGATGGGTCGCGAGCGGGATCGAGGCGGCGGAGGTGTTGCCCGTCTCGGCGATGTCGCGCCCGACGACGACGTCCTCGGGCAGCTTGAGCTGCTTGGCGAGCTCGTCGATGATGCGCATGTTCGCCTGGTGCGGCACGAACACGTCGACGTCCTCGATGCCGATGCCGGAGCGCTCGAGCATCTCGCGGATCTTCTTCGCGGTGTGCCACACGGCCCAGCGGAACACGGTGCGGCCGTCCTGCTCGAGGGTCGGCCACTCGGCCTTCCCGTCGCGGAAGTCGAGGGAGGAGCCGGTCATGCGGATCGTGCTCCAGTTGTCGCCGTCGCTGCCCCAGACCGTCGGGCCGATCTTCGGGGTCTCGCTCGGGCCGACGACCGCGGCGCCCGCTCCGTCCCCGAGCAGGAAGGAGATCGAGCGGTCGGTGGGGGAGACGAAGTCGGAGAGCTTCTCCGCGCCGATCACGAGCACGTTCCGTGCGCTGCCGGCGCGGATCAGGGCGTCGGCCTGGCCGATGCCGTAGGCGAAGCCGGCGCACGCGGCGGAGATGTCATAGGCGATGACGTCGGGTCGTCCCAGCTCGCCGGCCAGCAGCGTCGCGAGCGACGGGGTGGGGTACGGGAAGGAGATCGTCGAGACGATGATCGCGTCGAGGGTCTCCAGGTCGATGCCGGAGCGCTCGATCGCCTCCTTCGCCGCGGCGAGCGAGAGGTCCTCCACGCCCACGTCGGCGCTCGCGCGGGTGCGGGTGACGATGCCGGTGCGCTGGCGGATCCACTCGTCCGAGGAGTCGATCGGGCCGACGAGATCGTCGTTGGGCACGACGAGGTCGCCCCGCGCGGCGCCGTAGGCGAGGACCTGCGAGCCGGGGACGGCGGCCGGGGCGGAGAGGGTCGGAGCCATCTCAGGCCTCCTCGTCGGCCGGGGCGAGACCGGCGTGCTCGCGCAACAGGGCGCGGGCAGCCTCGAGGTCATCGGGCGTGTTGAGGTTCGCGAGCGCGATGCCCTTCAGCTCGCGCTTGGCCAGGCCCGTGAGGGTCCCGGCCGGGGCGACCTCGAGCAGGCCGGTGACTCCGCGCTCGCGGAAGGTGGCCATGCAGGCCTGCCAGTCCACGGGGGAGGCGACCTGGGTGACGACGAGGTCGAGATAGCGGGCGCCGGTGGTGACGACCTCTCCGCCGGCGTTGGAGACCAGCGGGACCGAGGGGTCGGCGGGGCTCAGGGACGGGGCGAAGGCGGCGAGGTCCTCTCGGGCCGAGGCCATGTACGGGGTGTGGAAGGCCCCGGCGACCTGCAGCGGGATGACTCGCGCCTTCGCGGGCCCGTCCTCGGCGAGCGCCGCGATCTGCTCGGAGGAGCCGGCCGCGACGACCTGTGCGGCGGAGTTGATGTTCGCGGGGTGCAGGCCGTGGCGCTCGATGGCGGCGAGGACGTCCTCGCGGGTCCCGCCGACGACCGCTGCCATCGAGGTGGGCTCGGCCGCGGCGGCGGTCGCCATGGCGCGCGAGCGCACCGCGACCAGGCGCATCGCGTCCTCGTCGGAGAGGACGCCGCCGAGCGCGGCGGCCGTCAGCTCGCCGACGCTGTGACCGGCGAGCACGTCGACGGAGGGGAGATCGGCCTCGGCATGCAGCTGCGCGGCGGCCACGATCCCGGCGGCGACCAGCAGCGGCTGCGCGACCGCGGTGTCGCGGATCGTGTCCGCGTCGGACTCGGTGCCGTGGCGCAGCAGGTCGATGCCGGCCGGCTCGGAGAGCGAGCCCAGCAGCTCGTCGACACCGGGCAGCTCACGCCACGGGGTCAGGAAACCGGGCTTCTGCGCCCCTTGGCCGGGGCAGACGATCGCGAGCACAGGAACCTCCAGGGGAGAGACGGTGACGGCCCGCTCGGAGGTCGAGACGGGCCGGTGAGGAAGGGGAGAGCGGCCGTCGGGCCGCCCCTCCCACGGAGGAGCGGCCCGACGGGATGATCAGGACTCGCCGCCGAACGAACCGGACTCGCCGGCGTTCACGTTCGTCAGGTCGTACTTGTCGATCGCCTGCCGGACGACCGACGGGTCGACCGTGCCGTCCTTGGCGAGCAGCTGGAGGGTCTTGACGACCATCGAGTGCGCGTCGATCTTCAGGTGGCGGCGGGCCGCCGGACGGGTGTCCGAGAAGCCCCAGCCGTCGGCGCCGAGCACGCCGTAGCGGCCCGGGATCCACTCGCGGATCATGTCCGGCACCATGAAGTCGTAGTCCGAGGTGGCCACGAACGGTCCCTCGACGCCCTCGAGGCGCTGCGACAGCCACGGGGTGCGCTGATCCTCAGGGTGCAGGAGATTGTGCTTCTCCGCCTCCTGGGCCTCCTTGCGCAGCTCCGTCCACGAGGTCACCGACCACACGTTCGCGCGCACGCCCCAGTCCTCGAGGAGCAGGTCGCGGGCGTGCTTCGCCCACGGGACGCCCACGCCGGAGGCGAGCAGCTGCGCGATGGGGCCGTCGCCCTCGGGGGCGGGCTCGTTGAGGTACATGCCCTTCAGCAGCCCCTCGACGTCCAGGTCCTCCGGCTCGGCCGGCTGCACCATCGGCTCGTTGTAGACGGTGATGTAGTAGAAGACCTCCTGCAGGCGGTCGTCCTCGCCGTACATGCGCTGCAGGCCGTCGCGGATGATGTGGCCCAGCTCGTAGCCGTAGGTCGGGTCGTAGACGACCGCACCCGGGTTGGTACTGGCGAGGATCGGGGAGTGCCCGTCCATGTGCTGGAGGCCCTCGCCGGCGAGGGTCGTCTTGCCGGCTGTCGCGCCGATGACGAAGCCCTTGGCCATCTGGTCCCCGGCGGCCCAGAAGAAGTCGCCGGTGCGCTGGAACCCGAACATCGAGTAGAAGATGTAGAACGGGATCATCGGGTAGTCGTGCGTGGCGTACGAGGTGCCCGCCGCGGTGAACGCCGCGGTCGAGGAGATCTCGTTGATGCCCATGTGCTTGATCTGGCCGGAGGTCGACTCCTTGTAGGCCAGCAGCAGGTCACGGTCCACCGAGAGGTAGTTCTGCCCGTCGGGGTTGTAGATCTTCGCCGTCGGGAACAGCGAGTCCATGCCGAAGGTGCGGGCCTCGTCGGGGACGATCGGGACCCAGCGCTTGCCGGTCTCCTTGTCCCGCATGAGGTCCTTGAGCAGGCGCACCAGCGCCATCGTCGAGGCGATCTCCTGCTTGCCGGAGCCACGCCTGACGACCTCGTAGGCCTTGTCGCCCGGCAGTTCGAGCGCCTTGTGCTCGGTGCTGCGGGAGGGGACCGGGCCCCCGAGGGCGCTGCGGTGCTCCTTGAGGTACTGCATGACCGGGGAGTCGTCCTCCGGTAGATAGAACGGGGCGTCGTAGACGCTGCCGGACTCGAGCTGCTCGTCGGTGACCGGGATGCGCAGGGTGTCGCGCAGCGCCTTGAGGTCCGCCAGCGTGAACTTCTTCATCTGGTGGGTCGCGTTGCGGCCGGCGAAGTTCGAGCCCAGGCGGTAGCCCTTGATGGTGTGGGCGAGGATGACGGTCGGCTTGCCGTTCTTCAGCGTCGCGGCCTGCTGGAAGGCGGCGTAGATCTTCTTCGCGTCGTGGCCGCCGCGGTTGAGCTTCCACCAGATGTCGTCGTCGGAGAGGTCCTCGACGAGCGCCTTGGTGCGCGGGTCGCGGCCGAAGAAGTTGTCGCGGATGAACGCGCCGTCCTCGGCCCGGTAGGTCTGGTAGTCGCCGTCCGGGGTCGCGTTCATCAGATCGATGAGCGCGCCGTCGGTGGACTTCTTCAGCAGCGGGTCCCAGCCGGACCCCCAGATCACCTTGATGACGTTCCAGCCGGCGCCGCGGAACTGGCTCTCCAGCTCCTGGATGATCTTGCCGTTGCCGCGGACGGGACCGTCCAGGCGCTGCAGGTTGCAGTTGACGACGAAGGTGAGGTTGTCCAGGTGCTCCTTCGCGGCGATGTGCAGCGCGCCGCGGGACTCGACCTCGTCCATCTCGCCGTCGCCGAGGAACGCCCAGGTGTGCTGCTCGCTGGTGTCCTTCAGGCCCCGGTTGTGGAGATAGCGGTCGAAGGAGGCCTGCTCGATCGCGTTGACCGGGCCGATGCCCATGGAGACCGTCGGGAACTCCCAGAAGTCCTGCATCGCACGCGGATGCGGGTAGGAGGGCATCCCGTGCTCGCTGGAGAACTCCTGGCGGAAGCCGTCGAGATCCTCCTGGGACAGGCGACCCATCGCGAAGGCGCGGGCGTAGATGCCGGGGGAGGCGTGGCCCTGGAAGAACACGTGGTCGCCGCCGCCGGGGTGGTTCCGGCCGCGGAAGAAGTGATTGAACCCGACCTCGTACATCGTCGCGATCGATGCGTAGGAGGAGAGGTGGCCGCCGACGGAGACGCCGGGGCGCTGGGCGCGATGGACGACCATCGCCGCGTTCCAGCGGTTGATGTTGCGCAGCTCCTTCTCGAGCTCCACGTCACCGGGGTACTCCGGCTGGTTCTCCTCGGAGATCGTGTTCACGTAGTCCGTGGTCAGCGAGTCCGGGAGGTGCAGGTCCTCGTCGCGGGCATGCTGGATGAGGCTCTGCATGACCTCGGAGGCCCGATCGGCGCCGCGGTGCTCGACGAGCCCGTCGAACGAGTCGAGCCACTCCCGGGTCTCCTCCGGGTCGGGATCCTGCGCATGGCTCGGCAGGTTGATGCCGATGGGACGAGGGGTCTCGTGCGAAGTCACACTGTCCTTCTCTCTACCGGAGTCGATGGACCGGCCGTGGGAGCTGAGGAACGCCGGTGGGCCCGGCTCCTATGGCCTCGGTGCCGTCCAGACTACCGTCGCCCGAGGCCCCGAGTACCTTCACGCTCCCTCCTCATCTGTGACTCTCGGGACATCCGCGCCGGGCGCAGGACCGAGGTCCTGCGTCCGGAATGCACACCGGTGGCCCGTGGCATAGACTCGGCGCGCGCAGCACCTGCGTTCGCGATCCCTCGGGGTCGTCGAGCCCGCTGCATCAGCACTGACACCACGTCTCGAGGAGTTCTTACTTGTCACCGTCGGCCGACGCCCCTACGCCCAGCGCCATCGCCGAGGCGCTGAACCTCACCACGGGTCAGATCGTGCAGGAGATCGGCTACGACGACGACGTAGACCACGACCTCCGCGACGCGATCGAGGACCTGATCGGGGACGAGATGGAGGACGAGGACACCCAGGAGATCGTCGACGCCGTGGTGCTGTGGTGGCGCGAGGACGACGGTGATCTCACCGATGCGCTCGTGGACACGCTGCGCAACATCGAGGCGGGTGCGCCCGTGTGGCTGCTCACCCCCAAGGCGGGCCGCGACGGTCACGTGATGCCGGGCGACGTGCAGGAGAGCGCCGAGATCGCCGGCCTGCGCGTGATGAGCACGCTGTCGCTGGCGACCGACTGGACCGGCACTCGCCTGGCCAGCCGCACCAGCTGACCGCCGTGCACGCCGGGGGAGACCCCGGTCCGGGTCGTTAGCTCAGCTGGTCAGAGCGTCTGGTTTACACCCAGAAGGTCGGGGGTTCGAGCCCCTCACGACCCACCCGAAGAGAAGCCCCTGACCTGCATCGACAGGCCGGTGCAGGGGGACCTCGGCCAGGATTTGAGCACAATTTGAGCACAATGCTCGATCTGACTGTCAGGCCCGGCCTACAGACTCTGCGCCCATGAGCGCTACGCTGATCCGCTCTCCTCATGGGTGGGTCCACCCAGACCCCGGCCCGTGCAGCTGCGGTGAGACTGCGGCGTGGTGCGGCCAGGATGTCATTGCGACGGCGCCCGGAAAGATGGGCATCCGTCGTGGCGGTGGAAGGGCTGTGACGCCGCGCGGGCGCTTGGGTGCGTAGGCCGGGCCGATGTGTCGAACGAGTACGGATGCTCGGCCCGGACGTGATTAGAGCAGGAGGAAGCCTGGAGGCGGCCCCTGAAAGCCTCGACTCCGCTTATCCTTCCGCCATGAACTGGGGTCTCTTGCGGCGTGCGCGCATCATTGCGTCTGCCGCCATCGCCGCCGCCGCATTCTCCGCGTGTTCCTCAGCGATCGAGAGCAACCCCGAGGCTCCTGAGACGCCCGTTGTGTCTACCGCACCAGCTCCCCTCGGCACCGTGTCCAGCGTTGCCGAGTTGCAGGAAGCGTTCGTCGACGCGGGCGGCGACTGCGAAGGCCCTCTCGAGGACATCAACAGAGTCACCGCCGCGATGGGATCAGGGGTGTGCCCCGACTCCGGTACGGTGCTCGCGCTCTACCTTGACGCCGAGTCCGCGAAAGCGTCGGTAGCCACGACCATGAGGGCTCTCGATCGCATCGGATCGACGATGATCCTCGGCGACAACTGGTCGATCAACCCTGCGGCGAGCGACCGCGAGGGCACCGCCGAGATCGCTGAAAACCTCGGAGCGCAGATGCTGGAATCAGAGGCCACCCCCGTTCGGAGCCTCGACGAGGCCTTCACCCTTGAGCAAGCAGCGCAGGCATATGACGAGGCGGACGGGACAGACTGCGCGAATCCCCATGATGTCAGCGGGGACGGGTCTGTAATGGAGTGCGGAGATCTGACACTCATCGTTAGGGCCGATTCGACCTTGGAGACCGAAGCGCTCCGACAGATGACCGCCGATGCTCTAGACCTGAAGCAAGGGGGCGTCCCCATCGTTGGCCGGCGCCACATTGTGGCGGTCTACGACAAGGGAGTCGACATCGAACGCGTTGCTCGGCAGATCGACGGGGTGACCCCCTCAGATTGAGACGCACGAAAGCGCCCCACCTCCCGAAGGAGATGGGGCGCTTCTCATCGTCGTCTCGCGTCACTCGGTGATGGTGCCGAGTGCGTGGAGGATGTGCGTGTCCGTGACGGCGGCGGGGGTCTTCTCCGGGCCGGTAGCGGGGCTGCGCGGCAGCGGACTCGTACACGGACGCGACGGTGCTGCCGGAGCACGAACCAGGTCGAGGAGAGGACACCCTGACGGGGCCTCCACCCGTAGTCATCGACCATCTGGCAGTTGCTCTTCGACCAGCGCTGCGCGACGACTTGATGGACCGTTACACCCTTGTCCTTCATTAGCTCCCGGACCTTCGGGCCCGTCGTGCCGTACTGCGAGGCGAAGTTGTCGATCGTGACGATGTCCTGGCTCTCCGCCACGAATCGCTGGTGGTAGTCGGCGACGGGATGCTGCTTCTCGAGCTTGTGCTCGACCCGGGTCCGAGCGATCGCCTCCCGGTCCGCGCGGTCCTCGGCCTCGAGGACCATCTGCGCGAGCTCACGGCGGCCCGGCAGTGCGACCGGAACGGCCGGTGCGAGCTCGGCCTCACGGGTCTTCACCGCAAAGTAGGTCTGCGCCTTCGCGATCTCCGGCTTGCGCGGATCGCCGTTGATCATGACGAGGTGGGCGGCGTAGCGGGACAGCTCGAAGTCGCCCTGCTGGATGGAGCCGCCCTGAGGCCTCTCGACCAGTCTGCTGATCTGGTTAACGTGGCTGGTCACATCCATCTGCATGTTCGCGATCGCCGCAATCGCGCGCTTCACGGCGACCTCGAACTTCTGCAAGCCCGCGTAGCCGGTGACTCGGTTCAGGTCTCGGCCCGTCCAGTACTCGGTGCCGTCCCCGCGGACTTGGCGCAGCGTGTCGAAGTCCTCGGCGTTGTACGGTGTGGTCAGTTCATCCATTGGGCATCCCTTTCTGGGATCACGCGCCCCCGCCCTGCATGGCGGGGGCGCTCCTGCGTTCAGGACTGCGTGGAGGCGTCGACGAGCGCGGCGCGCTCCTGCTCGCGGCGGCGGGAGTCGATGACGTCGAGGGCGTCCTCGAGGTCGCGGCACGCCTCGGCGAGGTCCTTCGACGTCGGGGACCGCCACCAGTCCGGATCGGAATCGCACGCGGCCTCGAGGTGCGCACGGATGCGGGCGACGAGGCCGCGGACCTCCTCGTAGTTGAGCAGCGCGGTCAGCTCGCGGAGGAGTTCCGCGGAGGCGTGGAGGACGTCGAGGGAAGGAGTGGCGTTCATCGGGCCACCGCCTCGACGGCCGGGGCCGGCACGGCGCTGTCGGGCTCGCAGAGGAGGTCGTAGACGTCGTCCTGGTAGCCGGGGTGCTGCTCGCCGAAGTCCCGCATCAGCGCCTCGTTCGTGCGGTGCACGGCGAGGAGGTCGGCGCGGATGTGGGTGGCTGTGCGCTGCTCGGCTTCCTCGTAGGTCTGGAAGCGGCCGCAGTAGATGCAGACGTCGTCCACGCCGAGGAATGGGAACAGCTCGGCCTCGGTGGGGAGCGGTGCGCGAGGGGGCGGACCGGGGAGGTCGCGCGGGGGCGCACGGAACGGGGTGATGGTTGCTGCGGGCATCAGGCCACTGCCTTGGCGTGCTGGGTGGTACGGGTACCAGTTGTCACGCTGGGTAGCGCTTCGGCACTCGGGTCGATGAAGAGATCCTCCAGGCCGCGCTCGACCCGTCGGCAGATGATCTTTGCGAGATCAGCGCCGCATGTCTTCATGGTCCCCCTCTCCAGTGCGGAGATCGCCGCCTGCGTGCACTTGAAGAGGGCGGTCAGGTCGCGCTGCGAGAAGCCGCGCGCCTTCCGCGCCCTCCGAATGGCCGCGGGGTCCTTGACCCTCATCCATGCCTCCCGTTGGTATCGGATCTTCGGGCGCCCATAGCCGCACGTGCGCCGCTCGGTGATGACGTACATCCTGCACTAATTTTCGAACCGGTGACAAGTGGTACCCGTACCGAAAGGCACCCGCTTGTCATCGCGCAAGTGTCAACTTCCCTGCGTGTGCGCCGCTTCCCAGTAATCTGGTTGTCAGCCCGGCCGTTCTTGGCGGGTGTAGAAGCTTGACCAGACTCCTGAGGATCACTCCATGGCCCGAACGAAGCTCACGCTGCAGGACGTCGCCCGCGTCGCCTCCGAGAGGAACGGCGGCAAGGGTGGTCGTGCGCTACAGCGCATCGCGAAGAACAAGGGCCTGACGCTGTCGTACGCGACGGTGGATCGGATCCTCGCCGGCAAGTACGAGAGCACGCCAAAGCGCCCCACGATCGAGGCTCTGGCCGTGCTCGCGGAGATGCCTGTCGAAGAGGTGTACGCGGCTGCGGGGCTCCCACTGCCGATGGCCTCCCTGGCCGAGCAGCTCCCCGACGGATCTGACAACCTCTCCACCCAGCAGCGACGCGTCGTCCTTGATGTGATCCGCGGATTCATCCGCGACAACGATCGGATGGCGCAACTTGAGCAGGAACGAGACGAACGAGTCCCCGAGCGCACGGCGCTCGTCGAGCTGGTCAACACGCACGACGACGCGACCCTCGAGGCGATGGACCTCGACGACCTCTACGACCTCGCCCACCTGCTCGGCCGCGCGGTCCCCTCACTGGACGAGACGAACGCACTCGTCCAGCTCGCGACCCGCACGGAGCAGATCATCGAGCGTCGCGAGCATGCAGATGGTGATCGCAGCGTGGCGGATCTGTCTCAGCCAGATGGGGTTACGCCAAGCCCGCGGCGCCACGCCACGTCAAGTGGCGCTGACACAAGCGAAGGTGAACGAGACGCAGGCTCGAACGCGCATCACCGTCAGCGGGGATCCGAGAACGAAGCGTTGCGGGACGACCGGCCGTGGGAGCAGGACGAGTACAGCCTCGCCGCTAAGCGCGGCCGGGACCGCGGCCGCGAGGCCCGGCAACAGCAGGACCGAGAAGCGGAGGACGGTGGGGCGTGAGCTGGGACGCGCTGATCAGAGGCGAGTCCAGACGCCTCGAGCTGGTGGGGGAGTACTACTACCGCGACGCCTACGAGAGGCACTTCCCGTGCCCTCCCGACGGTGAGCCGCACGTCTCCCGAGTGCAGCTTGAACTGCATCCCGAGCCGCACAACGTCCACGATCGCAACGCTGTTGCCGTCCGATACATGGGCGACGTCATCGCCTACGTCGCGCGCACCAACGCCGCACGCCTACAGGCCGAGGTCCTTCGCGCGAACCGCGCCGGCGCGACGATCTTCGTTGAGGCCGCAGTAGGGGTCCAGCGTGGACGAGACGGCGGCATCGAGGAAGCCGAGGCGATGATCACCCTCCCAGTGCTTCGCGACATCTACCCCCAGGCGATGGCGCAGAAGGGCCGAGCCGCCCGCTCTGGAGCGCCCACGCGACGGAGGCAGCCGCCGCGACCGACGGGGCCTATGACCAGTGTTGGCGTAGTACGCGACCTCGTCACCTTCATCGCAGCGGTCCTCGTCGGCTACCTCGGGATCGACCGCTTCATCAACGGCAACATCGGGCTCGGACTCCTGAAGCTCATCACCCTGGGCGGATTCGGAGTCTGGTGGATCGCCGACATCCTGATCTTCGGCGCCCGCTGGCTGATGCCGACCATCCAACACCATCGGGCCAAGGAGCGCGAGGCCCGACAGCAGCAGGACCGTGAAGCGGAGATTGGTGGGGCATGATGATCGAGCGTCGGTCGGTGTGTCTAGCGTTCGACCGTGGGAAGCTGTACTCAGTGCCGAGTGGTGAGGGGGTGGTGTCGGATGGACCAGCACGATCGGATCAGGACGTCCGCGATCCTCACCCACGCCGACGTCGCGCATCTGGCCGGCCTTCCCGCGCGGACGGTCCGGAACTGGAGCAAGCCCGGCAAGAACCGAGGCCCCGTCATCACGCAGGGCGCCCGCGGCTACGGCGCGGAACCGCCGACCGTGCCGCTCATCGGGCTCAGCGAGGCGGCCGTCGCGAAGGAGCTGGGCGGGCGCGGCATCGGGCCACGGAAGGTTGCCGCGATCATCACCGAGGCGAAGGCGGCCGATCCGCTGGCATTCGCGAGGCGCTTCTACACGGACGGCACCGACCTCTTCCGGATGCTCCACGACGAACTCGAGCGGGTGAAGGACGGCCAGTTCGCGCTCCGGGACGTCTTCGACGATTTCCTCAAGAGGGTGAACTTCGGTGGGGACGACGTGATGGAGTCCTACACCGTGCTTGGAGGGGACGACGCCCCCACGAGGATCGTGATCGATCCACGCTTCTCAGCCGGGCGCCCGATCATCGAGCGAACCGCTACGCCGGTCTTCGCGCTCCTCGACGAGATCGAGGGCGGGGACGATCGTCGATGGATCGCGGAGGACTTCGGGCTGGAGCTAGCGGAGGTCAGCTATGTCGCTGACCATCGAGAGTTCCTGGCCCCAGTGGCGTGACAACCAGATCTTCGTCGATGCGTGCCTGAGCAAGAGGATCATGACGGGGATTCGCATGCTCGGCTGGGACCCTATCTGGATCGGCCAGGTCTACCCGAACGAGGGGCAGCGCGTTCCCGATCTCGACTGGATCGAACAGTGCGGCATGCGGGGCATCCCGGTGCTCACCAAGAACGTCGACATCGCCTCCGTGAGGGAGGAGTTCGACGCGGTGCTCGAGCACGGTGCCCGGATCTTCGCTCTCGACGTCCAGAGGGCCTCGATGTTCGCTCAGATGGCCGTCATCGGGCGCCACTACTTCAACCTGAGGTCTCGGATGAAGTCCCCGGCTCCGTGCTTCTGGGAGCTGCCGGTGTTCACGCCCCCCGTGAAGCGGATCGACGGGGCGCGGAGGCCGACAAGACGACGGCGGCTGAAGCGTCGGCGCTGAACCATTCGACTGTCACCACCAGCACTTACCGTCAGGTCATGCGTCCACCGGAGATCATCGATACGGCCCTGCCCGGGGGATCCACGGCTACACCGACGGCATCTCGAGGATCTGGCTCGATCGCGAGCTCACCGCCGTGGATCGCCGTGTCGTCCTCGACCACGAGCTGATCCACTACGCGCGCGGCCACCGAGGGCACTGCATCGCCATCACCGAGCGTGGCATCGACCGCCAGGTCGCTACCGGCCTCATCCACCTGGACGGCCTCGGCGAAGCAGCGGCCTGGTCCCCGCATCCCGTCGTCATCGCCGAGGAGCTCGACGTCATGCCCGAGACCGTCATCGACCGCCTCCACGCACTCACCCCCTCCGAGCACGCCGCGCTCCGGACCCGACTCGCCGACGCGCACTGGGCCGCGTGATGGGGGAGCGGGAGGAGCCGGTGCAGCTCGAGCTCGGCCTCGAACTGGCCGAGCCGGTGCCGGCGCCGTGGTGGGCCGAGATCATCGAGCACGAGACCGAAGGCGACCAGGACACCGGCTGGTGGGGCGCGTAGATCACTCCACAGGGCACGGTTCGGTCACCGACGCGTCGAACGTCCGGACACCTGCCTACTATCCGGACAAGACCACCTTGTAGCGAAGGAACCCTGCCATGAAGCGCACCATCCGCCTGCTCGCCGCCCCCGCCACGGCTCTCCTCCTGCTGTCCGCCTGCGGCAGCGCCGACGAACCCAGCAACGCCACGCCCACCGAAGCTGAGGAGAACGTCGACAGCCAGGCCGAAGCCGCCGACGAGTCCGACTCCTGGCCCATTGTCGAAGACGAGGACGGCAACGTCGTCGAGAACCCCGAAGACGAGAGCGGAGCGTTCTCCCTCACCGACGAGCCGTTCTTCGCCTCCACCGTCACCGGCGCACAGATCACCATGACGATGGACGCACAGCCCGACGCCAGCGAGGAGATCGCCTGGCTCGAGCAGTACCGCGAAGACGCCGGCGGCGAGCCCGTCTCCTACATCCTCTCCGACGTCGACAACCGCGACGGCAGCGAGCCGATCAACATGTACAACATCAGCGTCTACGACGAGGAAGGCCTCGAGTGGGCCTGCGGTAGCCCCGACGAGTACCTCGACGAGGTGTGGCGACCCGAGTGGCTGTACATCTCGACCGACGAGGACGAGTACGAGTCCGCCGACGGCGAGCCGATGGACTACGACGTCGCGAAGGAGCTCGACGACCGGGCGAGCGAGCACGAGTACGTCCACGGGGTGTCCCCGTTCGAGCGGGCCACGATGGTGTCGATCTGCGCGGCCGAGCTCCCCGAGACCGCCATGGCCGTCGAGGTCATGCCGCAGGGCATCATGCAGGATCCCATCTACGCCACCCCCGAGTCGTACATGGGCGAGGACGGCTGACCGACACACCGCACGACCACGGCCCTCCGGCCGCCGCTGCACGGCGCCGGAGGGCCGCGCTCTACGCTCGACACCCCGGCGAGCGCAGCGCGGCGCAGGAGGGTCCCGGGAGAGGAGAGGAGCAGGGCGTGGCGTTCTACGAGGCGACGAAGCATCCGCAGATCAGAGGTACGTGGACAAGCGGTCAGGTGGGGCGCGGTATCTGGTGCGGTACCGGTCGGATCAGAACCGGCTGACGATGAAGCGCCGGTTCACGACGAAGCGGGACGCGAAAGCGTTCCTCGTCGAGATCGAGTCGACGAAGGCCGACGGGAGCTTCGTCGCGCAGTCCGCCGGGCGGGTGACGGTGGGGGAGCTCGGCGAGAAGTGGCTCGAACACAAGAGGGCGGTCGTCTCGAAGACTTACGGGCGGACGCTGCAGTCGTCGTGGGATACGCACGTCGAGCACCGGTGGGGTGGTACGGCGATCGCGCAGATCCGCACCAGCGCGGTGCGGGACTGGGTCGGAGAGTTGTCGCTGACGAAGTCCGCATCGGTCGTCCGTCGTGCCTACGGCATCCTTGCGAGCATCCTCGACGACGCCGTCGAAGATCGGCCGATCGCCCGGAACCCCGCCCGCGGCATCCAGCTGCCGTCGAAGAAGAGCGCGCCGCGGCGCTACCTCACCGCCGGGGAGGTCGAAGTGCTCGCCGGCGCCGTGGGGGAGCGGTGGCGGGTGCTGGTGCTGATCCTCGCGTGGACGCGGCTGCGGTGGGGTGAGGCGACCGCGCTACGCGTGCGGGACGTGAACCAGGTGCGGCGGCGGCTCCTGGTCGAGCGGGCCGCGGAGCAGGTCGAGGGGGAGTGGCACGTCACGGACACGAAGACGCATCAGCGGCGCTCGGTGCCGCTGCCCCGCTCCGTGTTCGATGAGCTGAAGGCGTACATCAAGGCGCTGCCCGACACGCACGGGCGGGGGCCCGAGCGGCTGCTGTTCCCGCCGGCCCGATCCAAGGACGGGTTCCTGTACCCGCCGCGGAAGGCGGCGCCGAGGTCGGATCGACGGAAGGGCGCGAACCGCGTCGACTGGCTCGAATCCGGGCTGCGCGAGGCCGGCATCGCGTACCTCTCCCCGCACGAGCTCCGGCACACCGCCGCCTCGCTTGCGGTGAGCTCCGGCGCGAGCGTGAAGGCGATCGAGCGGATGCTCGGCCACGCGAACGCGTCCCTCCCCCTCGACACCTACAGCGACCTGTTCGACGAGGATCTCGACCACCTCGCAGACCGGCTCGAGGCGAAGCGCGTCGCGGCCAGGGTTGAGCACAATTTGACCACAACACCCCCGATGTCGACCCATCTGGGCACGAGTACGCAGAGGCTCCATCGCAGGTCAGGGCGGATATCGCCTGATCAGGCAGAGCGCCGGGACGGGTCCGAGCCCCTCACGACCCACCCTGTCGAAACGCCTCACAGCTGCGCGGACACCGCGCAGGGAGGGGCCTTCCCGCGTCCTTCACCGCGTCAGCCAGTACGCGAGCACCAGCACCACCGGCACGGCCACGAGCAGACACCCCCAGGTGATGCCGGTGCGCCGGTCGCGCTCCTTCTGCTCGGGGCTGCGCTCGGCGGGCTCGGGTCGCCCCTCGCGCTCCCAGCGTTCGCGATCCTCGCGACGGCGCACCAGCAGGCGGCCGATGAGGACGACGAGCGAGACCGCGATCGACACTCCGATCGCAGCGAGGATGAGGGTCTCCACGGGGACCTCCGGGATGGGCTGGTCGGGCGGGCTGTGCACAGGGTCTCACGGCCCGGTCAGGGGAGGCTGGGCGTTCCTATACTGGCTACTGGCCGGACCGCCGTCGAACCCAGGAGGCCACCGCAGGTGAGCGCAGCGACCAGACCCTTCGATGTCGACGCCATCCGAGCCGACTTCCCGATCCTCACGCGGATGCTGGACCCGGACACCCCGATGGTCTACCTCGACGGCGGCGCCACCTCGCAGCGCCCCCAGCAGGTGATCGACGCGGAGGTCGCCTATCTGACCCACGATCACGCCGCGGTCAAGCGCGGCGCGCACCGCATGGCCGGCGCCGCGACCGACGCCTACGAGGACTCCCGCGAGCGGATCGCCGACTTCCTCGGCGCCCCCTCCGCGCAGGAGATCGTGTTCACGAAGAACGCGACCGAGGCGCTGAACCTCGTCGCCCGCTCCCTCGGCGACGGCGACGCCTCGATCCCCGAGCACCTGCGCGTGCGCGAGGGCGACGAGATCCTCGTGACCGAGATGGAGCACCACGCGAATCTCGTCCCCTGGCAGGAGCTCGCACGGCGCACCGGCGCGACCCTGCGGTGGATCCCGCTGGCCGAGGACTTCACCCTCGACCTCACCGCTCTGGACTCCCTGCTCACGGAGCGGACGAAGGTCGTCGCGTTCACCCATCAGTCCAACGTGCTCGGCACGATCAACCCCGTCGCGGAGCTGGTCGAGGCCGCCCGGGCGGTCGGCGCGCTGACGGTGCTGGACGCCGCCCAGTCCGCGCCCCACATGCCCTTCGACCTGGCGGCGCTGGGCGTCGACGTCGCGGCGCTGTCCGGGCACAAGATGCTCGGCCCCACCGGCATCGGCGTGCTCTGGGGTCGTCACGACCTCCTCGAGCAGCTGCCGCCCTTCCTCACCGGCGGCTCGATGATCGAGACCGTCACCATGGAGGCCAGCACCTTCGCCGAGCCGCCCGCCCGCTTCGAGGCGGGCACCCCGCCGATCTCCCAGGCCGTCGGCCTCGCCGCCGCCTGCGATTATCTCGATGCGCTCGGGATGGAGCAGATCGCGGCGCACGAGCAGGCCCTGACCGTCCGCGCGCTCGAGGGGCTCGCCGGGATCGACGGGGTGCGGATCATCGGCCCGGCCGCGTCCCCCGAGCGCACCGGCGCGGTCGCCTTCGACCTCGCGGGCCGCCACCCGCACGACGTCGGCCAGGTGCTCGACTCCCTCGGCATCGAGGTGCGGGTGGGTCACCACTGCGCCTGGCCGCTGCACCGCCGCTACGGCCTGCACGGCACCACCCGGGCGAGCTTCTCCGTCCACACCACCGCCGCCGAGGTCGACGCGCTCGTCGACGGCGTCGCCCGCACCGTCGAGTTCTTCGGAGCCCTCTCATGAGCAGCCACCTCTCCGCGCTCTACACCGAACTGGTCATCGAGCACGACAAGCGCCCCCTGCACGCAGGTCTGCGCGAACCGTTCGAGGCCGAGGTCCACCACGTCAACCCCACCTGCGGCGACGAGATCACGCTGCGCCTGCACCTGTCCGAGGACGGAGCCGAGCGCATCGAGGACGTCTCCTACGACGCGGTCGGCTGCGCCATGAGCCGCGCCTCCGCCTCGATCATGGCGGACCTGCTGATCGGGCACAGCGTCGAGGAGGTCGAGCCGGCTCGGCTCCATTTCCAGGAGGCGATCGGCTCGCGCGGCCGCATCGAGGGCGATGAGGACCTCATCGGCGACGGGATCGCGCTGCTCGGCGCGGCGAAGTTCCCCGCCCGGGTGAAGTGCGTGCTCATGCCGTGGAAGGCCTACCAGGCCGCGCTCGTCGAGGCGCGCGCCCTGCGAGGCTGAGCGCCATGAGCACCGACGCCACCATCACCGTCAGGGACGTCGTCGACGTCCTCGAATCCGCCTACCCGCTCTCCTGGGCGGAGGACTGGGACCGGGTGGGCTTCGTCCTCGGGGAGCGCGATGCGACCGTCGGCCGGGTGCTGCTGGCCGTGGATCCGACGCTCGCCATCGCCCGCGAGGCGGTCGCGCACGACTGCGAGCTGCTGATCACCCACCACCCGCTGCTGCTGCGCGGGGCGAGCTTCCTGCCGGCCGACGACGGCAAGGGCGCGGTGGTCACCTCCCTGCTGCGCGCCGGGACGGCGCTGTGGTGCGGGCACACGAACGTCGACCGCTCCACGCGCGGGACCGTCGGCGCGTGGATCGACGTCCTCGCGCTGCAGGATGCGCGTCCGCTCGTTCCCGGGAAGGAGGGCGAGGCCGCGGGGCACGGCTCGCGTCTGTTCGGACTCGGCGCGGTCGGCGAGCTCGAGCGGCCGACGACGGTCGGCGAGCTGGCCGAGACGGTCGCGGGCATCGTCCCCCGCACGGCGCGCGGCATCGCCTTCACCGGTGCGGCCGATCGGCCCGTGCGCAGGATCGCCGTCTGCCCCGGCGCCGGGGACTCCTTCCTCGAGGCCGCAGCCGCTGCGGGCGTCGACGCCTACATCACCTCCGACCTGCGTCACCATCCCGCGCTCGAGCACGTCGAAGGGGCCGCCGACACCGCGCGCGTCCCCGCCCTCATCGATGTCGCGCATGCGGCGAGCGAGGCGCTGTGGCTGCCGCTCGCCCACGATCTGCTCACCGATGCGCTGCCCGGCCTCGAGGTGCGCGTGAGTGCGCAGGTCACCGACCCGTGGAGCGGCCGGCTCGGCTGAGCCGGCGCAGAGCTGCTCAGGGGACGACGTCGACGATCACGAGCCGGTCCCCGTCCAGCTCGACCCGCAGGCCCTGGCCGAACCCGCTCCTCACCGTGTCGACCACCTCGTCGGCCGTGCTCGGCGTCGAGTCCGCGGCGAGCAGCGCACGGGTCACCAGGCCGCGGTAGCGCTTCGCGTCATGGGAGATCACCTTGCGCACCCCGGAACGCTCCTGCACCGGGGCGACCTCGAGCACCTGCACCCCGCCCCCGCTGCGCAGCGCCATCATCGAGCGGTACGCCCCCGAGCGGCAGTCGATGACGACGGGGGAGTCCCCGCGAGCCTCGTCGGCCCGCAGCTCCTCGGCGACCGGCCTCAGCCGAGGCGTCCACCAGGAGCCGGCCTTGCCCAACCTCGAGAGCTGCGAGCCGGCCGAGAGGCGATAGGCCGGGATCCGGTCCCGGGCGGCGTCGACGAGCCCCAGCAGCGCGGACTGGACCAGCACGCGCCGGTCCTCGCTCGGGGCGGCGCCCGGATCGAGCTGGTCGAACAGCACCCCGGAGTAGACCTCGAGCGGCGCCCCGGCGGGCTCCTGCTCGAGGTGGAGCATCCGGCCGACGAGCTCGGGCGCGGAAGCAGGGACCCCGAGGCGGGAGGCGGCGTCGGGCCCGGCCGCAGTGCGATGCGCGGCGCGCAGCATCGTCTCGCGCGCCTCCGTCAGCGCGGGCAGCGCGAGCTCGTCCAGGGCGAGCGGGCGATGGCCCACCTCGGCCGGTCGGGTCTTCGTCTCCGAGGGCGGCAGCAGGATCAGCATCCGCCCATTCTCGGCCGCGGCGGCGGCCTCCCCGGGGAGGGGCCGGGGAGAGGTTGCGCACGTCACCTCGTGGTCGCGCGCGGCGGCGCGGCGGCGACAGCGGGCGTGGCGAGACGTAGACTTCGTGCTGGACCAGTCGGCCGGGCAGCCGCGTCTCCGGAGCTCACGCTCCGGGGCCGAGGAAAGTCCGGGCTCCATCCGGCACGGTGGTGGGTAACGCCCACCCGGAGTGATCCGCGGGACAGTGCCACAGAGAGCAGACCGCCGCCTCGCCCCTCGGGGCGCGGCGGTAAGGGTGAAAGGGTGGTGTAAGAGACCACCGCGGTCTCGGTGACGAGGCCGGCACGGTAAACCCCACCGGGAGCAAGGTCAGACAGGGAACGTTCGAGGGCGCCGGCCCGAGTTCCCGGGTGGACCGCTGGAGGTCGTCGGCGACGGCGACCCGAGAGGGATGGCTGCCGATCACAGAACCCGGCTTACAGGCCGGCTGGTCCGCCCTGCGGGGTCAGACGCTATGAGGGCGGGGGTGCCCGGGTGTTGTGGCCCAGGGCCCCGCTATGAAGACTCGTGGATCACCCTGGTCGATGGGCGGCCGGGGTGCACACATTCATAGGAGGCCCTGGTGTTCACCGAGACTACAAGCCTGGGACTGGATGTCCATGCGCGCAGCGTGGCTGCTGCCGCGATCGACGGGACGACCGGAGAGGTGATCCATCGGAAGCTGTCGAACGATCCCGTGGAGATCTGCTCGTTCGCGGACGAGCTCGCCCGTGGCCACGGCCCCTTGCGGATCACGTACGAGGCCGGGCCCACGGGGTTCGGTCTGGCCCGCGCCCTTCACGAGGCGGGACACTTCGTGCAGGTCGCGGCGCCCTCGAAGCTGATCCGCCCTCCTGGCGACCGGGTCAAGACAGACCGTAACGACGCACTGCTGCTAGCCCGTCTGGACCGGGCCGGAGACATCGTCGCGGTCCGGATCCCCACGCGGAACCAGGAAGCCGCACGCGACCTCGTCCGCTGCCGGGACGATGCCCGACGCGATCTGAGAACAGCGAGTTCACCGAGATCACTCACCGTCTGTGCTGCCTGCGAGGCATCTCGACCCTGACCGCGTTCGGGCTCGCAGTCGAGATCGGGGACTGGACCCGGTTCACCGGAAAGAACTTCCCAGCGTTCCTGGGGCTGGTCCCATCGGAGCATTCCTCCGGCCAGTCCAGGGTGCTCGGCGGGATCACCCGCACTGGCAACTCCCATGCTCGCCGCCTCCTTGTCGAGACCGCATGGCAGCACAAGTCGCCTTACCGGCCCGGCCCGGTCCTGCGCCGTGACTGGGCCAAGGTCCCCGCAGCCGTCGCGGAACGGGCTGATCTCGGGAACCGTCGACTCCATCGTCGGTGGAAGGTGCTGACTGCGGCCCACAAGCCTCACACCGTCGCGACGACCGCGATCGCGCGCGAGCTGGCCAGCTGGTGCTGGTCCCTGGCGACGATGGAGGCATAACCCCTACAGACAGCGTTCACGGGCGATCCAGAGCATCTGGGGACGCAGCGTGAGGAGGAGACCAGCGCAAGGGCTGTGAGCAGCCCTCACGGGCGACGCTCGACCTCAGACAAGCTCCGCTCCTCCCACCGGAAACAGCGTCCTGCGGTAATCAACCCGCGAATATCAGACTGACCACGCGTCGAACAGACACGCGACATCCCCAGACGCACCCCGCGAACGCCGAAGCGGGGGCACCCACCGGCCAGTGGATGCCCCCGCTTCACCCTGCCCACTTGACAGGAGGACCTACATATCAGCCCTCGTGCTTGTCCTTCTTGTCCTTCTTCTTCCCGTCCTTCTTCGCCGCCTTCCGCAGCGCCTTCTCCTCGCGGTGCGCGAGCACGGCCGCGCCGATGATGCCGGCCTCGTTGCGCAGCTCGGCCGGGAGCAGCTCAGCCTGCAGGTCCAGCAGGGGCAGGAACTTCTTGTGCTTCTTGGACACCCCGCCGCCGATGATGATGCGGGTGGGGCTGAAGAGGAACTCGATGTGCTCGAAGTACTCCTGCAGACGATCGGCCCAGGTCTCCCAGTCCAGGTCCTCCCGCTCCTTGATCGAGGAGGCCATGTACTTCTCCGCGTCGCCGCTGTGCAGGAGGAGGTGGCCGAGCTCGGTGTTGGGCACGAGGCGGCCGTCGGTGAAGGTCGCGCTGCCCACGCCCGTGCCGAGGGTGAACACCTGCACCACCCCGGAGCTGCCGCGACCGGCGCCGAACTCCATCTCCGCGATCCCGGCGGCGTCGGCGTCGTTGACGACGAACACGTCGTGCCCGGTCCGCTCGGTCAGCAGCGCGTCCACGTCCGTGCCGATCCAGCTCTTGTCGACGTTGGCGGCGGAATGGGCCACGCCGTCCTTGATGACCGCGGGGAAGGTGACGCCGATCGGCATGTCCTCGGCGATGTCGAAGGAGTCCACCAGCTCGGCGACGGCGTCGGCGACGGCGTCCGGGGTCGAGGGCTGCGGGGTCGGGATCCGCAGCCGGTCGGCGGCCAGTTCTCCCTTGCCCAGATGGACGGGCGCGCCCTTGATCCCGCTGCCGCCGATGTCGATGCCGAAGGCCCTCTTGCTCATCGTCTCTCCCTGCTGGTGCGGCGGGTGGTTCCGCCCGGTCCGGGCGCCGGCGTCGGCGCTCTCACGCGTGCCCACGATACCTGGGCGCGGCGGGGCGGGACGGTCCGTTCCAGGAGGTGGCGGAGGCCTCCGGCGGCCCGGCCCGCCCGGGCGGGGTCAGACGACCGTGAGCAGCTCCGGGCCCTCGTCGGTGATGAGCATCGTGTGCTCGAACTGGGCGGAGTAGGAGCCGTCGCGGGTGACGACGGTCCAGCCGTCGTCCCACTGGTCCCAGGCCTGGGAGCCGAGGGTGACCATCGGCTCGATCGTGAAGGTCATGTTCTCCTCGATGACGTCGTCGAACATCGGCGCGGAGTCGTAGTGGGGGATGATCAGCCCGTTGTGGAAGCCCTCGGCCACGCCGTGACCGGTGTAGTCGCGCACGGACTCCATGCCGTGCCGGGAGACGAACTTCTCGATGACCCGGCCGATCACGTTCACCTCGCGCCCCGGGCGGGCCACCTTGATCCCGCGCATCATCGCGGCGTGGGCGGTCTCGACGAGCTCCTGCGCCCGCGGCGCGACGTCGCCCACGAGGAAGGTCGCGTTGCAGTCGCCGTGCACCCCGTCCAGGTACGCGGTGACGTCGACGTTGAGGATGTCGCCGGACTCCATGACGGTGGAGTCCGGGATGCCGTGGCAGATGACCTCGTTCAGGCTCGTGCAGCAGGACTTCTCGAAGCCGAGGTAGCCGAGGGTGGAGGGATAGGCGCCGTTCTCGATCAGCACGTCGTGGACCACGGCGTCGATGTGGTCGGTGGTCACGCCGGGCTGCGCGGCCTCGCCCGCGGCCTGCAGCGCGAGGGCGGCGACGCGAGAGGCCTCGCGCACCCGCGCGATCACGTCGGCGCTCTGCACGAACGGTCCGCTGTCCGAGACCGCCTCGTCCTTGCCCACGTACTCCGGGCGCTCGATGCGCGCGGGCACGGGACGACGGGGGCTGAGGGTGCCGGGGACCAGCAGCGCGCGGCCCTCGGGTCGGATCCATTCCTGCTCTACAGTCATGCCCACCAGTGTCTCACCGACCCGGAAGGAGCCCGGACATGAGCGAGGGCGTGCAGTACTACTACAACCTCAGCACCGGCGCGGTGGAGGAGGGCCCGCAGTCGCAGGCCACGGACCTGATGGGCCCCTACGCCACGCGCGAGGAGGCGCAGCGGGCGCTCAGCACCGCGGCGAAGCGCAACGAGAAGTGGGACGAGGACGACGCGGAGTGGGAGGACTGAGCTCCTCGCCGACGTTCCGCTCGGCGGCGCGTTCGACGTGGCTCACTCGAAGGAGTGCTCGGCCGCGGGGTAGCTGCCCTGCTCGACCTCGGCACGGTAGCTGCCCGCCGCCTCGCGCAACGTCCCCCGCAGATCCGCGAAGGCCTTGACGAACCTCCCGCGGAAGCCGGACAGGCCCGCCATGTCCTGCCAGACGAGCACCTGCCCGTCGCAGCCCGGGCCGGCGCCGATCCCGATCGTCGGCACCCGCAGTGCGGCGGTGACCTCCGCGGCGACGCGCGCCGGCACCAGCTCGAGCACGATCGCGCTGGCCCCGGCCTCCTGGATCGCGAGCGCATCGGCGAGGAGCCTCTCGGCGGCCTCCTCGTCACGTCCCTGGACGCGGTGGCCGGAGTGGGCGTTGACCGACTGGGGCGTGAAGCCCAGATGCCCGAAGACGGGGATCCCGGCCTCCACCAGGGCACTGACCTGGGGGACGAGCGGGGCGCCTCCCTCGAGCTTGACCGCCTCCGCTCCGGCACGGACCAGCTCGATGCCGTGCAGCACCGCGTCGCGCGGACCCGTCTCGTAGGTGCCGAAGGCGAGATCGGCGACGACCAGCGGACGGTGCACGCTGCGGGCCACCGCGGCGGTGAACGTGAGCATGTCCGCGTGGGTGGTGGAGGTGGTCGAGCTGTGGCCGAGCACCGTGGTGCCGACCGAGTCCCCGACCAGCAGCGTCTCGATGCCCGCCTCCTCGAAGACGGTCGCGGAGAACTGGTCGTAGGCGGTGAGCATCGCGAAGGGGCGCCCCTGCTCCTTGGCCTGCTGCAGATGGCGCAGCCGGATCTTCGCCGGACCGGACGGGGCGGGGACGGCGGCGGGGGACTGAGTGCTCACAGCGGGCTCCTGGACGAGGACGGGTTCCGGCCTGCCAGCCTAGTCCTGCCGCGGCCCGCTGCCCGGCGGGACGCCCTGCGTGCGGCTGCCGTGCGCGCGATGTGTGTGCCACCCTGGGATCCGTCGCCGCTCGACCTTCTCGAGGAGAGCCCCCATGGAGCTGACCGCCCTGCGCAGTCCCGCCCGGCCCTGCGTCGTCCGCCGAGGCGCCGCTGCCGCCGCCGCCCTGGTGCTCGCGCTCGGTGCGGCCGCCTGCACAGGGGACGAGGAGCAGCCCGCCCCGGCCCCGAGCAGCGAGACCGGTCCCCCGGCCGGGGGACCCGCCGCGGGCCCGAGCGACGGCGGCGGCCAGGAGGTCACCGAGGCGGACCTCGACACGGCGACGGACCGCTTCCTCGGCTTCCTCCGGACCATCGACGACCAGGACTGGGACGCCGCCTGCGGCCTCGTCCTCGATCCGGACACCGGCGTCGCACCGGAGGGGGAGCGGCTGCGGTCCTGCGCCGACGGGGCCCGGGAGGCGATGGGGGAGTACGAGCAGCTCCTCGAGCCCGGCACGTTCGATGACCTCGACGCCTCGATGGTCCGCGCCGAACCCGCCGAGGACGGCACGATCTCCCTCAGCGTGCTCCAGCAGGGCATCGACGTCCCGATGATCCGGGGCGAGGACGGCCGGTGGTACCTCTCCATCCCGTTCTGAGCGAGCAGCGGCCCCTGCCGCAGCGGAGCTCGCCGGGTGAGGCAGACTTGAGCCATGGGACATCTCCATGACGACGTCATCCGCACCGTCTCCGACCAGGACGTGCGGTTCATCCGGCTGTGGTTCTGCGACATCGCGGGGACGCTGAAGTCGATCGCTATCTCCCCGGCCGACCTCGAGATCGCCTTCACCGAGGGCATCGGCATCGACGGCTCCACGATCGAGGGGCTCACGCGCAGCTACGAGTCCGACATGATCCTGCGCCCGGACCCGGCGACCTTCGAGCTGCTCGCCTGGCGCGGCGAGACCAATGCCACCGGCCGCATGATGTGCGACGTCCTCACCCCCGACGGGGAGCCCGCCGCCTCGGATCCGCGCCGCGTGCTGAAGGACGCCCTCGCCCGCGTCGAGGAGAAGGGGCTGGAGTTCTTCGCCCACCCCGAGATCGAGTTCTACCTCTTCGAGCAGCCGTACCAGCAGGGCGAGCCGCTGCGCCCCATCGACGGGGCCGGCTACTTCGACCACGTCCACCGCGGCCAGGGACAGGACTTCCGTCGCTCCGCCATCCAGCACCTGGAGGCGATGAACATCCAGGTCGAGTACTCCCACCACGAGAACGGCCCGGGCCAGAACGAGATCGACCTGCGCTACGCGGATGCGCTGACCACGGCGGACAACATCGTCACCCTCCGCACCGTGGTCAAGGAGGTGGCCCTGTCGATGGGACAGGTCGCCTCCTTCATGCCCAAGCCGATGATCGACCAGCCCGGCTCCGGCATGCACACCCACCTCTCCCTCTTCCAGGGCGGGAAGAACGCCTTCCACGAGCCGGGCGCCGAGTACGGGCTCTCCCGCACCGGGCGCCAGTTCATCGCCGGTCTGCTGCGCCATGCACCCGAGTACGTCGCGGTGACCAACCAGTGGGTGAACTCCTACAAGCGCCTGTGGGGCGCGCAGGAGGCGCCGAGCTACATCTGCTGGGGCCACAACAACCGCTCCGCGCTCGTGCGCGTCCCCTTCCACAAGCCCACCAAGACCACCTCCTCACGAGTGGAGTTCCGAGGACTGGACTCCTCGGCCAACCCCTATCTCGCCTTCGCCGTGCTGCTCGCGGCCGGGATGGCCGGGGTCGAGGGCGGCTACGAGCTGCCCGAGGGTGCGGAGGACGCCGTGTGGGAGCTCACCGAACGCGAGCGGCGCGCGATGGGCATCGAGCCCCTGCCCACGGACCTGTTCCGCGCGCTGGAGGTGTTCGAGAGCTCGGAGCTGATGGCGGACACCCTCGGCGAGCAGGTCTTCGAGTTCTTCCTGCGGGACAAGCAGCAGGAGTGGCAGCGCTATCGCGAGCAGGTGACCGACCACGAGCTCCGCTCCACCTTCAGCCGGGTCTGACGGGGACGCCATGAGCACCGCGAAGCGCAGCGCCGAGCCCCCCACCTCCACCGGGGTGCTCGCCCGGCTCGGCTTCTCCCGCACCGACCGCGTCAGCCGCTTCCTCGCCGAGCCCGCGCTGGAGGGCCTCGGCCCCGGAGCCGCCGAGGCCCTCGGCGCGACGGCCGACGGGGACGACGCGGTCCTGGGCCTGCTGCGACTGGCCGAAGCGGCGCGCGAGGCCGGCGAGGACGCGCTCCTCGAGGAGTTCCTCGGCGGCATCGGGACGCACGGCACGCCCGGGCACCGACTGATCCGCCTGCTCGGGCTCTCCGTCGCGCTCGGCGACGTGCTCGCCCGCCATCCCCACCGCCTCGACCTGCTGCGCGAGGGCGACGACGATCTCGCCGTCACCGCCGAGGCGGTGCGCGCCTCGCTGCTCGAGGCCGTCGGCGCCGATCCGACGGCAGAGGTGCCGGTGGCGAGCTCCGGCGGGCGCGAGGAGCGCGACGCCCTGCGCGCCGCCTACCACCTGCGCCTCGCGCAGATCGCCGCGGCGGACGCCTGCGCGGCCGATCCCGCCGCCCTCCAGCCCCGCGTCTCCGCCGCGATCAGCGATCTCGCCGACGCGGCCCTCGAGGCCGCCTCCGCGATCGCCCGCGCCACCGTCGAGGGGCACGAGCAGGTGCGCTGGTGCGTGATCGCGATGGGCAAGACCGGCGCGCGGGAGCTGAACTACATCTCCGACGTCGACGTGATGCACGTGGTCGCCCCCGCGCACGAGGGGTGCACCGAGGAGGACGTGATCACGATCGGTGCGGCGCTCGCCCGCGAGCTCGCCCGCGCCTGCTCCGAGCGGACCGCCGAGGGCTCGCTGTGGCAGGTCGACGCGAACCTCCGCCCGGAGGGGAAGGACGGTCCGCTCGTGCGGACCCCGGACTCCTACCGCCGCTACTACACCGAGTGGGCGAAGTCCTGGGAGTTCCAGGCGCTGCTGAAGGCCCGTGCCGCCGCGGGGGACCGGGAGCTCGGCGCCGCCTTCGAGCAGATGGTCGAGCCGTGGGTGTGGCAGGCCTCGACGAGGGACGGCTTCGTCGAGGACACCCGTGCGATGCGCCGCCGCGTCGTCGCGCACATCCCGCGCGCCGAGGTGGACCGCAACATCAAGCTCGGCCCGGGCGGGCTGCGGGACGTGGAGTTCACCGTCCAGCTGCTGCAGATGGTGCACGGCCGCGCCGACGAGCAGCTCCAGGGCCGCTCGACGCTGGACTCCCTCGCCCGGCTGGGCGAGGGCGGGTACATCTCCCGCGGCCACGTCGCCCAGATGGACGAGGCGTACCGTTTCCTGCGCTGCGTCGAGCACCGGCTGCAGCTGCACCGGCTGCGGCGCACCCAGGTGCTGCCCACCTCCGCCTCCGACCTGCGGCGCCTCTCCCGCAGCCTGGGCCTGGGCACGGACGATTTCACGCAGCGATACCAGCGCACCCGGCGTCTCGTGCGGCGGCTGCACGAGGAGATCTTCTACCGGCCGCTGCTGCTGACCGCCTCGCAGCTGTCCGACGGGGAGATCGCGCTGAGCGCCGAGGACGCCCAGGCGCGTCTGGCGGCGATCGGCTATGTCGACCCCGCCCGGGCCCTCGCCCACATCTCCTCGCTCACCGAAGGGATCTCCCGGCGCGCGAAGATCCAGCGCCAGCTGCTGCCGGCGATGCTCGAGTGGTTCGCGGACGGGATCGACCCGGATCTGGGCCTGCTCGCCTTCCGCCGTCTGTCCGACGAGATCGGCTCCGCCCACTGGTATCTCGGTCTGCTGCGCGACTCGGGCCTGGCCGCGAAGCGCCTGACCCGCGTGCTCTCGGCGAGCCGGTACGTCGGCGAGCAGCTCGAACGGATCCCGGAGGGGGTGCGCTGGCTCGCCCGGGACGAGCAGCTGCGCCCCCTGTCCCGGGACCTGCTGGGCCGGGAGTTCCTCGCGGTGATCACGCGGGTGGACACCGTCGAGGAGGCTCGCGACGTGCTGCGGCGCACCCGCAGCCGGGAGCTGCTGCGGATCTCGCTCTCCCACCTCAGCGGCGTCGTCTCCGCCTCGGAGGTCGCCCACGCCCTCTCCGACCTCGCCGAGGCCGTGCTCGAGGCAGGGCTGCTGGTCGCGTATCACGTCGTCGCCCGGGAGCGGGATGCCGTGGGCGAGGACGCGGAGCCGCTGGACGGGGTCGACGAGGTCGACGAGTCCACGGCCCGGCAGCTGCGCGAGCGCCGCTCCGACCCGGCCCGCGCGCTCGGCGTGGAGCTCGCGATCCTCGCCCAGGGCAGCTTCGGCGCCCGCGAGATGGGCTACGCCTCCGATGCGGACGTCCAGTTCATCGCCGTGGACCGGGGGGCCGGCAGCGCGACCGTCGAGATCACGAACGCCGTGGCGACCCAGATCCAGAAGATCCTCAACGCCCCCACCGCCCGCTCGGACATGAAGGTCAGTGCCGATCTGCGGCCCGAGGGGAAGGTGGGTCCGCTCACCCGCACCCTCGACTCCTGGATCGACTACCTCCGCCGGGACGCCGAGACCTGGGAGAAGCAGGCCCTGCTGCGTGCCAGGCCGGTCGTCTCCTCGAAGACCGTCGGCGCGCGGCTCGTCGAGGAGATGGACCGGCACCGCTATCCCGTCGGCGGCCTCGACGACGCCTCCCGCCGGGCGATCACCCGGATGAAGGCCCGTGTGGAGTCCGAGCGTCTGCCGCGCAACGCCGATCCCTCGCGGCATCTGAAGCTCGGCCGCGGAGGGATGACCGATGTCGAGTGGTGCGCCCAGCTGCTCGCCCTCGATCACGGCCACGAGGTCGAGGCGCTGCGCACCACCTCGACCCTCGCCCAGCTCGAGGCCGCGGTCGAGGCCGGCCTGCTCGCCGCGCACGAGGCGGAGGAGCTCCGCGGTGCCTGGACGCTGGCCTGGCAGCTGCGGCGCGGGCTGTTCCTGTGGAAGGGCAGGGAAGGGGAGGTGCTCCCCACCGGCCGCTACGACCTCCGTGCGCTCTCCCTGCTGATCGACGGCGAGGACGCGACCGCCGCGGAGCTCGAGGACCGCTATCTCAAGGCCACGCGCCGCTCGCGGCTGATCGCCGAGCAGATCATCTTCGGCGAGGACTGCTGAGGAGAGAGGTCCGAGCGCGTACCGTGGGTCCGTCCGTCCTCCGTCGCCCCGCGACGGCCGCACCACCACCGAGGATCCATGACCACCCCCTCCCTGAGCGCCGACACCCCGCGCGGTCGCATGTACCGCCTCGAGCCCGAGGGGCCGCTGATGTACCCCTCGATCACCACGGTCGCGGGGATGCGGTCCAAGGACTTCCTGCAGGGCTGGTACGCGACGATGGCCTCGAAGCGGGCGCTGGAGATGTATGCCTGGCTGGACCGCAATCCGGACCGTGCCGCCGCCGAGATCTCCCGCGTGACCCGTGACCGCTGGGGGACGCAGAAGCGCATCGCCGCCGCCGCGACCGAGCACACCGCGGCCGCCGCCGACTTCGGCACCCTCGTCCATGCGGCCTGCGAGGACTGGGGCACCAGCGGCACCCGCCCCGACGCCGACCATCTCGGCGGGATCATCGAGCGCATGCGCACCGCGCACGGCGCCTTCGCGACCGAGAAGGACCTCCGCGGCCTCGTCGCCCGCGCAGAGGTGCGCCTGGACGGCTATGGCAGGTTCCTGGACGACTTCCAGCCCGAGTTCGTCGAGGTCGAGCAGACCGTGGTGAACCACTCCGTCGGCTACGCCGGCACCACCGATGCGATCGTCAGGATCGGCAACACCCTGCTCAGCGCCGACATCAAGACCTCGAAGAAGGTGCGGGGCGACTACGCCCTGCAGGGCGTGGCCGTCTGCCGGGCGGAGCTGCTGCTGGACGAGGACGGCACCACGCGCGAGATGCCCGAGCTGACCGGCGCGTTCATCATCCACCTCCCCGAGGCCGGCGGCTACCAGGCCGTCCCCCTGCGCACCGGCGACGAGGAGTTCGAGGTGTTCCGCTCCCTGCGTGCCGCCTGGTCCTTCCAGCCGGACGAGTGCGCGCTCGAGCCCGCTGCGGACCCCAAGGGTCTCGTGCTCTCCCTGCTGCGCACCAAGGGCGGGTTGGACGCGCTGGGCTGAGCTGCCCTCCACCTCCTGCCGCCGCGCGCCGGTCCCCTCGGGGTCGGCGCGCTCCCGCACGCGGCCGGCTGTCCCCCTTGCCCCGTGTTGAACAGACGTATAGCCTGTTGAACGTCAGTTCAGTACGGGGCTCCACGGCCATGAGCGTCCGAGCCCGACGGCCGAGGAGGTCCCGATGGCAGAGACCGCGCCCGCCGACGAGCGGATCCTCCAGGCCGCGCTGCGTCGATTCGCGGCCGACGGACTGGGCGCTCCCCTGCGTGCGGTCGCCCAGGACGCCGGTATCAGCGCGGGTCTGATCATCCACCACTTCGGCTCGCGCGAGGCACTGCTCGAGGCCTGCGACCGCCGGTCCCTCGAGGTCACCCGGGAGCAGAAGCAGGCGGCCATCGCAGGCGGGGCGGGGACGGTCCTCGCCCAGCTCGCCGCCGCGGAGAAGTACGCGCCCGTGGTGGGGTACGTGCTGCGCCGCCTCCAGGCCGGCGGACCGCTCGCCGAACGCCTCATCGAGGACTTCATCGCCAATGCGAAGGAGTACTTCGAGGACGGGGTGCGAGCGGGGGTGCTCAGCCCCAGCCGCGACCCCGAGGCCCGTGTGCGGGTGCTCGCACACATGTCCCTCGGATCGCTCGTGCTCCAGCTGCCCGGCCGGGATGACCGGATGGACCTCGAGGACCTCTCGCGCTGGATGCGCGAATACACCGATTCGCTGACGCTGCCGCTCCTGGAGCTGTACACCACGCCGCTGCTGACCGACTCGAGCCTGCTGGACTCCTATCTCGCCGCCGCCGTGACCGATCCGCCCGCCGACGCCGACCCGCCCACCGACAGGAGCACGTCATGACCCCGACCGATGCGGCCATCACCGTCCGCGACCTCACGAAGACCTTCGGCACCACCCGTGCCCTGGACGGCTTCACCCTGACGGTTCCCACCGGTCAGGTCACCGGCTTCCTCGGCCCCAACGGCGCCGGGAAGTCCACCACCATCCGCATCCTGCTGGGACTGCTGCGGGCGACCTCCGGCAGCGCGAAGGTGCTGGGCATGGATCCCTGGCGGGAGGCGGTCCCGATCCATCGACGCCTCGCCTACGTCCCCGGGGACACGAACCTGTGGCCGAACCTCACCGGCGGCGAGGCGATCGACGTGCTCACCCGCGGGGAGAGCGGGCAGCGGCACCGGGCTCGCCGCGACGAGCTCATCGAGCGCTTCGAGCTCGATCCCACCAAGCGCGCCCGCACCTACTCCAAGGGCAACCGGCAGAAGGTCGCCCTGGTCGCGGCGCTGTCCCGCGATGTCGAGCTGTACATCATGGACGAGCCCACCTCGGGCCTGGACCCGCTGATGGAGGCGATCTTCACCGACGAGGTCGCGCGCCTGCGCGAGGCCGGCCGCACCGTGCTGCTCTCGAGCCACATCCTCGCCGAGGTCGAGAAGCTCTGCGACACCGTCACCATCATCCGCGCGGGGAGGGACGTGGAGACCGGGACCCTGGCCGAGCTGCGCCACCTCACCCGCTCCACCGTCGCCGCGAGCACCGACGCCGACCCGGCCCCGCTCGCAGCTCTCGACGGGGTGCACGACCTCGTGGCCGAGCACGGACGCGTGCACTTCGACATCGACGACAGCGCCCTCCACGAGGTGCTCCCGCGACTCACCGCGATGGATGCCACCGGACTCACGATCACCCCGCCCTCGCTCGAGGACCTGTTCCTGCGCCACTACGGCGACGAGCTCGTCCCGGCCGGGCCCGCCGAGGGGGAGACGTCATGAACACCACCGCCCCTGCCCGCCCCGCCGGTCGCGGCGCCGCAGCCGCACCGACCCACCGCCGGGAGCGCGAGACCGCCTCCCCGCTCGCGGGGACCGGCTCGCTCGTCCGGCTCTACGGGCGCCTGTCCCGACGGGCGATCATCGTGTGGAGCCTCGCCCTGCTGGCCCTGGTCCCAGCCTCCATCCTCGCGATGGAGGAGGCCTACCCGGACCAGCAGGCGCTGGACGCCCGGGCGATGCTCCTGGACAACCCCTCGGCGGTGATGATGACCGGCCCGTTCTTCGCCACCGACCGGTACACCTTCTGGGCGATGGTCGCCAACGAGCTGATGCTCTACGTGCTCCTGGCCGCCGCGATCATGTCCGTGCTGCTCAGCGTGCGCCACACCCGCACCGAGGAGGAGACCGGGCGGCTCGAGATGACCCGTGCCCTGGCCACCGGACGCCTGGCCCCCTCCGTCGCCGCCTTCACCATCGTCACCATCGCGAACCTCGCCGTGGGCGCCGCGGTGGCCGGGGGCGCCCTGATCGTCGGTGGACCGGTGGCCGACTCGCTGGCGATGGGACTCGCCACGGCGCTGACCGGCCTGGTGTTCGCCGCGATCGCGGCGGTGACCGCACAGGTCACCGAGCATGCCGGCTCGGCGTCCGGGATGGCGCTGGGGCTCCTGGCGCTCGCGGTGGTGGTCCGCGGGATCGGCGACGTGATGGACCGCCAGGGCTCCTGGCTGTCGTGGCTCTCGCCGATCGCATGGGCGCAGCAGACCCGCCTGTACGTGGATCTGCGCTGGTGGCCGCTGCTGGTGTCCCTCGGGGCGGTGGCTGCGCTGCTGGTGCTCGCCGGCGCGCTCTCCCGCCGCCGCGACGTCGGCGCGGGGCTGCGCCCCGCCTCGGCCGGGAACGCCCGGGCCGGCGCGGATCTGCTGCGCCCCGGGGGTCTCGCCCGGCGCCTGCTCACCCCGATGATCCTCGCCTGGGGGATCGGCCTGTTCCTGTTCGCGATCGCGTTCGGCTCGCTCGCCTCCTCGCTCACCGACGTCATCGACCAGATGCCGGCGGTCGAGGAGTACGCGCCGATCGTCCTCGAGGACCTCACCGGCTCCTTCTCCGCCTTCGTGCTGATGATGCTCGCCATCGGTCCCCTGGCCCTGCTCGTCTCCGGGGTGCTGCGCCTGAGGACGGAGGAGGCCGAGGGCCGGCTCGCCGGCGTGCTCATCGCCGGCACCTCCCGCACCGGCCTGGCCCTGGCCTGGTTCCTGGTCACCTTCGCCGCAGTCGCCGTGATGCAGGTGCTGCTCGGGCTCGGCGTGGGGCTCGGGGTCTGGACGGCCACGGAGGACACGAGCTGGATCGGGGACATGACGCTCGCCGCGCTCGCCTACCTGCCCGCGATCGCGATGACGGGGGCGCTGGCCCTGGCGCTGCTCGGTCTGAGCACACGCACGACGGGTCTGGCCTGGCTGGTGGTCGTGTACACGGCGCTGGTGACCTTCCTCGGGGACATGCTGCGGCTGCCCGACTGGGCCCGTGCCCTCTCCCCGTTGGACCATGTCGCGCTGCTGCCGAGCGAGGACCTCGAGGTCGCGCCGCTGGTGGTCATGGGGGTCGCGGCCGTGGTGCTCATGGTGGTCGGTCTGCTGGGCCTGCGGCGACGGGATCTCCTCGCCGGGTGAGCGGGACGGCCCTCAGAACGGGCCGATCCGCACCTTCGCGCCGGCCAGGTCCTCGTCCCAGGCGATCTGGCAGGTGAGCCGGGAGGTGGGCTCGCGCTCGTCATCCAGGAGGGAGTCCAGGACCGCCGCCTCGTCCTCGTCGATCTCGCCGGCGGTCTCGAAGGAGGCCTCGTCGAGATAGGAGTGGCAGGTCGAGCAGGAGGCGTTCCCGCCGCAGGTGGCGAGGATGGGGTAGCCGTTGCGCACCAGGCACTCCATGAGGGACTCGTCCGAGTCCCAGTCCACACCCTCGGTCGTGACGCCCTCGCGGTCGGTGACGGTGATCTCGATGGTGGTCATGGACCCAGTCCACACCCTCGGGAGGGCACATGCCAAGCAGCGGCGAGCGGGATCGATGCCGGAGCGTACGCTGCGGTGCGGTGAGCGGTCTCACGGTGCGGCGCGGTATCGCACTGCGATCGCCCCGGAGCGGAACGATCGGGAGTCCACCAGTTCGAGGCCGATCCTCTCGTGCAGGCCGGCCATCAGCGTCGGCCCGTGACCGGCGAGGACAGGGTGGACCAGGAGAACGTACTCGTCGATCAGGCCCAGTTCCGCGAGCGCCCGGGGGAGCGTCACCCCGCCGACGTGCAGCGGCCCGCCCGACCGCTCCTTGAGAGCGCTGACCTCCTGTGCCAGATCTCCTCGGATCAGCTCCGCGTTCCAGTCCGCCGCGGTGAGGGTGCTGGAGACGACGTGCTTGCGTGCCCGGTCGATGGTCTCGGCGAAGGGGATGTCCTCCGCGCTCATCCAGCCCGGCCAGTTCCCGTCGGCCGGTCGTCGCCAGGCCGACTCCATCATCTCGTAGGTGAACCGGCCGAAGAGCAGCGCGTCGGCGTCGGCGATCTGCTCGGTCCAGAAGCGCATCGACTCCTCATCCGGCGGCAGCCCTGCCTCGTGATGGCAGCAGCCGTCCAGCGTGACGTTGATCGAGTACCGCAGGATCTGCATGGCGTCGCTCTCCCTCGAGTCCCACCGCCCGCACGGCTGCGGACGGGCCCAGGGTACGCCCTGGCCGTTCCGGTGCCCCGACCCGTCGGAACGGCCCGCCCCTCCCGAGAAGGGAGGGACGGGCCGCTCGAGGTCGGAGCCGCTGCGGCGCAGCCCGGATCCGCCGGAGGTCCTCAGCGAGCCCAGGGCAGGTGCGACGTCCCGCGCCGCCGTGACCCCTCAGCGGCGGATCGGTTCTGCTCAGATGTCGTAGTACAGCTCGAACTCGTGGGGGTGCGGGCGGAAGCGGAACGGATCGATCTCCGTGGTGCGCTTGAGCTCGATCCAGGTGGAGATGAGGTCCTCGGGGAACACGTCGCCCTCGGTGAGGTAGTGGTGATCGGCCTCGAGGGCGTCCAGCGCGGCGCCGAGGGACTCGGGCAGCTGGCGGATCTGCGCGTGCTCCTCCGGGGGGAGCTCGTAGAGGTCCTTGTCGATCGGCTCCGGCGGCTCGATCCGGTTGCGGATGCCGTCGATGCCGGCCATGAGCTGCGCGGCGAAGGCGAGATACGGGTTCGCCGAGGGGTCCGGGGCGCGGAACTCGACGCGCTTGGCCTTCGGGGAGGAGCCCGTGACCGGGATGCGGATCGCGGCGGAGCGGTTGCGGGCCGAGTAGACCATGTTCACCGGCGCCTCGAAGCCGGGCACCAGGCGCTTGAAGGAGTTCACCGTCGGGTTCGTGAACGCGGTGAGCGAGGGGGAGTGCTCGATGATGCCGCCGATGTACCAGCGGGCGACGTCCGAGAGGCCTCCGTAGCCGCGCTCGTCGAAGAACAGCGGCTCTCCGTCCTTCCACAGCGACTGGTGGGTGTGCATGCCCGAGCCGTTGTCGCCGAACAGGGGCTTGGGCATGAAGGTCGCGGTCTTGCCCGCGTCCCACACGGTGTTCTTCACGACGTACTTGAACTTCATGACGTCGTCGGCCGCCTGCAGCAGCGTGTTGAAGCGGTAGTTGATCTCCTGCTGGCCCGCGGTGCCGACCTCGTGGTGGGCGCGCTCGACCTGCAGGCCGGTCTCCTCGAGCACGGCGCAGATCTCGTCGCGCAGATCGGCCATCTGGTCGTTCGGCGGGACGGGGAAGTAGCCGCCCTTCAGACGGGTCTTGTAGCCCTGGTTGCCGCCGTACTCGGACTCGTCACGGTCGGTGTTCCACACCGCCTCGTCCGAGTCGATCTGGTAGAAGCCGCTGTTCACGCCCGTCTTGAACCGGACGTCGTCGAAGATGTAGAACTCCGCCTCGGCGGCGAAGAGCGCGGTGTCGGCGATGCCGGTCGACTTCAGGTACTCCTCGGCCTTCGAGGCGACGGTGCGCGGGTCACGGGAGTAGGGCTCGTCCGTGAACGGATCCACGATCGAGAAGTTGATGATGAGGGTCTTCCGCTCGCGGAAGGGATCGAGGTAGGCGGTCTCGAGGTCGGGCACGAGCTTCATGTCGGACTCGTGGATCGCCTGGAAGCCGCGGATCGAGGAGCCGTCGAAGAGCTGGCCCGTCGCGATGGCGTCCTCGTCGAAGGTGCTCGCGGGGATGTTGAAGTGCTGCATGATGCCGGGGAGATCGCAGAACCGGATGTCGATGAACTCGACACCCTCCTCCTCGATGTACTTCGTGACCTCGCTGGGATTGTTGAACACGTCTCCTCCATCCGCGCCGTGCGGCGCGTTAAGTGCTGTCTCGCCCGAGGCCCGGACCTCGTCGGAGCCGCAGCACCGCCTCGAGCCCGGACTCGGGTGAGGTCAAGCTTAAGGGCGGCGGCGCCGACCCGACGGCCGGGGCCGAGGGTTCCCAGCACGCCCGCGTAGGCTCCTGCCGTGATCGATCGCAAGGACCTCGGCTCCTGGATGGAGGGCCCGCCGGGAGAGGCCGACTACATCAAGGGCTCCGCTCTGGGGCTGCCCGCCGAGGGCAGCGGAGCGGTCGCCCCGTTCTGGCGCCGCCCGCTCTCGCTGCTCATCGACTGGGTGCTGTGCGTGGTGCTGTCCGGGCTGCTGCTGGGCGGGCAGCCGCTGGCGGACCTGGTGCTCTTCGCAGTGCTGAACGTGCTGTTCCTGACGCTTTTCGGGGCGACGCCCGGTCAGTTCGTGCTGCGCGTGCGGGTGCTGTCGGTCAGCGGGCGCAGCCCCATGCTGCTGCGCGCCGCGGTGCGCACCGCGCTGATGCTCCTGGTGCTCCCGGCGGTGGTCTGGAACCGGGACGGCCAGCCCCTGCACGACGCCGCCGCGGGCACCGCCGTCGTCTCCTTCTGAGCCGCTCCAGGACGCCCCTCCGCCCCGGGCCGGAGGGGCGTCCCGATGCCCGCAGGCCTGCACCCCGTCGCCCCACCGAGCGCTCGCTTGCACGCTCCTGACCTGCACTGACGACAAAGGTCACGAAAAGATCACGCAGGTCACGGAAAGGTCACGGCGCCGGGGCGACGGTGCGCGTCGGCCGCGTCGCGGGGGAGCGCCGACGACGACGCCCCTCCCGCTGGAGCGGAAGGGGCGTGCACGAGAGGCGCGCGGACGGGCTCAGCGGCCGCGCATCGCCTTGCGGTTCGGACGGGCGCGCATCGGATCCACGCCCTTGGGGACCTGCTGGCGCAGCGAGCGGTGCAGCGCCGTCAGGCGCTTGCTCACCGCGGCGGCCTCCTGCTTGGTCAGCTGCTTCTTCATCCGCTGCATGTACGAGGGCAGCTTGTGCAGCGGCACCTCGCCGTCGCCGTCGCCGACGACGATCTGGTGGACGGGCACGTTGTCGTGCTGGAGCACGCGACGGATGCTGCGGCGCTCCTTCTCCAGCAGCTTCATGGAGATGCCGGAGGAGTCCTCGGCGACGATCGCGATGCCCGCGCGGCCCGAGGCGCGGAAGAGCATCTTCTGGCTGCGCGGATCGATCTGGACCGGCTCCTCCTCGACGTTCCAGCCGCGGCGGATCGACTGCATCGCCGCGAGCGCGGCGCCCGTCTGTCCCTTGATCCGCCCGAAGGCAGCACGTTCCGCCTTGCGCGCCAGGATCATCATCGCGATGAGCACGCCCACGGCCAGACCCATGAAGATGCCGTACCAGGGGCTGCCGAAGATCAGCAGCGTCAGCAGCACGCCGACGACGATCGCGCCGACGACGGCGACGAGCATCATCGGGAGGGTCGAGCGGTCGACCTCCTGCGTGTACTTGTAGACCTCGAGCATCTGCTTCAGACGCCCGGGCTTCTTCGTGCCGTCGGCGTTGCGCTTGCCGCGCTTCTTCGTCGTGGCGTCCTTCGCGGACGTGGTCTCGGACGTGCGAGCCATGGGGGATGTGTCCTCTCGGGGCCGGCGGAGCGTCAGCTCGCAGCGGCCTGCTGGGTGCGGGCGACGACGCTCGCAGCTTCCTGACGGGCGGGCTGATCGGAGTCGAGGTGGCGGAGGTTCTCCGGGATCTCGCGGCCGAGCTTGCGCATGGCCTGCGCCCAGAGCTTCCCGGCGCGGTAGGAGGAGCGGACCATCGGCCCGGCCATCACCGCGAGGAAGCCCATCTCGGAGGCGGCCTCCGACAGCTCGACGAACTGCTGGGGCTTGACCCAGCGGTCGATCGGATGGTGCAGCTTCGAGGGCCGCATGTACTGGGTGATCGTGAGGATGTCGCAGCCCGCGTCGTGCAGGCGCTGCATCGAGTCGAGGATCTCCTCGTCGGTCTCGCCCATGCCCAGGATCAGGTTCGACTTCGTGATCATCCCGGCGTCCTTGCCCATCGTGATCACGTCGAGGGAGCGCTCGTAGCGGAAGGCCGGGCGGATCTGCTTGAAGATGCGGGGCACGGTCTCGAGGTTGTGCGCGAACACCTCGGGCTCCGCCTCGAACACCTGCTGCAGGTGCTCGCCGCGACCCTTGATGTCGTCGATCAGCAGCTCGACGCCGGTGCCCGGGTTCATCGCATGGATCTGTCGGCACGTGCGGGCGAACAGGCCCGCCGCCCCGTCCTCGAGGTCGTCGCGGGCGACGCCGGTGATGGTCGAGTAGCGCAGCCCCATCTCCTTGACGGACTTCGCGACCTTGAACGGCTCCATCGGGTCCACCGGCATCGGCTTGCCCGTGGCGATGTTGCAGAAGTCGCAGCGACGGGTGCAGGTGTCGCCGCCGATGAGGAAGGTCGCCTCGCGGTCCTCCCAGCACTCGAAGATGTTCGGGCAGCCGGCTTCCTCGCAGACGGTGTGCAGGCCCTGGCCGTGGACACGTTGCTTCATCGCCGTGTACTCGGGACCCATCACCGCACGGGTCTTGATCCACTCCGGCTTGCGCTCGATGGGGACCTCCGCGTTGCGGGCCTCCACGCGCAGCATACGGCGGCCTTCGGCAGCGATAGTCACCGTGTTGCCTCCTCGTCTCGACGTCCTAGGAGTCTATCGACCCCTCCTGCTCGTGCGGCGCTCACACCGCCCGCGCGGAGGTGCGGTGCGCCACCAGGTCGACCATCGCCTCGGTGACGGGGTCGAGCAGCTCGGCGACCGGGACGCGCCGGCCGAGCTCGCGGCTCAGGCTGGTCACTCCTGCGTCGTCGATCCCGCACGGGATCACGTTCTGGGCCCAGGAGAGGTCGTTGGCGCAGTTCAGCGCGAAGCCGTGCATGGTCGTGCGCTTCGAGACGCGCAGGCCGATCGCGCAGACCTTCCGCGCCTCCTCGCCCTCGGGCGCGACCCAGACCCCGCTGCGTCCCTCGATCGGGACGGTGTCGACGCCGAGCCCCGCGCACACGTCGATGATCGCGTGCTCGAGGGCGCGCACGAACCCGACCACGTCGATCGGGATCGGGAGCTTCACGAGCGGGTATCCGACGAGCTGCTGCGGTCCGTGCCAGGTGATCTTCCCGCCCCGGTCGATGTCGACCACCTCGGCGCCGTCCCGCGGACGCTCGTGCTCGGCGGTGAGCTTCCCCGCCGTGTACACGCTCTGGTGCTCGAGCAGCAGCAGGGTGTCCGGCCGCTCGCCCGCGACGACCTCGGCGTGCAGGCGACGCTGGAGGTCCCACGCGGCCCGGTACTCGACCGGTCCCGGGGGGAGCCCGAACTGCGCGTGCCGGTCCTCGTCGGGGAGCGGCTCGCTGAGGCCGAGACGGATCACATCGAGCATCTGCTCAGGCTACTCCCTTCCCGACCTGCACGTTGTGGATGACCAGGCGGCTGCCGCACGGGGATGGGGTTCACTGCGGGCATGGATGCGGGAGAGCACAGCGCCTCCGGGCGCACGGAGGAACGGCACGGGCAGAACGGTCGCGAGGACGCGGTGCGCGTGCGCTGGCGGGGCTCCGAGGGACAGCACGCGGTGACCGCCGAGATGCAGCTGCTCGCCTCCCTCGAGGTCGCGGGGATCACCGCCGCCCCCGACGTGCTGGGGATCGAGGAGGACGGCTACGTCCGCGAGACCGCTCCGGAGCTCGCACGGCGCAAGGGCAGGCGCGCTGCCGGAGCGGCCTCCCCGGCGACGGGGGAGAGGCTCGCCCAGGCCCGTGCGCGCGAGGACCTCGAGGACCTCGTCGCCGCGCTGCACGAGCGCGGCTGGGTGCTCGGCGCACCCCGGGGGCGGGGTCTCGGGGTGCGCGCCGACGGCCGGGTGGTCGTCCTCGACCTCAGCGGGCTGCGCCGTGAGGAGGGGCTCGGCGCGCGCAGCGCCGACCTGCACTGGATCGACTCGGTGCTCGAGGACGAGGAGCGGACCCTGCGCCGCCGCGTCCACGCCCTGCCGGGCACCGGAGCCGGGACGGCACCGTTCGCGGAACCTGCACCTCGGGCGGAGCCGGCGCCGGCCGCTGAGCGCGCTCCGCTGCCCGTCCCGCGGCTGCGGCGGGCGCGCACGGAGGGCCGCGCCGCGGACGAGGGGCAGCCCCTGATGACCGGCGGCGTCCCCTCCCGAGCACGAGTCGCGGCATCGACCGTCGTCTCGGTGCTGGCCGAGCCCCGTCACCGTCGCACCGCGCTGCTGAGCGGCGCCGTGGTGCTCGCCCTCGGCCTCGGTGCGGGACTCGCGCTCACCCTGCCCGGAGCGCCCCTCGCGCCGGGCAGCTCCGCGGCCGCGACCGCCCCCGCGGACGGCCGGACAGATGCCGGCGGCGGGCAGGACGGATCCGTCGACGGGTCGAACGGCTCTGCCGCCCCGCGGATCGAGGACCCCTGGACGCTGGCCGCAGAGCTCGCCGGGGCGCGCCACGCCTATCTCACCGGCGTCTCCGATCTCCCCGTCGCCGCCGACGGCGGGAGTGCCGAGGAGGAGGACGAGCGCATCCGCACGGCCTATCGAGGTCTCGAGGTCCGCGGCGGAGGCCCCGTCGTGCACGAGGCGGAGCTCCTCCAGGCGCCCGACGCCGAGGGCCGTGCCGTGCTGCGCGTGCACACCTCGAGCGAGGACGCCGAGGTCGTCACCGGCACCGGGGCCGCGGAGCAGACCGTGGCCGGAGAACGCGCGAGCGTGGAGCTCTCCCTGGTGTGGGACGGGGACCGCTGGCGCATCCAGGAGGTCACCGCCGTGTGAGACTGCGCAAGGCCCCGGCACCGAGGGGACGGTGCCGGGGCCTTCGCCGGATGCTCAGCAGCGGGCCGAGCGCAGGCGACGGGTCAGAGGCCGAGCTCGCCCTCGAACGCCCCCTCCTCGAGACGCTTCTTCATGAAGGTGAGGAAGCGCGCGGCGTCGCCGCCGTCGACCATGCGGTGGTCGTAGGAGAGGAACAGGTACATCATCGAGCGGATCGCGATGGTGTCGTCACCCTCGGCGTTCTGCACCACGGCCGGACGCTTCGTGATCGTGCCGGTGCCGAGGATGCCCACCTGCGGAGCGGGCACGATCGGGGTGTCCCAGAGCGCGCCGCCCGAGCCGGTGTTCGTGATGGTGAAGGTCGCCCCGGAGAGATCGTCGGGCACGAGCTTGTTGCTCTTGGCACGCACGCCGAGGTCACCGATCTGACGGGCGAGGCCCGCGAGGTTCAGGTCGCCCGCGTTCTTGATCACCGGCACCACGAGACCGCGCTCGGTGTCCGCGGCCATGCCGATGTTCTCGGAGCCGTGGTAGACGATCTTGTCGCCGTCGATGGTGGAGTTCAGCTGCGGGTAGGTCTTCAGACCCTCGATCGCGGCCATCATCAGGAAGGGCAGGAAGGTGAGCTTGGCGCCCTCGCGTGCCGCGAACTCGTCCTTCGCCTTCGCGCGCAGCTTCGCGATGCGGGTCACGTCGACCTCGACCGCGGTGGTCAGCTGCGCCATCTCGTGGAGGGACTCCATCATCCGCTGGCCGATGACCTTGCGGATGCGGGGCATCTTCTGCTCGGTGCCGCGCAGCGAGGAGACCTCCACCTTCGGCGCGGCAGGAGCGGACGCAGCCGGTGCCGCAGCGGCGGCGGGAGCGGCCTGGGCCTTCTGCGCGTCGATCGCCTGCTGCACGTCCTGCTTGCGGATCCGACCGCCCAGGCCCGAGCCCTTCACGGTGGACAGGTCCACACCGGCCTCGGCGGCCATCTTCCGCACCAGCGGGGTCACGTAGCCGGAGGACTCCGCCCCGGAGACCGAGTCCGCGGCCTGCGGCGCGGGAGCGGACGGGGCGGGAGCGGACTTCGGGGCCTCCTGCTTCGGAGCCTCGCTCTCGGGGGCCTCCTGCTTCGGGGCCTCGGCGGGCTTCTCCTCGGCCTTCGGGGCCGGAGCGGCGGGCTCGGCGGCCTCGGGCGCCGCGGCGTCGCCGGAGCCGACGATCGCCAGCACGGAGCCGACCTCGGCGTCCTCGTCCTCCTGGACGCGGATCTCGAGCACGGTGCCCGCGACGGGCGAGGGGATCTCGGTGTCGACCTTGTCGGTCGAGACCTCGAGCAGCGGCTCGTCGACCTCGACGGTCTCGCCGACGGCCTTGATCCAGCGGGTGACGGTGCCCTCGGTGACGGACTCTCCGAGCGCCGGCATCGTCACCTCCTGGCCCTCGGCGGAGTCGCCGGAGGTCTCGGCGGTCTGCTCGCTCTCCCCGGCGGGCTCCTCCTGCTCGGTGGACGGCGCGACGGTCTCGTCGGAGGCGAGGTCCTCGCCCTGCTCCTCCGCAGCAGGCGCCTCGGCGCCGGAGTCGTCGGAACCGGCGTCGGCGCTGCCGGAGCCGTCGCCGATGACGACGAGGTCGGCGCCGACCTCGGCGTCCTCGTCCTCCTCGACCAGGATCTTCTCGATGGTGCCCGCGACGGGCGAGGGGATCTCGGTGTCGACCTTGTCGGTCGAGACCTCGAGCAGCGGCTCGTCGACCTCGACGGTCTCGCCGACGGCCTTGAGCCAGCGGGTGACGGTGCCCTCGGTGACGGACTCGCCGAGTGCCGGCATCTTCACGGTTTCAGACATGGGGTTCTCCTCCTGGGAAAGCTCAGGCGTGGGCGTGCAGCGGCTTGCCGGCGAGGGCGAGGGCCGCCTCGCCCATGGCCTCGTGCTGCGAGGGGTGGCCGTGGATGAGGGAGGCGACGTCCTCGGGATAGGCCTCCCAGTTGACGATGAGCAGGGCCTCGCCCATCAGCTCCGAGGTGCGGGTGCCGATCATGTGGACGCCGATGATCGGGCCGTCCTTCTCGCGCACCAGCTTGATGAAGCCGGTCGTGCCGAGGATCTGGGACTTGCCGTTGCCGCCGAGGTTGTACTCGTAGGCCTCCACGGCGTCCTCGCCCAGCTGCTCCTTGGCCTGCTTCTCGGTCAGGCCCACGGAGCCCACCTCGGGCTCGCAGTAGGTGATGCGCTCGATGCCGGACTCGACGATCGGCGCCGGGTTCAGGCCCGCGATCCGCTCGGCGACGTAGATGCCCTGGGCGAAGCCGCGGTGGGCGAGCTGCAGGCCCGGGACGATGTCGCCGACGGCGTAGACGCCGGGGACGTTGGTCTCGAGGGTCTCCTTGTTCGCGAGCACGAAGCCGCGGTCCATCTCGATCCCCTGCTCCTCGTAGCCGAGGCCGGAGGTGTTCGGCCCGCGGCCCACGGCGACCAGGAGGTAGTCGCCCTCGAAGACCTTGCCGTCGGCGAGCGTGACCTTGACGCCGTCCTCGGTCTGCTCGGCCTTCTCGGTGAAGACGCCCAGGGAGAAGGCGATGCCGCGCTTCTTGTAGGCCCGCTCGAGGGCCTTCGAGATCGCCTCGTCCTCGTTGGCGACCAGGTGGGGCAGGCCCTCCACGATCGTCACGGACTCCGCGCCGAGCGACTTCCACACCGAGGCGAACTCGACGCCGATCACACCGCCGCCGAGGATGATCGGGTTCTTCGGCAGCTCGGGCAGCTGCAGCGCCGCCTCGGAGTCGAGGAAGCGGCCGCCCAGGTCGATGCCGGGGAGGGTCTTGGAGTAGGAGCCCGAGGCGAGGATGATGTTCGCGCCGGTCAGGGTGCGGGTGCCGGAGGCGGTCTCGACCGAGACGGTGTTCTTCCCGGTCAGCGTGCCGAAGCCCTCGACGTACTCAATCTTGCGGGACTTCACCAGGCCCTGGAGGCCCTTGTGCAGGCGCCCGATGATCTTGTCCTTGAAGCCGAGCACCTTGGTGGCGTCGATGCCGTTGAGGGTGAGGTCCACGCCGGCGGCGGCCGCCTCGGAGGGCGCGTCGGCGAGCTCCCCGACGTGGAGCAGGGCCTTCGTCGGGACGCAGCCGCGGTGCAGGCAGGTGCCGCCGAGCTTGTCCTTCTCCACGAGGGCGATCTTCTGGCCGAGCTGGGCTCCGCGCAGCGCGGCCGCATAGCCGCCGCTGCCACCTCCCAGGATCACGACGTCGAACTGGTCAGTGGTTGTGTCCGCCACCTGTGTGCTCCTCGGTGTCTTGGGATGTTCCGCGACCGGTGCGGACCTGGATGGCCGACCGCGCCGCCTGCGTGTCCCATGCTAGGGCACCAGGCGGCGCGGAGCGGCCCCGTTGCGCTGAAGGCTCAGTACGTCGATGCGGCGAGCATCACGCCTGCGCGGCCGCCGCGCGATCCTCGAGGACCTGCAGGACGGTGCGCACGCTCATCCCGGTCGCACCCTTGCCCATGTAGCCCAGCGGTCCGCTCGCGAAGGCGGGGCCGGCGATGTCGAGGTGAGCCCACTCGGTCGAGCCCACGAACTCCCGCAGGAAGATGCCGGCGGAGAGCGCCCCGCCGGGACGCTCTCCGATGTTGCGCAGGTCCGCGACCCGGCCGGTGAGATCGGCACGCAGCTCCTGCGGGAAGGGCAGCGGCCAGAACGGCTCGCCCGAGCGCTCGGCCGCCTCGAGCACGGCCGACCGGCCGGTCTCGGTGCCCATCACGCCGGCGGTCCGCTTGCCGAGCGCGACGACCGCCGCGCCGGTGAGCGTCGCGACGTCCATGACGAGGTCCGGCTCGGTCGCGACCGCGTCGACGAGCGCGTCGGCCATGACCATGCGTCCCTCCGCATCGGTGTTGAGCACCTCGACGGTGGTGCCGTCGCGCATCGTGACCACGTCTCCGGGGCGCTGCGCGCCGCCGCCGGGCATGTTCTCCGCGAGGGCGAGGAAGGTGGTGACCTTCAGCGGCAGGCCGAGGTGCGCGGCGCCGAGCGTCGCGCCGAGCACGGTCGCGGCGCCGGCCATGTCGGAGGTCATGTCGTCCATGCCGGGGGCGGGCTTCAGCGAGATGCCGCCGGTGTCGAAGGTGATGCCCTTGCCGACGAGGGAGACGGAGGCGGTCGCACCCTCGGGCGCGTACTCGAGGCGCACCAGGCGCGGCGGACGGGCGGAGCCCTGGCCGACGCCGACGATCCCGCCGTATCCGCCGGCGGCCAGCTCCTGCTCGTCCAGGACGGTCACCGTGATCGGCAGCTCCGCGGCGAGCTCCTCGGCGCGTCGGGCGAACTCCGCCGGGGGCAGGAGGTTCGGCGGGGTGTTCACGAGATCGCGCACGACGTCCACGGACTGCGCGAGCACCCGGGCGCGCTCGAGCGCGGGCTCGAGGGCGGGGACGCCGGCCTCGCCGGCGAGCAGGACGATCTCGCCCAGAGCCGGCTTCGGGGCGGAGGAGCCGCTGCCGGTCTTGTGGGCGGTGAAGGCGTAGGCGCCGAGCGCGGCGCCCTCGAGGGCGGCGGTGCGCTGGGCGTCCTCGGCCGACGGGAGGGCGAGCGCGGCGCGGGAGATCCCGGCGAGGGAGCGGGTCGCGGCGCCGAAGGCGAGGCGGAGATCCTCGGCGGAGACCTCGGCGAGATCCTCCTCACCCACGCCCACCAGCAGCAGGGACGTCGCGGCGGCGAGGCCGGCGGAGGGGATGCGGTGCAGGTCGCCGCGCGCGGCCGAGGGGGCGAGGCCGGCGACGGCCTCGGAGATCTCGGGGGAGCCCGGGACGGAGGCGGGGGCCTCGCCCGCGCCGGCGACCAGGGGGAGGACGAGGACGTCGGCGACGACGTCCGCGGGTGTGTCAGCGGTGAGTTCCAGAATCGGCATGGGCCTATCGTAGGTCCCGGCCCCGACACCGGTCGGCGGCCCGTGGAGCAGCGCCGGCAGGCCGAGGAGAGCAGGGGACGATGAGCGCGGTGAGCATCGTGGTCGGCGTGCTGGGCGGCCTGACGGCCGTGCTCGCGGTGTACTACGCGGTGCGCGATCTGAGCGCCGACCTCGTGCTGCTGGGCGCATGCCTGGTCACGGCGCTCGGCTGGCTCGTGCTCGGCATCGCCCTCGGGGCGAAGGACCTCGCCTCCGCCGGGCCGGCGCCCGACCGGGTCGTGCTCTACGGCTATCTGCTCACCGCGCTGGTGATGGTCGTCGGCGGCGGCTGGGTCGGGGCGTTCGAGCGCACCCGCTGGGGGAGCGTCGTGATCGCGGTGGTCTGCGCCGTCACGCTCGTCCTCCTGATGCGCGTCCACCAGATCTGGCCGGGAGGCTTCGCATGACCGCACCACGCACCGACGACGTCCCCGCCTCTCGCGCCGCCCGCGAGCCGCGCCGCGGACGAGGCCTCGAGACCGTGCTGATCATCGTCTACGCGATCTTCGCGCTCTCCGCCACCGCGCGCAGCCTCGTGCAGGTGCTGACCAAGTTCGACCACGCCCCGGTGGCCTACTCCCTCTCGCTCGTCGCCGCGGCGACGTACATCGCCGTGACGGTCGCGCTCGTGCGCGGCGGTCGCCGCTCCGCGGTGGCGCGTGCGCTGGTCGTGCTCGAGCTGCTCGGCGTGCTCGTGGTCGGCACGCTGACCGTCGTGGACCCGGCGCTGTTCCCCGAGGCGACCGTGTGGAGCGTGTTCGGCCAGGGCTACGGCTACGTGCCCCTCGTCCTGCCGGTCCTGGCCCTGGTCTACATGCTGCTCGGCGGCCGGAAGGGACCGTCGGCCTGAGGGCTCGGGCTCCGACCGCGTACCGTACTGCCCGTGACCACCGACACCGCCGCCCGCCGGGGCGCCTACGACGCCCTGTTCCGTCACGTGCTGGCCCGTCTCGATCCCGAACGCGCGCACGTGCTCACGCTGCGGGCGCTGTCGCTCGCGCACGCCGTGCCGGGAGCCGCGCAGCTGTTCCGCCTCGTCACCGCCACCCCGGATCCGACCCGGGACCACGGCACCGGCCGCCTCGTGCTCGGCGCCCGCCACAGCTCGCCGCTCGGCCTCGCCGCCGGGCTCGACAAGGACGGCGAGCTGCCGCTGGCGCTGCTGGATCTCGGCTTCGGCCACGTCGAGGTCGGCACCGTCACCGCGAAGGCGCAGCCCGGCAACCCCCGGCCGCGCTCGTTCCGCCTGCTCGAGGACCGCTCGCTCATCAACCGCATGGGCTTCAACAACCACGGCGCGCAGGCCCTCGCCCACCGGCTCGCGACGGCGCGCCGCACCGAGCGCGGCCAGCGCGCGGTGATCGGGGTGAACATCGGCAAGTCCAAGACCACGGCCCTCGAGGACGCCGCCGAGGACTACCGCTTCTCCGCCGGCCTCCTGGCCCGCTACGCCTCCTATCTCGCGATCAACGTCTCCAGCCCGAACACCCCGGGGCTGCGCGACCTCCAGGGCGTCGAGATGCTCCGCCCGATCCTCGAGGCCGTGGTCGACGAGGCGCGGAAGGCCGCGACGCGGCTGCGCCGCGAGGTGCCGGTGCTCGTGAAGATCGCCCCCGACCTCCATGACGAGGACGTGCGCGCCGTCGCGCAGCTCGCGAGCGAGGTCGGACTCGCCGGCGTCATCGCCGCGAACACCACGATCGCCCGGCCAGAGACGCTGCGCACCGACCGCGCCGTGATCGAGCGGATCGGAGCCGGCGGCCTCTCGGGCCCACCCCTGGCCGCGCGATCCCTGGAGATGCTGCGTCTGCTGCGCGCCGAGCTCGGGGAGGAGGCCGTGATCATCAGCTGCGGCGGCGTGACCACCGCCGAGGACGTCCGCGAGCGGCTCGATGCGGGCGCCGATCTCGTCCAGGGCTACACCGCCTTCATCTACGAGGGCCCCTCCTGGCCCGGCCGGATCGCGCGGGCGCTGCGCCGCTGAGTCCCGCCGCGCGGACGCAGCCGAGGGCACCGTGCACCGGAGGTCGGGCACCGGGCCTACCCTGGAGGGATGGACGAGGACCTCTTCTCGCTGGGCGGTGATGCGCCCGCGCCGCGCACGCTGTCGGACCGCAACATCGACCACCGCGCCCCGCTCGCGGTGCGGATGCGGCCGCGCACCCTCGAGGAGATCGTCGGCCAGCACGCCGCGCTCGAGCCCGGCAGCCCGCTGCGCCGGCTGGTCTCGACCGACGACTCCCGCACAGCGCCCAGCTCGGTGATCCTCTGGGGGCCGCCCGGGACCGGCAAGACCACCCTCGCCTATGTCGTCGCGAAGTCCGGGGACCGCGAGTTCGTCGAGGTCTCCGCGGTGCTCGCCGGGGTCAAGGACATCCGTGACGTGGTCGACCAGGCCCGCTCCCGGCTGCGGACCGTCGGCCGAGAGACCGTCCTCTTCGTCGACGAGGTGCACCGCTTCTCGAAGTCCCAGCAGGACGCGCTGCTGCCCAGCGTCGAGAACCGGTGGGTCACCCTCGTCGCCGCGACCACCGAGAACCCCCACTTCTCCGTGATCTCCCCGCTGCTGTCGCGCTCCATCGTGCTCACCCTCGAGCCGCTGGCCCGCGAGGACCTCGACACCCTCGTGGACCGCGCCCTCGCCGACGAGCGCGGCCTCGACGGCGCCGTGACCCTCTCCGACGACGCTCGCGAGGCCCTGCTCCGCCTCGGCGGGGGAGACGCCCGCAAGATCCTCACCTCGCTCGAGGCGGCCGCTGCGGCGGCGCTGATGAAGAAGTCCGAGGAGATCGACGCCGCCACCCTCTCCCAGGCCGTCAACCGCGCCGCTGTGCGCTACGACCGCGCCGGGGACCAGCACTACGACGTCACCAGCGCCTTCATCAAGTCGATGCGGGGCAGCGACGTCGACGCCTCCCTGCACTACCTCGCCCGCATGATCGAGGCGGGGGAGGACCCGCGCTTCATCGCCAGGCGCGTCGTGATCGCCGCGAGCGAGGAGGTGGGGATGGCCGACCCCGCAGCGCTGCAGGTCGCGGTCTCCGCCATGCAGGCCGTGCAGATGCTCGGCATGCCCGAGGGGCGGATCCCGCTCGCCCAGGCGGTCGTGCACATCGCCACCGCCCCGAAGTCGAACGCCGCCTACAAGGCGCTGGACGCCGCGATCGCCGACGTGCGGGCCGGACGCGGCCAGGGCGTGCCCGCCCACCTCCGCGACGCCCACTATTCCGGGGCGAAGAGCCTCGGCCACGGCGTCGAGTACCGGTATGCGCACGACGCCCCGCACGCCGTCGTCGCCCAGCAGTACGCGCCCGACGACCTCGTCGGCACCCGCTACTACCATCCGAAGGGCCACGGCCACGAGGAGGTCACCGCCCGCCGCGTCGAGGCGCTGCGGCGCATCCTCGACTCCGCCCCGCCGCCGCCCGGCACGAGCGGGTGAGGCACTCCACAGCGACGGAGGTGTGACCAGGCCCGTCGGACGTGGACCGGCCGCGGAGCCTGCGGTAGGCTCGGACGCTGAATCCGCGGCTGCAAGACTGGATTCACCACACGCGAACAAGAGGTATACCTCGTGACCAACGTCACCCGCGCGCGCCGCCAGGCGCGCCTGTCCCGAGCTCTCGGGCTCCCGCTGACCCCGAAGTCCGTCAAGTACTTCGAGAAGCGCCCGTACCCCCCGGGCGAGCACGGTCGTGCCCGCCGCCGCACCGAGTCCGACTACGCGGTCCGCCTCAAGGAGAAGCAGCGTCTGCGCGCGCAGTACGCCCTCCGCGAGAAGCAGATGCACCGCGCCTACCTGGACGCCCGCAAGGAGTCCGGCCTGACCGGCGAGAGCATGGTCGAGCTGCTGGAGATGCGCCTGGACGCGCTCGTCCTGCGCGCCGGCTTCGCCCGCACCATCCTGCAGGCCCGCCAGGCCGTCGTGCACCGCCACATCCTGGTCGACGGCCAGCTGGTGGACCGCCCCTCCTTCCGCGTCAAGCCCGGCCAGACCATCCAGGTCAAGCCCAAGTCGCAGGCCATGGAGACGTTCCAGATCGCCGCCGAGGGCGGGAACTCCGACGTGCTCGCGTCGGTCCCCTCCTACCTCTCCGTCGAGCTGCCCGAGCTGAAGGCCCAGCTCGTCTCGCGCCCCAAGCGCGCCGAGGTCCCCGTCACGGTCGACGTCCAGATGGTCGTCGAGTACTACGCGCGCTGACCTCCCCTCTCCGCGGCGCGACAGGCCCCGGCGGGTGTACTCCGGTACCCTGACCGGGGCCTTCGTGTCCGCAGGGACGGCCCTGACGCGGCCGCCCGTCCCCCGCACCCTCGCCGCGCCGCCGACGCGGCCCCAGGAAGGACTCCTCGACCCCATGCGCACCTCCGAGATCCACCGGCGCTTCCTCGCCCACTTCGAGAAGAAGGCGCACGAGGTCGTGCCCAGCGCCTCGCTGGTCTCCCGCGACCCGTCGATCCTCTTCACGATCGCCGGCATGGTCCCGTTCATCCCGTACATCGTGGGCTCCGAGAAGGCCCCCTACGATCGCGCGGTGAGCGTGCAGAAGTGCATCCGCACCAACGACATCGAGAACGTCGGCCGCACCACCCGGCACGGCACCTTCTTCCAGATGGCCGGGAACTTCTCCTTCGGCGACTACTTCAAGAAGGGCGCGATCGACTTCTCCTGGGAGCTGCTGACCGGCTCGCAGGACGAGGGCGGATTCGGGCTCGATCCCGCGCGGCTGTGGATCACGGTGTGGGAGGAGGACGAGGAGTCCTACGAGCATCTCCGCAGCGTCATCGGCCTGCCCGACGAGCGCATCGTGCGCCTGCCCTGGGCGGAGAGCGCCTGGGACACCGGCCAGCCCGGCCCGGCGGGGTCGACGGGGGAGTGGCACTACGACCGCGGCCCCGAGTTCGGCCCCGAGGCGACGGGCGGCCGGCACGACGAGTGGCCGGGCGATCCGCGGGCCGAGGACCGCTACATCGAGATCTGGAACCTCGTGTTCGACCAGTTCCTGCGCGGGCCCGGCAAGGGCAAGGACTACGAGCTGCTCGGCGAGCTCGACCAGAAGGCGATCGACACCGGTCTCGGCGTGGAGCGCCTCGCCTACCTGCTGCAGGGCAAGAACAACATGTACGAGATCGACCAGATCTTCCCCGTCATCGAGAAGGCCCAGGAGCTCTCCGGCCGCCGCTACGGCGCCGACGGCGAGGACGACGTCCATCTGCGGATCATCGGCGACCACGTGCGCAGCGCCCTGATGCTCGTCGGCGACGGAGTGCGCCCCGGCAACGAGGGCCGCGGCTACGTGCTGCGCCGCCTGATCCGCCGCGCCGTGCGCTCGATGCGCCTGCTGGGCCACAGCGATCCCTCGATGCCCCACCTGCTGCCCCTCTCCAAGGACCTCATGGCCGAGTCCTACCCGGAGCTCGAGGCGGACTTCCCCCGCATCGCCGAGATCGTCTACGCCGAGGAGGAGGCGTTCCGCCGCACTCTCGAGACGGGCACCGCGATCTTCGACCAGGTCGCGCGCTCCGCCGCGGCCGACGGCGGCAAGGTGCTGCCCGGCGACGAGGCCTTCAAGCTCCACGACACATACGGCTTCCCCATCGACCTCACCATGGAGATGGCCTCCGAGGTCGGGCTCCAGGTCGACGAGGACGCCTTCCGCTCCGCGATGCAGGAGCAGCGCGAGCGCGCCCGCGCGGATGCGGCCGCGAAGAAGACCGGCCACACCGACACCGCCCTGTACAACCGCCTCCTCACCGAGCGGGGCGGCGAGGTGCCCTTCCTCGGCTACACGGAGGACACGGTCTCCACGACCGTCGAGTCCGTCCTCGTGGAGGGAGCGCTGGTCGACGCGGTGCACGCGCCCGCGCAGGTCGAGGTCGTGCTCGCCTCCACCCCCTTCTACGCGGAGGCCGGCGGTCAGCTCGCCGACCAGGGCTCGATCGCGCTGACCGGCGGCGGCCTCGTCGAGGTCGACGACGTGCAGAAGCCCGTGCGCGGCCTGATCGTGCACCGCGGCCGTCTGGTCGAGGGCGAGATCGCCCCCGGCGCCGGCGCGATCGCGACCATCGACCCGGTGCGGCGCGGCGCGATCGCCCGCGCCCACACCGCGACCCACATGGTCCACCAGTCCCTGCGCGAGGAGCTCGGGGACGGCGCCACCCAGGCCGGCTCCGAGAACTCCCCGGGCCGGATGCGCTTCGACTTCCGCTACGGACAGGCCGTGCCGAAGTCCGTCCTCGAGCAGGTCGAGGGACGGGTCAACACGCTGCTGCAGGACGAGCTGACCGTCACCGACCAGCAGATGCCGATCGACGAGGCGAAGGCCCTCGGGGCGCAGGCCCTGTTCGGCGAGAAGTACGGAGACATCGTCCGTGTCGTCTCGATCGGTGGGGACTGGTCCCGGGAGCTGTGCGGCGGCACCCACGTCGGCAGCACCGGCGCGATCGGCTCCGTCCAGCTCATGGGCGAGGCCTCGATCGGCTCCGGCGTGCGCCGCGTCGACGCGCTCGTGGGGCTGTCCGCCTACCGCCACCAGGCCAAGGCCCACGCCCTCGTCTCCCAGCTCTCCGAGCTGTTGAAGGTCGGCTCCGCCGAGGAGCTGCCCGAGCGGGTCCGGTCCCTCACCCAGCGGATGAAGGACATGGAGAAGCAGCTCGCGACCCTGCGCGGGCAGCAGCTCCAGGCCGAGGCGGGCCGGCTCGTCGAGACCGCGCAGGACCTCCACGGCGTGCGGGTCCTGCTGCACGACGCCGGCGAGGGCGTCGCCGCCGGCGACCTGCGCACCCTCGCCACCGACCTGCGGGCGCGCCTCGGCGAGGACGCCCCGGTCGTGGTCGCCGTCGCGGGCCACGAGAGCGGCCGGGCCGCCCTCGTGATCGCCACCAGCGCGGGGGCGCGCGACCTCGGCCTCGCGGCCGGCGCTCTCCTGCGCGCGGGTGCGGAGGCGATGGGCGGCCGCGGGGGCGGCAAGCCCGATCTCGCCCAGGGCGGCGGCGGCGAGCCCGCGCGCATCGGCGAGGCGCTCGGCGCGGTGCGCGGCGCGATCGAGGAGGCGCGGACCGCATGAGCGGTCCCGTCGACGAGCAGCCCGGCCTGCCGCGCGGGGTGAGGCTCGGCGTCGACGTCGGCGACGTCCGCGTGGGCCTCGCCCGCAGCGATCTCGACGGCCTCATCGCCACCCCCGTCGAGACCCTCGGGCGCGACACGGCGGCGCGCCGTGTCCTCGAGGAGGCGCTCGAGCTCGAGGCCCATGTCATCATGGTCGGGCTCCCGCGGTCCCTGAGCGGGGCCGAGGGGGCGGCCGCGGAGAAGGCACGCGCGTTCGCCGCGGAGCTCGCGACGCTGCTGGAGACGCCGTCGCCGCAGACCGAGGTCCGCCTGATCGACGAGCGGCTCACCACCGTCTCCGCACACAGGGCGCTGCACAGCTCGGGCCGCAAGGGACGCCGCCACCGCCAGGTCGTGGACCAGGTCGCCGCGGTGATGATCCTGCAGCAGGCCCTGGACCTCGAGAGGTCCAGCGGGCGGCGCGGCGGGGAGCTCGTCGAGGCCCCGCACCACCCGGCGGAGCAGGACCGGACGGAGGAGGAGCGATGAACGACGAGGACCTCTCCTTCGACGAGCTCGCCGAGTCCCAGGACAGCGCCGAGCACGGGCACGAGGGCCGCGGCCGACGTCGCGGCGGGCACCGCGGCGAGCCGCGCCGTCGCCGAGGCGGGTTCTTCCGCGCCGTCCTGCCCGTGCTGCTCGTGATCGCCGTGCTCGCGGGCCTCGGCGTCGGCGGCTACCAGGGCTACCGCTGGGTCACCTCGAACATCAGCGTCGAGCAGGAGGCCGCGGAGTTCGAGGGCCCGGGAAGCGGCGAGGCGCTCGTCGAGGTGGGGGAGGGCGATACCGGCTCCGACATCGCCGAGACCCTCGTGGACGAGGGCGTGATCAAGACCTCCGCCCCGTTCGTCACGCTCTTCTCCTCCACGAAGGAGGCCGCGAAGATCGAGCCCGGGGTGTACCGGCTGAAGCAGGAGATGACCTCCGCCGACGCGCTGACCATGCTCATGGACCCCGAGAACCTCGCCGGCCATCGCGTGATCGTCCCCGAGGGCCTGCGCCTGACCCAGATCTGGGACCTGCTGGCCGAGGAGACCGGCATCCCGGTCGAGGACTTCGAGGCCGCCGCGAAGGACTACACCTCCTACGGGATCCCCGAGAACGAGGCGAAGAGCCTCGAGGGCTACCTCTGGCCGGGTCGCTACGACATCCTCGAGGACCAGAGCGCCGAGGACGTCATCGCGATGATGTGGGGGCGGATGGAGGAGCAGCTCACCGCGCGGGAGATCCCCGAGGACGAGTGGCACACCACCCTCACCTACGCCTCCCTCGCGGAGATGGAGGTGCGCAACGCCGAGGACTACGGGAAGGTGGTCCGCACGATCCACAACCGCCTCGAGGGCACGGGCGAGGCGAAGGGCTCCCCGATGAAGCTCCAGTTCGACTCGACCGTGCACTACGTGACCGGCAAGTCCGCGAGCGTCGGGACGACGGACGAGGAGCGCGCGACCAAGAGCCCGTACAACACCTACCTCCACGAGGGGCTCCCGCCCGGCCCGATCTCGGCACCCGGGTCCGCCGCGCTGGATGCGGCGGCCGCTCCGCCGGAGGGGGACTGGCTGTACTTCGTCTCGGTCAACACCGACACCGGGGAGACAGAGTTCGCGGCCACCTGGGCCGAGCACGAGGAGAACGTCGCGGAGTGGCAGGCATGGGCCGCCGACAAGGAGTGACCGCCGGGCAGGAGGGGCTGCGACGCTTCGCGGTGATCGGCTCGCCCGTCGAGCACTCCCTCTCCCCGGTCCTGCACAGCGCCGCCTATCGCGCGCTCGGCATCGCCGACGCCCGGTACGAGCGCCACGAGGTCATGGCCGGGCGGCTCGAGGACTTCCTCGCCCGGGGGATCGGTCGGCAGCTGCAGGGGCTGAGCGTCACCATGCCGGGCAAGCCCGAGGCCTTCGCCCTCGCCGACGAGCATGACGCCGTCTCCCGGCAGCTCGGCGTGGCCAACACGCTCCTGCGCCGCGAGGGCGGCGGCTGGCGCGCGGAGAACCACGACGTGCACGGCATCGCCGCGAGCCTGAGGGACCACGGCGCGGACTCGATCACGGCGGGAGCCGTCCTCGGCTCGGGCGCGACGGCGCTCAGCGCCCTGGCGGCCCTGCTCTCCCTCGGGGCGCGCACCGTGCTGCTGAGCGCCCGCAGCCCCGAGAAGCTCGCCCCGCTGAGCGAGCTCGCCGCCGGGGCCGGGGCCGAGACGCTCGTCATCCCCTGGGACCGCCACCACGAGACCCTCGAGGCCGACGCGGTCGTGAGCGCGCTGGCCGTCGCGGGCGCGCGGGACGTCGCCGCGCGGTGGATGGCCAGAGGGGAGGAGCACCTGCCGCGACCGGGAGTGCTCCTGGACGTCCTGTACGACCCGTGGCCCGCCCCCGTCGCGGATATCGTCCAGCGAGCCGGCGGAGAGGTCGCCGACGGACTGGAGATGCTCGCCCACCAGGCGGACATGCAGGTGCGCTCGATGCTGCGCGTCCCGTCCGCTCCCGTCGCGGTCATGCTCGAGGCCGCCCGGACCGAGCTCTCCCGCCGCGTCGCCGCTCGCTGAGCGGTCCGCGTCCGGGCCGGATGTCCCTTGTCCCCTCAGGTAAAGCCCGGGTAAAGTGCTCGGTGTCGCAGGGGACCGCCCGGACCCCGGCACGAGCAGGAGGGGACGGTCGGCATGGAGCTGCAGCACGACGGAGCGAGCGACGGGACGACGGCGTCGGACATCGCGATCCCGCCCACGGAGCCCGCCGCGCTGATCGGCCCGGATCTCACGACCGCCTCGCTGCGTCGCTGCACCGCGCTGGCCACCCGCGCCCGCGCCGATCTGCTGGTCCACGGTCGTCACGGGGCCTCCGCCGAGCTCGCCGGACTGCTCGAGGAGATGGCCCGCTGGGAGCCCGCCGCACTCGTCGACCCCGATCCGACCATGACCGTGCTCGCCGCCGCCGCCCTCCAGGACCTCGCCGCCCGACTGCCCGACGCGGCCCCCACCGACCTCCCCGCACGGATCGACGCGGTCGTTGCCCTGCTGCGCGGCGTGATGGACCGCGGCAGCGTCCGCGCCTCGGCGTGATTGTCTTCACGTCCATGCTGGCAGAGGCGGTTTCGGGTGCGTCCTGACCCCGAGCGCGTGCTACTGTCTTCCCTGTCAGCATGACGATCACCTGTCCGGGTGGCGGAATTGGTAGACGCGCTAGCTTGAGGTGCTAGTGCCCGCTTTAGGGCGTGGGGGTTCAAGTCCCCCCTCGGACACCGCAGGAGAAGGCCTCGGTTCGTTCCACGAGTCGGGGCCTTCTCGCATGCCCGCCGCCGCACGTCCGGGCCGCGGCGCGCCCCGTTCCTCCCGTGTGCCTGCGAGGATGGCCTGAGGGCGACGAGTCGGACCCGCAGCAGAAGCGTCGGACGCACCGCCCCGACCCCTCCACGGCGGGCCGCTGCCCGCCTCCCTTCCACCCCAGGAGATCCCCCATGGAGATCGACGGCTGGTCCCAGACACTCGGAGCCGCGCCCCTCCTCGCGATCGCGGCCGGCGCCATCGCCCTCATCCTCGTGCTCGTCATCCGCTTCAAGCTGCACGCCTTCCTCACCCTCGTGCTGGTCAGCCTCCTGACGGCCTTCGCCACCGGCATCCCCTCCGGCGACATCGTCGACGTCCTGCTGGACGGCTTCGGCGGCACCCTCGCCAGCGTCGCCCTGCTCGTGGGCCTCGGCGCGATGCTCGGCAAGCTCATCGAGAACTCCGGCGGCGCGACCGTGCTCGCCGAGACGATGATCCGGGTCTTCGGCGAGAAGCGCGCCCCCCTGGCCCTCGGCATCGCCTCCCTGCTCATGGGCTTCCCCATGTTCTTCGACGCGGGGCTCGTGGTGATGCTGCCGATCGTCTTCGCGGTCGCCGCCAGGCTGGGCGGGCCCGTTCTGCTGTACGCGATGCCCTCCGCCGTCGCCTTCTCCGCGATGCACGTCTTCGTGCCCCCGCATCCCGGCCCCGTCACCGCGACCGAGCTCTACGGCGCGAACCTCGGCATGGTGCTGCTCATCGGCCTGGTGTGCGCCGTGCCGACCTTCTATCTCACCGGCGTGCTGTGGGGCCGGGTCACGGCGAGGAAGTTCCCCTTCACCCTCGCCCAGGTCGGCGGGGTCTTCGGCGGCGGCAGCGACGAGCCCGTCGCGAACCCGCCGAAGGTCGGCACGGTCATCGCGGTGCTGCTGCTGCCGATGGTGCTGATCTTCCTGAACACCGGACTGGACTTCCTGCGCGCCGCCGGCTCCGTCGACGAGACCGCGACCTGGTACGGGGTGCTGTCCACCCTCGGCACCTCCGCCGTCGCGCTGCTGATCTCCGTGCTCGTGGCCCTCGTGGTGCTTGGCTTCCGGCGCGGCGAGCACGGCACCGCCCTGGAGAAGATCGTGGACTCCTCCCTCGGCCCGATCTGCTCGGTCGTGCTGATCACCGGCGCGGGCGGCATGTTCGGCGGGGTGCTGCGCACCTCCGGGATCGGCGACGCGCTCTCCGACGTCCTCGGCGACCTCGGCCTGCCGCTCATCCTGGCCGCCTACGTCATCGCCGTGGTGATGCGCCTGGCCCAGGGCTCCGCCACGGTCGCGCTGGTCACCGCCGCAGGCCTCATGGCCCCGGCCGTCGCCGCCGCCGGCTACAGTCCGGGACAGATCGCCGCGATCACGGTCGCGACCGCCGCGGGCTCGGTGTTCGCCTCGCACGTGAACGACTCCGGCTTCTGGCTGGTGGGCCGGCTGCTGAACATGGACGTCGCCACCACCCTGCGCACCTGGACCGTGCAGCAGACCCTCGAGTCCGTGATCGGCTTCCTCATCGCCGGCGCGCTGTTCCTGGTGTTCTGAGGCTGCTCTCGCGCAGGCCGGCGCGAGCGGCCCCGGCCCGCGTGGAAGAATCCTCCGCATGGTCCACGTCTTCCTCCACGAGCCCGCGATCGCGGGCAACACCGGCAACGCCATCCGGCTGGCCGCCGTGACCGGTGCCCGCCTGCACCTCATCGAGCCCCTCGGCTTCGACCTCGAGGACGCGAAGCTTCGGCGAGCGGGGCTGGACTACCACGACCTCGCCGAGGTGAGCATCCATCCCGATCTCGAGCATGCACTGGCCGCCGTGCCCGGAGCGCGGGTCTTCGCGTTCACGGCCCGCACCGAGACCACCCTCGGCGAGGTCGACTACCGCCGCGAGGACGTCCTGCTGTTCGGCACCGAGCCGACCGGCCTGCCCGAGGAGGTCATGGAGCATCCGCGCATCACCTCCCGGGTCCGGATCCCGATGCTCCCGGCGCGCCGCTCCCTGAACCTCGCCAACGCGGTCTCGATCGCCGTCTACGAGGCGTGGCGCCAGCTCGGCTACGACGGGGCCGGGGCATGACCCGCCGCGTCCCGCAGCGCATCGAACGGCGCAACGCCCGGTTCCAGCAGTGGCAGGCCCTGCTGACCAACCGCACCAAGCGCACCCGCAGCGGCGAGATGATCGTCCAGGGCGTCCGCCCGATCACCCAGGCGATCGCCCACGGCCACGAGATCCGTGCCCTGCTCGCCGACGGTCGCGATGACCCCTCGCGCTGGGCGCGGGAGCTGCTCGAATCACCGCCGGCGCCGGTGGTCCATCTCGCGCCCGAGCTGATGGCCGAGCTGGGGGAGAGGGAGGACGGCGTCCCGGAGCTGCTCGTCGTCGCGGCCGTTCCCGCCGACGATCCCTCCCGGCTCGCCCCGGCGCCGGCGTCGGTCGTGGTCGTCTTCGACCGGCCGACGAGCCCCGGGAACATCGGCTCCCTGGCCCGCTCGGTCGATGCCCTCGGCGGGGCGGGGCTCGTCGTGACCGGGCACGCCGCGGATCCCTGGGACCCTGCCGCGATCCGGGCGAGCACCGGCTCCGTCTTCGCGGTCCCCGTGCTGCGCCTGCCCTCCCACCGGGAGGTGCTGGAATGGCTCTGCGGCCGCCGCGCCGCAGGGGAGCCGTGGACAGTGATCGGTCTGGACGAGGCGGGCGGGCACGAGCTCGCCGACGTCGATCTGACCGGACCGACCCTGCTCGTCGTCGGCAACGAGACCGTCGGGATGAGCGCGGGCTGGCGGGAGGCCTGCGACGTCGTCGCCGAGATCCCCATGGGAGGCAGCGCCTCCTCGCTGAACGCGTCGGTGGCCGGCTCCCTCGCCCTCTACGAGGTCTCCCGGCAGCGTCGCCGCGGCCGCTGAGGGGGCGGGGCCGGCGCGAGCCTCGAACGGAGCGGCACCGGCATGAGCCGCCGGCAGGTCAGGCGGTGCCGAGGGCGGAGGCGACCAGCGGCGCCCCGAGCAGCCCCAGGAACGGGGCCGCGAGCAGCACGGGGCCGACGGCGAAGCGCACCCCGGCGCGCCGGGAGACGAGCATGACCGCCGCACCGAGCAGGCCGGCCAGCAGCGCCGCGCCCAGCAGGCCCGCGATGAGCACCTCCCCGCCGAGCGACGCCGACATCAGCACGACGACGGGCACCGTCTTCGCATCGCCCATCCCCAGCAGCGAGGGCGCGGCGAGCCCGACCGCGAGGGCCCCTGCACCGAGCACGAGGGCGAGCGCCGCCGCGGTCCACAGCGCCGGGCGCAGGGTGGGGGCCAGGAGCGCGAGGACCGCGAGCGCCAGCACCACTGCGCCGCTCAGCCCCGCCACCCAGCGGTTCGGGAGGCGATGGGAGCGGCCGTCGTGCCAGGCGAGCACCGCCGCGGGCGGCAGGTACACCACCAGCAGCACGAGGAGCAGGAGCGGGGACGTCGCGGGCACCTGCCCATCCCATCAGACGCGGGAGGCCGATGCGTCGTGGAGGGCCCGGATGTGGACGGCCCGGCGGTCTACAGCGTCGACTGCACCCGGATGATCCGTCGCCGCATCCACACCTTCTTGCCGCCGCCCATGTACAGGCGGGTGCGGGCATGCTCCCAGCGCCCGTACTCGGCCTGCTCGGCGAGCTCCGCGCGGACCTGCCCGATCGAGCTGCCCCGCGGGACGGTGATGATCTGGTACTCGTAGTCATCCAGCCGCCGTCCCCGTTCGACGGGGAGATCGCGTCGGCCACGGGGGTCGCTCACGTGCTGGACCTCGGCGGTGAGCGGTGTGCGGGGTCGGATCAACAGTTCCTCCTGAGCGCGATGACCAGCGACGGGGCGACCGCGGTGTGCGATCGGACACTCGCGCGGCGATGCCGGGGGCCGCGCCGTGCGAGCGCGGGACGATCACGTCCTCGGCGGGCCGGTTCCCCCTGTCCATTGTGCCCTCGGACGGGGTACCGTCCAACCATGAACACGGATCCTCGCTCCGCTCTCGCTGCGCTGATCGCCGCCCTCGAGCGTCACTACGAGGCGGCCGCCGCCTCCCGCGGTGACGACGACCCGGCCCTGGACGCCGCCACCGAGCAGCTCGCCACGGCCTTCGACACCTACGACGACGCCCTCTTCGACGCGTACGACATCGCCACCCCGCTGATCGTCTTCGACGCGGACGACGAGGACGACGACGAGGACGACGACTTCGACGATCTCGACGACTTCGACGACGACGAGGACGACGACTACGGGGACGAGGACGACGACTACGAGGACGACGAGGACGACCAGGGCCGCTGAGCCCCGGTCCCGTCCGCAGGACCTCCACGCACCCTTCACGCTGACAGCGCCGCGCGGCGCCGGGCACCCGCCCAGCGCCGCGTACGCTGTGCGAGGTCGTCACCGCCGGCGCGTCGGCCGCCTTGCCGAGCCGCGCCATGACGACCTCGAGCACGAGTTCATTCAGGAGAGTCCATGTCCTTCATCGAGGCGGTCGTCCTGGGCCTGGTCCAGGGCCTGACCGAGTTCCTCCCCATCTCCTCCAGCGCCCACGTGCGCGTGGTCGGGGAGCTCATGGCGCCGGGGGAGGACCCGGGCGCGGCCTTCACCGCGATCATCCAGCTCGGCACCGAGACCGCGGTGCTGATCTACTTCTGGAAGGACATCACCCGGATCATCGGGCGATGGTTCAAGGCCCTGGCCGGGAGGATCCCGCACTCCGACCCGGACGTGCGCATGGGCTGGCTGGTGATCCTCGGCTCGATCCCGATCGGCGTGCTGGGCCTGCTCTTCGAGAGCCAGATCGACTACAGCCTGCGCAACCTCTACATCACCGCGACGATGCTGATCCTCTTCGGCGTCCTGCTGGGATTCGCGGACCGCTTCGCCCCCCAGCGCAAGCAGCTCGACCAGCTCAGCGTGCGCGACGGCATCCTGTTCGGCCTCGCCCAGGCGCTCGCGCTGATCCCGGGCGTCTCCCGTTCCGGCGGCACCATCACAGCGGGCCTGCTCATGGGCTACACCCGCAAGGCCGCGGCCCGCTACGCCTTCCTGCTGGCGATCCCGGCGGTGTTCGCCTCGGGCCTGTACAAGGCCGCCAAGGAGGTCCCTGTCCTGTTCACGGCCGAGGGCCGGGCCGTCGCCGCCGCCGCGGGGGAGCCGTCGCTGCTCGCGATCGCGGTCTCCACCGCGGTCGCCTTCGTGGTCGGCTTCGCGGTGATCGTCTGGTTCATGCGGATCATCGAGAACCACTCGTACCTGATGTTCGTCGTCTACCGCGTGGTGGCCGGCCTGCTGCTGCTGGCGATGCTGTGGTTCGGCGCGGTGGATCCGCTCGGCGGCGCCTGAACCCACCCGAGCGCGCCCGCTCTTATGATCGAGTGGTGCAATCCTGGACCACCCCTGAGCTGACCCCGCTGCCCGCCTCCACCACCCCGCTGAGGCTGTTCGACACGCGCTCCGGGCGCATCGCGCCCGTGACCCCCGTCGAACCGGGGCACGCCCGCCTGTACATCTGCGGGATCACCCCCTACGACTCCACGCACCTCGGTCACGCCGCGACCTACCACGCGGCGGACCTCATGCGCCGCGCCCTCGTGGACACCGGTCTCGAGGTCACCACCGCCCAGAACATCACCGACGTCGACGACCCCCTGCTCGAGCGCGCCGAGCGCGACGGCGTGGACTGGCGCGAGCTCGCCGCCTCCCAGGTGGAGCTGTTCAGCGAGGACATGGCCGCGCTGCGGATCCTCGCCCCGGAGACCTACCGCTCCGTGAGCGAGGCGATGGACGAGATCATCGCCACCGTCACCGCGCTGAAGGAGCGCGGGCGCGCCTATCGGGTGCCGACCCCCGACGCCGAGGGCGAGGACTGGTACCTGGATCTCGCCCGCGACGGGGCCCTCGGGGACGTCTCCGGCTGGAGCGAGGAGCAGATGCTCGAGGTCTTCGCCGAGCGCGGCGGGGATCCCGACCGGGAGGGCAAGCGCGGCCGCTTCGACCCGCTGCTGTGGCGGGCCGAACGCGAGGGGGAGCCCGCCTGGGACGCCGGCGAGCTCGGCCGCGGCCGGCCCGGCTGGCACGTCGAGTGCGTCTCCATCGCCGAGGAGGGGCTCGGGCTGCCCTTCGACATCCAGGCCGGCGGCAGCGACCTCGTCTTCCCCCACCACGACCTCAGCGCCGCCCACTCGATCGGGCTGGGCCGCCCCTTCGCGATCTCCTACGCGCACGCCGGGATGGTCGGCCACGAGGGCGAGAAGATGAGCAAGTCGCTCGGCAACCTCGTGTTCGTCCACCGGCTCGTGCGCGGGGGCGTGGACCCGATGGCGATCCGCCTGGTGCTCATGGCCCACCACTACCGCAGCGACTGGGAGTGGTCGGAGGCCGAGCTCGAGGAGGCCGGCCGGCGTCTGGACGCCTACCGCAACGCCGCACGCCGCCGCGACCTGCGCCCCGACGTCGTCGAGGCGCTGCGCGCCGCGCTCCGCGAGGACCTGGACACCCCGACCGCGCTCACGGTCCTGGACGCCTGGGCCGAGGGCCGCGAGGTCCCCGCCGTCCCCGGGACCGCGGCCCCGACGGCAGAGGACGCGCCGGGCGACGTCGCCGCCGCGGTCGACGCGCTCTTCGGGATCACGCTGCGCGCGTGAGCCGACGAGCCCCGGCTCGGCCCGTCGGGCCGGGGCTCAGTCCGTCTCGCGGCGACGACGCAGGAACTGCTCGAACTCCTTGGCGATCGCGTCGCCGCTGGCCTCGGGCAGCTCGGCCGCGTCCTGGGCCCGCTCGAGCCGGCGCACGTACTCCGCGACGTCCTCGTCGGTGCGGGCCAGCTCGTCGACGCCCCGCTCCCACGCCTCGGCGTCCTCGACCAGCTCGCCGACCGGGATCGGGGCGCTGATCAGCTCCTGCACCTCGCGCACGAGACCGAGCACCGCCTTGGGCGAGGAGTTCTGGGAGACGTAGTGGGGGACCTGCACCCAGATGCTCGTGGTGCGCAGACCGGCGCTCGCGGTGCGGCGCGCGAGGATCGTCGGCACCCCGATGGGCCCCGAGTACTGCTCGGAGTTCTCGACCCGCTGCGCCGGCACCGGCTCGACCTCCGAGGAGACCGGCAGCGGACGGCTGTGCGGGGAGTCCGCCAGCAGCGCCCCGAGGGAGACGACGGAGCTCACGTCGAGCGCCTGCAGCTGCTCGAGCACCTCGTCGCAGAACCGCTTCCAGCGCAGGGACGGCTCGGGCCCGATCACGGCGACGATCTCGGGGCCGCGCGGAGGGGTGATCAGGTGCAGCCGGGTGTCGGGCCAGTCCACGACCCGCAGCCCCTCCTCGGTGGTGCTGATCTCGGGGCGGTTGACCTGGAAGTCGATGAACTCCTCGGCGTCGACCGCGCCGACGGGCCGCGAGGGCCACACCTCCAGGAGGTGCTCGACCACCCCGGTGGCGGCCTCGCCGGCGTCGTTCCACCCGCTGAAGGCCGTGATGGCGATTCGACTCATCCCTCCATCATAGGCTCGCGCGCGCCCGCCGACGGGGGCTGCCGACGGGCCCGTGATCCGTCGAGCTCGGGTGCAGGAGCAGGGGATATCCTCACCCTGCCCGGCGAGCCGCCGGCCCGCCACCGAGGAGTCCCCATGCCACGCCCCATGCTGCGGATCGGCACGCTGCCGCCGCTGCAGATCAGCCCGGGCACCCTCGTCACGGTGCTCCTGATCGCCGCGGTGCTCTTCCCCTCCCTCCAGCGCCCGGGACTCCCGGTCGGCGCGAGCGCGCTGATCGCCCTCGGGCTGGGACTGTTCCTGATCCTCTCCGTGCTCGTGCACGAGCTCTCCCACGCCCTCGTGGCCCGTCTCTTCGGCGCGCGGATCGACCACATCGCGCTGACGCTGTGGGGCGGGCACACCCAGTACCGGGCGGAGCGGATGCCGGCGCTCGGCTCCGTGCTCGTCTCCCTCGCCGGCCCCGCGAGCAACGCAGCGCTCGCGGGGCTCACCGCGGCCGTCGCCGCGCTGGCCGCGCCGGAGGGCGTCCTGGGCGCGGTCGCCTCGTTCGCGACCTGGCTGAACGTGGTGCTCGCCCTGTTCAACCTGCTGCCGGGCCTGCCGATGGACGGCGGCCGCGCCCTGGAGTCCCTGCTCGGCGCGGTGCTGCGCAGACCGACCGCGGGGACGCGGATCACCGCCTGGATCGGGCGGGCGATCGCCGTCGGCGTCGTCCTCGTGCCGCTCGTGCGGATCATGCGCAGCGGGGGCGCGGGCACCGTCGGCCTGCTGACGCTGGTGTGGGCGCTGCTCATCGCGGGACTGCTGTGGCAGGGCGCGACCCGGGCGCTGGCGGGGGCGCGCACGCAGGATCGCGTCGACGCCCTCGACGTCTCCGCCGTCCTGCGCCCCGTGCGCCTCCTGCCGCCCCAGGCGCCGCTGAACGCGCTCGAGGAAGCGCAGGCTCCGGGAGCGCACGACGAGCAGGTCCTGCTGCTGGACCGCGTCGATCCGCGCCCCGGGACCGTCGGCCGTGCGCTGCTGCCCGCCCCGGAGGCGATCGCCGCGGTCCCCGCCGCGCAGCGGGGGAGCACCACCGCCTCCGCCGTCGCCCGTCCCCTCGGGGACGTGGTCGCGCTGCGCACCGGACTGGCGGGCGAGGAGCTGGTCTCCGCGATGCTCTCCCGCCCCGCGCCCGTCTACCTCGTCGTCGAGGCCGACGGGACGCCGGCCGGGGTGATCCTCAGCGTCGACGTCAACACGCTCCTGCGCGGACGGTGAACAGGCCCGTTCACCGCGCTGATCGCGACCTATGCTGGAGAGCATGACTTCTCAGCCGCAGCCCGCCGCCCAGGACGGGGCGTCGGGACCCGCGCCCCGCGCGCCCCGCCGCGGCCTCGACCGCACCGGACCCTTCGCCCTCGGCGACAAGGTCCAGCTCGCGGACTCCAAGAACCGCCTGCACACCATCACCCTCAAGCCCGGAGGGCAGTTCCACTCCCATCGCGGCGTGCTCCGCCACGACCAGCTCGTCGGGGAGGAGGACGGCACCGTGGTCGAGGACAACCACGGCACCCGCTACCAGGCCCTGCGCCCGCTGTACGCCGACTACATCCTCTCCATGCCGCGCGGCGCCGCGATCATCTACCCCAAGGACTCCGCGCAGATCCTCATGTGGGGAGACATCTTCCCCGGCGCCCGCGTGCTCGAGGCGGGCGTCGGCTCCGGCGGGCTGACCACCGCGCTGCTGCGCGCCGTCGGCCCCGAGGGCTCCGTGCACTCGATCGAGCGCCGCGAGGACTTCGCCGAGGTGGCCCGCGAGAACGTCGGCACCTTCTTCGGCCTCGAGCCCGAGGCGCTGCACCCGCGCTGGGACCTGACCGTCGGCGACTTCCAGGACGTCGCCCCGACCCTCGGCACCGCCGCGGTGGACCGGGTCGTCCTGGACATGCTCGCCCCCTGGGAGTGCGTGGACGCCGCCGCGGACGTGCTGGTCTCCGGCGGCGTGTTCCTCACCTACGTCGCCACCGTCACCCAGCTCTCCCGCACCGCGGAGGCGCTGCGCGACCACGGCCAGTTCACCGAACCGTACGCCTGGGAGTCCTTCGTGCGGCCCTGGCACCTCGAGGGCCTCGCCGTGCGCCCCGAGCACCGGATGAACGCCCACACCGGCTTCCTGCTGACCGCGCGCCGCACCGCGCACGGCACCCGGGCGCTGCGCCGCACGACCCGCCCTGCTCCCGGCTCGCGCGACGCGGAGGAGCTGAACCATCCCGACAACGAGGGCTTCGGCGGCGGGACGGAGGAGTGGACCGCCCAGGACGTCGGCGAGCGGGGCGTCGCCCCTCGCAAGCTCAAGCGCGCCCTGCGCGACATCCGCCAGGGCCGGGACCGCTGAGCCCCGCCATCACGGACCGCCCAGAACCCCACCCCACGGGGAGGAGACGACGATGAAGACCTACGCGGAGATGACCGCCGAGCTCGAGAAGCTCGCCGCCCACAACGAGCGACTGGTCAGCGGGCTGCGCTCCGCCCGCGCCCAGATCGTCGAGCTCAAGAACGACCTCGAGCGCGTCGGCGATCCGCCGAACTCCTACGCCACCTTCCTGCGCCGCTGCGAGGGCACCACCATCGACGTGCTCCACCACGGTCGACGCCTGCGCGTCGCCACCGCCGCGAGCCTCGACCTCGATGACCTCACCCCCGGCACCGAGCTGCGCCTGAACGAGGCCCTCGCGGCCGTCGAGGCTGTCCCGCAGGGTGATGCGGGCAACGTCGTGCCCGTCGTCGAGGCCCTCGCCGATTCGCGCGTGCTCGTCGCCGTCGCCCCCGACGACACCCGGGTGCTGCGCCGCGCCGGGGCGCTGAGCGAGGAGGCGCTGCACCCCGGTGACCACGTGCTCGTGGACCTGCGCAGCCAGCTCGTGCTCGAGCGGATCGACCGTGCCGAGATCACCGACCTCGTGCTCGAGCAGGTCCCCGAGGTCTCCTTCGCCGAGATCGGCGGGCTCGGCGAGCAGATCGAGGCGATCCGCGACGCGGTCGAGCTGCCCTTCCTCCAGCAGGACCTCTACCGCACCTACGGGCTGCGGCCCCCGCAGGGCGTGCTGCTCTACGGCCCTCCCGGCTGCGGCAAGACGATGATCGCCAAGGCCGTCGCCCATGAGCTCGTGCTGCGCAGCGCCGAGGTGCGCGGCGTCAGCGTCGAGGAGGCGCTCGCGAACTCCGCCTTCCTCAACGTCAAGGGCCCCGAGCTGCTGAACAAGTACGTCGGGGAGAGCGAGCGGTCGATCCGGCTGGTCTTCGAGCGGGCCCGTGAGAAGGCCGCCGCGGACCATCCCGTCGTCATCTTCTTCGACGAGATGGAGGCGCTGTTCCGCACCCGCGGCACCGGCATGTCCAGCGACGTGGAGACCACGATCGTGCCCCAGCTGCTCGCCGAGATCGACGGCGTCGAGGGCCTCGACAACGTCATCGTCATCGGCGCCTCCAATCGCGAGGACATGATCGATCCCGCGATCCTCCGCCCGGGACGCCTGGACGTGAAGATCCGGGTGCGCCGCCCCAACGCGCGCGCCGGCCGCGAGATCCTCGGCCTCTACCTCGGCCAGGAGGTGCCGGTGCGGGAGGACCGCGAGGCCCTGCTCGACCTCGCCGTGCGGGAGATCTACGCCGAGGGCCCCGCCTCCGCCTACGTGCGGGTCGAGTACTCCGACGGCGGGCACGACACCCTCCACTTCCGCGACTTCGTCTCCGGCGCGACGCTGCGCAACATCGTCGATCGTGCGAAGAAGCTCGCCGTCAAGGAGCAGCTCGCCACCGGCGTGGTGGGCGTCGGCTCCGAGCACCTCCTCGAGGCGATCCGGGTCGAGTTCGCCGAGAACGAGGACATGCCCTCGGCGTCCCATGCCGAGGACTGGGCGCGCGTGACCGGCCTGCCCGGCCGCTCCCGCCGCCGCGTCGAGGCCGTGGTCCCGCTGCAGGAGCGCGTCCTGCCGGGCGAGGGCGTCGCCGCGGAGGACGCCGAGCACGCCGACGCCGCCGAGCACCCCGAGGAGGTCACCGCATGAACACCGACGGCACCGCCGGCCTGACCACCGAGCGGGTGATGGGCATCGAGACGGAGTTCGGGGTGCTCCACGCCGACCTCGAGGAGCGCGCCCGCGCCGGGGCGGGCAGCTCGATCCTGCTGTCCCACCTGGTCGTCGGCGCCTACGCGCTGCTGGATCCGGCCGAGGGGGAGCGGGGCCGACGGGTGCGCTGGGACTACGGGGACGAGACCCCGCTGCGCGACGCCCGCGGCTTCGAGCTCCAGCGCGCCGCCGCCCACCCCACGCAGCTCACCGACGAGGTGCGCGATGCGCACGTGCCCAGCGTCGAGCTCGACGCCCCGGTCACCGGCCCCGAGGTCGCCCCCGAGGGCGACGACGCGGAGGTGCTCGCCTGGGCCTCGCAGCGCTCGATCGGCAACGCCGTGCTGCGCAACGGCGCCCGCTTGTACGTCGACCACGCGCATCCCGAGTACTCGGCCCCCGAGGTGCTGCGCGCCCGGGAGGCGGTGGTCGCCGACCGCGCCGGCGAGGAGATCGCGCGCCGCGCGATGGAGATCCTCGGTGCGGCCGACGGGATCCCCGAGGTCGCGCTGCACAAGAACAACACCGACGGCAAGGGCGCCTCCTACGGCACGCACGAGAACTACCTCGTGGACCGTGCGGTGCCCTTCGAACGCATCGTCGAGGCGCTGCTGCCCTTCTTCGCGACCCGCCAGGTGCTCGTCGGCGCGGGCCGCGTCGGGATCGGCACCCGGGGGGAGGAGCCCGGCTTCCAGCTCTCCTCCCGCGCGGACTTCATGGAGGCGGAGGTGGGGCTCGAGACCACCCTGAACCGCCCGATCGTCAACACCCGCGACGAGCCCCATGCGGACCGCGACCGCTTCCGCCGCCTCCACGTGATCGTCGGGGACGCGAACCTGCTGGAGGAGTCGACCTTCCTCAAGCTCGGCACCACCTCCCTCGTCCTCGCCGCTCTCGAGGCCGAGCAGCGCACCGGGCACCGGATCCTCCCGGACCTCGCCCTCGCCGACCCCGTCGCCGCGCTGCGCACCATCAGCCACGACCCGACCCTGCGCGCGAGCGTGCCGCTGGCCGACGGCCGCGAGCTCACCGGCCTGCAGATCCAGCGCGCCCACCTCGAGGCGCTCAGCGCCGTCGCCGACGGCGAGGACGAGGAGACCGCCCAGGTGCTGCGCGCCTGGGGCGAGATCCTGGACCTGCTCGAGCGGGACCCGATGCTCGCCGCCTCCCGCGTGGAATGGGTCGCGAAGCTGTCCCTGCTCAAGCGCTACCGCGCCCGCCACGGCCTGGACTGGTCCGATCCGCGCCTGCTCATGGTCGACCTGCAGTTCTCCGACCTGCGTCCCGGCCGAGGCCTGTTCGACAAGCTCCGCACCGCCGGCGCCGCCCCGACGCTCGTCACCCCCGAGGAGGTCGCCGCCGCGGTCACCGCTGCGCCGGGCAGCACCCGCGCCCACCTGCGCGGCGGGCTCATCTCCGCGCACGGCCCGCGGGTGCCCTCCGCCGGCTGGGACGCGATCACCCTCGCCGGCCCCGAGGGCGGGCACCGCCTGCGCCTGGCGGACCCGCGCCTGGGCAGCGCCGACTGGTGCGCGCGCCACGGCATCGACCCCGCCGACGACCTCGAGACCGTCCTGGACGCTCTGCGCCGGGCGGTCACCGCATCCTGACCCGCACGACCTGAGGAGGAGACCATGTCCCAGCAGTCCCTGAACGCCCCCGGCGGCGGCCCCGACGAGAACGCCCCCGACGACGAGACCCTGACCGGCGGTCAGACCTTCGCCTCGGTGCAGGGCACCGACGACCTGCTCGACGAGATCGACTCGGTGCTCGAGTCCAACGCCGAGACCTTCGTGCGCTCCTTCGTGCAGAAGGGCGGCCAGTGACCCGATGAAGCGCCGAGTGGGAGGATTGGAGACGGAGTTCGGACTCGTGTGCGTGCGCGCCGACGGCAACCGCGCCCTCGAGCCGGAGGAGGCCGCGCGCGAGCTGTTCCGACCCGTCGTCGCGATGGGCCGTTCCTCGAACGTGTTCCTCCGCAACGCCGCCCGGCTCTATCTCGACGTCGGCTCCCACCCGGAGTACGCCACGGCAGAGTGCGACGACTGGTGGGAGCTGGTCGCCCAGGACCGCGCCGGGGAGCGGATCTTCGCCGAGCTCACCCGCACGGCCGACGAGCGCCTCGCCGAGGCGGGCCACGACGCGCGCATCCACCTGCTCAAGAACAACGTCGACTCCGCCGGCAACGCCTTCGGCTCCCACGAGAACTACCTCGTGGACCGTCGCGGGGAGTTCACCCGCCTGCCCCGCTACCTGCTGCCCTTCCTCGTCACGCGGCAGATCGTCACCGGCGCCGGCGGCGTCGCCCCCGCCGTCGAGGGCGAGGCCGGCCACGGCGCCGGGGCGCAGTTCGTCTTCTCCCGCCGCAGCGACCACATGTGGGAGGCGGTCTCCTCGGCCACCACCCGCACCCGGCCCATCATCAACACGCGCGACGAGCCGCACGGGGACGCGAACCTCTACCGTCGCCTCCACGTCATCGTCGGCGACTCCACGATGAGCGAGGTCTCCACCCATCTGCGCTTCGCCACCACAGACCTGGTGCTGCGCGCGATCGAGTCCGGTCGTGCGCTGCCCGAGCTGGGCCTGGGCGACGACATCGCCGCGATCCGCGCCGTGGCCCGCGACCTCGCCGGCACCGCGCCGCTGCCCACCGCGGGCGGCGGCACGCTCAGCGCCCTCGAGATCCAGCAGCGCTGGCTCGACCATGTCGCCGATCTCGCCGAGGACTCCGAGACCGACGTGCTCGAGACCTGGCAGCGCGCCCTGGACGCGGTGCGCACCGGGGACCGCGGCTGGGCCGCGCAGAACCTCGACTGGGCGATCAAGGAGCGACTGTTCACCCAGGTCATGGAACGCCGCGGGATCGACCTCGAGGACCCGTCGATCGAGCGCCTGGACCTCGCCTATCACGACATCGACCCCGCGCGGGGTGTCTTCTACGCGCTCCAGCGGCGGGGCCTGGCGCCGACGGTGCTGCCCGAGGAGCGGATCGAGCGCGCCCGCACCCAGGCACCCACCACGACGCGCGCCCACCTGCGCGGCCGGGTGGTCGCCGCCGCCCAGGAGCACGGCGTGGACCACGTGGTGGACTGGACCACGCTGCGCCTGACCCGTCAGGGGGCGATGCCCGTGCAGGTCATGGACCCCTTCGCCACAGAGCACCCGGCCGTGGACGCGCTGCTCGAGGAGATCCGCGCCCAGGGCGCCGCCGCCGCCGATCCGCCGCTCGCCTGAGACGACGCCCACCCCGCGCCCCAGCAACCGCACATCGCGCGCCCCGTACCCTGGGGCGGTGCCCGATCACGGGCAGCCGATCCGAAAGGTCCTCCATTGATCCGCCGCCGCACGCTGCTGACCACCGCCCTCGCCGCGACCGCCGCCATCGGCCTCGCCGCCTGCACCGACGACGAGGGCTCCGGCGCGTCCGACGGGGGAGGCGCCTCCGACGGCGGGGGCGACGCCCTGGCCGGGGTGAGCGTCAGCGAGGACCTCGGCGCCGAGCCGACCGTCGAGTTCACCGCCCCGCTCGAGATCACCTCCGCGCAGGCCGAGGTGGTCGTGGCCGGCGACGGGGACACCATCGCCGACGGCGACGTCGTGATCTGGCGCGACCTCTACGTCGACGCCTCCACGGGCGAGGTGCTCCAGTCCTGGTGGCAGGGCGCCCCGGCCGGCGGCGTGCAGGTCACCACCGACACGATCGGCCCGGCCGCCTTCGACGTGTTCACCCAGATGACCGTCGGCTCCCGCTTCGTGATGGCCGGCTGGCAGCAGAGCACCGAGGGGCAGGCCTACTCCCTGCTCCAGGTCGGCGACGTGGAGCGGATCGTCTCCCCGCTGCGGGCCGAGGGCGAGCCCGGCGAGCCCTCCGGCGACTACCCCGAGGTGACCCTCGGCGAGGACGGCGCGCCCGAGATCTCCGGCCCCGGCGAGGGCGAGGCCCCCACGAAGACCGTGCGCGAGGAGCTGATCGTCGGCGACGGCGAGAAGACCCGCGAGGGCGACTTCCTCACCATGCAGTACACCGGCTGGAAGTGGTCCGACGGCTCCCGGTTCGACTCCTCCTGGGAGCGCGGCGCCCCGTTCTCCTTCGTCCAGGGCGGCGGCCAGGTCATCGCCGGCTGGGACGAGAACCTGCTGGACCTGACGGTCGGCTCCCAGGTGATGCTCGTGATCCCGCCCGAGGAGGCCTACGGGGACCAGGGCGAGCTCGCCGGGGAGACCCTGATCTTCGTCGTGGACGTCCTCGACGCCGCCCACACGGCAGACTGATCCCTGCACCGCTGATCCATCACAGGAGGAGAACCGCATGAGCGATCGCACCAAGCCCGAGATCGACGCCCCCGAGGGCCCGGCCCCCACCGAGCTCGTCAGCACCGACCAGATCCTCGGCGAGGGCGAGGAGGCCGGTGCCGGCGACGTCGTGGACGTCCACTACGTCGGCGTCTCCCACTCCACCGGCGAGCAGTTCGACGCCTCCTGGGACCGCGGCGAGCCGCTGCGCTTCCAGCTCGGAGTCGGCCAGGTCATCACCGGCTGGGACCAGGGCGTCCAGGGCATGAGGGTCGGCGGTCGTCGCCGCCTCGAGATCCCCGCGCACCTCGGCTACGGCGACCGCGGCGCCCCGCCCGTCATCGCCCCCGGCGAGACGCTCGTCTTCGTGTGCGACCTGGTGGCGGTGCACAAGCGCTGAGCACGCCCGCCCAGGGAGCGGCGGGGGCTCGCGGAGAGGAATCGGCGCACGGCCAGGAACCCCTCTTCGCGGCCCCCGCCGCTCCCGTCCCCGCCCCCACGGCCGAGGAGCCGACCGGCCCGGACCGCCCCGACGCGGCCCGGGCCGTCGGGCTGCGCACCACCGCCGGCTTCGAGGTGGTCGAGGAGCTGCCCGTCGCGAGCGTGCGGCTGGTCGGCGTGCTGCCCCATCTGGACCGGCCCTTCGAGTACGCGGTCACGCCCGCGACCGCCGCGGCCGGTCCCGGCATGCGAGTCCGGGTGCGCTTCTCCGGCAAGGACACCGAGGGGATCGTCCTCGAGCGGCGCGCCGAGCCCACCACCGACCGGGCGCTCGCCCCGCTCACCCGCCTGGTCTCCGAGGACGTCGTCGTCCCGTCCGCGATGATGCGCGTGTGCGAGGAGGTCGCCGAGCGCTGCGCCGGCACCGTCGGCGACGTGCTCCGCCTCGCGCTGCCGCCCCGCCACGCACGGGCCGAGAAGGCGGATCGCGCCGCCGCGGAGAAGGAGGCGCAGGCCGCGGAGGAGCCGGTACCGGAGGCGACGGACTCCGAGGAGAAGGGCCCTGACGAGTCGGACCCCGAGGAGTCGAGCCCCGAGGAGGGGACCGACGCAGAGGACAGCGCGGCTCCGCCCGTCGCGCCCCGCTCCGTCGACCGCTACCCGGGGCTCGCCGCCCTGATCGCTCGCGCCGGGAGCGGGACCGGCCCCGTCCCGCGCGCCTCCCTCGTGCTGGACCCCGTCGATGCCTGGACCGAGCTCGCCGCCGAGGCCGTCGCGGACCTCGACCCCGTCCTCGGTGCCCTCGTCATCGCCCCCGACCAGCGCGACGTCGCCCGGCTCTCCCGCGTCCTGACGGCGAAGGGCATCGCGCACGAGATCCTCGCCGGCACCGAGGGGCCCGAGAAGCGCTATCGCACCTTCCGCCGCATCCTGCGCGGCGCGACCCGCGTCGTGCTCGGCAACCGCTCCGCCGCCTTCGCCCCCGTGCGCGACCTCGGCCTCGTGATCTGCTACGACGAGGCCGACGACCTGCTCGAGGAGCCCCGCGCCCCCTACCCCCACACCCGCACCGTCCTCCAGTGCCGCTCCGCCGAGGAGCGCTGCGCCCTGCTGTTCCTCGCCACCAGCGAGTCGGTGACCATGCGCGCGCTCACCGAGGCCGGCTATCTCGCGCGGCTCGAGCCGGTGCCGGCCCCGGTCACCGCCGTGCGTCCTCGGATCGTGGCGATGGACCAGTACCTCCGCGACCGCGAGGGCCCCTCGGGCCGCTCGCGCCTCCCGCAGGAGGCGATGCGGGTGCTGCGCCGCGGCCTCGCGACCGGGCCCGTCCTGGTCCAGGTGCCGCGCAGCGGCTACGTCCCCGCGATCGCCTGCACCTTCTGCGGCACCCGTGCCCGCTGCCCCGAGTGCGCGGCGCCGCTGTCCCTGCGCGGTCGCGACGGGCCGCTGCACTGCACCGTCTGCGGGCGGCGCGAGGACGGCTACCGCTGCCCGGAATGCGACCGCACCCGGGTGAGGGCGATGGTGATCGGATCCACCCGCACCGCCGAGGAGCTCCACCGCGCCTTCCCGGACGTCCCCCTCACGGTCGCGGGCGGCGCCCACGGCCCCCTCGAGGACGATGCGGTGCCCGAGCACGGCATCGTCGTGGCGACCCCCGGCGCGGAGCCCGCCCCCGAGGGCCGCTACAGCGCCAGCCTGCTCCTGGACGCCGACGCGATGCTCGGCCGGGCCGCCTTCGACGCCGACGTCGAGGCCGTGCGGCGCTGGCGCGGCGCGATCAGCCTGGTCCGCACCGCCGAGCAGGGAGGGGAGGTGCTGGTCGTCGGCACCTCGACCCTGCCCGCGATCCGCGACCTGGTCGCCCACCGCTCCGCGCTCTTCCTGGACCGGATCCTCGAGGACCGCCGCGAGCTGGACCTGCCGCCCTTCCGCCGCGTCGCCGAGGTGGTGGGGGAGCGGGAGGCGTGCCGCGCCTTCCTCGAGTCGACCGAGCTGCCGGACGGCACCGAGGTGCTCGGCCCCGTCGACCTCGAGGGCCCCGATCAGGCCGGCCGCTCCCGCGCCGTGCTGCGCCTGCCGCCCGAGCGCTCGCGCGAGCTCGCCGCCGCGCTCCGCGCCGGCGTCGCCGCCCGCAGCGCCCGCAAGGCCAGGGGCTCCCTCCGCGTGCGGATGGACCCGCCGGACGTGTTCTGAACCCCGGGCGCGCCCGCATCGCCGCTGCTAGGGTGCAGGTCACCGCCAGCCCGCCGCGACGACGCGATGAAGGGACCCGCCATGGCCTCCGACGCCTCCCCGACGTCCGATCCCACGACCTCCTCCCCGACACCGGAGCGCCCCGATCTCTCCGAGGGGGAGCGCGCCTCGGCCGAGACCGGACGGACCGTGCTCGTGCGGCGCATCGGCCTCGGCGCCGGACTGATCGCCGCGCTCCTGATCTATCTGGTGATGCCGGCGGACGTGCCCCACGCCGCGAAGCTCACCGCCGCGACGGCCGTGCTCATGGCGACCTGGTGGATGACCGAGGCGCTGCCGATCCCCGCCACCGCCCTGGTGCCGCTGGTGATCTTCCCGGTGCTGAGCCCGGAGGTCGGCTTCGACGACGTCGGCGCCTCCTACGGCAACAACATCATCTTCCTGTTCATGGGCGGGTTCATGCTCGCCCTGGCGATGCAGCGCTGGGACCTCCACAAGCGGATCGCGCTCGCGATCGTGGACCGCATCGGTGCCAGCCCCTCCCTGCTCGTGCTCGGGTTCATGGTCGCCACCGGCTTCATCTCGATGTGGGTCTCGAACACGGCCACCGCTGTGATGATGCTCCCCATCGGCGTGTCCGTGCTGGTGCTCGTGAACCGGCTCCGGCTCGAGGACGCCGAGCGGAAGGGCGAGGAGCCCGGCGAGGGCGTGGACCCCGCGCCCGATGAGGAGGGCCCCGCGAGCTCCGCGGTCCGCTCGAACTTCGGCACCGCGCTCATGCTCGGCATCGCCTACGCCGCTTCGATCGGCTCGCTGGCCACCATCATCGGCACCCCGCCCAACGCCCTCCTCGCCGCCCACATGAGCCAGGAGTTCGGGATCACCCTCGGCTTCGGCCGCTGGATGGTGGTCGGGGCGCCGATCGCGGCGGTGTTCCTGCTGATCGCCTGGCTGCTGCTGACGAAGGTGCTCTTCAGGCCCGAGATCAGCGAGATCCCCGGCGGTGCGGAGCTGATCCGCGAGGAGCGGCGCAAGCTGGGGAGGATCTCCTCCGGTGAGCTGCGGGTGCTCGGCGTGTTCGTCCTCGCGGCGCTCAGCTGGGTGTTCATCCCGCTGATCTGGCAGGTCCTGGAGGCGGGCGATCCGCCGATCGGCGACGCCGGCATCGCGATGGTCGTCGCGCTGGCGCTGTTCGTGCTGCCCGCCGGCGCGGCCCGGGGCGTGCGCCTGCTGGACTGGGACGCGGCCGTGAAGCTGCCCTGGGGCGTGCTGCTCCTGTTCGGCGGGGGCCTGGCGCTGTCGGCCCAGTTCAGCTCTTCCGGCCTGACCGCGTGGATCGGCGAGGTCACCGCCGGGATCGGCGGGCTGCCGGTGGTGCTCGTCGTCGCGATCGTCGCCGCCGGGATCCTCTTCCTCACCGAGCTGACCTCGAACACCGCGACCGCCGCGACCTTCCTCCCGGTCGCCACCGCCGTCGCCGTCGGCATCGGGGTGGACCCGATGCTGCTCGCGATCCCCGTCGCCCTGGCCGCCACCTGCGCGTTCATGCTGCCGGTCGCGACTCCGCCGAATGCCATCGCCTACGGCTCCGGGTACGTGCGCATCCCCCAGATGGCCGGGGCGGGGCTCTGGCTGAACCTCATCGGGATCGTCCTGATCACCGCGACCACCATGACCCTCGCGGTGTGGGTGTTCTCCCTCGTGTACTGACGCGGTGACTCCGACGGGCCCGCTATCGGACCTCGGCCCGCAGCAGCGCGAGCGCGGCGAGAGCGGCGAGCAGCACCGCCGCGCACACCGCGCCGACGACCCCGCCCCATCCCGCGTCCTCGAGCACGAGGCCGAGCGCCCACCCCAGCACGCTCGAGCCCGCGTAGTAGGCGAGGTTGTACAGGCCCGTCGCCTGGGAGCGGGACCCGGCGGACCGCGCCCCGGCCCAGCCGCTGGCCACCGAGTGGGCGCCGAAGAACCCCGCTGTCATCAGCGCCAGGCCCAGCAGCAGCACGGGCAGCGGCGGGGCGAGCGTCAGCAGCAGGCCGAGCAGCATGAGGGCCATCGAGCCGAGCATCACCGGCAGGCGTCCGTGTGCGGCCGCGAGCCGCCCCGCGATGGGGGAGGAGAGGGTCCCGCCGAGATAGGCGAGGAACACCAGACCGATCAGCGCCGCGGGCAGCAGATAGGGCGGGGCGCTGAGGTGGAAGGCGAGATAGTTGTAGATCGCCACGAACCCACCCATGAGCAGGAACGCGCAGGCCAGCAGTGCGATCTGGCCCGGGTCCCGCAGCGGCTCGAGCAGGCGGCGCGCTCTTCCGCCGCGCGCCTCTGCTCGGGGTGCGAAGCGCCGCTCCCGCGGTGCGAGGAGGGTGAAGCCCGTCGCGGCGAGGACGGCGAGCAGCACCACTGCGGTCATCCCCGCCCGCCATCCCAGCAGGTCGGCGACCGGGGTGGCGAGGATGCGCCCGGAGAGGCCTCCCAGGGTGGTGCCGGCGACGAACCATCCCGCGGCCACCGCTCGTGCCCGGGCATCGACCTCCTCGGAGAGGTACGCCATGGCCAGCGCCGGCACGCCGCCGAGGGCGGCGCCCTCGAGGAAGCGCAGCCCCAGCAGCAGCGGGACGCTCGGCGACCACGCGGCGAGGAGCGCGAGCACCGTCGCGGAGCCGACCGCGGCGATCATCGCGGGACGACGACCGATCCGGTCGCCGACGAAGGACCATGGCATCACGGCGAGGGCCAGCCCGCCGGTCGCCGCGGAGACGGTGAGCGCGGCTCGCTCCGCCCCGATGTCGAGGTCGGCGGAGATCAGCTGCAGGATGCCCTGCGGGGAGTACAGCTGTGCGAAGCAGGCGATCCCGGCGCACACCAGCGCCGCCTGGAGGCGGCGGTAGGCGGGGGAGCCGAGCGCATGCCCGGCGGGCGGGGAGATCTCGCTCATCCCTCGCCCGAGCTCACCGTCATGGGTCCCACTCTAGGCGGGTCCCTGCGTGAGCTGCTGGAGGGACCGTAGACTCGCCTCATCATGCGTCTTGTCTTCGCCGGCACCCCCGAAGCCGCCCTTCCCTCCCTGCGCGCCCTGCTCGACTCGCGCCACGACGTCGTCGCCGTGCTCACGCGCGCCGACGCCCCTTCCGGGCGCGGCCGGAAGCTCGCCCCCTCGCCCGTGAAGGCACTCGCCCTCGAGGCCGGTGTGCCGGTGCTCACCCCGGCGAGCCTGCGCGATGCCGACGTGCTGCAGCAGCTGCGCGATCTCGCCCCGGATGCCGCGCCCGTGGTCGCCTACGGGAACCTCGTCCCCCCGACCGCGCTCGAGATCCCCCGCCACGGCTGGGTGAACCTCCACTTCTCCCTCCTGCCGGCCTGGCGCGGCGCGGCACCCGCGCAGCGGGCCGTGCTCGCCGGGCAGTCCGAGACGGGGATGAGCGTGTTCCGGCTCGAGAAGGGCCTGGACACCGGCGACGTCATCGCGACCTCCTCCACCTCGATCGGCGAGTTCGAGACCTCGGGGGAGCTGCTGGAGCGGATGGCGGTCGACGGCGCCGGGCTCCTGCTGCAGGCTCTGGACGCGCTCGAGGACGGCACCGCCGAGCTCATCACGCAGGACCATGCCGCCGCGACCCATGCCGCGAAGCTCACTCCGGCCGAGGCCCGCATCGACTGGACCCGCCCGGCGCCCGAGGTCGGCGCCCTCATCCGCGGCATGAGCCCCCAGCCGGGGGCATGGACCCTGCTCGACGGCGCCCGCACGAAGCTCCTCGGCGTCGAGGCGCTCCAGCCCGGCTCCCTCGACACCCTCGCCGGCCCGCTCGCCCCGGGCGAGATCGGCGCGACCAAGCGCCAGGTGCTGGTCGGCACCGGCACGGACCCGATCGCGATCGCGACCCTGGCCCCGGCCGGGAAGCGCCCGATGAGGGCGGCCGACTGGGCGCGTGGGGCCGGGCTCGCCCCCGGCGCCCGCTTCGAGAGCGAGCAGGACGGAGAGCGAGCATGAACGAGCAGCGCGGCGGAGGCCGCCGGGACGACCGGCGCGGCCGGGACGCGCAGGGACGCGAGCGCTCCGGCTCCCGCGGACAGGGCGGGCCGCGCCGAGGCTGGTCCTCCTCCCGCCCCTCGGAGCGCTCCCGCACGAGCACCCCCTCCCGGCAGGTCGCCCTCGAGGGCCTGCGCCAGGTGCGAGAGGACGATTCCTACGCGAACCTCGTCCTGCCCCGCCTGCTGCGCAGCCACCGCGTCTCAGGCCGTGACGCCGCCTTCACCACCGAGCTGTTCTACGGCTCCCTGCGCGCGCAGGGGAGGCTCGATGCGATCATCGCCGCCTGCGTCGACCGGCCGCTGGCGAAGGTCGAGCCCGCGCTGCTGGACGTGCTGCGGCTCGGCGCGTACCAGCTGCTGGACATGACGGTCGCCCCGCACGCGGCGACCTCGGAGACCGTCGCGCTCGCCCGCGCCGAGGTCGGGGCCGGCGGCGCGAGCTTCGCCAACGCCGTGCTGCGCCGGGTGGGGGAGAAGGACCTGGCCACCTGGATCGACGAGGTCGCCCCCGATCGCGAGAAGGACCTCACCGGCCACCTCGCCGTCGTCCACTCCCACCCCCGCTGGGTGGTGCGCGCCCTCTCGGACGCCCTCGCCGGGAACGGCCGCTCGCGCGAGGAGATCGACGCCCTGCTCGAGGCTCAGAACCAGGCGCCGGCGGTCTCCCTGGTGATGCGCCCGGGCCTGACCGACCTCGACGAGCTCATCGACCACGGCGCGAGCCAGGGACGGCTCTCCGTCTTCGCCGCCGCCTGGCCCTCCGGCGATCCCGGCGGCATGGACCTTGTGAAGCAGGGACGCGTCGCCGTCCAGGACGAGGGCTCCCAGCTCGCCGCCCTCGCCCTCGGCCTCGGCGCCGACGACCTCGTCCTGGCCGATGACGCCCGATGGCTCGACCTGTGCGCGGGCCCCGGGGGCAAGACCGCCCTGCTCGGCGGCCTCACCGTCGACCACGACGCGGAGCTCCTCGCCGTCGAGCTGCAGGAGCACCGCACCGAGCTGGTGGACCGCGCCGTCGCGACGCTGCGCGAGGCCGGCTGCGAGATCACGACGCTCACCGCCGACGGCACCACGATCGGCGCGGACCATCCAGGCGAGTTCTCCCGCGTCCTCGCCGACGTGCCGTGCTCCGGCCTCGGAGCGCTGCGCCGCAGGCCCGAGGCTCGCTGGCGCCGCACCCCCGCGGACGTCGGACAGCTCGGCGGCGTCCAGCGCGACCTGCTGCGCTCGGCGCTCGACGCCGCCGCCCCGGGAGGCGTCGTCGCCTATGTCACCTGCTCCCCGCACCTGGCCGAGACCCGCCTGATCGTCTCCGACGTGCTGAAGAAGCGCGAGGACGTCGAGCAGCTCGACGCCCGCCCCGCCGTGCGCGCGGGGCTCCTTCCCGCCGTGCGGGACGAGGTCGAGCTCGGCGACGGGCCCGCCGTCCAGCTGTGGCCCCACGTCCACGGCACCGATGCGATGTACATCTGCCTGCTGCGCAGGCTCCCCGCCCCCACCGACGAAGGGACCCCGAGGTCATGAGCATCACCTACTCGACCGACAGCAGCTACATCCACCCCAGCATCCTCAACGCCGACTTCATGTCCATCGGCGCAGAGCTCGACAAGATCGCCAGCGCCGACAGCGTCCACGTCGACGTGATGGACAACCACTTCGTCCCGAACCTGACCTTCGGCCCCTCCATGGTCGAGCAGATCGTCGAACGCAGCCCGATCCCCGTGGACGCGCATCTCATGATCGAGGACGCCGACGTCCAGGCACCCGTCTTCGCGGAGGCCGGCGCCTCCTCGGTGACCTTCCACCTCGAGGCCGCCCGCGCACCGGTCAAGCTCGCCCGCGACCTGCGCCGCAAGAACGCCCAGGTCGGTGTCGCACTGCGCCCCGCCACGCCGGTCGAGCCGCTGATCGACATCATCGGCGAGTTCGACATGCTGCTGATCATGACCGTCGAGCCCGGATTCGGCGGGCAGAGCTTCCTCGAGACGATGCTCCCCAAGATCCGCCGCGCCCGCAGCGCGATCTCCGAGGCGAACCTCGAGGTGTCCATCCAGGTCGACGGCGGGGTCAGCCGCGAGACCATCGAGCGCTGCGCGGAGGCCGGGGCGAACGTCTTCGTGGCGGGCTCGGCGATCTACAAGGCCAGCGACGCCGCGGAGGAGATCTCCGCCCTGCGCGAACTCGCGGGCGCACACCCGGTGCACTGACATATCCTGTGCGCGTCACATCCTGTGACGTGCTCCGGGGTCGGTGAAAGTCCGAGCCGGCGGTGACAGTCCGCGACCCGCGCCAGCGGTGGAGCCGGTGGGATTCCGGCACCGACAGTACAGCCTGGATGAGAGGCGCACGTCCCGCAGGTCCCCGGGACGGCGCCATGCCCCCCGCGAGCCCTGCAGGAACCCTTTTCCCCCGGAGCCACTGCATCCGAGGTGAAAGGACCGACATGGATCTCCTGCAGTGGCTCTTCGACGCGAAGATCGAATTCTCCGGAGGACAGTTCCTCCTGCTCCGCGAGGTGCTCGGCAACGTCTTCGGACTGCTCAGCGCGCTCGGCGGCATGCGTCGCAAGGTCTGGGCCTGGCCCGTCGGCATCATCGGCAACGCGCTGCTGCTGACCGTCTTCCTGGGCACCGTCTTCGGCAGCCCGAACTCCATCGACCTGCTCGGCCAGGCCGGCCGACAGGTAATGTTCATCGCCACCAGCATCTACGGCTGGGTGCGCTGGCGCCAGGCGAAGCACGAGGGCGGCACGGCCGTCGAGCCGGTCTGGGCGTCATGGGGCACCCGCGCCCTGCTGCTCGTGGTGCTCGTCGGCGGCACCGCGGCCCTGACCCCGCTGTTCCGGGCGCTGGGCTCCTACGAGCCGGTCTGGGCCGACGCCTGGATCTTCATGGGCAGCCTGCTGGCGACCTTCGGCATGGCCAAGGGCTGGGTCGAGTTCTGGCTGATCTGGGTGGCCGTGGACATCGTCGGCGTGCCGCTGCTGTGGAGCGCCGGCTACTACGCGAGCGCCCTGATGTACGTCTTCTACGGCGCCTTCACCCTCACCGGCTTCTTCGTGTGGTGGCGCGTGCGCAGCCGGCGCGATGCCGAGGACTCGCGCGTCACCGTCGAGACCGCGCACCTGGACCCCACCGTCCGACGGGACTGAGGCAAGCTCCCGTGCCCGGCAGGCGGGCCGCTCCGCGCAGTGCCTGCCGGGGCGAGTACCCTGGTCCCGTGAAGGATTTCGAGGCACTGTTCGCCGAGCTGACCGAGAAGGCACGCACCCGACCCGAGGGATCGGGCACCGTCGCGGAGCTCGATGCCGGCGTCCATCAGATCGGCAAGAAGATCGTCGAGGAGGCCGCCGAGGTGTGGATGGCCTGCGAGCACGAGTCCACCGACGACGCCGCGATGGAGATGAGCCAGCTGCTCTACCACCTGCAGGTGATGATGATCGCCAAGGACATCTCGCTCGAGGACGTCTACCGACATCTCTGAACCGGTCGTCGCCCCGCTCACCCGTCGTCCCGTCCCATCGTCTCGAGGCCGCCGTGCCGGCCGAGGAGGATCCGTGCTCCGCATCGCCGTGCCCAACAAGGGCGCCCTGTCCGACCCCGCCGCCGACCTGCTCCAGGAGGCCGGCTACCGCCGCCGCGGCACCGCCAAGGAGCTCGTAGTGGTCGACGAGGACAACGGGGTGGAGCTGTTCCATCTGCGCCCAAGGGACATCGCGGTCTACGTCGGCTCCGGGACGGTCGACGTGGGCATCACCGGGCAGGACATGCTCCTGGACTCGCGCACCCCGGCCGCGGAGATCCTGCCGCTGGACTTCGCCCGCTCCACCTTCCGGTTCGCGGCGCCCGCCGGGACGCGCAGCAGCGTCGAGGAGCTGCAGGGCAGCCGCATCGCCACCAGCTACGAGAACCTCGTCGAGGACTATCTCGCCCAGCGCGGCATCGAGGCCGAGGTCGTCCACCTCGACGGTGCGGTCGAGTCCTCCATCCGGCTGGGGGTCGCCGACGTGATCGCTGATGTCGTGGAGACCGGCACCACGCTGCGCCAGGCGGGGCTGGAGCCCTTCGGCGAGGCGATCATGACCAGCCAGGCCGTGCTCTTCTCCCGCCCGGGCCTGGAGCTCGGGGACGAGGCGCAGCATGCCCTCGAGGTGCTCGAGCGCCGCATCCGCGGCGTGCTCGTCGCCCGCGAGTACGTGATGCTCGACTACGACATCCCCAGCACCCTGCTCGAGCGGGCCGTGGAGATCACCCCCGGCCTGCAGTCGCCGACGGTCTCGCCCCTGCACGGCGGCGAGTGGTCCGCGGTGCGCGCCATGGTCGACAGCCGCTCCGCGCACCGCATGATGGACGAGCTCTACGAGGCCGGCGCCCGCGCGATCCTGGTCACCGCGATCCAGGCCTGTCGCATCTGAGGCGGCCATGAGCACCGCTGCGGGGTACACGGGGCGCGCCGAGCGGCGCGCCACCGTGGTGATGCGCCCGGTGGCGGTGCGCTGGGCCGCGTACACGACGGCGGTGATCGTCATGGCCGGGATGATCGGCGGGGCCGTGATGATCACGAGCTTCCACCTCGGCGGCCGCCTGCTGCTGCTCGTGATCGGGCTGCTGATCGCGCTGTTCTGCCATCTCGAGGCGTCCGTGCGGGTGGTGGCCGGCCCGGAGCGGCTCGAGGTGCGCAACCTCATGCGCACCCGCTCCTTCGAATGGCCCGAGGTGCTGGGCGTCGGTTTCCCGATGGGGGACCCCTGGGCGCACCTGGAGCTCGCCGACGGACGGACCCATCCCCTCCACGCGATCCAGCGCTACGACGGTCGGCGCGCGATCGGCAACGCCCACCGACTGCTGCATCTCGTGCAGGAGCGGGGGGAGACGGCCGGACCCGAGGGCGGCGACCGGCCCGGCCCGGAGGGCGGCGGCTGAGCGGTCCCGCTCAGGCGGGGCTGCGGGTCGCTCCCGGGGCGGAGCCGCTCGGCAGCAGCCCGGCGGCGCAGCGTCCCGCGAGCGCCGCGTACTGGAAGGCGGGGTAGTCCTCGGCGAGGGTGCGCCCCATCGTGGTCATCCGCACCGGCATCTCCTCGAGCGCATCGCGCAGCCCCTTCGCGTCGACCTCCGTGAGGTGATGGAGGACTCCGCGCTTCTTCGCCGGCTTCAGGATCGTCCTCTTCACCTGTTTCCGGACTGACTCATGAAAAGCGTTGTACCGGGAGTCGGTGCGGGGCAGCACGGGGAGGTGCACCGGGGCGAGCAGCGCCCGCCCGTAGGCGGTCGAGGAATGGTGGGACAGCCCCCGATGGCGCTCGCGCTCGTCGGCCCCCGAGACGCGCAGCGTGGCCACCGGCACCCCTCCGAGCACCGCCGCGGCATGCAGCGACTCCGCGGCCTGGACGCCGGAGAAGCCCCAGCCGGTGCCCGTGCCGAGGTTCCCCGGCCCCTGGATCACGATCGCGATGTCCGCGCCGACCACGTGCCGCGCCCCCAGCAGCGCCGAGTGGACCGTGACCGCCTCGAGATCACCGCCGAAGGACTGCCCCGCGCTGATCACGGAGGTGAGCAGCTCCGCCTCGCGCAGTCGCGCGGCGCTCTTGGAGTAGGCGGCAGGGAGGGCGGCGGCGTCGGTGTGCACATAGGCGATCCGGGCGCTGCGCCGGCGGGCCCTGATCCCGGCGATGATCGCGGGGAGGGAGGAGTGGAGATCGGCGACGACGACCGGCATGCCGCCGACGCCCTTCGCCGCGCGCACCGTCTGGTAGTGCTCGCTGTCGGGGTCGTCCAGCGCGTCGACCATCGTCTGCATCGGCGTGTACCGGGCCTTGACCATGTGGCCGCGCACGTCTGCCTGGGCAGGCAGCACCTCGGGGCGGGCCACGACCATCGCATCCCCGCCCGTGCCGAGCTCGCGGCGCAGGGCGTTGGTGTTCAGCAGCACCGGCTCGCCGGGTTCCGGGCAGCCGGTCAGCTCCTCGTAGGCCAGCGCGCGGAGCGTGCCCGTGCCGTCGTCGAGAGCGACCTCGAGCCGGTGCACACCGGGCCAGGAGCTCGTCACGGCACTCACGGTTCCCCGTTCCCATCGCAGCATGGCACCCAGCCTAGAGGCGTCCTGCGGAAGGGACGTCCCCAGGGTGCGCGCACCGCTACTCTGGACAGGTGGCTTCGAAGAACGTGGAGAGACTGCTCAACGTCATCATGACGATCGGCTCGCGGCGCCGTATCGACCGCGCCAAGCTGTTCTCGGTCATCCCCGATTACGCGGAGGCGACATCGGAGCAGGCCGCGGAGAGGATGTTCGAGCGTGACAAGGCCGCGATCCTCGAGCTCGGGCTCCCGCTGGTCTCCGAGCGGGACGTGCTCGACGAGAACACCGTCTTCTACCGGATCGCGACGACCCCGCAGGCGGCCGTGCTCGATCTCACCACCGAGGAGTACACGGTGCTGCTCGCCGCGAGCCGGGCCTGGGACGCGGCGACCGCCGGGGGAGCGGCCCGGCGCGTGCGCGCGAAGCTGCTCAGCCTCGGCCACGACGCCGACCCCGACCTGCTGCGCCGTACCCCGCGCGGTGCGGTCGAGTCCCTCCCGGTGCTCTCCCCGCTGCTGGACGCCGTGGTCACCGGCCGGTCCGTGCGCTTCGTGTATCGCGGCACGCACGGCGCCCCGGCGCAGCGCCACGTCGAGCCCTGGGTGGTGGGCGTCCACGAGGGGCACTGGTACGTCCACGGCTTCGACCGCGACCGCGGCGCACCGCGCGTGTTCCGGGCCTCGCGGATCGAGTCGTTCCCCGCGGAGGGCCCCGCGGCGAAGGAGACCCGCCCGGAGCGGATCGACCTCTCCGCCGTGCTCGAGCGGATGCTGGACAGCGACGACCGCGACTCCGCGCACCTGCGCGCCGCACCGTTCAAGGCGCTCGCGCTGCGCGACCGCGCCGCCGCGTCCCTCGACGCGGAGCAGCTGCGCCTGCCGGTCCTGCCTCGGCCCGCCGCGCGACGCCTGGTCCTCTCCGATGTGCGCTGGGTCGAGCTCGTCGAGCCCGTCCCGTGGCGCGAGGAGATCGCCGAGGTGCTCGAGGCGATCGCGGTCGCCCACGACGGCCCGTCCGACACCGCCGCGCTCGAGGCCGCCGCGCAGCGCCCCGCGCCGCGGATCCGCCTGACGCCGCAGAGCGGCGACCACCTCTCCCGCCTCATCTCCGCCGCGTCCTACGTCATGAGCCGCGGCGAGGCCGACCTCGCCGAGCTCGCCGACGCCCTCGCCGTCTCCGAGAAGCAGCTCGTCACCGATCTCCAGGTCCTCTTCGTCTGCGGCGACATGGGGGCCGGCTGGGAGGACCTCATCGAGGCGGAGTGGGAGCACGGCACCGTGCGCGTGCGCAACGCGGAGCCGCTGCGGCGCGCGCTGCGGCTCAGCGCGGTCGAGAGCACCGCGCTGCTGGCCGGGCTCGCGGCGCTCGAGCCGGCCGCCGGGGAGGCGGAGCAGGTCGTCGAGTCCGCACGGACGAAGCTCCTGGCCGGCATGGCGGGCCAGGAGCCCGACGTCGCAGCGCCCGCTCCTCCGGCCCCGACCCGCGAGGAGATCGCGGAGGCGATCTCGGTCGATGAGCGGGCCGCCCGCACCGCGGACCGCGCCGAGGAGGTCCTCGCCGCCGTGGGCTCTGCGCTGCGGGCCGAGGAGGGCACCGAGGACTCCGCGCTCACGATCCGCTACTCCTCCGCCGACCGGGCCGGCACGAGCGTGCGCAGGATCCGCCCGCTGCGCATCGAGTCCGACGGGACGCGCTCCTACCTGCTGGCGGACTGCGAGCTCGCCGGTGCGAGGCGACGCTTCCGGCTGGACCGGATCGTCGAGGTCCTCCCTGCCGACACGCCGATGAGCAGACCTGACCCCGGCGTCGACGCGGACCTCTCCGGCCGCGTCGAGGGCGAGGTGTGGCTGCGGCTCGAGCCGGCCGCGCACTGGATCGGGGAGTCCTTCGCCGCCGCGGAGATGCGCGACGGGGAGGACGGGACGTCCTACGCCCGGCTGACGGGCCCGGTGCGCGCTCCGCTGGTCGACGCGGTGCTCGAGGCGGCCGGCGCCGCCGAGGTGCACTCCCCGGCCTCCCTGAGAGACACGATCGTGACGGTCGCGCGGGCCGGCGCTGTACGTCACACCACCCGCTAGGCGCTACCCTGGAACGACCCGCCGAGCGGTGGGCCGAGCCGTCGCCGTGGCGGCCCGTCGACTGCCCAGTCCGCTGTGGGATGATGGGCGCGCCTGCGCTGAGTCATGGCGCTGTTGAAAGGGACTTCCATGAACTTCTTCCGCAACCCCTGGGCGATCGTGCTGCTGATCGTGCTCGTGATCCTGCTGTTCGGGGCCAACAAGCTTCCGGGACTCGCGCGCAACATGGGCAAGTCGATGCGCATCTTCAAGAGCGAGGTCGAGGAGATGCGCGGCGACGACAAGCACTCCTCGGACGACGAGGACGAGGACCGTCCCGCCCGCTCGCGCGACGACCGCGGCGAGGACCGCGACCGTCGTGACCGCGAGTACGACCCGCGCGATGCGCGCGAGGACCGCGAGCCCGTCCGCGCCCCCCGCGAGGACGACGAGCCCTACCGGCGCGACTGAGCGCCGCACCGGGTGGTCGAGGACGGGGCCGGACGGGTCCCGTCCGATCCTGCAGGGCTGGGAGGAATCTGATCCGTGGCGAGTGATACGCAGGGACGTGACGGCGCGCAGAGCGCGCCCGCGAAGAAGCGGAGGCGCGACCCCGAGGGGCGCATGTCCCTCGGCGAGCATCTCATCGAGCTGCGCAACCGGCTGGTCATCAGCGCCGTCACGGTGCTGGTCTTCTCGATCGTCGGCTGGCTCGTGTTCGACTGGGTCTTCGACGCGCTCAAGCGGCCTTTCACCCTCGCCGCCGCGCAGGGCCTGCAGGCGGACCTCAACTTCCAGGGCGTCGGCACGGGCCTGAACGTCAAGCTGCAGATGTCCGCCTACGTGGGGATCCTGCTCTCCTCGCCGATGATCATGCTGCAGACCTGGCTGTTCGTGATGCCCGGACTGCACCGGAACGAGCGTCGCTACGCCATCGGCTTCTTCGGCACCGCGATCCCGCTGTTCTTCATCGGCTGCGCCGCGGGCTACTGGGCCGTGAACCAGCTGGTGCCGGTGCTGCTGAGCTTCACGCCGCAGGCCGATCAGGTCGAGCAGCTGATCCGCTACGACGAGTACCTCTCGCTGCTGGTCAAGACCATGCTCGCCTTCGGGATCGCCTTCGTGGTGCCGGTGGTCATGGTGCTGCTGAACTTCATGGGTCTGATGCGCGGCCGGACCATGCTGAAGGGCTGGCGCTGGATCATCTTCCTCAGCTTCGCCTTCACCGCCGTGATGGTGCCGACCCCGGAGCCCATCACGCTCATCGCGATGTCCGCCGCGATCGCGAGCCTCTTCTTCGGCGCGATCGTCATCTCGATCCTCCACGACCGCCGCGTGGACAAGCTGCGCGGTGACGCGGACCTCGACGACGACGAGGCCAGCAGCATCGACGACGAGGTCGAGAGGATCGACGGGCCCTCCCGGCTCGACGAGCCCGACGAGGGCGGCCGGTGAGCAGACTCCGCGTCGGCCTGCTCGCGAATCCCACCGCCGCCCACGGGACCGCCCACCGGGTCGGACGGCAGGTGGGTCACCTGCTGCACCTCGCGGGGATCTCGGTGGTCGACCTCTCCGGTCCCAGCGCCCATGTGGCGCGGGCCCGCGCCGAGGAGGTCCGCGACTCGCTGACCGCCCTGGTCGTCGTCGGCGGCGACGGGACCGTGTCCCTCGGGGCGGAGATCGTCGCGGGCACCCCGGTGCGGCTCGGGATCGTGCCCGCGGGCAGCGGGAACGACTTCGCCCGGGCCCTCGGGCTCAGCGTCAACGACCCCGAGGAGTCCACGCGCGCGCTGCTGCACGCGCTGTCCCGACCGGTCGTGACGATCGACGCGATCGAGCTGACGTCCACCGGCGCGAGCGCGCTGCCGCACCGCTCGCTCGCCCTCGGGAACGTGAACCTCGGCTTCGACGCCCTCGTCAACGCGCGCGCGAACGGTGCCCGCTCCGGCCACACCATGCGCTACACCGCGGCCGTGCTGCGGGAGCTGCCCACCTTTCGCGCCCTGCCCTACTGGCTCGAGATCGACGGCGGGGAGCGCCTCGAGATCGATGCCCAGCTGCTCTCGCTGTGCAGCACCGGCGTCTACGGCGGCGGGATGCAGATGGTGCCGGGCGCGCGCATCGACGACGGACAGCTCGAGCTGCTCAGCATCGAGGGCAAGAACCGCCGCGACCTGATGCGCTTCTTCCCCCGGGTGTTCAAGGGCACGCACACCGAGCTCGACGGCGTCGAGGTCCGGCGCGTGCGCGAGGTGACGGTCGGGCTGCGTCACGGCCGTGCGCTGCGCAGCTACGCCGACGGGGAGGCGCGCGCCCTGCTGCCGATCACCGCCCGCGTGCTGCCCGGCGCCGTGCGGCTGCTCGCGGACCTCTCCGCGCTGCGCGGCGAGAGCGCGGGCGACGGGGGAGCGCTGTGAGCTCGCCCTCGGAGAAGTACGCCGCCTGGGCCGAGGAACGGCGCCGCGCCGACTCCGCGCTGACGGCCTTCACCTCCCGCTACGACTTCGAGCTGGACGACTTCCAGCTCGCGGGCGGGCGGGCCCTCGAGGACGGCAGCTCGGTGCTGGTCGCCGCGCCGACGGGCGCGGGCAAGACGGTCGTGGGCGAGTTCGCGGTGCATCTGGCCCTCGCGCAGGGCCGCAAGGTGTTCTACACCGCACCGATCAAGGCCCTGTCCAACCAGAAGTTCGGCGAGCTCGTGGACTGGCTCGGCGCAGAGCGCGTGGGCCTGCTGACCGGGGACACCTCGATCCGACCCACCGCCGAGGTGGTCGTGATGACCACCGAGGTGCTGCGGAACATGCTGTACGCGGACTCCGACCTGCTGATCGGGCTCGGCTTCGTGGTGATGGACGAGGTGCACTACCTCGCCGACCGGCTGCGCGGGCCGGTGTGGGAGGAGGTCATCATCCACCTCGACCCCTCCGTGCAGCTCGTGGCCCTCTCGGCGACCGTCTCCAACGCGGAGGAGTTCGGCGCGTGGCTGCAGGAGGTGCGCGGCCGCACCGAGGTCATCGTCTCCGAGACTCGGCCGGTGCCGCTGTGGCAGCACGTGATCGTCGGGGAGGAGCTGCTGGACCTGTTCGTCGACGAGCACGGGGAGGCCGTCGTCTCCCACGGCCCCGGCGCCCGGGCGGACCGCCAGGTCAACCCCGAGATCGAGCGGATCACCTCGTTCTCCCTCCCCGTCGACGAGCGCACCGGGGGAGCGCGGGGACGCGGCTACCGGGGCCGCAAGGGCACCCGCGGACGCCATCGTCCGCGCGGCGCCGGACGCCGCGGCGGCGGGCACGGCGGCTCCTCGCACGGGGGAGCCCGTCCGTCGGGCGCGCCGCGCGGCGGCGCCGGGGCCGGGGCCCGTCCGATGCGGCGCCCGGAGGTCGTCGAGCTGCTGGACGACGCGGCGCTGCTGCCCGCGATCATGTTCATCTTCTCCCGCGCCGGCTGCGAGGGCGCCGTCCAGCAGTGCTCGTGGGCCCGGCTGCGCCTGACCGACGATCACGAGCGCCGGGAGATCCGAGCGGTGCTGGACGAGCAGCTCTCCGAGATCCCGGTCGAGGACGAGGAGGTGCTGGGCCTTCCCGCCTTCCGCCGCGCGGTCATGGACGGCTACGCGGCACACCACGCCGGGATGCTCCCGATGCTGAAGACCGTGGTCGAGGAGCTGTTCGCGCGCGGACTGCTGAAGGTCGTCTTCGCCACCGAGACTCTCGCGCTGGGGATCAACATGCCGGCCCGCTCGGTCGTGCTCGAGAAGCTCGTGAAGTTCAACGGGGTCGAGCACGCCGATCTCACGCCGGGGGAGTACACGCAGCTCACGGGACGCGCGGGTCGGCGAGGGATCGACACCGAGGGGCACGCGGTGATCGTCGGCGGCCCGCGCTTCGACGCCACCGCCGCCGCCTCGCTCGCCTCCCGGCGCACCTACCCGCTGCGCTCCGCCTTCCGGCCCACCCCGAACATGGCGGTGAACCTGCTGGACCGCTTCGACCTCGCCCGCGCCCGCGAGACCCTCGAGACGAGCTTCGCGCAGTTCCAGGCAGACCGCTCGGTGGTGGGCCTCGCCCGACGCGCCCGCGAGCTCGAGGACACCGTGGCGGACTACCGCTCCGCGATCACGTGCGAGCACGGCGACCTGCTCGAGCACGCCGGGATCCAGGAGGCGATCAGCAGCCGCGAGAAGGAGCTCTCCCGGGCCCGCGCCGCCGCGGACCGCGACCGCACCCGCAGCGTCCTCGGCGACCTCCGCCGCGGCGAGATCATCGCCCTGCCCGGCGGGAAGCGCCGCGGCTACGCCGTCGTGCTCGACGTGGACCGCCACGTGCTCGGCGGGCCCCAGATCGACCTGCTGGACACCGAGGGGCGACGCCGCAGCCTCCGTCCCGGGGACGTGCCCTCCCCGCCCGCCGTCATCGACTCGATGCGCCTGCCGCGGTCCGAGACCCTCGGCAGCGGGAAGGTGCGCAAGGACACCGCCGCCGCGCTCCGCCAGCGCCTTTCCGGGCAGGACGACGACGCCCGCCGCGAGGTGCGTCGACGCGCGGGCCGCACCCCCTCCACCGCGGCGGACGACCCGCAGCTGAAGGATCTGCGCGCTCGGCTCGCCGCCCATCCCTGTGCCGCCTGCGACGACCTCGAGTCGCATCTGCGCTGGGTGGGACGCTGGCGGAAGTCCCGGGGAGAGCTCGAGGGCGTCCAGCGCCGCATCGCCGGCCGCACCAGCTCCCTCGCCCGGCGCTTCGACCGACTCACCGACCTGCTGCTCGAGCTGGGGTATCTCGAGCGGACCGGTCCGGACGACACGGGCGAGGCCGGCACCGGCGAGGCCGAGCTCGTGCCCACCGCGAGCGGGATGCGCCTGCGCCGCCTGTTCAGCGACCGCGATCTGCTGATCGCGCAGTGCCTCGAGCACGAGGCCTGGGACGGACTGGACGCGGCGGGTCTCGCCGCCGTGGTCTCCGCCGCCGTGCACGAGACGCGCCGGGACGATCGTGCTCCCGAGCTGATCCCCGACCCCGCCGTCGGCGCCGCGCTCGAGGCCTCCGCGCGCCTGGCCACCGAGCTCCAGGCCGCCGAGGCCCGCCACGGGATCGATCCCACCACCCCGCCGGACCCGGCGCTCTCCGCGCTCGTGCATCGCTGGGCCCGCGGCGCCCATCTCGCCGCCGCGCTGGACGGGAACGACCTGCCGCCCGGCGACTTCGTGCGTCACTGCCGGCAGGTCATCGACCTGCTCGACCAGCTCACCGCCGACGAGCACCTCGGCGGCACCGCCCGCGCCGCGATCGCGGGGGTTCGCCGTGGGCTGGTGGCGCAGGAGATCGGCCGATGAGCGTTCTCCCAGGCGCAGCGGAGAGGATGGGAGGCGTGAGCGCCCCGAACCAGTCCGCACCGCCTGTCCTGTACACCGGCATCGTGCTCTACAGCGCCGAGGACCCCGAGGCCTCGGCCATGCTCGTCGCCGACGGGCTGATCGCCTGGACCGGACCGGAGGACAGCGCGCTCGTGCTGCACCCCGAGGCCGAGCGCGTGGACGCGACCGGATGCCTGGTCACGCCCGGCTTCGTCGACGCGGCCGCGACTGCTGACGGGACCGATCCCGACCCGGCCGGGGACGCCGCCGCGGCCCGACGCGGGATCGTGCTGCGCCTGCCCGGCCCCACGGGGATGCGCGAGGGCGTGCAGGTCATCGCCCCCGTCACCGAGGACGCCGACTATCTCGGCCTCGTCGGCGAGGGCACCCCGCTCGCCTTCGGCTCCGCCGGCCGTGCCGAGGACGCCGAGCCCTGGAGCTGGGTGCGGGCCGCTGCCCGCACCGCCCCCGCCGCCCACCGCATCAGCGACCGCGCCGCCTTCCTCGCCGCGAGCCGCGGCGGGCAGCGGGTGGCCGGCCGCCGCCATCCCGGCACCCTGCGCACCGGCCTGCCCGCGACCTTCGTGGTGTGGGAGCCGTGGGACCTCACCGTCCGCTCCCTCGCCGAAGGGGTCGATTCCTGGTCCACCGATCCCCGCTCCCGCACCCCGCTCCTGCCGGATCTCGACCAGGGCGCGCCCCGTGCCCTGCGCACCGTGATCGACGGCCGCCTCGTCCATGACGATCTCGGACGGGGACCGCACGGCGGGGACGCCACGTGAGCACCGTCTCGCGGGCCGCGAGCGCCCGGGCCGCCGCCGGACGCTTCCGCACCGGTCCGCGCCGTCCGCGCGAGGAGTTCGACCCCACGCCGTGGCCGGTCGCGCTCGGCAGCGGCGTCGCCGGCGGGTTCTGCGCCCTGCTCGCCTTCCCGCCGTACGACCTGTGGATGCTGCTGCCCGTGGGGATCGCGCTGCTGTGCGCCGGGCTGCTGGTGCGCTCCGCCTGGCTCGCCGGCCTCGTCGCGCTGCTGTGGGGGCTCGCGTTCTTCGTGCCGCTGACCGAGTGGGCGAGCACCTACGCGGGCTCCGCGCCGTGGCTCGCGCTCGGCGTGTTCGAGGCGCTGTACATCGTGGTGTTCGGTCTCGCCGCACGCGCCGTCATGGTGCGCCGTGGCCTGTGCGCCTCGACCGCGATCGTCGTCTCCGCGCTCTGGGTGGGGGTGGAGACGCTGCGGGGCACCGCGCCGTGGGGCGGCCTGACCTGGGGAGCGAGCGGCTTCGCGCTGTCCGACTCGCCGCTGCTGCACCTCGCGCCGTGGATCGGCATGGCCGGTCTCGCGCTCGTGGTCGCGCTGCTGGGCCAGCTGCTGCTGCTCGGGGCGCTCGCGCTGCTGGGTCGCCGTCATCGCGGGCTCACGGGGTTCGCCGGCGTGTGGCCCTTCGCGATCGCCGTCGCGGCGGTGCTCGCCACCGTCGTCGTCCCCCATCCCCTCAACCGCGCCCCGGCGGAGCGGACCTCGATGACCGTCGCCGCGGTCCAGGGCTCGATGGGGGAGATCGACCCGGTCAGCTACACCATGCCGGAGGATGTGCTGGACAACCACCTGGAGGCCTCCGAGGACGCGATCGAGCAGGCCCGCGCCGCGGGCACCGACCTCGAGCTCGTGATCTGGCCGGAGGACTCCACCGGCATCGACCCGCGCACCGACCCGTTCCTCACCTCCCGCCTGAGCTCCCTGGCGCAGGAGGCGGACGCCCCCGTGCTCGTTGGCACCCAGACTCCCGTGGGGGAGAGCGAGCGGCTGAACCAGTCGCTGCTGGTCACCGACGAGGGCGAGACCCCGTACGCCTACTCCAAGCGCCACCCCGTCCCGTTCGGGGAGTACATCCCGATGCGGGGCCTGTTCAGCCGCCTGACCGACAAGGTGGACCTGGTCACCCGCGACATGCTGCCGGGCCAGGAGATCGGCACCATGGATCTCTCCGCGCTCGGCCAGGGGGAGGGCACCGCCGGGCTGCTGATCTGCTTCGAGATCGCCTACGAGGGCCTCGTCCAGGACGTCGTGGACGACGGCGCGGAGATGATCGTCGTCCAGTCCAACAACGCGCTCTTCGGCGACTCGCACGAGGCGATCCAGCAGCTCGCCCAGGCGAGGGTGATGGCCGTCCTGTCCGGCCGCAGCGTCGTGCACGTCTCGACCGTCGGCCACTCGGCGATCTACAGCCCCGAGGGACGGCAGATCGACTTCGTGGACCACTGGGAGCAGGGCACGATGGTCGCCGACGTGCCGCTGCGCACGGGGACGACGCCCGCCGTCGCCGCCGGCCCGTGGATCGCGATCGGCCTGTCGGCACTCGGCGTGGTGGGACTGCTGGCCGCGCTGTCCTCACCGCGCCGCGCCCTGGCCCGCACCGCTTCCCGTCGAGGAGACCGATGACCCGCCCGTCCACCGCCCCGCTCCCGGCCACGCTCGTGGTGATCCCCACCTACGACGAGCGCGCGGCCCTGCCGGGCACCCTCGAGCGGCTGCGGCGCGCGGTGCCCGCCGCACACGTGCTCGTGGTGGACGACGCCTCGCCCGACGGGACGGGGGAGTGGGCGCAGGAGGTCTCCCGCACCGATCCGGCGGTCCACGTGCTGCACCGCCCCGGCAAGCAGGGCCTCGGCCCCGCCTATCTCGCGGGCTTCGCGTGGGGGCTCGAGCAGGGCTACGAGCAGCTGGTCGAGATGGACGCCGACGCCTCGCACCGGCCGGAGCAGCTGCCGAGCCTGCTGGAGGGCGTACGGCGAGGCGCCGACCTCGCGATCGGCTCGCGCTGGGTGCCCGGCGGCGCCGTGCACGACTGGCCCGCCCACCGGCGACTGCTCTCCCGCGGCGCGAACCTCTACGTCCGCGCGCTCATGGGTCTCGGCGTCGCCGATGCGACCGCCGGCTTCCGGGTCTTCCGCGCCGAGCTGCTCGAGCGCCTCATGGAAGGGGAGATCGCCTCCCAGGGCTACTGCTTCCAGGTCGACATGACGCGCCGCGCCCGCGACCTCGGCGCCGTCATCGCGGAGGTGCCGATCGACTTCGACGAGCGCACCGAGGGCGCGAGCAAGATGTCCTCCTCGATCGTGCGCGAGGCGCTGGTGAGGGTGACGCTCTGGGGACTCGCACGCCGCACCCAGCGGCTTCGCAAGGCCCTGCGCTAGCCTGGCGAGGTCTTCTCCCAGGAAGGGAACCGCCGTGACGAGCTCTCCGCACAGCACCCCGGGGGCCTCCCGCCGCCCGGACGACACCTCCCGCCGCCGCTCGCGCCTCGGCCGCGCCGTGCCCGCCCTGATCGTCGTGGTGGGCCTGCTCGAGCTGCTGATCCTCGTGCTCATCGGGGTGAACACCAGCCTGTGGTGGTCCGTGCTGATCGTCGTGATCGGCTGGCTCGTGGGCGTCGCGCTGCTGGTCGCCGCCGGGCAGCAGTCCTTCGTGCGTCTGCGCTCCCTGGTCCGGGCCGTGCGCGGCAGCGGGGACGTGCAGGACCACCTCTCACGCCCCGCGTTCACGCTGCTGTCCGCGCTGCTGTTCTTCTTCCCGGGGCTGCTCACCGACCTGGCCGCCCTCGTGCTGCTGCTGACGCCCGTGCAGAAGCGCGCCGTCGCCGCGACGGGGCTGGGCAGCGGCTCCGCGCAGGCCCGCACCGTCCTCTACCGACGCTCCGGCTCCGGGGTGATCGACGGCGAGATCATCCTGGACAGCCGCCGCACCGGCGAGGACCCCGCGCGAGGATCGGCAGGACGCCGCGACGACGGATCCGCCCCGCCGATGATCGTGCAGGACCCCGCTCCGTCGCCGGAGTGAGGCGCTGACGAGGAGAGCCCCCGTCCACCGAAACGGTGGACGGGGGCTCTCCTCGTCGGGGCGCCGCTGGACGGCCGGACCGACTGCTCAGAGGTTCCGGCGCTGGTGCAGCTTGCCGGCCCGCAGCAGCTCGAGGCGCTGGTCCAGGAGGACCTGGAGGTCCTCCTCGCTGCGCCGCTCGAGCAGCATGTCCCAGTGGGTGCGCACGGGCTTGCCGGGCTTCTCCTCGGGCTTCTCGTGGTCGCGCAGCACTGCGGTCTGACCGCAGCGGCACTCCCATACGGCCGGGACGTCGGCCTCCACCGAGAAGGGGAGGACGATGTGGTGCCCGTTCGGGCAGTCGTAGATCGCCTCCTGGCGCGGTGCGGCGAGCACGCCCTCGTCGGTCTCCATGGAGAGGGAGCCCAGTCGGGTGCCTCGCAGGCTGCGGCTGTTCATGCGGTTCTCGCTTCCTGCCGGGGATGGGGTACCGGACGGTGTGCTGTCCGGTGAGGTCTGTGGAGTGGTGGCATCCGGAGATGTCAACGCCTGCCGGGCCGGAGATGTTCCCGGAGCTGCGCGGCCCTCGAGGCTCAGGCGCCGTCGAGCAGCTCGGAGAGCAGGTCGACGCGATTGGTGATGATACCATCCACGCCCTTGACCAGCAGATCCTGCATGGTCACGGGGTCGTCGATCGTCCACACGTGCACCTCGCAGCCCGCGTGGTGCGCGGCGGCGACGGTCGCGGGGGTCACGATGGGGACGCCGCGGTGCTCGGGCGGGACCTGCAGCGCGCCGTAGGGGGCGAGCATGCGGTCCGTCACCGCCAGCGGGGCCTCGATCGCCCGGGCGGCGAGGAATCGGCTGATCACGCCCCGTCCGGGGCTGCGCACCGCGGTCGTGCCCGTGGCGGCGCGCAGGGTCGCGATCGTGCGGCGCACGACGGTCCCGTCGAATCCGGCGATGCACACCCGCTCCGCGCTGCGGGTCCGGGAGATGGCGGCCACGGCCGGCCCGATCGCGGAGGGGGTCTTCACGTCGATGTTGATCGGGACGTCCCGGAAGGTGTCCAGCACGTCCTCGAGCATCGCCAGGCGGGCGTCGCCGGGCAGGCGCACCGCGCCGGCCTCCAGGGCGCTGAGCTCGTCGATACGGCGCGGGTCCCCGGCCACGCGCGCGAGGTCCTCGTCATGGACGGCGAGGGCGAGGCCGTCGCGCGTGGCGCGGGTGTCGGTCTCGAGCATGTCCGCGCCGGCGTCGAGGGCGGCCTGGAAGGCGCCGAGAGTGTTCTCGGGCGCCTCGAGGGCGAGCCCGCGGTGCGCGATGCGTCGCGGGCGCGGGCCGGGCAGGAAGCGCGAGTCCGGCGCGCGGCGTCGGTCACGGCTGCTGCTTGTCGATGAGGGCATCCTCTTCCTCCTCGTCCAGTCCCCGGCGGCGCGGGCGCACCGTGCGGCGGGGACGATGTCCTGTGGTGTCCGGGTCGGTGTCCTCGGCGCTCGACGGCACGGTCCCGTCATCGCTCCGGCGGTCTGCCTCCTCGTGGTCGAGGTCCTGGAGCTGGCGGCGCACGCGCACGACGAGCGCGCCGGGGAAGAACAGCGCGAAGATCCACCACTGGAAGGCGTAGGAGAGGTGGGGGCCGAGGCCGGTGTCCGGCGCGGGCAGCGCCCGGGGGCGCTCGGCCTCGGGCTGCTCCGCGGCGAGCTCTCCGTAGGCGCCGGTGACCAGGTCGGGGTCCTCCAGCTCGAGCTGCTGGGCGATCTGAGGCGGGTTCACGGAGTGCGCCTGGCCTTCGAGCGGGGCCCGGTCCAGCACAGGTTCGGCCGGGCGCAGCCGGGCCGTGACGGTGAGCTCCCCGTCGGGGACGGGCGGGGCGTCGTCCGGGACGGACTCGGCGGAGTCCTCGGGCACCCATCCGCGCACGACCAGGAGGGTCGTGCCGTCCTCGGCGCGGAACGGGGCGAGCTGCCAGAAGCCGACCTCGCCGGAGAGCTGGCGGTTGCGCACGTAGACCACGCAGCCGGGCTCGGTGCAGTAGCTGCCCTGCAGCTGCACGGGAGTCCATTCCTGGTCCTCCGTGAGGGGCGCGTCATGGTCGGGCAGAACGTCCTCGAGCGGCACGGGGGCGGCATCGTAGTTCGCCTCGATCACCTGGGCGCTGTCGCGCTTGCCCTCGAAGCGTCCGAACTGCCACAGGCCCAGGAGCACGCACGCGGCGGCGAGGACGAGCACGAGCAGGAGCCCGAGCAGGGTCTCGCGGGAGAGCAGCAGGCGTCGGCGCGCGGCACGGACACCGGGGGAGCGGTCGGTCATCCGCGATCCGGTGCCGTGGCGCCCGTCCCGATCCCGAAGGTGCGGAGATACCCGGCGGACTCCTCGAGCACGCCGGTGAGGTCCTCGATCCCGAACCGCACCATCCCCACGAAGAGCAGCACCGTCAGCGCGGTCAGCAGCAGACCGAGCGCGGTGGCGGTGATCGTCATGCCCAGCCGCAGCCGAGGGCGGTCACGGCGCTGGGGTGCGGGCGGGAAGCCGTAGTCCTCGTCCTGGAGGTGGTTGTCGGTCCACATCCCGGGGTTCAGCACGGCGACCGGGTACTGCTCGACCCGCTGTCGAGGGCGGGCGCCGCTGGCGGGGACGTCCTCGGAGTCCTGCAGCGGGGCGGCGCCGCGCGCCTCGGACGGGTCCGTCGTCCAGAGCCTCCACCCCGCCGGCACCGGTCCCCAGCCGGGACCAGGCCGGAAGTCCGCCGGCGGCACCCACGCGTCATGCGGGGGCTCGGGCCAGTTCGGCGGGGGGTTGAAGCGCTGGGAGGAGGTCACGCAGGGACGTCCCAGGAGTAGGTGTCGGCGCGGGAGTCGAACTCGAGGGTGTTGTCGCCTGCGCGCTTGACGTCGAACAGCATCGTCATCGTGTACTCGTCCCCGGTGGAGAAGCCGTTCTCCGGGGTGAAGCCCACGCCGGAGCCCTTGAGGCTGTAGGAGGCACCGGCCGGGTCGACCGCGCCGCCGTAGGGCGTCTTCACGGCGAACTGGAACGGGTTCAGGCCCTCGAAGGTGCCCTCGGTGACGGTGAGCTTCGCGGTGACCACCAGGTAGTCGCCCTGCTCGCCGGCCTCGACGGGCTCGCCGTACTCGTTCTTGAGGTCCTCGGCGGGCGTGTAGGTCATGTGCACGGCCATCGTGCCCGCGCCGTCGGCGCCGACGATGTCGACCTCCTCCGCGGAGGCGTCGATCGTGGCGAGGTCCGTCGGGGTCGGCTGGGGCTCGCCGGCCTCGTCGTCCGTCGTCTCCTCGTCGGTGGTCTGCTCGCCGTCGGAGGTCTCCTCCTGCGTGGTGGCGGCCCCGCCGCTCGTCGGCTCGTCGCCGCCGCGGTTCAGCAGGATCACGCCGCCGATGATCGCGATCACGAGGGCGAGGACCAGGAGGATGATGCAGCCCACCCACCAGAAGCGCTGGAAGACCCCCTTCTTCGGCGGTTCCGCGCCTGTCGAGACGGGCCACGCCGCGCCGGGGTCGCCCGACGGGGAGCCCTGGCCGTAGCCCTGCGCGCCGTAGTCGGCGGGGGAGCCCTGCGCGTGTCCCGGCGCGGGGGTGGCCTGCCCGTAGCCCGCAGCGGGAGCGCCCTGGTCGTAGCCCGGCGCAGGAGCGGGCTGGTCGTAGCCCTGTGCGCCGTAGTCGGCGGGGGAGGCCTGCCCGTAGCCCTGGGCGCCCTGGGCGGCGGGGGTGGCCTGGTCGTAGCCCTGCGGGGCCGCGGCCTGCTGGCCGTGTGCCGAGTCGTCTCCGACCTGCTGACGGTCGTATGTCGGCGCGGCGGGCGCGGCGGACTCGTACGGGGCCTGCTGGGCGAGGTCCGCCTCGCGATCCGGACCGCTGTGCTCGGCGGTCTCGGACGATCCCTGCGCGGTCTCCCCGGTGCCCGCGACGTGGGTCGCGTCGTCCTCGGCGGCGGCCGGCTGCTGCGCGGGGGCAGGAGCCTGCGCCTCGGGGGCGGGGGAGGTCTGCGCGTCCGCGGCGCCGTCCGTCGTCGGGGCGGGGCCGTAGGGGCTGAGCGCGCCGTACTGTCCCGTCGATCCCTGCTCCTGGCTGTGTCCTGTCGCGCCCTGCTGCCCGGCTGCGGCATCGGTGCTCACGGGCTGCTCGGGCTGCTGCGCGACGTGCGTGCGCTCCAGCTCCGGATCGCCGGCGGCCTCGCCGGAGTGCGCCGCGCCCTGCTGCTCGTCGGCCGGCTCCGCGGCCGGGGCGTCCTCGGCCGCGATCCAGAAGTTCCACCCCTCCGGCGCCGGGCCCCATGACGGATCCGGCTGCCAGCCCGGCGGCGGCGTCCAGCTCGGATCGTCGATCGGCCAGTTCGGCGGCGGATTGAAGCGATAGGCCATCGTGCGGCACCTTCCGGAGCTGTTGTCGTGGACGGGTCCCCCCTCGGGTCCCGACGCTCTCTCGCCCCGTATCGTAGAGCACACACCCATCTCCGGGCGTCGCCGCCCCGTGCTGTCGCACAGCTCGCCGCCGCCCCGTCACGAAGGAGTCCGCATGACCCAGAGCACCCTCGAGCCGCGCAGCGTCCTGGTCACGGGAGGCAATCGCGGCATCGGCCGGTCGATCGCCGAGGAGTTCCTGCGCCGCGGCGACAAGGTGGCCGTGACCAGCCGCTCCGGCGCCGGCGGTCCCGAGGGCGCGCTCACCGTCGCCGCCGACGTCACCGACGGCGACAGCCTCACCGCCGCGATCAAGGCCGCCGAGGCCGAGCACGGGCCGATCGAGGTCCTCGTCGCGAACGCCGGCATCACCGACGACCAGCTGCTGCTGCGCATGAGCGACGACTCCTTCGAGAAGGTGCTGGACACCAACCTCTCCGGGACCTTCCGCACGGTGCAGCGCGTGATCAAGTCCATGGTCCGCAAGAAGAAGGGCCGGATCGTGCTGATCAGCTCCGTGGTGGGGCTGTACGGCTCGCCCGGACAGGTCAACTACGCGGCCTCGAAGTCCGGCCTCATCGGCCTCGCGCGTGCGCTGACCCGCGAGCTGGGCTCTCGCGGCATCACCGCGAACGTCGTCGCCCCCGGCTACATCGACACCGAGATGACCCAGCAGCTCTCCGAGGATCTCCAGTCCACCTATCTCTCCGCGATCCCCGCCGGTCGCTTCGCCGATCCGGAGGAGGTCGCACGCGTCGTGGCCTTCCTCGCCGGCGACGACGCCGCCTACATCTCCGGGGCCGTGATCCCCGTCGACGGCGGACTGGGCATGGGACACTGATCCCCGACCGGAACCGCTCGACCGTGAAGGCGTGAACCCACCCCGATGTCCTCCTCCGACCCCGCCAGTCGTCTGCTGCTCCTGATGCGCCACGGCAAGGCGGAGAACAGCTCCGGCCAGATCGATCACGAGCGCCCCCTGGCCGAGCGCGGGAAGTCCCAGGCCCGTCTGGTGGGCGAGTACCTCGCCGCGCAGAACGTGCGCGTCTCCCGGGTGCTGGTCTCGGACTCCACCCGGACCGAGGAGACCTGGGAGGCGGTCCGCTCGCAGATGCCGGACTTCGACGGCACGGTCACCGAGCACGAGGAGATCTACACCGCCGGCCCCTCCGAGCTGCTCGCGCTGCTCCACAGCCTCGACGCGCAGGAGCCGGTCGTGATGGTCATCGGCCACGAGCCCACCATCTCCTCGCTGACCGCGCTGCTGGCCGACGACGAGTCCGATGCGGGCGCCGCCGCGCAGGCCCGGATCGGGATGCCGACCGGAGCGATGGCCGTGCTCTCCGGCTCCCTGCCCGGCTGGGACCGGCTCGTCGAGGAGTCGCTCACGCTGCACACCATCGTCCGCCCCTGAGCTCGGCGGCGCAGCAGGCCGCCGAGCGCAGCGCCTCACAGGTCACCGGGTGGCCGCGGCCTCCAGATGGGGCCAGGCATCCAGCAGCGACTCGCCGTCCAGGACGACATCGGCGATCTCGCGCAGCGCAGGCTTGGCCCGGAACGCGATGCCGGTGCCCGCGGCGCCGAGCATCTCGCGGTCGTTCGCGCCGTCGCCCATCGCGACGATCCGCGCGACGGGAACTCCGTGGCGGGCGGCGAGCTCCTCGAGGGTGCGGCGCTTGGCCTGCCCGTCGATGATCGGACCGGAGACCCTCCCGGTGAAGCGGCCGTCCGCGATCTCGAAGCGGTTCGCGCGGACGTGGTCGATCCCCGCTTCGGCGGCGAGCTCGTCGATCACCTCGTGGAACCCGCCGGAGACCAGGGCGGTCACCCAGCCCGCGGCCTTCGCGCGGCGGATCAGCTCGAGCGCGCCGGGGGTGGGGACGAGGGAGGAGCGGACGGTGGCGAGCACCGACTCCTCGAGCCCCTCGAGCAGGGCGACGCGGGCCCGCAGCGAGGCGGCGAAGTCGAGCTCGCCCCGCATCGCAGCGGTGGTGATCTCCTCGACCTCGGCGCGCACCCCGGCGTGATCGGCGACCAGCTCGATCACCTCCTGGGTGAGGAAGGTCGAGTCGACGTCGGAGACGAGCAGACCGTTCGCGAGGGAGGTCGCGGCGGTCTCGGCAGCTGCGGCGCTCACGGCTCGATGACCGTGCCCTTGCCGACCACGGTGATGCCGGAGTCGGTGACCACCCAGCCGCGGGCGAGGTCCTTCTCCGCGTCCAGCCCGATCTGGGTGCGCGGCGGCACGATCACGTCCTTGTCGATGATCGCCCGGTGGATCTGGCAGTGCCGTCCCACCGTGACCCCGTCCATCAGCACCGAGTCCGAGACCGTCGACCACGAGTTCACGCGCACCCCGGGGGAGAGCACGGAGCTGGAGACCGAGGCGCCGGAGACGACCACGCCGGGGGAGATCACGGAGTCCACCGCGGAGCCCACGCGACCGGGACCGGCGTGGACGAACTTCGCCGGCGGCGCGTTGCGGTGCCCGGTGAAGGTGGGCCACTTGTCGTTGTAGAGGTTGAAGACGGGGTGGATCGAGATGAGATCCATGTGCGCCTCGTAGAAGGCGTCCAGCGTGCCGACGTCGCGCCAGTAGTCGCGGTCGCGGTCGGTCGAGCCGGGCACGTCGTTGTGGAGGAAGTCGTAGACCGAGGCGTCGCCCGCCGCGACGAACGCTGGCACGATGTCGCCGCCCATGTCGTGCTCGGAGGAGTCGTCCTCGGCGTCCTCGGTCACGGCCTCCACCAGCGCGTCGGCGGTGAAGATGTAGTTGCCCATCGAGGCGAGGACCGAGGAGGGGTCGTCCGCGAGGCCCTCGGTCTGCTTCGGCTTCTCGACGAAGGCCTGGATGGTGGTGGGGTCGGCCGGGTCGGTCTCGATGACGCCGAACTGGTCGGACAGCTCGATCGGCTGGCGGATCGCGGCGACCGTGCAGGACTTGCCCGAGGCGATGTGCGCGTCGAGCATCTGCGAGAAGTCCATGCGGTAGATGTTGTCGGCGCCGACGACGACCACGTACTCGGGCTTCTCGTCGTGGATGAGGTTCAGCGACTGCGCGATCGCGTCGGCGCTGCCGCGGAACCAGTGCTTGCCCATGCGCTGCTGCGCGGGCACGGGGGCGACGTAGTTGCCCAGCAGCGAGCTCATCCGCCAGGTCTGCGCGATGTGCCGGTCCAGCGAGTGGGACTTGTACTGGGTCAGCACGACGATCTTGAGGAAGCCGGAGTTGACGATGTTCGACAGCGCGAAGTCGATGAGGCGGTAGATGCCGCCGAACGGCACCGCGGGCTTTGCCCGATCGAGGGTCAGCGGCATCAGGCGCTTCCCCTCGCCGCCGGCGAGGACGATGGCGAGGACCTTTGTGGACGACATGGTGCGAGGATAGTCCAATCGTGGCCCCCGTCACGCGGGCTACCCTCACGATGGACGAACCGGTCACCCCGGACATCCTGCCCCCGGTGCGTCCCTGCCGAGCGAGCCGTCGCACGACGGAGAGAAGGAGACCGCCATGCGGGTCGATCTGCTGACCAAGGAGTACCCCCCGGAGGTGTACGGAGGTGCCGGTGTGCACGTCGCCGAGCTCACGAAGGTGCTGCGCCCGCACGTGGACGTGCGGGTGCGTGCCTTCGGCGCCGATCGCGAGGAGGAGGGCACCTCCTCGTACACCACGCCGGCCGAGCTCGAGGGCGCCAATGCGGCGCTGACCACGCTCGGCACCGATCTGCTGTTCGCCGCGGACTGCGCCGGCGCGGACCTCGTCCACTCCCACACCTGGTACGCGAACTTCGCCGGGCACATCGCCTCGCTGCTGCACGGCGCGCCGCACGTGCTCTCCGCCCACTCGCTCGAGCCGCTGCGCCCGTGGAAGGCCGAGCAGCTCGGCGGCGGCTACCGGGTCTCCTCCTTCGCCGAGCGCACCGCCTACGAGGGCGCCGCCGGAGTCATCGCGGTCTCGGCCGGCATGCGCGAGGACATCCTGCGCGCCTACCCCTCGGTCGATCCGGACAGGGTCCACGTGGTCCACAACGGCATCGACATCGACGCCTGGTCCCCGAACCCGGAGACCTCGGCGCTGACCTCCCGCGGCATCGACCCGGAGGCGCCCACGATCGTGTTCGTCGGCCGGATCACGCGCCAGAAGGGCCTGCCGTACTTCCTGCGCGCGGTGCGGGAGCTGCCGGCGGAGTACCAGGTGGTGCTGTGCGCCGGTGCCCCGGACACCCCGGAGATCGCCCGGGAGGTCGACTCGCTCGTGGGGGAGCTCTCGGCGACCCGCACCGGGGTGCACCTGATCACCGAGATGCTGCCGCGGCACGAGCTGACCCAGATCCTCACCCATGCGACGACCTTCGTGTGCCCGAGCGTCTACGAGCCGCTCGGCATCGTGAACCTCGAGGCGATGGCCTGCGGCATCCCCGTGGTCGCCTCCGCCACCGGGGGGATCCCCGAGGTCGTGGCCGACGGGGAGACCGGCTATCTGGTGCCGATCGAGCAGGTCGCCGACGGGACCGGCACGCCGGTGGAGCCGGACCGCTTCGTCGGCGATCTCCGCGATGCGCTGGTGCGGATGGTCTCGGACCCGGCCCGGGCGAGGCAGATGGGGGAGGCCTCGCGGCGTCGTGCCGCCGAGCACTTCGCCTGGACCTCGATCGCCGAGCGCACGATCGACGTGTACCGCAGGGTCCTCGAGCAGCCCCGCTGAGGGAAGGGCGCTGAGTAGCAGGCTCAGCCGATCTCGTCCAGGACGATCCGCTCGACCGCCTCGACCAGCGCGGCGCGGGCCGCCTCGTGCAGCTCGTCGAGCAGGCCCCGCCGCGCGAGCGCCTCGGAGAGGTCGATCGTGTGGCCGTGGCCCTCGTCGATCTCGGCGCGGGTCAGCAGCAGCGTCCGGGCGGCGAGGACGAGCAGGTGCGCGGCGGAGGCCTCGACGTGCCGCGGCAGCGCGGTCGAGATCCAGGTGGCGGGGATGCGGGCCGGCTCCACCGGCTCCTCGGGCACCAGGTCGAGGTCGACGCTGCCCTCGGCGGTGCGGCGCAGGGCCCGCAGCAGCTCCTCGCGCGCGCTGCCCGAGCTCGCCGCGGGCGGGACGTGCGCCCCGACCGGCGCATCGATCCGCGCCCAGGTCACGGCGGTGACGGAGCGCCCCTCGGCCTCGGCCGCCGAGAGCACGGGCACGAGCGTGTGATCGGCGATCCCCGCCGCGGTGACGACGATCGCCTGCTCGGCCTCCAGCGCGAGGGGGAGCGCGGTGGGAGGGCCGACGAGACCCGCGAGACGGCCCGGCGCCGGCAGCACCAGGCGCAGCTGGGCGAGCGGCAGGCGGCGCAGCGCCGTCATCCAGTCGAAGAGGTCCGTGCCCTCTCCGCTGGGCCCGGTGCGGCCCACCCCGAAGCTCATCCGAGCCGCATCGTCCGGCCCGAGGTCCCCGCGAAGGTACGCGGAGGTCCACAGCATCAGCACCGCCGCCCGCGGGAGGGCGACGAGGTCCCGCCCCGCGCTCGCCTCGCTCATGCCCCGGCTCCGTCCGCGCCGCCGGCGCTCCCGGCGTCGGTCGTGCTGTCCCCGTCGGCCGCGACGAGGACGGCGCGCCGCGAGGTGGTGTCCACGCTCGCGAGCCGCACCCGGACCCTCGTCCCGACCTCGGCGTCCATCGGCACCCAGGCGGTCACGGGCGGATCGGTCAGCTGCACCTCGACGCGGGTCGGTGCGCCGTGGTCGTTCTCGGACTCGGTCGCCTCCCGTCGCTCGATCACGGTCGCGGCGAAGGTCTCGCCCTCCCAGGCGGCGAGCGCCGCGGTCTCGACCAGCTCACGGGCGTCGCGCTCGAGGTTCCCGCCCTGAGCGGAGGTGGTGCGCATCGCCTCGGGGATCTCCGCGAGCGCGGCGAGCAGCTGCGGCGAGGGGCGCCGCCCGCGCACGTGGTCGTGGCAGACCAGCAGCACGAAGCGGTCCACCAGGCGGCGCAGCGGCGCGGTGGCGTGCGCGTAGGGCGCTGCGATCGCGGCCTGCACCGGGTCCTCGGGCGCCTCCTCCGGGCGCGTGAACGCCGCGTAGGAGGCGCCGCGGAACAGGGAGGTGGCGAGGTTCAGCAGCGCGAGGTGGGTCGGCTCGCGCCAGTCCAGGGAGCGCAGGAACTGCCCGTAGTCGACCTCCTCGCCCCACGGCGCGCCGAGCACGACGCTCTGGCGACGGAAGCGCTCCACGGCGCGCGGCTCCGCCGGCGGCATCGTGCGCAGGATCCCGGCGCCGTGCTCGAGCATCAGCTGCGCGGCGGCCATCCCGGTCATGAGGGAGAGCTGCGCGTTGGCGTCCTCGATCGGGGCCGGGGTGCGCCAGGTGAGGTGCACGCGGTGGTCCTCGGCGACGATCTCCTGCTCGGGCACGTTCAGGCTCGCCCCTCCGCGGCGGGCCTCGACCTCGGTGCGCAGTGCGCCGATCTCCTCCAGCAGCACCATCATCGGATGGCCCTCGCCGCGCTCCAGCTGCTCCTGCACCGCGTCGTAGGCGAGCTTCTCGCGCGAGCGCACCAGCGCCCGCTCGAGGCCGATCGAGGTCACCTCGCCCTCGGCGTCCAGCAGCAGGTCCCAGACGAAGGCGGGGGCGGTCTGCCCGGGCAGCAGGGAGGCGACCTGCTCGGAGAGCACCTCCGGATGGAGGGGCACACGGCGGTCGGGCAGGTAGAGAGTCTCCCCGCGACGTCGGGCCTCGTGGTCGATCACGCCGTCGAGGTCGACGAAGAAGGGCACGTCCGCGATCGCGTAGCGCACGCGGTAACCGCCGTCGGTGCGTTCGAGGTGCATCGCCTGGTCCAGGTCGGTGGAGCTCTCGGGGTCCAGGGTGACGAAGGGGAGGTCGGTGCGGTCCACGCGCCCGTCGGCCGAGGCGTCACGCCTCGCGGCCTCTTCTGCGGCGGCGAGCACCTCGGGCGGGAAGGCGAGCGGTGCCTGCCCGTCGTGGTCGGCGAGCAGCGCGTCGATGCGCGTGCGGAGATCCTCGGCGGCCACCGATCCGCGCGGCGCGAGGAGGGAGACGGGACGGTGCGGCACGGGGACCTCCACGCGGGTCGGGGTCGGACCGGGCCAGTCTAGGCAGGGGCCGACGCGCCAGGCGGACGGGCCGGGAGAGCGCCGCGCGGGGCGATAGGCTCGGGGCCATGTCCGTCGCAGCAGCCTCCCTGACCGATGTCACCGTCACCCGCAGCGGGAAGAAGATCCTCGAGGAGGTGTCCCTCCGGATCGGCGAGGGGGAGCGCTGGGCGGTGCTCGGCCCCAACGGTGCCGGGAAGTCCACCCTCGTGCGCCTGCTCTCCACCCGCCTGCACCCCACCAGCGGCACCGTCGAGATCCTCGGCGAGCGCCTGGGCCGCGTGGACATCTTCGAGCTGCGCCCGCTGCTGGGCCTGGCCAGCCAGGAGCTCGCCGACACCGTCCCGGCCGACGAGACCGCCGAGAACGTCGTGGTCACCGCCGGGTACAGCGTCGTCGGCCGCTGGCGCGAGAGCTACGACGAGGTCGATCTCGAGCGCGCCCGCACCCTGCTGAGCGCCTTCGGGGTGGGGCACCTCGCCGAGCGCCACTTCGGCACCCTGTCCACCGGCGAGCGCAAGCGTGTGCTCGCCGCCCGCGCGCTGATGACCGATCCGGAGCTGCTGCTGCTGGACGAACCGGCCGCGGGGCTGGACCTCGGCGGCCGCGAGGAGCTCGTGCGCACCCTGGGCCGGCTCGCGAAGGACCCCGCGACGCCGGTGACCGTGCTGGTCACCCACCATGTCGAGGAGATCCCGCCGGGCTACACCCACGCCGCGCTGCTGCGCGACGGGAAGCTGGTCGCCGCCGGTCCCATTGCCGAGACCCTCACCTCCCAGAACCTCACCGCGACCTTCGGGCTGCCTCTCGTGGTCGAGCAGCGCGGCGAGCGCTTCACCGCCCGCTCGCTCTCGCTGGACTGAGCGGGTGAGCGACGCGCAGCTGCAGCGGATCACCGAGCTCGGGGACCCGGCCCTCGACGACTACCTGCGGATGACGGACGTGAAGCTCCGCTCCCGCGTCGAGGTGGAGCGGGGCCTGTTCATGGCCGAGAGCTTCGAGGTGATCTCCCGGGCGGTGGAGGCGGGGATGGCCCCGCGTTCCTTCCTGATGAGCGAGAAGTGGCTTCAGAAGTTCGCGCCGCTGTACGAGCGCTTCCCCGAGGTGCCCGTGTTCGTGGGCGAGGAGGCGCTGCTCGAGCAGCTCACCGGTTTCCACCTGCACCGCGGGGCGCTCGCGGCGATGCAGCGCCCCGAGCTGCCGGGCGCCCGGGAGCTGCTGGAGGGGGCGCGGACCGTCGCCGTGCTCGAGGACATCGTCGATCACACCAACGTGGGTGCGATGTTCCGCTCCGCCGCCGCGCTCGGCGTGGACGCGGTGCTGGTGACCCCGCAGTGCGCGGACCCGCTGTACCGACGCTCGATCCGCGTCTCGATGGGCACCGTCTTCCAGGTGCCGTGGACCCGGCTGGAGGCCTGGCCGCACGCCCCGCACCCGCCGGGGCGGCCCGGGGCCCCCGGCGGGGTGGATCTCCTGCGCGAGGCCGGCTTCGACGTGCTCGCCCTCGCGCTCACCGACGAGGCCGTGGCGCTGGACGCGGCGGACCTCGGCCCGCAGCGGAAGGTCACCCTCGTGCTCGGCGCGGAGGGGCACGGGCTGAAGCCCGCGACGCTCCGCGCGGCCGACGAGCACGTGGTGATCCCGATGGCCGGGGGAGTGGACTCCCTGAACGTCGCCGCGGCCAGCGCGGTCGTGTTCTGGCAGCGCCGGGCGATGCTCTTTCCGCGCGGCTGACGCTCCTCACAGTCCTGCCAGCACGACTCCGCTGCGCGGAGCGGCCGGGAAGCGATCCAGGCGGATGGAGAGATCCTGGGGAGGCACCTCGAGCTCGTCCCGGCACAGCAGCCGGACGGCCTGCTTCAGCAAGGCGACCGTGCTCCACTCGCCGGGACAGCGGTGATCGTCCTCATGCCGCCCTGCGCCCTGGGCGATGTGCGTGAACGGATCCTCCTGCCACGACCATCCTCTGAAGCGCTCGGGCCGGAAGCTGTCGGGATCCGGGAACGCTCGAGGGTCGTGACAGGTGCCGTACAGGTCGAGGATCGCCCAGTCGCCGACCCTGAGATCATGGCCCTGGAACCGGAACGGGACACGCACCCGCCCCGGCACCACGGGGAAGAACGGGAAGAAGCGCCGCACCTCCTGGACGAACGGCTCGAGATCCGCCTCCTCTCCGGCGGCGAACTCCTCCCGCCATTGCGGGTGCCGCACCAGCGCGACCGCGGCGAACTCGATGAAGCGGGAGACGGCCAGCAGCGGCCGCAGGAGGTTCAGCAGCTCCACGCCTGCGATCTGCGGCGGGAGCACGGCTCCATCCTCGGCATGGCCCGCCAGGACGGCCAGCGCCGAATGCGGGGGCGGGGTCAGATCCCCTGACCGCACCTGCTCGACGACACCGGCGGCCCAGGCCTCGGTGCCTCGACGTCGCCATCGCGCATACCAGTTGGGAGGCCCGGGCCGGGCGACCTCGTCGATCATCAAGCTCAGCTCTCTCGTCAGACGGGGGACATCGACGGAATCCAGCACGATGCCGCACCAGCGCAGGGCGGCCCGGGTGAGCACGATCCGGCTGAGGTGGTCGAGCCGCACTCGGCCGCTGCCGTGCAACCTCGTGAGCGCTCGGTCCCACTCGCTCTCGTACAGGGCGCTCAGACGATCCATCGCACCGACGCCCATCAATGACAGGAAGAGCCGCTTGCGCCGACGATGCGCCGCGCCGTCGAGACTCTGCACGGAGCCCTCGTCCTGCAGCAGGTGCTGCACCATGACGGGCATCGCGCCCTGACGGGTGAGGTGCCTTCCGTCGTAGAACATCTGCGCCGCCTCGGCACCGCGCAGGAGCGTGACCCGGCGCAGCATCAGCCGAGTGGTCAGCAGATCCGTGCCGGCGGCATCGCAACGCGACGCGATGAACGGATACCCCTCGCGAAGAAGGGCGATCGTGCTGTCGAACGGGATCGTGCCCATCGTGGCCTCCCAGCTGTCCTCTCTGGCCTCGCCCCGGTCCGGCGGCTCATCCCGCCGGACCGGAGGGAGGTCGGAGAGGGCGCGCGCTTCGTCGTGCCGACGGTAGGACGGGCAGGTGCCGGGGGCAACGCACCGACCGATCGGACGGTGCGTCGGGCCTGATGGTGGCCCTCGGTCGTTCGCCGGAGGACATCTGCACCCGGATCCGGCGACGGGGTGGATACGCTGAATCTGCGCGGTCCCCGCGTGCCTCGCAGGACTGCCGGCCCGCGGATCGAGCCGTCCGGCAGCCCCACCGGAGAGAGGAGGAGCCGCAGTGACAGCGACCGTCAGCGACTTCGTGATCGAGCGACTTCGACAGTGGGGGATCCGTCGTGTCTTCGGGTACCCGGGTGACGGGATCGGCGCGTTCGACGGCGCGCTCGGCGCGGCGGAGCGCGCGGATCGGGGCCTGCAGTACGTGCGGCCCACCCATGAGGAGGCCTGCTCCCTCATGGCGACCGCACATGCGAAGTTCACGGGCGAGGTCGGGGTGTGCGTGGCCACCTCCAGCCCCGGAGGATTCCACATGCTCAACGGGCTCTACGACGCGAAGATGGACAACCAGCCGGTGGTCGCGATCGTCGGGCAGCAGCCGACCACGTCCCTCGGCACCTTCGTGCAGCAGGAGAGCAATCTCGAACGGACCTTCGCCGATGTCGCGGTCTACGTGCAGACCGTCGTCGCACCCGCCCAGGCGCAGGCGGTCCTCGACACCGCCTTCCGCACCGCCCGGCTCCGCCTGGGCCCCGCTGTGGTGATCCTTCCTCACGACGTCCAGGCCATGAAGATGCCCGAGATGCAGGCGCCCTCGCCCTCCGTCGCGCGGTCCAGCCCCGTCGCCGCCTCGACAGCGATCACGCCGCCCGCTGCGAACATCGCTCGCGCGGCCGAGATCATCAACTCCGGCAGGCGGATCACCTTCCTGGTCGGCCACGGGGCCGACGGAGCGACCGACGAGATCCTCGAGGCGGCCGCCCTCTGCGGCGCAGGCATCGTCACGGCGCTGCGCGGCAAGCACGTCATCCCCTCGGAGGTTCCCCACCACACCCAGCAGCTCGGACTCCTCGGCAGCCTCCCGAGCCTGGAGCAGATGCGCCGCTGCGACACGCTCGTGATGCTCGGGACCAACTACCCCTACGGCGAGTTCCTGCCCCGCAGCGGTCAGGCCAGAGCGCTCCAGATCGATCTCAAACCCGAGCACATGGGCCTGCGCTACCCCACGGAGCTGAACCTGTGGGGCGACGTCCGAGCGACGCTGGCAGCGCTCATACCCGAGCTGACGAGGACCGCGGACCTGTCGTGGCAGAAGCAGATCACCGACGGCATGGAGTCGTGGGAGCGAGAGATGGAGTCCCAGGCCATGCTCACCGTCGAGGACGGAGTGAATCCGCGACGCGTGTTCCACGAGCTGAACAAGCGCCTGCCCCCTCGAGCGATCGTGACCGCCGATGCCGGCACCACGGCGGATTGGTACGGGCATCACATCCGGCTGCGTGACGGCATGACCGGCGACCTCTCCGGCCGCCTGGCCACGATGCTCGGCGCCATGCCGTATGCGACGGCCGCGAAGTTCGCCTTCCCCGAGCGCACGGTGGTGTGCACGATCGGGGACGGCGCCTTCCAGATGCTCGGGATGAACGAGCTCATCACGGTGAAGCGGCACCTCGAGAGCTGGGACGAGAACCCGCAGTTCATCGTGGTCGTCCTCCACAACGACGACCTGACCCAGGTGTCGTGGGAGATGCGGACGATGGATGCCGATCCGCTGTGGCCCACGGCGCAGGATGTCGAGTCCGTGGACTATGCCGGGTGGGCGGAGCTGCTGGGGTTCACCGGCCTGCGGGTCACCAACGACGACGAGATCGAGGAGGCCATGGAGACCGCCTTCGCCCATCGTGGGGTCACCCTGATCGATGTCCGCACCAGCAGGAGTGTTCCGCCGCTGCCGCCTCGGATCTCTCGCGAGTTCGCGAAGAACACCGGCGTCGCGCTGCTCCAGGACGATCCGGCGCGCACGGAGGTCCTCCGGGACTCCGCCAAGGCGCTGCTGGCTGAAGGGGTCGAGCGGGCCCGCAGGACGATGCACATCGATCACGAGCGAGATCCTGGATGAGGACCGGACACCCCGCCGTCTGAAAGGAGCGACGCCGCGACGTCCGGACCGACGAGACGACCGATGACCCGAGGAGAAGTGATGTCTTCCCGCACCTTCCGTTCCGGCACCGCATTGACGGGGGCGGCCGTTGGGGCGGCCGCTGTCGCGACCCTCGGCGTCCGGGACCTCCTCCAGCGAAAGCACTCGATCCTGCGGATCTATCCGATCGTCGGGCACGCCCGCTGGCTGCTCGAGTCGATCCGTCCCGAGATCCAGCAGTACTTCATCGAGCGGGACACCGACGGCCGGCCCTTCGACCGGGACACCCGCACGATGATCTATCAGCGGGCGAAAGGTCTCGGTGACGCAGACGCCTATGGCACCGAGAACGACATCACCAGCGCCGGCTACGACCACATCCTCCATGCGGCCAGTCCCCTCGAGCCGATGCCCGCACCCCCTCGGGTGCGCCTGGGTGGCCCCGACTGCACACAGCCGTACGACACTGCGCTGCTGAACATCTCCTCGATGAGCTTCGGGTCCTTGTCGGCGAACGCCGTGAGGGCCATGAACTACGGTGCGAAGCACGGCGGGTTCGCACAGGAGACGGGGGAAGGCGGCCTGTCCAAGTACCACCTGGAATACGGGGCCGACATCATCTGGGAGATCGGCTCCGGATACTTCGGCTGCAGAACCAGCGACGGCGACTTCGACGCACAGGAGTTCTCCGAGAAGGCGGCCCGGCCCGAGGTGAGAGGAGTCCTGATCAAGCTCAGCCAGGGAGCCAAACCCGGTGTCGGCGGGGTGCTCCCGGCGAGGAAGATCACGCCGGAGATCGCGGAGGCGCGGGATGTGCCGCAGGGGCAGGACTGCGTGAGCCCCGCAGCCCACCCCGCCTTCGCGACGCCCGTGGAGATGATGCACTTCGTGGCCCGGCTGCGAGAGCTCTCCGGGGGCAAGCCCGTCGGCGTCAAGCTCTGCGTCGGCGATCGATCGGAGGTCCTCGCCATCTGCAAGGGAATGCTGGAGACCGGCATCGCTCCGGACTGGATCTCCGTCGACGGCGCAGAAGGAGGGACGGGCGCGGCACCCCGGGAGTACGAGGACCATGTCGGGACACCGCTGTCGGACGGCCTCGTGATCGTCCACAACGCCCTGGTGGGCACCGGCCTTCGCGAGAAGGTCGCCATCGGATGCTCCGGGAAGATCGCGGGCGGCAACGACATCATCCGCAAGATCGCTCTCGGCGCGGACTTCTGCAACGCCGCCCGGCCGATGATGATGGCGACAGGGTGCATCCAGGCCCAGCGGTGCCACACCAACACGTGCCCCAGCGGCGTGGCCACGCAGGATCCTCGCCGAGGCCGGGCCGTGGTCGTCGAGGACAAGGGCCCGCGCGTGATGCGTTATCAGCAGGCGACTGTCCGCTCAGCCATGAAGCTGCTCGCCTCGATGGGACTGCGCTCGTTCGACGAGCTGGGCCCGCGACACGTGCTGCGACGGATCGATCCGGCCCGAGTCATGACCTACCAGGACCTGTACACCTGGTTGGACGAAGGCGAGCTCCTCGCCGGGACCGGGCACCCGGACTGGGCCCGGGACTGGGACGCCGCCGACGCTCACCGTTTCCAGGGTGCGCTCCCCGGCCATCTGCGGCATCGCAAGCACCGTCGCACGGGCGAGGACGCGGCCGGCTCGGCCGACCCCGACCGGCAGGCCGGATGAACGGGCGCACCTCTCGAGCCGCAGCGGCGCAGCCAGAGCGGCGGAGGATCCCGCCACCACCGCCCGCATCCGTACGATGTGCACATGGACCATCGAGCAGAGGTGAGCGACTTCCTGCGCACGCGACGGGACCGGATCACACCCGCGCAGGCGGGGATCCTCGCCGGCACGCGTCGGCGCGTGCCGGGGCTGCGCCGTGAGGAGGTCGCGACGTCCGCCGGGATCAGCGTGGAGTACTACGCCCGGATCGAGCGCGGGGACCTGCGCGGCGTCTCCGTCGAGGTGCTCGACGCCCTCGCCCGCACGCTGCATCTGGACGAGGCGGAGACGGATCACCTCCACGACCTCGCCGAGGCCGCGGGTCCGCCCGCCCGTCGGCGGCCGCGCGAGGCGGAGCAGGTCTTCCCGGAGTCGCTGCAGCGCTTCGTGGACGCGGTCTCCGTGCCGGTGTGGGTGCGGGACCGTCGCATGGACATCGTCGCCGCCAATCGCGTCGCCCGCGCCCTGTACGAGCCGGTGCTCTCCGATCCCGCCGCGCGCGGGAACACGGCCCGCTTCGTCTTCTTCAGCCCCGCCTCGAGGATCTTCTTCCCGGACTGGGAGGACAACGCCTCCGGGATCGTCGCGACACTGCGCACTTACGCCGGCCAGTCCCCACGGGACAAGCGGCTCAGCGACCTGATCGGGGAGCTCGCCACCCGCAGCGACGACTTCCGCGTGCGCTGGGCCGCGCACGACGTGCGACACCACCGCACCGGTATCAAGCGGATCCACCACCCCGAGGTCGGGGATCTCGAGCTCGGCTACGAGGCGATGGACTTCCCCGCCCATCCCGACTGGTTCATGTTCGGGTACACCGCCGCGCCAGGCTCGCCGAGCGAGGAGCGGCTGCGCCTGCTGGGCAGCCTCGCCGAGGAGCAGGCCCGCGCCGACGGACGGACCACGACGAGCGGCTGAGCACGGGCCCGCACTCGCTCAAGCCTCCGCAGCTTCCGCCCGCCGGGCCGCGAGGCGCTTCGCGAGCGGGATCAGCGCGAGCCCCGCGAGCGTCAGCACTCCGCAGATCACGAACACGCCCCGCTCGCCCAGCGGCGGCAGCGCCCCTGCGGCGATGATCGGACCGGACAGGACCGCGCCGACGCGCCGGGCGTTCATGAACAGCCCCGTGGACATCCCCGCCCCGGGGATCAGGTCCTGGAACAGCGCCAGCCCGATCCCGGAGATCGCGGCGAAGCCCAGCGCGTTCGGGATCTGCAGCACCAGCAGCAGCACCGGACCGTCGACGATCGCCAGGCCGAGGTAGTAGACCGCCGCGAGCACCGCCCCGACCGCCACCAGGGTCAGGTGCGGGATGCGGTCGCCCAGCCGCCCGATCAGCATCAGCGCCGGCACCTCGAGCGCCGCGGCGACGCCGAGCACGATCCCCGCCCACAGCACGTCCATCCCGAGCTCCCCGGTGACGTACAGCGCCATGAACGTCATCGCCGTCGCGTTCGTCGCCTGGAAGAGCACGAACGCGCCGATGATCAGCACGGTCGCGAATCGACTGCCGGGCGGCAGGCCCTGCGGGGAGCGCGCCGGCGCGGGCGGTGCGTCGGCCGTTCCGGTGCGCCTGCCCCGCATCATCACCGCCGTGGTCGCGATGTTCGCCAGTGCGATCACGACCAGGGCGAGCAGGACCCCGAGCGGTCCGGTCCAGCCGATGATGGCGGTGGCGAGCGGGGGACCGCCCATCCAGGCCGCAGAGATGATCGCGCGGGTGTCGACGATCGTGGAGGTGGCCGCTCCCGCGTCCCGCAGGTGCGCGAAGAGCATCGTGGTGCCGAGCCCGGCCGGGCCGCCGAGCACCACCAGCGCGACCGTCGCCGGCGGCAGGGTGCTGACCGCCGCGAGCGCTGCGGCCAGCGCGATCGTCAGCACCGCCGCGGCCATCAGCATCTGCAGATAGGTGCGGTGCCGGTCCGCCCAGGCGGGCAGCACGATCGAGGCGATGAAGCCGCCGGTGTTGTAGATCGCGAGGGACCAGCCGATGTCGGCCGTGGAGGCGTCGTAGAGCGTGGCGAGGATCAGTGCGAGCGCGGGGCTCAGCAGCGAGAAGTGCAGCCCCCACAGCAGCGCCGCAGAGGGCACGAGCAGGCGAGGGCCGAGAGGGCGCCGTGAGGCGTCAGCGGGCATGGAGGTCCTTCGTCCGTCGGGGGATCGGGCTCCCGGCACGCTATGCCGCCGCCGTCCCGACCGGGAGGAACTGTCAGGGCACCCCTACACGCGTCGGGCGAGCAGGCTGAGCGTGTTCGGCAGGCGACCGTCCCAGGCGGCGGCCGGCTCCTGCCCGTCCGGCTGCCAGAACGGCTCGGGATGCTCGGCCAGGTGCAGCAGTTCGAAGCCGGCGCCCTGCACGGTCATGACGAGCTCGGCGAGGGTGCGCTGATGCTCGGTCGCGCCGCGGGCGGGGAAGGTGTCGTTGACGTGGGAGGGGGCGAAGTAGCTGCGGTCCGCGCGCACCCGCGCCTCGTCGGCGTCCCATGCCCACAGCGGCACCAGCGGATGCGCCTCGAGCACGAACAGATGTCCGCCCGGGCGCAGCAGACGGTGCATCTCCCGCGCCCAGGCGCCCAGGTCCTCGAGCCAGATGAGTGCTTGCCGGTGTAGACCAGGTCCGCGATCCCGCTCTCGAGCCCGGTCGCGGGCAGCTCAGCGAGCTCGTAGCGGCAGGGCGCGCCGAGCTCGTCGGCGCGGCGCTGGGCGGCGGCGACGGCCGTCGGGCTGTAGTCCAGGCCGTGCACCGCGCGGGCACCCAGGCGCACCAGCGCGTGGTCGTCCAGGCCGTGCCCGCTCTGGGGGTGCAGCACCTCCGCGCCGGGCAGCAGCGGACCGAGCACCTCCTCCTCGACCGGCAGCAGGCGCGCGACGCGGGCGAGCTCGAGATGCTCGGCGTACTCCCGCACATGCTTCTGCGAGGCGTCCTCCCAGGCTGCGCGGGTGTGCTCCCGGCTGGTCACAGGGCGATCTGGATCTTCACGTCCGTCGGCCGGCCCTCGAGGAATCGCTCGAAGGCGGCGACGGAGTCGTCGAAGGCGAAGGTCTCGGAGACGAAGGGGGAGAGGTCCACGGCGTCGCTCGCGGCGAGGTCGATCGCCTTCTGGTGCACGTTCGCGTAGCGGAAGACGGTCTCGAGCGAGACGCCGCGGCTCTGGGCGGTGGCGATGTCGAAGGGCACCGGGTCCACGGGCATGCCCACCAGCACGATCCGACCGCCCGGGGCGGGCAGCGACCAGAGGCTCTTGTACGCCGGCGCGGCGCCGGTGGCCTCGAAGACGACCTGCGGGCCCCAGCCGCCGGTCGCGGCGCGAACCGTCTCGCCGAGGTCCTGCGCAGTCGCGTCCACGGTGACGATCCCGTCGATCCCGTCCAGCAGCGCGAGCTTCTCCGGCAGCACGTCGGAGATGAACACCCGGCTCGCACCGCCGGCGAGCGCGGCGAGCGCCGTCATGATCCCGATGGTGCCGGCGCCGACCACGGCGGCGACGTCGCCGGGGGAGATCTCCGCCTTGGTCGCGGCGAACATGCCGACCGCGAAGGGCTCGATCAGCGCGCCCTCGGCGAAGCTCATGGCGTCCGGGAGCTTGTACGTGTAGGCGGCGGGGTGGATGACCTCGTCGGCGAGGCAGCCGTGCACGGGCGGAGTCGCCCAGAACTGCACGCCCGGGTCCACGTTGTAGTTGCCCTCCTTGACCGCGCGGGAGGTGGGATCCGGCACACCCGGCTCCATGACGACGCGGTCGCCGACGGCGAGAGCGGTGACGCCCTCACCCACCTCGAGCACGGTGCCGGCGCCCTCGTGACCGAGGATCATCGGCGCCTCGACCACGAACGGGCCGATCTTCCCGTCGGTCCAGTAGTGCACGTCCGAGGCGCAGATGCCGACGGTGTGCATCGCGATCCGCACCTCGCCGGGGCCGGGGGTCCCGGGTGCCTCGACCTCCTCGATCGACATCCGGCCCTTCTCGTGCAGCACCAGCGCTCGCATCTCAGTCCTCTCCTCGGGGTGCGGTCCGTCTCATGATCGCAGAGGCGCGGCGGGGGAGGAGGGGAGGTCCGACGGCGGACAGAGCGCCTCCCGCTCCATCTGCCCTGCCACCCCCGAGAAACAGGTGTATGCGTTTGTTTCTCCACGTACATCATGTACATCACGTACGCGCACTTCTCGCCGGACACCCCCGTCCGCTCTCGGGCTCGTCGCCTCGGCGCGCCCAGCGCTCCGGGTGCTGTCGCGCACCCCGAGCACGACGGCGGGGCCCGGCGCGGAGGGAATGTGTCGTGCGAGATCCAGCCCACGACCCCACCCGCCCTCGTCTGTCGCACCCCTCCCCAAGGCTTCGTATGCACGTTCGAAGTCACGACCTGGGCGCCTTGAGCGCCGCCCCGCCGAGGCGTACAGTTCGAACCCCTGTTCGAACATGTGTGCGAAGGAATGGCGAGGGCCGGAAGGAGGAGCGCGATGGGCACCGCCCTGCAGATCGAGGACCGCGAGCAGCGGCTGTCCCGGGCCCGGGCCGCGCTCGGTGCGGCCGAGCGTTCCGCCGCCCGCTGGGGCGGACGGATCGACCGCACCGCCCTGCAGCCCTCGGCGCGCTCCGTCTCCGAGGCCGCCGACGACGGGCTCGGCACTCGCCTGCCGGTCCCGGGGCCGCTCCAGACGCTGTTCCCGCGCGGGAGCCTGCGCGCCGGCAGCTCCGTGGCGCTCGAGGGCGCCGCGAGCACCTCGCTGCTGCTGTCCCTCGCGGTCGCCGCGGCGGGGGAGGACTCCTGGTGCGCGATCGCCGGGATGCCCGACCTGGGCCTGCGCTCCGCGATGGACGCGGGCCTGGACCCCTGCCGTCTCGCCCTCACCGCGGCGGACGGCGAGCAGCGCCCCCAGGTGCTCTCCGCCCTCGCCGACGGGGTGGGCGTGCTCGTGCTCGGCCCCGACCTGGACCTCGCCCCCGCTCTCTGGCGCAACCTGCTGGGCCGGGCCCGCACCGCCGACACCCTCGTCCTCGCCGCCGCCCCACCCGGCCGCGCCGACCTCACGCTGCGCGCCGCCGCCCAGGGCTGGGTCGGGCTCGGCCAGGGCTCGGGGCGGCTGCGCCGGCGCCGCCTCGAGATCACCGCCGAGGGCCGCGGCATCGCCGGTCACCGGTCAGCCGAGGTGCTGCTGCCGCAGGTGGACGGGATGCTCGCAGCGGTTCCCGCCGGTGCGTCGGCGGGGGCTGCGGCCCGTCCGGCGGCGGTCTCGGAGCGGCGTCCGGCGATGCAGCTCCTGCCGAGCGTGCGGAGGGCCGGGTGATGAGCGTGCACGTCCCCGCCGACCTCCACGCCCCCGCCGCGGCCGGCCCCGCTGCTGTCGACGCCACCACCGCCCGGGCGACCCGCACCGTCGCCGTGACCGTCCCGGACTGGCCGCTGCTGGCCGCGCTGGACCGCCACCAGCGACGCCTCGAGGCCGCCGCAGGGGAGGAGGACGCCCCCGCGCCGGCCCCGCTCGACCTCGCCGCCGTCCCGGTGATCCTGCTCGACCAGCACCGCGTCACCCATGCCGGGACCGCGGCCATCGAGGCCGGGGTGCGGCCGGGGATGACGCGCCGCGCCGCCCGTGCGGCCTGCCCCGAGGCGCTCGTGCTGGAAGCCGATCGCGAGCAGGAGACCGCGCTGTTCGAGCTGGTCGCCGCCGCAGTGGACACGATCGCCGCCGGGGTGGACGTACTGCGCCCCGGGGTGCTGCTGATGTCCGCCCGCGGTCCGGCCCGCCACCAGGGCGGGGAAGGGCGCCTGGCCGAGCGGATCCTCGACGCGGTCGCCGAGCTCACCGGCTGGGACTGCGCCGTCGGGATCGCCGACGGCCCCTTCGCCGCGCTGCTCGCCTCCGGCCCGGGCCGGATCGTGCACGAGGGCCGCAGCGGCGAGTACCTCGCCCCGCACCCGATCGCCGCCCTGCGCAGCGCCCCCGTCGGCCCCGGCTGGGGGCACCGCGGCCAGCCTTCTGCCACCCGTGACCAGCGGCGCCTGGACCTCGCCGAGACCGTCGACCTGCTGCAGCGGCTCGGGATCACGACCCTCGGGGACCTCGCCGCGCTGCCCTCGGCCGCCGTCGCCGACCGCTTCGGCCCGGACGTGGCGACGCTGCACCTGCTCGCCCGCGGGCAGGAGCCCGCCCCGCCCGCCGCGCACCACCCGACCCAGCCGCTGCTGGCCGAGACGACGCTCGAGACCCCGCTGGTGCGCACCGACCAGGCGGCCTTCATCGCCCGCCCGCTGGCCGAGCAGCTGCACACGATGCTGGTCGAGCGGGGACTGGTGTGCACCAGGCTGCGGATCGTGGCCCGCACCGAGGGCGGCGAGGAGATGGAGCGCACCTGGCGGCACGACGGGGCGCTCACCGTCGCCGACGTCGTGGACCGCATCCGCTGGCAGTGCGACGGCTGGATCACCCGGGCGCGGCTCGGCGGTCCTGCGACCGGGGCGATCACCCGGATCGGGCTGCACCCGCTGCAGCTGGCCCCGGCGGGGGAGAACGCGCCCGCGCTGTGGGGCAGCGCGGGGGAAGCGGCCCAGAGGGCCTCCCGGGCGCTCGCCCGCGCGCAGGGCCTGGCGGGGGAGGAGGCGGTGCAGGTCCCGGCCCTCGTCGGGGGGAGGCTGCTGGCCGACGAAGTCGCCCTGGTGCCCTGGCGCAGCGAGAAGCCCGAACGGCGAGAGGGTCCCTGGCCCGGAACCCTGCCCCGCCCGGTGCCCGCCACCGTGTTCCGCGAACGACCGTCGGTGCGCCTCGAGGACGCGGCGGGGGAGCCGGTGGTGGTCACCGCGCGGGGGCTGCTGAGCAGTGCGCCGGCCCGGCTGCAGGTCCTCGCCCCCGGCGCGTCGGCGCTGCAGCGGGCCGGGCTCCGGGCCGGCTCCGGCTATCCCGTGCTCGCCCACGGCGCCCCCACCGTGCTCGACGAGCGCTGGTGGACTCCGGGCGGGACACGTGCCGCCCGCCTCCAGCTCGTGGTCCGCGCCGCGAGCGCCGAGGAGACCGCGGTGCTCGCCCTGTCCCGCACGGGCGACTGGACGCTGGAGGGGCTCTATGACTGAGCTCCAGGACTTCTTGGGTATCCGAACAATGGAGGATGTCCTCCGTCATACGAGAACAGGGACGTCCGTGTTCCCCCCGATCGTCGGCTCTCGGGAACAGGAGCCACGCTGATGGCCCGCTGGTTCCTGGGCCCGCCCGCGTGGAAGGACCTCGAGGCGATCCTCTCGGACCGTCCGGCCGAGCTGGTCTCCCCGCCGATCGTCGTCGAGCACACCGGGAAGCGGACGGAGGACCCCTACCGTCCCTCCCGCCATGTCGAGTACGCGGAGCTGCACGCCCACTCGCACTTCAGCTTCCTCGACGGCGCCTCGAGCCCCGAGGACATGGCCGCCCAGGCGGCCCGCCTCGGGCTCGGCGCGATCGCGCTGGTCGACCACGACGGGCTGCCCGGCGTGGTGCGGGCGGCGAAGGCCGCGGCCGAGGCGGGGATCGCGACCGTGTTCGGTGCGGAGCTGACCCTCGGCCTCGAGCCCGGCGCGTCGACGGCCGGGAGCACGCCCGTGGTCTCCGCACCCCGCACCGGCGTCCCCGACCCCGAGGGGGAGCACCTGCTGGTGCTGGTGCGGGACGAGACCGGATACCGCCGGCTCTCCGCCGCGATCGCCCGCGCCCACCTGGACAGCGGGCAGAAGGCCGCGCCCCGCTACCGTCTCGCCGAGCTCTCCCGGATCGCCCGGGAGGGGCACTGGCTGATCCTCACCGGCTGCCGCAAGGGCGCCGTGCCCCGGGCCGCGAGCGCGCGCCTGGCCGAGGGGGACCTCGAGGGCGCCGCGCATGCCGCCGCGGAGCAGATCGCCCGCCTGGTGGAGCTGTTCGGACCCGGCAACGTCGCCGTCGAGCTGATCGTCGGCGGCGGGGGAGAGGCTGACGAGCTCCACGACGCGCTCGCCCAGGGCGCCCGCCTGGTGCGCGAGGAGAGCGGGCTCGACGCGGTCTCGCTGCCGCTGGTGGCGAGCACGAACGCGCACTACGCCCGCCCCACGGACAAGCGCCTGGCCGACACCCACGCCGCCCTGCGCTCCGGGGGATCGCTGGAGAGCGCCGACCCCTATCTCGCCTCCCGGCCCTCGCACCTGCGCAGCGGGGAGGAGATGGCGCAGCTGCTGCCCCGCTATCCCGCCGCGATCGCGCAGGCGGCACGGATCGGCCGGGACTGCGCCCTGGACCTGCGTCTGCTCGCCCCGGACCTGCCGCCCTTCCCGGTCCCGGCCGGGCACGACGAGGCCAGCTGGCTGGTGGAGCTGGTGGAGATCGAGGGCCGGGAGCGCTACGGGCCGCGGCCCGCGCCGGGACGACCCGAGCGGGTGCCCGGCGCGTGGGCGCAGATCGACCACGAGCTGAAGGTCATCACTGATCTGCACTTCCCGGGCTACTTCCTGATCGTCCACGAGATCGTCGACTTCTGCGCCGGGGAGGGGATCCTCGCCCAGGGCCGCGGCTCGGCCGCGAACAGCGCGGTCTGCTACGCGCTGGGGATCACGGCGGTCGAACCCGTCGGCCACCATCTGCTGTTCGAGCGGTTCCTCGCGCCGGAGCGGGACGGCCCGCCGGACATCGACATCGACATCGCCTCGGACCGCCGCGAGGAGGTGATCCAGCACGTCTACGACCGCTACGGGCGGGAGAACGCCGCCCAGGTCGCCAACGTGATCACCTACCGGGCGAAGCTCGCCGTGCGCGACGCGGCGAGGGCGCTGGGCCACGACCCCGGCGCGCAGGACGCCTTCGCCAAGCGGATCGAGCGCTCCTTCTCCTCCCTCGCCGACGCCGACATCCCCGCGGACGTGATCACCCTCGCCCAGCAGCTGCGCGATGCGCCCCGCCACCTCGGCATCCACTCCGGCGGGATGGTGCTCGCGGACCGGCCCGTGATCGAGGTGTGCCCGGTGCAGTGGGCGGCGATGGCGGACCGCTCCGTGCTGCAGTGGGACAAGGACGACTGCGCCGACGCGGGCCTGGTGAAGTTCGACCTGCTCGGGCTCGGGATGCTCACGGCGCTCGACCATGCGCTGCGGATCGTCGCCGAGCACCACGGCCAGCACTTCGAGCTGCGCACCCTGCCGCAGGAGGATCCGGCGGTCTACGACATGCTCTGCGCGGGGGACAGCGTGGGCGTGTTCCAGGTGGAGTCCCGGGCGCAGATCTCCACCCTGCCGCGGCTGAAGCCGCGGGTGTTCTACGACCTGGTGGTCGAGGTCGCGCTGATCCGGCCCGGCCCCATCCAGGGCGGGAGCGTGCACCCCTACATCCGCCGCCGCGCCGGCGAGGAGGAGGTCACCTTCCTGCACCCGAAGCTGGAGAAGTCCCTGGACCGCACGCTCGGGATCCCGCTGTTCCAGGAGCAGCTGATGCAGATGGTGGTCGACGTCGCCGACTTCACCCCCGCCCAGGCCGACCAGCTGCGGCGCGCGATGGGTTCCAAGCGCTCCACCCAGAAGATGCTCGAGCTGTCCGACGCCCTCTTCGAGGGGATGGCCCGCCACGGCATCACCGGCGAGGACGCCGAGGCGATCCACCGCAAGCTGCTCGCCTTCGCGAACTACGGCTTCCCCGAGTCGCACGCCTACTCCTTCGCGTATCTCGTCTACGCGAGCTCCTACCTCAAGTGCCACTACCCGGCCGCGTTCACCGCCGCGCTGCTGCGCTCCCAGCCGATGGGCTTCTACTCGCCGCAGTCGCTGGTCGCCGACGCCCGCCGCCACGGCGTGCTCACCCGCGGCCCGGACGTGCTGGCCTCCCGTGCCCGCACCGATCTGGAGACCGACGCCGAGCACCACGGCTACCGGATCGAGGCGCCGGGGGAGCAGGTCCAGGGGGAGGCCGCGGCGCGCGGCCCCGCGATCCGGCTGGGCCTGGACCAGGTGCGCGGCATCAGCACCGAGACCGCCGAGGGGATCGTCGCCGAGCGGGAGCGCGGCGGGCCCTTCGCCTCGGTGCCGGACCTCGCCCGGCGGGTGCGGCTGACGGCCCGGCAGCTCGAGGCGCTCGCGACCGCGGGGGCGCTGGATCGGCTCGCGAGCTCGCGTCGGCAGGCGCTGTGGGCCGCGGGTGCGGCCGCCCAGGAGTCCCCGGGCACGCTCCCGCATCTCGCTGTCGGCGCGCAGGCCCCGATGCTGCCGGGGATGAGCGACGCGGAGCTCGCCACCGCCGACGCCTGGGCCACCGGGATCACCCTGGCGGACCATCCGATGGTGCTCGTGCGCGAGCAGCTCACGAAGAGCGGGGTGCTCACGATCGCCGGGACCCGCGAGGCGGAGGACACCACCCGGATCCGGGTGGCCGGGGCGATCACCCACCGGCAGCGCCCCGCGACCGCAGGGAACGTCACCTTCCTCAGCCTCGAGGACGAGACGGGGATCCTCAACGTGGTCTGCTCGCAGGGGTTCTGGGTGCGGCACCGGGCGCTGCTGCGCACCGCGCGGGCGGTCGTGCTGCGCGGGATCGTCGAGAACCGCACCGGGGCCGTGAACCTCGTCGCCGACGCGGTGGAGCCCCTGGACCTGGCCGCGGCGGGCCGGTCCAGGGACTTCCAGTGAGAGCGGCCCGGATCAGGCGGCGGCGGGCACCGCTCCGACGGCCACGTGCTCGGAGCGGTTCGCCAGGCGCGCCCCGCGGGAGACCGCGAAGGTCACCAGCAGCGAGACCGCGCCCCAGGCGAGGATCGCGAGCAGGACCCCCGAGGTGCTCACCAGGCTGCCGCCGAGCGCGGCATGGACCAGGCCCTGCGTGACGATCGACAGCGGCATGAGCGAGCTGACCGACTGCAGCAGCTCGGGCGCCGTCTGCACGGGCACGATCCCGACCAGGGTCACCACCTGCAGCACCATCAGCACGATCGAGGCGATCCGGCCGATCCGCGCCCCGAGCGCCGTCAGCAGCGCCTGGTGCAGGGCCGCGAACATCACCGCCCCGGCGAAGGCGACCACGCCCACGGACAGCGGCGAGACGGGGGAGATCCCGATCGCCGTGAGCACGGCGAGCACCGCGACGGTCTGCACCAGGGCGATCACCACCGCCGGCGCCAGGGAGCGCAGCACCACCTGCCACATCGGCAGCGCCCGGTCGAGCAGGCGGCGCGAGAGGCCCGGCAGCAGCAGGAACGTCGCGAAGGCGCCCAGCCACAGCGCGAGCGCGGTGACGAAGGGGAAGGTCGCGGTGTCCGCGCCGCTGGCCTCGTTCTGCCGCTGCGCGTCGGTGCCGACGGGGGCGGCCGCCATCTCGCTCATGCGGTCCCGGTCGGTCTCGCTGTAGGAGGGGACCTCGTCCGCGCCCTCGCGAAGCCCGCCGGCCAGCTCGTCGCTGCCCTCGGCGAGCTCCCCGGTGCCGTCGGCCAGCTCGTCGGTGCCATCGGCGAGCTCCCCGGCACCGCCGGCGAGCTGCTCGTTGCCGTCGGCGAGCTGGTCCGCGCCGTCGCCGAGCTGGTCGGCGCCCATGGCGAGCTGCGTGCTGCCGTCGGCGAGCTCCTCGGCGCCGTCGGCCGCGCCGCGGGTCCCCTCGGCGAGCTGGTCCGCGCCGTCGGCGAGCTGGTCCACGCCGTCGGCGTACTGGGTGAGGCCGTCCCGCAGCCCGGTGACGCCGGTGACGAGCTCGCCGGCGCCGTCGGCGCTCGAGCGGGCGCCGGTGGCGAGCTGCTGGGCCGAGGCGGTCAGGCCAGGGTTGGACTCGGTGCCGTCGCCGGCGAAGGCCGTCTCGATGCCCTCGGCGTAGGTGACCATGCCCTCGGTGCCCTGGACGAGGCCGGGCTGCTGGTCGGTGCCGTTGATGCCGTCGGCGATCTGCTGGACGCCGTCGGCGGCGGCGCTCGCGCCCTCGCCGACGCCCTGCGCGGTCGCGGCGAGTCCCGGGTTCTGCGCGGTGCCGTCGCCGTCCACGACGGTGCGCAGACCGTCCCGGGCCTCGTCGACGCCGTCGACATAGCCGGTCATGCCCTCCGCCTGCTGGCACAGCGCGGCAGCCTGGGGATCATCGGGATAGCGCTCGGCGAGAGCACAGGCGCTCTCCTGCATCGATGCGGACATCGCCGTCATGCCGGGGTTCGTCTCGCTGCTGTCGCCTTCCAGAGCCGTGTCCAGGCCGCCGGCGGCCTGGTCCACGCCCTCGGCGTAGGCGACCACGCCCTCGGCGCCCTGGGCGAGGCCGGGCTGGTCCTCGGTGCCGGCCAGCCCGTCGGCCGCCTGCTGCGCGCCGTCGCCGAGCTCGGTCATGCCCTGGTTCACCTGGCGGGCCGTCGGGGCGAGGCCGGGGTTCTGGTCGGTGCCGTCGCCGGCGACCGCGGTGCCGGCCTGCTCGACGCCGCCCGCGAACTGCTCGAGCCCGGTGGCGAGCTGGTCGGCGCCCTCCTCGAGGCCGGGGTTCTCGGCGGTGCCGTCGCCCTCCACGCCGGCGGCGAGCTGCTCGACGCCGGTGAGCAGGCCGGGCTGGTCGTCGGTGCCGCGCAGCCCGGTGCGGAGCTCGCCGGCGCCGTCGGCGAGGTCCTCGCTGCCGGTGGCGAGGTCGTCGAGCCCGTCCGCGAGGGTGCGGGTGCCGTCGGCGGCCTGCCAGGTGCCGTCGGCGAAGCTCCACACCCCGCCGGAGTACTGGCGGGCGCCCTCGGCGGCCTGCGTGGTCCCCTCGGCGAGCTCGCGGGTGCCGCCGGCGAGCTCGGAGGTGCCCTCGGCGAGGTCGGAGGTGCCGCCGGCGAGCTCCTCGGCGCCGTCGGCCGCATCGGAGAAGCCGTCGCCGAGGTCGTTGAAGCCGATGTAGAGCTGGTCGAGGTACTGCTGCGCCATCTGCCCGCCCATGGTGCTCGCCGAGGCCTCGGCGACGGCGGTGCCCACCAGCGCGTTGATCTGGCCGCTCGCATCATTGGTGGTGACCTCGAGGATCGCCTGGGTCGCCTCGGGCGTGCCGAGGGTGGCCAGGTGCTCCGAGAAGTCCTTCGGGATCACGACCACGGCGGAGTAGCTGCCGTCCTTGAGCCCCTGCTCGGCGTCGTCCTGGCTGGTCAGCTGCCAGTCGAAGCCGGTGGTCTCCGGGGCGTCCTGGTCCTCGACGGTGCCGGGCTGGGTGAGCGAGCCGGCGAGCAGGCGCCCGAAGGGGACGGTCTGCGCCTCCCCGTCGGCGTCGGTGATCTCCGCGCCCTCGTCGAGGTTCACCACGGCCGCGGGCACGGCGTCGAGCCGGTCCACGCGGCCGCTGAGGGCCCACATGCCCAGGCCCGCCACCAGCAGCGGCAGCACCAGGACGACGATCAGGGTGCGGGGGTGCGCGAGGCGCTTCATGCGAGAGCTCCTTCGGGGGTCGCGGCGGCGGAGCGCTGGACGGAGAGGGCGAGCAGACGGCGCGGGTCGCGCAGCCGCTCGTGCAGGACGCGCTCGGCGTCGGCGGGGGAGGCGGTGCGGGAGCCGACGATCACGGTCGCCCCCTCGGCCAGCAGCGCGTCGAGGCGCTCGATCAGGGTGTCGTCGACGCTCGAGGCGGCATGGGCGAGGTCGTCGAGCTGCTCGATCACGACCACGGCGCGCTCCACGCCGCGGCCGTCGATCTCGGCGAGCCGTCGGGCGACGGGGGCACCGGCCCCGATCCAGTGGGCGCGCCCCTGGACCGCGCCGAGATCGTCGGGGGAGAGGCGGTCGTGGACGGCGAGGACGCCGGAGGTGGGGGCGATCCGTCCCGCCGCGAGGGCGAGGAAGGTCGCACGGGCGGCGTCGTCCGGGGCGCGGACGACGAGCAGGGAGCCGGGCCGCACGGCGCCGGTGAGCGGGCCGAGGGTCCCCTTCGCCCCGAGCAGCGGGGCCACGGTCTCGTCCATGCGCAGGGCGTGCTCGCCGTGCTCCTCGGTCCAGCGGCGGTGCTCGAGCACCCCGGCCAGGCCCTCGCCCTCCACGTCCACGGTGGGCAGGAGGCGGGAGAGCCAGCCCGGCAGCCACCAGGCGTGCCGTCCCAGCAGCGCCAGGACGGCGGGCACGAAGGTCATGCGCACCACGAAGGCGTCCACGAGCACCCCCACGGCAAGCGCCACGGCGATCGGCTGCAGCATGAACCAGCCCGAGGTGACGAAGCCGGCGAACACCGAGACCATGATCAGCGCCGCCGCGGTGACGACGGGGGCGTTGGCGGTGAAGCCGCGCTCGATCGCGCCCTTCGCGTCGCCGGTGTGCACGAACTCCTCGCGCATGCGGGAGACGAGGAAGACCTCGTAGTCCATCGCGAGGCCGAACAGCACGCCCATCACCATGATCGGCATGAAGGAGACGACCGGACCGTTCACGTCCACGAACAGCGGGCCGTTGAACCAGCCGTACTCGAACACCATCGAGGTCACGCCGAAGGCGGCGACGACGGAGAAGAGGTAGCCGACCGAGGCCTTCAGCGGCACCCAGATCGAGCGGAACACCAGGGCGAGCAGGATCAGGGACAGGCCGACGACGAACAGCGCGAAGGGCAGCAGCGCGCCGGAGAGCTTGTCGGTGACGTCGATGCCGACGGCGGTCGAGCCGGTCACGGTGACGTCGGAGATCTTCAGCTCCTGCTCCCAGTCCTCCGCGCTCGCGCGCATCTCGGCGACGAGGTCCTTGGTGGACTGCTCGGTGGGGCCGCCCTCGGGGATCACGACGACCACGGCCATGTCGGCGCCCTGGTTCGGGGTCGCCAGCTGGATCTCCTTGACGTGGTCGAGCGCGGAGATGTCAGTCTCGAGCTCGTCGACCACGCCGAGGGGGTCGGTGGTGTTGATGATGTCGGCGGTCAGCAGCAGCGGGCCGTTGTAGCCGGGCCCGAACTCCTCGGCGACCAGGTCGTAGGTGTCGCGGGCATCGGTGCCGGCGGGCTCGGTGCCCAGGTCCGGCAGCGCGAGCTCGAGGTCCTTGATCGGGATGGCGAGCGCGCCGACGCCGATCACGACGAGCAGGATCGTCAGGGCGGGCACCTTGGTCACCAGGCGCACCCAGGTGCGGCCGAAGCCCCCGCGCGCGGCGTGCGCGGGCTCCGGTCCGGCCTCGGGCATGACGCCGCCGTTGTCCTCCATCAGCCGGCGGGCGCTGCGGGGCCGCAGCCGCTCGCCGAGGATCCCCATGATCGCGGGCAGCATCGTCAGCGCCACCACCACCGACAGGGCCACGGTCGCGGCGGCCGCGACGCCCATCACGGTCAGGAACGGGATGCCGGTGATGAACAGTCCCACCAGGGCGATGATCACGGTCAGGCCGGCGAAGATGACGGCGCTGCCGGAGGTGGCCAGCGACTTCCCGATCGACTCGTGCACGTCATCGCCGTGGGCGAGCTGGTCGCGGTGGCGGGAGAGGATGAACAGGGCGTAGTCGATGCCGACGGCGAGCCCGAGCATCGCCCCGAGCGCGGTGGTGACCGAGGGGATGTCGAGCCCGGCCGAGAGGGCGACCAGGGCGAGCATGGAGACGCCGACGCCGACGATCGCGGTGACGATCGGGATGAACGCGGGGATCAGCGAGCGGAACACGATCGCGAGGATGATGAGCGCCGCGATGATGCCGAAGACCTCTCCGGCGCCGAAGGGCACCTCGGCGCTCTGCAGCACCTGCCCGCCGAGGTGCGCCTCGAGGCTCGGGGTGCTCGCCTCGTCCACGAGCTCGGTGATCTCCTCGACGGAGCCCTCGGGGAAGGAGCCGGTCTGGCCGGTCATCTGGAACTGGGCGATGATCGCGCCGTCGTCGTCGGTGCGGGTGCCGGGGGAGAGGTCGTCGAAGGGGGAGGTGGCGACCTCGACCCCGTCGACCTCGGCGATCCGCTCCATGAGCTCGTCGATCTCGTCCTCGTGCTGATCGACCGTCGTGCCGTCCGCCGCGACGAGCACCACCTGTCCGGAGGTGCCGCCCATCTCGGGGAAGCGGTTCGCCAGCGCGTCGATGCCGCGCTGGCCCTCGGTGCCGGGGATCTCGATGTCGGAGGTGAAGGTCCCGCCGAGGCCGACGGCGAGCCCTCCGACGACGACGAGCAGGGCGATCCATGCCCCGACGGCCTTCCAGCGCAGCGTGGCCATGAGGCGGCCGAGGCGGTACAGGGACGAGGACACGCGACCTCCAGGGCGAGCAGGGCATCGGGCGAGGGACAGCCCCGCTCGAGACGTCCGCGCACTCGATACGAAGATGTATCGATGGGATACTATCGACCGCATCCCACCCCGTTCAAACACGGCGTGCTCGTGAGACGCGTCGCACATCCGCCCACCGAGGAGCCATGACCGATCTGTTCGAACCCCTGCCGGAGTCCTCGGGCACGCGGCGCCGGGAGAACACCCGGGCGCGACTCGTGCGCGCCTCGCTGGACGTCTTCGTCGAGAAGGGGATCGACGGCGCGACCGTGGACGACCTCGTGAAGGCCGCCGGCTTCACGCGCGGCGCCTTCTACTCGAGCTTCTCGAGCAAGGAGGAGGTGTTCATCGCCCTGTTCGACGAGGTCACCTCCGAGCTCATGGCGATCGCGAACAGCTCCGTCGAGAGCGCGGTCGCGGGCCTGCAGGACCAGGAGCAGTGCTCGATCCTCGAGGTCGACGACGCGAAGGTCATGATCGCGGTCTTCGAGGGGATCCGCCCCTTCGGCCGGCAGTGGTACCTGCTGTACTCCGACGCGATCGCCCGCTCCCTGCGGGACGAGGAGCTGCGCGCCGAGCTGGCCGTGCAGCGCGAACGCATGCGGGACCAGATCGGGACCCTCCTCACCACGCGCCTGGAGGCCACCGGGGAGCGGGCGCTGCTGCCTGCCGAGGACCTCGCCCAGCTGCTCGTGGGCATCTTCATCGACCTGCTGGTGCGCGAGCAGCTCGAGCACCTGGACGTCACCGAGCTCGCTGCGACCACGATCCTGGGCACCCTGCGCGCGTTCATCGCCCCGCAGGAGGAGTGACCGGTTCCGCACGATCCGACCGATTCGCCGCGACACGCCGGATCGGAGCACCGCCCTGGCGGGATCCGGGAGCGCCCCCTACGGTGGACGAGGTGTGATCCCCATCGCACCCTCCTCGCAGTGACGTCTTCCCTTCCCCCCAGGAGCCTCCTCATGTCGTCCTACCGTCCGCGACACCTCGCCCAGCCCGCCGACGACGCCGGGGGGACGTCGCGCCGCTCCGTGCTGCGCGGCGGTGCGCTCGGCGCGGTCGCCCTCGGCACCGGCACCGTCGCCCTCGGCGCCCCCGCCGCGAACGCCGCCGGGATCCACGGACAGGACGTCTCCGGCTGGCAGGGCCGCGTCGACTGGGCGGCGCAGGCCGCGCTCGGTTCCCGCTTCGCCTACGTGAAGGCGACCGAGGGGCGCAGCTATCGCAGCCCGGACTTCGACCACCAGTACACCGGGGCCGGGAACGCCGGCCTCGTGCGCGGCGGCTACCACTTCGCACGCCCCGACTCGGGCGGCCCCGAGGAGCAGGCCGAGTTCTTCCTGAACAACGGCGGCGGCTGGACCGGCGACGGGGTCACCCTGCCGGGCATGGTCGACTTCGAGGCCTACTCCGGGCTGCCCCGCGACTACGGCCTGTCCGCGCAGGAGATGCGGGAATGGATCTCGGGCTTCTCGATCGCGTATCGCGAGGCGACCGGCCGCAGGCCCGTGCTCTACACGAACCTGCACTGGTGGAACGACGTGGTCGGGGACTGGACCCCGACGAACTCGCCCCTGTTCCTCGCCTCCTACAGCTCCTCGAGCCCGAGCACCCTGCCCGGCCGCTGGTGGGCCTGGGAGCTGTGGCAGTACTCCGACTCCGGGCCCTTCGCGGGAGACTCCAACCGCTGGCACGGCAGCGAGAGCCAGTTCGAGAGCTTCGTGGCCGCCTCGGACTACGACGCGATCGGGATCTGAGCCCGGCGGGGCGGCGCGGCGCTGTGTAGCCTTCCCCGGTGACTGCAGAACAGAACCTCACCGCGCCCGCCGCCCCGCCGTCTGGACGCCCGGCCGGCGCCGTCTACGCCGACCGGGGCTCCTCCCACTTCGACATCCTCCTGGCCGCCATGGTCACGGTGGTGATCCTCTCCGGCATCGGTGCCGCAAAGGGCGTCAGCTTCGGCGACGTGCCCGGCACCGGCTTCGAGATCATCACCGACGGCGGCTTCTTCCTCTTCCCCCTCGCCTATGTGCTCGGCGACATCGTCACCGAGCTGTACGGCCCCCGCAGCGCCCGACGGGCGATCCTCACCTCCTTCGCCGTGAGCATCCTCGCCTCGCTCAGCTACCAGGTGATCATCGCGCTGCCGCCCTTCCCCGACGAGTACGGGCTCGCCAAGCAGGAGGCGCTCGAGATCGCGCTCGGGCCGGTCTGGATCGTGGTGCTCGCCGGTCTCGCGGGCTTCCTCGCCGGGCAGACCCTGAACTCCCTGGTCGTCTCCCGCATGAAGCGTCGGATGGGGGAGCGGGGGCTGATCGCCCGCCTGTTCACCTCGAGCGGCCTCGGCGAGCTCGTGGACACCATCATCTTCTGCGCGATCGCCTCCGTCGCGATCGGCATCACGACCTTCGAGCAGTACGTCGAGTACACCGTGCTCGGGGTGCTCTACAAGGTGATCGTCCAGTACGCGATGATCCCCGTGACCTCCGCCGTGATCCGCTGGCTGAAGCGCACCGATGCGAGCTACCAGCGTCGGCTCGCCGAGCAGGCCGCCGCAGGCTGACCCGGCGCCCGAGGGCCCCCGGCCGACGGACGGCGGGGCTGCGTCCTCCGGTCCGCCGACCAAGGTCGAGCATCGGGCCGACGAAACGTCGCTGACGGGAGCGGCGCCCGGCGGGAACAGTGGAGCCATGACCACGACGACCCCCTCCTCGCCCCCGCCCCTCGATCCCCTCCGCTCGTCCGTCTCCGCCTCTGCGCCTGCCGCCCCCACCGAGGCCCCGCGCCCGAGCGGCCTGGACGCCGAGCGTCCCTTCGGCGCCCACCTGCGCCTGTCCTGGTGGAAGCCGCTGCTGCTCGTGCCCGGCCTGCTCGTGACCATGGTGGTGCTCCAGACGGCTCTGGTCCTCGTCGTCACGATCGCCGAGGTGCTCCTCGTCGGCCGCGACCCGATGGACATCTCGATCAGCCCGGCGATGATGGCCGTGATGAACCTCAGCCTCGCCGCGACCGGGCTGCTCGCGGTGGTGCTCACCGCGCTCATGGCGCGGGTCCCATGGCGCTCGCTGATCGCCGTGCCGCGGGGAGCGAGCCTGCGGCGCCTGACCATGTGGTGCGGCACGTTCGCCGTGCTCGTCGGGGCGGCGCTGGGCCTGTCGGCGCTGATCGCCCCGGAATCCGCCGGGATCGGCGCCTTCGGGCTCTCGGCGACCACCGTCGGCCTGGTCGTCGTGGCGCTGCTGACCACACCGCTGCAGGCGGCGGGGGAGGAGCTGCTGTTCCGCGGCGCGCTGATGCCGCTGCTGGCCTCGTGGATCCGCGCCGTGCGACCCGCCCTGGTGCTCGGCATGATCGGCTCGAGCGTCCTGTTCGGCCTCGCGCACATGTCCGTGGACCCCTGGCTGCTGACCTACTACGCCGTCTTCGGCCTGAGCATGGCCGCGATGGCCGTGATCAGCCGCGGGCTCGAGGCGCCGATCGCCTTCCACGTCATGAACAACCTGATCATGATGATCGTCGGTGCGCTCTTCGCCGGCGGGGAGGGCATCGTCATCGACCGCAGCGTCGGGATGGGCGGCCCGTTCATGCTGGTGTTCATCGGCGTGGACCTCGTGGCCGTCGGCCTCGTGTGGCTGTACGAGCGGCGGCAGCGCTCCTAAGATGGTCCGATCGAGCCGGGCGGGGCCCTTCTGGTCCCGCCCGGCTCGTCGTCTGCACGCCTGAGAGGAGCACAGTGGCCACCGCCGCCGACGACACCCCGCCCGAGGAGACCCCCGAGCAGTCCCACGAGCGGACCCCGCAGGAACCTGCCCCCACCACCGGCTCCCTGCCCACGATCACCGGGTCGATCCCGACCATCACCGGGGCGATCCCGGTGCTCGAGGATCCCGCCGACACCGACATCGCGCACCTGCCCGACGAGGGCGAGCTGCGCCGCACCCGCTCCAAGGTCACCGCGATCGTGATCCTGGTGCTCACCACGCTGAGCGCCATCGGGCCGCTCGCCACCGACATGTACATCCCGGCCTTCCCCGAGGTCGCGGAGCAGCTGGGCACCACCGCCTCGCGGATGCAGCTGACGATCACCGCGTTCTTCCTCGGCACCGCGAGCGGGCAGATCGTCGCAGGCCCCCTCTCGGATCGTCTGGGACGGCGCGGCCCGCTGCTGATCGGCATCATGCTGTGTCTGCTCGCCTCGATCGGCTGCGCGCTGGCGCCCTCGGTCGAGGTGCTGCTGGTGCTGCGCGTGCTGCAGGGGATCGGGGGCGGCTTCGGGATGGTGCTGGGCCGCGCCGTGCTGATCGACATGACCGACGGCCCCGAGCTGTTCCGGATCATGAACATCATGCAGGGCGTGGGCGGGGTCGCCCCGATCGTCGCCCCGCTGCTGGGCGGGATCATCCTGGTGTTCGGGCAGTGGCGCGAGATCTTCCTGGTCATCGCAGCGATGTCCCTGATCTCGCTGATCGGCGTCATCTTCCTGATCCCCGAGTCGCTGCCGGTCTCCAGGCGGCACTCGGGCGGCTTCCGCACCTTCCTGCGCAACTGCCGCACGCTGCTGGGCCGACGGATCTTCGTCGCGTACATGCTGGTCAACGCCTTCTCGGCCTTCGCGCTGATGGCCTACGTCTCCGCCTCCTCGTTCGTGGTCCAGGAGATGCTGGGCTTCACCTCGAGCGAGTACTCGGTCAGCTTCGCGATCAACTCGATGGGCATGATGGCGATGTCGCTGCTCTCGGCGAGGCTGACCCGCACCATCCATCCGCGCAAGCTCATCCGCGTGGGACTGATCGTGGTGTCGCTGGCGAGCTTCTCCCTGCTGATCGGGAGCCTGTTCCTGGACACCCCGGCATGGATCGTGCTGCCGGCGTTCTTCTTCACCGTCGCGCCGCAGGGCATGATCTTCGGCAACGGCGGCGCGCTCGCCTCGGACCAGGCGCGCGAGTTCGCCGGGACGGGCTCGGCGATGCTGGGGCTCGGCTTCTCGTTCTCGGCCTCGATCGCCGCGCCGCTGGTGGGCGTCGCGGGAACGCACTCCTCGCTGCCGATGGCGATCGCGATGGTGTGCGGCGTGCTGATCTCCGGCGCGTTCTTCGTCATGGCGGGCCGGGGGAGCGGCGCCGACACCGGTCGCATGCCGGGGCAGGCCTGAACGGGCCTCCCGCTCAGTCGGTCGCCGGGTCGTCCCGGAGCGCGGTCTGATCCCGCAGCGTGTAGCGCAGGTGCTCGACCTCCTCGGAGAGCATCACTCGCAGGCAGCGCCGCACCGTGTACTCCCGAAGCGGATAGCCCGGTCCGGGCGTCCGCTCGCAGACGCGGTCGAGCTCGTCCTCGGTGAGGTCGGCGAGCAGCTGATCGATCACCGCACGACGCTCAGCGCGGATGGCGAGGACGGCGTCGAGATCGGGGTCCGCGTCCGGAGCGAGGTCGAGCGTCGTGATCACCGCGTGATCGGTGCCGTCGGCGGGAAGCCCCCAGGGGTGGTGCGGGCTGATCTCGCCGAGCACGGCGGTGCCGATCCAGGCGTCGGCCGCGAACCGCAGGTGGCGCAGGGTCTGCAGGAGGGACCATTCACCACCGACTTGTGCCGATACAAGTGCGGGGGAGTCCCGGACCGACGCGATCAGCGCGTCCCATTCCTGCTGCACGGCATCCCAGGCCCGGCGGAGCTGAAGGAGCGTCGTCGCCTCACGGGCGAGCCGGCGCACGGGAAGCCGTGCGTCGAGCACCTCGCGCACATGGTCTGTGACGTCGACGTCGGAGACGAACACCCTGCCCAGGGCGCCGCTGACGGAGATCTCGTCGGCCAGGCAGTCGACGATCCGCAGGCCCGAGACGTCGCTGTCACGGATCTCGAGCCCGCTCAGGTCTGCGCCGCGCAGCAGGGCTCCTCGCAGCTGTGCGCCGACGTCCGGCCGGAATCGGCGGACGTCATCGGTGTGCTCGCTCATGGCGGCAGTCTCGCCCCTCGCTGTGACGACCGCTACGGTTCCTGTTCAGAAGGCATCCACGGGCATGCTGACGGAGCACAGACGACGGGGATCTCCGCACGCGGGGAAGATCCTGTCCGGACGAAAGGACGACGTTCTGATGGGCGAGATGTGGCGACGGATCCGAGAGCGGCTCAGCCCGGGTGGGACGCCGTCCCTGCCCGAGCTGTATCCCGGCGAGAAGGATGTCGAGTCGGTGGAGGTCGCCCATGAGGCGGGGACGACGAGTCTCGTGGATCCCGACGCGGACACGGACGACGACTTTCTGGACTCTGGTCGAATAACCCTCGAGCAGCGCCAGGCGGGCGCAGACGACATCGACGACAGGGCGACCTGATATCCGTACGCGCCGAGCGATGCGAACAGTCATCGAGTGCTGCATGTCGACCGTCATGAACGACGCGTAGCGACTGAGATGCAGCACTCGGCGAGGGCCCGACGGGTGTGCACCTCGGCGCGGGCCCGCTCCAGGCTCTCCCGAGAATCGCGCCGATAATGCACGTTATGTAAAGTGGACGGCGTGGCCTCTGCCCCGATCGTGCCGGCCGAGAGCCTGCGCTCAGCAGGCGGCGACGACGCCCTCCCCGCCCTCCCAGGCGGCGACCAGGCGCACCGCACCATCGAGCCCGTCCACGGTGCGGGCGATCGTGAACGGCTGGCCGTCCTCGAGCAGCTCGTCCAGGCGCGGCGGCCGCGCCCCCTCGTCGACCTCGAGCCGCAGGCGGACAGCCTGCGCTCGCGTCCCCGCGGCCGTTCCGTCGGGCTCGTGGATCTCGAGCTCGGCCTGCTGCTGCTCCCCGGCGAGCGCACGGGCGAAGCACTCGATCGCGAGCTCGTCCTCGAGCCCGTCGTAGACGAAGCGGGTGCCGAGCACCGAGTGCTCCATCGTGGTGACGGGCTCGGCCCCGGGCGCCTCGAGCGGTGCCCCGCGGTAGGTGAGCGGCACGTGGTAGATGCTCTCGCCGAGGCGCACCAGATGGCACTCGACCCCCACCTCCCCCGCCGGGTCGTCGAAGCGGTAGGCGCCCAGCACCGTGATCTCCCCCGCCTCGCCCCAGGGACGGGAGGACAGCAGGTGCCGCAGGACCTCGGGCTTCGTGGGGGTGAGCTCGGCCCGGAAGATGATCGCCATGGGTCCAACCTAACTCCCCTGGTGCCGCTGCGCTGCTCCCTCGCTCAGGCGATCGGTGCGCGGGACGTCGCGGCCGGCACGGGGACCTCCTCGAGCCCGGTGATCCGTCCGTCGCTCATCGTGATGATCCGGGAGGCGCGCGCGGCGATCGCCGGATCGTGGGTGACCACGAGCAGCGCCGTCCCGCCTGCGGCCACCTCGGCGAGCGCGTCGATCACGCCCTCGCCCGCCGCCGTGTCGAGAGCGCCGGTGGGCTCGTCGGCGACGACGAGGCGGGGCCGGTTGATCAGGGCGCGCGCGATGGCGACCCGCTGCAGCTGGCCGCCCGAGGCCTCCCCCACCCCGCGCTCGGCCAGGGCGTCCACGCCGAGCGCGGCCATCAGCTCGCGCCCTCGCGCGAGCACCTCGCGGCGCGGCCGGGCGCGGGCGAGCAGGCCCGGCATGACCACGTTGTCGAAGAGGGTGAGGGTGCGCAGCAGGTGGAACTGCTGGAAGACGACGCCGATCTCGAGCAGACGATGCCGTGCCCGCTGCGCCTCCCCGAGCGCGCCGAGGTCCTCCCCCGCCCAGCGCAGCGTCCCGGCGCTCGGTGCCTCGAGCCCGCTGAGCGTGTGCAGGAGCGTGGACTTCCCGCTCCCGGAGGCGCCGACGACCGCGAGGTGCTCACCCGCGTGGACGTCGAGGTCGATGTCGTGCAGGACGGTGCGTCCGCCCAGGGACCGGGCGAGTCCTCTCGCTCGCAGGAGGGGACGGTCTGTGCGGGGTCTCATGGCGTGGTCCTCCGGGGTCACTCGGCGGTCAGCGTGCGCACGTCGGCGGTGCGGATCCGCCGGCAGACGAGCAGGGTCGTGATCGTCACCGCTGCGACGAGCGCGAGGGGCAGGGCGAGAGCGGTGGTGAGCGGGTCGATGAGCAGCGGGACCCGGCTGGTGCCCGAGAAGAGCCGCTGGATCCCTCCGAACATGCCCTCGAGCATCAGGTTCAGCAGCCCCTGCCCGGCCGTGAGCGTCAGGGCGGTCCCGAGCAGCACTCCCGCCGCGAGGCTGAGCAGCATCCGGGTGAGGTACGGGGCGCGCAGCGAGGCGGGCGAGGCGCCGAGGGCGCTGCGGATCGCGAGCGGTCCCGCCTCGGCGGCGAGCCAGAGACGGGAGGTCATCGCCGACAGGAGCACCGCGAGGGCGAGCCCCGCGAGGATCGCACCTCCGGCGGCGATGCGCATCCGCTCGGCGAGGGGGCCCAGGAGCTGCTCGCGATGGTCGTCGGCGTCGGAGACCCGCACGCCCGGGAGCGCGGCGGCGAGCTCCGTGGCCAGGACATCGTGGTGCTCGCCGGCGGCGGGCGTCGCCGAGAGCACGTACCAGAGCACCTGCTCCCCCGCTGTGGACAGCCGACCCTCGGCGGTCAGGCCCCCATAGGTGAGGTCCTGGTACGTCCCGACGACCTCCAGCGCCCGCTCCTGGCCGGCGACCTCGACGGCGAGCCGGTCGCCGACGCCGACCCCGGCCTCGTCCGCCGCGAGCAGCGACAGGGCGATCTCATCCGGCTCCCGGGGGCTGCGACCCTCGACGTGGCGGCCGGGGGCGTCGACGTGGTCGCCGCTGATGACCGGGAGCGCGAGCCGTGTCCCGTCGGCCGCGGTGACCAGATGGTGCGTGGCCACCCGGGCGGAGTGCGCCTGGACGCGGGGGTCCTCGGCGAGCACTCGCTGCGCCTGCGCGAAGCGCTCCTCGTCGGCGGCCCCCGCGTGCGGGATGTCCAGGCGCAGCTGCTCGGCACCGAGCCCCAGGTAGGAGGAGAACTGCGGGGAGGAGAGCGTGGACGTGACCGCGGAGGGGAGCATGACCAGGACCGTCGAGACGGCGAGCACGCCGGTCAGCAGCACGGTGCCGCCGCCGCGGCGCAGCAGCGCCATCACCCCCAGGCTGATCCCGACCGGCAGCGGCGAGCGGTGCAGCCGCAGCCGGCCCGGCCGCGTGCCGGTCCTGCCCTCACCGCGCAGCACCGCGAGCGGCCCGGTGCGCTGCACCCGGCGCAGCTGCAGCTCGACGCTCGCGCACACCGCCCCGACGAGCAGCGCCGCGACCGCGGCCGGCACCAGCACCATGCGCGGCCCTCCCCGTTCGCCCACGTAGGCGGTCAGCCCGGCCGAGAGCAGCGGTTCGAGAGCGAGCGCGCCGAGCAGCCCGAGCGTGCTCGCAGCGAGGGCGACGGCCCCGTGCACGAGCAGGTGCACGCGGCGCTGGTCCCGGGCGGCGATCCCGATCACGCTCATCACCGCGAGCTCGCGGCGGTCCCGCTCGAGCGCCGTGCGCAGCGCGAGCCGGAGGCACAGCAGGGCGACCATCAGCACGAGCGCTGCGGCGAGCAGCACCACCGAGGCGACCAGTCCCTCGGCGATCACGGTGAACAGGGCGAAGGCCGAGCGGTCCACGAGCGGGCCCGCCGAGGGCAGACCCTGCGTCTGGTAGGCGGTGCGCAGCGCGGCGATGTCCGTGGCGGGATCCTCGACCCAGAAGCTGATCAGGTGCTCGAAGGTGCCGGTGTGCGCGGCGACCGCGGCGAGGTCCTGCGCGGCGACGGCCAGCCGCTTGGAGCCGGCGATGGGCGTGTTCATCGTCGAGTCCCGCACGAAGCCGGCCACGGTGAGCTCGAGGCGGTATCCGTCGGGCGCTGTGATCACGAGGGTCGAGCCCACCTGGATCCCCTGCTCGGTCCGGTGGAAGACCGGCAGCCAGACGGTGCCGGGCTCGACCTCGGTCAGCGGGCTGTCGTCCTCGGCGACGAGCATCAGGTCGCGCTCGGGATCGGGGACGGCGAGCGAGATCTCCTGGACGCTGCCGGCCTGGCTCTCGCCGTCCAGCTGCAGCTCGGCGCCGTCGATGCCAAGCAGGGGTGCGACCCGGTGCGCGCTAACCTCGGGCCGTCCCTCGGCGAAGCGGTCGATCTCCTCCTCGTCGAGCTCCCCGGCGTGCATCTGGACGAGGTCGGGGGCGTCGGCACGGTCCAGCAGCTCCTCGCCCGCGCCGGACAGCCGCGCCATGAGCGCCGCGCCGGTGCAGGCCAGCAGCGCGGCGAGCAGCAGCAGCGCTCCGAGCACCGTGAGGACGGAGCGCTCGCTGCGCAGCGCGGCCCGGGCCATCCTGATGAGCATCACGCCGCCTCCTCCGCGCCGCCCGATGCGGTGCCTCGAACGTCACGGTAGGGCCGGCGCAAGCGCGTGACCAGGGGTTACCGGCTGGTCGTGGAAGTGTACGGAGAGCCCCCGCGGCCGGCAGGGGGCGTCCCCTCCCGCCTCCCCGGGGGCAACGCCCCGAGACCCTGTGCCGCGGCCGCCCGGAGCTCGCCGGGGTGATGGTTCACTGGTGCGGTGCCGCTGCTCGCCGAGCTGACCCAGCTCTCCGCCCTGACCCTCGTCCTGCTCGTCGCCGCCGCGTTCGTGGCCGGCTGGGTGGACGCTGTCGTCGGCGGCGGCGGTCTCATCCAGCTGCCCGCCCTGCTCACCGCGATGCCCGCCGACGCCTCGAGCGGGGCTGTGCTGGGCACGAACAAGATCGCCTCCGCCGCCGGCACGGCGGTCTCCTCCTGGACGTATGTGCGCCGCATCACGCCGGTCGCGGCGACCGCGGCGCCGCTGGTCATCTGCGCGCTCGGCGGCAGCGCGGCCGGAGCCGCGATGGCGAGCCTGATCCCCAGGCCGTGGCTGACCCCCATCGTGCTGGTCGCGCTGCTGGCGGTGGGCGCGTACACGCTGCTGCGGCCGACGATGGGGCTCGAGCATGCACCGCGCCACCAGGGCCGCTCCCATGCGCTGCGGGCGGGCGCGATCGGCGCGGGGGTCGGCGTGTACGACGGCATCCTCGGCCCTGGCACCGGGAGCTTCTTCATCATCGCGATGGTCGCGCTGCTGGGCTACGGCTTCCTCGAGGCGAGCGTCCACGCGAAGCTCGCGAACCTCACCACGAACCTCGGGGCGCTGGCGGTGTTCGGCCTGCAGGGGCAGGTGTGGTGGCTGCTCGGCGCCGTGCTCGCGCTCGCGAACCTCACCGGCGGCTTCCTGGGCGCACGGCTCGCCCTGCGTCTCGGCTCCCGCTTCGTCCGCCTCGTGTTCCTCGTGGTGACCGGCGCGCTCGCGCTCCGCCTCGGGGCCGACACCGTCCTGATGCTGCTGTGAGGTGCGCTACCTCTCCCCCGTCCCCGCCGGCGGCGGAATAGTTCGCGGCGGCGGGCCGTTGACCAGGAGGTCACCCCGCGCCGGCCCGCACCGGCCGCTCAGTCGCCCCGGAGGTCATGATGGATCCGACGTCCCTGTTCAGCTACGAGCGCCATGTCGACTCGCGCTCCCTCAACGGCCGCACGCTGCTGGTCACCCTCGGGGCCTTCACCGATGCGGGCGATGCGCAGCGTCTGCTGGACGACCACCTGCTCAACACCCTCTCGAGCCGCGTCGTGGGGCGCCTGGACATGGATCAGGTCCACGACTACGCCGGGCGCCGCCCCGAGGTGACCCTGAGCCTGGACCACTTCGAGGACTACGAGCGTCCCGAGATCCTGCTGCACGAGGTCACCGACGCGGACGGACAGACCTTCTTCCTGCTCAACGGGCCCGAGCCGTCCTTCCAGTGGGAGCGGGTGGCGAGCGCGCTGCGGATCGTGGTCGAGCAGCTCGGCATCGAGCGCACCCTGCTGCTGCAGGGCTTCCCCGCCCCGGTCCCCCACACTCGGGAGCTGCCGGTCACCCGCTTCGCCGGGGACCCCGAGACCATCGCCGTGCGACGCACCATGCCCGGCACCTTCCGCCTGCGCGCCCCCTTCACGGCCCTGCTCACGATGCGGCTGGCCGAGGGCGGCCACGACGTGGTGGGGCTGACGGTGCACGTGCCCCAGTACCTCCACGAGATGTCCTATCCCGATGCCGCGATCGCGCTGCTCGCCGCGGTCGGCGAGGAGAGAGGGCCGCACATCGCCGCCGAGGCGCTCGAGGCGCAGGCCGGCCCCGTGCGCGAGGCGATCACCGCGCAGATCGATGCGCAGCCGGCGCTGCAGGAGATGGTCTCCGGACTCGAGCACCGCTTCGACAAGATGATCACCTCGGGCGTGGGCTCCGTCGTGCCGAGCGCCGAGGACATCGCCGCCGAGGTCGAGCAGTATCTCGCGAGCTTCGGCGACGAGGACGGGCAGGACCCCGGCGGGCCCGAGGGCGACGGCGGGCCCGAGCGGTCCGGCGGTCCGGAGGCCACGGGCACCTGAGCGGGCGGGCCCCTCAGCGCAGTTCGAGCCGTTCGGCCGCGTCCTCGAGCGGCAGCTCCGGATCCACCACCGCGGTGACCTGGATGCTCGTGAGGGCCACGTCCCCGGCCAGGGTCGTCATGAACGCGGTGTCGGCCGCGTCCTGACCGGTCGCGATCCGCACCATCGAGGCACGCGGCGCGAGATGCGTCGCGTCCGCCACGAGCCAGCGCCCCTCGACGAGCGCCTCGACGACCAGGTGGAAGTCCATCGGGCTCAGCCCCGGGGCGTACACCGAGGAGCAGCGGGCCGGGATCCCGGCCGCGCGCAGCAGCGTCGCCGTGAGATGGGCGTAGTCGCGGCACACGCCGCGGCGGGCCGCGAAGGTGCTGAGCGCCGAGTCGGTGATCGTGCTCGAGCCCGGCACGTACTGCAGATGCCCGGCCACCCAGGCGACGACCGCGTCGAGCGCCTCGCCGCCCTGCCGCTCCCCCACGATCTCCTCTGCGACGTGCGCGAGCTCGTCCACCTCGCAGTAGCGCGAGGGGCGCAGGTGCAGCACCGAGTCCGTCTCGAGCACCCGCGGGGCAGAGGCAGGCGCGATGCCGTGGGCGTCGTAGGCGATCTCGACCTCCCCGCCGGGCAGACCGTGCAGGAGATGGAGCCTGTTGCCGAAGCGGTCGCGCGCCTCGGTCACCGGGTGCTCCGCGCCGCCGATGCGCACGCTGAGCGACTCCCGCGCCGCGGGGGCGTCCGAGACGCCCACGAGCAGCGCGACGTCCGTCCTCTCCTGGACCTCGGCCCTCATCCATGCGCGCACGTGTCGTTCCATCCGTCCAGTGTCCGGCATGCGCGGACTCCGGCGGACTCTCCGCTCCTTGGCGCGGGCGTGATCAGCGGCATAGTGTTATGACCCAGGCGTCATCGGCGACCGTGCTCCGAGGACGCCCGCCCGTGCGGCCACGACACACGTCCTGAAGGAGAGCCCGTGCCCGAGTCCCCTGCCCGTCCCCTCGGCATCGCCCTGATCGGCTACGCGTTCATGGGCCGCGCCCACTCCCAGGCCTGGCGCAGCGTCGGCGCGGCCTTCGACGTCCCGGAGATCGAGCGGCGAGTCCTGGTGGGACGTGACGAGTCCGCAGTCGCGCAGGCCGCTCGCCGCCTGGACTGGCAGGAGCACGCCACCGACTGGCGCGAGGTGATCGCCCGCGAGGACGTCGACATCGTCGACATCTGCACCCCCGGCTTCCTGCACGCCGAGATCGCGATCGCCGCGCTCGAGGCGGGCAAGCACGTGCTGTGCGAGAAGCCGCTGGCGAACGACACCGACGAGGCCGTGCGGATGGTCGAGGCGGCGCGCGCCGCCCGCGAGCGGGGCCAGGTGGCGGCGCTCGGGCACACCTACCGTCGCGTGCCCGCCCTCGCCCATGCCCGCGACCTCGTCGCCGCCGGCCGGCTCGGCGAGATCCGCCAGGTGCGCGCCTCCTATCTGCAGGACTGGCTCGTCGATGCCGAGGCGGGGATGTCCTGGCGGCTGCGGAAGGAGACCGCGGGCTCGGGGGCGCTGGGCGACATCGGCTCCCACGCCGTCGACCAGATCCAGTTCGTCACCGGTCAGAGCGTCGCCGCCGTGCGGGGCCGGCTCGCGACCATGGTCCCCGAGCGTCCCGGCGCGGACGGCCCCGAGCCCGTCACCGTCGACGACGCCGCCTGGGCGAGCCTCGAGCTCTCCGGGGGCGCGATCGCCTCGCTCGAGGCGAGCCGCATGGCGACCGGCCGGAAGAACGAGCTGAGCCTCGAGGTGTACGGCACCGACGGCGCCCTGCGCTTCGACCTCGAGCGCCTCGACGAGCTGTGGTTCCTGGACGCGACCCGTCCCGTGACCGAGCAGGGCTTCACCCGGATCGTGGTCACCGAGCCGGAGCACCCCTATCTCGAGGGCTGGTGGCCGCAGGGGCACGTGCTGGGCTGGGAGAACGCCTTCACCAACCAGGCCCGCGACCTGCTGCTGGCCGTCACCGACCGGGACCCGGCCGCCTACTCCCCCGACTTCGAGGACGGCCTGGCCCTGCAGCGCATCCTCGAGGCGATCATCGACTCCGACGCGGCGGGCGGCAGCACCGTCCGCCTCTGACCATCCCTCACCGACGAGAAGGAGCATCACCGCCATGGCGCACCCGCACACCCTGTTCACCGGCCAGTGGGCCGATCTGACCCTCGAGGAGGTCGCGGAGCTCGCGGCCGGCTGGGGCTACGACGGCCTCGAGATCGCCGTCTCCGGCGAGCACCTCGACGCGAGCCGCTGGGACGACGAGGCGTACGTCGCCGAGCGGCTCGGGATCCTCGAGAAGCACGGGCTGAAGGTGTGGACGATCTCCAACCACCTCAAGGGCCAGGCCATCTGCGACGACCCGATCGACTTCCGCCATCAGGCGATCGTCGGCAGCCAGGTCTGGGGCGACGGGGACCCCGAGGGGGTGCGGCAGCGCGCCGCCGAGGACATGAAGAACACCGCCCGCCTCGCGCAGAAGCTCGGCGTGGACACCGTGGTCGGCTTCACCGGCTCGAAGACCTGGAAGTACGTGGCGATGTTCCCGCCCGTCGGCCAGGACGTCATCGACGAGGGCTACCAGGACTTCGCCGACCGCTGGCACCCGATCCTCGACGTCTTCGAGGAGTGCGGCGTGCGCTTCGCCCACGAGGTCCACCCCTCCGAGATCGCCTACGACTACTGGACCACGCAGCGCACCCTCGAGGCGATCGGCCACCGGGAGTCCTTCGGCCTGAACTGGGACCCCTCCCACTTCATGTGGCAGGAGATCGACCCGGTCTCCTTCATCACCGACTTCGCGGACCGGATCTACCACGTGGACTGCAAGGACATCCGCGTGCGCACCACCGGGCGCAACACCCGCCTGGGCTCCCACCTGCCGTGGGGCGATCCGCGGCGCGGCTGGGACTTCGTCTCCTTCGGGCGCGGTGACGTGCCGTGGGACGCGGCCTTCCGGGCGCTGCGCTCGATCGGATACCAGGGGCCCATCTCCATCGAGTGGGAGGACGCGGGCATGGACCGCCTCCACGGCGCGAAGGAGGCGCTCGAGCTGCTGCGGGACCTGGACTACCCGGTCTCCGAGCAGTCCTTCGACGCCGCCTTCAGCAACCAGGGCTGAGCCGATGGGCGAGACACGCACGGAGGAGCGCGAGGCGTTCGCCGCGAGCTTCCTCTCGCTCGGTCCCGAGGCGCCGACGATCCTCCCCGGCTGGGACGCCGAGGACCTGCTGGAGCATCTCGTGCAGCGCGAGAGCGCGCCCCAGCTCATGCTGGGCGCGCGCCTGCCCGGTGTCCTCGGGAGGGCGGCCCGCGAGGCGCAGGCACGATGGCGGGCCCTGGACTGGGAGGAGCGGGTGATGGGGTTCCGGCGCGGACCCGGCCCCCTCTCCCCCGTCGGACGGCTCGATGCGCTCAGCGGACAGGCCGAGCTGCTGATCCACCACGAGGACCTGCGCCGCGCGCAGGACGGCTGGGAGCCGCGGCGATCGGAGCCTGAGCGGGACCGGGCGGCATGGAGGGCCACCGGCCTCATGGCGCCGCTGGCCATGCGTATCCGCGCCGAGGTCACGCTCGTCTCCCCGCTCGGCGGCCGGCGCCTCGGGTCGCGCCGCGCCCAGGGGAGCCTGCGCGTCCACGGCGAGCCGCTCGAGCTGCTGCTGTGGGTGACCGGCCGCGACGAGGTCGCCCGGGTGCGGATCCACGGGGACGAGGCGGCCCGGCGGGCGCTCGCCGAAGGACGGCGCGGCCTCTGAGGCGTCCCGGCCCGGGATCCTCCTCCGGACACGACGGGGTCAGCGCTCGAGCAGGAACAGGCGGGGGTGGTGCCCCTTCTGGAAGAAGCGGTGCTCGCCGAGGCGCCGCCACCCGGCAGCGTCCTGCTCGAGCACGCGGTGCATGCGGCTGATCTCGTGGGTGAGCACGCCGAGGCGCGCGCCGGGCGCGGCGAGCTCCGCGGCCCGGGCGAGCAGGTCGGCGAGCAGGCGCTCGTTGCTCTCGTGCTCGCCGTGGAGCGTGCCCCACGGCGGGTTGCTGAGGATCCGGGTGAAGCCTCCCTCGAGCGGCGTGGTGAGCACGTCGCCGGTCACCCAGTCGATGCGTCCGCGTCGTCGGGCCTCGCGCTGGTGACGGCGCGCCGCCTCGATCGCTGCGGGCTCGAGGTCCACGCCGACGGCGCGAGCGGGTGCCGCCCGGTGCAGCTGCTCGACGAGGAAGGTCCCTGATCCGCAGGTCATGTCGAGCACCGCGTCCTCGGCGCGCACGTCCAGCAGGTCCAGCACCGTCGCGGCGATCGTGGCGTTGACGGCGCCGGGATAGTCCACCGTGCGCCAGGCCCGGGTCGCCAGGGGGCGCGGGGTGGTGCGCAGCAGCACCTGCCAGGTCCCCGGCGAGGCGCCGCGGCGCACCCGGGCCACGAGATCGCCGTCGGCGTCGTCGACCGGGAGAGCGGCGAGCTCGGCCAGTGCGCCCGCGAGACGGCGCATGTCGGGGCTGCCGGCGCCGGCGGCCTCGAGGCGCAGCCCGTGGAAGACCTGGCGCGGGCGCTGGCGGCGCAGCTCCTCGAGCATTGCGGCCAGGCGCTGCTGCACGGAGGTCTCCAGCAGCTCGCGGGGCCTGCGCGCCGGGACGGTCAGGGCGGTCGAGGCGGCGACCGTGCAGCGCAGGGAGCGCACCGCGTCGAGGTCGCTCGTGCGCAGCAGCAGCTCGGTCGCCGCAACGGTGCGCACCGGTCCCAGCTCCCGCGCCTCCGCGAGGGCGCTCGAAGCGCATCCCTCGAGCACCTCGAGGACGAGATCGTGGGTGATGGGGGTCATCTGGGTCCCTCCGGGGCGACGTGCGGGCGATTCCGGCAGGCTACCCGCCCGTCGCAGCACCGGAGCGCTGGCGGGGATCGGTAGACTGCGGGGGTGTTCATCGTGAGTGTGTGTTCCCTGAAGGGCGGCGTCGGCAAGACGTCCGTGACCCTGGGCCTGGCCTCTGCCGCCCTCCACCAGGGGGTGAACGCGCTCGTGATCGACCTCGACCCCCAGGGCGACTCGACGCTCGGCCTGCTCGGGGAGCCGGCGACGACGCTCGACATCGCCGAGGTGCTCTCCTCGCCGCGCACCGAGACGATCGACCGGGCGATCATCCCCACCCCGTGGGCGAAGGACGCGGCCTCGCACCTGGACATCATCCCGGGCACGAGCCGCTCCGCCGTGATGGACTCCCCCGCCCCGGGCCCGAAGGACGTGAGCCGGCTGCACCAGGCGCTGGACAAGCGCACCCACCAGTACGACCTGGTCCTGATCGACTGCCCGCCCTCCCTCAACGGGCTCACGCAGATGGCGCTGGCCGCCTCGGACCGCGCGCTCGTGGTCGCCGAGCCCGGGTTCTTCGCGGTGACCGCGGCGGACCGCGCCCTGAAGCTCTCCGCCGAGATGCACGAGGAGGGCGTCGCCCCGCGTCTGCAGCCGCTGGGCCTGGTGGTGAACAGGTACCGTCCGCGCTCGGTGGAGCACCAGTACCGCCTGGCGGAGCTGCGCGACCTCTTCGGCGACGCGGTCCTCGACCCGGTGATCGAGGAGCGGGTGGGCCTGCAGCAGGCGCAGGGCGGGGCGGTGCCGCTGCACCGCTACGAGGGCGCCTCCGGTGCGCGGCTCACCGAGGACTTCGACGCGCTGCTGAAGACCGTCATGGACTCCCGCCAGAACTCCTGAGCCTGCTCTCCGGCACATCGGCCCGAGAGACAGTCCCGGCACGACGGAACGGCGGGCCCCCTTCCCCGGGGGCCCGCCGTTCTCGTGGGTCTGCGGTGGACGGCGCTCAGCCGGCCTGACGGGAGCGGCGGCGCGCTGCGAGCTCGTCCTGGAGCGCGAGGGCCGCGTCGTCGGCCGGATCCACGCCGGGCAGCACGGCCAGGTCGTTCTCGACCTCGCGCCAGACACGGCCGACGGCGATGCCGAACACTCCCTGACCGCCCTGGACCAGGTCGAAGACGTCCTCGGCGGAGGTGCACTCGTAGACGGAGGCGCCGTCGCTCATGAGGGTGATCCCGGCGAGGTCGTCGATGCCGCGCTCGCGCAGCGCGCCGACGGCGATGCGGATCTGCTGGAGGGACACGCCCGTGTCGAGGAGCCGCTTGACGACCTTGAGCACGAGGATGTCGCGGAAGCCGTAGAGGCGCTGGCTGCCGGAGCCGTGGGCGGCGCGCACGCTCGGCTCGACCAGGCCGGTGCGAGCCCAGTAGTCGAGCTGGCGGTAGGTGATGCCGGCGGCCTTGCACGCGGCGGGGCCGCGGTAGCCGAGCTCGCCGGGAGTGTCCACCACGTCGTCGAAGAGCACGCCCTGGGCGGGCTCGGCGGGAACAGTGGTCTGCTCAGTGCGATCATCGCCGCGGGTGGCGTTCACGTCTACCTCCGGGTTCCGGCTCTCAGAGGGGGAAGGATGAGAGCGCCTGCCCAGAGTAGCGCGAAGTGACCCCGCTCCGGTAGCAACGCGCCGCGCGGAGGTCACGGAGAGGTGACGACCTCCCCGGTCAGGTGCTGAGGTCGGGGCCGCCCGACCCGTGCTCGGATCCCCTGCGCCCGCTCAGACCTCCCGCAGCCTGGTACGCAGGACGGCCCCGTGCAGGGTGATCATGGACTCCCCGAGGTCGCGGGCGTAGTCCTCGGCCTCTCCCCGGGCGGCCGCATCCCCCGCGCGGCTGCGGGGGCGGGCGACGGAGCGGATCATGTGCGCCTCGCGCTCGGCGGCGGTGCGCAGCATGACCAGGTGGCGCGGGTGCAGGCCCTCGTCGGCCAGGTCCCGGGCGGCGGTGACGATCTCGAGCTCGGTCGTGCCGTAGAAGAGCAGGTCGTCGCCGAGGAACCCGAACTGCTCGAGCTCGGCGAGGAAGTCCTCCTCCACACCGGCCTCCCGGGCGAGGCCGCGACGGTCCAGGCGCACCGCCTGCAGGGTCGAGCTGGGGCCGGGACGGGAGGCGATCGAGGTGATCTCGGGGTCCACGCCGTGCTCGAGCAGGTGCTGCTTGATGACCTTCAGCGGCCAGAACCGGTCGCGCTGGGCGCGCAGCACGAAGCGCAGTCGGTCCACGTCCTCGCGGCTGTACTTGCGGTACCCGGCCGGGGTGCGATCGGGCATGATCAGGCCCTCGGACTCCAGGTAGTGCAGCTTGGAGTGGGCGAGGTCGGGGAACTCGTCGCGCAGCATCTCCAGCACCTGTCCGATGCTCAGACGTGCGGCGGCGGAGCTGGGCCTGCGGGAGGCGGCAGCCGGCATGGGGTCAGGCCGTCCCGGGGAACGGGTGGTAGGTCAGGCGGTACTTGCCGATCTGGACGTCCTGCCCGGCGTGGAGGCGGGACTCGTCGACCCGGTCCTTGCCCACGTAGGTGCCGTTGAGGGATCCGAGGTCGCGCACGAGGAAGCCGTCGCCGTCGCGCACGAAGGCCGCGTGGCGGCGGGAGACGGTGACGTCGTCGAGGAAGATCTCGCTCTTGGGATGGCGCCCGGCGATGGTCGTCTCGGAGTCCAGGAGGAAGCGGGCGCCGAGGTTCGGCCCCTTCCGCACGATGAGCAGCGCGCTGCGCGGGGGCAGGTTCTCGATCGCCCGGCGATCCTGCGAGGACAGGCCGGGCTCGGCCTCCTCGAGGGGGTCGCTGGGCGAGATCGCGCTCAGCTTCGACGTGTGGTCGAGGTTCGCCTCGTTCCACTCGGTGTTCTCTGACACCTCACACCCCTTCCTTGGCTGCTGCGACCCTGCGTGGTGGCGGTGCAGGCCTCCGCCTCGTCATTCTCGCACGTCCGACGCCTGGTCCGGGTGCTCGCGGCCTGCACCACGAAAGGATTTGACGATCACTTGACCACCTGCGAGTGCTCGGGTCGGCTCAGCGTGACCGTGGCGTCGATCCTCACCTCGTCCTCGGCGGTCGCGGCGAGGGTGCCGCCGTCGCCGGAGACCGAATCGGCGGCGCCGCCGGGGATCCGCAGCGCGGGCTCCATCACGGCGGGGTCCCCGATCGCGCGGAGGGTGTAGGGGGCCGGAACGGGCGTGCCGTCCACGAGCAGCTCGCCGCCGGGCCCGGTGGTGATCGAGGTGGAGGCCACCACCCGCACATCGCCGATCTGGACCACCTCGGCGCCGGCGTTGCGCAGCTCCTGGAGGACGCCCAGCAGGGTCGAGGCGCGCACGCCCGACTCGGGATCTGCGATGGAGACGACGATGCCGCGCCCGTGGGCCGGTGCGGTGCCGGCGAGGATCTCGAGGTCGCCGAGGCGCTGCTCGGCGGCGTCGCGGGCGGCGGCGTCGCCCTCCTGCCCCGAGCGGAGGGTCTCGAGCGTGCGCTCGAGCTCGGCGTTCTCGACCTCGAGGTCCGAGGAATGGCGGCCCGACTCGTCCAGCAGCCGCACCAGCTCCTGCTGCGTGGCCCCTTCGAGGGACTCGTCGTTGCGGCCCATCTGCGCGGCGATCGACACGCCGAGCAGGAGGCACAGCAGACCCACGATCACCTGCGACGCGGTGGCCTGGGGGCGGAGGGTCTCCTTCAGCCGGCGCCACACGATCCTCTGCTCGTCCCGGCTCTGCGGGGTGCGCGTGCCCTCGCTCATGACCGGAACAGGAGCCGCCGGATCGCGGCGGCGTTGGAGAAGATCCGGATGCCGAGCACGACGATCACCGCGGTGGAGAGCTGGGAGCCCACTCCGAGCTGGTCCCCGAGGAACACCAGGAACGAGGCGATCAGCACGTTGAAGAGGAACGAGGTGATGAAGACGTGGGAGTCGAAGGCGCCGTCGAGGCTCGCACGCAGCCCTCCGGCGAGGGTGTCGAGCGCCGCGACGACCGCGATGGGGAGATAGGGCTGGAGGCCGGCGGGCACGTCGGGCTGGACGACGACGCCCAGCACGATGCCGACCACCAGGCCGAGGATGGCGATCACGGGGAGTCCTCCTGCTCCGCGCCGCCCTCGGCGGCGCTGTCGGGGGTCGTGGCGGTCGGTGCGGCCGACGGGTCCGAGGCGCCCTCCGCCTCGTCGTCGGACCGTTCGGCCTCGCGCAGGGTGCCGAGGCTGCGGGCGGGAACGGAGAGGTCCTCCCCCGCCGTCCAGGAGACGCCGATGCCGTAGCGGGTCGAGATCTCGGAGAGATAGGCGCCGGTCTCGGCGTCCTCGACCCCGCTGCGCAGCAGCTCGGGGTCGCCGAGCGCGGTGACCTCGTAGGGCGGCGAGAGGGGGCGGAAGTCGACCAGCACCGCGGAGCCTGCGGTGCGGATCGCCGTGGTGGCGCTGACGCGCTGCCCGTTGACGGCGACGGCCTCGGCGCCGGCGGCCCAGAGCCCGTTCACGGCGATCTGGAGGTCCCCGTCGGTCACGCGGTTCACGGCCCCCGGGCCTGCCCCGGATCGCGAGGGCAGCGGGGCGGAGTCCTCGAGCGTGAGCACGACGCCGCTGCCGCTCAGCGCGGCACCGGCCCCGGCCTGCTCGTACTCCCCCAGCCGCTGCGCAGCGTCGTCGTCGCCCTCGTCCAGGACCTGCTCCTGGGCGAGGGCGATCTCCCCCTCGAGCTCGGCTCGGCGCTCCTCGAGCTCGTCGGTCTCCGCGCGGACGTCGAGGACCTCCTGCTCCAGCAGGGCGCGGGGGCTGTCGGCACTGGCCGCCTCCTCGCGCAGGTCGACGGCGGAGACCGCGACGGAGAATCCGAGCAGCACGGCGAGCAGCAGGGTGACGGTGCGCATCCAGCGGGTGTCGGGCGGAGTGGCGGAGGCGACGGGGTGCTCCTCCTCCCGCAAGGTGTCGACCGAGTACGGATCGGCGGTGAGGGCGCGCAGGAGCGAGGTCGGAGAGTAGGGCGTCTCGCCGTGCGGCGTCGAGTGCTCCTCGCCCCGCGTCGTCCCTCGTCCTCGCATGCCTGGAGTCTAGGAGCTGGGGGAGACCGACGGGCTCAGGCTCCGCTCTATCCCATTCACGTGCCGGAGCCCGGCTGCGCCACGGGTGCCGCAGGTCACGCCCCTCTCGATTCGCTCCCGAGCCCGCAGCGGGGTACTGTATTCCTCGGTCCTCCGGTGACGGAGGATCTCGGGCTGTGGCGCAGCTTGGTAGCGCACTTGACTGGGGGTCAAGGGGTCGCAGGTTCAAATCCTGTCAGCCCGACCGAGAGAGGCCGCTGACCAGTGACGGAACTGGTCGGCGGCCTTCGTCGTCCCCGGCCGTCACCCGGCCGGACGTGAGCTGCGCGGCAACCCGCGTGCCTCAGCGCGGTCCCGGCGGCGCAAACCGCCGGCCGGCTCCTACACTCACCCCATGACCACTGCTCCGCCCGCCTCCGCCCATCGCTACGTGCTGACCTTCGTGTGCGCGGACGGCCCCGGCATCGTCCACGCGATCACCGGAGCGATCGTCGCAGTCGGCGGGAACATCGTCGAGAGCCGCCAGTTCGAGAGCGGCGATTCCCGTCGCTTCTACATGCGCGTCGAGATCCTCACCGCCGCCTCGTCCGACGAGATCCGCGCGGCGCTCACCGGCCCTCTCGAGCGTCACGCCATGGAGGTGACCGTCGACGAGGTGGGCCGCCCGGTGCGCACCCTGGTGCTCACCTCGAAGTCGACGCACTGCGTGAACGACCTGCTGTACCAGACCTCGATCGGGAACCTCCCGATCGAGGTGCCGCTCGTGCTCGCCAACCACGACACCGCGGCCCGCTACGCCGAGTTCCACGGCGTCCCCTTCGAGCACCGCCCGGTGACCTCCCCCGAGGAGAAGGCGGCCTTCGAGGACCGGGTGCGCGAGGCGATCGACGAGCACGACATCGAGCTCGTGGTCCTCGCCCGCTACATGCAGATCCTCTCCCCCGAGCTGTGCGCCGAGCTCGCCGGACGCTGCATCAACATCCATCACTCCTTCCTGCCCGGCTTCAAGGGCGCGAACCCCTACCGGCAGGCCTATGCCCGCGGTGTGAAGCAGATCGGGGCGACCGCGCACTTCGTCACCGACGACCTCGACGAGGGCCCGATCATCGAGCAGGAGGTCATCCGCGTGGATCACACCCGCTCGCCGCGGGAGCTGATGGCGATCGGACAGGACACCGAGGTGCGCACGCTGCGCCAGGCCGTGGGTCTCTTCGCGCAGCATCGGGTGCTGCTGGACGGCACGCGCACCATCGTCTTCCGCTGACCGGACCGTGCCGGGCCCGTCGGAGGGCCCGGCGCGGTGCGGCTCCCGGGCGCGGCGCGCGGTTCAGGAGTTCGCCGGCCCCACCCACACCTGCTGGGCGTTGACGAACTCGCGGATGCCGTGGGGGCCGAGCTCGCGCCCGTAGCCGGAGCGCTTGATGCCGCCGGAGGGCAGGCGCGGATCGGTCTTCACGATCCCGTTGACGCTCACCTGCCCCGCCTCGATCCGCCGTGCGAGCTCCTCGCCGCGCCGGGTCTCGGTCCAGATGCTCGCCCCGAGCCCGTACGGGGTGTCGTTGGCGATCGCGAGCGCCTCCTCGGCGTCCTCGGCGACCATCACCACGGCGACCGGGCCGAAGGTCTCCTCCGTGCACGCGCTCATCCCCGCTCGCACCCCGGTCAGCAGGGTGACGGGATAGAAGAACCCCTCCCCCGCCGGCATCTCCCCGCCGAGCACCAGGGACGCGCCTGCCTGCACCGAGGCGGTGACCTGGCGGTGGAGGTTCTCCCGCAGGTCCTCGCGGGCGATCGGGCCCACCTGGGTGGTCTCCTCGCGCGGATCGCCGACGACGAGCGCGCCCAGCTCCGCCGCGAGCAGCTCGACGAAGCGGTCGTGCACGGACCGCTCGACGATCACCCGCTTCGCCGCGATGCAGGACTGACCGGCGTTGATGATCCGCGAGAGCGCCGAGACCCGGGCAGCCTGCTCGAGGTCCGCATCGGCCAGCACGATGCAGGGGTCGGAGCCGCCGAGCTCGAGCACGGCGGGCTTGATCTCGCTCGCCGCGATCGCGGCGACCGTCGACCCGGCCCGGTCCGAGCCGGTGAAGGACACGGCCTGGATCCGCGGATCGCGGATGACGGACTCGACGTCCTCGGTCGCGGCGTGGAGGGTCTGGAAGACCCCCTCCGGGAAGCCTGCGGCGCGGAACGCCTCCTCGATCGCGGCCGCGCAGCCGGGCACGTGCGGGTCGTGCTTCATCACCGCGGTGTTGCCGGCCATCAGGGCCGGGGCGGCGAAGCGCAGCGCGAGCCAGAACGGGGCGTTCCAGGGCAGCACCCCGAGCACGGTGCCCAGCGGGAGGTGCTGGACGTAGGAGGAGGCGGCGTCGGAGGCGATGTGCTCCGCAGCGAGATACTCCTCCCCGTGCTCGGCATAGTGCTCGGCGGCCCACGCGGCCTTGCCCACCTCGCCGCGGGCCTCGGCGAGGGGCTTGCCCATCTCCTCGGTCATCAGCGGTGCGAGCTCCTCGATGTTCTCGCGCAGGTGCGCGGCGAGGGCACGCAGCAGCGCGGCGCGCTGGGCGAAGCTCGTCCCGCGCCAGTCGAGGAAGGCGGTGCGGGCTCGGGCCAGCACCGCGTCGATCTGTGCGGCGGTGGCGGCGGGCTGCTCGCGCACGACGGCCCCGGTGGTCGGGTCGATCGCGGTCAGGACGGTCATGGTGTGCTCCTGTCAGTCTCGGGCGGCGCCGACGGCGTGCGCGGGGCGGGTTCGGGCCGAGCTCTCGTGGACGGTGAAGTCCTCCGGCAGGGTGAGGAAGGAGGCGCAGCCGTCGGCGGTGATGCGGACGGTGTCGGAGATCCCGACGGTCTTGTCGCCGTCCACCCCCCACATCCAGGGGATCAGGTGGAAGGTCATGCCCTCCTCGAGCGGGCGCTCGTCCCCCTCGAGGAGGGAGAGGATGTAGCCCTCGTCCCAGGAGGGCGGGAAGGCGATCCCGATCGAGTAGCCGGCCCGCGTGGCGAGGCTCGCGCCGACGTCGTTGCTCTCGATGAGCCGCCGGGTGAGCCGGTCCACCTCGGAGACGGTCACGCCCGGCCGCATCAGGGCGCGCAGCTCCGCCAGGGTGTGCTTCATGAGGTCCTGGGCCGAGCGCATCGACTCCGACAGGGCGCCGTTGACGACGGTGCGCATCATCGCCGCGTGGTATCGGCGGTAGCAGCCGGCGACCTCGAGGAAGACGTGCTCGCCGGGCCGGATCATGCGCCCCTCCCAGGTGGAGTGGCCGATCATCGAGCGGGGACCGGAGGCGACATAGGGCACGACGGCCGGGAACTCCCCGCCGGCGCGGAACATCGCCGAGGTGATCTCCGCGGCGACCTCGTTCTCGGTCGCGCCGGAGATCGCGGCCTGCTGGCCCGCCGCCATCCCGGCCTCCCCGGCGTAGGCGGCCAGCTGCATCACCTCGATCTCCGCCGGGGACTTGCGGACCCTCCCCTCCTCGACGATGCCGAAGCAGTCCACGAGCCCCTCCCCGAAGGCGTCGTGGAAGCGGTCCTGCTGATAGGCCGGGAAGTAGTAGCTGTTGCGCTCGTAGCCCACGCGGGAGTCGTCCAGCCGCAGGTCCCGCAGGGTGGAGACGAGCTCGAGGATCGCGTCGCCCGAATCGGGATAGGCGCGGGAGTGCTCGAGCCAGGTGCGGGAGACGACGTTGGACTCCTCGAGGGCGCGGGTGATCATCACCGGCTCCGACTCGAGCGGGAGGATCAGAGCCTGGAAGAAGGAGTAGCCGGTGGTCTGATGGTCGGTGAGGTACATCAGGTTCTCCGGATCGGTGATGATCACCGCGTCCAGCTCGCGCTGCGCCATCCGCTCGCGCAGCTCGCCCACCCGGCGCTCGTACTCCTCCGGGGCGAAGGTCATGTCATGGCGGCGGCGCATCACTGCGCCTCCGCGACGCGGGCGACGGCGCCCTCGAGCAGGTCCAGTCCCTCCGAGAGGTCCTCCTCGGAGATGATCAGCGGCGGGATCAGCTTGATCACCCGGCCTCCGCTGCCGCACGGACCGATCAGCAGGCCGTGCTCGAAGCACTCTCGCTGGACTGCGGCGGCGAAGGCGCCGTCGCCCGTGTCCAGCGCCTGCATCATGCCGCGTCCCCGCACGGCCCACTCGTGCTCGGGGTGTGCGGCGACGATCCGCTCGAGCCGTTCGCGCATGAGGCGCCCCTTGGCCTCGACGCCCGGGAGGAAGCCCTCCTCGGCCAGCAGGTCCAGGCCCACCTTCCCGGCGACGAAGGACAGCCCCTGCCCGCGGAAGGTGCCGGTGTGCGCGCCGGGGCTCCAGTGCTGATCGACCTCGGGCTTGTTGAGGTTCATCGCGATCGGTGTGCCGTAGCCGCCCAGGCCCTTGGCGAGCGTGATGATGTCCGGGTCCAGCCCCATCCCGTCGAAGGAGAAGAAGCTGCCGGTGCGGCCGATCCCGGCCTGGATGTCGTCGATGATCAGCAGCGCCCCGATCTCGCGAGCGAGATCCTGGACCTGGTGCAGCCACTCGGCGCTGGCGACGTTGACCCCGCCCTCGGCCTGGACGACCTCGACCAGGAACGCGGCCGGCGGCAGCAGCCCGCTGGAGGGGTCATGCAGCGCCTGGCGGTACTCGGCCACGGCGGTGTCCCCGCCCGGTGCGGTCTCGAAGGGCAGGCGCAGGACGTTCTCCAGCGGCACCCCCGCCCAGCGGCGGAACGCGTCGTTCGCGGTCGCGGCGAGGGAGCCGAGGGTCATGCCGTGGAAGCCGTGGCTGAAGGCCACGATCTCGCGCCGGCCGGTCGCGGCGCGGGCGAGCTTCATCGCCGCCTCGACGGCGTTCGAGCCCGTGGGCCCCATGAACTGCAGCCGGTGGTCCATGCCGCGGGGCGCGAGGACCGCCTCGTGGAAGCGGGCGATGAAGTCGCGCTTGGTGGTGGTGTAGGTGTCCAGCGAGTGGGCGACGCCGTCGGCCTCGAGGAACTCGATCAGCGCCTGCTTCATCGCGGGATGGTTGTGTCCGAAGTTCAGCACCCCGGCCCCGGCGAAGAAGTCGAGATAGCTGCGGCCGTCCTCGTCGACCTGTCGGGCCCCGGACGCGGAGGCGAAGACGGTCGGGTAGTGGCGGCAGTAGCCGCGGATCTCGGACTCGTGGTTCTCGAAGACTGCGGTGTCCATGGGAGACCTCTTCTCGCTCAGGAGGCGGCCCGATCTCCGCGACCGGGCCGAGAGCGAAGACCGCCTCTGGTGCCGATACGGCCCGGTGTGATGACCTTCACAGCCCGAGGTGCTCCCCGTCAAGCAGGACGCACCCTCCGGGGCCGCCAGGACGGATCGTGCCTGGTCAGACCAGACCCAGTTCCCAGGCCGTGCGCACCGCGGAGGCGCGGTCGGTGACGCCGAGCTTCTCGTAGACGTGCCCGAGGTGCGTCTTCACCGTCGCCTCCCCGATCCCGAGGCGGGAACCGACGGCCCGGTTCGTGCATCCGTCGGCGACCAGCCGCAGCACCTCCACCTCGCGTCCGCTCAGCTCGCGGCGCGGATCCCGGCCGGAGGCGAGGACCGCGAGCGCGGCCGCGGCGAGGACGGGCCGGCCGGCGGCCAGGTCGTGCACCGCCCGCAGCACATCGTCCCGTCGGGCGTCCTTGAGCAGGTAGCCGTCCGCTCCCGCCTCGAGGGCGCCGCGGATGTCGCGGTCGGTGTCGTAGGTGGTCAGGACCAGCACCCGGGGGCGCAGGCGGTCACGGCGACGCAGCTGACGGATCGCCTCCGTGCCGCCGGTGCCGGGCATGCGCAGGTCCATGAGCACCACGTCCGGAGCGGTGCGCTCGATCAGCCGCAGCCCGTCGGTGCCGTCCTGCGCGCTGCCGACCACCTCGATGCCCGGATCGGAGCCGAGCATCGCCACGAGCCCGTCGCGCACCACCGGATGGTCGTCGACCACCACAGCCCGCACCGGGGAACTCATGCCGGCACCCGCGCGGTGATCGCGAGGCCGTGCCCCGGGCGGGAGTCGACGGCGAGGTCGCCGCCGACGGCACGGGCGCGCGCCCTCATGTTGTCCAGGCCGTGCCCGCGCCCGACGCTGCCGAGGTCGGCGCCGATGCCGTCATCGACGATGCGCAGCACCTGCTGCCCCTCTCCCCCGCTCAGCGTGAGCGCGACGCTGTCCGCCCGCGCGTGCCGAACCACGTTCGCGAGCGCCTCCTGGGCGATGCGCAGCAGCACCTCGGCATGCGGCCCGTCCGGATCGGCCTCGTCCGCGTCGACGGCCGCGACGATGCGGTGGGCCCTCGCCCAGCGTGCCACGAGCACGCCGAGCGCCTCGGGCAGGTCGTCGACGCCCAGCTGGTGCGGGGAGAGCGCCTCGACGGCCCGACGCGCCTCCAGCAGGGCGTCGCGCGCGGTCTCCTCCGCAGTGCTCACCCGACGGCGCGAGTCCTCGTCGATGCCGGGGCCGACGGCCTCGAGCTGGCGGATCACGCCGACCAGGCCCTGGGCGACGGTGTCGTGGATCTCGCGCGAGAGCCGGGTGCGCTCCTGCTCGACCCCGGAGAGCCGGGCCCGCTCCAGCAGCTCCTCGTGCAGCCTCGCGTTCTCCCGCTGGCTGCGGGCGAGCTCCTCGAGCGCCCGCTCGCGCGCGTCCAGCACCACCCCGCGCTCCCGGGCCACGCGGCTCATCGCCCCGGCCAGCAGCAGGTTCACGGCCGCGAGGAGCACGTACAGCCACGGCGCATGCAGCATCACCAGGAGCCCGCCGGATTGCCCTGCCGCGCTGACCAGGGCGGTCAGGACGAGGACCAGATGGCTCCGGGCGCCGGCCAGGAAGCGCTCGCCGTCGATGTAGCCGACGAAGGCATAGATGCACAGATAGGGGTTCAGCACCACGCCGGCGGCGAGGGTCAGCAGGTGCAGCGTGTACAGCGCACGCAGAGCGGAGCTGTCGGGTCCTGTCGCGGCGAGGCTGCGCCCGAGCACGGGCCGCAGCACGAGCAGCACAGCGGCGGGCAGGAGCGCCCACAGCCCGTCGTGGGGCACGACGCCCTCGCGCGGCAGGACGAGCCCGAGGAACGTGGCGAGGATCAGCAGCACCGGCGGGATGACGATCACGAGGCGGTCCCCGAGGGTGCGCGCGGACCCGTCCGAGAGGATGCCGTCGGCGACGGTCGCGCCGCGATCCGTCCCCGCGTGCGCGGCACCGGTCGCGGCGTCGGGCGGCGACGACGTCGGGGCGGGCGGGGCGGGCGGGGCGGACATGCGGCCAGTCTCCCGTGCCCGGGCACGGAGCACCACCGGATAGTCCTCCTCCGATCGGGGGAGGTGCGGCCCCGGGGCTCGTGCATACCGTCGTTCCATGTCCTCCCTGCCGAGACCTCCCGCGCACGCCGCCCCCGCTGTCGGCGACGCCCCCGCGACCGACACCGCCCCCGGGCCGAGGCCCGGTGCGCGGCTGCACCACCTGGACGCTCTGCGCGGCGGGGCGCTGCTGCTGGGCGTGCTGCTGCACGCCCTGATGCCGTACATGCCCTGGGGCGGCTGGCTCGTCCAGGACGGCTCCCGATCGCCCCTGGCCGCGCTCGTCGTGGGGGTGGTGCACCTCTTCCGCATGGTGCTGTTCATGATGCTCGCGGGCTACTTCGGGCGGATGGTGCTGCGTCGTCGCGGTGCCGGCGCGTATCTGCGGGACCGTCTGCAGCGGCTCGGCCTGCCGCTGGTCGCGCTGTGGCCGGTGCTCTTCGGCCTCCTGATCGCCGCGGTCGTGCTGGCCGAGGCGGTCCACGGTCCGGGCGTCGTCACCGGCGCCCAGCAGCCCTCCCCGCAGGCGACGGGGACCGTCCTGGACCTGCCCACAATGCATCTGTGGTTCCTGCTGCTCCTGCTCGAGATCGTGCTGGTCGTGGTCGCGGTGCGCGCCGTGCTCGTGCGCCTGCTCGGGGCGGAGCGCTCCGGGCGCTGGGCCGAGCGGATCGGCGCGCTGCTCTCCGCCCCGGGCGGGATGCTGCTCGCGGCGCTCCCCTACGCGCTGGCGCTGCTCGTGCAGGGCGACACGCTCATGGGGATCGTCGAGCCGTACACGCTGGTCCCCGTGCCCGGGGCGAGCATCGGCTACACCGGCGCGTTCCTCGTGGGCTGGTTCCTGCACGCCGCGCCCGACGGCCTCGCCCGCGCCGAGCGGCACTGGAGGGCCCATCTGGTGCTGGCCGTCGCGCTCACCGGCCCCGCGCTGCTGATCGCGATGCCCCTCCCGCTCTCCGCGGCGGCGCATGCGCTGGCGGCCTGGGCGTGGGTGCACGGTCTGCTGGGGCTGTGCGGCCGGGTGCTGCGCCGGGAGCGGCCCGTCGTGCGCTATCTCGCCGACGCCTCCTACTGGGTGTACCTGTGGCACTTCCCGCTGTTGCTGCTCGTGGCGGTGCCGCTGGCGGGCACCGACTGGCCGATACCGCTCGAGCTGGGCCTCTCCCTCGGCGTCGTCCTCGCGGCGACGCTGCTGAGCTACGACCTCGGCGTGCGCGGCACCTGGGTGGGCCGGTGGCTGAACGGGCACCGGCACCGGAGCGTGCTGCTCAGCCCTTGACACCGCCCGCCGCGGCGAAGCCCTGACCGAGGTTCCGGCCCAGGAACAGGTACAGCACCACCACCGGCAGCGAGTAGAAGATGGAGAACGCGGCGAGCTGGCCGTAGGCGACCTGCCCGTACTGGGAGGAGAAGGTGTACAGCGTCACCGCGGCGGGGAGCTTGTCCGGGCTGAGCAGCAGCATGAAGGGGACGAAGAAGTTCCCCCACATGGAGACGAAGGTGAAGATCGTGGCGACCGAGAGGCCCGAGCGCATCAGCGGCAGCACCACCGACCACAGGGTGCGGTAGACGCCCGCCCCCTCGGTCCAGGCCGATTCCTCGATCTCCATCGGCACCCCGTCCATGAAGCCCTTGGTGAGGAAGATGGCGTAGGGCAGGGAGCTCGCCCCGAGGAACAGGATCGCCCCGCCCATCGAGTCGATGAGGTTGACCTGCACGAACATCGAGTAGACGGGGATCATGATCGCGGTGATCGGCAGGCCCGTGGAGAAGATGATCGTCAGCAGCAGGGGGCGCTTGGCCCGGAAGCTGTAGCGGGAGAGCGGGTAGGCGCACAGCACCGCGGAGACCATCGTCAGCAGCGTCGCGCCGCCGCAGAGGAGCAGCGAGTTGCCCAGCGGGCGGAAGGTGGTCTCGGCGTTCCAGATCGCCGAGTAGTTGCCGAGGCTCCACGTCTCCGGCCAGGCCACGGACAGCGAGGCCTCGGTGTCGAAGGAGGCCAGCACCACCCACAGCAGCGGCACCAGGAAAGCGAGGCCGATCGCGGCCATGACGAGGTTGCTGGCGAGGCGGGTGCCTGCCGCGCGGCAGCGGCCCGTCCTCGGGGCGGGCCGGGGCGCCGCGGTCTCGGCGGGTCGCGGCTGCTCCGCGGCGGCGGTGGTCGACAGGCCGGCGGTCATCGCTTGTCCTCCTCGGGCAGCAGGCGCAGGTAGGCGATCGAGGCGAGCGCGCCGATCAGCAGGAGCAGCAGCGCGACGGCGGTGCCGTAGCCCAGCTGCCCGTAGGAGAAGGCCTGCTCGTACATGTACAGCGGCAGGGTCTGGCTCTGCCGGGCGGGGCCGCCGCCGGTCATGATGAAGATCAGCCCGAACACCGACAGGGTCTGCAACGTGGTGAGCATCAGGTTGGTCGCGATCGCGGGGCGCAGCAGCGGCACGGTCACGGAGACGAAGCGGCGCACCGGCCCGGCGCCGTCCAGCGCCGCGGACTCGTACACGTCCCCGGGCACCGAGCTCAGCGCCGCGGAGTAGACGAGCATCGAGAACGCCGCCCCGCGCCAGATGTTCGCGAAGGAGACCGCGATGATCGGGGCGCTGAACAGCAGGTCCTGGGAGGGCAGCCCGATCGAGGTGAGGATCGTGTTCAGGCTGCCGTCGTCGGCGAAGAAGGTGTAGAGCAGGTAGCCGGCGACCACCTCGGGCAGGATCCAGGCGGCGATCACGATCGAGGTGACGGTGAAGGTGACCAGGCGGTGGGTCCGCTCCATCAGCAGCGCCAGGCCCATGCCGAGGAGGTTCTGGCCGACCACTGCGGACACCAGCGTGAACACGAGGGTGAGGACCACAGAGTTCCAGAAGTCCCCGTCGGCGAAGGCGTCCAGGAAGTTCTGCACCCCGACGAAGCTGGTGTCGGAGGCGCCCTCGCCGCGGATCGCGCTGTCGGTGAAGGCGAGATAGAGGGAGTACAGGATCGGTCCGAGCATGAAGCCGAGCAGCAGCAGCGCCGCCGGGAGCATCGGCACCGCCCGCAGCGGCGAGAGCCCGTCGCCGAGGCGGGTCCTCCTCCCGCTGCGCGCAGCGGCGCGGTGGGTCGCCGTCGTGTGGGTCGCGGTCATCCCTGGGCCTCCTGCACGTTCTCCTCGCCGACGATGTCCCGCACCGTGGCGTCGTAGGCGGCGGCCGCCGCCTCGGGGGTGGCCCCCGTGAGCACCGCCTCCATCGCCTCCTGGATCGCCGAGGAGACCTCCGGATAGGCCGGCAGCGCCGGCCGGTAGTAGGCGGTCTCCAGCAGGTTCGTGAAGTACTCCACGGCCGGTGAGTAGCTGAGGTAGTCCTCCACCTCCGCGACGTCCGCGCGCACCGTGATGTGGTTGTCGGCGATCGCGTACTCGACGAGGGTCTCGGTCGAGACCAGCACCTCGAGGAAGCGGAAGGCCGTCTCCCGGTCGGTGACGTGCTGCGGGATCGACAGGCCCCAGCCGCCGGCGAGGGTGACGGTGCCGGTGCCGCCGCCGTCCTGGGTGGGCATGTCCGCGAGCCCCACGACCTCGGGCCATTCGGGCCAAGGCCGGCCGGCGCTCTCGGTCCAGTTCTGCGAGATCCAGGAGCCGTCGATGAGCATGCCGAGCTTCGCGTCGGGAAGCATCGAGGTGTAGATCTGCTCGGAGATGTTGGGGTCCAGCAGCTGGCCGAGCGAGGCCGTGAGCTCCTCGTCCACGATCGTCTTCAGGAAGGCGAGGGAGTCGATGAAGCCCTGCGAGCCGAGGATCCACGTCGAGCTCTCCTCGTCGTAGAGCCCGGTGCCGTCGCCGGTGCCGTACAGCAGCATCTCGAAGCCCTGCATCGAGGCCTTCTCCCCCTGCGGCGTGCCCGCGTACATGAAGAACGGGATCGCCTCGGAGTCGGAGTCCTTGATCGCGCGAGCGGCCTCGAGGATGTCCTCCCAGGAGGTGGGCTGCCACTCGGCGGGCAGGCCCGCCTCCTCGAAGACCTCGCGGTGGAACCAGATCGCCCGGGTGTCGGTGGTGATCGGCACCCCGTAGACCTCCCCGTCCTCGCCGGTCACGGCGAGCTTCGAGGCCTCGGCGATGTCGTCCCAGTGGTCCCAGCCCTCGACCAGGTCGGTCATGGGCTGGAGGTAGCCGGCACCCACATCGGAGAGCAGGATGAAGGAGTCCTCGTAGACGAGGTCGGGGCTGGTGCGGGGCGAGCTCATCAGCAGCTCGTTCTTCGTGAAGTAGTCGTTCTCCGAGGCGACGATCGGGACGAGGTCGATCACGAGATCCGGGTTCTGGGCGGAGAACTCCTGCGCGGCGCGCTCGATCCACTCCTGCTTGATCGTGTTGGAGCCGAACTGCTGGAAGGCGATGCGCAGGGTGCCCGCGTCGCGCGCTCCCCCGGAGCAGCCGGCCAGCGCTCCCAGCGGCAGCAGCACGGCCGCTCCCGCAGTCAGCCGCAGGAACGAGCGGCGGTCGCCGCCGCTGCGGGGGAAGAGGGATGGAACCACGCGGACCTCCTCGTCGACGTCTCTCGGCCCCATGACCCTAGCCGGTGGCGTAGGTCACGCGCATGTCCGGTCCGCGCTCGGCGCGTCGCCGCCCCGCGGGTCAGCCCCGGGCGCGGCCCACTCCCTGAGCTCGCTCCGCATCCGCGTAGCGCATGCCGGCCGGGACCTGGGCGAGCTCGAACCAGGAGGCGGCCCGCGGCAGGAGGCGCACGTCCTGCCAGGGGATCTCGAAGTCGGGGGCCTGCCACAGGGTCAGGGCGATCTCTGCGCGGCGGCCGGCGGCGACCAGCAGCAGCCGGCGCAGTCGGGAGAGCGGATGGGGGTCGGCGCGGCCTGCGGCGGGGATCGCGACCGCGCCGCCGAGCTCCAGCGGCCACACGGTCTCGCCCCAGTGCAGCGCGGCCCGCTCGGGGGTTCCCGCGATCACCGCAGGCGGACGCAGATCGGCCGCGGCGACGGGCACGGGCGCGAGGGGCTCGCCGCGCTGGAGCACCTCGTGCTGGACCCAGGCGCCGGGCAGCAGCATCCGGTCCCCGGCGTGGACGTCGACCAGGAGCGCGTCGGCGAAGGGGCGCAGCGGCTCCCCGAGCTGTCCGCGGCGGGCCAGGTCGCGGCGAGGCGCGGCGATCACGCGCACGACCGCGTCGTCGCCGGGCCGGTCGGTCAGCGGGATCCGCACCCGGGTGCCGGGGAGGGGGTCCGTCGTGCTCATCGGCGGAACCGCGCCTCGGGCCGGTCCTCGAGGGCGAGCGCGAGCTGCGCGGCGAAGCGGTCGTTCATCGGCGGCGGCTCGTGGACGGGGAACCACTGCGCGGCGGTGTTCTCCCCGTCGGCGGGCCAGGGCTCCTGTGCGCCGTCGGCCTCGCACAGCAGGCAGAGGTCGAGGTATTGGGCCCGGTCGCCGTTGTCGTAGGTGACCTCCGGCAGAGCGCGCACGTCGATCAGGCGCACGGCCGTGCAGCGGATCCCCGCCTCCTCGGCGACCTCGCGCACGGCGGCGTGCGCGGGCTCCTCCCCCGGGTCGATGATGCCGGTGACCGGGGTCCAGCTGCCGTCGTCGCTGCGGCGCACGGCGAGCATGCGGGTGCGCTCCCGGTCCAGGACGAGCGCGGTCACCCCGGGCATCCACAGCAGCTCGTTCCCGATGCGCTCGCGCAGCGAGAGGACGAAGTCGGGGGTGGCGATGATGCTCCTCCTGGTCGGGGACGGGAAAGGGGCGGGGGCGGCGCGCAGACGGGCGCGGGAGGGCGCGGTGAGGGTCGGCCGCGCGCGATGGTCAGTCCTGCAGCGGGCGGCCGTGGGCGTCGCGCTCGAAGGCCTGCGCCTTGGCGAGCACCATGATTCCCTCGATGAACCCCCAGATCGCACCGAAGCCGCAGGTCACCAAGGTCACGACGATCTGGATGACGCCGATGGCGGTGTATCCCATGAGGAAGCGATGCACGCCGAAGCCGCCGAGGAAGATCCCGAGGACGCCCACGAGCACGCGGCTCTGCGCCTGGCCGCCGGCCGGCCCTGCCGGTGCGCCGTACGGCGCCTGGCCGCCCGGCGGGATCTGGCCGCCGTAGGGGGACTGGCCGCCAGCGGGGGCGCCGTAGGGGGATGCCTGCCCGTAGGGGGACGCCTGGCCGTAGGGGGATGCCTGGCCGTACGGGGATGCCTGGCCGTCATCGGCCTGCCCGTCGGCCGGTGCGCCGTAGGGCGAGGACCGGCCGTAGGGGTCGGACGCGCCGGTCCCCTGGGCGGGGGCCCACCCTCCCTGGTCGTCGGGCTCCGCGGAGGAGGCGGCACCGTACGGCGAGGACTGGTCGTACGGCGAGACCTGACCGGACGGATCCTGCGCCGGCGGCGGAGACTGGCCGTAGGGGTCCTGCGCGGCGTACGGGTCGTGGTCCTGCGGCGTCCAGGAGCTGTCGTCGGAGGGGTTGCTCATGGCTGCCACGATACGTGCTCGCTCCGGTCGCCCGCATCCCGGCGGAACGCACCCGGCGCCCCGCTCTCGCGCGCTCGCACGGCTCCTGTCAGCGCCGACGCTTCTCGCGGATCCTCACGCCGATCACGATCGGCGAGCCAATGAACTCGAAGTCCTCGCGCAGGCGGCGCTCGATGAAGCGCCGGTAGCCGTGTTCGAGGAATCCGCTGGCGAAGATCACGAAGCGCGGCGGGCGGGTGCGCGCCTGCGTCGCGAACAGGATGCGGGACTGCTTCCCGCCGCGCAGCGGATGCGGGTGCGCGGCGACGAGCTGGCCGAGGAAGGCGTTCAGGCGACCGGTGGGGATACGTCGGTCCCAGGAGCGCAACGCCTGCTCGAGCGCGGGCACGAGCTTCTCGGCGTGGCGGCCCGTCGCGGCGGAGATGTTCACGCGCGGGGCCCAGGCGACGTGGGCGAGGTCCCGCTCGATCTCCCGCTCGAGCGCCTTGTGCCGCTCCTCGTCCAGCAGGTCCCACTTGTTGAAGGCCAGCACGAGGGCCCGCCCGGACTCGAGCACCATGTCGATGATCTTCAGGTCCTGGGTGGAGATCGGCTCGGAGGCCTCCAGCAGCACGACGGCGACCTCGGCACGGTCCAGCGCGGCGTGGGTGCGCAGCGAGGCGTAGTAGTCCGCGCCCTGGGACTGGGCGACGCGGCGCCGGATCCCCGCGGTGTCCACGAAGGTCCAGTCCTTCCCGCCCAGGGTGATCCTCTCGTCCACCGGGTCGCGCGTGGTGCCGGCGACGTCGTCGACGACGACCCGCTGCTCCTTCGCGAGGCGGTTCAGCAGCGAGGACTTGCCCACGTTGGGGCGGCCGACGAGCGCGACGCGGCGGGGGCCGTGGTCCACGGGCGCGCCGCGGCCCTCCTCCGGCATCGCGGCGATCACCGCGTCCAGCAGGTCGCCGGAGCCGCGTCCGTGCAGGGCCGAGACGGGATACGGCTCGCCGAGGCCGAGGTTCCACAGGGCGGCGGCCTCGATCTCCCCGCGCTGGTCGTCGACCTTGTTCGCGACCAGGACGAGCGGCACCTTCGCCTTGCGCAGCACCTTCAGCAGCTGCTCGTCGGTGGTGGTGATGCCGACGTTCGCGTCGACGATGAACATGACCACGTCGGCGAGGGAGACGGCGACCTCGGCCTGCTCGGCGACGCGATAGGCGATGCCCTGGACCTTGTCCTCCCAGCCGCCGGTGTCCACGAGCCAGAAGTCCTTCCCGGACCACTCGGCCTCGTAGAAGACGCGGTCGCGGGTCACGCCCGGGCGGTCCTCGACGACGGCCTCGCGCCGGCCGAGGATGCGGTTGACGAGGGTGGACTTGCCGACGTTGGGGCGACCCACGACGGCGACGACGGGCAGGTTGCGCCGCGCCTCGGGCAGCAGCTCCTCCCCCTCGGCCCCGCCGAGCAGGGCGAGGTCCTCCTCGTCCAGCTCGTACTCGGACAGCCCTGCGCGCAGCGCGGCCTCGACGTCCTCGTCGCTCGGGCCCTCGTCCCCGGAGACCGCGGACCGCGCGGGATCCGGGAGGGCCTCGGTCGCTGCGGCCTCCACGACCGCGGGCGCGGCGGGCTCGGCCGCGCCGTGCTCCGCCTCCTCGTCGGCGGCCTCCGCGGCGGCGACGAGCATGAGCACCTTCTCGACGACGTCCTCGATCCCGAGGCCCGTGGTGTCGATCGGCTCGACGCCGTCGGCCGCGGTGAGGAACTCGGAGACGGCGGAGTCGTCGCGGTCGCGGCGCAGCACCTGGTCAGCCATCCGCGCCCGGTTCTCCTCGGTGTCCTCGAGGCCGAGCTCCGCCGCGCGGCGACGCATCCGCTCCTCGTCGGAGGCGGTCAGCAGCACCCGCACCCGTGCGTCGGGGGCGACGACGGTGGTCGTGTCCCGTCCCTCGGCGACGCAGAAGCCGCGCTCGGCCGCGGTGGTGAAGAGCACCTCGCGCTGGCGGCGTTGGAGGATCGGGCGCACCAGCGTGTTCGTCGCGACGGCGGAGACGTGCTGGGAGATCCGCTGCTCACGGATCGCGGCGGTGATGTCGGTGCCGGCGACGACGACGGTCGCACCGGCCGGGTCGGTGCCGAGCTCGAGGTCGATCTCCTCGGCGACACGGGCGACGGCCTCGCGGTCGGCGAGGTCCACGTCGTGCTCGAGGCAGGACCAGGCGATCGCCCGGTACATCGCGCCGGTGTCGAGGAAGCCGCCGTCCAGCGCCTCGGCGACGAGGCGGGAGACGGTCGACTTCCCGGAGCCGGCCGGACCGTCGATAGCGATCGTGATGCCCTCGGCGGGGTCGTGCGGCGCGCTGGTGTGCATCCCGCAAGGATACGGGGCGTTCAGGCCCCCGCGACCCTCCACCCGCGCGCGGTGAGCTCCCGCGTGAGCAGGTCCTCACGGGTCGCGTCGATCGCGACGTGGGCGAGGCCCACCTCACGGCCCAGCTCGTGCTCGAGGCGGAGGTCCTCGAGGTTCACGCCGATCTGCCCGATCTCGGTGAGCAGGCGGGCGAGCTCCCCGGGTCGGTCCGGGACGAGCACGACGAGGGTCGTGAAGGCGTCCGTCGCGCCGCCGTGCTTGCCGGGGATGCGGCGCACTCCCCGGTTCCCCTCGGCGACGAGGTCGGCGAGGGCTCGGCGGGAGCCGGTGCCGGGATCGGGGTCCCCCTCGAGCGTCGCGAGCGCGCCGCGCACCTCCTCGAGCCGGGACGAGACGGCGGTCAGCACCTCGCCGACGGCCGCCGCGTTCGCGCCGAGGATCTCCACCCACAGCCGCGGGTCGGAGTCGGCGATGCGGGTGGTGTCGCGCAGTCCCTGTCCGGCCAGGCCCAAGGCCTGCTCGGTGGGCTCCAGGAGCGTGGTCGCCAGCAGGCTCGCCATCACCTGCGGGACGTGGGAGACGTGGGCGACGGCGGTGTCGTGCGCGGCCGCGTCCAGCAGGATCGGCACCGAGCCGATCTCGGCGGCGAGACCCTTGAGCACGCTGATCGCGTCCGCGAGCGTGTCCTCATGGGGCACGACCACGAAGGGGCGGCCCTGGAAGAGGTCGGCGCGGGCGGCGATCACGCCGGAGACCTCGCGCCCGGCCATGGGGTGCGCGCCGATGTAGCGGGGCAGGTCCTCCGGGCGGGCCAGTCGCCGCAGCCCCTCGAGCACCGTGGACTTCACGCTCGCGACGTCGGCGACGAGAGCGTCCGGCCAGCGGCGCAGCGCATCGTCCACGAGGCTCGCGGCGACGTCGGGCGGAGCGGCGACGAGCACGAGCTCGGGGCGGCGGTCCGCGGCCGTCGGCAGCGCGCCCACGCCGAGCTCCACCGCGAGCGCGGCGGTGCCCGGGGAGACGTCCTCGACCTGCACGTCCACGCCTGCGCGGCGCAGGGCCATGCCGAGGGACCCGCCGATCAGCCCCGTGCCGATGATCCGCACGGGTGAGGGGACGAGGGTCCTCACAGCCCGACCTCCGCCATCAGCGTGCCGAGCTCCCGGTCCGTCAGCTCGCGCGTCGCGCCGGGCGCCAGGTCCCCCAGGAGCACCGATCCGATGCGCGTGCGCACCAGGGCCGTCAGCTCGAAGCCCTGGGAGGCGAACATCCGCCGCACGATGCGGTTGCGCCCCTCGTGCAGGGTCACCTCGACCACGGCCTCCCGGCCGTCCTGGGCGAGGACCCTGGCGCGATCCGCGCGGGCCGGCCCGTCCTCGAGCTCGACGCCCTCGCGCAGAGCCTTGACCAGGCCGCGGGGCGGGCCGCCGGGGGCGTCGAAGCGGCACACGTAGGTCTTGTCGACCTCGAAGCTCGGATGGGTCAGGCGATGGGCGAGCTCGCCGTCGTTGGTCAGCAGCAGCAGGCCCTCCGTCTCGTAGTCGAGGCGGCCCACGTGGTACAGCCGCTGCGGGTGGGCGGCGGTGAACTCGGTCAGGTCGCGCCGTCCCTCGGGGTCGCTCATCGCGGAGACGACCCGGCGCGGCTTGTTCAGCACGAGGGTGAGCTTCGACTCGTCGAGCTGGAGGCGGCGCCCGTCGACGTGGACCACCTGGACGGCGGGGTCGATGCGCACCCCCTGCTCGTGCACGACGGCCCCGTCGACACGGACGCGCCCGGAGGCGATCAGCGCCTCGCAGGCACGACGGGAACCGCAGCCGGCGCGGGCGAGGACCTTCTGCAGCCGCTCGCCGCCCTCGCGGTGGATCGCCTCGCCCTCCCCGTCGGTCGACGGGCCCGGGCGTCGGGTCCCGTCCGCGTCGCGCAGGCGCACCTGCTTGGGCGGGGTGAAGGCGCTGCGGCGGCGGGCGGGACGGCTCCCCCCGCCGCTCCCCCGCCGGGGACGCTCGGCGGCCATCAGGCCGCGGCGCCGCGCGAGATGAGCTCGCGTGCGAGCTGCCGGTAGGCGGCGGCGCCCTTGTTGGCCGAGGCGAAGGAGATGATCGGCTCGGCGGCGACCGAGGCGTCGGGGAACTTCACCGTGCGGTTGATCGTGGTGTGGAAGACCCGGTCGGGGAAGGCCTCGACCACGCGCTGGCACACCTCGCGGGCGTGCAGCGTGCGCGGATCGAACATCGTGATCAGGATGCCGTCGAGCTCGAGGCGCGGGTTGATGCGGTCCTGGACCTTCTCGATCGTCTCCACCAGCAGCGCCACTCCGCGCAGCGCGAAGTACTCGGCCTCCAGCGGGATGATGACGCCGTGGCTGGCGGCCAGGGCGTTGACGGTGAGCAGGCCCAGCGAGGGCTGGCAGTCGATGATGATCACGTCGTAGTCGTCGGCCACGGGGCGCAGCACGCGCGCCAGCGCCATCTCGCGGGCGACCTCGTTGACCAGCGTGACCTCGGCGGCCGAGAGGTCGATGTTCGCCGGGAGCACGTCGAGGTTGTCGGTCTCCGTCTCCTGGATCACGGTGCGCACGTCGTGGCCGCGCTCCATGAGGAGGTTGTAGACGGTGATGTCGAGATCGTACGGGTTCACGCCCGTGCCGGCGCTGAGGGCTCCCTGCGGGTCGAGGTCGACCAGCAGCACCTTCCGGCCCAGCTCGGCCAGGGCCGCACCGAGGTTGATCACGCTCGTGGTCTTCCCGACCCCGCCCTTCTGGTTGACCATCGAGATGATCCGGGCCGGACCGTGGGAGTCGAGCGGGGCCGGCTCCGGGAGCTCCGGCATCGGCCGGCCGGTGGGGCCGAGATCGATGTCCAGCTGCTGAGGGGAGGTCGGGCTCACGTCGTTGTCCTGTCGTCGGCGTCGTGGTCTGGTGCGGGCACGGGGCGGGGCGAGCGGGCCGCGGAGGTGCTCCGGTCCCAGCCCGGGGAGGGACGGCTGCGCGCCCGTCCCCGCCTCACCCGTGGCGAGCCCCCGGCGGCCGGGGCCGTGCGGGGGCGTGGTGCCGCTCAAGTCTAAGCCCCCCGCCGGGCGCGGGGGTGGGCGCCCGCATGCGTCTCCCGCAGCGAGTCGACCGTCACCTGGGTGTACAGCTGGGTGGTGGTGACCGAGGCGTGGCCCAGCAGCTCCTGGACGCTGCGCACGTCCGCCCCGCCGTGCAGCAGATGGGTCGCGTAGGAGTGCCGCAGCGTGTGCGGGCTGATCGGCTCCGCGAGATCGGACAGATCGGCCTCGCGCGCGCAGCGCTGGACCACCTGCCAGGCGGCCTGGCGGGTCAGGCGGGTGCCGCGCGCGCCCAGGAAGATCGCGGCCGTGCCCCGCCCTCGCGAGGCCAGCGCGGGACGCCCGCGCGTGAGATATGCCCCGAGGGCCTCGAGGGCGTAGCGCCCCACGGGCACGATCCGGTGCTTGTCCCCCTTGCCGCGCAGCACCGCGGAGCGCTCCCGGAGATCGACGTCGTCGAGATCGAGCCCCGTCGCCTCGGAGATCCGCGCCCCGAGACCGTAGAGCAGCTCGAGCAGAGCCCGGTCGCGCAGCGCCCGCTCGGTCGCGTCCCGTCCGGTGCCGGGCCGTCCCGCGGCCTCGAGCAGCGCCTCGACCTGGTCGATGGTGAGCGGGTGCGGGAGGCGGCGCGGCAGCGCCGGGCTCGGCACGAGCCGGGAGGGGTCGCCCGTGGCGGAGACCCGTTCGGCGTCGAGGAAGGAGTGCAGCCCGCGGACCGCGGCGAGGGCACGGGCGGCCGAGGACGCCGACAGCGGGGCGCCGCCGTCGGCCCCGGTGCGCAGGGCCTGCAGCCACTCCCCCACCTCCTGCGGGTCCACGGCGGCGGGATCCGCGTCGCGGCGCGAGAGATCGGCGAGATAGCGGCGCAGATCACGTCGGTAGGCGGCGAGCGTGTTCTCCGCCAGGCCTCTCTCCACCCGGAGGTGGCCGAGATACTGCTCGAGGATCCGCACGTCGCCCGGGCGGAGGTGATCCCCCGGGCGGGAGGACGGTCCGTCCCCTTCCGGGCGCGGGGCCTCCCCGGCGCTCATGGGGTCAGAACGTGACGAACGGGTCGATCGCGAGGGCGACGAAGAGCACGGTGAGATAGGTGATCGAGCCGTGGAAGACCTTCATCGGCCCCAGCGCCTTCCCGCTCAGCCCGCGGCGCACGCGCAGCGCGTAGCGCACCACCAGGAAGCCGAACCAGGCGCCGGAGAGGAGTGCGACGATCCCGTACACCCAGCCGGTCTCCCCCAGCGGGATGATCGCGAGGCTCGAGGCGATCATGAGGCCGGTGTGCAGGAGCATCTGGCCGGCGACGTTGGTGCGGGAGGAGACCACCGGCAGCATCGGCACGCCGGCCCTGGCGTAGTCGGAGGAGAACTTCTCCGCGAGCGGCCAGTAGTGCGGGGGCGTCCAGAAGAAGATCACCAGGAACAGCAGCACCGCGGTCCAGGAGACGGTGCCGGTCACCGCCGACCAGCCGATCAGCACGGGCATGCAGCCCGCGATGCCGCCCCAGACGATGTTCTGGCTGGTGCGGCGCTTGAGGATCATCGTGTAGAAGACGACGTACAGCGCGATGGCGCCGAGCCCGAGAGCGGCGGACATCCAGTTGACCAGCAGGCCCAGCCAAAGCGTGGAGACCACCGAGAGGGTGAGCCCGAAGATCAGCGCGGCCCGCGGAGTGACGGCGCCCGAGGGGATCGGCCGGTTGCGGGTGCGCTTCATCTTCGCGTCGATGTCGCGCTCGAGGTACATGTTCAGCGTGTTCGCGCCGCCGGCGGCGAGGTACCCGCCGAGCATCGTCGCGATCATCAGCCACGGCGAGGGGAACCCCCCGGCCGCGAGGAACATGGTGGGGACCGTCGTGATCAGCAGCAGCTCGATGATCCGCGGCTTGGTCAGCGCGACATACGCGCCGAGGACGGAGCGGAGGGTCCGCGGAGGACGCCCGCCGTCCCGGCCAACGTCTCGCAGCGATGCACCCTGGGTGGCGGTCACCGCCCACCGTCCTTCCTCGTCGTCACGGCCCGCGATCGCGCGAGCACCGCCCAGTCTAGGCCGAAGCGCCCGGGAGGCGCGCGCAGGCCGAAGGTGACGGTGGGCACCGCCCACGGCGGCAACAGCCTGGACGCGCATGACCCCTACCGGCCTCGCGGACTAAGGTGTACCCCGTCGTCTCGCCTGCGGAACGCGCACGTCGCAGCCGGTTCCCCGGCGCCGCGCGGCGAGGCCTGTACTTTCCGAGCGGCCGCGACGGCCGCATCCCGGCGAAAGGATGTCCACGACATGACGGAGAACTTCAGGGCCCCCGAGGGCTGGACCGAGCTCGACAAGCGGGCGGTCGACACCGTCCGCGTCCTGGCCGCCGACGCGGTGGAGAAGGTCGGCAACGGCCATCCCGGCACCGCCGTCAGCCTCGCCCCGGCGGCGTACCTGCTCTACCAGGACGTCATGCGTCACGACCCCGCGGACCCGGCCTGGCTGGGCCGCGACCGCTTCGTCCTCTCCGCCGGCCACTCGAGCCTGACCCAGTACATCCAGCTCTTCCTCGGCGGCTTCGGCCTCGAGAAGAAGGACATCGAGGAGCTGCGCACCTGGGGCTCGAAGACCCCCGGCCACCCCGAGAACTTCCACACCGAGGGCGTGGAGATCACCACCGGCCCGCTCGGCCAGGGCATCTCCTCGGCCGTCGGCATGGCCATGGCCCAGCGCCGCGAGCGCGGCCTGCTCGACCCCGACGCCGCTCCCGGCACGAGCCCCTTCGACCACTTCACCTACGTGATCGCCTCCGACGGCGACCTGCAGGAGGGCGTCTCCTCCGAGGCGAGCTCCCTCGCGGGCACGCAGCAGCTCGGCAACCTCATCGTCCTGTGGGACGACAACGAGATCTCGATCGAGGGCGACACCTCGATCGCGTTCACCGAGGACACCGCCGCGCGCTACGAGGCCTACGGCTGGGACGTGCGCACCGTGGACTGGACCCAGGGAGGCACCGGCTACGTCGAGGACGTCGCCGCGCTGAAGGACGCGATCCTCGAGGGCCAGAAGGTCACCGACAAGCCCACCTTCATCCGCCTGCGCACCGTCATCGGCTGGCCCATCCCCGAGCTCCAGGGCAAGGGCGCCGTGCACGGCGCGAAGCTCGGCCCCGAGGGCGTCAAGGGCCTCAAGGAGGCCATCGGCTTCGACGTCGAGCAGAGCTTCCAGGTCGACGAGGACGTCCTCGCCCACACCCGCTCCCTCGCCGAGCGCGCCGCGACGGCGAAGGCCGAGTGGGACGAGCGCTACCAGGCCTGGCGCACCGCCGACCCGGAGAAGGCCGCGCTGCTGGACCGCCTGGTCGCCCGCGAGCTGCCCGAGGGCTTCGCCGAGGCGTTCCCGACCTTCGAGGCCGACGAGAAGGGCGTCGCCACCCGCGCCGCCTCCGGCAAGGTCCTCGGCGACCTCGCCGCGGTCATGCCCGAGCTGTGGGGCGGCTCCGCCGACCTCGCCGGCTCGAACAACACCACCATGAAGGGCGAGCCGTCGTTCCTGCCCGAGGAGATCGGCTCCGAGGACTTCCCCGGCGACGAGTACGGCCGCACCCTCCACTTCGGCATCCGCGAGCACGGCATGGGCGCGATCCTCTCCGGGATCTCGCTGCACGGGCTGACCCGCCCCTACGGCGGCACCTTCTTCCAGTTCGCCGACTACATGCGGGGCGCCGTGCGCCTCGCCTCGCTGATGAGGACCCCGGTCACCTACGTGTGGACCCACGACTCCATCGGTCTGGGCGAGGACGGCCCGACCCACCAGCCGGTCGAGCACTTCGCCGCCTACCGCGCGATCCCGAACCTCTCGATCGTCCGCCCGGCCGACGCGAACGAGACCGCGCAGGCGTGGAAGGTGCTGCTGGAGCGGGACAGCGGACCCGTCGGCCTGCTCCTGTCCCGCCAGGCTCTGCCCACCTTCGACCGCACCGAGTACGCCTCGGCGGAGAACGTCGCCAAGGGCGGGTACGTCATGAAGGACGCCTCCAGCGGCGACCCGAAGGTGATCCTCATCGCCACCGGCTCCGAGGTGCAGTACGCGGCCGAGGCGCAGAAGCGGCTCGAGGCCGCGGGGACCCCGACCCGCCTGGTCTCCATGCCGTCGGTCGAGTGGTTCGACGAGCAGTCCGAGGAGTACAAGGAGTCCGTGCTCCCCTCCTCCGTGACCGCCCGCGTCACCGTCGAGGCCGGCATCGCGATGCCGTGGCACCGCTTCCTCGGCGTGCACGGCCGGGCCGTCTCGCTCGAGCACTACGGCGCCTCCGCCGACGCGAAGACGCTGTTCCGCGAGTACGGCTTCACCCCCGAGGCCGTCGTCGAGGCGGCCGAGGAGTCGCTGGCAGCGGCCGGCGCCTGATCCGCCGCGGGGGCGGGACCGCCAGGTCCCGCCCCCGCCTCTCTCCCCTCCCCCATCCCCTCGCGCTGCGGCCGCCGCGGTGTTCCTCCGGACACCTCCTGGATGCCGGAGTCCCACGAGGGCGTTGACCACGACGACAGCAGATGCGACCCAGGGCGCCCAGCGCCCGGAAGGAACGTCATGACCCAGAACCCCTCCACCCAGGCCCTCACCGATGCCGGCGTCTCCATCTGGCTCGACGACCTCTCACGCACACGCCTGCGCACCGGCAACCTCGCCGAGCTCGTCGCCACCCGCAACATCGTGGGCGTGACCACGAACCCCTCGATCTTCCAGGCCGCGATCTCCGGCTCCGAGGAGTACGACGCCGACATCGCCCGCCTCGCCGGCGAGGGCAAGGACGTCGACGAGGTCATCGAGGTGCTCACCACCGACGACGTGCGCGAGGCCGCGGACCTCTTCGCCGACGCCTACGCCGCTTCCAAGGGCTTCGACGGCCGCGTCAGCATCGAGGTGGACCCGCGCCTGGCCCACGAGACGGAGAAGACGATCGCGCAGGCCGAGCACCTCTTCGAGCTCGTCGGCCGTGAGAACGTCATGATCAAGATCCCCGCCACCGAGGAGGGCCTGCCCGCGATCACCGCCGTGACCGCCGCGGGCATCAGCGTGAACGTCACCCTGATCTTCTCGGTCGAGCGCTACGAGGCCGTGATCGACGCCTATCTCACCGGCCTCGAGCAGGCCGCGGAGGCCGGCAGGGACCTCTCCACCATCCACTCGGTCGCCTCGTTCTTCGTCTCCCGCGTCGACACCGAGATCGACGCGCGCCTGGACGCCCTCGGCGGCGAGGCCGCCCAGCTCAAGGGCCAGGCCGGCGTCGCCAACGCCCAGGCCGCCTTCGGCGTGTACCTCTCCGCCTTCGGCTCCGAGCGCTTCGAGGCCCTCTCGGCGAAGGGCGCGAACGTGCAGCGCGCGCTGTGGGCGTCCACCGGGGTCAAGAACCCCGACTACTCCGACACGCTCTACGTCGACTCCCTCGTCGCGGACCCGACCGTGAACACCATGCCGGAGAAGACCCTCGAGGCCGCCGCCGACCACGCCGAGCTCAAGGCCCCGCTGTCGGCCGAGACCGCGACCACCGGCGAGGCCGTGCTCGAGCGCATCGGCGAGGCCGGGGTCGACCTCGCCGACGTCTTCGCCGTCCTCGAGCGCGAGGGCGTCGAGAAGTTCGAGAAGGCCTGGAACGAGCTGCTGGAGACGGTCTCCGCGTCCGTCGAGGCCGCGCGCGCCTGATCCGCCCGCCGGAGCACGGATCCGCCGCGGCGGATCCGTGCTCCCGCCGTCCCGTGTCCGAGAAAGGACCATCGTGACCGACTCCCCCACCCCCGCCACCGCGGCCGGCGCGCCGAACCCGCTGCGGGATCCGCGCGACCGTCGCCTGCCCCTGATCGCCGGGCCCAGCTCCATGGTGATGTTCGGCGTCACCGGCGACCTCGCCCGCAAGAAGCTTCTGCCGGCGATCTACGACCTCACCCACCGCGGGCTGCTCCCGCCGAGCTTCGGCCTCGTCGGCTACGGCCGTCGCGACTGGTCCGACGACGACTTCGCCGACTACGTCGAGAAGTCCGTGTCCGAGCACTCCCGCACCGGCTTCGAGGAGAGCGTCTTCGAGCAGCTGCGCGGCGGTCTGCGCTTCGTGACCGGCACCTTCGACGACACCGCCGCCTTCGAGCGGCTCACCGAGGTCGTCAGCGAGCTGGACCGCACGCGCGGCACCGGCGGCAACCACGCCTTCTACCTCTCGATCCCGCCGGACGCCTTCCCCCAGGTGTGCGGGCAGCTCGCGAACTCGGGGCTGAACACCCCGCAGGACGGCTCCTGGCGCCGCGTCGTCATCGAGAAGCCGTTCGGGCACGACCTCGCCTCCGCGCGGGAGCTCAACGACGTGGTCGAGAAGGTGTTCCGCCCCGAGGACGTCTTCCGCATCGACCACTACCTGGGCAAGGAGACCGTCCAGAACATCATGGCGCTGCGGTTCTCGAACCAGCTGTTCGAGCCGATCTGGAACGCGAACTACGTCGACCACGTGCAGATCACGATGGCCGAGGACATCGGCATCGGCTCCCGCGCCGGCTACTACGACGGCATCGGCACCGCCCGTGACGTGATCCAGAACCACCTCCTGCAGCTGCTCGCCCTCACCGCGATGGAGGAGCCGGTCACCTTCCGCGCGAGCGACCTGCGCGCCGAGAAGGAGAAGGTGCTCGCCGCCGTCGAGCTGCCGGAGGACCTCGCGCTGCACACCGCGCGCGGCCAGTACGTCGGCGGCTGGCAGGGCGGCGAGGAGGTGCGCCCCTATCTCGAGGAGGACGGCATCCCCGCCGACTCCACCACCGAGACCTTCGCCGCGATGCGCCTTGACATCGCCACGCGCCGCTGGGCCGGTGTGCCCTTCTACCTGCGCGCCGGCAAGCGCCTCGGCCGACGGGTCACGGAGATCGCGGTCGTGTTCAAGCGCGCCCCGTTCCTGCCCTTCCACTCGACCGACACCGCGGACCTCGGCCAGAACGCGATCGTGATCCGCGTCCAGCCCGACGAGGGCGTCACCATGCGCTTCGGCTCCAAGGTGCCCGGCACCCAGATGGAGGTGCGGGACGTGACGATGGACTTCGCCTACGGCATGAACTTCACCGAGGAGTCCCCCGAGGCGTACGAGCGGCTGATCCTCGACATGCTGCTGGGAGACCCGCCGCTGTTCCCGCGCCAGAAGGAGGTCGAGCTCTCCTGGAAGATCCTCGACCCCATCACCGAGTTCTGGGCCGAGAACCTCGACCCCGCGCCCTATCGTCCGGGCTCCTGGGGCCCCGACACCGCACACGACATGCTCGCCCGTGACGGGCGCACCTGGAGGCGACCGTGATCACCACCCTGACCGACACCACCGCGTCCGCGGTCGACAAGACCATGACCGAGATGCGGGAGACCTTCGGCGAGAACACCATCGGCCGGGTCCTCACCCTGATCATCATCTCGACCGAGGACATCGAGGAGCCGCTCGAGGCCGCTATCGCCGCGAGCCACGAGCATCCCGCGCGGGTCATCGTGGTGGACGCCGATCCTGACGCCGAGACCTCCGGCCTCGACGCGGAGATCCGCGTGGGCCGGGACGCGGGCGCCGGCGAGATCGTGATCCTCCAGGCCCGCGGAGACGTGCTGTGGTCCCTGGACACCCTGGTCATGGCGCTGCTGCTGCCCGATGCGCCGATCGTCACCTGGTGGCCGGAGAACGCCCCGTCCTCCCCCGTCCATGACGTGCTCGGCTCGATGTCCCAGCGCCGCATCACCGACTCGGCCGCCTGCGCGGACCCGCTGGGGACCCTCAAGCGCCTGCGCCGCGGCTACGCCAGCGGCGACTCGGACTTCGCCTGGGCGCGTCTGACCCGCTGGCGCGGCCTCGTCGCGAGCGCCTACGAGGTCCCGCCGGTCTCGACCCCCACCGCGATCGAGGTCGCCGGCACCGAGGGCGACCCCTCGGTGCTGCTGATGGCGACCTGGCTCGAGCACACCCTCGGCGTGACGGCCTCGATCGTGCCGCCGCCCGAGGCCGATCCCGACTTCGCCGGCGTGCACGCGGTGCGCCTGGTGCGCGAGGACGGCACGATCGAGCTCAGCCGCGTCAGCGACGACTCGATCATCATGAGGCTGCCCGGGGACGACCAGGGTCAGCACGTGACGATGCCGCGCCGCACCCTCGCGGAGCTCGTCACCGAGGAGCTGCGCCGCCTGGACCCCGACGAGGTCTACGGCGAGGTGCTCGGCGCCGCCTTCTCCGGCATCGACGACCCCGCGACCTTCGCGAGCGGCAAGCCCGCCCCGCAGGACGTCGTGGTCGCCGACGCGGACGCGGTCGCCGCGACCGCCGCCTCCGCCGCCGCGGAGCAGCTCGCCGAGGCGCTCGAGTCCCGGCCGCAGGCTCACCTGGTGCTCACCGGCGGCACCGTCGGCACCCTCACCGCGGCGGCGCTGCCCGCCGCGCTGCGCGCCGCGGGGGTCGACATGACCCGACTGCACCTGTGGTGGGGCGACGAGCGCTTCGTCGACCCCGACTCCAGCGAGCGCAACGAGGTGGGCGTGCGCAAGAGCCTCCTGGACGTGCTGCGCGAGCAGGACGGGCTCCCGGCGCGGAACGTCCACATCATGCCCTCCCCCGCCGACGGCATGTCCCTCGAGGACGCCGCGGCCTGGTACGGCCAGCAGCTGGACCAGATGGGCGGCGACGAGCCCTTCCGCACCCGCGGACAGGCGTTCTTCGACGTGCTGCTGCTGGGGATGGGGCCGGACGGCCACATCGCCTCGCTGTTCCCGCAGCACCCCGGGCAGGAGAACGTGCTCGCCAGCGCCGTCGCGGTGACCGGCTCGCCGAAGCCGCCGTCGGAGCGGATCTCGCTGACCTGGCCGGTGTTGAACTCCTCGCGCCATGTGGCGCTGCTCGTGGCCGGGGCCGAGAAGGCCGAGGCCGTGCGCGACGCGCACGCCGCCGTGGACCCGTGGGCAGTGCCCGCCTCCGCCGTGCGGGGCCTGGAGTCCACCATCTGGGTGCTCGACGAGGCCGCCGCCGGCCGCCCCGCTGGCTGAGCGACACCGAGGCCCCGGCCGCCCGCCCCTTGAGCCGCCGGCCGCCCGCCCCTTGAGCCGCCGGCCGCCCCGCTGTCATCGGTGTTACTCCTGGGTATCCAGTGTGGCGTGTCGGAATTCTGCGCCATACCGACACCCCACACTGGATACCTTCGGGTAACCGCCGCTGACCGGGCCGTGGCACCGTGTGAGGAACCCGGTCGCGCCCGAGCGCGGCGGGAAGCGCGGCCCTCGCGAGGCCCCGGCATGCGGAACGGGCCGGTCACCGTGAGGTGACCGGCCCGTTCGCCGTGCGGCGGGGCGGAGCCGTCAGCCGACGGCCGCCCTGCCGCTCAGAGGAACTTCTCGACGATGCCGAGGCCGACGGCGCTCAGCCCCCAGGCCACCGCGATCGTCACGGTGAGACGGTTGAGGTTGCGCTCGGCGACGCCCGACGCGCTCGCGGAGGAGGACACGCCGCCGCCGAACATGTCCGACAGGCCGCCGCCGCGCCCCTTGTGCAGGAGCACGAGCATGATCGTGAGCAGGCCGAGCACGGCCAGCAGGATCTGGAGGACGAGCTTCACCAGGGACAGATCCACGCGGGGGTCACCCTTCCACGGAGTCGGACGGACCGGTCAAGCATACGGCACGGGCCGGGCCCCGGAAGGATCCGGCCCGCGTGCCTCTCAGCACGTCGCCCGGGCTCGCCGGGCTCCGCGCTCCCGGACGGCCGTTCGACCGGCCGTCCGGGACAGTGCCGAGATCAGCCCTGGAAACCCGCGATCTTGGCGAACTCCTCGGCCTTGAGCGACGCCCCGCCGACGAGTGCGCCGTCGACGTCGGCGCGCTGCATGAGCTCGCCCACGTTGGAGGACTTCACGCTGCCGCCGTACAGGACGCGGACCGCGTCGGCCACGGCGTCGCCGTGCATCGCCCGCAGCGCCTCGCGGATCGCAGCGCACACCTCCTGGGCGTCGTCCGGGGTCGCGACCTCTCCCGTGCCGATCGCCCAGACGGGCTCGTAGGCGATGACGATCTTCGCGGCCTGCTCGGCGCTGATGCCCTCGATGCCGCCCTCGAGCTGCGCGAGGGTGTACTCGACGTGCTTGCCGGCCTTGCGCTCCTCGAGCGGCTCGCCGACGCACAGGATCGGCACCAGGCCCGCGGCGAAGGCGGCCTTCACCTTGGCGTTCGTGACCTGCTCGGTCTCGCCGTGGTACTGGCGGCGCTCCGAGTGGCCGACCGCCGCGTAGGTGCAGCCCAGCGCCGACAGCATCGCCCCGGAGACCTCGCCCGTGTAGGCACCGGACTCGTGCGCGGAGATGTCCTGCGCGCCGTAGGCGATCGGGAGCTTGCCGGCGTCCACCGCGACCTGCACGGTGCGCAGGTCCACGAAGGGCGGCAGCACCACAGTCTCGACCTTGCCGGCGTCGACGCCCTGCAGCTGCTCGCCGAGCTCCTCGACCAGGGCCAGGCCCTGCTTCCAGTCGAGGTTCATCTTCCAGTTGCCCGCCATGAGCGGGGTGCGGGTGGTCACTTCTGATCCTCCTCGAGGATGGAGAGTCCGGGCAGGTCCTTGCCCTCGATGAGCTCGAGGCTGGCCCCGCCGCCGGTGGAGATATGGGAGAAGAGGGCCTCGTCGACCCCCAGGATGCGGACGGCCGCGGCGGAATCGCCGCCGCCGACCACGGTGTAGCCGGAGGCCGCGCCCAGCTTCTCGGCCACGGACTTCGTGCCCGCGGCGAAGGCCGGGAACTCGAACACGCCCATCGGGCCGTTCCAGAACACGGTCGCCGCGTCGGCGATCTTCTCGCCGAAGAGCTTCGCGGTCTCAGGGCCGATGTCCATGCCCTCCTGATCCGCGGGGATCCCGTCGACGCCCACGACGGAGGTCGGCGCGTCGGCGGAGAACTCGGGGGCCACGACGGTGTCGACGGGGAGCACCAGCTCGACGCCGTTCGCCTTCGCACGCTCCATGTACTCCCGCACCACCTCGATCTTCGACTCGTCCAGCAGGGACCTGCCGACCTCGTGGCCGAGCGCCTTCTGGAAGGTGTAGGCCATGCCGCCGCCGATGAGGATGCGGTCGGCCCGGCCCAGCAGCGCGTCGATCACGCCGAGCTTGTCGGCGATCTTCGCCCCGCCGAGCACGACCACGAAGGGCCGCTCCGGGGTGTCGGTCACCTTGCGGAGAGCCTCGACCTCGCGCAGCACCAGCTCGCCCGCCGCGGCGGGCAGCAGGGTCGCGAGCTCGTAGACCGAGGCCTGCTTGCGGTGGACCACGCCGAAGCCGTCGGAGACGAAGGCGTCGCCGAGGGCGGCGAGCTCGCGGGCGAAGGCGAGCCGCTCCTCGTCGGTCTTCGCGGTCTCCCCCGCGTTGAACCGCAGGTTCTCGAGCACGGCGACCTCGCCGTCGTCGAGCGCGGCGACGGTCTCCTGCGCGGAGGCGCCGACGGTGTCGGTCGCGAAGGCGACGTCCTGGCCGAGCAGCTCGCCGAGGCGGCCGACCACGGGACGCAGCGAGTACTTCTCCTCCGGCGCGCCCTTGGGGCGGCCGAGGTGGGAGATCACCGCGACCCGGGCACCGGCCTCGACGAGGCGGGTGAGGGTGGGCAGGGCGGCGCGGATGCGGCCGTCGTCGGTGATCGTGGTGCCGTCCAGCGGCACGTTGAGATCGGCGCGGACCAGCACGCGCCTGCCGCGCAGCTCTCCGAGCGAATCGATGGTCTTCAGCACTGTGGTGCTCCTTCGGGGTTCGACCGCCGGGCGCCGAGGCGGACCGACGGGACGGGGGACGAGCGGAGCCCGCCGGACGCCGACCCCTCGGGGTGGCGACCGGCGGGCTCCGGGGATGTCCAGCTCGTCAGCAGGACGACGGCAGGATCAGAGGGACTTGCCGACCAGCTGCGAGAGCTCGACGAGGCGGTTGGAGAAGCCCCACTCGTTGTCGTACCAGGCGAAGATCTTGACCTGGTTGCCGTTCACCTTGGTGAGCTGCGAGTCGAAGATCGAGGAGTGCGGGTCGCCCTCGATGTCCTTGGAGACGATCGGGTCCTCGGTGTAGCGCAGGACGCCCTTGAGCGGGCCCTCGGCGGCCTTCTTCACCGCGGCGTTGACCTCCTCGACGGTGACCTCGCGGGAGGCCTCGAAGGTGAGGTCGGTGATCGAGCCGGTGGGGACCGGCACGCGCAGCGAGTAGCCGTCGAGCTTGCCCTTGAGCTCGGGGAGCACGAGCGCCACGGCCTTGGCCGCACCGGTCGTGGTGGGGACGATGTTCAGGGCGGCGGCGCGGGCGCGGCGCGGGTCCCTGTGCGGGCCGTCCTGCAGCACCTGGTCCGAGGTGTAGGCGTGGATGGTGGTCATCAGGCCCTTGACGATGCCGATCTCGTCGTTCAGCACCTTCGCCACCGGCGCGAGGCTGTTGGTGGTGCAGGAGGCGTTGGAGACGATGTGGTGCTTCGCGGGGTCGTAGTCGCCCTCGTTGACACCGATGACGAAGGTCGCGTCCTCGTTCTTCGCCGGGGCGGAGATGATGACCTTCTTGGCGCCGGCCTCGATGTGGGCCTTGGCCTTCTCGGCGTCGGTGAAGATGCCGGTAGACTCGATGACGACGTCCGCGCCGATCTCGCCCCAGGGGATGTTCTTCGGGTCGCGCTCGGCGTACGCCTTGAAGGTGTTGTCGCCGACGGTGATCGAGTCCTCGTCGTGCGAGACGTCGTAGGGCAGCACCCCGCCGATCGAGTCGTACTTGATGAGGTTCGCGAGCGTCGCGTTGTCGGTGAGGTCGTTCACACCGACGATCTGGATGTCCGCCTGCTGCTCGAGAGCGGCGCGCAGGAAGTTGCGGCCGATGCGGCCGAATCCGTTGATACCAACCTTGACGGTCAAGGGTTCCTCCTAGTGTCACAGGGGCTCTGCGACGTTCGAGTACTGTCATGGCGCGCACGCCCTCGTACGCTCGGGCGACGCCGGCGTGTGACCGACGACCGTGATGATCTTATCAACGTCCGGGATCCGGCGAGGCGGGCATTCGGTCCTCGTCCACTCCGTGGTCGGTCCCGGGGATCCCGAGCTCCTCCGCGCGCTTGTCCGCCGTGGCGAGCAGACGCCGGATCCGACCGGCCACGGCGTCCTTGGTCAGCGGAGGATCAGCCAGGCGGCCGAGCTCCTCGAGGCTCGCCTGCCGATGGTCGAGACGGAGCCGGCCGGCGGCCTGCAGGTGCTCGGGCACCTCGTCGCCGAGGATCTCCAGCGCCCGCTGGACGCGCTGGCCGGCCGCCACCGCCGCCCGCGCGGAGCGGCGCAGGTTCGCATCGTCGAAGTTCGCGAGCCGGTGCGCGGTGGCCTTGACCTCGCGGGTGGTGCGCCGCTGCTCCCAGGTGCGCACGGTGGAGTGCGCGCCCATCCGTCCCAGCAGGGCGGAGATCGCGTCGCCGTCGCGCAGCACCACGCGATCCGCGCCGCGCGCCTCGCGGGCCTTCGAGGCGACGCCGAGCCGACGTGCCGCGCCGACCATCGCGAGCGCGACCTCGGGGCCGGGGCAGGACAGCTCCAGGGCCGAGGAGCGGCCCGGCTCGGTGAGCGTGCCGCGAGCGAGGAATGCGCCGCGCCAGGCCGCCTCCGCGTCCACGAGCGCACCGCCGACGACGAAGGGAGGCATGCCCCGCACGGGACGGCCGCGCGCATCGAGCAGGCCGGTCTGGCGGGCGAGCATCCCGCCCTCGCGGTCCACCCGGACGAGATAGCGGGTGGTGCGACGGATCCCCGAAGGGGCGAGCACCGCGAGATCCGCGCGATGCCCGTACATGTCGGCGATGATCCCGTGGAGGCGTCGGGCGACCGCAGCGGAGTCCAGCTCCGCCTCGACCACGACCCGCCCCGCGACCAGGTGCAGCCCGCCCGCGAAGCGCAGCATCGCGGCGGCCTCCGCCTTGCGGGCGGAGGGCCGGGTCACCTCGAGGTGGCTGAGCTCCTCCTTCGCCTCACCCGTGAGCGCCATGGTCGTCCTCCTCCGTGCCGGGGGCCGAGGCCCTCGTCGTGCGGTGCATGCGCCCGAGGCGCGGTTCGGCCCGGTCGGTGCCGGGCTCCACGTCGCCGAAGGCGTCGTCGAAGAGATCACGGTACGCGGCGGCCAGGCGCACCGGGTCGTGGCGGGGAGTGCCGTCGCCCACGCTGACCTGCCGCAGCAGGGTGCGCAGGCCCCGGGCGCGGGCCGCCTCGGCGAGATCGAGGGCGTCCTCGAGCGTGGTCGGATCGGCGACCAGGGCGTCGAAGCGGCAGTCACCGGCCTGCGCGAGCAGCACCTCGAGCATGTCCAGGCTCGTCATCCCCTCGGCCTCCTGCGCGCCGACGGAGAGGTTGGTGATGATGGCGCGCCGCGCGGGGCTCCTCACGATCGCCTCGGCGATCTCGGGAATCATCAGGTGCGGCAGCACCGAGGTGTACCAGGAGCCCGGGCCGAGGATCACCCAGTCGGCCCGTCCGATCGCCTCGAGCACGTCGGCGGGGACGCGGGGACGCGGCGGGGTCAGGCGCACGTCCTCGACGCGGCCCTCAGCGGTCGCGACCTGGTACTGGCCGGAGACGGTGCGCGCCTGCCCGTCGGCGCCCACCACGCGCGCCTCGATGTCCAGGGGGTCGAGCGCCATCGGGAGCACCCGGCCGCGGGCGCCGAGCAGCTCCGCCATCTGGTCCAGGCCCTCGACCGGGTCCTCGAGGATCTGCCACAGCGCGACGATCAGGAGGTTCCCGAGCGCGTGGCCGTCGAGCTCGCCGTCCGTGGCGAAGCGGTGCTGGATCACGTCGCCCCAGATCGACCCCCAGTCGGAGTCCTCGCACAGCGCCGCGAGCGCCATGCGGAGGTCTCCCGGCGGGAGCACCGGCATCTCGGTGCGCAGCCTGCCCGAGGAGCCGCCGTTGTCGGCGACGGTGACCACGGCGGTGATGTCCTCGGTCAGCAGGCGCAGCGCGCGCAGATTCGCGGCGAGGCCGTGGCCGCCGCCGAGGGCGACCACGCGGACAGGGCGCTGCGGGGCACCGCGGCCGCCCCGTCGGGCGCTCGCGGAGCGGTCGGCGCCGCGGAGACGGGAGCGCAGGCTGCGCGCGGCGATGTTCATTCCCGCCCCAGATCCCGATGGCGGATCCTCACCGCATGGCCGGCCCGGCGCAGCTCGTCGCCGAGCCGCTCGGAGACCGCGACGGAGCGGTGCTTGCCGCCCGTGCAGCCGATCGCGAGGGTCGTGAAGTGCTTGTTCTCGGTGCTGTAGCCGCGCAGCACCGGGGTGATCATCTCGATGTAGCGCTCGACGAACTCGGCGGCGTTGGCGTCGCCGAGCACGAACTCGGCGACCTCGGCGTCGGTGCCGCGCTTGGGCCGCAGCTGCGGCACCCAGTAGGGGTTGGGGATGAAGCGCACGTCGCTGACGTGATCGGCCTCGAGCGGGATGCCGTACTTGAAGCCGAAGGACAGCATGGTGATGGTGAGCTGCTGCTCCTCGCTCGTGCCGAACAGGGCGCGCATCTTCATCGTCAGCTCGTGCACGTTCAGCGGCGAGGTGTCGATGACCAGGTCCGCCGTGCGGCGGTAGCGGGCGAGCATCTCCCGCTCGCGCCGGATCCCCTCGAGCACGCCCTCCTCGCCCTGGAGCGGGTGGGGGCGGCGCACCGAGTCGAAGCGGCGCACGAGGGTGGACTCGTCGGCGGTGAGGAACAGCAGGCGCAGCCGCAGATCGGCCTTGCGCAGCTCGTCCACGACCTCGCCCAGCTCGGTGAAGAACGGGCCCGAGCGGGGATCGACGACGACGGCGAAGCGGGCGGCGCGGCCCACGGCCGAGGCCTGCAGCTCGTAGAGCGTGCCGATCAGCTGCGGCGCGATGTTGTAGACGACGTACCAGCCCATGTCCTCGAGGGCGTGGGCCGCCGTCTCCCGTCCCGCGCCGGCGAGCCCGGTGATGATGACCACGTCGCCTCGGGTGTCCGTGGTCGGGCTCGGGATCGACTCCTCGGTCACGGGGTCTCCTTCCGGATCGGGGTGGGCGGGCCGGTCGCTCAGCCCTCGAGGATCTCGCCGGTCGCCATGTCCACGGTGACGCCGAGGGCGTCCTCCGCGGTGTCGGGGTCCGCGCCGTTCTCCTGTGCGGATGTTAGCGCGGCGGTGATCTGCCCGGCCAACGCGGGCCCGATCCCGTCGACCTCGGTGAGCTCCTCCTCGCTCGCCTCCCGGATCGCCGAGACGGTGACGAAGCGGTCCAGCAGCGCGCGTCGACGGGCCGGTCCGAGCCCCGGGATCCCGTCGAGGGCGCTGGCCTGCATGGCGCGGCCCCGCTTGGAGCGGTGGTAGGTGATCGCGAAGCGGTGCGCCTCGTCCCGCAGGCGCTGGACGAGGAAGAGGGCCTCGGAGGTGCGGGGCAGGATCACCGGGTACTCCTCGCCGGGCAGCCAGATCTCCTCGAGACGCTTGGCGATGCCGGCCAGGGCGATGTCCGTGATGCCGAGCTCGTCCATCGCCCGCTGCGCCGCGGCGACCTGAGGGGGGCCGCCGTCGACGAGGATCAGCGAGGGCGGGTAGGCGAAGCGCCGGGGCCGGCCGTCCTCGTCCTCGACCGGCGGAGGCGGGTCCAGGTGGTGCTTCAGGCGGCGGGTGAGGACGTCGTGCATCGAGGCGGTGTCGTCGCGGGCGGCGGCGCCGGTCACGGAGTAGCGGCGGTACTCGCTCTTCTTCGGCAGCCCGTCCTCGAAGACGACCTGGGAGCCGACGACGTTCGTGCCGTGGGAGTGGGAGATGTCGAAGCACTCGATCCGCAGCGGAGGCTCGGCGAGGTCGAGGGCCTCCCCCAGGTCCTCGAGCGCCTTGGTGCGGGCGGTGAGGTCACCGGTGCGCTTCAGGCGGTGCAGGCGCAGCGCCTCGGTCGCGTTGTCCGAGACGGTGCGCAGCAGGTCCTTCTTCTCGCCGCGCTGCGGCACGCGCAGGTCGACGGTGCGGCCCATCAGCTCGCGGACCTGCGCGAGGTTCGTGGGCAGGACCGGGACGAGGACCTCCTTCGGCGCCTCGCCCTCGGAGTACAGGGTGGTCAGCGCCCGTTCGACGAGGTCGGGGGCACCGCTGTCGTCGAGGATCTCCGCGGTCCAGCCGCGCTGGCCGCGGATCCGCCCTCCGCGCACGTGGAAGACCTGCACGGAGGCCTCGAGCTCGTCCTGCGCGAGGCCGATCAGATCGGCGTCGGTCGCGTCGGAGAGCACCACGGAGTTCTTCTCCATCACCTTCTCGAGCGCCTGCAGGTCGTCGCGCAGGCTCGCGGCGGTCTCGTAGTCCATCGCCGCGGCGGCGGCCTTCATCCGCTGCTCGATGCGGCGGGTGTACTTCGAGGTGTTGCCGGCCATGAAGTCCGCGAACTGCTCGGCGAGGCGACGGTGCTCGTCCTCGGTGATGTCCCCGACGCAGGGCGCGGAGCACTTGCCGATGAAGCCGAGCAGGCAGGGCCGCCCGGACCGCTCTGCCCGGCGGTACACCCCGGCGGTGCAGGAGCGGATCGGGAAGACCCGCAGCATCAGGTCGAGGGTCTCGCGGATGGCGCCGACCTGCGGGTACGGGCCGAAGGTGCGGTCGCCCTTGGCCCGAGGCCGACGGGTGATGTGCACGCGCGGCACCTTCTCCCCCATCGTCAGCACGAGATAGGGGTAGGACTTGTCGTCGCGGAACTTGACGTTGAACCGCGGGTCGAACTCCTTGATCCAGGTGTACTCGAGGGTGAGCGCCTCGACCTCGGTGCCCACCACCGTCCATTCGACGCTCGCGGCGGTGGTGACCATGCGCCGGGTCCGCTCGTGCAGGACGGAGAGGTCCTGGAAGTAGTTCACCAGGCGCTGGCGGAGGTTCTTCGCCTTGCCGACGTAGATGACGCGGCCGTGCTCGTCCCGGAACCGGTAGACCCCAGGGCGGGTGGGGATCGTGCCGGTGGCGGGACGATAGGTCGCCGGATCAGCCATCGAGGACCTCGCTCAGCGCTTCCCCGTCGCGCCCGCACGCCCGGCGGCGAGCATCGGGGCGAGGAACTGGCCGGTGTAGGAGCCCTCGACGGTCGCGACCTGCTCGGGGGTGCCGGTGGCGACGACCCGGCCGCCGCCGGCGCCTCCCTCGGGGCCGAGGTCGATGACGTGGTCGGCCGTCTTGATGACGTCGAGGTTGTGCTCGATGACGATCACCGAATTGCCCTTGTCCACCAGCCCCTCGAGCACCTCGAGCAGCTTGCGCACGTCCTCGAAGTGGAGGCCCGTGGTCGGCTCGTCGAGCACGTAGATCGTGCGACCGTTGGAGCGCTTGTGCAGCTCGGAGGAGAGCTTCACGCGCTGCGCCTCGCCGCCGGAGAGGGTGGTCGCGGACTGCCCGAGCTTGACGTAGCCCAGTCCCACGTCCACGAGGGTCTGCATCTGCCGTCGGATCGCGGGGACCGCGTCGAAGAACTCGAGCGCCTCGGCGATGGACATGTCCAGCACCTCGGCGACGTTCTTGTCCTTGAACGTCACCTCGAGGGTCTCGCGGTTGTAGCGCTGGCCCTTGCACACCTCGCACTGGACGTACACGTCGGGCAGGAAGTTCATCTCGATCTTCAGCGTGCCGTCGCCGGAGCAGGCCTCGCAGCGCCCGCCCTTGACGTTGAAGGAGAAGCGGCCCGCGGTGTAGCCGCGGATCTTCGCCTCGTTGGTCTGGGCGAACAGGGTGCGCACCCGGTCCCATACGCCGGTGTAGGTGGCGGGGTTCGAACGCGGGGTGCGGCCGATCGGCGACTGGTCCACGTGCACGACCTTGTCAAGGTGCTCGAGGCCGGTGACGCGCTTGTGCCGGCCGGGGACGAGGCGGGCGCGGTTGAGCTCCTTGGCGAGCACCGAGAACAGGATGTCGTTGACGAGCGAGGACTTCCCCGAGCCGGAGACGCCGGTGACGGCGGTGAGCACGCCGAGCGGGAAGGTGACGTCCTGGCCGGTGAGGTTGTTCGCGCGGGGCGCGACGACCTTCAGCACGCGGTCCTTGTCGACCGGGCGGCGCACCGCGGGCACGGGGATCTCGAGCTCGCCGGAGAGATACCGCCCGGTGAGGGACTCGGAGTTCTGCTTCAGGCCCTCGACGGGCCCGGAGTGGACCACCTTCCCGCCGTGCTCGCCGGCGAGCGGGCCGATGTCGACGACCCAGTCGGCGGCGTTGAGCGTGTCCTCGTCGTGCTCGACGACGATGAGGGTGTTGCCGAGGTCGCGCAGCCGCTCGAGCGTCGCGATGAGCCGCTCGTTGTCGCGCTGGTGCAGGCCGATGGACGGCTCGTCGAGCACGTAGAGCACGCCCACGAGCCCGGAGCCGATCTGGGTGGCGAGGCGGATGCGCTGCGCCTCCCCGCCGGAGAGGGTGCCGGCGGCGCGGGCGAGGCTGAGGTAGTCCAGGCCCACGTCGAGCAGGAAGCCGAGGCGGGAGCGGATCTCGCGCAGCACCTCGTCGGCGATCGCGGCCTCCCGCACCCCGAGCTCGAGGCCCTGGTGGAAGGCGAGCGCGTCGCCGATCGACATCTCGCACACCTCGGCGATGGACTTGCCGCCGACGGTCACGGCGAGCACCTCGGGGCGCAGGCGCGCGCCCTGGCAGGCGGGGCAGGGCACCTCGCGCATGAACTGCTCGTAGCGCTCCTTGGCCCAGTCGGACTCGGTGTCGCTGTGGCGGCGCTCGAGGAAGTGCATCACGCCTTCGAAGCCGGTGGAGTAGGTGCGCTCGCGGCCGAAGCGGTTGCGGTACTTCACGTGGACCTTGAAGTCCTTGCCGTGCAGCAGCGCGTCCTGGGCCCGCTTCGGCAGGGCCCGCCACGGGACGTCCATCGAGAAGCTGAGCTCCTCGGCGAGGCCGGCCATGACCTCCTGGTGGTGGTCGGACGAGCCCATCGTCCAGGGGGCGATCGCGCCCTGGGAGAGGGAGAGCTCCTCGTCCGGGATCACGAGCTCGGGGTCGACCTCGAGGCGCTGGCCGAGGCCCGTGCACTCGGGGCAGGCGCCGTAGGGGGCGTTGAAGGAGAAGGTGCGCGGCTCGATGTCGTCGATCGCGAGGGGGTGGTCGTTGGGACAGGCGCGCTTCTCGGAGAAGCGGCGGGTGCGTCCCGGGTCCTCGGCGTCGAGGTCCACGTAGTCGACCAGCAGGATCCCCTCGGCCAGGCGCAGCGCGGTCTCGACCGAGTCGGTGAGGCGCCGGCGCGCGTCGGGCTTCGCGCTCAGGCGGTCCACGACCACCTCGATCGTGTGCTTGTAGCGCTTGTCGAGGCTGATCTCCTCGTCCAGGCGCCGGTTCTCCCCGTCGATGCGGGCGCGGGCGTACCCCTGGGAGCGCAGGGAGCTCAGCAGGTCCTGGTGCTCGCCCTTGCGCCCCTGGACCACGGGAGCGAGCAGCTGGAAGCGCGTGCCGGGCGTCTCCTCGAGCAGGCTGTCCACGATCTGCTCCGCGGAGGAGGAGGTGACCAGCTCGCCGCAGACAGGGCAGTGCTGCTCGCCGGTGCGGGAGAAGAGCAGGCGCAGGTAGTCGTAGATCTCGGTGATCGTGCCGACGGTGGAGCGCGGATTGCGGTTGGTGGACTTCTGGTCGATCGACACCGCCGGGGAGAGCCCCTCGATGAGGTCCACGCTCGGCTTGTCCATCTGCCCCAGGAACTGCCTCGCGTAGCTCGAGAGCGACTCGACGTAGCGCCGCTGCCCCTCGGCGAAGATGGTGTCGAAGGCCAGTGAGCTCTTGCCGGACCCGGACAGGCCCGAGAACACCACCAGCTTGTCGCGGGGGATGTCGATGTCGATGTTCTTGAGGTTGTGCTCGCGCGCACCACGGACGACCAGGGAATCAGTCACCCGGGCATTCTAGGGGCGCGCCCGGACCTTCGAACAGTTGTTCGGGGGAGATGTGGGCGACATACTGAGCCCATGGCTGATCACGAGTACACCGGACACGTCAAGCCGGGCGGCGAGCCCGCCGTGCGCGACCTCGAGCACCTGCAGATCCGCAAGCTGTCCGTCGGCCCGATGGACAACAACGCCTACCTGCTGACCTGTCGGTCGACGGGGGCGCAGCTGCTGATCGACGCGGCCGCGGAGCCGGACGCCCTGCGGCGCATGGTCGCCGCGGGCGCCGAGCACGACTGGCTGGACGTCATCGTCACCACGCACAGCCACCACGACCACGTGGGCGCCCTGGCGGAGATGATCGCGGCGACCGGTGCGCGCACCGCCGCCGGGGCCGCCGACGCCAGGGAGATCGCGGAGAAGATCGATCTCCCGCTCGAGCACGGGGACGTGATCGAGTTCGGCGAGCAGCGGGTCGAGATCATCCACCTGCGCGGCCACACCCCGGGCTCGGTCGCGGTGCTGTGGCACGGCGGGGACGAGGGCGACCACCTCTTCACCGGCGATTCCCTGTTCCCCGGCGGGGTGGGCAACACGGACCGGGACCCGCAGCGCTTCGCGCAGCTGATCGACGACGTGGAGCAACGGGTCTTCGACCGGCTCGAGGACTCGACCTGGGTGTACCCGGGCCACGGGGACGACACCACCCTCGGTGCCGAACGCCCCTCGCTGCCCGCCTGGCGCGAGCGGGGCTGGTGACCTCTCCCCCGCCCGCGACGGCCGCGCCCGTCCCGGCGCGGTGCGTGCTCGGGCGCGGGACCGCCGGACGGGTCGTGATGCGCTCCGTCGCGGCGGACGGCGCCGTGCTCGAGGACCGGGAGTGCTCCCTCGCGGAGCTGCCCGTCCTCGTCCGCGAGCTCGAGGAGGAGCACTCCCCCCGCTGGGTGTTCAGCGACGCCGCGGCCTGGTACCCGCGGCTGCTCGCGGCCGGGGTGACGCTCTCGCGCTGCCACGACCTGCGCCTGGTCCACCGGATCCTGCGCCACTCCCAGCTCGTGGCGGAGCCGGGACCGCTGCGGGAGGCGACCGCGTGGGACACCCCGCTCGAGCCGGAGGAGCCGCGGCGCGACCACGGCGCGACGCTCTTCGACCTCGAGGCGCGCCCCTCCGCCGCCCACGGCGTGCCCGACGGGATCGAGGAGACCTGCGCGGAGCTCTCCCGGCAGCAGGCGGCGACCGACTCGGCAGAGGACCCGGCCCGGCTGCGACTGCTGCTGGCTGCGGAGTCCGCCGGGGCGCTGATCGCCGCGGAGCTGCAGGCCGCCGGCATCCCCTGGGACATCGCGGAGCACGACCGGATCCTCACCGAGGCCCTGGGGGCGCGCCCCTCCCCCGGCGCGCTCCCCGCGCGGATGGTGCAGGTCGCCGCCGAGGTCCGCGCCGCGCTCGAGGACCCGACCGTGTCGCTGGACTCCCCGCCGAAGCTGCTGCGCGCCCTGCACCGCGCCGGGATCGACGTCCCCTCGACCTCGCAGTGGGAGCTGCAGGAGCACCAGCACCCTGCGATCGAGCCGCTGCTGCGGTACAAGAAGATGTCCCGCCTGCTGACCGCCAACGGCTGGACGTGGCTGGACGAGTGGGTGCACGAGGGCCGGTACCGGCCGGTCTACGTGCCGGGCGGCGTGGTGACGGGACGCTGGGCCTCCAGCGGCGGCGGGGCGCTGCAGATCCCGCGCCGACTGCGCCCGGCGCTGCGTGCGGACCCGGGGTGGCGGCTCGTCAGCGCCGACGTCTCCCAGCTCGAGCCGCGGGTGCTCGCGGCGATGTCCGGGGACGGGGAGATGATCGCGGCCGGGGCCGGGAAGGACCTCTACTCCGGCATCGTCGAGGCGGGCGTGGTCCCGAGCCGGCAGGAGGCCAAGATCGGCGTGCTCGGCGCGCTGTACGGCGGGACCACCGGCGACAGCGGGCGGGTAGTGCCGAGACTCCGGCAGACCTTCCCCGACGCCATGGCCCTGGTGGACGGGGCGGCGGCGACCGGGGAGCGGGGCGGGACGGTGACCACCTGGCTGGGCCGCTCCTCCCCCGCACCGGACGCGGCATGGACCGCCGCCCAGCGCAGCGCGAACGGCCCCGACGCGGGCGCCGGCGAGCAGGAGCGGGCCCGGCGCTCGGCCCGCGACCGGGGCCGGTTCACCCGCAACTTCGTGGTGCAGGGCACCGCGGCGGAATGGGCGCTGTCGTGGATGGCGGCGCTGCGGCTGCGGCTCGCGCAGCTCCCGGAGGTCGCCGCCGACGAGCGGGCCGACCCCTCGGGACCGGTGTTCGCCCGCCGCGCGCACCTGGCGTTCTTCCTGCACGACGAGGTGATCGTCCACGCCCCGGCCGCCCAGGCGGAGGCCGCGGCCGCCGCGATCTGCGAGAGCGCCGACGCCGCCGGGCGCCTGCTCTTCCCCGGCAGCCCGATCGACTTCCCGCTGGATCTCGCGATCACGGAGCGCTCGGCGGAGAAGTGAACTCCTCAGGAGCGGACGGCGTCGGACCCTCACGCTCTCGCGGCCCGGTGCGGAGCATCGAGAGGTCCGCGAGGACCCGTTCGACCACCTGGTCCTCGTCGAGCTCCTCGGCGAGGACCTGCTCCCCGGGGACGCCGAGCACGTCGTGGGGCCGGTACCAGGACACGACCTCTTCAGGGGCCACATGCCCCGCGATCGGCTTGCCGGCGTGGCGCCGCAGGGTCTCCGGCAGGCTCACGTCGAGGTAGTACACCAGGGTCGGACCAGGGGCATCACGCAGCATCCGCGCGAACATGCCGTGGTACCGGTCGGCGCCGAAGATGCCCTCGAGAAGCGTGATCCGCCCGATCCCGAGGCAGTGCCGGACCATAGACTCGAGCAGGCCGATCGTGTCGCCCTGGCCGCTGTCGCGCTCCCACAGCAGCTCCCGCCGCACATGATCCTGCCCGATCACCGCGACCTCCCCGCGCGGAAGGGCGCGCTGGACCCGGCGTGCGACCGTCGACTTCCCCGAGGCGGAGTTGCCGCGCACGACGACGAACGGCGGCGCGCTGCGGGGAGTCGTCATCACTCGATCCTAGCAGACCTCCGCCGTTCGCCGCGGGCACTACGCGCCGGGATCCTCCGGGGCCGATGCGGAGAGCGCCTCGAGCAGGGAGTCCATGCGGCCGGCGCCGAGGAGCGGGCTGAGCGACTGGGAGAACCACTTCTCCCAGACCTCGTCGAGCTGTGCGGCCGTGGGCACGGCGCCGGTGTCCAGCAGCTCCGCGATCGCCTCCGCCTCGGGCCCGTACTCGTCCTCGGGCATGCCGTCCGTGCCCGGGGCGAGGCCCATCGGATCCTCGCGGGTCAGGAGGGCGAGGACCCGCTCCTGCGTCGACGTGGTGCCCGGCGCGGAGCCTCGCTCGTCGAGCAGGGTCGAGGCCAGGGTCACGGCGCCGGTGGCGAGGCCGATCCAGACGCGCGGGGCGGGCACGCCGCGGCGCCGGAGGAAGTTCTCTGCCCCGCGGTCCAGGCGCAGACCCACCACACCCGCCCCGACCATCAGGCCGCCGAGGGCGAGCGAGAGCGCGGTCTCGAGCCCCGTCGGCGGCCGCAGGCCGTGAGCACTCGGCTCCTCCTCGGCCGACAGGTCCATGCGCCCTTGCTGTGCCAGGAGGCTGACGCCGGTGGTCAGCACCGCGGGGAACGCGACATAGCCGGCGCGCACCGGGCGCGGGAGGCGGTGCACCGGGATCATCCCGAGGCCCGACGCGGCGGCGGTGCCGACGGCCAGGGACACGAACCGGGAGCACTGGGACTGGGGCACGGGGTCCTCCTTCTGTCGCGGCGGGATGCGTCGCGCGCCGCGGTGTGCGGCGTGCTCACGACGCTATCGGGGGTTCCTGTGCGTGCGGGGAGACGATCGTCGCGCTCGGCGCACGACCTTCGCCTCGGCTCGGCGGATGAGGGAAGATGGCCCGATGCGTCTGTGGTCGCTGCACCCCCGCCATCTCGACCGCCAGGGCCTCACGGGCTGCTGGCGCGAGTCGCTGCTGGCCCAGGCGGTGCTGGCCGGGCGCACGCGAGGCTACCGAACCCATCCCCAGCTCGAGCGCTTCCGCGCGCAGGCCGATCCCCTCGTATCGGTCGGCGCGTATCTCGAGGTCCTCGCCGAGGAGGCGTCGACGCGCGGGTACCGCTTCGACCGCTCGCGCATCGACCACCGGCCCGCTCCCGCGGTCGAGGGCGGGGACGGACGCGACGCAGCTGTGCCGAGGATCCCGGTCACCGTCGGTCAGCTCGACCTCGAATGGCGACATCTGCTCCACAAGCTCGAAGAGCGCAGTCCCGAGCTCTGGGAGCGTGCGAACGCATTCGAGGGGCCGACGGTGCATCCGCTGTTCGAGGTGGTGGCCGGCCCTGTCGAGAGCTGGGAGCGTGCCGAGCAGCCGCCGCGCTGAGCACACAGCCGCACTGAGAACGCCGCGCTCGTCGATGCCGGGACACTGCTGAGCCCCCGCGCGGGCACCCTGGAGAGAATCGGAAGCATTCTGCCGAGTGCGAGTTGACGGGCACAGTGCGGCAGGACATCGCACAGTCATCCGGGGACTTCGGCAGCATTCTTCCGAAACAGGGGCAGCGGTGGCAGACTTCCTCGCAGCAGCTCGGGGAGCTGGCCGGGGTGTCGGACCGGACGCTGCGCGACATCGAGTCCGGCGCGGGCCGTCCGGCCCTGCGGTCAGTGCTGAGCGTGCTCACCGTGCTCGGCCTCCAGGTGGCGGTCACGCCGTGAGCGATCTCCCGGAGCTCGGCACCCTGCGCTTCGTCACGCGGGCGGACGTCCACAAGGCCGGCGTCCTGGCCGGGGTGTCCCCTCGTCGGCCCGGCCGGTGCCGACCTCGAGCGCGAGGCGGAGCCAGCGCGAGACGGGGTCCCCGGCCGGCACGTCGGCGAGGTCGGTGCGCAGCCAGCGTGCCTCGCGCAGCTCGAGCGAGGTGCGCACCTCCACCCCGTCGGCCCTCCCCGACAGCAGCGTGAGGGTGTCGCGCTTGCCCTCGGTCCTCGCCTCGAGCGTCCTCAGCTCCGCGAGCTCGCCCGCGATGCCGAGGCCGAGCTCCTCGTGCACCTCGCGGCGCGCCGCGTCGGAGGGTGTCTCCCGCGCCGGGCGGTAGCGCCCGCCGGGCAGCGCCCACCGGTCCTGGTCCACGTAGGAGTGGCGCACGGCGAGGAAACGCTCAGGCTGCTCGGGGTGGAGCAGCAGCACCTTCACGCCGAAGGTGCGCGGCCTGCGCAGCCGCCACCAGATCCGGCGCAGCCGGTGTCCTGCGGTCAGCAACGAGCTCAGAGCCCGCCCGTGCCTCGTCGTCATCGGCTCAGGAGCGCTGCACCGCGCGCAGCTCCTTCTTCAGCTCCTGCACCTCGTCGCGCAGCCGGGCCGCGACCTCGAAGTTCAACGACTCCGCGGCCTGGTGCATCTGGGCGGTCATCTCGTCGATCATGCCGGTGAGCGCGCCGACGGGATCGTCGCCGAGGTCGATCTGGCGGCCCTGCACCGAGTCGACGGCGTTCGCGCGGGCGCGGTCCCGGGCCACCCGCTCCTTGCCGGAGCGGTAGTCGGTGGCCATGAGGGTGTCGGTGTCGATGTCCTCGCGGGCGAGCATGTCGGTGACGTCCGCGATGCGCTTGCGCAGCGGGGTCGGGTCGATGCCGTGCTCGGTGTTGTACGCGATCTGCTTCTCGCGGCGGCGGTTGGTCTCGTCGATCGCGTCCTGCATCGAGTCGGTGACCGTGTCGGCGTACATGTGCACCTGGCCGGAGACGTTGCGGGCGGCGCGGCCGATGGTCTGGATGAGGGAGGTGCGCGAGCGGAGGAAGCCCTCCTTGTCCGCGTCGAGGATCGCCACCAGCGACACCTCGGGCAGGTCCAGGCCCTCGCGCAGCAGGTTGATGCCGACCAGCACGTCGAACTCGCCCTGGCGCAGGGAGCGCAGCAGCTCGATGCGGCGCAGGGTGTCCACGTCGGAGTGGAGGTACTGGACGCGCACCCCGTTCTCGAGCAGGAAGTCGGTGAGGTCCTCGGCCATGCGCTTGGTCAGCGTGGTCACGAGCACTCGCTCGTCGCGGCGGACGCGCTTGTCGATCTCCTCGCGCAGGTCGTCGATCTGCCCCTTGACGGGCTTGACGATCACCTCGGGGTCCACCAGGCCCGTCGGCCGGATGATCTGCTCGACCACGCCGTGGGCGCGGTTCAGCTCGTACTCCGCCGGGGTCGCGGAGAGGTAGACGGTCTGGCCGGTGCGCTCGGTGAACTCCGAGAAGGTCAGCGGCCGGTTGTCCAGAGCGGAGGGGAGGCGGAAGCCGAAGTCGACCAGGGTGCGCTTGCGGGAGCGGTCCCCCTCGTACATCGCTCCGATCTGCGGGACCGTCACATGGGACTCGTCGATGACCAGCAGGAAGTCCTCGGGGAAGTAGTCCATGAGGGTGTTCGGGGCGGTTCCAGGGGCACGCCCGTCGAGGTGGCGGGAGTAGTTCTCGACCCCGTTGGTCGAGCCCATCTGCCGCAGCATCTCGAGGTCGTGGCTGGTGCGCATCCGCAGCCGCTGCGCCTCGAGCAGCTTGTTCTGCCCCTCGAGCTCCTCGAGCCGTTCGGCGAGCTCCTCCTCGATCGTGCCGATCGCGCGGGAGAGTCGCTCGGGCCCGGCCACGTAGTGGGAGGCGGGGAAGATGTGGATGTGGTCCTCCTGCCGGATCACCTCGCCGGTCATCGGGTGGAGGGTGTAGAGCGCATCGATCTCGTCGCCGAAGAACTCGATGCGGATCGCGAGCTCCTCGTACATCGGGATGATCTCGACCGTGTCCCCGCGCACCCGGAAGGTGCCGCGCTCGAAGGCGATGTCGTTGCGGTCGTACTGCATGTCCACGAAGCGTGTCAGCAGCTCGTCGCGGTCCAGCTGGTCGCCGACGCTCAGCTGCACCATCCGGTCCACGTACTCCTGCGGGGTGCCCAGGCCGTAGATGCAGGAGACGGAGGAGACCACGACCACGTCGCGGCGGGTCAGCAGCGAGTTCGTGGCGCTGTGGCGCAGGCGCTCCACCTCGGCGTTGATCGAGGAGTCCTTCTCGATGTAGGTGTCCGACTGCGGGACGTACGCCTCGGGCTGGTAGTAGTCGTAGTAGGAGACGAAGTACTCCACCGCGTTGTGCGGCAGCAGCTCGCGGAACTCGCTGGCGAGCTGCGCGGCGAGGGTCTTGTTGTGCGCCATGACGAGGGTGGGGCGCTGGACCTGCTCGATCAGCCAGGCAGTGGTCGCCGACTTGCCGGTGCCGGTCGCGCCGAGCAGCACCACGTCCTGCTCGCCGTCGTTGATCTTCTTCGTGAGCTCGGCGATCGCCTGCGGCTGATCGCCCGAGGGCGAGTACTCGGAGACGACCTCGAAGGGATGCTCGGCGCGGACCAGATCGGTGACGGGACGCATGGGGACGAGCCTACGACCCGGGGCCGACGGACGACACGGCACGGGGGCGGTGTCCGCTCAGGGCCGAGCCGGCGACCGACGAGCCTGCGGGGCCGGTGCGCCCGCGACGTGCGCCGCCGCGGGACGTCACCGGCGGGGGCCGTCCTCGCCGAGCACCGCCTCGAGCGCGTGCGCAGCCCGGGCCGCGAGCTCCTCGCGCCCGGCCGTGTTCAGCACGAGCCGGTCCGCGCGGCGGATCCGCTCGAGATCGCCGACCTGCGCGGCCATGATCGACTCGACGTAGGCGCGCTCCTTCCCGCGGTCCCGGACAACCCGGTCGATGCGGTCCTCGCGCCGGGCCAGCACCGCGATCACCGCGTCGTAGTCGTCCTCGCGTCGCTGCTCGAGCAGCAGCGGGCTGTCGTGGACGATCACCCGCTCCCCCGCCGCGACGGCCTCGGCCTCCTCGGCGGCGACCGCGCGGTCCACCCGGCCCAGCACGATCCGCTCGAGGTCCGCCCGCGCCGCGGCATCGGCGAAGACGATCCGGGCCATCGCGGCGCGGTCGATCGTGCCCGATTCGTCGCGCAGCTCCTCCCCGAAGCGGGCGACGGCCTCCTCGACGCCCTCGCCCGGGACGTCGAGGACGGCGCGCGAGCGGGCGTCGAGGTCGATCACCCGCAGCCCACGCTCCCGCCAGAGCTCGGCGACGGTCGACTTCCCTGAGCCGATGCCGCCGGTCAGGCCCAGACGCAGGGGCGCGGTGAGGGGACGCATGTCTCGATGGTAGAGGGGTCGGGCTGGTCACGGCGCAGTTCCCGGGCCCCGACGCGCGGACTACGGTGCTGGAGTGGACACGCTTCAGCTGCTCGTCACCAACGACCTCCTGCGCGTGCTGGACCTCGTGGGGGTCTTCGTCATGGGCGTGGCCGCCGGGGCCATCGCCTCGCGGCTGAACTTCGACGTGGTCGGCTTCGCGGTGATCGGCGTCGTCGCGGGCCTCGGGGGCGGGCTCGTGCGCGACCTGATCCTGGACTACGGCACCCCGGCGGCCTTCGCCGGTCCCGGATATCTCGCCTGCGCGCTCGGCGGGGCGACGCTCTCGTTCCTCATCCATACCGAGGGCCCCTGGTGGCGTAGGACGGTGACCGTGCTGGACATCGCGGCGATGGGGCTCTGGGCCGCGACCGGCACCGCGAAGTCGCTCGGCTACGGGCTGGACGTGCTGCCCGCGATCCTGCTCGGGGTCACCAGCGCCGTCGGCGGCGGCGTGCTCCGCGACGTGCTGGTGGGCCGGATCCCCCAGATCTTCGGCGGCGGCCCGCTGTACGCGACCGGAGCCCTGGTCACCGCGGTGCTGACCTGGCTGGTGCTCGCCCTCGGCCTGCCCTCCCCCACGGTGCTGGCCGCGGTCGCCGTCGGCTCGCTGCTGGCCGGGGTCGCGGCCTGGCGGCGATGGTCGCTGCCCGCGCACCAGGAGTGGCAGGTGACGATGTCGGCCACGCAGCTGAAGCGCCTGGTGCGCCGCACCCGCAAGGACGAGCGGGAGCGGGTCGCTCTCGTGACCGGGGCGATCCCCGTGGTCGATGCGGAGCACGACGACCTCGCCGAGGACTTCGCCGCCGAGGAGCCGGACGCCCACGAGTACGAGGAGCGCATCTTCCCCGAGGCCGAGGAGCTGCCCGGCACGGCGGAGCACGAGCGGCGCGAGGGGCCTGCGGACACCTCCGCGGACTGACCCCGCCGGCTCAGGGGCGCAGCAGCTCGATCATCCCCGCGACGTCGCCCGCGGCGAGCTGCCCGGGGGCGGAGCCCTCCCCCGCGGTCGCGAAGGTCGCGGCGCTGCCGAAGGTCTCGGCGGTCACCCGGCTGCTCGCCCCGAGGGTGCCCATCGAGACCGCGATGTGGGGGCCGGCGAGGTCCTCGGCGACGGTCAGGCTCGCCGAGAGCAGCGTGAGCACGTCCCGGGCGCTGCGCGGGGTGACCGCGATCTTGGGGATGTCCGCACCGAGCCGCCGCTGCCCGCGCAGGATCCGCACCATGGTCTCCTCGTCGGGCGTTCCCTCCATGTCGTGGTGGGAGCCGATCACGGCGATGCCGTGCCGTCGCGCGGAGTCGACGACGGAGGCGACCACGCCCTCCTCCCGCGCGGTCTCGATGTCCACCAGGTCCACCGCCGACTGCGTGCCGGCGCGGCGCCCGGAGATCAGCGTCTCCAGCAGCGCGCCGAGGGCTCGGGTGCTGTACGGGCGCCGGCCGCCCTCGGCCGTGGTGCGGAAGGTGACCAGCAGCGCCCGGTCGGCACCGAGCGCGGCACGCAGCGGGCCGAGCGCGGCGAGGGTCACCTCCCGGTGGTCCTCGGCGTCCTCGAGATCCGGCCGGAACCGGTCCAGGCGCCATTCGATCACCCGGGCCGGGGTCGCGGTCGCGGCCTCGGCCTGGGCGAGCAGCGCGTCGAGGTCGTCGCCGACCAGGGGCACGATGATCTCGGGCCGGCCCCGGCCGAACTCGACCCCGCGCACGGTCGCGGTGCGTCGCCGCACGTCCACGTTGCTGGGCTGGTCGGGCATGGTGCTCCTCCTCGCTCGGGTGCGGTCAGTCCGCGGTGATCGCGGCGTAGGCGCTCAGCAGCAGCGCCGGGTCCGGTCCCTCGATCCGGGAGACGGTGCCGATGCGGTCCAGCACCACGAAGCGCAGCAGGCCCGCGCGGGTCTTCTTGTCCCGCTTCATGGCGTCCTCGAGCTTCGGCCACTGCCGGCCGCGGTAGGTCGTGGGCAGGCCGAGGGAGGTGAGGATGCTGCGGTGGCGGTCCACCTCCGCCTCGGAGAGCTTCCCGGAGAGGTGGGAGAGCTCGGCGACGAACATCATCCCGATGCTCACCGCGGCCCCGTGGCGCCACTGGTAGCGCTCGTTGCGCTCGATCGCGTGGGCGAGGGTGTGACCGTAGTTGAGGATCTCCCGCTCGCCGCTCTCGCGCAGGTCCGCGGAGACCACGCGGGCCTTGACCCGGATCGCCCTCTCGATCACCTCGCGGAACGCCTCGGTGGTGACGTCGAGGACGGCGGCGGGGTCGCGCTCGACGAGGTCGAGGATCGCGGTGTCCTCGATGAACCCGGCCTTGACCGCCTCGGCCAGGCCCGCGGCGACGTCGTTCGCGCCGAGCCCGGCCAGGACGTCCAGGTCGGCGACCACGGCGATCGGGGGATGGAAGGCGCCGACGAGGTTCTTGCCCTCGGCGGTGTTGATCCCGGTCTTGCCGCCCACGGCCGCGTCCACCATCGCGGCGACCGTGGTGGGGACCTGCAGCACGTCCACGCCGCGCAGCCAGGATGCGGCGACGAAGCCGGCGAGGTCCGTCGCGGCGCCGCCGCCCAGGCCGATCACGAGGTCCTGCCGGCTGATCTCCGCCTGACCGCACACGCCCCAGAGGAAGCCCGCGACCTGGGCGGTCTTGGCCTCCTCGCCGTCGGGGACCTCGGCGGCGAAGGCCGCGCGACCGGTCTGCTCGATGCCGGCGCACACCTGCTCGGCGACCTCGCGCAGGCTCGGCTGGTGCACGATGACCACGCGGCGGGCCCGCTCGGGCACGAGGGCGGGGATCTCCTCGAGCAGCCCCCTGCCCACGTGCACGTCGTACCCGCCGCCGGGAGTGGTGACAGGGATCGCGGTGGTGCTCATTCGGTCTCCTCCTCGGGGCGCCGGGGCCCCTGAAGCTGCAGTGCGTCGATGACGGCGCGCGCCACCTGGGCGGGGCTGCCGCGGCCGGCGTCGACGCGATGGGTCGCCAGTCCACGATAGGTCGCCGAGCGAGCGGCGGCGAGCTCGCGCCAGCGGGTCATGGGGTCGTCGCCCTCGAGCATCGGGCGGCCGACGCCGCGGGAGAGACGACGTGCGGCGACGTCCTCGTCGATCTCGAGCAGCACGACAGGTCGGCCCTCCAGCGTGCGGGCGGCGCGGGGATGCATCGGGGCTCCCCCGCCCAGGGAGAGCACCCCTCGCTGATGGTCGAGGGCGCGCACCAGGGCGGCGGCCTCCCGCTCGCGGAAGGCCTGCTCGCCCTCGAGCCGGAAGATGTCCGGGATCGTGCGCCCGGTCTCCTGCACGATCAGGGCGTCGAGATCGGCGAAGGGCACGCCGAGACGCGCCGCGAGCGCCCTGCCGACGCTGGTCTTCCCGGCGGCCATCGGTCCGATCAGGACGGCCACGGGTCCGGTCACGAGCTCGTGGCCTCCCCGCGGCGGGAGAGCTCGTCCTGGAGGGCGCGGGTGCCCTCGAGGTGGGCACGGATCTCGGCGATGCTGTCGCCGCCGGTCTTTTCCAGCAGCGCATCGGCCAGGGTCAGCGCCACGACGGCCTCGGCGATCACCGCGGCGGGCGCGACCGCGCAGGTGTCGGAGCGCTGGTGGTTGGCGGTGGTCTGCTCCCCGGTGGCGACGTCGACGGTGCGCAGAGCGCGCGGCACGGTCGAGATGGGCTTCAGCGCGCCGCGCACCCGCAGCACCTCGCCGTTGGTCATGCCGCCCTCGAGGCCGCCGGCGCGGTTGGTCGCGCGCGGGTAGGCGGAGGCGCCCTCGGCCGGGGAGGGGGCGACGAGGATCTCGTCGTGCGCGACGGAGCCGCGCCGGGCGGCGGTCGCGAAGCCGTCGCCGATCTCCACGCCCTTCATCGCCTGGATCGACATGATGGCCTGGGCGAGGCGGCCGTCGAGCTTGCGATCCCACTGGGTGTGGGAGCCGAGGCCGACGGGCAGGCCGTAGGCGAGCACCTCGACGACGCCGCCGAGGGTGTCGCCGTCGGACTTCGCAGCATCGACCTCGGCGACCATCGCCTCCGAGGTGCCCTCGTGGAAGCAGCGCAGCGGGTCGGCGTCGAGCTGGGCGAGGTGGTCGGGTGTGGGCAGCGGGGCGTCCTCGGGCACGGACGTCGCGCCGACGGCGAGGGTGTGGGAGACCAGGCGGATCCCCGCGGCCTGCTCGAGGAGGGCGGCGGCGACGCGGCCGGCGACCACCCGCGCCGCCGTCTCGCGGGCGCTCGCGCGCTCGAGCACCGGGCGTGCCTCGTCGAAGCCGTACTTGAGCATGCCGGAGAGGTCGGCGTGGCCGGGACGGGGCCGGGACAGGGGCCGGTTGCGGGCGATCTCGCGCTCGTCCCCGGTGCCGGCGTCGATCAGGAGGTCCTCGCGCGGGACGGGGTCGGCGCTCATGACCTTCTCCCACTTGGGCCATTCGGAGTTCGCGATCTCGATCGCGAGCGGGGAGCCGAGGGTGCGACCGTGGCGCAGCCCGCCGTGGATCGTCAGGACGTCCTGCTCGAACTTCTGGCGGCTGCCGCGGCCGTGGCCGAGGCGGCGCCGGGCGAGCGCGTCCTTCAGATCGTCACTGGTCAGCTCGATCCCGGCAGGGACGCCGTCGAGCAGGGAGAGGAGGGAGGGGCCGTGGGATTCCCCGGCCGTGAGCCAGCGCAGCATGCCCTGGATCATCTCATGGTCGTCGCGCGCGACGGGCGGGTGTCCGCGCTGCGCGGACACCCGCCCGGAGGGAATCGGCGGCGACGCCGCCGGAGCCTCGCTCGCCGGGGGCGGCTCAGGGACCGTCGATGCTGACCAGCATCGCGGGCGCCTCGCCCTCGGTCGGGATCGGCAGCAGCGTCACGCCGACGGCACGGCCGGAGCCCTCCTCGGTCGCGGTGCCGCGCACCGGCGTCAGCGCGGTGAGATCGACCTCCCCTTCGACGGAGGTGACGGTGAGGTCGTCCCGGCCGATGCCGTCGAGCACGAAGTTCGCGCGCTCCACGGCCGTCTCCGGGGAGAGCTGTACAGTCTGGTCCTGCTGCTCGCCCCAGACCGGGTAGGCGCCGGTGCCGTTGATCCCGTCGTTCAGGGTGTCTGCGGCCTCGTCCGGCAGCGGGGCGTCCTCGGAGAAGTACAGCCAGTAGTCGGCCTCCGGCACGGCACCGGGGGCGATGTACGCGTAGTACGTCTCCTCCTCGCCGCTCCAGCCGGTCACGGTGCAGGTGGTGACGTCGCCGGGGCTGTCCATGTCGAGACCGTCGGCGCAGTGCGCGGCGTCGCCGAGACGCGGATCGGCGGCGTAGCCGTAGAGCTGCGCCGCGACACCGTCGGCCGTCAGCGTGCTGTCCGAGGGATCGTCGAACTCCTGGGACCCGGTGGTGAACACGTCGCTCGGAGCGTCCTGCTCCTCGCCGCCGGACGCCGGATCGCCGCCGCTCGTGCCGGCGGGCTCCTGGACGGAGCTCTGGCCCGGCTGCACCGCAGGGTTCGCGGGCTCCGCGATGGCCTGGGTGACGCCGCCGATGCCGAGCCCCACGAGGAGCGGGGCGCCCAGGCCGAGTGCGGCGAGGGTCCTGATCTGGTGCCGACGAGTCATCGTCGTCTCCTTCCGAGTCGGTCCGGAGGCTCATGCCCCCGCGAGCTCGTCCGGTCGGTGGCGGAGGACGCGGGCCTCACGACCGCAGGCTTTGCCTCTCCTTGACCCTCGGGCGAGCTGGACATGACCTTCCCACCTCGGCGGCCCCGGGTCAACCGCGCCGCGCCGGAGTGCCACGACGCCGTCACAGACCCTCCACACGCTCGGTCGCGTTCAGTCCTCGTCGAGCTCGACGGCCTCGTGCGGCGTGAGGCGCTCCACGAGCGGGACGACGTCCGCGATGCCGTCCAGGACGGCGGTGGGCCGGTACGGGAACCGCGGGATCTCCTCGACCTGCGTGGAGCCGCTGAGCACGAGGATCGAGCGCATGCCCGCCTCGAGGCCCGACTTCACGTCCGTGTCCATGCGGTCGCCGATCATCACGGAGTTCTCCGAGTGCCCGCCGATGCGGTTCAGCGCCGTGCGCATCATGAGCGGGTTCGGCTTGCCGACGTAGTAGGGGCTGATGCCGGTGGCGGCGGTGATCATCGCCGCGACGGAGCCCGTGGCCGGGAGCGGCCCCTCGGCGCTGGGGCCGGTGACGTCGGGGTTCGTCGCGATGAACTTCGCACCGCCGCGGATGAGGCGGATCGCGCGGGTGATCGCCTCGAAGGAGTAGGTGCGGGTCTCCCCCAGCACCACGAAGTCGACATCGCTGTCGGCGAGGATGAAGCCCTCCTCGTGGATGGCGCTGGTCAGACCCGCCTCCCCGATGACATAGGCGGCCGAGCCGGGCTGCTGCTCGGCGAGGAAGCGCGCCGTCGCGAGCGCGCTGGTCCAGATCGCGCTCTCGGGGAGGTCGATCCCGCTGCGAGCCAGGCGCGCGCGGAGATCCCTCGGGGTGAAGATCGAGTTGTTGGTGAGCACCAGGAACGGCCGCCCGAACTGCTGCAGGGCGGCGATGAACTCGGGCGCGCCGGGCAGCGCCGCCTCCTCGTGGACGAGCACGCCGTCCATGTCGGTGAGCCAGGAATGGATCGGATGGGCCTCGAGAGCAGTGGTCATGGCACCAGTGTGCCCTGTCGCGACCGGTGTCCGCCGCAGCCGCCCGGGAGCCGGGCGGGCGGCACTGCGCCGGCGCCGTGGCCCCGGGACGAGAGGACGAGAGACGGCCCGGCCCCCGCATCGCGGGGACCGGGCCGTCGGCCGGTGATCCGAGGATCAGTTGCCGGTGAGCTTGGCGCGCAGGGCGGCCAGGGCCTCGTCGGAGGCGAGGGTGCCCTCGTCCGAGGAGCTCGACTGGTAGGAGGCCTGAGCAGCCGGAGCGGAGTCCGAGGTGGTCGACGCGGCGGCCGGAGCGTTCGCGGACTCCTCGTCGGCGCGGAGGGCCTCGGCGACCTGGGCCTTGTGGGCGGTCCAGCGCTCGTAGGCGGCCGCGTACTGGGCCTCCCACTCCTCGCGCTGCGCCTCGAAGCCCTCGAGCCACTCGTTGGTCTCCGGGTCGAAGCCCTCGGGGTACTTGTACTCGCCATTGGCGTCGTACTCCGCGGCCATGCCGTAGAGCGCGGGATCGAAGGTGGTGTCGTCACCCTCGGGGTCGACGCCCTCGTTCGCCTGCTTGAGGGAGAGCGAGATCCGGCGACGCTCGAGGTCGATGTCGATGACCTTGACGAAGACGTCCTGGTCCACGGTGACGACCTGCTCGGGCAGATCCACGTGGCGCTGGGCCAGCTCGGAGATGTGCACGAGGCCCTCGATGCCGTCCTCGACGCGCACGAAGGCGCCGAAGGGGACGAGCTTGGTGACCTTGCCCGGCACGACCTCGCCGATGGCGTGGGTGCGGGCGAACAGCTGCCACGGGTCCTCCTGGGTCGCCTTCAGCGACAGGGAGACGCGCTCGCGGTCCATGTCGACGTCCAGGACCTCGACCTTGACCTTCTGGCCCACCTCGACGACCTCGGAGGGGTGGTCGATGTGCTTCCAGGACAGCTCGGAGACGTGCACCAGGCCGTCGACGCCGCCGAGGTCGACGAAGGCGCCGAAGTTGACGATCGAGGACACCGCACCCTCGCGGACCTGGCCCTTCTGGAGGGTCTGCAGGAAGTCGGAGCGGACCGCGGACTGGGTCTCCTCCAGGTAGGCGCGGCGGGAGAGGACCACGTTGTTGCGGTTCTTGTCCAGCTCGATGATCTTCGCCTCGATCTCCTGGCCGACGTAGGGCTGCAGGTCGCGGACGCGGCGCATCTCCACGAGGGAGGCCGGGAGGAAGCCGCGCAGACCGATGTCGACGATGAGGCCGCCCTTGACGACCTCGATGACGCGACCTGTGACGACGCCCTCGTCCTCCTTGATCTGCTCGATCGAGCCCCAGGCGCGCTCGTACTGGGCGCGCTTCTTGGACAGGATCAGGCGACCCTCCTTGTCCTCCTTCTGGAGGACGAGGGCCTCGATCTCGTCGCCGACCTCGACCTCGTCGGCCGGGTCGACGTCGTGCTTGATGGACAGCTCGCGCGAGGGGATGACGCCCTCGGTCTTGTAGCCGATGTCCAGGAGGACCTCGTCGTGATCGACCTTCACCACGGTGCCTTCGACGATGTCGCCGTCGTTGAAGTACTTGATGGTGGCATCGATGGCGGCCATCAGCTCGTCGGCGTCACCGATGTCGTTGATGGCGATCTGGGGGGTCGTGGTGTCGGTCATGTAGGTAAGGACTCCGTCGGGACAGGAAATGAGTAGGGTCGGGGGACGTGCTCCGCCCGAGGCGGCGACCCTGCGGGTCGACGGATGGGCGGTTCGCCGTGCACCGGAGCGCACAAGCCTTCGACAGCCTACCAGCCGCGCCCTCGGGGCGCGAGGGCGCGGTGGGGTGCGCGGGACGGCACCGGTGTGATGTCCGCCCCGCCGTCCGACGGGTCCGTCGCCGGGCGGCTCAGTGGGCCGCCTCGCGCCAGGTGCGGCCCACGCCGATCCCGACCTCGAGCGGGACGGAGAGCTCGTAGGCCGAGTCCATCCCGTCCTCGACGATCTCCCGCACCTGCTCGAGCTCGCCGGGCGCGACCTCGAGCACCAGCTCGTCATGGACCTGCAGCAGCATGCGGGAGCGCAGGTCCGCCTCGCGCATCCGCGACTCCACGGCGAGCATCGCGAGCTTGATGAGGTCCGCGGCAGAGCCCTGGATCGGGGAGTTCAGAGCCACCCGCTCGGCGTTCTCCCGTCGCTGGCGGTTGTCGCTCGTGAGATCCGGGAGATACCGGCGCCGGCCGAGGATCGTCTCGGTGTACCCCGTCTCCCGGGCCTTCTCGACGCTGCGGCGGAGGTAGTCCCGCACCCCGCCGAACCGCTCGAAGTAGCCGTCGCGCAGCGAGGTCGCCTCGGCACGGGAGATGCGCAGCTGGCGGGAGAGGCCGAAGGCGGAGAGCCCGTAGGCGAGACCGTAGCTGACGGCCTTGGTCTTCGAGCGCATGGCCGGGTCGACCTCGTCGGGGCTCACGCCGAACACGCGCGAGGCGACGAAGTTGTGCAGGTCCTCGCCGGAGCGGAAGGCCTCGATGAGCCCCTCGTCCTCCGAGAGGTGGGCCATGATGCGCATCTCGATCTGGGAGTAGTCCGCGGTCAGGAGGGACTCGAAGCCCTCACCGGCGACGAAGACGTCGCGGATCCTCTGCCCCTCGGCGGTGCGCACGGGGATGTTCTGCAGGTTCGGCTCGGTCGAGGCGAGCCGGCCCGTCGCCGCGGCGGTCTGCTGGAAGGTGGTGTGCACGCGGGAGCCGGCGTCCATGACCTTGTCCAGGCCCACCAGGTATCCGGTCAGCTTGCTCATCTCGCGGAAGCGCAGCAGCCAGGCGAGGAAGCGGTGGCCGGCGGAGTCCGGGTCCAGCGTCTCCATCAGGTCGGTGAGCGACTCGGCGTCGGTGGAGTGGCCCGAGGAGATCTTTCGGGTGGTGGGCAGGGAGAGGGTCTCGAAGAGCACCACCTGGAGCTGCTTGGGGGAGGCGAGGTTGACCTCCTCCCCCACGATCTCGCCGGCCTCGCGCTTGGCCTGGGCGACGAAGCCCTCGAACTCGTCGCGGAGGGTCTGGAGCGCGCCGTGGTCGATCGCGATGCCACGGGAGTGCATCGTCTCGAGCACCCGCTGCAGCGGACGCTCGAGACCATCCAGGATGCCGCCCGCCCACGGTGAGTCCGCGATCCGGGAGGCGAGCTCCTCGGCGGCCGGATGCAGCGCCGCGACGGCCGTGGCGAGGCGGTCCTCGGCGCGGGCGATGTGCTCGGCGCGGGTCTCGGGGCTCTCCTTCCTCAGCGTCGACTCCGCGGGCTTGCGAGGCTTCGGCTCGAAGCTCGCGCCGGCGAGGTCGGCGGCCAGGGACTCGGTGTCGTAGCTGCGGGCGCCGGGGCGCAGCACGAAGGCCTCCAGGGCGAGGTCCCGCACGCCGTCGCCGAGGCGGTAGCCGTTCTCGGCGAGGCGGTCGCGCACGGCGGGGACGTCCGCGATGCGCAGCTCCCGCGTGCCCTCGAGCGCGGCCGCGAGCGCCTCGGCGGCCTCGGAGTCCAGCGCCCCGAGCGCCACCGCGCCGCCGCGCTCGGGGGTCGCGAGCCCCAGCAGCGCTCCCCCGCGCACGTCCTCGACGAGGTCGAGGGAGAGGGGCTGCTCCCCCTCCCCCAGCAGCTCCGCGAGGGCGGCGGCGTCCCGCACGCGCAGCACGTCCGCGGCGGGCTCGGGCGCTGCCTGCTCCGCCATGTCCTCCCCCAGGAGCGCCGCCGGGAGGTCCCGGCGGATCGTGTCGCCGAAGGCGAGGTCGTCGAAGACCTCCAGCACACGAGCCCGGTCCCCGCCGCCGAGGGCGTAGTGGCCGGGGTCCTCGGGCAGGTCGAGGGTGGTGTACGCGGCGTTCATGAGGCGGTTGCGTCGCACGTCCTCGAGGTGGTCGCGCAGGGACTGGCCGGCCTTGCCGGTGATCTCCTCGGCGTGCTCGAGGACGCCCTCGAGGCCGTCGTACTTCTCGATCCACTTCGCGGCGGTCTTCGGGCCGACCCCGGGCACGCCCGGGAGGTTGTCGGCCGCCTCGCCGACGAGCGCGGCGAGATCGGGGTAGCGCTCGGGCGGGATCCCGTACTTCTCCTGGACGGCGGCGGGGGTCATGCGGCGCATCTCGGTGACGCCCTTGATCGGCTGCAGCAGCGTGACCTTCTCGCCGACGAGCTGGATCGCGTCGCGGTCGCTCGAGACGATCAGCGCCTCGTCCCCCTGCGCCTCGGCACGGGAGGCGAGCGTGGCGATGATGTCGTCGGCCTCGTAGTCCTCGTAGGTCAGCCAGCGCACCCCGAGCGCGTCCAGCACCTGCTGGATGAGCCCGATCTGGCCGTGGAAGGCCTCGGGGGTCGTCTCGCGCCCGCCCTTGTACTGGTCGTAGATGCGGTCGCGGAACGTGCCGCCGGGCAGGTCGAAGGCGACCGCGAGGTGGGTGGGCCGCTCGGAGGCGACGACGTTGATGATCATGCGGGTGAAGCCGTAGACCGCGTTCGTGGCCTGCCCGCGGCCGTCGCTGAAGCCGTCCGCGGGGAGGGCGAAGAACGCCCGGAAGGCCATGGCGTGGCCGTCGATCAGAAGCAGGCGCTGGTCATCGGTGTCGCTCGCACTCATGGGGAGCAGTCTCCCATGGCCGCGTCGACTCCGCGCACCCCCGCGGCTGTGGCACTCTCGTGCCATGTCCGCAGACCACCGCCCCAACGGTCCCTCACCCGCCGCCGGCGACGAGGCGCCGTCCGCGCCGGCCGTGCGTGGGGAGCTCGCCGCCCAGCTCGAGGCGTCCTTCGCCGGGACCCTCGTGGAGCGCCTCGGGATGGAGGTGCTGTCCCTGGACTCCGGCGGCGGGACGATGCGCATGCCCGTCGCGGGCAGCACCCAGCCCGCGGGGCTGCTGCACGGCGGTGCGACGATCGCGCTGGCCGAGTCGATCGCCTCGCTCGCGGCGGTGCTGCGGGCGCGAGAGGTGCACGGCGAGAGCGCCCAGGCGGTGGGCACCTCCGTCTCCGCGCTCCACCACCGCTCGGCGCGGGAGGGCTGGGTCACGGCGACCTGCACCCCGCGCCACCTGGGGCGTCAGGTCGCGAGCTATCTCGTGGAGGTCCACGACGAGGCCGGCAGGCTGCTCAGCACGATCACCGTCTCGACGCAGCTGCTCCCGCCGCGCTGAGGAGCACCGCGCGGCCTCGCCTCACTCCGGCGCCTCGAAGGCGGTCGCGGAGGGCTGCTCGAGCTCGTTCGCCTCGGACCAGGCGTACTCGCGCAGCTGGCCCGTCCGGGCGTCGGACTGCCCGCCGAGCTCGAGGGCGCCCATCGCCCCGACGTAGGAGACGGTCGCCCGCTGCCCCGTCTCGAGAGCGGTGGCCATGATCCGGCGGCACTGCTCGAAGTCCGTGCACTCCTCCGTGCCGGTGAGGATCGCCGGCAGCGCCGCCGCGAGATCCGTGCCCGTCACCGACAGCGCGTGCTGCGCCGCGAGGCACAGCATGACCACCGCGTCGTAGCCCTGCTGGGAGTAGGCGTAGCCGCGTCGGAGGAACTCCCGGCTGCGGTTGAGCATCAGGTTCTCGTGGTCCACCGAGAGGTCGCCGCCCGGCTGGTAGCCGGTGGTCGAGGCGAGCGCCTCGGGCACGAGGTCCTCGGCCACCGGTTCTCTCGAGTAGTCGATCGTCGCCCACGGCGGGACCTGGCGGGGGAACTGCACGGTGGGGCGATCGTCCTCGTCGAGGGTCGCGGTGTGCAGGGCGGAGAGGAAGGGGGCGAGCTCTGGCCCGCCGTTGGCGACCAGCAGGGCGGGCGGGTCCTCGAGGACCTTCTTCACCCGGACCTCGAGGTCGCCGATCTTCCCGGCCTCGTAGAACTGCTCGCTGACGATCCTGCCGCTCGAGGGGTTCAGCACCTGGGTGAGCTCGGTGAGCAGGCTGCGGCCCTGGAGCGTGTCCTCCGAGAGATACGCGACGGTCCCCGCCGGTCCGCTCCGGTCGCCGCCCCCGCCGAGCGCCTGCTCGGCGTAGCGGGCGGCGAGGACGCGGTCGTTCGGTGCGAGGCGCACCAGCAGGTTCGCGGTCTGCACCTCGGCGGCGCGCACGTCCATGCCCGAGGTGAGCACGTCGAGGACCGCCAGCTGCGCCTCGACCAGCGCCGGCATCGCGGCGATCAGGGACTCCTCGTCGATCGAGGTGATCACGCAGGTCGCCCCGGCATCGGCCATCTCGGCGATCACGGGGGCGAGGTCCTCCCCCGGCGCCTCCATCACGTGGCGCTCCAGGAGCTCGACCGACCTGCCGAACAGGCCGTCCCAGCGCGCGTTCACGTCGATCCGGGACTCGTCGATCGCGACGGCGATCGCCTCCTCGACGCGCCCCATCCGGCCGTAGGACGCACCGATCTGACCGATCACGAGGGGCTGGTCCGGCTCCTCGAGGACTCCGGCGGTCGGCGCCGTGGTCGTCGCGCGGGGCCGTCCGCGGCGGATGCCGCCTCCCGGGCCGCAGGCGCTGAGCGTCCCCGCGCCGAGCACCCCGGTGCCGAGTCCGCGCACGAGCGCGCGCCTGGTGAGCGTCATGGCCCGGCGGTCCCCCTCCTCGTCGCCGACACGCCCCCGCGCGTCGGCCGCTGCCCTGCGTGCCTGCGGGTCAGTCCTTGCCCTGGGCACCCAGCTGGTCGACGACCGCGTCGGCGACCTCGCGCATGGTCAGACGGCGATCCATCGACGTCTTCTGGATCCAGCGGAACGCCTCGGGCTCGGACAGGCCCATGTTCGTCTGCAGCAGGCCCTTGGCGCGATCCACCCGCTTGCGGGTCTCGAAGCGCTCGCCCAGGTCCGCGATCTCGGACTCGAGCTGGACGATCTGCTGATGGCGGGAGATCGCGATCTCCACGGCCGGCAGCAGGTCCGCCGGGGTGAAGGGCTTGACGACGTACGCCATGGCGCCCGCGTCCCGGGCGCGCTCGACGAGCTCGGTCTGCGAGAACGCGGTGAGCATCACGACGGGGGCGAGGTTCTCCTCGCCGATCTTCTCCGCGGCGGTGACCCCGTCGGTCTGCGGCATCTTCACGTCGAGGATCACGACGTCCGGGCGCAGCTCGCGGGTCTTCTCGATGGCGCTCTCGCCGTCTCCGACGGCCGCGATCACGTCGAAGCCCGCTTCGGTGAGGGTCTCGACGATGTCCATGCGGATGAGGCTCTCGTCCTCGGCCACGACAGCGGTGCGGCGGGGCGCCTCGCTCGCGGCAGCGGTGTCCTGGGCGTCGTCGGGAAGGTCGGTGATGTCGTCAGTCATGTCGCCCTGTGTCTCGTTCGGGGCCTGCCCGGGTGCCCTGCACCCGACGGCGGAGGCCGGTGGTCATCAGCGGTATCCTAGTCCAGCCCTCGGCACCTGAGGGGCATGCCGGGTTGGCGGAACGGTAGACGCGGCGCACTCAAAATGCGCTGTCCGCGAGGGCGTGCGGGTTCGAGTCCCGCACCCGGCACGCACGGGACGGCGCCCGCGGCCATCAGGCCGCGGGCGCCGTCCGCGCTGAGAGGGAGGTCTCGCGCATCGCGTCCCTCACATCGCGGGGATCACTGCCCCGCGGCGATGCGGTCGGCCTCGATGCGGGCCGACTCGGTCCCGTCGAGGTCCCCGATGCGGTGCACGCGCAGGGTGTTGGTCGAGCCGTGGACCCCGGGGGGCGAACCGGCCGCGATGACGACCAGGTCGTTCTTCTGCAGGCCCTTCTGCTCGCGCAGCAGCTCGTCGACGACGCCCACCATCTCGTCCGAGTCCTTCTGCATCGGCACCAGGTGCGCCTCCACGCCCCAGGTCAGCGACAGCTGACGGGCGACCTCCGGATAGGGGGTCATCGCCAGCAGCGGGATCGTGGGACGCAGACGGGACAGCCTGCGCGCGGTGTCGCCGGACTCGGTGAAGGTCACCAGGTACTGCGCGGAGAGCTGGTCGCCGATCTCCGCGGCCGCGCGGGTGATCGCGCCGCCGCGGGTGTGCGGGATGGTGCCCAGCGGCAGGATCCGGTCGGCACCGTTCTCCTCCGTGTTGGTGACGATGCGCGCCATGGTGCGCACCGCCTCGAAGGGGTACTTGCCCACGCTGGTCTCGCCCGAGAGCATGACCGCGTCGGCGCCGTCGAGGATCGCGTTGGCGCAGTCCGACGCCTCCGCACGGGTGGGGCGCGGGCTCTCGATCATCGACTCGAGCACCTGGGTCGCGACGATGACCGGCTTCGCGTTGCGGCGGGCGAGCTCGATCGCGCGCTTCTGCACGAGCGGGACCTGCTCGAGCGGGAGCTCCACGCCGAGGTCGCCGCGGGCGACCATGATGCCGTCGAAGGCGCCGACGATCGAGCGCAGGGCGCGCACGGCCTGCGGCTTCTCGATCTTCGCGATGACGGGGACGCGCCGCCCCTCCTCCTGCATGATGCGCAGCACGTCGTCCATGTCGTGGGCGTCGCGCACGAAGGACAGGGCGATGAGATCCGCGCCGAGGTTCAGGCCCCAGCGCAGGTCGGCGATGTCCTTCTCGCTCATGGCGGGCACGGAGACGGCCACGCCCGGGAGGTTGATGCCCTTGTGGTTCGAGACCGGCCCGGGGACCTCGACGACGGTGGAGACCTCGGTCTCGGTGACCTCGGTGACCCGCACGGAGACCTTGCCGTCGTCGATCAGGAGCACGTCGCCGGGACGGCAGTCGCCCGGCAGGCCCTTGAAGGTGGTCGAGACCCGCTCCTTCGTGCCGACGATGTCGTCGGTGGTGATCGTGAAGGAGTCGCCGACCTCGAGCTGGTGCGGCCCGTCGGCGAAGCTGCCCAGGCGGATCTTCGGGCCCTGCAGGTCGACGAGCACGGCGACGTTCTTGCCGAGGTCCTCGGCGGCCTTGCGGATGTTCGCGTAGACCTTCTCGTGGTCCTCGTGCGTGCCGTGGCTGAGATTCATCCGCGCCACGTTCATCCCGGCGTCGATGAGCGTCCGGATCTGCTCGTAGGTGTCGGTCGCCGGACCGAGTGTGCAGACGATCTTCGCTTTGCGCATGTCAACCCATCTGTAGTTCGTGTGAGGGCCGCGGCCCCGAGGGACAGCGCGCGAGCGCCAGGACAGGGCCGCGGCGTCGCGTGTGCTGGGCACAGTCTTTCACACTGTGACGGGCTTCTCGCCGGGGCGCACGGGGCGGGGCAGGGAGCTGGTCCCCATCAGGTGCTCGTCCACGGCCGCCGCGCAGGAGCGGCCCTCCGCGATCGCCCACACGATGAGGCTCTGGCCTCGGGCGCAGTCGCCCGCGGTGAACACCCCCGGCACGCTCGTGGCCCAGGCGCCGTCGTGCACGATGCTGCCGCGTGAGGTCATCTCCACACCGAGCTGCTCGAGCAGCCCCTGCTCGCGCGCCCCGGTGAAGCCCATCGCGATCAGCACGAGGGTCGCGGGCAGCACGGTGTCGGTGCCCGGCGTGGGGACGCGGCGACCGTCGACGAACTGGGTGCGCGCCACGCGCAGTCCGGCGACGGCGCCGTCGGCATCGACCTCGAACCCGGTGGTGGAGGCGAGATAGGACCGCTCCCCGCCCTCCTCGTGGGCGGTGGAGACCTCGAACAGCACCGGATGGGTGGGCCAGGGCTGGGACTCGTCGCGCTCGCTCGGCGGCTGCGTGCCGATCGCCAGCGTCGTCACCGAGCGAGCGCCCTGGCGCAGCGCCGTGCCGAGGCAGTCCGCGCCGGTGTCGCCGCCGCCGATGATCACCACGTCCTTGCCCTCGGCGCTGATCCGGTCGCTCAGCCGGTCACCCTCCACGAGGCGGTTCGCCTGGGTGAGATAGTCCATGGCGGGGTGGATGCCGGAGGCCTCCCGTCCGGGCACCGGGAGCTCGCGCGGCACGCTCGCGCCGGTCGCGAGCACGACGGCGTCGAAGCGGGAGCGCAGCTCCTCGACGGACAGCGCGCCCTCGCCCCGGCCGCCGACGTCGACGCCGGTGCGGAAGCGGGTGCCCTCCTCGCGCATCTGCGCGAGGCGGCGGTCCACATGGCGCTTCTCGAGCTTGAATTCGGGGATGCCGTAGCGCAGCAGACCGCCCAGGCGGTCGTCCTTCTCGTGCACGACCACGGCGTGGCCGGCGCGGGTGAGCTGCTGGGCGGCCGCGAGCCCTGCGGGACCGGAGCCGACCACGGCCACGGAGCGGCCGGTCTGGCGGGTCGAGGGGACCGGGCGCACCCAGCCCTCCTCGAAGGCGCGGTCGATGATCGAGACCTCGACGTTCTTGATCGTCACGGGAGGCTGGTTGATGCCCAGCACGCAGCTGGACTCGCAGGGGGCGGGGCAGGCGCGGCCGGTGAACTCCGGGAAGTTGTTGGTCGCGTGGAGCCGCTCGGCGGCCTCCTGCCAGTCGTCGCGGTAGACGAGGTCGTTCCACCCGGGGATGAGGTTCCCCAGCGGGCAGCCCTGGTGGCAGAAGGGGATGCCGCAGTTCATGCAGCGTCCGGCCTGGCGCGAGACGACCGAGAGGTCCCCCTTCTCGCGGGCCTCGTAGACCTCGCGCCAGTCCATCAGTCGCACCGGGACCGGGCGACGGGCGGGCAGCTCGCGGTCGCGGTGGCGCAGGAATCCTCGGGGATCAGCCATGGGTGGCCTCCATGATCTCGTTCCAGACATCGTTCGCATCGGGGTCCTCGCCCCGGGCCACCGCGTCGTCCCGGATCGCGGTGATGGTGAGGAAGGCCCGCGGGGCGATCTCCGTGAGACGGCCCAGCAGCTCCTCCTCGTCGGCCAGCAGCGCGGCCGCCCGGTCGGAGCCGGTGCGGGCGAGATGGTCGCGCAGCGCCTCGAGCACGAACTCGCGGTGCTCCTCGCGCACGGGCGTGATGGCGAAGCGCTCGGCGTCGGCGGGATTCAGGCGGGAGGGATCCAGGTCCAGGACGAACAGGGTCCCGCCGCTCATGCCGGCGCCGAGGTTGCGGCCCGTCGGCCCGAGCACGATCATGGCGCCGCCGGTCATGTACTCCGCGCCGTGGTCGCCGATCCCCTCGACCACGAGGGTCGCCCCGGAGTTGCGCACCCCGAACCGCTCCCCCGCGGCGCCCGCGAGCAGCAGGCGCCCGCTCGTCGCGCCGTAGGCGCAGGTGTTGCCCGCGATCGGGGCGGAGATCATCGAGGGCGCGGTGCCGGCGCCGTGGCCGACGGCGAGCACGCCGCCGGAGAGGCCCTTGCCGACGTAGTCGTTGGCATCGCCCCTCAGGTGCATGCTGATGCCGCGCGGCAGGAACGCCCCGAAGGACTGCCCGCCGGTGCCGGTCAGCTCGAGCACGATCGCGTCCTCGTCGAGGCCCGCGCCGTCGGTCCGACGGGTCACCTCGTGGCCGAGCAGGGTGCCGGCGCTGCGGTCGGTGTTGCGCACCTCGCCGAGCACCCGCACCGTGCCCTCGCGGCGCTCGATCACCTCCTCGGCCGCGGCGATCCAGGGATGGTCCGGGGCCTTCTCGAGGCCGTGCTCCTGGCCGCGACGGCGGCGCGGGAAGTCGCCCTCGTGGATGCTCGGGGCGGCGAGCACCGCGGCGAGGTCGAGGCCCTCGCGCTTGGCCTCGCCGAGGGCGGTGAGCGCCTGCTGGTCCTCGCGCAGGCCGAGCAGGTCGGTGCGGCCGATCGCCTCGTCCAGGGAGCGCAGCCCGAGCGCGGCGAGGTGCTCGCGCACCTGCTCGGCGACGAACTGGAAGAAGGTCACCACGTGCTCTGCGCGTCCCGCGTAGCGGGCCCGCAGCTCGGGGTTCTGCGTCGCGACGCCGACGGGGCAGGTGTCCAGGTGGCAGACCCGCATCATCACGCAGCCGGTGACGACCAGCGGGGCGGAGGCGAATCCGTACTCCTCGGCGCCCAGCAGCGCCGCGATCACGACGTCCCGGCCCGTCTTCATCTGCCCGTCGACCTGGACCGTGATCCGATCCCGCAGGCCGTTCAGCAGCAGGGTCTGCTGCGTCTCGGCGAGGCCGAGCTCCCAGGGGGTGCCGGCGTGCTTGAGGGAGTTCAGCGGGCTCGCGCCGGTGCCGCCGTCGTGCCCGGAGATCAGCACGACGTCGGCGTGGGCCTTGGACACGCCCGTCGCGACCGTGCCCACCCCGAAGCGGGAGACCAGCTTGACGTGGACGCGCGCGGCGGGGTTCGCGGACTTCGCGTCGTGGATCAGCTGGGCGAGGTCCTCGATCGAGTAGATGTCGTGGTGCGGCGGCGGGGAGATGAGCCCGATGCCCGGGGTCGAGTGGCGGGTCCGCGCGATCCAGGGGTAGACCTTCTCGGGCGGGAGCTGACCTCCCTCGCCGGGCTTCGCCCCCTGCGCCATCTTGATCTGGATGTCGCGGGCGAAGGTCAGGTACTCGCTGGTCACGCCGAAGCGTCCGGAGGCGATCTGCTTGATCGCGCTGCGCCGCTCGGGGTCGTGGAGGCGCTCGGGGTCCTCTCCTCCCTCACCGCTGTTGGACATGCCGCCCAGGCGGTTCATGGCGATGGCGAGGGTCTCGTGGGCCTCCTGCGAGATGGAGCCGTAGCTCATCGCGCCGGTCATGAAGCGCCGCGTGATCTCCTCGACCGGCTCGACCTCCGCCAGCGGGATCGTCTGCGCGGCGTCGGTGCGCAGGCGCAGCAGGCCGCGCACCGTCAGCAGCCGCTCGTGCTGCTCGTCGACCGCATCGGTGTAGGTGCGGAACTCGTCGTACTTCCGCGCCCGCGTGGAGTGCTGCAGGCGGAACACCGACTCGGGGGTGAACAGGTGCGGCTCGCCCTCGCGGCGCCACTGGTACTCCCCGCCCACCGGCAGGCCCCGATGCGGCGGGTGCACCCCGTCGACCGGGTGCGCGAGGGCGTGGCGCGCGGCGACCTCCGCGGCGATGACGTCCAGGTCGATCCCGCCGATGCGGCTGGTGGTGCCGGGGAACCAGGTGTCCACCAGCTCCTGGGACAGGCCCACGGCCTCGAAGATCTGCGCGCCTCGGTAGGAGGCGACCGTCGAGATGCCCATCTTGGACATGATCTTCAGGACGCCCTTGGACAGGGCCCCCGCGAGGTTCGCCACCGCCTGCTCGGGGGTGAGATCGCTGACCACGCCGCGCCGGACCAGCTCCTCGACGCTCTCCATGGCGAGATAGGGGGTGACCGCGCTCGCGCCGTAGCCGATCAGGAGCGCCGCATGGTGCACCTCGCGCACGTCCCCGGCCTCGACCACGAGCGCGGCCGAGGTGCGCCGTCCGGTGCGCACGAGGTGGTGCTGGACGGCGCTGGTCAGCAGCAGCGACGGGATCGGGGCGAGCACCTGGTCGGTGTCGCGGTCGGAGAGGACCAGGAAGGTCGCGCCCTCGTCGATCGCGGCGACGGCCTCCTCGCAGATCTCCTCGAGGCGGGCGCGCAGCGCCGCGGTGCCCCCGGCGACCGGGTACAGGCCGCGCAGCCGCACCGTGCGGAAGTCCGCGGTGGCGGGATGCGCGTCGACGGCGAGGAGCTGGGCGAGCTGGTCCCCGTCGAGGATCGGGGCGTCCAGGGACAGCTGGCGGGCATGCTGCGGCGTCGCGTCCAGGAGGTTCCGCGCCCGGCCGATGCTCACCCCGAGCGAGGTGACGATCTCCTCGCGCAGGGAGTCCAGCGGCGGGTTGGTGACCTGCGCGAACATCTGCGTGAAGTAGTCGAACAGGAGCCGCGGCCGGTCCGAGAGCACCGCGATCGGGGTGTCTGTGCCCATCGCGCCGAGCGCGACCTTCTGCTCCTGCACCCAGGCGGCGTAGGGGCGGGCGGTGGCGATCTCGTGCTTGAGGCGGTCGCTGGGGACGATCTCTCCGGCGTCGAGGTCGAGCAGGAAGATCTCCCCCGGCGCGATGCGGCCGGTGCGCGCGACCGCAGTGCGCGGCACGTCCACGAGCCCCGTCTCGGAACCGAGGATGACCAGGTCGTCCTCCATCACCCAGTAGCGCAGCGGCCGCAGGCCGTTGCGGTCCAGACGCGCGCCGACCTGGCTGCCGTCGGTGAAGACGACCGCCGCGGGCCCGTCCCAGGGCTCCTGGAGCGCCGCGTGGAACTCGTAGAAGGCCCGCAGGTCGGGGTCCATCGACTCGTCGTTCTCCCACGGCTCGGGCACGAGCATCATCAGGGCGTGGGGCAGGGAGCGGCCCGAGAGGTGCAGCAGCTCGGCGACCTCGTCGAGCCCGGCGGAGTCCGAGCCGCCGGGGGTCGTCACCGGCAGCAGCCGGGAGAAGTCCTCGCCGAAGGCGTCGGTCGCCATGGAGCCCTCTGCGGCGCGCACACGGTTGCGGTTGCCGATCACCGTGTTGATCTCGCCGTTGTGGGCGAGGGTGCGGAAGGGGTGCGCGAGCGGCCAGGCCGGGAAGGTGTTGGTGGAGAAGCGGGAGTGGACGATCGCCAACTGCGAGGCGAAGCGCGGATCTCGCAGGTCGGGATAGAACTCGTCGAGCTGCATCGGGGTGAGCATTCCCTTGTAGACCATCACGCGGGTCGAGAGGGAGGGGAAGTAGCCCTCCGTGGCGTGCTCGACGCGGCGACGGGTCGCGAAGACGGCCCGCTCGAGGTCGAGGCCTACGCGCTCGCCGCTCGCGTCGGCGAGGAAGACCTGCACGAAGTCCGGCCGGACCGCCTCGGCGGAGGGGCCGACGAGGCCGTCGGTCACGGGCACCTCACGGGTGCCGAGCAGGCGCAGCCCCTCCTCCGCGGCGATGCGCCCGAGGGTCTCGAGCACGGCGGCGCGGCCGGCGGCGTCGCGGGGCACGAAGGCGGTGCCGGCGGCGTACTGCCCGAGCGGAGGGAGGTCGAGGCCGCTGACGGCGCGGAGGAACGCGTCCGGCAGCTGGACCATGATCCCGGTGCCGTCGCCGGTGTCCTCCTCGGCGCCGACGGCACCGCGGTGGTCGAGGTTGCGCAGCGCCTCGAGGGCGTGCGCGACGATCCGGTGGTGAGGCGCCCCGCGGAGCGTCGCGATCATCGCGACGCCGCAGGAGTCGACCTCGCTGTCCGGGCGGTAGAGGCCCTGGGCGGAGGGCACGGACGAGAAACGGGAGGAGAGGGGGAGCATGACGCAGGAGCCCTTCAGGAGCGGCGGCCGGGGACGGTCTCGTCGGATCCGACGAGCACCCGGTCCCGGGCGCGCCTCCCGTCATCGCGCTCTGCGTCGCTCGGGGTCGGCGGGCCCTAGGGGCCGGGTGAGGGGTCGGGGCCCGGGGAGGGCGGCGTGCCCGACTTCTCGACCTCGTCCTCGTCAGGGCCGTTGCCCTCGGTCTGCGCGGGCAGGGTGAAGGAGCCGTCGGCGGCGACGACCTCTCCCCCGCGCTTCTGCCTGCGCAGGGTGAGCAGCACAAACATCCCCACGCCGACGAGCACCATGAGCAGCGCGACGAGGGTGTGGATGCGCAGCGGCCCCACCATCAGCACGGGCTCGGAGCGGATCGCGTCGATCCAGGCCCGACCGGTGGAGTAGATCGCGACGTAGGCCCAGAACACGCGCCCGCCGGCCCACTGGAAGCGGCGGCTGAGCAGCAGGAGCGCGGCGAGGCCGGCGAGGTTCCACAGCTGCTCGTACAGGAAGGTGGGGTGGTAGGTGCCGGGCACGCACCCGGCGATGGTGCTCCCGTTGGTCTCGCAGGTCACGTCCCAGGCCCACCAGGCGTCCAGGCGCGGCCCGTACAGCTCCTGGTTGAACCAGTTGCCGAAGCGGCCGAGCACCTGCGCGAGCATGATGGTCGGGGCGATCGTGTCCGCGAGCGCGGTGAAGGACACCCGCTTGATCCGGGCCATGATCCACACCGCGAGCGCGCCGCCGGCGACGCCGCCGTAGATCGCGAGACCGCCCTGCCAGATGTACAGCACCGCCAGGGGGTCCCCGCCCTCGCCGAAGAAGGGCTCCGGGGAGGTCAGGACGTGCCAGATGCGGGAGCCGACGATCCCGGCGATCACGGCGACGAAGACGATGTCGAAGAGGGTGTCCCCGTCGCCGCCGCGCGCCTCCCAGCGCTTGGTGGCCCACCACAGGGCCAGACCGATGCCGGTCAGGATGCACAGGGCGTAGAAGTGGATCGTCAGGGGGCCGAGGGAGAGGGCGGAGATGCTCGGGCTGGGGATCATCTGCTGCTCTCCTCTCTCGGCGGGATCGTGCGGGGCGGGATCAGGTGCGGGCGCGCTCGACGCCGGCGCGGAGGTCGGCGGCCACGGCGGCGAGGGCCGTGCGGGCCGCCGCGTCCTCGCCCTCGTGCTCGAGCAGCGCGCGCACGAAGGCGGAGCCGACGATCACTCCATCAGCGTACGCGCCGACCTGCGCGGCCTGCTCGCCGTTCGAGACGCCGAGGCCCACGCAGACGTTCCGGGCGCCCGCGGCGCGGGTGCGCTCGACCAGGCCCTCCGTCGCGTCGGAGACGCTGGCCCGGGTGCCGGTCACGCCCATGGTGCTGGCGGCGTAGACGAATCCGCGTGTGTGCGAGACCACGTGCTCGAGACGGTCGCGCGGGGAGCTCGGTGCGACGAGGAACACACGGTCCACGCCGTGCTGCTCCGAGGCCGCGATCCAGTCCGAGCCCTCGTCGGGGATCAGATCGGGGGTGATGAGCCCCGCGCCGCCTGCGGCGGCGAGGTCCCGGGCGAAGGCGTCGGGGCCGTAGGCGAGGACCGGGTTCCAGTAGCTCATCACCAGGATCGCGGCGCCGCGCCCGGACAGGGCCTCGACGGCCTCGAGGACGTGGCGGGTGCGGGTGCCTCGCGCGAGGGCCGTGGAGGCCGCCTGCTGGATCACGGCGCCGTCCATGACGGGGTCGGAGTAGGGCAGGCCCAGCTCGATCATGTCCGCGCCGTGGTCGATGAGCACGCGGGCGGCCTCGATCGAGCGCTCGAGATCGGGGAAGCCGACGGGGAGGTAGCCCACGAGCGCGGCGCGCTCCTCGGCGCGGGCGCGGTCCAGGACCTCGGCGGCGCGCAGGCGGCCGGTGTCGACGGCGGTCATCGGGACTCCTCCTCGGGGACGGGAGAGGCGGTGCGGGCGAGATCGCGCAGCGCGGCGAGGTCGGCGCGGGCCGGGTCCTCGCCCACCAGGCCGAACCAGCGCGAGGCGGTGTCGACGTCCTTGTCCCCGCGGCCCGAGAGGCTCACCAGGATGACGGCGTCCTCGCCGAGCTCGCGGCCCAGGGCGAGGGCGCCGGCGAGGGCGTGGGCGGACTCGATCGCAGGCATGACGCCCTCGGTCATGGACAGCAGCGCGAAGGCCTCCATCGCGGGGCCGTCGTCGATCGCGCGGTACTCGGCACGGCCGATGTCCGCGAGCCAGGCGTGCTCGGGGCCGACGCTGGGGTAGTCCAGCCCGGCCGAGACGGAGTGGGAGGGGATGGTCTGTCCGTCCTCGTCCTGCATGACGAAGCTGCGGGCGCCGTGCAGCACGCCTGCCGAGCCGCCGGTGATCGTCGCGGAGTGGCGGCCGCTGTCGATCCCGTCCCCGCCCGCCTCGCAGCCGATCAGCCGCACGAGCGGGTCGGTGTCGTCGAGGAAGGCGTGGAAGATGCCCATGGCGTTGGAGCCGCCGCCGACGCAGGCCACGACCGCGTCGGGCAGCCGGCCGACGCGCTCGAGGGTCTGGGCGCGGGCCTCCTCGCCGATGATGCGGTGGAAGTCGCGGACCATCGCGGGGAAGGGATGCGGGCCGGCGACGGTGCCGAGCAGGTAGTGGGTGGTCTCCACGTTCGCGACCCAGTCGCGGAAAGCCTCGTTGATGGCGTCCTTGAGGGTGCGGGAGCCCTGCTCCACGGCGACCACCTCCGCGCCGAGCAGGCGCATGCGAGCGACGTTGAGCGCCTGGCGCTCGGTGTCCTCGGCGCCCATGTAGATCGTGCAGTCCAGCCCGAACAGTGCCGCGGCGGTGGCGGTCGCGACGCCGTGCTGGCCCGCTCCGGTCTCGGCGATCACGCGCGTCTTGCCCATGCGGCGGGTCAGCAGCGCCTGGCCGAGGACGTTGTTGATCTTGTGGGAGCCGGTGTGGTTGAGGTCCTCGCGCTTGAGCAGGATGCGCGCGCCGCCGGCGAGCTGGGAGAAGCGGGGCGCCTCGGACAGCAGGGAGGGCCGGCCGGTGTACTCGGCGGCCAGGCGGCGCAGCTCCTCGGTGAAGGACGGGTCGACGATCGCCTTCTCGTAGGTCTCGCGGAGCTCGTCGAGGGCCGGCACGAGCGCCTCGGGCAGGAAGCGCCCGCCGAAGTCGCCGAAGTAGGGGCCCGACTCGGAGCGCAGCGGCGTCGAGGGGCGGGCGAGGTCGGGCAGGACGGGGTCGGGGGTGCTCATGCCTGGGCTCCTTCCGGGAGGGGGCGGCCGTGGCGCGGGACGCTGCGGAACGAGGCCACGGCGTCGGCGGGGTCGCCGGAGGTGACCAGCGCCTCGCCGACCAGGACGGCGTCCGCCCCAGCAGCGGCGTAGGCCTCGACGTCGGCGCGAGAGGAGACCGCGGACTCGCCGATCGCGAGGGGGCCGGCGGGGATGCGGCGCAGGAGGCCGGCGGCGCGGTCGAGGTCCACGGTGAGATCCTTGAGGTTGCGGGCGTTCACGCCGATGATCCCCGGATCCAGGGCGAGGGCCCGCTCGAGCTCGTCCTCGGTGTGCGTCTCGACCAGGGCCTGCATCCCGAGCTCGGAGACGAGGTCGTGCAGCTCCCGCAGCGGGCCGTCCTCGAGCGCCGCGACGATCAGCAGCACGAGGTCGGCGCCGTGGGCGCGCGCCTCGTGCACCTGGTACGGCTCGACGACGAAGTCCTTGCGCAGCACGGGCACGTCCACGCGGGAGCGGACGGCGTCGAGGTCCGCCAGGGAGCCGCGGAAGCGACGCCGCTCGGTCAGCACGCTGATCGCCGAGGCGCCGGAGGCGGCGTAGGTCGTGGCGAGCTCGGCGGGCTCGGGGATCTCGGCGAGGGCGCCCTTGGAGGGGCTGGCCCGCTTGACCTCCGCGATCAGGCCCATCGTGGTGCCGTCGCCGAGCAGGCGGGGGCGGGCGTCGAGGGCGGGGGCGGCGGCGCGCGCCCGGGCGGCCATCTCGGCCTCCGGGACGGCGCGCCGGCGAGCGGCGAGGTCCTCGCGGACTCCGACGACGATGTCGTCGAGAACGGTTCCGGTGGTGGTCACGCGGTCCTCCTGCGGCGGGTCGAGCGGATCCGTGCGCGGCACGGTCCGGCGAGGGGTCGGGGCTCAGCCGCCGACGTACGAGATCGGGGCCAGGAACCAGAAGGCGGGCAGGTTCCGCAGCACCGTGAAGAGCAGCGCGAGGCCGGCGAGCACGAGCAGCGACGTGCGCGAGGGCAGCAGCTGCGTGCGCAGTCCGCGGGCTCGACGCACCGCCCACACGCCGAGGCCGATCGCGGTCGAGGGGATCGCGAGGGTGATCAGCAGATTGCTGCGCAGCGCCATCAGCAGGTCGCCGGCGAGCAGCGAGTGCACCGCGCGGATCGCGCCGCAGCCGGGGCAGTCGAGGCCGGTGAGCTGGTGGAGCAGGCACAGCGGCAGGTGGGTGCGGAACGGGTCGAAGACCAGCTGCACCGCGCCGGCCGCGGAGAGGCCGGCGATGCCGACCGCGAGCGGCAGCAGCGCCCGGCGCGCGCCGCCGGCGGAGGTGCGCGGCGCGGCGCGACCGTGCCCGTCCCGCACCGCCGTGATCACCTGGCGTCGGCCCCGGACGGGTGCTCGGAGCGGGCGTTCTCATCAGCGCTGCCCTCGGCGGTCCGTGCGGCGGCCGCCATGCCGTACTGACGAGGCTGTCCCAGTCCCGCGGACGACAGGACCACACCCAGCACGATCGCGAGCAGCACGATCGCCGCGCCGATCCAGAGCAGGATGTCGAGGTCCGGGAGGATGAGGCCCGCGGCGATGGGGACGGAGCCGAGGACGATCCCCAGGTTCATCGTCCACGCCGCAGCGGTCTTGCCCTCGTTGTGGTGGGGCGGCGGCGGCACGGTGTAGGTCTTCGGCATGATCCTTCTCCAGTCAGGGTCCCGGTCGGGGACATTGTGCCACGTCATGCCCTCGTGGGAGGGCATCGTCCGCGGCGTGCTCAGCGAGGGGCCGGCGGTTCCGGACGCTCGTCGTCGGGCCCTGTCTCCGGCGCGGCGGCGGACTCGTCCCCCGGCACTGCCCCGTCCGCGTCCTCGAGGCTCGGGTCCTCGCCGCGGGTGAGGGCGTCCCAGGCGGCGGCGGGGTCCTCCGCGGGGTCGGCCGCCGCGGTCACGGCGGCGCTGCGGTAGCGGCTGCCGACAGGCCAGGAGCGGCCTACGGCCAGCACGATCACACCGGTGAGCACGACGGCGAGGGCGGGGACGAGGCAGAGCAGCGGCCAGACGGTCGCGGCGGCCGAGACTCCGGCGCCGACCACCCCGGTCGACTCCGCGACGGCGGAGCGGGCGGCCTGTTCGGGGGCGCGCGCGGGGCCGAGCGCGGAGAGCCCCGCGCCGAGGCCCGCCGCGATCAGCACCGGCCCCGTGAGGAAGCGCACCCATCGGCTCGAGAGGGAGGTCGCGAGCGCGGCGGCGAGGGCGGCGAGGGCGAGGGCGAGCACGGCGGGTGCGGCGTCGGCGCCGCTGACCGCGATGTCCTGGGAGGTGCCGGCGAGATCCGGGGCGGAGGCCTGCACCCAGGTCGCGCGGGTGGTGGCGGCCAGCGCACCGGCCGCGACGAGACCCGTGAGCACGACGGTGCGGCGCGCGAGCCGGGGACGGCGGGCGCCCGCGGCCGAGGGCGCGTCCGGCTCCTGCGCCCCGCTGGGCGCGGCACCAGCGGCCTCGACGGGATCGCCGGTGCCCGGCGTGTCGTGCCGGTCGTGCTGCTCGCTCATGCCGGGCGGAGGGTGTCGGCGGAGGCGACGGCGCGCAGGGCGGCGGCGGCCTTGGTCTGGGTCTCGCGGTGCTCCATCGTCGCGTCGGAGTCGGCGACCACTCCCCCGCCGGCCTGGACGTGGGCGGCGCCGTCCTTGATCACGGCGGTGCGGATCGCGATCGCCATGTCCATGTCGCCGGCGAAGTCGATGTAGCCGACGGTGCCGCCGTAGACGCCGCGGCGCACCGGCTCGAGCCGGTCGATGATCCGCATCGCGGAGGGCTTCGGGGCGCCGGAGAGCGTTCCGGCCGGGAAGGTGGCGCGCAGGGCGTCGTAGGCCGAGGCGTCCTCGCGCAGAGCGCCGGTCACGGTCGAGACGATGTGCTGGATGTGGCTGAAGCGCTCGATGTGCATGAAGTCCCGCACCACCACGGTCCCCGGCGCGCAGAACTTCTGCAGGTCGTTGCGGGCGAGGTCGACGAGCATGAGGTGCTCGGAGCGCTCCTTCGGATCGGCCAGCAGCTCGGCGCCGAGCCTCTCGTCCTCCTCGGGGCTCGCGCCCCGGGGCCGGGAGCCCGCGATCGGGTGCGTCGTGGCGGTCTGACCGCGCACGGTCACGAGCGACTCGGGGCTCGCGCCGACCACGTCGACCGGTTCGCCGGAGGCGTCCACGGTGCGCAGCAGGTACATGTACGGGCTGGGGTTCATGCGGCGCAGCACCCGGTAGACGTCCAGGGGGTCCGCGGCCAGCGGCAGGGAGAACCGCTGGGAGGGCACGACCTGGAAGATCTCTCCGTCGACGATGTCGCGCACCGCCTCCTGGACCGCGGCCTCGTACTCGAGCCGGGCGGTGCGCGCCTTCGGCTCGAGCTCGCTGACCGCGTCGTAGACGGCCGGTCCGCCGCCGAGCGGGGTGCGCAGCCGCTCGCGGAGGGTCTCGAGGCGGGCGAGGGCGTCGTCGTAGGCGGCGTCGACGCCGTCGTCGGTGGCGTTGAGGTTCAGGGCGTTGGCGACGAGCACGACGGTGGCGTCATGGGCGTCGTGGACCACGACGTCCTGCGCGAGGAGCATCGAGAGGTCCGGCAGGCCGATCTCGTCGGGCGGGACGTCGGGCAGCTTCTCCCAATGGCGCACCGCGTCGTAGGCGACGAAGCCGACCAGCCCGCCGGAGAAGGGCGGCAGGTGCGGCTGGCGGGCGGCGCGGAAGGCGCGCGTGACGGCCTCGAGCGCCTCGACGGGGCTGCCGGAGGTCGGGACCCCGGCGGGCACGTCGCCGCGCCAGCGCGCCTGGCCGTCCTGCTCCGTGAGCACGGCGCGGGCGCGGGTGCCGATGATCGAGTAGCGCGAGGCCTCGCCCTCCCCCGCGGACTCCAGGAGGAAGGTGCCGCGCGTGCCGCCCTCGGCGGTGAGCCGGCGGTACAGGGAGACGGGGGTGTCCTCGTCGGCGAGCAGGCGCACGGAGACAGGGACGACGCGCTGGCGGGCGGCGAGCTCGCGGAAGGTCTCGCGGTCCGGGGTGATCACGCCCAGGGCGCTCCCCTCGCGGCCCCCGATCCGCTCGGGATAGGCCTCGGGGCGGGGATCGGCAGCGGTCACTGCTCACGCTCCTTCTGGGACAGGACGACGGCGCCCAGGTCGCCGCCGTCGAAGCAGGTGTCGGTGCCGCGATGGCAGGCGGCGCCGACCTGGTCCACCTGCACCAGCAGGGTGTCGCCGTCGCAGTCCAGGGCGACGGAGCGGACCCATTGGACGTGTCCGCTGGTGTCGCCCTTGCGCCAGTACTCGCCGCGGGAGCGGGACCAGTAGGTCGCCCGTCCGGTGGTCAGGGTGCGGCGCAGCGCCTCGTCGTCCATCCAGCCGACCATGAGCACGCGCCGGTCGTCCGCGTCCTGCACGACGGCCGTGAGGAGCCCCGCCCCGTCGTGCTTCAGTCGGGCGGCCAGGGCGGGGTCCAGGGCGGGCGTCCCGGGGGCGGCGTCGAGGGTGTCGGAGGCGGTCACAGGGCGCGCTCCAGCTCCTCGGCGCGGTCGCTGCGCTCCCAGGTGAACTCGGGCAGCTCGCGGCCGAAGTGGCCGTGCACGGAGGTGAGGGAGTAGATCGGGCGCAGCAGGTCGAGGGCCTCGATGAGCGCGGCCGGACGCAGGTCGAACACCTTGCGCACAGCGGCGGCGATCCGGTGCGCGGGCGCCTTCCCGGTGCCGAAGGTCTCGATGTACAGGCCCACCGGCTCGGCCACGCCGATCGCGTAGGCGACCTGCACCTCGCAGCGCTCGGCGAGACCGGCGGCGACGATGTTCTTCGCGACCCAGCGCATGGCGTAGGCGCCGGAGCGGTCGACCTTGCTCGGGTCCTTGCCGGAGAACGCGCCGCCGCCGTGGCGGGCCATGCCGCCGTAGGTGTCGACGATGATCTTCCGTCCGGTCAGCCCCGCATCGCCCTTGGGACCGCCCAGCACGAAGCGGCCGGAGGGGTTGATGTGGGTGACCACGCCGGAGGTGTCCAGGCCCTGCGCGGCGAGGTCCTCGAGCACGGGGGCGATGACGACCTTGGAGATCGCGGGGGCGAGCTGGGAGTCGAGGTCGACGTCCTCGCTGTGCTGGGTGGAGACCACGACCGCCTCGACGCTGCGGGCCACGCCGTCCTCGTCGTAGCCGATGGAGACCTGGGTCTTCCCGTCGGGGCGGAGGTAGGGCAGCACGCCGTCGCGGCGGGCGGTGGAGAGGTTCTGGGTGAGGCGGTGCGCGGCGTGGATCGGCAGCGGCATCAGCTCGGGGGTGTCGTCGCAGGCGTAGCCGAACATGAGGCCCTGGTCCCCGGCGCCGAGCCGGGCGAAGGCCTCGGCGGCGGCGTCGCCGCGCGCCTCGAAGGAGGTGTCCACGCCCTGGGCGATGTCCGGCGACTGCGCGCCGATGGAGACCTCCACGCCGCAGGAGTCGGCGTCGAAGCCCTTCTCGGAGGAGTCGTAGCCGATGTCGCGGATCACGTCCCGCACGATGTTCGCCACGTCACTGTACCCGCTGGTGCGGACCTCGCCGGCGACGTGCACGAGCCCGGTGGTGACCATGGTCTCGACCGCGACCCGCGCGCCGGTGTCCTGGGCGAGCAGGTCGTCGAGGATCGCGTCGGAGATCTGGTCGCAGATCTTGTCGGGGTGCCCTTCGGTGACCGATTCGGACGTGAAGGTGCGCAGCTCGCTCGTGGTCATGGGGATCAGGGTACTTGCGGCAGACGGGCGACGAGCGCGTCGAGCACGGCGTGGGCGACGAGGGTCTTGCTGCCCGCGGCGCGGGAGACCTCCTCGCCCGCACGGTCCAGGATCCGCACCTCGTTGTCCGCGGCGCCGAACACCCCGCCGCTCACGTCGTTGAAGACCAGCAGGTCGGCGCCCTTGCGACGTGCCTTCGCCCGGGCGAGGTCGAGCGCGGCCGTGCCCTCCCCGCCGGTCTCCGCGGCGAAGCCGACGATCGCCGGGCGGGCGCTCTGTCCGCGGGACTCGACGCTGTGACGCAGGATGTCGCGGGTGCGGCGCAGGGCGAGCGCGGGGACGGAGTCGGGGTCGTCCTCGTCCTTCTTGATCTTCGCGTCGGAGCGCCCGGCGGCCGTGAAGTCCGCCACGGCCGCGGCCATGACGAGCGCGTCGACCTCGCCGAGCTCGGCGGCGACGAGCTCGGCGAGCTCCGCAGCGCTGCCGACGTCGGAGCGTCGGGCACCGGGCGGGGTCTCGAGCTGGACGTTCGCGGCGGCCAGGCGCACGCGGGCGCCGCGCACGAGGGCGGCATGGGCGAGTGCCCAGCCCTGACGGCCCGAGGAGTGGTTGGCGAGGAAGCGGACCGGATCGAGGTCCTCGCGGGTGCCGCCCGCGGTGATCAGCAGCTCGCGGCCGAGGAGGTCGCGGTGCACTCCTCCGCGAGCGTCCCGGGGCGCGGACAGCGCCGCACGGGCGGCGTCGAGGATCGCCTCGGGCTCGGGCAGCCGGCCCGGTCCGGAGTCCGGACCGGTCAGGCGGCCGACGGCGGGGTCGAGCACGGTCGTGCCGCGCTCACGCAGCACGGCGACGTTCTCGCGGGTCGAGGGGTGCTCCCACATCTCGGTGTGCATCGCGGGGGCGAGGACGAGCGGGGCACGGGTGACGAGCGCGGAGGCGGTGAGCATGTCGTCGGCGCGGCCGATCCGCAGCCGGGCGAGCAGGTCCGCGGTCGCGGGCGCGACGACCACGAGATCGGCCTCCTGGCCGTGGCGGACGTGGGCGACCTCGTCGACGTCCTCGAAGACGGAGGTGAGCACCCGGTGATGGCTCAGCGCCTCCCAGGTCGCGGCCCCCACGAACTCGAGCGAGGCGGGCGTGGGCACCACGCGCACCTCGGCCCCCTCACCGACAAGACCGCGCACCAGGTGCGCGGTCTTGTAGGCGGCGATCCCGCCGCCGACGCCCACGAGGACGCGGGCACCGGCGAGCGTTCGCGGCTGGTTGCTCATGCGTGCTCCGTGCGACGGCCGGCGAGGGCCGGGATCAGAGCGGGAAGTCGGTCGGCGGGACCTCGGGGGCGTCGTCGCCGAGCAGCAGAGGGGCCGGGGCGTTGGGGTCCGGCTCGTTCTGCGCGGCGTACTCCTCCTCGTCGATCTCGCGGACGGTCAGGAGGCCCTCGTCGATCTCGCGCAGCGCGATCGAGAGCGGCTTCTCCTGGTTCTCGACGTCGACGAGGGGACCGACGAACTCGAGCAGGCCCTCGGAGAGCTGCGAGTAGTACGCGTTGATCTGGCGGGCCCGCTGGGAGGCGTACAGCACCAGGGCGTACTTCGAGTCGACGGTCTCCAGGAGACGGTCGATCGGGGGGTTCGTGATGCCTTCGGGCTGTGCGACTGTTCCGGCCACGGATGTCCCTTCCTGAGTGACGGCGTGCGACGCTCCAGGATACGCCACGCCGCAGGCGGCGGCGAGCGCTGGAGCGAGGGGGTCAGGTGAGGTCGCGCACGCCGAGCAGGCGGGCGAGCTCGTCGGCGGCGCGGTCCACCGAGTCGTTGACGATGGTGACGTCGAACTCGCCCTCCGCGGCGAGCTCGACGCGGGCGGTGGCGAGGCGTCGCTCGCGCTCCTCCTCGTCCTCGGTGCCGCGTCCCACCAGGCGGTGCACGAGCGTGTCCCAGTCCGGCGGGGCGAGGAAGACGAAGCGTGCGCCCGGGAGCGTCTCGCGCACCTGGCGGGCGCCGGCGAGGTCGATCTCGAGCAGCACGGGGCGGCCCTCGGCGACCTTCTCCTCGACGGGGCCGCGCGGAGTGCCGTACTTGTTGCGGCCGTGGACCACGGCCCACTCGAGCATCTGGCCGTCCTCGACCAGGCGCGAGAAGTCCTCCTCGCTCACGAAGCGGTAGTGCACCCCGTCGATCTCGCCGGGGCGCGGTGCCCGGGTGGTCGCCGAGACGGACAGCCAGATCTGCGGGTAGCGGGCGCGGATCGCCGCGGAGACCGTCCCCTTGCCCACGGCGGTGGGACCTGCCAGGACCGTGACCGGGGCCGGCGCCTGTGCGGCACCGGCCCCGGTGGAGGGATCAGGGCTCACTCGGAGAAGTGGGCGACGAGCTTCTCCGCCTGGTGCGAGCCGAGGCCGCGGATCTTGCGGGAGGGCGAGATGCCGATCTCCTCCATGATCTGCTGGGCCTTGACCTTGCCGACGCCCGGCAGGGCCTCGAGCAGGGCGGAGACGCGCAGGCGGCCGACGACCTCGTTGGTCTCGGCCTCCTCGAGGACCTTCTTGATCTCCTCGCCGCGGTGGCCGGCGCTGTCCTTCAGGCGGGCCTTGATGGCCGCGCGCTCGCGACGAGCCTCGGCGGCCTTCTTCAGGGCCTCGGCCCGCTGCTCAGGGGTGAGGGGAGGGAGAGCCACTGTTCTTACCTCTTGTTCTGTCGCGGTTGACGTGCGGGTCCGGGAAGAGCCCGGTGTGGGAAGAGCGTAACCCCATATTCGTGGCAGAGGGCACTTTTGACACGCTAAGTCCCAGGTCCGATGCCTTTCGGGGCCCCGGACCCGCCCCGTCGGGGTCGATCCGGGGCCCCGCTCCGGAGGGGGCCGGGGAGCTCAGCGGTGCGCCGCGGCGAGCTCGCTCGCGCCCTCGCGCAGAGCACCGAGGTCGGGACCTGCCGAGAGCAGTCCGCGGGAGACCGAGACAAGCACCTGACCTGCACGTTCACCGAAGACGTCGGTGATCTCCGCAGGCCCTGCGCCCTGGGCCCCGACCCCCGGCGCGAGCAGGGGCGCGGAGGGGGCCGCGGCGTCCAGGCCGAGGCGGCGGTAGGCGTCCCCGACGGTCGCCCCGACGACGAGTCCGATGCTCGACCACTCCCCCGGCGCCGCCGCTCCGGCCCTCTCGGCGTGTCGCGCGATCTCGAGCGCCACCGGCGTGTCGCGCGCGGTGCGCGCGTGCTGGACCTGCGGTCCGTCGGGGTTGGAGGTCAGGGCGAGCAGGAACAGGCCCTTGCCGTGCTGTCGCGCGAGCTCGGTCGCGGGGTCGAGCGAGCCGGTGCCGAGATAGGGGCTGACGGTGATCGCGTCGGCCTCGAGCGGCGCCCCGGGCAGCAGGTGCGCCTGTGCGTAGGCGGTCATCGTCGAGCCGATGTCGCCCCGCTTGACGTCGAGGATCGTGAGGACGCCGGCGGCGCGGGCGGCGGCCAGCAGCTCCTCGAGCACCGCCACCCCCGCGCTCCCGTGGCGCTCGAAGAACGCCGACTGCGGCTTGATCGCTGCGACCTGCCCCGTGACCGCCTCGAGCACGGTGCGGGAGAAGGCGCGCAGCCCCTCCGGGCCGTCCTCGAGCCCCCAGGACTCCAGCAGCGCGGCGTGCGGGTCGACGCCGGCGACGAGGCGGCCGCGGGCGGCGACCTCCTCGCGCAGGCGCCGGCCGAAGGGCACCGGCGGCGTGCTCATGCGGAGGCCCCGGCGAGGCGCTCGGCGCGCAGGCGGGCGGTGTGGGCCTGGATGCTGCTGACCTCGAAGGGCTCCACGGGCCGCGCCTCGATCGCCTGGACCGCGGCCTGGAACTCCTGCAGCGTCGTGATCATCGGGACGCCGATGCTGGTCGCGGCCGCGCGGATCGCGTAGCCGTCCACCCGGGCGTCCGAGCCCGAGGGCGTGTTCAGCACCAGGTCGACCTCGCCGGCCTCGATGAGCTCGATGACGCTCGGCTCGTCCCCCGGCTGGGAGGCCTTGCGCAGCACGCGGCAGGGGATGCCGTAGCGGCCCAGCACCTTCCCGGTGCCGGCGGTCGTGAGGATCTCGAAGCCGAGCGCGGCCAGGCGCGCGACCGGCAGCGGCAGGGAGCGCTTGTCGCGGTCGGAGACCGAGACGAAGGCCGTGCCGGCGGTCGGGAGCCCCTGGCCGGAGATCGCCAGCTGGGACTTCGCGAAGGCGAGGGGGAAGGTCGAGTCCATGCCCATCACCTCGCCCGTCGAGCGCATCTCGGGGCCGAGCACCGAGTCCACGACGCGACCCTCGTGGGTGCGGAAGCGCGTGAAGGGCAGCACCGCCTCCTTCACCGCGATCGGGCCGTCCTCGGGCAGGTCGGAGCCGTCCCCGGCCGTGGGCAGGACACCGCCGCGGCGCAGGTCCGCGATCGAGGTGCCCGCCATGAGCAGCGCCGCCGCCTGGGCGAGCGGCACGCCCGTGGCCTTGGCGACGAAGGGCACGGTGCGCGAGGCGCGGGGGTTGGCCTCGAGCACGTACAGCACGCCGTGGGAGAGGGCGTACTGGACGTTGAGCAGGCCGCGCACGCCCACGCCCTCCGCGATCGCGAGGGTCGAGCTGCGGATCCGCTCGAGGACCGGGGCGCCGAGGGTCACCGGCGGGAGGGTGCAGGCGGAGTCGCCGGAGTGGATCCCGGCCTCCTCGATGTGCTCCATGACGCCGGCGAGGTAGAGCTCCTCCCCGTCGTACAGGGCGTCCACGTCGATCTCGATCGCCGTGTCCAGGAAGCTGTCGATGAGGATCGGGGCGTCGGCCCGGCCGCCGTCGGGCAGGTTGCGGCCGACGTAGTCGATCAGGCCCGCCTCGTCGAAGACGATCTCCATGCCGCGCCCGCCGAGGACGTAGCTGGGGCGCACCAGGACCGGGTAGCCGACCTCGGCGGCGACCTCGATCGCGTCGCCGAGCGCCCAGGCCGTGCCGTAGGGCGGGGCCGGCAGATCGGCCTCGGCGAGGACGGCGCCGAAGTGGCCGCGGTCCTCGGCGTTGTCGATCGCGGCGGGGCTGGTGCCGATGATCGGCAGCCCCTCCGCCTCGAGCCGCCGCGCGAGGGAGAGCGGGGTCTGGCCGCCGAGCTGGACGATGACGCCCGCGACGGGGCCGGCCGCCTTCTCCGCCTCGTACACCTCGACGACGTCCTCGAAGGTGAGCGGCTCGAAGTAGAGCCGGTCGGCGATGTCGTAGTCGGTCGAGACGGTCTCGGGGTTGCAGTTGACCATGATCGTCTCGTAGCCGCCGCCGGGCAGCTCCGCGTCGGCCAGGGCGAGCGCGGCGTGGACGCAGGAGTAGTCGAACTCGATGCCCTGGCCGATGCGGTTGGGGCCCGAGCCGAGGATCAGCACCGCGGGCTTCTCGCGGGGCTCGATCTCGGTCTCCTGGTCGTAGGTCGAGTAGTGGTACGGGGTGCGGGAGGCGAACTCTGCCGCGCAGGTGTCCACGGTCTTGAACACGGGGTTGATGCCGAGCGCCTCGCGCACGCCCTTGACGACGTCGCCGCTGCGCCCGGTGAGCGCTCCGATCTGCTCGTCGGAGAGGCCGTGGCGCTTGGCGAGGCCCAGCAGCTCCGCGTCGAGCACGTCGCTCGCGCGGATCTCCGCGGCGAGCTCGGCGACCAGGAGCATCTGGTCGAGGAACCAGCGGTCGATCGCGGTGGCCTCGATGAGCCGGTCGAGGGTCTCGGCGACGTCGAGGACGCCTTCCGCGGCCGCCCACAGGATCCTCGCGATCGTCACGAGACGCTCGGCGGTGGGCACGCGCACCGCCTCGAGCATCTCGGCGGCCTCGGCGGCGGTGGGCGGGGTGCCGCGGTAGTCGAGCGCCGCGCCCTTCGCGTCGATCGAGCGCTGCGCCTTGCCGAGGGCCTCGGTGAAGTTGCGGCCCAGGGCCATCGCCTCGCCGACGCTCTTCATCGTGGTGGTCAGGGTCGGGTCCGCGGCCGGGAACTTCTCGAAGGCGAAGCGGGGCACCTTCACCACGACGTAGTCCAGCGCCGGCTCGAAGCTCGCCGGGGTGGTGCCGGTGATGTCGTTGCGGATCTCGTCGAGGGTGTAGCCGATCGCGACGCGCGCGGCGATCTTCGCGATCGGGAAGCCGGTGGCCTTCGATGCCAGGGCCGAGGAGCGGGAGACGCGCGGGTTCATCTCGATCACGACGATCCGGCCGGTCTCGGGGTGGGTGGCGAACTGGACGTTGCAGCCGCCGGTGTCGACGCCGACCTCGCGGATGATCGCGATGCCGAGGTCGCGCATCTTCTGCAGCTCGACGTCGGTGAGGGTGAGGGCGGGGGCGACGGTGACGGAGTCGCCGGTGTGCACGCCGACGGGGTCGACGTTCTCGATCGAGCAGATCACGACGCAGTTGTCGGCGCCGTCGCGCATGAGCTCGAGCTCGAACTCCTTCCAGCCCAGGATCGACTCCTCGAGCAGGACCTCGGAGGTCGGCGAGTAGTGCAGGCCGTCCCCGCCGATGCGGCGCAGGTCCGCCTCGTCGTAGGCCATGCCGGAGCCGAGCCCGCCCATGGTGAAGCTCGGGCGCACCACCATCGGGTAGCCGAGCTCGTCGGCGGCCTCGAGCAGCTCGTCCATGGTGTGGCAGATGCGGGAGCGGGCGGACTCGCCGCCCACGCGCTCGACCACGTCCTTGAACTGCTGGCGGTCCTCGGCCTTGTGGATCGCCTCGAGGTTCGCGCCGATCATCTCGACGCCGAACTCCTCGAGGGTGCCGTTCTCGGCCAGGGCGATCGCGGCGTTCAGCGCGGTCTGCCCGCCGAGGGTGGGCAGCAGGGCGTCGGGCCGCTCGGCGGCGATGATCGAGCGGATGATGTCCGGGTCGATGGGCTCGATGTAGGTCGCGTCGGCGATCTCGGGGTCGGTCATGATCGTGGCCGGGTTCGAGTTCACGAGGATGACGCGCAGGCCCTCCTCGCGCAGGACGCGGCAGGCCTGGGTGCCGGAGTAGTCGAACTCGGCGGCCTGGCCGATGACGATCGGCCCGGAGCCGATGACCAGGACGGAGGAGATATCGGTACGGCGAGGCATCAGGACTCCTTGTCGGCGGAGCCGGCGCGGTGCGCGACGGCGAGCTCCACCAGTCGGTCGAAGAGGGGCGAGGCGTCGTGGGGGCCGCCGGCCGCCTCGGGGTGGTACTGGACGGAGTAGGCGGGGCGGTCCAGGCAGCGCAGCCCCTCGACCACGTCGTCGTTCAGGCCGACGTGGGAGACGACGACGCGGCCGTAGCGGCCGCCGTCGTGCGGGGCGATGTGCTCGCCCTCGAGCGGCACGTCCACGGCGAAGCCGTGGTTGTGGGCGGTGATCGCGACCTGGCCCGTCTCGCGGTCCTGGACGGGCTGGTTGATGCCGCGGTGGCCGAACTTCAGCTTGTAGGTGTCGAAGCCGAGGGCGCGGCCCAGCAGCTGGTTGCCGAAGCAGATCCCGAAGAAGGGGATGCCGGCGTCGAGCACGCCGCGCAGCAGCTCGATCTGCGCGGTCGCGGCGGCGGGGTCGCCGGGCCCGTTGGAGAAGAACACGGCGTCGGGCCCGATCGCGAGGAGGTCCTCGAGGGAGGTCGTCGCGGGCAGGAGGTGCACGCGCAGGCCGCGGGCGAGCATGCTGCGCGGGGAGGCGCCCTTGATGCCGAGGTCGACGGCGGCGACGGTCGCCACGGCCTCTCCCTCCGGCTCGAGGACGACCGGCTGGGCGATCGTGACCTCCTCGACGAAGCTCGCGCCGGTCATCTCCGGCTGCGAGCGGACCTGGGCGAGCAGCTCCTCCTCCGAGGCCTCGAGGGCCTCGCCGGAGAAGACGCCGCCGCGGGCGGAGCCGTTCTCGCGCAGCCGACGGGTGAGCATGCGCGTGTCGATGTCGCTGATCCCGACGACGTCGCTGCTGATCAGCAGGTCGTCGAGGGACTGCTCGGCACGGTACGAGGAGGCGATGCGGCTCGCGTCGCGCACGGCATAGCCGCGCACCCACACGCGGCGGGACTCCATGTCCTCGTCGTTCGCGCCGGTGTTGCCGATGTGCGGGGCGGTCTGCACGACGATCTGCCCGGCGTAGGAGGGGTCCGAGAGGGTCTCCTGGTAGCCGGTCATGCCGGTGGTGAAGACGACCTCGCCGAAGCGGGCGCCGCGGGCGCCGTAGGCGGAGCCGCGCAGCACGGTGCCGTCCTCGAGGATCAGCAGCGCGCGCTCGCGGCGCGCTCGGGCCGAGGGCCGGGGGGTGGCGGGGGCGGTCATGGATGCTCCTTCCGGGCCTCGGGGGCCGTGGAGTCGGGCGGGGTGGTGGTCGGGGCGGGGCCGGTGCGGGGCGGGGCGCACGGCGGGAGGTCGAGGAAGCGGGCCTGGTCCTCCGCCCGGTCGAGTCGGAACCCGGAGTCCAGCAGGGTCTCCCCCAGCCGCCAGCGGACGACGAGCAGGCCGTCGCCGCCGACCCACTTCCCGGCCATGCCGGGGGCGGTGTGGAGGGAGCGCACGTCGGCCAGGGGGATCAGGAACGAGGGCGCTCCCTCGCGATCCACGAGCAGCACGGGACGGCCCGCGTCCGCGGCCTCGGTGATCCAGGCCCGGCTGCGGGCGCCGAGCCCGCGGGCGACGACGCGCTCGAGCGGCTGCTCGGCGAGCGTGGTCGAGACGTAGACGCCGCGGGCGCGCAGCGGATCGGCGGAGATCTCGAGGGCCTTGCCGCCGGCGATCGGCTGCGGCAGCTCGGGCAGGTCCTGCTGGCGACGGCCGCGGCGTCGCCAGCCCCAGGCCATGGCGCCGAGGGCGAGCAGGAACAGCAGGACCAGGAGCAGGACGGGGACGAGCCGGTCGCTCACCTCTCCACCACCGCGCCGTCGCGCACGGTGGCTCGGCCCGCGAGCAGCGTGAGGCGGTTCGCGCCGGGCAGCTCGAGGCCCGCGAAGGGCGAGTTGCGTCCCTGGGAGGCGTGCTCGGAGGGGTCGCTCACCCGCACGGGGCGCGGGTCCCACACCAGCAGGTGGGCGGGCTCCCCCACGGCGAGCGGGCGTCCCTGGTCCTCGTCGCGCCCGATCCGGGCCGGTGCCTCCGAGAGCACCCGGGCGACGTCCCGCCAGCTGATCCGCCCCGGGTCGACCATCGTGGACTGGACCAGGCTGAGCGCGGTCTCGAGCCCGGTCATGCCCATCGCGGCCTGATCCCACTCGCGGTCCTTGGCGTCGGCGGGATGGGGGGCGTGGTCGGTGGCGACGATGTCGATCGTCCCGTCGGCCAGCCCCTCGCGCACGGCCTCGACGTCCGCGGCGGTGCGCAGCGGCGGGTTCACCTTGAACACGGCGTCGAACTGGCGCACGTTCTCGTCGGTCAGCAGCAGGTGGTGGGGCGTGACCTCCGCGGTGACCGCGATGCCGCGCTGCTTGGCCCAGCGCACGATGTCGACGCTGCCGGCGGTGGACAGGTGGCACACGTGCAGGCGGGAGCCGACGTGCTGGGCGAGCAGCACGTCGCGCGCGATGATCGACTCCTCGGCCACCGCCGGCCAGCCCGCGAGCCCGAGCTCCGCGGAGACGAGGCCCTCGTGCATCTGCGCGCCGTCGGTGAGGCGCGGGTCCTGGGCGTGCTGGGCGATGACGCCGTCGAAGGACTTCACGTACTCGAGCGCACGGCGCATCAGCACGGGGTCGTGCACGCACTTCCCGTCGTCGCTGAAGACGCGCACGCGGGCGCGGGAGTTCGCCATCGCGTCGAGCTCGGCGAGCCGCTCGCCCGCGAGGCCCACGGTGACCGCGCCGACGGGGCGCACGGCGCACCAGCCGGCGCTGTCGCCGCGCAGCGCCACCTGCTCGACCACGCCGGCGGTGTCCGCGACGGGGGTCGTGTTGGCCATCGCGTGCACGGCGGTGAAGCCGCCGCGGGCGGCGGCGCGGGTGCCGGTCTCGACGGTCTCGGCCTCCTCCCCGCCGGGCTCGCGCAGATGGGTGTGGAGGTCGACGAGGCCGGGCAGGACGATGCAGCCCTCGGCGTCGATGACCTCGGCGTCCGCCGGGGCCTCGAGGTCGGCGCCGATCGCGGCGATGCGTCCGTCCCGGACGAGGACGTCCTGGACGCCCTCGCCGTAGGGGCGGCCGCCGCGGATCAGCAGCGGGGCGGGGGGCTCTGTCCGGGCGTCGGAGGTGACGGGCTCAGTTCTCACGGGGGGCCTCCCGGGCGTCGGTGGCGAGCAGATGGTAGAGCACGGCCATGCGCACGAACACGCCGGAGGCGACCTGCTCGACGATGACGCTGCGCGGGGAGTCGGCGACCGAACCGGCGATCTCGAAGCCGCGGTTCATCGGGCCGGGATGCATGACGATGGTGTGCGCGGGCAGCGAGGCGGCGCGCGCGGCGCTCAGCCCGTAGCGGCGGGAGTACTCCCCTGCCGTCGGGAAGAAGCCGCCCCCGATCATCCGCTCGTGCTGGACCCGCAGCATCATCACCGCGTCGGGTCCGGCGGCGAGGGCCTCGTCGAGGTCGTAGGAGATCTCGCAGGGCCAGCCGGTCGCGCCGACGGGCACGAGCGCGGGCGGGGCGACGAGGGTGACGCGGGCGCCGAGCAGGGTCAGCAGCAGCACGTTGGACCGGGCCACGCGCGAGTGGAGCACGTCGCCGACGATCACCACGTGCAGCCCGTCCAGGTCCGCGTGCGGATCTCCGGGCCGCAGGTGGCGCCGCATCGTGAAGGCGTCGAGCATCGCCTGGGTGGGGTGCTCGTGCGCGCCGTCGCCCGCGTTGACGATGGGCTGGTCGATCCAGCCGGCGTGGGCGAGCAGGTGGGCGGCGCCCGCGGAGCCCGAGCGCACCACGACCGCGTCGGCGCCCATCGCCTGGAGGGTGAGGGCGGTGTCCTTGAGGGACTCGCCCTTGGAGATGCTCGAGCCCTTGGCGGAGAAGTTGATGACGTCGGCGGAGAGCCGCTTGGCGGCGGCCTCGAAGCTGATCCGGGTGCGCGTGGAGTCCTCGAAGAAGAGGTTCACGACGGTGGTGCCGACGAGGGTCGGCAGCTTGCGGATCGCCCGGGACTGGGTCTGGGCCATGTGCTCGGCGGTGGCGAGGACCTCGAGGGCCTCCTCGCGGCGCAGGTCCGCGATCGAGATGAAGTGCCTCATGCGCGCGCCTCCCCGGCCGGGGCGGGGCGGACGATGTCGACCGCGTCCGTGCCGTCGGTCTCGGCGAGCTGGACGTGCACCCGCTCGCTGCGCGAGGTGGGGAGGTTCTTGCCGACGTGGTCGGCGCGGATCGGCAGCTCCCGGTGCCCGCGGTCCACGAGCACGGCCAGGCGCACGGCGGCCGGGCGGCCGATGGCGCTGAGCGCGTCGAGGGCGGCGCGGACGGTGCGGCCGGAGTACAGCACGTCGTCGACGAGCACGACGGTGCGGCCGTCGATCCCGGCCGGCGGGATGCGGGTGGGGCTCGGTGCGCGCGTGGGATTGTGCCGCAGGTCGTCGCGGTACATCGTGATGTCCAGCGCACCGTGGAGGGAGTCGAGGTCACCGCCCTCGTTCCGCCCCTCGGCGCGGGCGATGAGCTCGGCGAGGCGCCGGGCGAGCGGGACGCCGCGGTGCGGGATGCCGAGCAGGACGAGGTCCTCGGCACCGTGGTCGCTCTCGAGGATCTCGTGGGCGATGCGGGTCAGCGCACGCCGGATCTCCTCGGGGCCGAGGACCCGGGAGCGCTCGGCTCCGGCCCCCAGGGCAGGGTCGTTGCTGGTCATGCGGGGATTCTCCCTTCCACGCCTCACAGGACGTGTCGTTAAAGGGTCAGGTGCTCGTGCGAGCGATGCCGAGTCTAGTCGGCGGGTGCGCGCCGACCCCCGCCTGCCCGCCCCTCGGACGGGACGGCGGGGTCGGCGCCGCGGGGCGGGCCGTGGCGCCCGGTCAGCCCAGCAGCCCGCGCACGTCCACGAGCCGCTGCAGCAGCCCGTTGACGAAGCGCGGGGAGTCGTCGGTGGAGAGGACCTCGGCGATCTTCGTGTACTCGCCGATGATCGCGCCGCGGGCGGCGGGCTCCTCCCCGTGCAGCACCTCGGCGGCGCCCAGGCGCAGGATGGCGCGGTCCACGGCGGGCATGCGGTGCAGGGGCCAGTCGCGGGAGTGGGTGGCGAGGTCCTCGTCGATGTCGACGGCGTGCGGGGCGTAGAGCTCGACCAGGGCGCGGGAGCGCTCGGGCAGCGGGGTCTGCGCGGCCGTGCGGCGCAGCCGCTCGGCGAGCACGTCGAGGACGTCGGCCTGCTTGGCATCGGCCTCGAACAGCACGTCGAGCGCGCGGATGCGTTCGCGGGTGCGGCCGTGGAGGCGGTCCGCGGCGGCCGGGACCGTGCGTTCGAGCTGGACCTCGGCCCCCTCCCGGGTGGGGAGGGGCAGGCCGGTGGGGCGCGGCGCGGGCCGCTCCTCGCCGCGCTCATCGGGAGCTGAGGTCACTTGACGCGCTCGAGGTAGTCGCCGCTGCGGGTGTCGACCTTGACGCTGTCGCCCTCGTTCAGGAACAGCGGGACCTGGATCTCGCGGCCGGTGGTCAGGCGGGCCGGCTTGGTGCCGCCGCTGGAGCGGTCGCCCTGCAGTCCCGGCTCGGTGAACTCGATCTCGAGCACCACGGAGGCGGGCAGCTCGACGAAGAGGGCGTTGCCCTCGTGGAAGGCGATGACGACGTCCTGGCCCTCGACCATGAAGTCCTTCGCGTCGCCCACGACCTCCTCGGTGAGGCTGGTCTGCTCCCAGTTCGAGGTGTCCATGAAGACGTACATGTCGCCGTCGAGGTAGGAGTACTGCATGTCGCGACGGTCCACGGTGGCGGTCTCGACCTTGACGCCGGCGTTGAAGGTCTTGTCCACGCCCTTGCCGGACATGACGTTCTTCAGCTTGGTGCGCACGAAGGCCGGGCCCTTGCCGGGCTTGACGTGCTGGAACTCGACCACGCTCCACAGCTGCCGGTCGATGACCAGCACCATTCCGTTCTTGAGGTCGTTCGTCGTCGCCATGGGTCTCCTCGGTCGGTGTCGGGGCGAGGCCCAGGATAGCGCGCACCGTCCCGCCCGCCCGGGGGCCGGGAGGGACTCAGCGGGCGGACGTGAGGTCGATCATGCTCAGCAGACGCACGGCGAGCGGGTGGGCGGCGCTCTCCTCGCGCCACCCGCTGGTCTTCACGGCGCGGGAGACGGTCTGCTGGGTCACGCCGAGACGTTCGGCGAGGCGGGCCTGGGTGGCGGTCGGGTCGGCGCGCAGCTCGTGCACGGCCTGCCACTGACCCCGACTGCGGGCGCGGATCATCCAGCCGATCAGACGCAGCACCGCCTCGACGTCAGCGGCGGTGTCCGCATGGCGCGGATCGGACGCGCGCACCGCGAGCGAGACCTGAGAGGTGGTGACGGCCGCGGCGAGGGCGGACTCGGCGGCCTGCGACGCAGGGCCCGCGATCTCCCGCACCCCGGCGGGCACCGGTCGCTCGAGCGCCCCGATCCCGAGACCGATCGCGAGCGGTCCGGCCTCGACGCCGCGCAGCACGAGCTCGAGCGCGGTCTCGGCCCGGTCCGCGATCGCGAGCGCCTGGGGGCCGACGGTGCGCTCCGGCGGCAGCGGCAGGTCGATCCCCTCGAGCGCGGCGAGCAGCGCGGGGACGGGATCGCCGGCCTTGCGGCCGTGGCCGGGACGACCGGAGTAGGACACGACGAACACGGAGACCCCTTCACAGTGGACGGACGCTGTAGCCGACGGTACAGCGTCCGGAGGCCGAGGGGTGGGAGGCCGTGCACCGGGCCCGGCCCGCGGACCTCCGGTGCGGGACGGGCGGCGCCAGCGGCCCCGGACCCGCCTCAGGCGAGTTCGATGAGCTCCTGGTACTCGGCGTTCCAGAGGTCCTCGACGGCGTCGGGCATCATGAGCACCCGCTCGGGGTCCAGGGCCGCGACCGCTCCGGGGTCGTGGGAGACCAGCACGACCGCGCCCTCGAAGTTCGCCAGCGCCCCGAGGATCTCCTCGCGGCTGGCAGGGTCGAGGTTGTTCGTCGGCTCGTCCAGCAGCAGCACGTTGGCGCTCGAGACGACGAGGGCGGCGAGGGCGAGGCGGGTCTTCTCCCCGCCGGAGAGGACACGCGCGGGCTTGTGCACGTCGTCGCCCGTGAACAGGAAGGAGCCGAGGATCTTGCGGGCCTCGACCTCGGGCAGCTCGTAGGCCGCGGTCATCATGTTCTCGAGCACCGTGCGGTCGAGGTCGAGGGTCTCGTGCTCCTGGGCGTAGTAGCCGATCCGCAGCCCGTGCCCGGGCAGGATGCGGCCGGTGTCCGGCTCGTCGACTCCCCCGAGGATGCGCAGCAGGGTAGTCTTGCCCGCGCCGTTCAGGCCGATGATCACCACGCGCGAGCCGCGGTCGATCGCGAGGTCCACACCGGTGAAGATCTCGAGGCTGCCGTAGGACTTCGAGAGGTCCTCGGCCATCAGCGGGGTCTTCCCGCAGGGGGCGGGCTTCGGGAAGCGCAGCGAGGCGACGCGATCGGTCTGCCGCTCCCCCTCGACGCCGTCGAGCATCCGCTCGGCGCGACGCAGCATGTTCTGGGCCGCCACTGCCTTGGTGGCCTTCGCGCGCATCTTCTCGGCCTGGGCGGTGAGCTGACCGGCCTTCTTCTCGGCGTTCGCGCGCTCGCGCCTGCGGCGCTTCTCGTCGTCCTCGCGCTGGCGCAGGTACTGCTTCCAGCCCATGTTGTAGATGTCGATGGCGGACCGGTTCGCGTCGAGGTAGAAGACCTTGTTCACGACCTGTTCGACGAGCTCGACGTCGTGGCTGATGACGATCAGGCCGCCGCGGTAGCTCATCAGGTACTCGCGCAGCCACACGATCGAGTCGTGGTCGAGGTGGTTCGTCGGCTCGTCGAGGATCATCGTGGAGGCCTGGGAGAAGAGGATCCGGGCGAGCTCGACGCGGCGGCGCTGGCCGCCGGAGAGGGTGCCGAGCTCCTGCTCGAGCAGACGGTTCGGCAGTCCCAGGTTCGCGGCCATGCGCTTGGCCTCGGCCTCGGCCGCGTAGCCGCCGGCGGCGTCGAGCTCGGCCTCCAGGCGCGGGTAGCGGTTCATCGCCTTCTCGCGCCGGGCCTCGCTGAGGGACATGTCCCCCATCTCCTCCTCGGCACGGCGCAGCTTCCTCAGGATCCCGTCCAGACCGCGGGCCGAGAGGATGCGGGCCAGCACCGGCTCGGTGTCCTCGCCGCTGTGGGTGTCCTGCGGGAGGTAGCCGAGCTCTCCGGTCACCTCCACGCTGCCCTCGCTCGGATCCAGGGTCCCGGAGAGCACCTTGGTCAGGGTGGTCTTGCCGGCTCCGTTGCGACCCACCAGCCCGATCCGGTCGCCGGGGGTGACCTGGAAGGAGACTCCGCCCATGAGCAGCCGCGCGCCGACACGGATGGCGAGGTCGTGCACGGTGATCACGGGAGATGCTCCTGTTCGACGGGGTGGGCCCGGAGGAGGGCCGGATCGAGTCTAGGGCGGGTGCGGGACGAGGTCCCGCCGATTCCCGGCCACGGTGCCGCGCACCACAGCGGGCCCCTCCCGCACATCGGCGCCGAGGTGCCATCCTGGGGAGGTGGCCGTGACCGCGGCCACACGAGCACGGCAGAGAGGCTGGACATGCGCATCGGGGTGCCCCGCGAGGTCAAGAACAACGAGAACCGGGTGGGCCTGGGCGCCGCCGGCGTGCACGAGCTGGTGGCGCGGGGCCACGAGGTCGTCGTCGAGACCGGGGCCGGCCTCGGGTCTCGCGTGACGGACGAGGACTACGTCGCAGCCGGTGCGAGGATCCTGCCCACCGCCGACGAGGTCTGGGAACAGGCCGAGATGATCGTGAAGGTCAAGGAGCCCCTGCCGGAGGAGCACGGGCGCCTGCGCGCAGGGCAGATCCTGTTCACCTACCTGCACCTGGCCGCGGACCGGGAGCTCGCCGAGGCGCTGCTCGCCTCGGGCACCACCTCGATCGCCTACGAGACGGTGCAGCTCCCGGACCGCTCGCTGCCGCTGCTGGCGCCGATGAGCGCGATCGCCGGTCGTCTCGCCGCACAGGTCGGCGCCTACCACCTGATGGCGCCCCTGGGCGGCGCCGGGGTGCTGATGGGCGGGGTGCCCGGCACCTCGGAGGCGAACGTGCTGGTGCTCGGGGGCGGCGTCGTCGGCGAGCAGGCGGCGATGATGGCCCACGGGCTGCATGCGAACGTCACCGTGATGGACGTGGACGTCACGCGCCTCGGGCAGATCGCGACGATGCACCACGGCGGGATCCTGACCCGCTACTCGACGACCCTCGACCTCGCCGCGCAGATCGAGCGGGCCGACGTCGTGGTCGGCTCCGTGCTGATCCCCGGCAGGCGTGCGCCGAAGCTCGTCACCGATGAGATGGTCGCCCGGATGAAGCCGGGCTCGGTGCTCGTCGACGTCGCGATCGACCAGGGAGGCTGCTTCGAGAACTCGCGCCCGACGACGCACGACGCCCCGACCTTCTCCGTACACGAGGCGGTGTACTACTGCGTGGCGAACATGCCCGGCTCCGTCCCGGTCACAGCCACCGCGGCGCTGAACAACGCGACGCTCCCCTACGTGCTGAAGCTCGCCTCCGCGGGCTGGCGCGATGCCCTGCGCGCTGACGGGGCGCTCGCGAAGGGGCTGCACACCCACGAGGGCGCGCTCACCCACGAGGGCACCGCCGAGGCCCACGGGCTCGAGCTCGCCGACGCCGCCGCCGTGATCGGCTGACCCGCCCGCGCGTGCCCTCGGACGCGCACGTGCCCACCCGCGCGAGAAGCACGGGTGGGCACATGGTGCGGCCGGGCGACGGAGCTCCGGTCCGGGCCGTTCAGCTGATCAGAGGTTGAAGCCGATGGCGCGCAGCTGTTCGCGGCCGTCCTCGGTGATCTTCTCCATGCCCCACGGCGGCATCCACACCCAGTTGATGCGGTGCGTCTCGGTGATGGGATCCAGCACCGCGAAGGTCTGCTCCTCGAGCACGTCCGTGAGCGGGCAGGCGGCGGAGGTCAGGGTCATGTCGATCACGGCGTTGCCGTCCTCGACGGTGACCCCGTAGACGAGGCCGAGGTCGACGACGTTGATCCCGAGCTCGGGATCGATCACGTCCTTCATCGCCTCGGTGACGTCCTCGGCGCTCACGGTCGAGGCCGGGGTCTGCTGGTCGGTCATGGTGTCCTCCCGGAAGGGGTGCGGGCCGCAGCCCGCGGGTGAGGGGCTGGACGCTCCGTCCCAGACGGGCCGGGACGGAGCGTCCACGGGCGTCAGGCGCCGACGAGGTAGCGGTCGTAGCCCTCGGCCTCGAGGCGCTCGGCGAGCTCGGGACCGCCCTGCTCGGCGACGCGGCCGTTGACGAAGACGTGGACGAAGTCCGGCTTCACGTACTGCAGGATGCGGGTGTAGTGGGTGATCAGCATGATGCCCACCTCGGTGTTCTCCTTGGCGCGGTTGACGCCCTCGGAGACCACGCGCAGCGCGTCCACGTCGAGGCCGGAGTCGGTCTCGTCGAGCACCGCGATGGAGGGCTTCAGCAGCTGCATCTGCAGGATCTCGTGGCGCTTCTTCTCGCCGCCGGAGAAGCCCTCGTTGACGTTGCGCTCGGCGAAGACGGGATCCATCTTCAGATCGTCCATCGCGCCCTTGACGTCCTTGACCCAGGTGCGCAGCGACGGCGCCTCGCCGTCAATCGCGGTCTTGGCGGTGCGCAGGAAGTTCGAGACGGTCACGCCGGGGACCTCGACGGGGTACTGCATCGCGAGGAAGAGGCCGGCGCGGGCGCGCTCGTCGACGCTCATCTCGAGCACGTCCTCGCCGTCGAGGAGGACCTCGCCGCCGGTGATCTCGTACTTGGGGTGGCCGGCGATGGCGTAGGCGAGGGTCGACTTGCCCGAGCCGTTGGGGCCCATGATCGCGTGGGTCTCGCCGCCCTTGATGGTGAGGTCGACGCCCTTGAGGATCTCCTTGGTGCCCTCAGGGGTCTCGACGGTGGCGTGGAGGTTCTTGATCTCCAGGATCGACATAGGTGGTACTCCTTGACCAGGAAGCTGGTGGATGAATGGGGGTCGGGGCGGGCATCGGGACCGACGCCCGCGCGGTCAGGTGGCGGGGGCCGCGGTCGGGTCCACGAGGATCTCGCCGCTGCTCTCGTCGATGCGCACGGGGAAGACCCGCACGGGCAGGACGGCCGGGAGCTGCAGGGGACGACCGGTGACCAGGTCGAACTGGCTGCCGTGCTTCCAGCACTCGATGGTGCAGCCCTCGACGTCGCCGTCGCTCAGCGCGATCTCGTCGTGCGAGCAGACGTCCTCGAGCGCGTGGACGCCGCCGTCCTCGTCGCGCACCAGCGCGATCTCGATCCCGCCGGCGACCACGTCGATCGCCTCGCCGGGGTCGAGGTCGGCGAGGGCGGCGACGGGGACGAAGGCGTCCGACATCAGTTCATGCTCCGTGCGAGCTCGTCCTCGATCGCCGCCGAGAGGCGCTCGCGCACCTCGGGCACGTCGATCTGCTGGATGATCTCGGCGAAGAAGCCGCGCACCACGAGCCGTCGGGCCTCGATCTCCGGGATGCCGCGGGCGCGCAGGTAGAACAGCTGCTCGTCGTCGAAACGACCGGTCGCCGCCGCATGGCCCGCGCCCTCGATCTCGCCCGTCTCGATCTCCAGGTTCGGCACCGAGTCGGCGCGAGCACCCTCGGTGAGCACCAGGTTGCGGTTGAGCTCGTAGGTGTTGGTGCCCTCGGCCTCCTTGCGGATCAGCACGTCGCCGACCCACACGGAGCGTGCCCCCTTGCCCTGCAGCGCGCCCTTGTAGGCGACGTTGGAGGTGCAGTTCGGGGCGCTGTGGTCGATGAACAGCCGGTTCTCGAAGAACTGGCCCTCGTCGGAGAAGTAGAGGCCCAGCTTCTCGATCTCGCCGCCGGGGGCGGCGTACTCGCCGATCGCGTTCAGCCGCACGGCGCTGCCGCCGAGCGTGACGGCCACGTGCTTGAGCCGTGCGTCGCGGCCCACGCGGGCGTGGTGCTGGGCGATGTGCACGGCGTCGTCGTCCCAGTCGTGGACGGTGATGACCGTCATCCGCGCGTTGTCGCCGACGATGATCTCGACGTCCTGCGCGTACTGCGCAGAGCCGGTGTGGTTCAGCACGACGATGGACGAGGAGGACTCCTCCGCCTCGAGCACGAGGTGAGCGTTGGCGCGACGGTCCGCACCGCGCCCGACGACGTCCACCCGGAACGGGGCGTCGTAGTCGGTGTTCTTCGACGCCACCAGGTGCAGCGCCTGCTCGGTGCGGGCGGAGGCGATCGCGGTCGGGAGGTCCTCGGGGACCAGCACCGTGCCGCGGGGAGCCTCGCCGATCGCGAGGGTCGTCGGCGCCGGGGCCCCCTCGGGCACGCTGACCTGGTAGTCGACGGCGGGGTCGCCCTCGCGGTCGTCGGTCGGGGCGTCCTCGAAGAGGGCGGAGAAGCGGCGCAGCGGGGTGAAGCGCCATTCCTCGATGTCGCTCTTGGGCACGGCGTGCTCGGCGACCTCGAAGGAGCGCAGGCGCGCACCGCGGTTCAGCGCGGCATGGGCGGCGGAGACCTCCTGGCCGGGGAGGCTCAGGTTCTCCTCCTCCAGCTCCGGCGCGGCAGCGGTGTCCGCCCCCTCGAGGGCGGCACCGGCGGCGACGGGCGCGGCGCCGGCGGCGTGGCCCACCGCCTCGTTCGCGCTCGGGTCCCCGGCGCTCTCGGCACCCTTCACATCAGTGGTCGTCATCAGCCGACTGCTCCTTCCATCTGCAGCTCGATCAGGCGGTTCAGCTCGAGGGCGTACTCCATCGGGAGCTCGCGCGCGATGGGCTCGATGAAGCCGCGCACGATCATCGCCATCGCCTCGGTCTCCTCCATGCCGCGGCTCATCAGGTAGAAGAGCTGCTCCTCGGAGACCTTCGAGACGGTGGCCTCATGGCCCATCTGGACGTCGTCGACGCGCACGTCGACATAGGGGTAGGTGTCGGTGCGCGAGATCTGGTCGACCAGCAGCGCGTCGCACAGCACGGTCGAGCCGGAGTGCTCCGCACCGGGCATGACCTGGACCAGGCCCCGGTAGGAGCTGCGGCCGCCGCTGCGCGAGACCGACTTCGAGACGATCGAGCTCGAGGTGTGCGGCGCCATGTGCACCATCTTCGAGCCGGTGTCCTGGTTCTGGCCCTCGCCGGCGAAGGCGACGGAGAGCGTCTCCCCGCGGGCGTGCTCGCCCATCAGCCACACGGCCGGGTACTTCATGGTGACCTTGGAGCCGATGTTGCCGTCGACCCACTCCATGACGCCGCCCTGCTCGACGGTGGTGCGCTTGGTGACCAGGTTGTAGACGTTGTTCGACCAGTTCTGGATGGTCGTGTAGCGGACGCGGGCGTCCTTCTTCACGATGATCTCGACGACGGCGCTGTGCAGCGAGTCGGACTGGTAGATCGGCGCGGTGCAGCCCTCGACGTAGTGCACGTAGGAGCCCTCGTCCGCGATGATCAGCGTGCGCTCGAACTGGCCCATGTTCTCGGTGTTGATCCGGAAGTAGGCCTGCAGCGGGATCTCGACGTGCACGCCCTTGGGGACGTAGACGAAGGAGCCGCCGGACCACACGGCGGTGTTCAGCGCGGAGAACTTGTTGTCCCCCGAGGGGATGACGGTGCCGAAGTACTCCTTGAACAGCTCCGGGTGCTCCTTGAGCGCGGTGTCGGTGTCCAGGAAGACGACGCCCTGCTCCTCCAGGTCCTCGCGGATCTGGTGGTAGACGACCTCGGACTCGTACTGCGCCGCGACGCCGGCGACGAGACGCTGCTTCTCGGCCTCGGGGATGCCGAGGCGGTCGTAGGTCTCCTTGATGTCCTCGGGCAGGTCGTTCCAGTCGGTGACCTGCTTCTCGGTGGAGCGGACGAAGTACTTGATGTCGTCGAAGGCGATTCCGGAGAGGTCCGGGCCCCAGGTGGGCAGCGGCTTCTTCTCGAAGAGCCTCAGCGCCTTGAGGCGACGCTCGAGCATCCACTCCGGCTCGTCCTTGCGTGCGGAGATGTCCCGCACGACGTCCTCGGACAGGCCGCGGCGCGCGCTGGCACCGGCCGAGTCCTCGTCGTGCCATCCGAAGGCGTAGTTGCCGATCGAATCGATGATCTCGTCCTGTGAGAGCTTCTCGGGTGCGCTCGTCATGGTGTCCTTCCCTCGGTGAGCGGAATGTGGGTCGTGCAGGCATGAGCCCCCTGCGCCAGGGTCGCCAGGCGCTGGACGGGGGCCCCGATGATGCGGGAGATGACGCGGGTCTCGGCCTCGCACAGCTCCGAGTGGTCCGCCGCGACGTCCAGGACGGGGCAGCGGCCGTGGCACAGCTGTGCGGTGACGAGGCTGCGGGGGCCGGGCGACCCGTCCCTGCGCGTGGCCGGCAGGGGCACGTGCAGGGGCCGGACCGTGGTGGCGTAGCCGCGTTCGGTCAGCAGCTGCGCGAGCAGCTCGAGCCGGCCTGCGGCGGTCACGCCCTCCCCCGTGCGCGCCTCGGTCTCGGCGACGCGCTCGGCGAGCTTCCGCTCCCAGTCGGCGATCCGGCGCTCGGCGAGCGCCGTGACCGCCTCGTCCCCGCCGCGGCGGGCGAGCTCGTCGACGGCCAGCACCGCGAGCTCGTCGTAGCCGCCGGCGAGCTCCTCGTGCGCCGACGGGGACAGCACGAAGGTCTTGCTCGGCCGACCGCGACCGCGATGGGCCACGGGCATCTCGTGCTCGGCGATGGTCCCCTCGGCCTGGAGGGCCGCGAGGTGGCGGCGCACCGCCGCACTGGTGAGGCCGAACCGCTCGGCGAGCTGCCGCGCGGTGATGGGGCCATGGGTGGAGATCGCCTCGACGAGCCGGTCGCGCGTGGTGTGCGCGGGGCTCGTCGCGAGATCCTGCTCAGCCATCGTCACTCCCTCCTCCTCGACCGCATTCATTTTACAACAGAACGCTTTCCAAATACCTCCCGGGAGCATGTGCCCCCGCCCACGAAGGGTGCCCTTACCTGCGGAATCTCCTTGCCGGAGCCGAGAAGCGGCGCAGGACTTCCCTATATTTCCAGTTTCAACTACCATGGTCCCGTCGACGCATCCGACGGAAGGGGAACGACATGGACGAGCAGAGCACGGACACCGCCCAGCACTCCACCCGGGGTGCCTACGTCGCCGAGGGCAAGGCCTTCGACCGGGACATGAACTACATCGACGACCGCATCACGCGCGCGGGCCGGGACGGCTGGCCCGTCGAGGCCGGCCGCTACCGGCTGATCGCCGCACGCGCCTGCCCGTGGGCGAACCGCACGCTGATCTCGCGCCGCCTGCTGGGCCTCGAGGACGCGCTCTCCGTCGGCATGCCGGGCCCCACCCACGACAAGCGCTCGTGGACCTTCGACCTGGACGAGGGCGGCGTGGACCCCGTGCTGGGCTACGAGCGGCTCCAGCAGGCCTACTTCGCCCGCTTCGCCGACTACCCGCGCGGCATCACGGTCCCGGCGATCGTGGACGTGCCCTCGAAGGCGGTGGTCACGAACGACTTCCAGCAGATCACCCTGGACTTCGCGGCCGAGTGGACGGCGTTCCACCGCGAGGGCGCCCCGGACCTCTACCCCGAGGACCGGCGGGAGGAGATCGACGCCCTGAACCGATGGATGCTCCACCGGGTGAACAACGGCGTGTACAAGGTCGGCTTCGCCGGCTCCCAGGAGGTCTACGAGCAGGAGTACCGCCTGCTCTGGGAGGCTCTGGACGAGCTCGAGGAGCGTCTGGGTCGCAGCCGGTACCTCATGGGCCCCTCTCTCACCGAAGCGGACGTGCGCCTGTTCCCGACCCTCATCCGCTTCGACCCCGTCTACCACGGGCACTTCAAGGCCAACCGGCAGCTGCTGGCGACGATGCCGAACCTCTGGAACTACACCAAGGACCTGTTCCAGACCCCGGGCTTCGGCGACACCGTCGACTTCGTGCAGATCAAGCGCCACTACTACTACGTGCACGAGGACCTCAACCCCACGCAGATCGTGCCGCTCGGCCCCGCGCTCGAGCCGCTGCTGGAGGCCCACGACCGCGACCGCTTCGAGACCGACACCTGGGGCCCCGGCGGCACCGCCCCCGAGGCACCGCTCGCCGCGGAGGTGGTCGATCCGGCCCACACCCCGCTGCACGTCACCGGCCGCTGAGCACGCCGCCGCCGGGAGCGTCCGTCCGCTCCGGGGCGAGCGTCACATCGGGGACGGGGCCGGTCCGGCCTACGATGGGGCGGACATGGACGACCACTCCCCTGCCCTCGTCGCGAGCGACCTCGCGCTCTCCTACGGCCCCGTGCGCGCCCTGGACGGCCTGAGCCTGACCGCCGCGCCCGGCGAGGTCACCGCCCTCCTCGGCCCCAACGGTGCCGGGAAGACCACCGCCGTCTCCTGCGCGACAGGCCTGCTGCGCCCTGACTCCGGCACGGTGCGCGTGCTGGGCACTGACCCCTGGCGCGCGAGCCCCGAGCACCGCGCCCGGGTGGGCGTGATGATCCAGGACGGCGGTCTCGCCTCGGGCGCCGGCGCCATGCAGCTGCTGCGGTACGGGGCGAGCCTCCACGCCGCCCCGCTGGACGTCGACGAGGTCGCCGAGCACCTTGGCATCGACGAGTTCGCCCGCACCCTCGTCCGTCGCCTCTCCGGGGGGCAGCGCCAGCGCCTCGCCCTGGCGCTGGCGATCATCGGCCGTCCCGACCTGGTCTTCCTCGACGAGCCGACCGCCGGGATGGACCCCTCCATCCGGCGCCGGGTTCGCGAGCTGGTCCGGGGTCTCGCGCGCACCGGCACCGCGGTGGTCCTGACCACCCACCTCATGGACGACGTGGTCGGCCTCGCCGACGCGGTGCGGGTCATCTCCCGCGGCCGGGTCCTCGCCGCGGGCAGCGTCCAGGAGGTCATCCGCGAGCACCGCGGGGCCGACGGCGGGGTGACCCTCCGAGCCACCGCGAGCGGAGTCGCGCCGGAGGCCGTCCCCGCTCTCGAGCAGGAGCTGCGCGAGACCGCCGCACGGCACGGCGCGCGCCTGGAGATCTCCAGCGCCGCTGCCGCGGACCTCGAGGCCGTGCTGCTGGACCTCATGGACCGCGACCGGTCCGACGGCCCCCACGAGCCCGACGCCGAGGCGCGCGGGGCCCGGACCGACGACGCCCCGACCGCAGGAGCCGCACGATGACCGCCCCGCCCCCGCAGGCTCCGCAGGTCGACGACGCCGCGCGGAATGCCCGGCCGGACCACCGCCCGCGCCCCGCCCCTCCGCTGCGCCGGGTCCTCGCCCATGCCGGGTTCGAGGCGCGCGTGCTGCTGTCCAACGGCGAGCAGCTGATGGTCGCGATCGTGCTGCCGGCCATGGTGCTGATCGGGCTCCGCCTGCTGCCCGTCGGTCGCCTCGAGGGCGTGCCCGCGATCGAGACCGCGATCGCGGCGACCCTCGCCACCGCGCTGATCTCGACCTCCTTCACCTCGCAGGCGATCATGACGGGCTTCGACCGGCGCAACGGCGTGCTGCGATGGATCGCGACCACACCGCTCGGGCGCGGCGGATATCTGGCAGGGAAGATCCTCGCCACGCTCATCACCCACGTGCTGCAGGTGCTCGTCCTCGGCGTGCTCGCCGCGGCCCTCGGCTGGCGTCCCGAGCTCGGCGAGCTGATGGCGCTGGTGCCGGTCTGGCTCATCGGCACCGTGGCCTTCGGCGCGCTCGGACTCCTGGTCGCGGGGCTGCTGCGCACGGAGGCGGTGCTGGCGGTCGCGAACCTCGTGTTCGTCCTCCTGGTCGCGCTCGGCGGTGTGGCGTTCCCCACCGCCTCCTTCCCGCGGATCCTCGGGGGCCTGGCGGACCTGCTGCCCTCGGGCGCCCTGGGCGAGCTGATGCGCGCCTGCCTCGCCGACGGCCCGTTCACGGCCGGGTCCGCGGTGGTGCTGCTGGCGTGGGCGGCGGCCGGGGTCGCCGCCGTGGTGCGCTGGTTCCGCTGGACGGACTCCTGAGCACCCAGCGTCTCCGGGGCCTCCCGCGACGGCGGCCGGCAGCTGGGGGATCCCTCGCATCCGAGGGACGCGTCCAGGCATCGCACGGCCGCGGAAACTAGACTCGAGGCATGTCCAGCCCCGCCCTCGCCGATCCTCGCTCCCCCGAGCGCCACGGTCGGATCACCACCCTGCCCGACCGCCGCCTGACCGGCTGGGGGCCGCAGCGCCGCGCACGGCTCGCCGCCGTCGCCTTCTGGGGCAATCTCCTCAGCCAGATCGGGATCATCCTCTCCGGCGGCGCGGTGCGGCTGACGGGCAGCGGACTGGGCTGCTCCGGCTGGCCCTACTGCGAGCCGGGGAACTTCACCCCCGAGCTGACCCTCGCCTCGGGGATCCACCCGTTCGTCGAGTTCGGGAACCGCACCCTGACGGGGGTGCTGAGCATCTTCGCGATCGCCGTGCTGCTGGTGACCTACCGGTGGCTCGGCCACAAGGGCCGCGGCTTCCGCCTGCTCGCCCTGGTGCCGCTGATCGGCACCGGGGTGCAGGCGCTGCTCGGCGCGTTCGTGGTCTGGTTCGATCTGCACCCGGGCATCGTCAGTCCCCACTTCCTGATCTCCCCCGTGCTCGGCGCCGTCTCGATGGTGCTGCTGGTGCGGCTGTACGACGGCGACGGCCCCATGCGGTTCGCCGTACCGCCCCGGCTCCTCGCCCTCTTCGTGCCGCTGGCCGTGGTGGGCTTCGCCGTGCTGGTGCTGGGCACGCTCGTCACCGGCACCGGCCCCCACTCGGGCGATGCCGGGGACGTGACGCGGCTGATGATCTCCCCCGTGCTGATCACACGCTTCCACGCCGTCGCGGTCTATCTCTTCCTGGCCCTGCTCGCCGCGCTGCTGATCGCGCTGCACCGCACCGGAGGCCGTCGGGAGGCACGCACCGCGGCCTGGTGGCTGGTGATCGTGACGCTCGCCCAGGGAGTGATCGGCTACATCCAGTACTTCACCGGCCTGCCGGAGCTCGTGGTCTTCGGCCACCTGATCGGGGCCGCGCTCTTCGCGCCGATGATCGCCTGGGTCGGCGCCCGGCTCGTCACCTGGCAGGAGGCACGATGATCCTCGGCAGGCGCCGACGCAGCTCCGCACAGGAGCTGCCCACCCTGGCCCAGGCCCGGCCGGCCGGCGAGTTCGTCGCCTCCGTCCTCTCGCACCTGCGCGAGGTCGTGGACGTGGGCTGGAACCTCCTGGACGTCGACGCCGAGGCGCATCGCCTCATCCGCGAGGCGGGAGCGACCAGCTGCTACATCGACTACCACCCCGTCTTCGGCGCCTCCCCCTTCGGGCACGTCATCTGCACCTCCCTGAACGAGGGCGTGCTGCACGGGCGACCCTACGACCGGATCCTCGCGGACGGGGACCTGCTCTCGCTGGACTTCGCGGTCTCGGTCGAGGGCTGGGTCGCGGACTCCTGCCTCACGATCGCCGTGGGCACCCCGCGCGCGGAGGACCTGCAGCTGATCCGCGACACCGAGCAGGTGATGTGGGCCGGGATCGACCAGGTCACCGCCGGAGCGACCGTGGGCGACATCGGCTTCGCGGTGATGAACGAGGCGACCGCGCTCGGCTACTCCATCAACGACCGCTTCGGCGGCCACGGCGTGGGCCGCACGATGCACGAGGCGCCCTTCGTCCCCAACCACGGCACCCCCGGCGGCGGCGTCGAGCTCGTGGCCGGTCAGCTGATCACCGTCGAGCCGTTCCTGGTGCCCACCACCTCGGAGCTCGTCGTCGACGAGCGCGACGGCTGGACGCAGCTTGCGGTCGACGGCTCGCGCGGCGCGCATGCGGAGCACACGCTGCAGGTCACCGACGGGGCACCGATCGTGCTCACGGCTCGCGCGGACGACTCCTCCCCGCGCAGCTCGCTCGGCTGACCGCCGCCCGGCCCCGCACAGCTCGCTCGGCTGACCCGCCACACCGCGCCGCCCGCCGCGCCGAGCCGAATGGCTCCGGATCCGGCGATGCGTGATTCTCAGCCGCTCTCAGGATGGAACCGGCTGAGATCCGAGCATCGGCTGACGCCCCGCACAGGGACGCGCTCAGGGCCGCTCCAGCACGCGACCGCGCCCCGGAGCCGAGAGGACTTCCGGGGCGCGGTGAGAGCAGACGCTCACGGGGCGGGCATGTGCCTTTCGCCGTGCGGCGCGTGCCTCACGCAGCGACCAGCGAACGCAGCACGTACTGCAGGATGCCGCCGTTGCGGAAGTAGTCCGCCTCGCCGGGGGTGTCGATGCGGACCACCGCATCGAAGTCCACGGAGGTGCCGTCCTGCTTCTCGGCGACGACCTTCACCGTCTTCGGGGTCTCGCCCTCGTTCAGGGCGGTGATCCCGGTGAAGGAGAAGGTCTCGGTGCCGTCGATGCCGAGGGACTCCGCGGTCTCGCCGGCGGGGAACTGCAGCGGCAGCACGCCCATGCCGATGAGGTTCGAGCGGTGGATGCGTTCGAAGCTCTCGGCGATGACGACCTCGACGCCGAGGAGCTTGGTGCCCTTGGCGGCCCAGTCGCGGGAGGAGCCGGTGCCGTACTCCTTGCCGGCCAGGACCACGAGGGGGATGCCCTGCTCGGCGTAGGCCTGGGCGGCGTCGTAGATGAACTCCTGCTCGCCGGTCAGGAAGTTCTTCGTGTACCCGCCCTCGACGCCGTCCAGCAGCTGGTTCTTGATGCGGATGTTCGCGAAGGTACCGCGGATCATCACCTCGTGGTTGCCGCGCCGGGAGCCGTAGGAGTTGAAGTCCTTGCGGGCGACGCCGTGCTCCTGGAGGTACCGGCCCGCCGGGGAGTCGAGCTTGATGGAGCCCGCCGGCGAGATGTGGTCGGTCGTGGTCGAGTCGCCGACCTTGACCAGCACCCGGGCACCGGAGACGTCCGAGACCGGCTCGGGCTGCGCCTCCATGCCCTCGAAGTACGGGGGCTTGCGCACGTAGGTGGACTCGGGGTCCCAGTCGAAGGTCGCGCCCTCGGGGGTCTCCAGGCTCCGCCAGCGCTCGTCGCCGGTGAAGACGTCCTTGTAGTCCTCCTGGAACATCTCCTGGGAGATCGACTCGGCGATGACCTGCTCCACCTCGGTGGGGTTCGGCCAGATGTCGCGGAGGTAGACGTCCTGGCCGTCCTTGTCCTGCCCCAGCGCGTCGTTCTCGAAGTCGAAGTCCATCGTGCCCGCGAGCGCGTAGGCGATGACCAGCGGCGGGGAGGCCAGGTAGTTCATCTTCACGTCGGGGTTGATGCGGCCCTCGAAGTTGCGGTTGCCCGAGAGCACTGCGGTGACGGCGAGGTCCTTCTCGGCGATCGCCTCGGAGATCTCCGGCGCCAGCGGGCCGGAGTTGCCGATGCAGGTGGTGCAGCCGTAGCCGACGAGGTGGAAGCCGAGCGACTCGAGCGCCGGCCACAGGCCCGCCTTGGTGTAGTAGTTCGTGACCACCTGCGAGCCGGGCGCCATCGAGGTCTTCACCCACGGCTTGGCGACCAGGCCCCGGTCCACGGCGTTGCGCGCGAGCAGGCCCGCCGCCATCATCACCGAGGGATTCGAGGTGTTGGTGCACGAGGTGATCGAGGCGATCGAGACGATGCCGTGGTCGATCGAGAAGTCCTCGCCCTGGACCTGGACGGGGGCCGACGCGCGGCCGGCCACGTGCTGGTGCTCGGGGGCGGTGCCGCCGGACTCGTTGTCGGAGTCGGGCGCGGCCGGGTCCGAGGCGGGGAAGGAGCCGTCGCCGTTGCCGGCCACCGGGTGGTCGGCGGCGTAGGACGGCAGCACCTCGCGGAAGGACTCCTTGGCGTCGGAGAGGACGATGCGGTCCTGGGGGCGCTTCGGGCCGGCGATCGAGGGCACCACGGTGGACAGGTCCAGCTCGAGGTACTCGGAGTACTCGACCTCCTTGGAGGGGTCGTGCCACAGGCCCTGGCGCTTGGCGTAGGCCTCGACCAGCTCGAGCTGCTCCTCGGTGCGGCCGGTCAGGCGCATGTAGTCGACGGTCACCTCGTCGATCGGGAAGATCGCGCAGGTGGAGCCGAACTCGGGGCTCATGTTGCCGATGGTCGCACGGTTCGCGAGCGGCACCTGGGCCACGCCCTCGCCGTAGAACTCGACGAACTTGCCCACCGCGCCGTGCTGGCGGAGCATCTCGGTGATGGTGAGCACCACGTCGGTCGCGGTCGCGGCCGGGGGGATCTCGCCGGTGAGCTTGAAGCCGACCACGCGCGGGATCAGCATGGAGACGGGCTGGCCGAGCATCGCGGCCTCGGCCTCGATGCCGCCGACGCCCCAGCCGAGCACGCCCAGGCCGTTGACCATGGTGGTGTGCGAGTCGGTGCCGACGCAGGAGTCCGGGTAAGCACGGAGGACGGAGCCCTCGCCTGTGCTGTCGGGCACCTCACGGGTCATGACGGTGCGGGCCAGGTACTCGATGTTGACCTGGTGGACGATGCCGGTGCCCGGGGGGACGACCTTGAAGTCGTCGAAGGCGGTCTGGCCCCAGCGCAGGAACTGGTAGCGCTCGCGGTTGCGCTCGTACTCGTGCTCCATGTTCTGCTCGAGCGCGTCCAGGCGACCGGCCACGTCGATCATCACCGAGTGGTCGATGACCATCTCGGCGGGAGCGAGGGGGTTGATCCTCTCGGGATCGCCCCCGAGGTCCTGGACGGCCTCGCGCATGGTCGCGAGGTCGACGACGCAGGGGACCCCGGTGAAGTCCTGCATGATCACACGGGCGGGGGTGAACTGGATCTCGACCGACGGATCGGCCGTCGGGTCCCAGCCCGCGAGCGCGCGCACGTGGTCGGCGGTGATGTTCACCCCGTCCTCGGTGCGCAGCAGGTTCTCGAGCAGGATCTTGAGGCTGTAGGGAAGCTTGTCGGCGCCCTCGACGGCGTCGAGCGCGTAGATCTCGTAGTCGATGCCGCCGACGCTGAGATCCTGCTTGGCGGCGAATGAGTCGACTGTGCTCATCGGACGCTCTCCTTCGGTAGGTGTTCGACCCCTCCATCGTAGGCGCGCGGCCCGCGCAGGGCGGCCGAACGCGCACCTCGCTCGCGCAGCGCGGAGCGAGGGCGGGAGAGGGGTGCCGAGGGGGATCCCCGGCAGTTATCTTGAAGTCAAGATAAATAGTACCACGCAGGAGGGCATGGTGCTGACAGGTCGTCAGCTTCGAGGTGCGTGTCGCGGGCTCAGGAGGCGACGGGCTCGAGGACCGCGACCGACTCGACGTGGTGCGTGTGCGGGAAGAGGTCGAAGGCGCGCAGATCCGCGATCCGCCAGCCCTTCGACTCGATCGCGGCGAGGTCGCGGGCGAGGGTCGCGGGCTCGCACGAGACGTACACGATGCGCCGACGCACCGCGGAGGCGAGCAGCCCCATCAGCTCGACGCCGGCCCCCGCGCGGGGCGGGTCCAGGACCACGACGTCGACCCCGCCGCGACGGGCGCGCACCCAGTCCGGGACATCGGCGGTCGCGGTCGCGGCCTGCGGGAGGTCCTCGAGGTTCTGGGCGGCGAGCTGGGAGGCGCGACGGTTGCCCTCGACGGAGACGACCGAGCCGTCCGGGCCGACCTGCTCCGCGGCGAGGGCCGCGAACACGCCAACCCCTCCGTAGAGGTCCCAGGCGCTGCCGCCGACGGGGGCCTCGAGCACCCGGCCGACGACCTCGGTGAGCAGCTCGGCGGCACGGCGGTGGGACTGCCAGAAGCCGGTCGCGCTCACGGTGAACAGGCGGTCGCCGAGCCGCTCGTGGACGGTGCCGTCGCCGCGCAGCGGGACGAGGCCCCGCGCGGTGCGGACCGCGACGTCGGCGTCCCCCCAGCTCTCGGGGATCTCGATGCTCTCGGGGTCCAGGTCCCGGCCGATGAGCACGACCGAGGCAGGTCCCGCCGAGGGGGCGACGGCGTCGACGGCCTCGGCGCCCTCGGGGGCGGTCCACTCCCCCAGGCGCAGCGCCCGCACCGCCTCCGCGGAGAGCGGGTCCGCGCCGACGGGGCGCACCTCGTGCGAGCGCCAGCCGCGCATGCCCACCTCCCCGTCGGGGCCGACGGCGTAGCGCACCCGGGTGCGCCAGCCGAGCCCGTCGACGTCGTGCGGGGCGGGCTCGACCTGCACCTGCTCGATGGGGAAGCTCGTCACCCCGGCGCGCCGCAGCAGCTCCTGCATGACCTCGCTCGCGATCCGGCGCTGGGCGGGCAGGGCGATGTGCGCCCACTCCGCGCCGCCGACGCCGTCGACCCCGGCCTCCTCCCAGACGGACGGGACGCGGTCCGGTCCGGCCTCGAGCACGTCCAGCGCCTCGGCGCGCCAGAACCGTGCATCGGCCTTCTCGCGCGGGTCCTCGAGGAGCCGCGCGGTGACGGTCTCGCCCGGGGCGGTGCCGCGCACGAACACGACGCGGCCCTCATGGCGGGCCACGAAGGTGCCTCCTGCTGCGGGCGGGCCGGCGGTCAGCGTGAGGAGGCGGTCACCGAGGGCGGGGCTGCTCGGCGCGCTGTCGACATCGGGGGTCATCGGACCACACTCCTCCACTCCGGGCCCGAGCCGCGGCTCGGACGACGGCACTGCGTACGGCGGGCACTTCGGTCACCATCATCTCATCCTGTGGACGATCCGATGACCGCAGGGGCTCGAGCTCAGCGCAGCCCGCGGCGCGTGAGGAGGCCGCGGTGCATGAGCCAGACCAGATAGGCGAGCACGGCGAAGGCCGGCAGCCCCATCGCGATCTTCGCCGCGCCGAGGGCGGCGACGTGCCCGGTCAGCAGCAGCGGCAGCTGCACGGCGAGCTTGGCGGCGTAGAGCCCGACGAACAGGAGCGTGGCGCGGGTGTAGACCCGGCGCCCGTCCTCGTGCTCGCGCCAGTCCTTCACCCGCGGGTCGAGCAGCGCGACGAGCACGCCGACCAGGGGACGGCGGAGCGCGAGGGAGAGCAGCAGCACCGCGAGGGAGACCGCGTTGGTGAGGATCCCCGGCCAGTAGAAGTCCGAGCCCTCCCCGGAGCGGACGGCCAGGATCGCGCCGAGGGCGACGCCGAGCAGCCCGCCGATCACGGTCGAGGGGCTCTGGCGCTGCACGAGCCGCACCACGAGCATCACCACGACCGCGGCGACCGCCGCTCCCGCCGCGAGCGCCACCGCGCCGGTGGCGACGAAGATCACGACGAACAGCAGCGTCGGCAGCACGGACTCGATGATCCCGCGTCGCCCGCCGATCGCGTCGGCGACGGAGAACTCCTCCTCGTGCAGCACGGCCCCGAGGCCGCTGCGGGCGGCGGGGCCGTCCTCCGCCTCGGGCGGCGACTGCGGCACAGGGGCGGCGGAGCGCTCGGCGGCGGGGTCCTCGCCGCGTCGGTGCCTGCTCATCCGATCTCGGTGATCTCGGGCCCCCGCGCGAGCGGGTCCAGGGGGCCGGAGCGGATCTGGCTGAGCCCGGGGCGCTCCCCGGGAAGGTGCATCGGGATGAGCTCCTGCGGCGCCATCGCCTCGGTGCCGCGCACGACGACCAGGCGGGAGACCAGGGTCTCGAAGCGACGGGACTGCTCGGGGTCGCCGAGCGCCTTGCCGGTGAGGATGGCGCGCAGGAACCAGCGTCGGCCGTCGATGCCGAGGAAGCGGGCGGGGCGGTAGCTGGTGCGCCCGTCGGCGCGCTTGACGGGAAGGCGGGTGATCAGCTCGGTGCCGAACACGCCCGGGCGGGTCTCGGCGGTGCCGCCCTGCTTGACCACCGAGTCCCGCAGCGAGGTGCGCACGTCCTCCCAGAGTCCGCGGGACTTCGGCGCGGCGAAGGCCTGGACTTGCAGCGAGGAGCCCTCGATGACGAGGTTCGCCCCGGTCACGGCGCTGGTGCGCTGGTCCACCTCCATCCGCAGCTCCATGCCGTCGACCGTCGGCACGAGGAGGCCGCCGAGGTCGATCCGGTCCTCCTCGGGGGCGTCGGCCTCGTCGTAGGGGCCGTCCTCGAGGTGATCCGGCCGCGGGGCGTCCTCCGTGGAGTCAGAGGCCTCCTCGGCCGCCGTCTCGACGGCGGCCGACTCCTCGCCGGCCTCGTCCGTGCCGGCGCCGCCGTCGTCGAGCTCCGCGACGTCGGGGCTCCGCGGCCCCCCGACCTCCTCGGGCTCCTGCCGCTTCCTGCGGGAGAACAGTCCCATGATCATCCCTCCTGATGGTGAGCGTCGCCGAAGCCGCCGCTCGAGCCGAAGCCGGCCGAGGCGCGCTCGGTCTCCTCGAGGTCGTCGACCTCCTGCAGCACGGGGGCCAGGAACGGCACCACCACGAGCTGCGCGATCCGGTCCCCGATGTGGAGGGCGAAGTCCTCGCTCGCATCGGTGTTGTGCAGCGCCACCTTGAGCGGTCCGCGATAGCCGGCATCCACGATACCGGGGCCGTTCAGCACGGTGATCCCGTGCTTCGCGGCGAGGCCCGAGCGCGGGCAGACCAGGCCCACCGTGCCGGCCGGCAGGGCGACCGCGAGCCCGGTGTCGACCAGGGCCCGCCCGCCGGCGGGGATCACGAGGTCCTCGGCGCTGGCGAGGTCGAGGCCGGCGTCGTCGGCGTGGGCGCGGTGCGGGAGCGGGGCGTCGCCGGTGCGGCGGAGGCGCAGCGGCGCGGGGGCGGCGGGATCGGCAGGCTCGGCAGACATGACCCCCAGCGTATGGGGTGCGGGGCGCCCGCTCGCGCACCCCGGCGTCCAGCCGGGGCGTGAGATCATGAGGGCATGCCCGACTCCGCCGCGTCGCCCGCCGCCGTTCCCGCCGCTCAGGAGCCGCTCTACCGCGAGCGCCTCCTCCCCGGGGTCGGGACCTGGGTGATCGGCATCGTGATCGGCGCCGCGCTCGGCCTCGTGATCGTGCCCCTGAGCCTTCCTGCCGCGATCGCACTGTCGGTCCTCGCCGTGATCGCGGCGATCGCGGTGCTCCTGGCCTACTCCCCCGTGCTCGAGGTCTCCGGCGGCGTCTTCCGGCTGGGCCGGGCGCAGATCGACGTGACGCTGCTGGGCGAGCCGGAGGTGCGTCGGGGCGAGGAGTGGGCGCTCACGATCGGCCAGGACTTCGAGCCGCTGGCGCACCACTCGGTGCGCGGGTGGACGCGGGAAGGACTGCGGGTGGAGGTGCTGGACGAGGAGGACCCGACCACCGCGTGGGTCGCCTCGACCCGGCGTCCGGAGGATCTCGCCCTCGCCCTGCGCACCGCCCAGCAGCAGGCGCGCCGCGCCGCCTGAGCCGCAGCGCCCGGGACGGGCCGCCCGAGTCCGGGAAGCACGACGGCACCTCCCCGGAGGGAGGTGCCGTTCCGGTTCTCCTGCGAGGCGGGGCCGACGCGCGGCGCCCGCGCGACGGATCAGGCCGCCGCGCACTCCTTGCAGATGATGAGGGTGCCCTCGACGTGATCGATCTGGCTGCGGTGCTTCACGAGGAAGCAGCTGGCGCAGGTGAACTCGTCGGCCTGGCGGGGCAGCACCCGCACGGACAGCTCCTCGCCGGAGAGGTCCGCGCCGGGGAGCTCGTAGGAGTCGGCCGCCTCGGCCTCGTCCTCGTCGACCGTGGGGGTCGCCGCCTCGTTCCGCCGGCCCTTCAGCTCCTCGATGGAGTCGTCGTTCGACTCGTCGTCGTTCTTGCGCGGGGCGTCGTAATCAGTGGCCATCTACGGTCCGTTCCTGGTTGTCTGCGGGGTCGTACGACCTGGGTGGGGGCATCTCCGCGTCGGTGCGGCCACAGGGACCGCATCCGACCGGTCCGGGTCCCAACGCTGAATGCGGCGGCATTATTGCAGAGCTCCCCGTGGGCGGCAACACGCGTGTCAGGGGTGCCGCGGCGGTCGCGGAGGAGCCGGCCGCCTCCCCGGCGCGTCCCGTCCGCGCCCAGGTCGGGCGCGATAGGGTCACGGCCTAGACTGTGCCTGCGAGCGACCAGGCTCCGAGGCGATTCTCGGACGGAGAGGACGACGATGCGCGAGCTCGATCTCGACGGGATCCACGACGACGGGGAGCATCTGCTCCTGGTCGACTCCGACGGTGATCGGTACACCCTGAGGATCGATCGCGCGCTGCGTGCCGCGGTGCGCTCGGACCGTCCCGCGCTGGGCATGATCCAGGCGGCCGACGCCACCCCCCTGCGCCCCAAGGAGATCCAGGCGATGCTCCGTGCCGGGCGCAGCGCGGAGGAGATCTCGGAGACCTCCGAGATCCCCCTCGAGCACGTGCGCCGCTACGAGGGCCCCGTGCTCGCCGAGCGCGAGTGGACCGCCCAGCGCGCCCGCACCTTCCCCGTCGGCCGCGGGGGCCCCGCACTCCAGGAGGTCGTCGCCGAGCGGCTCGCCGCCCGCGAGGCGACCGGCGAGGTCGCCTGGGACGCCTGGCGGCGCCCCGACGGGACCTGGACCTTGGAGCTCACCTTCTCCGCCGGCGGGCGCACCCGCCAGGCCCACTGGGCGGCCGACGTCGAGACCCGCGCCGTCTCCCCCGTGGACGACGAGGCCCGCTGGATCAGCGACGAGGACGCGCCGCCGGAGCCGAGCCGCGGACGAGGCCGGCTGCAGGCCGTGAAGAGCTCGGTCTACGACCAGGAGGCCGACGGCTCCCGCGACGGGGACCCGCGTCGCGAGCGGACCTGGCCCCCGCGCCGGCCGGTCGCCGAGGAGCATCCCTCGGTGCTCGAGGACAGCGAGCTCGACGCGCTCAACGCCCGCCGCGGCATGCGCAGCGTGCCGCGTCCGGACGACTCCGCGACCGTCTGGTCGGGGCTGGACGAGACCGGCGAGGAGGAGGCCCCTGAGACCGCCGGCCGCGAGGACGATCCGCAGCGCTCCTCCGCCCCGACCGACATCGCCCCCGCCGCCGCGGACGGCCCGCGGGCCCCCGGTGCCCACGACCCCGATGCGGAGGCGCTGCGCGAGCACACCTCGAGCCCGACCGACGCGGCGACCGATCTCCCGGGCGCCGGCGAGGAGCCGGGCGCCGCGGAGGCCGAGCGCCTCGATCCCGCGACCGGTGACGACCTCGAGGAGCAGCCCGCCGAGGCGTCCGAGGACGAGACGGCGATCCGCTACCAGGACACGGTGGACCTCACCCCTCTGCCGGGCTTCGACGACGCCGCGGCGGCGGGAGGCGCGGCCGCGGACGACGAGGGCTCGCAGGACGAGGTGTCCGATGGTGCGGAGGACGGCCGGAAGGCGTCGCGGAAGCCCGGTCGCGCGAAGAGCAAGCGCGCCTCGATGCCCAGCTGGGACGAGATCGTCTTCGGCTCCAAGCACGACTGATCCCGCCCCGCCGGCCCCGGGCGGTGCGCCCGGTCGCGCGGCGGGCCCTGAGCCGTCCGCCCGCTCCCGGGCTGCGCTCAGGTCTGCGCGCGCACCAGCGGGACGACCGCCTCGGCCGGCGTGAGCGAGCCGTGCACGCCGATCATGCGGCGTGACGTCTCCGGGCGGCGGGAGAAGTCGTCCACCCCCCAGCGGCCGCGCGCGAGGACCAGCACCTCCGGGAGGCGTCCCGCCACGTGGGCGGGAACGTCGGTGCCGGCCGGCGCGAGCAGGCCCGCCGCGAGCACCTGGGCGCGGCTGAGCACGAGCGCCCGCTCCCCCATCAGCGCTGTCATCCGCTCGGCGAGCTCCTCGGCGGCGCCCTCCCCGGGCACGGCGTGCAGGGCCAGGACCCGCGCCTCCCCCGTCACCTCGGCCAGCAGCGAGAGCACCTGCGGCTGCTCGGCGAGGTCCACGGTGCGCGCGGCGGAGGTGTCGACCATCCCGTGGTCGGCCGTGACGTGCACGCGCGTGCCACGGGGCAGACGGCGCAGGAGCGTCCCCACGAGCGCATCGACCTCGGCGAGCGCCGTGCGCCAGGCCTCGGAGTCGACGCCGTGGACGTGCCCTGCGTGGTCGACGTCGTCGACGTGGAGATGGACCAGGGCGTCGGGGCCGCCCCGGTGCAGGGCGGTGCGGACCGCCTCGACCCGGTCCCCGCGGCCGTGCCCGAGGAACTCCCAGCCGCGATAGGCGACGCCGCTGAGGTGGGAGCCGGCGTGCTTGGCCGGGGCGACCTGCACCGCGCGGCGCGGGAAGCGCTCGAGCAGGGTCGGCGCGGGCATCCAGGCCTGCGGGTCGATGCCGGGCGCTCCGGTGAGCTGGTTCACCGGTCTGCCACGCTCGGGGTCGAGGGCGAGATAGCCGAGCACCCCGTGCTCGAGCGGGGGCAGGCCGGTGTGCAGGGAGACCATGGCGGTCGCGGTGGTCGCCGGGGTGACGGTGCGCACCTGGCAGGTCGCGTCCTCGAGGCGGCGCAGCGTCGGGGTGAGCGCCCGGTGCTCGGCCAGCTGCTGCGCCCCGACGCCGTCCAGGAGCACGACGAGGTCGCGCCCCGGCTCGGGCTCGCGCAGCAGCGGGGCGAGCACGTCGAGCTGCCCGGGCCGCTCCCCTGCGGCGAAAGGCGGCGGCAGCAGGTCCTCGGGCCAGGCGGGCGGGGTCCGTCCGCGCGAGACGTCTCCGCCGGGCAGACCGCTCTCGCCGGGCAGAGCGTCCCCGCCGGGCAGGGGGCGCGGGTCGGTCGCCACCGCGCTCAGTCCTCGAGCGCGTCGATCGCCTCGACGAGCCGGTCGTGGAAGGCGAGGGCCGCCTCGACCGCGGCATCGCCGTCGGCCAGGGCGCTCACGCGCAGGGCGAGGTCCGAGGGGGAGGTCGTGCCGGTGTAGCCGTGGTCCGCCTGGCAGGTGGGATCGCCGCAGTCGGCCGGCTCGAGGTCCACACGGCGACTGCCGTCCCAGCTCACCCCGAGGGTGACCTCGGACTCGGCGCCCGTCGCGCGCTGACCGTCGGTGTCGAAGACCTGGGACAGGCCCGTCACCGAGATGCTGCGCAGCCGCACCCGCTCGGTGGTGGAGACGACCTGACTGGGGTTCAGGGCATCGGCCGGGTCGTCGTCCAGATGGGTGATCAGCAGGTGCGAGGCGGTGAGCACGACGACGGTGAGGTGGCGGCGCACCTCCGGCCCGTCGAAGGTCGTCTCGGCCCGGACCAGATGGGTGAGCACGCGCGCTCCGCGCAGGGAGCGCTCGATGCTCCGGGAGGCGGCCTGCGGGAAGTACCCGGCGGTCTCGAGGTCCTTCTGGAGGTCGGCGGGCAGTGCAGTGGTCATCGGCCCATCCTCCCATGCGGGCCGGACGATCCCGTCCCTCATGCCCCCGGGGGTCCCGAGAGGGTGCGCCGTGCGCCGTCGGTCCGGTTCGGCGCCGGGGCGAGGCGCGCGTTCGCCCCGACCACGCTGACGCCGTGCTGCGCGACGAGGACCGGGTACAGCTCGAGGGAGGCGAGCTCGGGCAGGTCCTCCGCGAGCAGCCCCACGCGCACCACCAGGTCGGCGAGGGCATCGCGATCCGCGGGCGGCAGCCCCCGGGTGCCGCGCAGCTTGACCGCGGAGGCGGGCGCGTCGACGAGCCGCTGCGCGGCATCCTCGCTGAACGGCGGGATGGCGTAGGCGATGTCGTCGAGGAGATCCGTCGCGTCGCCGGCGACGGAGAGCGAGAGGACCGGCCCCAGCGAGGGGTCCTCGACGCTGCGCACCACCATCGGCACGCCCGCCGGGGCCATGGCCTGGACCTCGAGCGGCGCGGTGGAGTACGACAGGTCCCGGCGCATGGCGCGCAGGGCGTGGCGCAGCTGGACCGCGTCGGGGATCCCGAGCCGCACCCCGCCGAGGTCGGCGCGATGGCGCAGCACCGGATCGGTGCTCTTCAACGCGACCGGGTAGCCGATCTCGGCGGCTGCGGCGAGCGCATCCTCCTCCCCCGAGATCCGGTCTCCCCGCAGCAGGTCGATGCGGTAGGCGGCCAGCAGCGCGGCGACGTCATCGCCCTCCAGCACGACCTCTCCGCCCCCGGCGGCCGCGAGGCGGGCGTCGACGAGCTCCCGGGCGGCCGCGCGGTCGAGGTCCTCGCGGCGGGCGGGCTCGTCCTCGTCGGCCTGCGGTCGCTGGGCGGCCCGGAGCATCCCGGCGGCGGCGCGCACCACGGCGAGGGGGGTCGCGTGGACCGGCGGCAGCTCCGGATCGGAGCGCACCGCCTCCCGCAGCGCGCCGAAGCGGTCGGCGGCGGTGACGACGCACACCAGCATCACCACCTCGGAGTGCTTCGCGACCATCGCCATCTGGCGCAGGAGCTCCTCGAGCTCGCCGGACTGGGCGTCGAGCACCCCGGCGATGACGAGGTCCACCTCGCCGAGCGCCGCCATCGAGGTGAAGGCGCGCTGGACGAGCCGCCTGTCCGGGGAGAGGGGGACTCTGCGGTTGTCGGCGACGATCTCGAGGCCCGCGCGGTCCGCGGCGCCGCGCAGGGAGGCGCCGAGCGCGGCGGTGTTCGAGAGCAGGCCGACCCGCGGCCCGAGCGGGAGCCCCTGTCGCTCGATGCCGTCGACGACGTCCAGGAGGTGGTCGACGCCCTCGGTCTGCACGACCCCGGCGGAGTCGAGCACCTGGTCCAGGGCGCGGCGGGGCAGGGTCGAGGGACGCACGTCGTGGCCGGGCGGCAGATGGGACTCGCTGCCGGGCGGGCGCAGCACGATCAGCGGCGTGCGGCGCGTGAGGCGCCGCGCGATGCGGGTGAACTTGCGCGGGTTGCCCATCGACTCCAGCGCGAGCCCGATCACGCCGACCGCCTCGTCCTCCTCCCAGTGCTGGAGGGTGTCGTTGAGGGAGACGTCCGCGCGGTTGCCGACGCCGACGAACTCGTGCAGCCCGATCCCGCGAGCGTCGGTGCCGGCCAGGAGCATCGCCGAGAGGGCGCTGGACTGCCCGGCGAGCGCGGCGCGGCCGGGGCGCGGAAGGTGCGGGGCGAGGGAGAGGCTGATCGGCGAGTCGCCGGTGCGGAGCATCCCGAGGGAGCCCGGGCCCAGCAGCCTCATCCCGTGCAGGCGGATCCGGGCCACGAGCTCGCGCTGCAGGCGGCGGCCGTCCTCGCTCTCGGAGAAGCCCTCGGTGGGGATCACGACGCCGTGCACCCCGATCGCGGCGCACTCCTCGACGGCCTCGAGGCAGGCCTCGGGACGCAGGGCGATCACGGCGAGGTCGACGGGTCCGGGGACCTCGGAGATCCGGGACCAGGCGCGGCGTCCCCGCAGCTCGAGCGCCTCGCGGGAGACGAGGTGGATGCTGCCGGTGTAGCCGGAGCCCTCGAGAGCGGTGAGGAAGCGGCCGCCCACGGAGTCGCGGCGCGAGGACACCCCGACCACGAGCACGGACTCGGGGTGCAGCAGGCGCTCCATGGCGCGCGCCTCGGCACGGTGCTCCCGCTCGGCCATGACCTCGAGGGAGCGGGCGGTGGGGTCGATCCGGAAGGAGACCATGACCACGCCGTCGTCGAGGGTGCGGTCCACGTCGAAGCCCGCCTCGGTGAACACCTTGATCATCTTCGTGTTCTGCGGGAGCACCTCGGCGGTGAACTCGTCGATGCCGCGCTCGCGGGCCGCGGCCGCGAGGTGCTCGAGCAGCACGGAGCCGAGGCCCGAGCCCTGCCGCGAGTCGGCGACGTTGAAGGCGACCTCGGCGGAGCGGGGGCCGGTGCGGTCGTAGCGGCCGACGGCGAGGATGTCCTCCCCCACCAGGACGACGAACGCGACCCGGTCCCGGTGGTCGACGGTCGTGAAGCGGGCCAGGTCCCGCTCGGACAGGCGCGGCATCGGGGCGAAGAATCGCAGATAGCGCGAGTGCTCGGACTGTCGCTGATGGAAGGCCTGGAGCGCGTCGGCGTCGCCGGGGAGGATCGGGCGCAGGTGCGCGGCGGAGCCGTCGCGCAGGGCGATGTCGGCCTCCCAGTGCGCGGGATAGGCGGCGGACGTGTCCGCCCCCGCACGGGCGCGCCGTCGAAGGGGCCGCAGGCCGTCGCGTCTGTCCGCCATGGGCGCGATCCTAGTCCGGCCGGAGCGGTCTTTGACGGGATTCACGTCCCGGCAGGAGGGTCGCTTCCCGGGATCATGGCCGGTCATGCGCCATGATGTCCCTCATGGCCCGATCACGCAGCACCGCACCCAGCGCCGGTGACGACGTCGTCGACGAGACGATCGTCGACATCGACGTCACCAGCGAGATGGAGTCCTCGTTCCTCGAGTACGCCTACTCCGTGATCTACTCCCGGGCCCTCCCCGACGCCCGGGACGGGCTCAAGCCCGTCCAGCGCCGCATCCTGTACATGATGGCGGAGATGGGGCTGCGGCCCGAGAAGGGCCATGTCAAGAGCCAGCGCGTGGTCGGCGAGGTGATGGGCAAGCTCCATCCCCACGGCGACACCGCGATCTACGACGCGCTGGTGCGGATGGCGCAGAGCTTCAACATGCGCATGCCGCTCGTGGACGGCCACGGGAACTTCGGCTCGCTCGACAACGGGCCCGCGGCGGCGCGCTACACGGAGGCGCGCCTGGCCAAGGCCGCGCTGCTGATGACGGACTCGCTGGACGAGGACGTCGTGGACGTGGTGCCCAACTACGACAACCAGCTCACCCAGCCCGAGGTGCTGCCGGCGCAGTTCCCGAACCTGCTCGTCAACGGCGCCTCGGGGATCGCGGTGGGCATGGCCACGAACATGGCCCCCCACAATCTCGTCGAGACGATCGCTGCGGCGCGCCACCTCATCGACCATCCCGAGGCGGAGCTCGAGGAGCTCATGCGCTTCGTGCCCGGCCCGGACCTGCCCACGGGCGGTCGGATCGTGGGCCTGGACGGGATCCGGGACGCGTACCGCACAGGGCGCGGCTCGTTCAAGATGCGGGCGACGACCCGGATCGAGAACGTCACCTCGCGCCGCAAGGGCATCGTCGTGACCGAGCTGCCCTACCAGGTGGGACCCGAGCGGCTCGCGGAGAAGCTGCGCGACGCGGTGCAGGCCAAGAAGGTCCAGGGCATCACCGACTACCAGGATCTCACCGACCGCCATCACGGCATGCGCCTGGTGCTCACGGTGAAGTCCGGCTTCGACCCCGACGCCGTGCTCGAGCAGCTGTACAAGCACACTCCGCTGGAGGAGTCCTTCGGCATCAACAACGTCGCCCTCGTGGACGGCCAGCCGCGCACGATGGGCCTCAAGCAGCTGCTGGAGGTGTTCGTCGACCACCGCCTGACGGTGGTGCGGCGACGCACCGAGCACCGGCTGGGCAAGCGCAGGGCGCGCCTGCACCTGGTCGAGGGGCTGCTGCTGGCGATCCTCGACATCGACGAGGTCATCCAGATCGTGCGCAGCAGCGATGACGCGGAGACCGCCCGCTCCCGGCTCATGCAGGTCTTCGACCTCACCGAGGTGCAGGCGGAGTACATCCTCGAGCTGCGTCTGCGTCGGCTGACGAAGTTCTCCCAGATCGATCTCGAGGCCGAACGGGACGAGCTGATGGCCGAGATCGAGCGACTCGAAGAGATTCTGGGATCCGACGAGGTCCTGCGCCGGCTGGTCTCCGACGAGCTGGCCGCGGTCGCCGCCGAGCACGGGGACTCCCGACGCACGGTGCTGCTGGAGTCCGCCTCCGCCCCGGTCGCGAAGGCGGGCGCGTCCCTCGAGGTCGCCGACGAGCCCTGCGGGGTGCTCCTGACCGGCACCGGGCTCGTCGCCCGCGTGACCGGGGAGGAGAAGGTGCTGCGCGAGGGTCCGCGCGGCGCCCATGACGTCATCGTCTCGGAGGTGCGCACCTCGACCCGCTCCGAGGTGGGGGTGGTGACCGATCGCGGGCGCGTGCTGCGCCTGTCGGTCGTGGACCTGCCCTCCCTCGCCCCGACCGCCTCGGCGCCCTCGCTCGCCGGGGGCACGCGGCTGAAGGACCTGGTCGAGCTCGAGAAGGAGGAGCAGGCGCTGGGCCTGATCCGGCTGGCCGAGGCGGACGTCTCCCGGGGCGGCGCGATCGCGCTGGGGACCCGGGCCGGCGTGGTCAAGCGGGTCCAGCTGGACTTCCCCCGCACCGACGGCTTCGAGATCATCTCGCTGAAGGACGGCGACGCCGTGGTGGGCGTGGTCGATCTCGAGGAGGACGAGGACCTCGACCTGGTCTTCATCACCTCCGACGCGCAGCTGCTGCACTTCCCGTCCTCCGGCGTGCGGCCCCAGGGCCGCGGCGCGGGCGGCGTGGCAGGGATCAAGCTCTCGGGCGATGCGCACGTGCTCTCCTTCGGGGTGATCGACGTGACCGCCCCGGCGGACGTCGTCACGGTGGCGGGCAGCTCCGCGACCCTGCCGCTGCTGCAGACCGGCTCGCTGAAGGTCTCCCCGCTCAGCGAGTTCCCGGCCAAGGGCCGCTCGACCGCGGGCATGCGCTGCCACCGCTTCCTGCGCGGGGAGGACTGCCTGATCGGCGCCTGGGTGGTGCCGCATCCGGCGCGCGCCTCCTCCGAGGCGGGCCAGCCGATCGACCTGCCCGAGCCCACGGGCCGACGGGACGGCTCCGGCACGCCGGTGCCGGTGCCGATCGCCGCGGTCGGCTGAACGGTGGCCGCGCCCGTCCGGCTCCGCGCCACCGGGGCGACCCGCGCCGAGTCCGCGCATGTCGCGATCGGCGTCGCGGGCGCCCTGGCAGGGCTGGTGGTGGGGCTCCTCGCGCTGCGGGGCACCGCCCCGCTGTCGGGCTCCGGCTCGATCGGGCAGGTCGCGGCGCTGACCGTGCTGGGCTGCGCCACGACGACGTCCGCGTTCGTGCTCGCGACCCGCACTATGCGCTCGCTGCCCTGGCTCGGCTCCCGGCCGCGCTGGCGGCGGGTCGTGGACGTGGCGGGGCTCTCCCTCATTCACGGGCTGCTGGGCCTGTTCCTCACCGGCGCGCTGTTCGCGGTGTTCCAGCAGGCGTTCCAGGGCGTGGCGCTGGACCGCTTCGCGGGGACCTTCTGGGTCGCGGCGGCGGGAGCCGCTGCGGCATACGTCACCTCTGCCTCGGTCTCGGCGCTCTCGGGCCGCTCGCTCGCGACCCTGCTGGCCGCATTCCTCACCGTCGGCGTGCTCGCCAGCGCGCTCAGCGCCCCGGACCCGTACTGGTGGGAGCGCTACTTCTCGGAGCTCGGGGAGGGCCGCGGCGTCTCGAGCACCACCTTCAACCTCACCCTGCTGCTGACCGGGATCGCGCTGCTGACGGTGGTGGAGTTCATCGCCCACGACCTCGACCGGTGGGCGCGGGCCACGGGCGAGAGCGGGGCCGTCGTGACGACGGTGCGCGTGCTGCTCACCCTGGTCGGCGTCCTCATCGCGCTCGTCGCCCTCGTCTCCCGCACCGTCAGCGTCTTCTGGCACGACGTCGTCGCCCAGCTGCTGGTGGTGGTCTTCGGGCTCGCGCTGCTGGTCCTGCCGGTGCTGCTGAGGCGCCTGCCGGGGACGCTGACCTGGTTCACCGCCGCCGCCTTCGCCCTGCTGGTCACGGTGATCGTGCTGTTCGCGGGGCTGGGCTATCTGAACATGACCGCCTTCGAGATGGGCGCGGCGGTGATCGTGTACGTCTGGCTGCTGCTGCTGATCCGGACCGTCTCCGCCGCCGCGGAGGAGCTGCCGGAGGTCACGACCGGGCCGGGGACCCGCCCCGCGGGACCGGCCGGGGCCCGGGACGAGGTCCCTCCCGGAGGTGCCGGAGGGCGTGGGACGATGAGGGCATGAGCATCGACCCCCAGTCCCCCACCCCCGAGGGGAGCGCGTCCGAGCAGGGCGCTCCCCAGGATCCCGCCGCCCGGGACGCCGCCGTCCCGCTGCCCGAGGGCGTCGTCCTCGGCACGGCGCACGGCGTCGACGCCCTGCTCGTGGACACCCCTGCCGCCTCCGGCACTCTGCTGCTGGACGGCGCGCATCTGATCAGCTTCGTCCCCGCCGGCGGGGAGGACCTGCTGTGGCTCAGCCCGACCTCCGAGTTCGGCCCGGGAGTGGCCGTGCGCGGCGGGATCCCGCTGGTGGGCCCCTGGTTCGGCCCGGGCCGCGATCTCGCGCGGACCGTCAAGCACGGCTGGCTGCGCAACGTCCGCTGGGACCTCGTCTCCGCGCGGCGCGAGGGTGACGAGGTCGAGCTGGTGCTGCGCACCCCGCAGGACGCCCTCGCGGTGCGGGCGGAGGCCGTGTTCCGCCTCGGCGCGCAGCTCGACGTGGACCTCACCCTCACCGCCGGGCAGCGCCCGATCGAGCTCGAGGCAGCGCTGCACACCTATCTCGCCGTCGGGGACGTGCGGGAGATCGAGATCCACGGCCTCGAGGGCGCGAACCTCCTCGACAACACCCGTGGCCTCGCGGCGGACGTGATGCCCTCCGAGCCGCTGCGGCTGACCGGCTCGACCGATCGCATCGTCGAGCGCGCCGGCGAGGTGGCGGTGGTGGACGGCTCGGCCCGCGGCGGAGGACGCCGCGTGGTCTCTGTCCCGCGGGGCACCTCACGGACCGTCGTGTGGAACCCCTGGGAGGAGCTGGTCACCTCGATGGCCGACATCCCCGACGAGGCCTGGCCGCAGTTCGTGTGCATCGAGCCCGCCGTCGCCAAGGACGGCTTCGTCCCGCTCGAGCCCGGGCAGTCGCACCGGATCGGGATCACCTACCGCATCGAGGCCTGAGCGCCTCCGCCTGCCCGGGGCCCGGCCGTCCGCACGGACGGCCGGGCCCCGTCATGTCCGCCCCGGATATTCGCTGGCCTCCGGCGACGGGGCGTGGTCGACTGTGGTCATGGAGATGCACACGACCTCGACACCGTCCCGCAGCGGGGACGGCGCGTCGACGCTCGGCGCGACGGCATCCTCCCTCCGCCTCGGCGGAGCGTTCGCGGCAGCACGCGCGTCCGACGGGGATCGCTCCGTCGCCGACGTCGACCTGCGCTCCCGCTGACGTCCCGGGCGCGCCGCCTCCGCACGGCACCGCGCCGCCCCTTTTCGCACCGCCGGGCAGGAGCCCGACGGCACCGACGTGCGCACGTCACCGCACGCGCCGGGGACCACGCACGGTCCCTGCGCGCCGCGAGACCGTCGCGTCCCTGCGCCGCTCGGGACCTTCCCGTCCCCACAGCCCTCCCCTCGCTCCGCGGACAGCAGCTGTCCGCCTGCCACGGGAGACTCGTCACCCGATCCCAGGAGTACGCCATGTCCACCATCACGTCCCTCACCCATCACCCTCCCACCATCACGCTGCCGTCGCTGCTCGAGGCGGCCGACGAGCGCGAGCTCGATCGCCGTCTGCACCGGGTGCTGGCCCGCCTGCGCGCCCTGCGTCGCGCGCGCCGGGACCGGCTGCGGGGTCATGCGCGCCAGGAGCACGAGCTGCTGATGCTGCGGGCCCTCGACGGCGCGGGCCTCACCCGCCTGCGGTGATCCCGCCGCGCCGACGGGGCCGAGCCGCCGACCGGCCCGCCGGCGCGGCCCGGGTGCGGACCGGACCCGTCGGCGCAGCCGGGTGCGGACCGGACGTTCAGCCTGCGTCCGCCTCCTGGACCAGGTCGAGGATCACGAGCTCGCGCGGGTCGTTCACGCGCACCGCGCCGATGCCGTTGCCGAGTCCGCGGCTGATCACCATCGTGGTTCCGTCCGCCTCGTGCGTGCCCTCGGTGAGCTCGGGGAAGAGGCCCTGGTGCGGGGCGAAGAGCGGACCGAGCAGGGGAAGGCGCACCTGTCCGCCGTGCGCGTGTCCGGACAGGACGACGTCCGCGCCGCGGCCGGCGTACTGCGCGAGCAGCTCGGGCCGGTGGGCGAGCAGGACGACCGGTCCGCGCGCCGCCGCCTCGGTGCCGTCCGAGGCCGAGGAGGCGAGGTCCAGACGGTCCAGCACCGCCCCCGGCTCCTCGGGCGTCCTGCCGTCCGCCGAGGCGACACGGGGGTCGTCGAGCCCGGCGACGGTCACGGTCCTGCCCTTGACCTGCAGCTGCGTCGCCTCGTCACGCAGGATCACCACTCCCGCCTCGGCGAGGCCGACCAGCAGCTCCTGCCGCAGCGGGGAGTCCGCCTCATGGTTGCCGAGCACGAAGTACGTCGGCGCGATGGTCTGCAGGCGTGCGGCGAGCTCGAGCACCGGTGCGAGGTCCCTGGTGCTCCGGTCGACCAGGTCCCCGGTCAGCGCCACGAGGTCGACGCCGCGCGCCTCGACCTTCCGCACGATCGCGTCCTGGAAGCCGGGATCCTCGGAGGCGTGCAGATCGGAGACGTGCGCGATCCGCAGCACCTCCCCGTCCGGGGCGTCGGCGACCGCGACCTCGTACGAGCTGACGTCCAGGCGCAGGTTGTCCCACAGCAGCCAGGCCCCGCCGAGCAGCAGCACGAGCGCCGCGGCGAGGGCGCCCCGCCCCAGGCGCCGGCCCCGGGCCGGGCCCGGGTGCCGCGGGGCCACAGAGAGGGGCGCGGTCACCGCACGGTGATGCCGTCGGCCGCCATCGCCGCCTTCGCTTCGGAGATCGTCATCTCCTGGAAGTGGAACACGCTCGCGGCGAGGACCGCGTCGGCGCCTGCGTGGACGGCCGGCGCGAAGTGCTCGGGGCGGCCCGCTCCGCCGGAGGCGATCAGCGGCAGGCTCGTCGCCTCGCGGGCGAGGCTGATCAGCTCGAGGTCGAATCCGTCCTTCGTCCCGTCGGCGTCCATCGAGTTCAGCAGGATCTCCCCCGCTCCGCGCTCGGTCACCTCGCGGATCCAGGCGATCGCGTCGATGCCGGTGCCGCGGCGGCCCCCGTGCGTGGTGACCTCGAAGCCGGAGCCGGCCCTTGCGGTGCCCTCGGGGGTCTCGTCGGTGACGCGGCGCGCGTCGATCGACAGCACCAGCACCTGGTCGCCGAAGCGACGGGAGATCTCGGAGATCACCTCGGGACGCGCGATGGCGGCGGTGTTGACCCCGCACTTGTCCGCGCCGGCGCGCAGCAGCTGGTCGACGTCCTCCGCGGTGCGGACCCCGCCACCGACGGTCAGCGGGATGAAGACCTGCTCGGCGGTGCGGCGCACCACATCGATCATCGTCTCGCGCCCGCCGGAGGAGGCGGTGACGTCGAGGAAGGTCAGCTCGTCGGCGCCCTCGGCGCCGTAGCGGGCCGCGAGCTCGACCGGGTCCCCCGCATCGCGGAGGTCCTTGAAGTTCACGCCCTTGACGACGCGGCCCGCGTCGACGTCCAGGCACGGGATCACACGGACGGCGACACTCATGCGTCGATCCTCTCCAGGTCGAGCTCCTCGGCTCCCTCGATGATGAACTGCTTGCGCGGCGCGACCTCGGAGCCCATCAGCAGCTCGAAGACGGCGCTGGCCGCCTCGGCGTCCTCGATGCGGACGCGCCGCAGGGTGCGGTGGCGCGGGTCCATGGTCGTATCGGCGAGCTGGTCGGCGTCCATCTCCCCCAGCCCCTTGTAGCGCTGGATCGGCTCCTTGTACCTCTTGCCGCGCCGTTCGAGGTTCTTCAGCAGCTTGTGCAGCTCGGCCTCGGAGTAGGTGTAGACGAGCTCGTTGCGCTTCTTGCCGCCGTGGATGATCTCGACGCGGTGCAGGGGCGGGACCGCCGCGTAGACGCGGCCCTCCTCGACCAAGGGGCGCATGTAGCGGTGGAACAGGGTCAGCAGCAGCGTGCGGATGTGGGCGCCGTCGACGTCGGCGTCGGTCATCATGATGATCTTGCCGTAGCGGGAGGCCTCGAGGTCGAAGGTGCGGCCGGAGCCCGCGCCGATCACCTGGATGATGTTCGCGCACTCGGCGTTCTTCAGCATGTCCGTGATGGACGCCTTCTGCGTGTTCAGGATCTTGCCGCGGATCGGCAGCAGCGCCTGGAACTCGGAGGAGCGGGCGTTCTTCGCGGTGCCCAGCGCGCTGTCTCCCTCGACGATGAACAGCTCGGAGCGGTCGACGTCGTGGGTGCGGCAGTCCGCGAGCTTGGTGGGCATGGTGGAGGACTCCAGCGCGTTCTTGCGCCGCGAGACCTCCTTGTGCATGCGCGCCGCGATCCGTGCCCGCATCTCGGAGACGACCTTGTCGACGACCAGCGCCGCCTGCTCCTTCTCGCCCTTCTTCGTGGAGGTGAGGAACTCGGTCAGGCGCTCCTCGACGACCTTCGCGACGATCTGGCGGATCGCCGGGGTGCCGAGCACCTCCTTGGTCTGGCCCTCGAACTGCGGCTCGTCGATGCGCACGCTGACCACTGCGGTGAGCCCGGCGAGGGTGTCGTCCTTCTCGATCTTCTCGTTCTTCGCGTTGAACTTCACGCGCCGGGCCTGGTTCTCGACCTGCTTGCGCATGGTCTTCACGAGCGCCTGCTCGAAGCCGGTGACGTGGGTGCCGCCCTTGGGGGTCGCGACGATGTTCACGAAGGAGCGCAGCGTCGAGTCGAAGTCCGAGCCCCAGCGCAGGGCGATGTCGACCTCGCAGCTGCGCTCGACGTCGGTGGAGACCATGTGCCCGTTCTTGTCGAGCACCGGGATCGTCTCGGTGTACGCACCGGTGCCCTGGAGGCGGATGACGTCGGTGATCTTCTGGTCCTGGGCGAGGTACTCGACGAACTCGCTGATCCCGCCGTCGTACTTGAAGGTGCGGGTCGCAGGCTGGTCGGGGTTCGCCTCGGGGCGGTGGTCGGTGACCGACAGCTGCAGCCCCGGGACGAGGAAGGCGGTCTGGCGCGAGCGGCGGGTGAGGTCGTCGAGGGAGAAGTGCGAGCCCTTGACGAAGATCTGCGGATCGGCCCAGTAGCGGACCCGGGTCCCGGTGACCCCGCGCTTGGCCTTGCCCACCACGCGCAGCTCGGCCGGACCGTCGGCGGGGGTGAAGGTCGCCTCGGGGGAAGGCTCGCCGTCGTCGGCGAAGACGCCGGGGACGCCGCGCTGGAAGCTCATCGCATAGGTCTTCCCGCCGCGGTCCACCTCGATGTCGAGGCGGACGGAGAGCGCGTTGACCACGCTCGCGCCCACGCCGTGCAGACCGCCGGAGGCGGCGTAGGAGCCGCCGCCGAACTTCCCGCCCGCATGCAGCTTCGTGTAGACGACCTCGACGCCGGTGAGCCCGGTGCGGGGCTCGACGTCGACCGGGACGCCGCGCCCGGTGTCGCGCACCTCGACGGAGTGGTCGGGGTGGAGGATCACCGAGATCGCCTCGCCGTGGCCGCCGAGGGCCTCGTCGACGGCATTGTCGAGGATCTCCCACAGGCAGTGCATGAGGCCCCGGGAGTCGGTCGAGCCGATGTACATGCCGGGGCGCTTGCGCACGGCCTCGAGGCCCTCGAGGACCTGGAGGTTGCGGGCGTCGTAGGCGGACTTCTTCGCGGCGGTGGTGGTGGACACGCTCCGGATCCTACGACGAGCGGCGCTGCGGACAGCGGATCCCCCGGCCCTGGAGCGCGGCGGCGCGGTCCGGCTCACAGCCTGTTGCGCCCCTGGCGAACCGGGGCTGCGGACCCTCACTCCCGCGCCCGGGGCGATGCTACAAAGGAGCACATGAACCTCACTCTCGAAGCCCCCCGGCTCACGGCCCACGATCGCTGCGACCGCTGCGGCGCCCAGGCGTACGTCAAGGTGCTCCTGGAGGCCGGCGGCGAGCTCATGTTCTGCGCCCACCACGCCCGCGCCCACGGCGACGCCCTGAAGGGGATCGCCGCCGAGGTCATCGACGAGACCGAGCGTCTCCATCTCAAGCCCGAGCCTGTCGAGGACTGATCGACGTGCTGCGAGGCACGAGCGGCAGGAGATCAGTCGAGAACACGCAGGACTGATCCTCGGCCGGGCCCGGTCGGGGCGCGCCCACGCTTCCCCGCCTGCCTCTGCACGAAGGGTGCCCGCCGTCCCGGCGGGCACCCTTCATGCATTCCGGCGCATGGTCAGATCCGCGTGAGCTGCTCGGCGTCGATCGCGTACTCGATCCATGCCGTGCTCCGTCCCTCGCGGGGATCCCGGGCTCCGGTCGGGCGGAAGCCGACTCGCTCGTAGAGAGCCGTTGCCGGCGCATTGGACTCGTCGACGTCGAGGCGGAGGTCGGGACGGCCGATCTCGAGCGCGAGATGCGCCAGGTGACGCAGCAGCGCGGCGGAGACTCCCCGTCCGCGCGCTTCGGGCCGCACCCAGAGGGAGACGATGTGGGCGCGGTCCTCCGGGATGTGGTGGGCGGGCGTGTAGCCCTGCGGGAGCAGCGCGATCCCGCCGAGCACCTCCTCGCTCTCGCGCGCCTGGAGATGCTGGCGCGGCCCGGCGATCTCCTCGCGCCACTGCGCGGCCGTGCGCCGCTGCGCCTCCGCGGGATCGGCCCAGAAGGCGCCCGGGTCGGCGGCGAGCATGGCCAGGCGCAGATCGCGATGCGAGCGCCAGTCCTCGACCCGGACGCGGTGGATGCTCGGCACGTTCTCTCCTGCTCTGCTGTGACGGGCCTGCTCTGCGATGACGAGGCCGGGCCCGGGATCCGCTGGGGATCCCGGGCCCGGCCGGTGCGCTGCGGCGGCGTCTCAGTCGAGGTAGTCGCGCAGCACCTGCGAGCGCGAGGGATGACGCAGCTTGCTCATCGTCTTGGACTCGATCTGGCGGATCCGCTCGCGGGTGACGCCGTAGACCTTGCCGATCTCGTCGAGGGTCTTGGGCTGGCCGTCCTCGAGACCGAAGCGCATCGAGACGACACCCGCCTCACGCTCGGAGAGCGTGTCCAGCACGGAGTGGAGCTGCTCCTGCAGGAGCGTGAAGCTCACCGCGTCCGCCGGGACGACAGCCTCGGAGTCCTCGATGAGGTCGCCGAACTCGCTGTCGCCGTCCTCGCCCAGCGGGGTGTGCAGGGAGATCGGCTCGCGGCCGTACTTCTGGACCTCGACGACCTTCTCGGGGGTCATGTCGAGCTCCTTGGCGAGCTCCTCCGGGGTGGGCTCGCGGCCGAGGTCCTGCAGCATCTGGCGCTGCACGCGCGCGAGCTTGTTGATGACCTCGACCATGTGGACGGGGATGCGGATGGTGCGGGCCTGGTCCGCCATGGCGCGGGTGATCGCCTGACGGATCCACCAGGTCGCGTAGGTGGAGAACTTGTAGCCCTTGGCGTAGTCGAACTTCTCGACCGCGCGGATCAGGCCCAGGTTGCCCTCCTGGATGAGGTCCAGGAAGAGCATGCCGCGCCCGGTGTAGCGCTTGGCGAGGGAGACCACGAGACGGAGGTTCGCCTCGAGCAGGTGATCCTTCGCGGCGCGGCCGTCGTCGGCGATCATGGTCAGCTCGCGGCCGGCCTTGGTCAGGCGCCCGTTCTTGTCGCGGAAGCCCTCGTCGCCCTTGAGCTTCTGCTCGGCGTAGAGCCCCGCCTCGATCCGCTCGGCGAGCTCGACCTCCTGGGCGGCGTTGAGCAGCGCGACCTTGCCGATCTGCTTGAGGTAGTCCTTGACCGGGTCGGCGGTCGCGCCGGCGGTGACGACCTGCTGGGCGGGGGCGTCGTCCTCCGCGGCGTTGTACACGAAGCCGCCGGACTCCTCGACCTTGCGGTCGCCGGGAGAAGCCTTGGGCGCCTCGGTCTCCTCGGCGGTGTCCTCGGCGTCGGTCTCGGGCGCCTGGGCGGGGGCGTCCTTCGCGGCGCTCCGACGGGCGGAGGAGCTCCGGCTCGGCGTGGACGCCTTCTTGGCGGCGGCCTTCTTCGCGGCCGTCTTGGTGGTCTGCGCGGCCCCGCCCTCGTCGGTCACGGGGGCGCCGACCCCGACGGCCTCGTCGGTCGTCGAGGCCGCAGCGCTGGTGCTGTCCTTCGCCGCGGCGGCGGTCTCAGCAGTCTTGGAGGAGGTCACAGAGTTCCTTCTTCCGGCGGCGGCCCGGTGCGGGCGGTCCGCCGCACTCGGGCGATCGGTCTTCTCGGCGCGGCTCACGGGGCGCGCCGCGTGTCGCATTCCCGGTCGATACCGCGGAAGGGGCGCACGAAGGCACGGTGCCGTCAAGCCTGAACAGTGTAACGCCCTGCGCGGGCAGGTATTCCCACCCCGCCGCAACGGGCGCGTGACGTCCGCCGCGGAGCACGGGCGGCGCGGGAGGCGAATGCCTCAGGCGGGGTCCTCGTCCTTCACGGCGAGGACGGGGCAGGGAGCGCCGAGCACGACCCGGCGGGCGGAGGCACCGAGGTTGAGCTTGCCGATCGGGGACTTCCGTCGCAGACCGATGACGACGAGCTCGGCGTCGACCTCCTCGATCGTCGAGAGCAGGAACTCGCCGATCTCGCGATCGGGGCCGCGGCGGATCGTCACCTCCGAGTCGGCGGCGCCCTGCTCCTCGAGCTCGGCGCGGATCTCCTCCTCGGTCGCCGCCGTGGCTCCCGCGCCCGGGGCGACGTGCTGGTGGGCGGCGACGAGCAACGGGGCTCCCGTGCGCGCGGCGTAGCGGAGGCCGGCGCGCAGCGCAGCCCTCCCCTGCGTGGACGGGGCATACCCCACGACGATGGTCATGCGACGTCTCCTCCCTGCACAGCGGCGCTGCGCCGTGTCCAGCTTAGTCGTCCAGGAGGTCGGCGATCCACTTCTCCAGCCCCGGATGCGCGAGCAGGAAGGCGTCGTGGCCGATCGGCGAGCTCGCCACGTGCCAGCGGGAGTCCGGGACGTGATCGGCGATCTCCCGCACGAGCTCCGGGGGGAAGAGCCGGTCGGAGTCGATGGCGACGACGAGGGTCCGTGCGCTGACCCGGCCGAGCGCCGCCGCGGTGCCATCGCGCCCGCGCCCCACGTCGTGGGTGCTCATCGACTGGGCGAGGGTGAGATAGGAGTTCGCGTCGAAGCGGCGCGAGAGCTTCACGGCGTGGTGGTCGAGGTAGCTGGTCACCTGGTGGCGGCCGCTGCCGTCGAGAGGGTTCTCCGGTCCCTGGGAGCGGTTGCCGAAGCGGGTCTCGAGCTCGTCGGCCGTGCGATAGGTGGTGTGGGCGATCCGGCGCGCGATGCCGAGCCCGACATGCGGACCCTGCGCCGGGGGCAGGTCGTAGTAGTCCCCGCCGTGGAACCCCGGGTCCACCCGGATCGCGGCGATCTGGGCGCTGTTCCAGGCGATCTGGTCCGCGCTCGCCCGTGCCGAGGAGGCGATGACCGCCAGGCGCTCGACCTGCTCGGGGTGGCTCACGCCCCATTCGATCGCGCGCATCCCGCCCATCGAGCCCCCGATCACAAGGGCCCAGCGGTGCAGCCCCAGCTGGGCGGCGAGGCGGTGCTCGGCCTCGACCTGGTCGCGAATCGTGACCTGCGGGAAGCGGGATCCGTAGGGACGGCCGTCGGGGGCGATGCTGCTGGGGCCGGTGCTGCCCTGGCAGCCGCCGAGGACGTTCGGGGCGATCACGAAGTAGCGGTCGGTGTCGATCGGCCTGCCGGGGCCGACGATCTCCTCCCACCAGCCGGCGGTGGGATGGGCGGGGCTCGTGCCGCCGCGCACATGGGAGTCCCCGGTCAGCGCGTGCAGGACGAGCACGGCATTGCCGCCGGCAGGGTCGAGCGTGCCCCAGGTCTCGTACGCGATCGTGACGTCCTCGAGCAGGTCCCCGCTCTCGAGCTCCAGCGCGCCGAGCCCGACGAACCGTCGCTCGCCTGCGCCGCGCTCGGGACGCCAGGCACCGAGCAGCGCGGTGGTCTCGGCGGCCGGCTGCGGCGCGGGATCGCGGTGCTCTCCGAGGAGGGTCATCGGCAGCGCTCCTTCCTGCCCGGCGGGCCTCGCCGCGGGCGCTCCCGCGCTCGGTCCCTCAGCTGCTGGGCCACCAGGCGGGGAACACGGGGGTGTCAGTCATCCTCGTGAGCAAGGGTGCCAGAGTCGAGTCCGGTTCCCGCTCCCGCAGCTCGTCCACGAGACTCCCCGCGCTCGCGAAGCGGTGGTTCCACCAGCCCAGGAGCACGAGCAGCGCCGTCAGCGCCCGCCAGGCGGGGCGGGCGGTGCCGCGGGCGCCGGGCTCGGCGCCGTCCAGCGCCGCCGCTGCCACGCAGCGCATCTCCTCGAGCAGCACGTAGAGCCTCCCACCTGCACAGACGTCCTCATGGGGGCGCCTGGTCGGATCGCGGACGAGCTCCTGCAGGAGCGTCTCACGGTCGATGGCCGGCGCCCCGTCGTGCTCGACCAGCTGGGCCAGCAGCTCCCAGTGGAGACGGTCCACGGCAAGCGCGGCGAGCAGCTGGGCGATGCGTTCACATTCCGTCATCCTCGCTCCCTCCGCGGCCCCGGCGGCATCGCCACGGAGTGATGCCAGGGCGGCGCCGGCCTCCGCCAGGAGCCGGCCGGGATCGGCGGCGGAGGCGAGGTCCGGCGGCGGCAGGCGCAGCGTCCGGCCGATCTCCCCGAGCAGCGGGTCGGGCGGGGCGGGCCGTGGGATCGCGCGTCCGTCGAGCACCGCGGCCGCCGCCGCGCGGGTGGCCGAGAACTCGCGCAGCGGGCCGATGGGCAGGACGCGCAGGTCCGGGCCGTCGGGACGGAGGGCGGCGACGCTCACCTCCGCGCCGTCGTCCTCGGACGGGCGCGGACCACCGGGGTCCGCGGCGGGTGGGGAGTCGCAGTCGCAGGGGACCACCGCCCAGCAACGGCCGTCGGCGGCGCCGCGCAGCGTGAGCAGCGCCGGCCCCTCGGGCGCGAGGTCGGCCACGGCGTCGTGCAGCTGCGCCGCGGCGCGGGTGAGCACGTCGTGCACGAGGGAGGGGAGCACGCTCTGGTGGCCGTCCCCGACCACGATCAGGGCATGCACCGCCTCCCCTCCTCGTTCCCGCAGGAGGGTGAGATGTCGGCGCAGGTTCCCGGGCCCTCTCGGGCCGAGCAGCTCACGCAGGGAGGAGCGGGTGAGAACGGGTGGCCTGCCCCGCCCTCCGGTGCCCGCCAGCAGCAGGCAGTCCACGGGGGTCTCGTGGAGGGACAGCCGCGCCTCGGCGATCATCTCGGCGGGGTCGTCCGCCGCTCGCAGGCGGCGGCCGGGGTCGGCGGGGGTGAAGTTCGTCGTCATGTCCCGACCCTCGGCGATGAGCGGAGCCCGTGGGGGCCCGGGCCCGTTCCTGGGGACGGAGGGCCTGTGGGGAGGAGAGGTCGTGGGCGCTGCGCGCAGGATCGCGGGCGCCGGCGCACGGAAGCGGCCGCGGGCTCTTCAGGCGGGCATGGGAGGATCGCGGCACGCAGGCGAAAGGACTGTCCCATGACCGCTGACCCGACGATGCCTCGGGCCGACCGTCTCCACGAGCTCGACGCGCTGCTGGTCGCGCGGATCACGGCGATCATCGCCGAGGAGCTCGCCGAACGCCGTGCACAGCTGGCGCGGATCTCCCCGGAGAGCACCGTTCTCGTGGACGATCTCGCGGCCTTCCTCGGGGGCGGGAAGCTGCTGCGCCCGCGTTTCTGCTTCTGGGGCGGGGTGGCGGCGCTCGGGCGCGAGCCGTCGGCGGAGGAGATCGACGCCCTCGCGCGCATGGGGGCGGCGATCGAGCTGGTGCAGGCCGCGGCGCTCCTTCACGACGACGTCATCGACCACTCCGCCGTGCGCCGCGGACGTCCCGCCCAGCACGTGAAGGCGCAGCACGATCACGAGGCCGCAGGGCTCGCGGGCTCCGCGCAGGATTTCGGCGTGGCGGTCGCGATCGTGCTCGGCGACCTCGCGCTGAGCTGGGCGGAGCAGATGGCCGCCGGCACGACGGGCCCGCAGGCCGTCCTCGCCGCCGGACGGGCGGAGTTCGAGGCGCTGCGCACCGAGGTGATGGCCGGGCAGCACCTCGACATCCTCCATCAGGCGGGCGGCTTCGACTCGGCTCCGGATGCCGAGCAGGCGGCGCTGTCCGTGATCCGCTGGAAGACGGTGCCCTACACCGTGCTGCGCCCGGTCCGGGCGGGGGCTGCGCTGATGGGGGCCGACGGGACGGCGCTGGAGACCCTGTCCGGGTGGGCGATCGAGGTGGGGACCGCCTTCCAGCTGCGGGACGACCTGCTCAGCGTCATCGGGGACCAGGACGAGACCGGCAAGCCGATCGGCGGCGACATCCTCGAGGGCAAGCGCACGGTGCTGCTCGCACGCACCCGGAGCGCCGCGGACGAGGCGGGAGGAGCGCTGCTGGACCGCGTGGTCGGGGACGATGCCGCCGACGAGACCTCGATCCAGGCGGTGCACGCCCTGATGGTCGCCACCGGTGCCGTCGCCTCGGTCGCCGACGACGTGCGCCGACGCGCCGCACGCGGCCAGGAGCTGCTCGAGGACGCCGAGGAGCTCGGCGCGCTCGGTCGGGAGGGGCTCGCCGCGCTCGCCGCGCAGGCGACCGACGTCACCTCGCTGCCCGCGTGAGCTCCGCTCCCCGGGGCAGGACGCCCGGGACGACGGGGCGCGGCGGCCCCCGCCCGGCGGCCCGTCGACCTCGACGGGCCGCCGAGGGGCCTCAGAGCGCGAGCGCGAGCGCTCGGCGTCGCACCTCTCCGCGCTGTCCGCGGCGCAGGTGGTCGATCGGGCGTCCGGGAAGCGACTCGTCCTCCTCGAACAGCCAGGTCAGCAGCTCCTCGTCGCTGAATCCCCCGTCGCGCAGCACCGTGATCGTCCCGGCCAGGTGCGGGGTGATCGTCCCGTCGAGCACGAACAGCGACGGGACCATCCTCACCACGGGGTCGCCCCGGCGCACGGCGACGAGCTTCCCCTCCTCGATGAGGCGCCGGACGCGCGAGACCTCGACGTCGAGCTGCTCGGCGACGTCGGGGAGGGTGAGCCAGTCGGTGATGAGGGTGTCCAGGGCGTTCACGGGACCAGGGTGCCACGCCGCGGTCGGCTCGCGCATCCCGGACCTCCGATGCGCCGCGCAGGCTCTCCCCGTCGCTCTCGTCACGGTGCCGCGCATGCGTGTGTCGATCCCACGTCCGGGCCTCCCCACCGCTTAGATTCAGCACCGTGAGCTCGGCGACGTCGACTTCCCCCGGCATCAGCCTGCTCCTCGACGACCGCTACCGGGTCGAGGAGCCGATCGCGCGCGGCGGGATGGCGACGGTGCACCGCGGGCACGACGAGCGACTGGACCGCGTCGTGGCCCTGAAGATCATGCACCCCCACCTCGCGATGGACGAGGACTTCCGTCGTCGCTTCGGGCGGGAGGCGCGCTCCGCGGCGCGCCTGGCCCATCGCAACGTCGTGGGCGTGTTCGACCAGGGCGAGGACGAGGACCGGATCTACCTGGCGATGGAGCTCGTCGAGGGCGAGACGCTGCGGGCGCGGATCGTGGATCGGGGCCGGCTCACCGTGGGCGAGTCCCTGGAGATCACCGCGCAGGTGCTCGAGGCGCTGGTCGCCGCGCACGACGCCGGGATAGTCCACCGTGACATCAAGCCCGAGAACATCCTGCTGGACCGTCAGGACACGGTGAAGGTCGCCGACTTCGGCCTGGCCCGCGCGATCGGGACGAACAACTCCTCCACCGGCGCGGCGCTGCTGGGCACGGTCGCATACATCAGCCCCGAGGTCGTCACCCGCGGCGAGGCCGACGAGCGCAGCGACCTCTACTCGCTCGGCGTGGTGCTCTTCGAGATGCTGACCGGCCGTCAGCCCTTCCGCGGCGAGCAGCCGGTGCACGTCGCCTTCCAGCACGTGCACGAGGACATCCCCGCCCCCTCGACCCTCGTCTCCGGAGTGCCGCGGGAGCTGGACTCGCTGATCACCTGGGCATGCGCGCGCACTGTCGAGCAGCGTCCCGCCTCCGCCGCCGATCTGCTGCGCGCGGTGCGAGAGCTCTCCGCGACCCTGCCCGCCGCGGTGCTCGCCGTCCGACCCGAGGAGGTCGAGCCCTCCGACACCTCCGACGTGCCGCGCCTGACGGCATCGCTCGACGAGGTCGCCGCGGACCTCGACGGCGGCCCGCGCCCCTTCCGCCCCCGGGGTGCTGCCGGCGCGGCGCCGGCGCAGGACGCCGGCGGCTCCGCAGCCGAGGTCCCCGCCGACGACGGTGCGGCGGACGGCGCCGAAGGGAGCGCCGACGAGGAGCACGCCGATGCTGAGGAGGACGAGACCCCGCGCAGCGTCGTGATGCGCACGCCGCGGGGCCGACGCGGCCGTCACCTGCCTCAAGGGCACCGACGCCGCTCGCGTCCGATGGCCTTCCTGTCCGGGCTGAGCCTGGTGGCCGTGCTGCTCTGCGGCGCCTGGGGCGGCGTGGACTGGTATCTGATGACCGGTCCGGGCGCGGATCGCACCGTGCCGCTGGTGACGGGCACGCCGCTCGGCGACGCGGAGGCCGAGCTCGCCGCCTCCGACCTCGCCGTCCACACCGAGGAGCGCTTCGACGACGGCGTCCCGGCCGGGCACGTCATCTCGGCCGAGCCCTCCACCGGCACCACGTTGAAGCGGGGCGAGGAGGTCCGTCTCGTCGTGTCCAAGGGCGTGGAGACCTTCCCCGTGCCGGCGCTCGAGGGCACGGAGCTCGAGGCCGCTCGGGAAGAGGTCGAGGCGCTCGGCCTCGAGCTGGTCGAGGACGATCCGGAGCATTCCGAGACCGTGCCGAAGGGCGTGGTGATCTCCCAGTCCGCCGACGCCGAGGCGCTGCCCGCGGGCGGCGAGGTGCACGTGGTCGTCTCGCAGGGCCGCCAGCCCCTGAGCGTGCCCGATCAGACCGGCGCCCCGGCCGATTCCGCGCAGTCGACGCTCGAGGCCGCGGGGTTCCGCGTCACGAGCGAGAAGGCGCACTCCGCGAGCGTGCCCTCCGGCTCGGTGATCTCGCAGTCCCCGGCCTCCGGCTCGCTCTTCCGCGGCGACACCGTCCACCTCGTCACCTCTCTCGGTCCCGAGATGGTGAAGGTCCCGGACGTCTTCCGCAAGCCGGAGGACGAGGCCCGCGCCGCGCTCGAGAAGGCGGGGTTCTCGGTCGAGGTGGTCCATGACAAGGGCGAGCCCGTCTTCGGCCAGGTCTACGAGCAGTCCGCCGAGGCCGGCGGCGAGCTCGCCAAGGGCTCGACGATCACCATCAAGGTGTTCTGAGCCGCCCCTCGCCGCGCGGCGGGGACCGCTCAGCGGCGGGAGAGCATCTCCGCGACGAGGAAGGCCAGCTCGAGGGACTGCTGGTGGTTCAGCCGCGGATCGACGAGGGTCTCGTAGCGGCGGGTGAGCCCCTCCTCGTCGATCTCGCCGGTGCCGCCGAGGACCTCGGTGACGTCGTCGCCGGTGAGCTCCATGTGCAGCCCCGCCGGCACGGTGCCCAGCTCCTGGTGCACCTCGAAGAAGCCCACGACCTCGTCGAGGATGTCCTCGAAGCGGCGGGTCTTGTAGCCGTTGGACGAGGTGATCGTGTTGCCGTGCATCGGATCGGTCACCCACGCCACCTGGGCGCCGGCGTCGCGCACGGACTCGACCAGCGCCGGGAGGCGGTCGCGGATCTTCCCGGCCCCCATGCGGGTGATGAACGTCAGCCGGCCCGGCTCCCGCTCAGGATCCAGGCGGTCGATCAGCCGCAGCGCATCGTCGCGGGAGGCGTCGGGGCCGAGCTTGACGCCGATGGGGTTGCGCAGGCGGGACATGAAGTCGACATGGGCGCCGTCGAGCTGGCGGGTGCGCTCGCCGATCCACAGGAAGTGGCCCGAGCAGCCGTAGATCTCCCCCGTGCGGGAGTCGATCCGGGCCAGGGCCTCTTCGTAGTCCAGCAGCAGCGCCTCGTGGGAGGCGTAGAACTCGACCACCTTGAGCGCGTCGAAGTCCGCGCCGATCGCGTCCATGAAGCGCACGGCCTTGTCGATCTGCCCGGCGAGTTCCTCGTACCGGTCGTATCCGGCGCCGGAGGAGGTGAACCCGCGGTTCCAGGAATGGACCTCGCGCAGGTCCGCGAAGCCGCCGCCGGTGAAGGCGCGCAGGAGGTTCAGCGTGGAGGCGCTGGTGGTGTACGTCCTCCACAGGCGCCGCGGATCGGGGATCCGCGCCTCCTCGGTGAAGGCGTACTCGTTGACCGCGTCACCGCGGTAGGTGGGCAGGGTGACGCCGTCGCGGGTCTCCTCGTCGGCGGAGCGGGGCTTGGCGAACTGTCCGGCCATCCGGCCCATCTTCACCACCGGCACCGAGGCGCCGTAGGTGAGCACGGCCGCCATCTGCAGGATCGTGCGGATCTTGTTGCGGATCCGGTCCGCGGTCGAGTCCGCGAAGGTCTCGGCGCAGTCGCCGCCGGCCAGGAGGAAGGCCTCGCCGCTCGCTGCGGCGGCGACCCGATCGCGGAGCACGTCGACCTCGCCGGCGAACACGAGCGGGGGCGCGGCGCGCAGGTCGTCGAAGACCTGGGCGCGGGCGGTCTCGTCGGGCCAGACCGGCTGCTGCACGCGCGGGAGCTCTCGCCAGGCGCCGAGCGCCGCGAGGCCGTCGTCGGCCGAGGACAGCGTGAAGTCGTGGGCGCGGGCAGGGGCGTCGGGGCTGAAGGCAGTCACGCCGACAGGGTAGCCAGTTCCACCGCTGTCCGTCGTCCGCGACCGTCGAACGGCCTCGGCCGTGCCGAGGAGGGGACCGCTCAGCGCCGCCGTCGCCGGGAGCGCGGATCGGCGGACCGCTCCTGCTCGGCGCGCAGGCGACGCTTCACGTCGCTCGCATACTCGTCCACCCGCTCCTGGCCGGACATCTCGGCGATGCGGTCCATCACCTCGTCGGTGACGGCGCGCAGCAGCACCGCCTGGTCGGCGCCCGGGTGACGGGCGACGACCTCCTGGACGTGCACCGGGGTTCCGACCTCGGCATGGATCCGGGGATGGCGGCGGGGAAGGTAGCGGCGCCCCCGCTGCGCCTCGAACGCCCCGACCATCGCCACCGGGACGATCGGCGCACCGGTGGCCAGGGCGAAGCGGGCCACTCCCGTCTTGCCGCGGTGCAGCCGGCCGTCCGGGCTGCGGGTCCCCTCGGGGTAGATGCCGAGCACGTCGCCGCGGCCCAGCACCTCGAGCCCCGCCTCGATCGCTGAGCGCGCCGCTCCCCCGCCGCTGCGATCCACGGGCATGACGTGCAGGCCCCTCATCATCGCGCCGAGCAGCCGGGCGATCGGGCTGCGTCCTGAGAAGATGTCGGACTTTCCCAGGAAATGGACGCTGCGACGCACCTGGCCGGGCAGGAAGACGGTGTCGGCGTAGGTGAGATGGTTCGAGGCGAGGATGACCGGCCCCTGCTCGGGGATGTGCTCGTGGCCGCTCAGGGTGGGGCGCCACACCGCCCGCACCACCGCCATGACGAACGGCTTGGCGATCTCGTACAGCACGTCTGCTCTCCTGCGGGCGTGGGCGGGCGGGGCGAGGATGCCCCGGGCTGATGCGGATGCGACGATGTCCCCATGGCGTTCAGCGAACTGTCTCGGCCGTGGCGTGCGCGCGGTCACTCTAACCCGCGCGGAGGACTGCTCCTGTGCCACGGCTTCACCGGCTCGCCGCAGTCGCTGCGCCCATGGGCGGAGCATCACGCCGCGCTCGGCTGGGAGGTCGAGCTCCCGCTGCTGCCAGGGCATGCGCGCACGGAGCGGGACCTCGCCGCGAGCACGTGGCGACAGTGGTACGGAGAGGTCCGCGAGGCGGCACTCTCGCTCCTGGCGAGGCACGGACGGATCGCGGTGGGCGGGCTCTCGATGGGAGGCGCCCTCGCCCTCGCCCTCGCGCAGGACGAGCGGCTCTCCGAGGGGATCGCCGCCGTCGTCGCAGTCAATCCCGGCATGACGGTGCCCCGCCTCGCCCTCGCGGCCGATCTGATCGCCCCCGTCGTGCCGACGATCCCCGGGATCAGCTCGGACATCGCACGCCCCGGCGTGACGGAGGAGGCCTACGACAGGATGCCCGTCCGGGCCGTCGGCCAGCTGCGTCGCCTCTTCCGCACGACGCGCGAGGGGCTCGGCGCGGTCGAGGCGCCGCTGCTGCTGGCGACCTCGCGCACCGATCACACCGTCCCGCCCACGGACAGCGACCTCGTCGCCGCCCGGGTGCGCGGACCCGTCGAGCGGCTCTCGCTGACCCGCAGCCACCACATCGCGACCCTCGACCACGACGCACCGCTGCTGCTGGAGACCTCGGCGCGCTTCCTGGACGCGCACGTGCCCGCCCCCGGGACAGGGCCATGAGCGCCGAGGCCGGCCGCTCCCCCGATCCGCGCGACGTCGACGCGGAGTTCGCGCGGATGCTGCGTGACGAGGGGCTCGCGCTCGGTCCCGGACAGGCGCCGCGCGAGCCCGCGGCGCCGGAGCCGGGACCGGACGAGGAAGGCCTCGCGGAGGACGGGGGCGAGGCGGACGGTCCGCACGAGCCGCCGAGCGCCGAGTCCCGGGAGCGCGCCTGGGCGGCGCATCCCTCACGCGGACCTCGGGACGCCCCGCCACGCGAGCTCGATGACGAGGACGTGCTCTACGGCGACTTCGAGCCGCCGGACCCCGACATCCCCCAGGCGACCTCGGCCGTGCTCTGGTCGTGGACCGCTCTGGTGGGCGGCTTCGTGCTGCTGCTGGCCACGGCGCTCTCCGCCTCGCTCCCTCCCCTGCTGGGATGGGCCGGCGGCGCCGCGGCCCTCGGCGGGATGGTCTCGCTGCTGCTGCGGCTGCCGCACGCGCCTCGCGACGAGGGGGACGACGGCGCGGAGCTCTGACAGCGCAGACGCTCCTGCCGCGCCGAGCTCCGGGACCGGCCCGGCAGGAGCGCGGGAACGCTCAGCGGGCGAGATCCGCGGCGCCGACGATCCCGGCCCGGTTGCCCATGCTCGCGGGCACGAAGCGCGCCAGCGGGCGGTGCGCCCGCGCGGTGAGGTTCTGGGCGAAGGCCTCCCGCGCAGGTCCCAGCAGGAGGTCGCCCGCGGCCGCGACGCCTCCGCCGACGACGATCACCTCGGGATCCAGCAGCGCGGAGATCGTCGCCGCGCCGCGCCCGAGCCAGGCACCGATCTCGGCGATGAGCTCCCGGGCCCCCGGATCGCCCTGCTGCGCCAGGCCGGTCACCAGCGGGCCGTCGATCGCCCGCCCGTCCCCGCCCGCGGCCTGCACGAGGGGGCCCATCAGCGCATCGCCGGCGGCGGCGCGCCGCTTCGCCGCCCGCACCAGTGCGGTCCCGGCGGTGTACTGCTCGAGGCAGCCGCGCAGCCCGCAGCCGCACCACTGCCCGTCGGGCACCACGACCATGTGCGCGACCTCTCCCGCGAAGCCGGCGCTGCCGCGCAGCATCACCCCGTCCTGCACGATCGCGCCGCCCAGCCCGGTCCCGACCGTGAGCATGAGCATGTGCCGCGCCTCCGTGGCGGCGCCGAAGCGGTACTCGGCCCAGCCCGCGGCGTTCGCGTCGTTCTCCACCACGACGGGCAGGCCGGTGAGGGACTCGAGCCGCTCGGCGAGCGGATGATCGCGCCAGGCGAGGTTCGCGGCGAAGCGAACGGTGCGGCGATCGGCGCCGATGAAGCCGGCCGCACCGACGCCGATGCCGGCGATCTCGTGCGCGCCGCGCAGCTCCGCGACCGCGTCGGCCACCGCTGTCTCCAACTGCTCGGGATCGGTGGCCGGTGTGCTGCGGGTGGTCGTCGCGATGATCTCGCCGTCCTCGTCGACCACGCCCGCCGCGATCTTCGTACCGCCGATGTCCACTCCGATGGAGAGCATCCGTGCCTGCCTCGTTCCCCTGGTTCCTCTCGCGCCCCGCGCGAGTCGTCGGCGACCTGCCGTCGTGCTCATCGTAATGGGCCCCTGCCGTAGACTCTGCGGGACCCCACCAGCGCTTCCGGTCAGGTCGTCCGGTTCGCCGGTCCCATGCACCTCGCCGGATCGAAGGAGATTCGATGAAGCAGTTCACCACGCCCCCGCAGCATCAGAGCTGCCCTGACGAGAACGCGACGGACATGCTGCTCGGGCGTCTGCGATCGCACCCGTCGGTGCCGATCTACGAGCTGGTCCAGGACGACGGCGGGTACCGGCCGCTGAGCACGGCCGACTTCGTCGACGAGGTCAAGGCCGTGGCGAAGGGGCTGATCGCCTCCGAGGTCGCGCCCGGCGACGTCGTCGCGATCCTCTCGAGGACCCGCTACGAGTGGGCGCTGGTGGACTGGGCCGTCTGGTGGGCGGGCGGGGTCAGCGTCCCGATCTACGAGACCTCCTCCCCCAGCCAGATCCAGTGGATCGCCTCGGACTCCGCCGCGAGGTTCGCGATCGTCGAGACCACCCGGCACCGGGAGGACATGGAGTCGGTGCGGGGCGAGCTGCCCGAGCTCGCGCGGATCGGGGTGCTCGAGGAGGGGATCCTCGAGGATCTCAAGGCACGCGGTGCGGAGATCTCCGACGAGGATCTCGAGGCGCGTCGCACCTCTCGCCGCCTCGCCGATGTCGCCACGATCATCTACACCTCCGGAACCACCGGCCGCCCCAAGGGTGCCGAGCTGACCCACGCGAACTTCGTGGACACCACGCGCAGCGCCGTGACCCTGCTCGGCGACGAGGTGCTCCCCACGGGCTCGCGCCTGCTGATGTTCCTGCCGCTCGCGCACGTGTTCGCGCGCCTGATCACGGTGCTCGCCGCCGCATGGCCCGTCACCACCGCCTTCACCCCGGACACGAAGAACCTCCTGCCCGACCTGGCCGCCTTCAAGCCGACCTTCCTCCTCGCCGTCCCGCGCGTGTTCGAGAAGGTGTACAACGGCGCCGAGGCCAAGGCGATCGCCGGCGGGAAGGGGAAGATCTTCGCCGCCGCGGCGCAGACCGCGATCGACTACTCCACCGCTCTCTCGGACGGGAAGGTGCCGCTGCCCCTCAAGCTCAAGCACGCCCTGTTCGACAGGCTCGTCTACGGCACCCTGCGCGGCGCGATGGGCGGGAACGTGCGCTGGGCCGTCTCCGGCGGCGCCCCGCTCGGCGCGAGGCTGTCGCACTTCTTCCGCGGCATCGGCGTGACCGTGCTGGAGGGCTACGGCCTGACCGAGACCACCGCCCCGGTGAGCGTGAACCTCCCCTGGGACGTGCGCCCCGGCACCGTCGGCCCGCCGCTGCCCGGATCCTCCGTCGCGATCGACGACGACGGCGAGCTGCTCGTCAAGGGAGTGATGGTCTTCAAGGGCTATCACAACAACCCCGAGGCGACCGCCGAGGCGATGGAGGACGGCTGGTTCCGCACCGGCGACCTCGGCACCCTCGCCGACGACGGCTCGGTGACCATCACCGGTCGTCGCAAGGAGGTCATCGTCACCGCCGGCGGCAAGAACGTCTCCCCCGCCCAGCTCGAGGACCAGCTGCGCTCGCACCCGCTGGTCAGCCAGTGCGTGGTGATCGGCGACCAGAAGCCCTTCGTCGCCGCGATCCTCACCCTGGACCCGGAGATGCTCCCCACCTGGCTGAAGAACAACGGCCTGCCCGAGATGGGCATCACCGAGGCGGCGCAGGACGAGCGGGTCCGCGCCGAGCTGCAGCAGGTCGTGGACCGGGCGAACCGGTCCGTGTCCAAGGCCGAGTCGATCCGGGCCTTCGAGGTGATCGACTCGGACTTCACCGAGGAGAACGGATATCTCACGCCCTCGCTGAAGCTCAAGCGCAACCTCGTGGTCAAGGACCTCGCCCCCGTCATCGAGGAGATCTACTCCCGGCCCAAGCCCACCAGCTGAGCCGCACGCAGGCCGCCCCGGCGGCGCGCCGGCGCCTGCCGCCGGGCCCCGACATCCCGCCCGCGGGATGTCGGGGCCCGGTCGTAGCCTGTCCCCCATGCCCGCCCGCCGCCAGCTGAGCTTCGACGATCTCGGCACCCCGCTCGCGGAGGCCACCCTCGTCGTGGTCGACCTCGAGACCACGGGCACCGATCCCGTCGCCGACGCGATCACCGAGATCGGTGCGGTCAAGGTGCGCGGCGGCGAGGTGCTCGGCGAGTTCCGCACCTTCGTGGACCCCGAGCGTCCGATCCCCGCGTTCATCGCGTCCCTCACCGGGATCACCGACGCCGCCGTGCAGGGGGCCCCGACGATCCGCACGGTGCTGCCGATGTTCCTGGACTTCGTCGGGCCCGAGGCGGCGCTCGTGGCCCACAATGCCCGCTTCGACATCGGCTTCCTCCGAGCCCGCGCGGCGGAGTGCGCGGTCACCTGGCCCTCCCCTGCTGTGCTGGACACCCTCGCACTGGCCCGCGCGGTGTTCCGCCGCGACGAAGTGCGCGACCACAAGCTCTCCACCCTCGCCGCGCATGTCGGCGCGTCGGTCTCCCCGGACCACCGGGCGCTCTCGGACGCGCGCGCGACGGTGGACGTGCTCCACGCGATCATCGAGCGCCTGGGACCGGCCGGCGCCGCCACGCTCGAGGACCTCACCTCCGCGCATCGGCGCGCGAAGCCCGTCCAGCTGCGCAAGAAGCAACTCGCGGCCGAGGTCCCGCCGGTCCCCGGCGTGTACCAGTTCCTCGACGCGGCCGGGGCGGTGCTCTATGTCGGCACCTCCCGGAACGTGCGCAGCCGGGTGCGCACCTACTTCACCGCGGGCGAGACGCGCCGGGCGGTGCTGGACATGCTGCCGCGCGCCGAGTCCGTGCACGTCATCGAGTGCGCGACCGCCACCGAGGCCGCGGTGCGCGAGCTGCGCCTCATCGCCCGGGAGAAGCCGCCCTCGAACCGTCGCGGGCTGCGGCCGGAGGTCGCGCACTGGCTCCGGCTGGGGCCCGCGGGCGAGGGGCTGCGCGGGGCCCGGATCGCACGGGACGAGGCCGACGGCTCCGCCCAGATCGGCCCGCTCGCCTCCCGGCACGACATCCAGCCGCTGCGGGGCCTGCTCACCGATGCCGTGCTGGGGCGCCGCTCGTCCCTCGAGCGGAGCGCGGCCCGGGAGGAGGCGCCGTCGGCAGGCCACCGCGCCGCGCTGCGGCAGGCGATGGTCGCCGATCCCCGCCCCGTCCTGGACCACGTCGCCGCGCGCATGCGCGTCCACGTCGAGGCCGGCAGGTACGAGGACGCCGAGCGGCTGCGTCGGCTCGCGGGGACCTATCTGGACGCCGCCCGCCGCGCCTCACGTCTGCGAGCGCTCGCGGAGGTGCCGCTGCTCATCGCGGCCCGTCCGAGCCGGGAGGCGGTGATCGGCGGGCGCGGCTGGGAGCTGCTCGCCGTCCGCCACGGACGCTTCTCCGGCACGACCCTGGTCCCCGCGGCGAAGGATCCGCTGCCCTTCGCCCGTTCCCTGGCGATGACCGGGACCGGAGAGGCCGAGCTCGCCGCTCCCCTGTGCCATGGCTACCACCAGGAGGCCGAGATCCTGCTCGGCTGGCTCGAGGGCGAAGGGGTGCGGACGGTGCTGTGCGAGGGGAGCTGGCAGGTGCCCGCCCGCGCCCGCTTCGAGACGGCCCATCTCGCCCGGCGCTTCGCGCTGACCTCTGCCGAGCAGGGGGCATAGGCTCTGCCACGAAGCCGTCCACGCCGCACCGCAGGAGAAGCCATGATCACCGCCATCGTCTCGATCGTCGTCGACCCCAGCCGCATCCCCGAGGTCGCCGAGGCCGTCGTCGACATCGACGGGATCGAGCAGGTGTACTCGGTCACCGGCGACGTCGACCTCATCGCCGTGGCGCGGGTGCGCGATCACGAGGACCTCGCCACCGTGATCGCCGGGTCCCTCAGCCGGGTCGAGGGCGTCCTGGACACGACCACGAACATCGCCTTCAAGACCTACTCGAAGCGCGATCTGGACGCGGCCTTCGACCTCGGCCTCGACGGCTGACCGCTCCCGCCGGTCCCGGTCCTGCCCCTCCGCGCCGCGGCGCTCAGCCGTCCTCGGCGCGCACCGCCCGGGAGGCCGCCGCCCAGCGCTGCAGCAGCGCGGCCGGAGCGCCTGCGTCGAGCACCTCGCCGACCTCGGCGTAGGCGTCGCGCAGGCGGTCCTCGAAGCCGTCCTGGGCCGGCTGCCCGATGCCGTCGTGGGCGAGGACGCCCGCCGCGGCGTTGAGCAGCACCGCATCGCGGACGGGGCCCATCCGACCGTCCCGCTCGCCCGCGTAGAGCGCGTCGGCGACCGCCGCGTTCTCCTCCGCGGTCCCGCCGCGCAGCGCATCGTGGGGGCTGCGCGGGATCCCGAGCACCTCGGAGGGGTCCAGCAGGTGGGTGCGGACCTCTCCGCCGCGCACCTCCCACACGTCGGAGGGGGCGCTGACCGTCAGCTCGTCCAGCCCGTCCTGCCCCCGGAACACGAGCGCGCTGGTGCCGCGGGCCGCGAACACGCCCGCGACCGTCGGCGCGATGGAGGCGTCCGCCACACCCACCGCGCTGGCCCTCGGCCGGGCGGGGTTCGTGATCGGCCCGAGGATGTTCATGACGGTGGGGACGCCGAGGCCGCGCCGCGCCTCGGCGGCGAAGCGCATCGAGGGATGGAACACCTGGGCGAAGAGGAAGGTCATCCCGACCTCGCCCACCAGTCGCTCGACCTCCGGCACCGGCAGGTCCAGCCGCACCCCGAGCGCCTCGAGGACGTCGGCCGAGCCGGAGCGGGAGGTCGAGGCCCGGTTGCCGTGCTTGACGACCGTGCGGCCCGTGGAGGCGATCACCACCGAGGCCATGGTGGAGATGTTCACGGTCTGCGCGAGATCCCCCCCGGTGCCGACGATGTCCACCGCCGAACGGGTGACGTCGACGGGGCGGGCGTGGGCGATCATCGAGTCCGCGAGGGCCTCGAGCTCCGTGCTGGTCACCCCCTTGGCCTGCAGCGCCACCAGGAACCCAGCGACCGGGACGGGGCCCGCCTCGCCCGTCATGATCTCGTCCATCGCCCAGGTGGCCTCGGCGCGCTCGAGTTCCTCGCCGCGCAGCAGGCGCGCGGTGATCCGGGACCAGGTCGGGGTCTGCTCGCTCATGCCCCGATCATCGCACCTCGGCCGAGGCGCACCGTCGCGCTGATCACGGATCGGATCACGGAAAGGTCACGGCCCCCCACGAGGTCGACCACCTGGCCGGTCACCTGGGCGTATCGAGCCGTGTCATGGTTCGTGACAGACCGTCAGGAGGGATATGCTGGCACGGTCCGCCCGGGGCGCAGGCCCCGCGATGTGACCGGTCGTCGTGAACCGGCACACCGAATCTGACGACACGACATAATGGTGACGTGACTACTGCGACTCTGCCTGTGCGCTCAACTCCCGCTGCCGCTCCAGCGGTCGGTCGGCCGAACCCGACGCAGATCGGCACCCTCGTCTGGCTCTCCAGCGAGCTGATGTTCTTCGGCGGCCTCTTCGCGATGTTCTTCACGCTGCGATCGATGGCGCCGGACACCTTCGCGGACGGCCAGTCGCACTTCACCCACGGCTTCGCCCTGCTGAACACCTCGGTCCTGGTGTTCAGCTCGGTCACCTGCCAGATCGGCGTGTTCGTGGCCGAGGGACGCTTCCCCTGGGGCCAGTCCTTCCCGCCCCGCAAGCGTCGCGAGGGATCGATCTTCAACATCGCCGGCTGGGGGATGATCGAGTGGTACACGCTCACCTTCCTCCTCGGCGCGTTCTTCGTCTCCGGTCAGGCCTTCGAGTACGCGGAGCTCGTGCACCACGGCGTGACGATGTCGTCCTCGCCCTTCAGCTCGATCTTCTTCCTCGCCACCGGCTTCCACGGCCTGCACGTCCTCGGCGGCCTCATCGCCTTCCTCATGGTGCTGATGCGGGCGTACGTGGCGGACAAGTTCACCGCTCACGAGCAGGTCTCCGCTATCTGCGTGTCCTACTACTGGCACTTCGTGGACGTGGTCTGGATCGTGCTGTTCTTCGTCGTGTACATGCTCGACCCGATCATGACCGCCACCTCCCCCGGACACGTCATCCCCGTCGACTTCGACTGGACGATCTTCTGAGCCGCCCAGCGGCCGCCGGGCCCCTCCGCTCCCCCGTACACCTGCCCCTCCCCGACCGCCCCCTCCACGAATCGAGGTCCGAACCGTGAAGGCTCTCGCCGCACGTCGCCATCATCCGATGGCGCTACTCGTGATCCTGCTGCTCGCGCTCGTCGCGACCGGCGGGCTGTACGCGGCCCTGCAGCCGCAGACGGCCCAGGCCGAGGCCTACACCGACAGCGACGTCGAGGCCGGCGAGGCCCTCTTCCTCGCCAACTGCGCGACCTGCCACGGTCTCGATGCCGCGGGACAGACCGATCCCGACGGCCAGACCCTCGGCCCCTCGCTCATCGGCGTGGGCGCGGCGGCGGTCGACTTCCAGGTCGGCACCGGTCGCATGCCGATGCAGCACTCCGGCGCGCAGGCCCGTGAGAAGCCGCAGCAGATGAACGAGGAGCAGACCCGCCAGCTCGCCGCCTACGTCGCCTCGCTCGGCCCCGGCCCGGCGGTCCCCGACGAGGAGTGGCTGGACACCTCTCAGGGCGATGCCACCCGCGGTGGCGAGATCTTCCGCATCAACTGCGCCATGTGCCACAACGCCGCCGGCGCGGGCGGTGCGCTGACCCGCGGCAAGTACGCCCCGCCCGTCGTGGGCGTCGAGGGCAAGCACGTCTACGAGGCCATGGACACCGGCCCCCAGAACATGCCGGTCTTCAACGAGACGAACCTGTCCCCCGAGGACAAGCGCGACGTCATCACCTACCTCGAGGCCCTCGACGAGACCGGCTCGCCGGGCGGCATCTCCCTGGGCTCCCTCGGCCCCGTGACCGAGGGCCTGTACGCCTGGACGATCATCCTGTCCCTGCTGATCGGCTCCGCCGTGTGGCTGGGGGCGAAGGCCAAGTGAATGCGAGCATGAACACCAACACCGACGGCAGCTCCCCCGCCCGGGTCAGCGCCCTCGCCCCCAAGGAGGGCGGCGGCTTCCCCAACCCGGGTCTGCCTCCCCACTCCCCCCGTCAGTCCGACATCTCCAAGCCCGCGGAGAAGCGCGCGGAGCGGCTCGTGGCCGCCATGTTCCTCCTCAGCGTGGTCGGGACGGCCGTCTTCATCGCGGCGTACTTCCTCGTCACGCCGCTGGACACGAACCTCTTCGCCGAGGAGGGCTCGCCGAAGGCCCTGTGGTGGTCGAACCTGATCACGGGTCTCGGCCTCGCCATCGCGGTCGGCGCGATCGGCGCCGCCGCCGTGCACTGGGCGAAGACCCTCATGCCCGACAAGGAGTGGGTCGAGGAGCGCCATGACATCCGCGGCTCCGACGAGACCCGGAAGGTCGCTGCCGAGATGATCACCGGCGGCCTTTCCGAGACGGGCATCGGTCGTCGCCCCGTGATGGTCACCGCCATGGTCGCCGCGATCGCGGCCCTGCCGATCGCCGTGCTCGCCCCGCTCTCGACCCTCGGGCCGCTGCCGGGCAACAAGCTCCACCACACCTTCTGGGGCCACAACCCGGGCCAGCGACTCGCGCGCGACCACGACGGCACGCCGATCAAGCTCTCCGACGTCGCGATGAACTCGATCTTCCACGTCATGCCCGAGGGCCTCACCCACGAGACCCCCCACCATCTCGAGGAGCGTGCGAAGGCCGCGGCCGTGATCGTGCGCATCGACCCGAAGGTCGCCAAGAACGACGAGTCCATGGCGATGGGGGTCGAGGGCGTGCTCGCCTTCTCGAAGATCTGCACGCACGTGGGCTGCCCGGTCGCGCTGTTCGAGCAGCAGACCCACCACATGCTGTGCCCCTGCCACCAGTCCACCTTCGACGTCACCGACGGTGCGAAGGTGATCTTCGGCCCGGCCCACCGCCCGCTGCCGCAGCTCCCGATCGAGGTCGACGCCGAGGGCTATCTCGTGGCCCCCGGCGACTTCACCGAGCCGATCGGTCCCAGCTTCTGGAACATCCACAAGGACAAGTGATCTCATGACGACCACGACTCCCAGCTCCCGGAAGCAGTCTTCCGACGGCGACACCCGCCTGCTCCGCCTCGGCGCGGTCGGCGGCGACTTCCTCGACCAGCGCCTCTCCGGCGCGGGCTTCGTGAAGTTCTTCGCCCGCAAGGTCTTCCCGGACCACTGGTCCTTCATGTTCGGCGAGATGGCGCTGTACAGCTTCGTCATCCTGCTGATCTCGGGCACCTTCCTCACGATGTTCTTCGACCCCTCGATGGAGGAGGTCGTCTACACCGGCCCCTACACCGCGCTCCAGGGCGAGACGGTCTCTCGCGCCTTCGAGTCGACGATGGAGATCGCCTTCGAGGTCAAGGGCGGTCTGCTGTTCCGCCAGATGCACCACTGGGCCGCGCTCGTGTTCATGGTCGCGATCTTCGTGCACATGTTCCGCGTGTTCTTCACCGGTGCCTTCCGCAAGCCGCGCGAGCTGAACTGGCTCATCGGCTTCACCCTGATGATCCTCGGCATGGCGGCCGGCTTCTCCGGCTACTCCCTCCCCGACGACGTGCTCTCCGGCAACGGCCTGCGCATCGCCGATGGCCTGATGAAGGCGATCCCGATCGTCGGCACGTACCTGTCGATGCTGCTCTTCGGCGGCGAGTTCCCGGGCACGGACATCATCCCGAGGCTCTTCACGATCCACATCCTCCTGGTGCCCGCTGCGATCCTCGGGCTCATCGTGATCCACCTCGTGCTCGTGGTCGTCCACAAGCACACCCAGTACGCGGGTCCGGGACGCACCAACCGCAACGTCGTGGGCCATCCGGTCCTGCCGGTGTTCGGCGCGAAGGCGGGAGGCTTCTTCTTCCTGGTGTTCGGCATCATCACGCTGATCTCGGCGACCACGTCGATCAACGCGATGTGGGTCTACGGCCCCTACGATCCCTCCCCCGTCTCCGCCGGCTCGCAGCCGGACTGGTACATGCTCTGGACCGACGGCGGCCTGCGCCTCATCCCGGGCTGGGAGTTCACGATCTTCGGCTACGTGGTCTCGCTGAACATGCTGATCCCGATGGCGATCTACGGCGCGATGCTCGCGTTCCTCGCCCTCTTCCCGTTCATCGAGGCCTGGGTCACCGGGGACGACCGCGAGCACCACCTCGCGGACAAGCCCTACAACGCTCCCGTGCGCACCGGACTCGGGGTCGCATGGATCGTCATGTACCTCATCCTGGTCCTGGCGGCGTCCAACGACCTCATCGCGATCGCCCTGCAGCTGTCGATCAACGACCTGACCTGGCTGTTCCGCATCTCGTTCTTCGTGGGGCCGGTGCTCGCCTTCTACATCACCAAGCGGCTGTGCCTGTCGATCCAGCGGCACAAGCGCGATCTGGCGCTGCACGGCCAGGAGACCTCGCGCATCGTGCGCACGGGCTCCGGCGACATGATCGAGATCCACGAGCCGCTCAACGAGTACGACCGCTGGGAGCTCATCGCACACGACGACTACCGTCCGCTCAAGGCCGGCAAGGGTGTCTCCTCCCTCCGGGCGAAGGCGACGAGCTTCTTCTTCAAGGACCGCATCGAACCGGTCACCCCGGCTGAGCTGCGTGCGGCGCTCGAGCACGCGGGACACGAGAAGCACGTCATCGACGAGGCCACCGGCGGCGACTACCGCACTCCGGCCGAGAAGGTCGTGCACTGAGCCGTACCGGACGCCGAGGCATCGGCGACCGACGCCGGAAGGGCCCCGAGGAGTGATCCTCGGGGCCCTTCCGGCTTTCGCGGGGTGCTGGGCGTCCTTCCCTCCCGTCAGCGCTCCCGGGGCCGCTGCCGCATCGAGGGCGGACGGATGCCTGAGCGGTCGAGGCCCGCACCTGTCGCACGCCGACGGGGCGACTGCGGGATGCGCGGCGGCAGCCGCGAGTCCGTCGCGGCCCCGGCGGGCTCAGTGCAGGAGCGGGTTCCAGGCCGGCCGTGCGGTTCCCCGGTCGCTGCGTCCGGTGACCGCGTCGACGAGATACCGCGCCGCGATCGGGCTGAGACGGCGGTCCGCGCCGCGCCGGAGGGCGCGCAGCGCACGCAGGGGCGCCCCGGAGGCGTCCAGACCGGCCCCGTCGAGCACAGCGCGCGCTCGCGGTGCATGTCGAGCACAACGTAGCACTCGCCAGCCTGCGCACTCCCTCGCTGTGCCGCTCCTATGGGGCGCGATGTCCGCCGCGATGGGCGAGCACGCACGCAACGGCGCGAGCACCGCAGGACGGCGGCACGGCGGCACGGCGTAGACGAGAGCACGCTACAGCATATTTCCGCCGTGTTGCCCCATACAGCGTGTATCGGGTGACCCCCGGCACGAGTGACCACCCGCGCGGTGCCCTCGATCCCTGCGCGCTGATCCGTGGCGGCGATCCCCGCGACGTCTGGAGCGGTGTCGCACCGCGAAGACCCGTCGCCGTGCACCCATGTGGCGTTCGACGGCAGCTGGCTGTCACGATGGCGATCACGCCCCGCGTCCCGATGGGACGACTCCCCCGGGCCGCACCGCCGTCAGGCCCTGCGAACCCGGAGGCCGTGCATGCGTTCTGACCGGGAAGCAGGCGCCGAGCGTGCCTCGAGCATGAAGAAGGCCCCGCATCGACGATGCGGGGCCTTGTCCGGGTACGGCCTCGGGGACGAGGCCGGAGCGTGCTCAGTGGGCGTGCTGGCCCTGGGAGAACTCCAGCACCCACAGCAGGACGCCGTAGATCGCGGCGAGGATGCCGAAGGCGAAGATCCACCAGCCGGCGGCCACCCCGAGGAAGCAGAGCGCCGCACCGATGGAGGCCCACAGCGGAGCCCAGCTGTAGGGGCTGAAGCTGCCCTGCACACCGGCGGAGTGCTCGACCTCGCCGTCCTCCTCGTCGGAGGACCCGAGATCGTTCTTCCGCACCGCGAGGTTGGTCGCCATCGCGATCATGACGGCGAGACCGGTCAGGGCGATCATCGCCGGGAAGCCGACGGGCTCGACGCCGTGCGGCTCGAAGTATCCCGTGAGCAGTCCGTACGCGATGGTGACGATCGCGAAGAAGGCGCCCAGGATCCAGAAGATCTTGGCAGTGGCTCTCATGTCAGTTGCTCCTCGGGTTCGCGGCGGGCTCCTCGGCGAGCATGTGGTCCTGCAGCGCGACCTCCGGGTGGTGGAGATCGAAGGCCGGACGCTCGGAGCGCACGCGGGGAAGCGAGTGGAAGTTGTGTCGCGGGGGCGGGCAGGACGTCGCCCACTCGAGGGACGAGCCGTAGCCCCACGGATCGTCGACCTCGACCTTCTTCCCCTTCATGTGGGTGAGGACCACGTTCAGCAGGAACGGCAGCGTCGAGACGCCCATGATGAACGAGCCGACGGTGGAGATCTGGTTCATCCAGTCGAACCCGTCCTCCGCGAGGTAGTTCACGTAGCGGCGCGGCGCACCGGCGACACCCAGCCAGTGCTGGATGAGGAAGGTCATGTGGAAGCCGATGGCCAACAGCCAGAAGTGGATCTTGCCGATCCTCTCGCTGAGCTTGTAGCCGAACATCTTCGGCCACCAGAAGTAGAACCCGGCGAACATCTCGAAGACCACGGTCCCGGCCATCACGTAGTGGAAGTGCGCGACGACGAAGTAGGTGTCGGAGATGTGGAAGTCCAGCACCGGCGACGACAGGATGACACCGGTCAGACCGCCGAAGATGAAGGTGGTGAGGAAGCCGAGCGTGAACAGCATCGGCGTCTCGAAGGTCACCGAGCCCCGCCACATCGTGCCGATCCAGTTGAAGAACTTCACGCCCGTCGGGACGGCGATCAGCATCGTCATGAAGGCGAAGAAGTCCAGCATCACGGCGCCGGTGGTGTACATGTGGTGCGCCCACACGGTCACCGACAGGGCCGCGATCGAGATCGTCGCGCCGACGAGGGTCTTGTAGCCGAAGACCGGCTTGCGGGAGAACGTCGGGATGATCTCCGTGGCGATGCCGAAGAACGGCAGCGCGAGGACGTACACCTCGGGGTGGCCGAAGAACCAGAACAGGTGCTGCCACAGGACCGGTCCGCCGTTGGCGGGGTCGAAGATGTTCGCGTCGAAGCGGCGGTCGGCGCCCAGGGCCAGCAGCGCGGAGGCGAGCGGCGGGAAGGCCATCAGCACCAGCACGGCGGTGATCAGCGCGTTCCAGGTGAAGATCGGCATCCGGAACATAGTCATGCCGGGCATGCGCAGGCACAGGATCGTGGTGATGAAGTTGACCGAGCCCAGGATCGTGCCGAAGCCCTGCAACGCCAATCCGAAGACCCACAGATCACCGCCCAGGCCGGGCGAGAACGTGGTGTCCGACAGCGGCGCATAGGCGAACCAGCCGAAGGACGCGGCGCCCTGCGGGGTGAGGAAGCCGGCCACCACGATCAGCGAGCCGAACAGCGTGATCCAGAAGGCGAACATGTTCAGGCGCGGGAACGCCATGTCCACGGCGCCGATCTGCAGCGGCACGAGGTAGTTCGCGAAGCCGTTGAACAGCGGGGTGCCGAACATCAGCAGCATGATCGTGCCGTGCATGGTGAACAGCTGGTTGTACTGGTCCTTGGAGACCACGACCTGCAGCCCGGGCTCCCACAGCTCGGACCGGATGCCCAGCGCGAGCAGACCCCCGAACGCGAAGAACGCGAAGGCCATGCCCATGTACATCTTGCCGATCAGCTTGTGATCGGTGGTGGTCAGGAGCTGGAAGAACTGGCGCCCGAGACCGGTGGGGCGCTCCTCCTGGAACCGCTCCGGCGCCGCGGTGCTCGGCGTGGCGGTGACGTCGGTGCTCACTGGTTCTCTCCCTCGTTGCCGCGCGTGGCGGTCTCCTCGGTGTAGCGGGGCCCTGCGTCGTCCTGCTTCTGACGCATGCTCCACTCCTCCTGGTTGCGGTTGAGGTCCACGCCGAGCTGACCCTCATAGCCCTGCTCGCGCAGCTCCTGGATGTGGGCGTCGTAGTCCTCCTGCGAGACCACCTTCAGCGTGAAGAGCATGTCCGAGTGGTACTCGCCGCACAGCTCCGCGCACTTGCCGTAGTAGTCGCCCACGCGGGTCGGGGTGACCTGGAAGCTCGTGGTGTGGCCCGGGAACATGTCCTTCTTGTAGAGGAAGTCCACGACCCAGAAGGAATGGACCACGTCACGGGAGTCGAGGCGGAACTCGACGGTCTGGTCGACGGGCACCCACAGCTCGGGCAGCGAGTCCGCCGCGCCCGGCTCGCCGGTGGCGAAGGACTGCACGCCCGCGGGCTCGTGGACGTCCTCGTCGACGTAGTTGAAGTCCCAGCTCCACTGCTTGGCCACGACGTTGACGGTGACGTCGGGCTCGGCGACGTGCATCTCGACCTCGCGCGCATCGCGCTGGGTGAAGTAGAAGAGGGTCAGCACCATGACCACCGGCACGAGCGTGAACATCAGCTCGAGCGGCACGTGATAGCGCAGCTGGACGGGGAAGCCCTTGTCGTTCCTGCGCCGGCGGTAGGCGATCGCGCACCAGATGGTCAGCCCCCAGATGATGAGGCCGACGAGCACGAGCACCGACCAGGAGCCGACCCAGAGGTTCGTGATCCTCTCGGTCCTGTCGGTGACCTCCTGGCCGTCGTCGGGGCCGGGGAGGAATCCGCGCTGCTGCGCCTGGGTGCAGCCGGCGAGGACCAGAGTGGCCAGGGCGAGGCCGACTGCCGCTGCGCGGCGTCCGCGCCGCGCACGCTGGGGGACCTGGGGGATCACAGGTGATGACCTTCCGCTCGTCGTCTCCGGTCCTCGTCGCCGCCGCGGTCCGTGGGCCGCTGGCGGCTCCGCCTCGCGGAGCTGGTACTGACATGGGCTGAACATGCCCACAGTGCCGCGCCCGCTCCTGGGGAACGAGCCGTGAGGGACCGGTGGCCCCGTCACTTGACGGCACCCCGTCATCATACGGCGTCCGGAGGGTGGTGCGAGCACTTCGACCCACCGTGGACCTCCCGTTCCTCCGCGCCGTGATCGCTCCGTGATCTGCGCGTCGCCACGATCACATGCGGAAGGGCCCGGACGACGTCGCGGGACGTCGTCCGGGCCCTTCGGGAGCCGTGTGCGGGGCGGCTCAGGCGAAGGAGTCGCCGCAGGCGCAGGAGCTGCCCGCATTGGGGTTGTCGATCGTGAAGCCCTGCTTCTCGATGGTGTCGGAGAAGTCGATGACCGCACCGGTGAGATACGGGCTGGACATCTTGTCGACGATCACCTCGACGCCCTCGAAGTCGACGACCTGGTCGTCGTCCATGAGACGCTCGTCGAAGTAGAGCTGGTAGATCAGCCCGGAGCAGCCGCCGGGCTGCACCGCGATGCGCAGGCGGAGGTCGTCGCGCCCCTCCTGCTCCAGCAGGGTGGTGACCTTCTGGGCGGCACCGGAGGTGAGGGTGACGCCATGCGCCGCGGGGCGCTCGGTGGTGGTCGTGGTCATGAGGTCCTCCTCGAAGCTCGATTGCGGCCAGGATACGCCCCGGCCGTGCGGAACGGGGAGGACCTCCGGCGGCGATCCTCCCCGCGCTCGTCGGGCCGTGCCCGGCGGCGGCTCACACCACTCCGCGGAAGAGTGCCACGAGGATCACGCCCGCGTAGCCCAGGAGCACGCCCGCGATCGCACCCGTCGCCCCATCGCGGCTGCGCCCGCGCAGCACCGTCGAGATCGCCGCGACGACGACGGCGAGCACCACGAGGGCTCCCCACCACAGCAGGAAGTAGCCGGCGAGGAAGCCGATGGCGAGACCGGCCACGAGCAGCGGGATCATCAGCGGCGAGACGGGGGTGCTGCCCGATCCGTCCCGCTCCGCTCCCGTCCCGCGCGAGGCGCGGTCGGTGCCGTTCATGCCTGCTCCCGGGTGCGATGCGCGGGACCGGCGGCGAGGTCCCCGGCGCCCAGGAGCAGCAGCGCCTCGGCCAGGCACACCTTCGCGAACTCCCCCAGGTGCAGCGACTCGTCGATCCCGTGCGCGCGGGACTCCGGATCCTCCACCCCGGTGACCAGCACGTCCGCCTGCGGGAAGACCTCCAGGAGATCGGCGATGAAGGGGATCGACCCGCCGAGCCCGGTGTCCACCGCGTCATTCCCCCAGGCTCGGGCGAAGGAGCGCCGGGCGAGGTCCATCGCGGGAGAGGCCTGGGGGGCGCTGTACGGCCTGCCCTGCTCGCCGCGACGGATCGTGACCTCTGCCGTGGCGGGAGCGTGCGCCTCCAGGTGCGCCGCCAGTGCGTCCATCGCGCGGGCGGGGTCCTCCCCCGGCGGGATGCGCAGGGACACCTTGGCCCGTGCGACGGGGACGAGGGTGTTGGAGGCCTCGCGGACCGTCGGCGCGTCGATCCCGATCACGCTCAGCGCGGGGCGTGTCCACAGCCGGGCTGCGAGCGGGCCCTCGCCCGAGAGCTCGGCACCCTCGACCACGCCCGCGTCGTGACGGTAGTCGGCCTCGTCCATCTCGACGCTCGGGTCCGCGGCGCGGTGGAGGCCCTCGACGGCGACCTCTCCCCGTTCGTCGTGCAGGGTCGCCAGCAGCCGGCTGAGCTGGGTGAGCGCGTCGAGCACCGGACCGCCGAACAGCCCCGAGTGGACGGCGTGGTCCAGAGCGCGCACCTCGACGACGAGGTCGACCACGCCGCGCAGGCTCGTGGTCAGCGCCGGGGTGCCCACGGCCCAGTTCGCGGAGTCCGCGACGATGATGAGGTCGGCCGAGAGCGCGTCGCGATGCGCCTCGATGAAGGGGCGGAAGGTCGGGGATCCCGCCTCCTCCTCGCCCTCGACGAAGACGGTCACGCCGATGCCGTCGGCCGCGAGCTGCTCGCCCACCAGGCGCAGCGCAGTGACGTGCGCCATCACGCCGGCCTTGTCGTCGGCGGCGCCCCGGCCGTAGAGGCGGCCGTCGCGCTCGACGGGTTCGAAGGGGTCGCTGCTCCAGTCGGCGGGATCGCCCGTGGGCTGGACGTCGTGGTGGGCGTACAGCAGCACCGTCGGCCGTCCCTCGGCGGCGGGCGTGCGACCGATCACGGCGGGGCTGCCGCCGTCGACGGACTCGAGGGAGACCTGCGTCATCCCGGCCCCGCGCAGCAGCTCCGCGACGGCCTCGGCGCTGCGCTGGACGGGCTCGCGGTCGTAGCCCTCGAAGGCGATCGACGGGATCCTCACCAGGTCCTCGAGGTCCTCGATCGCGGCGGGGAGCAGGGGCTGCAGACGTTCTCTCAGCGCCCGGACCTCCTCGGCGGCGGCGTCGGCGGGCGGTGCGGGATCTTCCTCGGGACTCATGGTGCTCACCGTACCGCCGGACCGCCGGGATCGGCCCCGGGGCGTCCCCAGCCGCATCGCCTAGGATGCCCTGGTGATCTTCCGCAAGTCCGAGCCCCCGCAGAGCGCCGAGCCGGCGCCCGAGCCCTCGCGTCCCGGCACCAAGGGACGCCCGACGCGCACGCGCAAGGAGGCCGAGGCGGCACGTCGTCGGCCCCTCGTCGTCGACGACCGCAAGGAGGCCCGCCGGCGGGATCGCGAGCGCGCCTCCCAGGAGCGGATGGAGGCGCAGCAGGCGCTCATGACCGGTGACGAGCGGAAGATGCCGCTGCAGCATCGCGGGCCAGAGCGCCGCTACGTGCGCGACATCGTGGACTCGCGCCGCAACATCGCCGAGTACTTCTTCCCCATCGCGCTCGTGTTCATGCTGATCGCGCTGGTGCTGCCGCTGATCCGCCCGGAGATCACCACCGCGATGAGCACCGGCATGATCATCGTGCTGTGGGGCGGCATCGCGCTGTGCGTCGTGGACAGCCTCTTCCTGCGCCGCTCCCTGCGGGCGAAGCTCACCGAGCGCTTCGGCGAGGTGCAGCGGGGCCTGGTCGGCTACGGCATCATGCGGGCGATCCAGATCCGTCGCTTCCGCCTCCCGCGCGCCCAGATCAAGCACGGCGAGGCTCCCCGCTGACACAGCCCCTGCAGGGCGAGTCCCTCGCGCCCACCTGCCCACATGACGACGGTCGACGCGGAGGATCGCGTCGGCCGTCGTCGTGTGCGGGCGGGGTCAGGCCCTCTCGGCCGCTCCCGCGGAGTCCTGTTCGCCCTGGGACGTGCCCTTGGCGGCGGGCTTCGCGTCCACACCGGCCTCCTTGCGCTGCTGGGGCGTGATCGGGGCCGGAGCGGCGGTCAGCGGGTCGTAGCCGTTGCCGGTCTTGGGGAAGGCGATGACCTCGCGGATCGAGTCCTCGCCGGCCAGCAGCGCCACGATCCGGTCCCAGCCGAAGGCGATGCCGCCGTGGGGCGGGGCGCCGAACTGGAAGGCGTCCAGCAGGAAGCCGAACTTCTCCTGCGCCTCCTCGGCCCCGATGCCCATCACCTCGAAGACGCGCTGCTGCACGTCCTGGGAGTGGATGCGGATGGAGCCGCCGCCGATCTCGTTGCCGTTGCACACGATGTCGTAGGCATAGGCCAGGGCCGAGCCCGGGTCGCTGTCGAAGGTGTCGAGGAACTCGGGCTTGGGCGAGGTGAAGGCGTGGTGCACGGCGGTCCACGCCCCGCCGCCGACGGCGACGTCGCCGGCGGCGCGCGCCTCGGCCGCGGGCTCGAACATCGGCGCGTCCACGACCCACACGAAGGCGAAGGCGTCCTCGTCGATCAGGCCGAGCCTCTCGGCGATCTCGCCGCGGGCGGCGCCCAGCAGCGCGCGGGAGCTCTTCGGCTCGCCGGCGGCGAAGAAGATGCAGTCCCCGGGGGCGGCACCCGTCTTCTCGAGCAGACCGGCCTTCTCGTCCTCGGAGATGTTCTTGGAGACGGGACCGGTGAGGGTGCCGTCCTCCTGGACCAGCACGTAGGCGAGGCCCTTCGCGCCGCGCTGCTTGGCCCATTCCTGCCAGGCGTCGAGCTGGCGGCGGGGCTGGGACGCGCCGCCGGCCATCACGATCGCCCCGACGTAGGGGGCCTGGAAGACGCGGAACGGCGTGTCGGCGAAGTAGTCGGTCATCTCGACGAGCTCGAGGTCGAAGCGCAGATCGGGCTTGTCCGAGCCGAAGCGGCGCATCGACTCGGCGTAGGTGATGCGCGGGAAGGGGCCGGAGATCTCGTGGCCGCCCTTCGCCCAGGCGGCGGCGAGGATCTGCTCGGCCAGGGCGATCACGTCCTCCTGGTCCACGAAGCTCATCTCGACGTCGAGCTGGGTGAACTCGGGCTGGCGATCCGCGCGGAAGTCCTCGTCGCGGTAGCAGCGTGCGAGCTGGAAGTACTTCTCGATCCCGCCGACCATGAGCAGCTGCTTGAACAGCTGCGGGGACTGCGGCAGCGCGTACCAGGAGCCGGGCGCGAGGCGGGCGGGGACCAGGAAGTCGCGGGCGCCCTCGGGGGTGGAGCGGGTCAGGGTCGGGGTCTCGACCTCGACGAAGCCCTGCTCCAGGAGGGTGTCGCGCGCAGCGCGGTTGACCTCGGAGCGCAGACGCATCGCCGCGGCCGGTCCCTGCCGGCGCAGGTCCAGGTAGCGGTAGCGCAGGCGGGTCTCCTCCCCCACCTCGCTGTGCTCGTCGAGCTGGAAGGGCAGCGGGGCGGAGGCGCTGAGCACCTCGACCTCGGTCGCCGTGACCTCGATCTCGCCCGTGGGCAGCTGCGGGTTCTCGTTGCCCTCGGGGCGGCGGTCGACGGTGCCGGTCACCTTCAGCACGTACTCGCTGCGCAGGTGCATCGCCTCGTCCTCGCGCACGACCACCTGGGTGACGCCCGCGGCGTCGCGCAGATCGAGGAACGTCACGCCGCCGTGGTCACGGCGACGGCCGATCCAGCCGGTGAGGGTGACGGTCTGTCCGATGTGCTCCTGGCGGAGCTCACCGGCGGTGTGGGTGCGCAGCACGAGAGGTGTCCTTTGGATGGGGTCCGGCGGTCATTGCTCCGCAGGCCTGCGACGCGGACGGTCGCGCCGGGCGGGGAGCCGGGATGGTCCTCGCGCCGGGCTCTGCGGAGACCCCAGCCTAGCGCGCAGCGTGAGGGATCTCGCCACCGCCGCCCTGTCGCTCGCGCGATCGCACCCGTAGACTCGTCGACGGTCCGACCTGCGAGAGCGCAGGTCCTCTCCGCCCGAGTTCGCCCGAGCCGCGCCGTGCCGTCGCATGGTCCTCGTCGCGCGAAATGTATGGGCATCCACGCCCTGCGACCTGTTGGGGCCTGTTGAAACCCCCTGACCGTCGTAAGGACGCCATGACTGAATCCCGCCCTGCCTCCGATGTCCTCGAGCCCGCCGGGTCCGACATCACCGCCGAGACCGTGACCGAGAGCACCGAGGGGAGCGCCGCGACCGAGGCGCCGGCAGGCCCCTCCTTCGACGACCTCGACCTGCCGGCGCCGCTGCGCCGCGCGGTGGACGAGCTCGGCTTCACGACCCCCTCCGCGATCCAGGCGCAGGCGATCCCCTCGCTGCTCGAGGGCCGCGACGTGATCGGCGTCGCCCAGACCGGCACCGGCAAGACCGCCGCCTTCGGGCTCCCGCTGCTCGCGGCGATCGATCCCTCCCTGCGCGAGGTGCAGGGACTGGTCCTCGCCCCCACCCGCGAGCTCGCGATGCAGGTCGCCGACGCGATCTCCTCCTTCGCCACCGCCATCGGCGGGCTCGACGTGATCGCCCTGTACGGCGGTTCGCCCTACGGCCCGCAGGAGCGTGCGCTCTCCCGCGGCGCGCAGGTCGTCGTCGGCACCCCGGGCCGCGTGATGGACCACATGCGTCGTGCGAACCTCAAGCTGGACACGATCCGCTTCGCGGTGCTCGACGAGGCCGACGAGATGCTGCGCATGGGCTTCGCGGAGGACGTCGAGGAGATCCTCTCCCACTCCCCCGCGTCCCGGCAGGTCGCGCTGTTCTCCGCGACGATGCCCTCCGCGATCCAGCGCGTCGCCCAGGACCACATGAAGGACCCGGTGCGGGTGAGCGTCACCCCGCAGTCCTCGACGGTCAAGAGCGTCAGCCAGTCCTACGCGGTTGTGCCGTTCAAGCACCGCACCGGTGCGCTGGCCCGTGTGCTGGCGACGTCCTCGGCCGAGGCGGCGATCGTGTTCGTCCGCACCCGCGCCGCCGCGGAGGAGGTGGGCTCCGCGCTCGTCTCCCGCGGCCTGATCGCGGCCTCCATCAGCGGGGACGTGCCGCAGAAGGAGCGCGAGAAGATCGTCGAGCGGCTGCGCGACGGGTCCCTGCAGGTGCTCGTCGCCACCGACGTCGCCGCACGCGGGCTGGACGTCGAGCGGATCGGTCTGGTGGTGAACTTCGACGTGCCCAAGGAGGCGGAGTCGTACGTCCACCGCATCGGCCGCACGGGTCGCGCCGGACGCTCCGGCGAGGCGCTGACCTTCATCGGCCCCCACGAGCGCCGGGCGCTGAAGAACATCGAGCGCGCCACCAGGCAGACCCTCGCCGAGGCGGACATCCCCTCGCCCCGCGACGTCTCCAAGCACCGTCTCGCGGCGCTGCTCACCCAGGTCCCCGAGCGGATCGAGCGCGGCCGCCTCGAGCTGTACCGCGAGCTGATCGGCGAGTTCGTCGGCCGAGAACGAGATCGACCCGCTCGAGCTCGCCGCTGTGCTCGGCGCGATGACCGTGGGCGACGAGGGGCCCGGCGCCGCGACCGAGGACGAGGAGTTCACCGGCGCGCGTCTGTCGGGCGAGGACCGCCACGGCGACCGCGAGCGGGGCCCGCGCCGGGAAGGACAGCAGACCGAGCGCGGCTACACCTCCTACAAGATCGGCGTGGGCCACACCCACGGCGCCCGTCCCCCGGCGATCGTCGGCGCGATCACGGGCGAGGGCGGTCTGCACGGCAAGGATGTGGGCAAGATCCAGATCTTCCCCACGTTCTCCCTCGTGCAGATCCGCGGTTCCCTCGACGCCACGCAGCTGGAGCGGATCTCCCGGGCGAAGGTCGGCGGGCGCGAGCTGCGCATCGGCCCGGATCGCGGGCCCCGCGGCGGGAAGGGACCGCGCCGCGACGGCGAGCGACCCTTCCGCCGGGACGACCGTCCGCGGCGTGACGACCGTGGCGGGCGCTTCGAGGGCAAGCGTCGCCCCTACCGCCGCGACGAGGCCTGAGCACCCGGGCCTCGCACGACGAGGAGGGCCCCGTCACCGGATCATCCGGTGGCGGGGCCCTCCTCGTGCGCTCGGGTCGCGGCGGCGTCAGCCCTGCTGCTGGGCCTCGGCGTAGGCCTTGCGGACCTCGTCCATGTCCAGGTTCCTCACCTGGCCGATGAGGTCCTCGAGCGCGGACTGCGGGAGAGCGCCGGCCTGCGAGAAGACCGGGATGCCCTCGCGGTAGGCGACGAGGGTCGGGATCGAGGTGACGCCATAGCGCATCGCCAGCTCCTGCTGGTCCTCGGTGTCGACCTTCGCGAAGGTGACGTCCTCGTGGGCGTCCGAGGCCTCCTCGAAGATCGGGGCGAAGCGCTGGCACGGCACGCACCAGCCCGCCCAGAAGTCGATCAGGACGATGCCGTCCTCGACGGTCTTGTCGTGGTTCTCGGTGGTCAGGGTGAGCGTAGCCATGACCGGTGGAACGCCGCAGCCCCCGGGATCATTCCCCCGACACCGTGATGTGAGCCAGCTCATCCGCTCCTGGCCGGCCGGTGGCCCCGGCCTGCCGGGGTCTCAGGCGTCCTGCCCGTTCCCGGCGGCGAGGACGCGGGGGCGCAGGTCCTCGGCCGGCGGCATCCAGACGGCGGGGTCCGCTGCGGTCTGCTCGCCGCTGCGGATGTCCTTGACCTCCCCCTCTGCGCCCTCGGCGCCGGGGAACCAGATGAAGGGGATGCCCCGCCGGTCCGCGTAGCGGATCTGCTTGCCGAACTTCGCGGCGGTCGGGGCGACCTCGCACGGGATGCCGCGGGCGCGCAGGGCCCGGGCGGCGGCGTCGCTGCGCTCGCGGTGCTCCTCATCGGCGACCGAGACCAGCACGCAGGTCGGGACCGAGCGGCTCGGTGCGACCATCCCCGCCGAGACGAGGCGGGAGACCAGGCGCGAGAGACCGATGGAGAGGCCGACGCCGGGGTAGGTGTGACGGTTGTCCGCCGCGAGGCGGTCGTAGCGTCCACCGGAGCAGATCGAGCCGAGCGACTCGTGCCCGGCGACGAAGCTCTCGAAGACGGTGCCGGTGTAGTAGTCGAGGCCGCGGGCGATGGACAGGTCGGCGAGGATCATCCCGGGCACGGCCGCCTCGACCCGTTCGAGGACCGCGGTGAGCTCCGCGATCCCCTCCTCGACCGTCTCGCCGCTGCCGCCGAGGTCGCGGACCTGCTGGGCGAAGGAGGCGTCGCGGGTGCGGATGGAGGCGAAGGCGAGAGCCTTCTCCGCCTGCTCCTCGCTGGCCCCGGCCTCCTCGCGCAGCAGGGTGCGCACGGCCTCCGCGCCGATCTTCGGCAGCTTGTCCAGGGCGCGCAGCACCGGGGTGTGGTCCTCGAAGCCGATCGCGCGGAAGAAGCCCTCGGACAGCTTGCGGGTGTTGGCGTGGATGCTCACCTGCGGCAGGGGCAGGCGCGAGAGGATCTCGGCCATCACGATGGCGACCTCGGCCTCGACGTGGCCGGGCAGGGTGTCCTGGCCGATCACGTCGAGATCGGCCTGGTAGAACTCGCGGAAGCGGCCGTCCTGGGGCCGTTCGCCGCGCCACACCTTCTGGATCTGGTAGCGGCGGAACGGGAAGGCGAGGTCGTTCTGGTGCTCGAGCACGTAGCGGGCCAGCGGCACGGTGAGGTCGAAGTGGAGGCCGAGGGTGCGCGAGCGGTCAGCGCCGGCGTCGTCATCGCCCTCCTCGGCGTGCAGGCGACGCAGGACGTACACCTCCTTGTCGATCTCGCCCTTGCGCAGGAGCTGCTCGAGCGGCTCGACCGCGCGAGTCTCGACGCCGGAGAACCCGTGCAGCTCCGCGACCTCCCGGAACACGTCGATCACGTGCTGCTCGACGAGCCGCTCCGCGGGGAGCCACTCCGGGAATCCTGACAGGGCGGCGATCTTCGCCATGCGGTGCACTTCCTTCTGGTCGTCGGCGGGGCGCACCCATTATCCCCTGTCGGGGCCGTCGCTGTCGGACGCGGCGCTCCGAGGGCGCGGGCCGCTGTAGAGTTCCCTGACGTGGTCGTCCCGGTCCCGCCGGGGCGAGCGCCCCGACAGCCCGGCCGTCCTCGTGGCGGCAGTGTCCCGCCCTGCAGCGGATCCCATCGAAGGAGCTCAATCGTGAGCGAGTCCGAGACTCCCCTCCCCGCCGACCAGTCCTCCGTCCCCGAGGCCGACGGCGTCGTCGACGAGACGGCCGAGCAGGCATCCGCCGAGCAGGCGCCCGCCGAGCCGCAGCCGCAGGAACCGGCCGACGCCGAGCGGACGACCTCGGAGCAGGTGCCCGAGTCCGGCGCCCAGGCCCCGGCCGCCGACGGGCCGTCGCCCTCCGCCGAGGCCGAGACCGCCGAGGCGCAGGCCCCGGCCACCCCGAAGCCCGCCGCGCCCTCCCCGTCGGCCCCGCGTCCGGCGGCGCCCTCCCCCGCCGCGCTCGCCGGCAAGAAGCCCACCGCCGCGCTGCTGCCGGTCGCCCCGGCCATCACCGAGCACGACCCCGAGAAGATCGCGGAGGCGAAGGCCTTCGGCGCGGTGGCCGAGGACGGCACGGTCACCGTCCAGGACGGTACCCAGGTGCGCACGATCGGCACCACGACGGAGACCGACCGCGATGCGGCGCTCGAGCCCTTCGCCTCGGCGTATCTCGACCTGGTCGCCTTCCTCGACCTCACGGCCACGACGCTGAACGCTCCCGAGCACACGCAGAACGAGCTGAACCGGCTCCTGGAGAACCTGCGCAAGAACATGAAGGAGCCGCAGGTCGTCGGCGACATCCCGGCGCTCCGCGCCCGAGCGTCGGAGCTGCGCGAGCAGGCGAAGGAGAAGATCCGGGCGCTCGAGGCGAAGCGGGCTGAGCAGCGTGAGGCCGCGACGGCGCGCCGCACCGAGTTCGTCGAGTCGATCGAGGCGCTGGTCGCCACGCCCCCGGAGCAGATCTCCTGGAAGAACGCCGGGGAGACCATGCGACAGATGGTCCCGACCTGGAAGCAGATGCAGTCCGAGGACATCAACCTCGACCGCCCGACCGAGGAGGCACTGTGGAAGCGGCTCTCGGCCGCCCGCGCCTCCTTCGACCGGATGCGCAAGCAGTTCTTCTCGAAGCTCGACGAGAAGCACGCTGAGGCCGCCGCGCACAAGGAGGAGCTCATCGCCCGCGCCGAGGCGATGCAGGACTCCACCGACTGGGGCCCGACGGTCCGCGCGTACAAGGACCTGATGGAGCAGTGGCGCCGCGCTCCCCGCGGAGCCCGCAAGAAGGACGACGCCCAGTGGAAGCGGTTCAAGGCCGCGCAGGACACGTTCTTCGCCGCCCGCAACGCCGATCTGCACGAGACAGAGGCCGAGCAGCGGAAGAACCTGGAGGCCAAGGAGGCTCTCCTGGTCGAGGCCGAGGCCATCGACCCGGGCAAGGATCTCGAGGCCGCGAAGACGGCCCTGCGCTCCGTCCAGGATCGCTGGGAGGAGGCCGGCAAGGTGCCGCGCGGGGACATGCGGCGCATCGACGACCGACTGCGCGCCGTGGAGCGGGCCGTGAAGAACGCCGAGCAGGACGAGTGGCGCCGCACCGACCCCCGCACCCGGGCCCGGGTCGAGGGGGCGTCCTCCCAGCTGCACTCCGCGATCGCCTCCTACGAGGAGGCGCTGGAGAAGGCGCGCGAGGGCGGCGACCCGAAGAGGATCGCCGAGGCGGAGGCCGCGCTCGAGGCCCGCAAGGAGTGGCTCGCCGTGATCGAGCGCTCCGCCCGCGACCTGGGCTGAGCCTCTGGCCGGCCGGCGCCCGGCGCCGCATCGTCCCTCCCCATGCCCCGCCCGTCCACAGCGACGGGCGGGGCATTGCCGTGCGGGGCCGCGCCGGGGAGGGTCGGAGCATGACGACACCGTCCCGCTCCGCTGCCACCGCCCACGCCTGCTCCGATACCGCGCACGACGCACCGGCCGGCCCACGTCACGAAGTGCCGGACGAGGTCCCGGACGCTCGACCGTGGGACCCTCCCCCGGCCCCGGTGATCACCTCCGCAGCACGTCCGATCGGGCTGTGCGCCGCCTGGTCCCATCACGCTGCGGAGCTGGCCCTGGCCCTCGGCGGCGACCTCCAGCGCTGGGAGGAGACACCCACGACGGCCGCGATGGTGGGCCGCGGGGAGCTCGCCCGGCTGCGGCCGGGGATCTTCCTCCCGCCCGACCTGCTCGACAGCGCGGTACGGCGGGCGCTCGCCGTCGGCTGCGCGCTCGGCGAGCATCTGCAGCCCCATCATGTGATCGCCGGCCCGACCGCGGCCTGGGTGCATCTGGGCGGCATCCCGCCCGCACCGCTCGAGCTGCTCTCCCCCTCCCACCGCGGGGTGCTCGCCGGGGTGGTGCAGCGCCACGCCCGTCTGGCACCCGGGGAGATCGACACCCTGGGCGGCGCACCGGTCACGACGCCCCGGCGCACCGCTGTCGACCTGCTGCGGTTCAGCCCCGAGGAGACGGCCCGCCCGCTGCTGCGCGGCCTCGAGCGGGCAGGCCTGGTGGAGGCCGAGGAGGTGCGCGCCCATCTGCACCGCCTGCACCGTCATCCCGGGGTGCAGGCCGCCCGGGAGCGCCTGGCGAGGATCCTCGGCTCCGGCGTCGGCCCGCCATCCAGCGCACCGCGACCGCTGGTGCGGCCGCACGGGCGGGCAGGACCCGTCAGCTCGCGGTGAGCGGGGTGCCGGCGCCCACGGGGTGGCCGTCCGCGGTGACCCGGTAGACGTCGTAGACCCCCTCGACCCGCCGCACCTGCGCGAGCACGGACTGGAGGTGGGAGGGGTCAGCCAGCTCGAAGGAGAAGAAGGTCGTGGCCAGCCGGTCGGTGTTCGACTGCGCCGAGGCGGACTGCAGGTTCACCTGCTGCTCGGAGATCACCAGGGCGAGATCGGTCAGCAGCCGGGGCCGGTCCAGCGCCTCGACCTTGATGTGCACGAGATAGGCGGTGCTGTGACGACCGGACCAGGTGGCCTCGACCATCCGATCGGGCTGCTGCTCCTGCAGCTGGATCGCGTTCGTGCAGCTCGTGTGATGCACCGAGATGCCGGAGCCGCGGGTGATGAAGCCGACGATCGGGTCGCCGGGCACCGGGGCGCAGCACTTGGCGAGCTTGACCCACAGATCGGCGTGGCCGTCGATGATCACGCCCTGATCGGTCTCCGAGGTGTGACGCTCCTGGCGGCTGCCGCGGCGCCGTGCCCGCGAGGGCAGAGTGATCTCGGCGAGGTCCTCCTCGGCGCCGTCGGACCCGCCGAAGGAGGCGCGGAGCTTCTCGACGACGTGCTGGGCGCCGGTGTGCCCCTCCCCGATGGAGGTGTAGAGCCCGTCGATCGAGGAGAGGTTCAGCTCCGTGGCGATCGTGGCGAGGGTGTCGTGGGTCAGCAGTCGGCGCATCGGCAGGTCCTGCCGCCGCAGCGCCTTGGCGAGCTCCTCCTTTCCCCGCTCGAGCGCCTCCTCGCGCCGCTCCTTCGAGAACCACTGGCGGATCTTGCTGCGGGCGCGCGGCGACTTCACGAAGCCGAGCCAGTCCCGGCTCGGCCCCGCGTCCGCGGACTTCGAGGTGAACACCTCGACCACGTCGCCGGTGGAGAGCGTCGACTCCAGGGAGACCAGGCGCCCGTTCACGCGGGCGCCGATCGTGCGATGGCCGACCTCCGTGTGGACCGAGTAGGCGAAGTCCACCGGGGTGGAGCCCTGCGGAAGCGCCAGCACGTCGCCCTTCGGCGTGAAGACGTACACCTCCTGCGTGTTGATCTCGAAGCGCAGCGAGTCCAGGAACTCCCCGGAGTCGGTGGTCTCCTTCTGCCAGTCCATGAGCTGGCGCAGCCAGGCGGCGTCGTTCGAGATCGCGGCGGACTCGGCACCGCCCTGACCGCCTGCCATCGCCTTGTACTTCCAGTGCGCGGCGACGCCGTACTCCGCGCGACGATGCATCTCCCGCGTGCGGATCTGGATCTCGACCGGTTTGCCGGTGGGACCGATCACCGTGGTGTGCAGGGACTGGTAGAGGTTGAACTTCGGCAGCGCGATGTAGTCCTTGAAGCGGCCCTGCACCGGCGACCAGCGGGCGTGCAGCGTGCCGAGCACCCCGTAGCAGTCGCGGACCGTGTCCACCAGCACCCGCACCCCGACCAGGTCGTAGATGTCGGAGAAGTCGCGGCCGCGCACGATCATCTTCTGGTAGATCGAGTAGTAGTGCTTGGGTCGACCGGTGACCTCGGCCTTGATCCGTGCCTTCTTGAGGTCCTCCTGGATCTGGGAGGAGACCGTGCTGAGGTACTGCTCGCGCGCCGGCGCGTGCTGCGCCACGAGAGAGACGATCTCCTCGTACACCTTCGGGTACAGCACCTGGAAGGAGCGGTCCTCGAGCTCCCACTTCATCGTGTTCAGGCCCAGGCGGTGCGCGAGCGGCGCATAGATCTCGAGGGTCTCCTTCGCCTTCCGCTCGGCGGAGGCGGCGGGCACGTACTTCCAGGTCCGGGCGTTGTGGAGGCGGTCGGCGAGCTTGATCAGCAGCACCCGCACGTCGCGGCTCATGGCGACGATCATCTTCCGGACCGTCTCTGCCTGAGCGGCCTCGCCGTAGGTGACCTTGTCCAGCTTCGTCACGCCGTCGACCATCACGGCGATGATCTCGCCGAACTCGGAGCGCAGCTGGTCCAGGGAGTAGTCGGTGTCCTCGACCGTGTCGTGGAGGAGCGCGGCGGCGACGACATCGGCCGGGGAGCCGAGCTCGGCGAGGATCGTGGCGACCGAGACCGGATGGGTGATGTACGGGTCGCCGCTCCTGCGGGTCTGGCCGCGGTGGGAGCGCTCCGCGACCGCGTAGGCCCGGCGGACGAGCTCCTGGTTCTCCTTCGGACTGACCGCCGTCATGGTCTCCAGCAGCGGGGCCAGCAGCGGATCCACCGCGGAGGCGGCTCGCGGGGCGAAGAAGGACAGCCGCGAGCGGGAGCGGCGCGGCGACGTCGAGGGGGTCCGGGGCGAGGAGGGCGTGGCCGCGGGCGGGCGCGTCGTCTGATCCGCCGGGGTGCTGCGACCCTCGGCGTGCTCGGATGCGGTCCGCTCCTGCATGCACACCTCCCTGTCTGGAAGGCCTCAGTCTACGCGCGGGCGGGCGATGGGCGCGCACGCTCCGGCGAGCGGACCGGTGCGCCGGAGCGCAGCGGACCGAGGCACCACGCAGGTCAGCGGGCGAGCGCGCCGGGCAGGTCAGTCGGGGATGCTCCACACGGCGGTCAGCGGGACGCCGGACAGCTTCTCCCGGCCGCCCAGCGCCTCGAGCTCGAGGAGGAAGGACGCCCCCAGCAGCTCGACGTCGAAGCGCCTGGTCAGCTCGATCGTCGCCGCGGCGGTGCCGCCCGTGGCCAGCAGGTCGTCGACGACGACGGTGCGCGCTCCGGCCGGCAGCGAGTTCTCCGGGATCTGGATCTCGGCGCTGCCGTACTCGAGGTCGTACTTCAGCCCGGCGGGGCGGCCGGGGAGCTTGCCGGCCTTCCGCACGGGGATGAAGCCGGCGCCGAGCTCGTACGCCAGCGGCGCGCCGAGCACGAAGCCGCGTGCCTCGGTGCCCACGACGAAGTCGATCCCCTCGGGCAGCAGGCTGGTCCAGTAGCGGATCACCTCGCGCAGCGCCGCGGCGTCGCGCAGCAGCGGCGTGATGTCGCGGAAGAGCACGCCCGGGGTCGGGAAGTCCGGGTACTCGGCGATGTGCGTGCTGCGCAGCGCCTGGATCCGGGCAGCAGCGGGCTGGGTGTCGTCCATCGGGTTCCTCACCTGCCGGTGCGCCGGCGTCGGGTGGTCCTGCGCGGCTGCTGCCGGGCAGTGCGGGTGGTGGCGGGGCCGCCGGCGTCCTGGCGCACCGGCTCGCCGTCGGCGGTGCCGCCGGTGCTCGCGGCATCGGAGCCGTCCCCTCCCCGCGCGTCCGCGGCGGGGGCGCCGTGCTCGGGATCCGTCCGGCCGGGCTCCCCGTCGTCATCCCGCCCGGCGCGGGAGCGCTCGACCGCGGCGGTGTGCTCGCGGATCCCGGGCTCGCGGCGACGGAAGTCCACCAGCAGGCCGGGGGCGAGGAAGATCGAGGAGTAGGTGCCGGCGATGATGCCGATGAACAGCGCGAGCGAGATGTCCTTGAGCGTGCCGGCCCCGAGGAGGAAGGCGCCGATGGCGAGGATCGACCCGATCGGCAGCAGCGCGACGACGGACGTGTTGATCGAGCGGACCAGGGTCTGGTTCGCCGCGAGCTCGACCAGCTCGGCATAGGTGCTTCTGCTCTGCCCCGTGAGGTCGGCCGTGTTCTCCCGGACCTTGTCGAAGACGACGATCGTGTCGTACAGCGAGTAGCCCATGACCGTCAGGAATCCGATCACCGTGCCGGGCGTGATCTCGAAGCCCACCACGCCGTAGACCGCGACGGTGAGCAGCATGTCGTGGCCCAGCGCGAGCATCGCCGCGGCGGAGGCCTTGAGGTCGCGGAAGTACAGCGCCATCATCGCGGCGACCAGGACCAGGAAGACGACCACGCCACGGGCCATCTTCGTGGTGACGTCGCCGCTCCATACGGGACCGATGTACGAGGTGGAGACCGCGTCGGCCGGCACGTCGTAGGCGGCGGCGAGCTCGCCCGCCAGCTCGGCGGTCTGCTCCGAGTCGAGCTGCTCGGTCTGCACCCGCAGGGTGTCGCTGCCGAGCTGGGTGACCTTCGGCTCGTTGTCGGGCAGGTGCTCTCGCACGACATCGCGCGCCGTGGTCTGCTCGGTGTCGGCGACCCCGGCCACCTGGAACTCGGAGCCGCCGGTGAACTCGATGCCGAAGTTCGGGCCGCGCAGGACCGCGAGGGCACCGAGCACCACGACGATCACGAGGCCGAGCAGATACCAGGTGCGGCGCCTGGTGACGATGGGCAGGACGCGCCGCCCCGCATGGAGGTCGTTGCCGAACGTGGCGAAGGTCGCGCTCATCGGCCCTGCTCCTCGGTCTCGTCGGTGTCCTCGGTCGGTCCGTCGGGCTCGGCGGGCGTGGGCTGCTGCGCGTCCGCGGAGCCGTCCCGTGGCGCGGCGGCGCCGTCGCCGGTCGCGGCGGCTGCCGCCTGCGCCTCGCGCGCCTCACGGGCGCGGCGCACGGCGATCGGCTCGCGGACGGGAGCCGCCTCGGCGTCGTCAGCTCCGCGGCGGCCGCGGCCGTTCCTCGCGGCGCGACCGTTCCCCGCGCCGCGACCGCGCTCCTCGCCGACGCGCACCCGGCCGCGACCGGCGTAGGCGGGCACGTCTCGGTCGAGCCGGGCCGGGTCCAGACCGCTCCAGGGATGACCCTTGCCGAAGAAGCGGGTGCGCACGAGGGCCTGCAGGACGGGGTGGGTGAACAGGAAGACGACCACGAGGTCGAGCACTGTGGTCAGGCCCAGCACGAAGGCGAAGCCGCGCACGCCGCCGGTGGAGAGCAGGTAGAGCACCACGGCCGCGATGACGTTGACGGAGTCGGAGGCGAGGATGGTGCGCTTGGCGCGGTCCCAGCCGTGGTCGACCGCCGCGGCGATTCCGCGCCCTTCGCGGATCTCGTCGCGCACCCGCTCGAAGTAGACGATGAAGGAGTCCGCCGTGAAGGCGATCGCGACGATCAGGCCCACCACCCCGGCCAGCGAGAAGCGGTAGCCGATCTCGGGGATGTTGGACAGGACGGTGAGCGTGCCGTAGGTCAGCAGGCCCATGATCAGCAGGCTCGACGTGGTCACGGCCGCGAGCAGGCGATACTGGCCCACCGCGTAGAGCACCACCAGGGCCAGCCCGATGAGCCCTGCGACGAGGCCCATCTCGAGCTGGTCCGCGCCGAGTGTCGCGGAGATCTGCTGCTCGGAGGCGACCTCGAACTCGAGCGGCAGCGCGCCGAAGCGCAGCTGGTCGGAGAGCTGGGTCGCCTGGTCCTGGCTGAAGTTGCCGGAGATCGAGGCCTCACCGCCCGGGGAGGGCTCCTGGACCTCGGGAGCGGAGATGACCATGCCGTCGAGCACGATGCCGAAGGCCGCGGTGGCACCCTCGCCGTTGTACAGCGCGCTGGTCATCGTCGAGAAGGACTGCGCGGCCGAGTCGTCGAAGGACATGTTCACGACGTAGTAGCCGGTGGGCTGCCCGGTGGGGGTGACGTCGGAGGCGACGGAGGAGCCCTCGATCGCGGAGCCCGCGACGACCTCGGGGCCGAGCAGGTACTTCGCGCTGCCGTCCGGGGCGCAGGCGACCATCGGCTCGTCGGGGGCAGCGCGGGCGGCGCTCTCCTGCTGCGCCGCGGGGTCCACGCAGTCGGCGCTCATCAGCTCGTTCTGGACCTCGGGGGTCATCCAGTCCATGCTCCAGGCCGGATGGGCGAGCTCGCCCTCCGAGGTGGAGGAGGCCGAGGGCGCGAGCGAGGAGTCGTCGCTGAGCGCGCCGTCGAAGAGGTGCTGGGACGGATCGGCGGGGGCCGTGGAGGCCTCGTCGTCACCGCTGCCGCCCGCGTCGGAGGCCTCTCCGCCGCCGTCGGGGGCCTCGCCGCCGCCGTCCGACGCGGCGCTGTCGCCCTCCGCCTCGGGGGCGACCACCCCGAGGACCGGACGGAACGACATCGCGGCGGTCTGCCGGATCGCCGCGGAGGTCTCCTGGTCCATCTGGCCGGGCACGTCGATGACGATGTTGGTGCCGCCCTGGACGGTGATCTCGGTCTCCGCCACGCCCATCGCGTTGATGCGCTGGCTCATGATCTGCCGGGCCTGCTCCATGGCCGTCGCGTCGATGGCAGAGCCGTCGCGGGACTGGGCCTGGAGGATGACCTGGGTGCCGCCCTCGAGATCCAGGGCGAGCTTCGGGGCGGCCTGCCAGCCGCCCTTCCAGACCCCGGCGCCGATCCCGCCGCCGAGCAGCAGGATCAGCACCGCGAGGGTCGCCAGGGCGATGCGGCGTGCGGGCATGGTGGGGGTTCCTCAGGACGACGGGCCAGGGAGGGGTGCGCGGGGCGAGGAGGCCCCGCGCTGTCGTGCGCACTCGGGTGCGCGGCGCGCTGGGCGCGGGGGCTCAGCGATCGCGGGCGGTGCCGTCCTCGCGCGGGTCCTCGTCGGTCACGGTGACACCGGGGATCTGGTCGGAGGATGCGGAGTCCTGCGCGTCCTCGGCCGTCTCGCCCTCGAGGGTCTCGCCGTCCGCGGGCTCGATCGGGTCGACGGACATGGCGATCGCCATGCGGGCCCACTTGGTCTGCGTGCCGTCCTCGGACTCGAGCACCACGACGTCGTCGTAGGACTCGACGATCAGGCCGTAGAAGCCGGAGTGGGTGCGCACCTCGTCACCGACACCGAGCTGCTTGACCAGCTCCTGCTGCTTCGCCTGCGCCTTGCGCTGCCGGTTGGACAGGAAGAGCAGGGGCAGCATCATCACGGCGAAGATGAGCAGGATGGGAAGGAGTTCCACGTAATTCCTCTCGACGGACAGCCCCTGCACGCCGTGCTCGTGCACGGGGCGGGCCTGCCGCGGGCGACTGACCGCCCTACTGTACCCGCCGACCCTCCGCACGCCTCCCAGGGGTGGTGCACAGCGCACCCGGGGTCAGGCCCCCGGGATCAGAAGCGGCCGAGCATCGGCGCGGTGCCCTCCGGTCCCTCGGGCGGGGTGAGGCCGAGGTGCTCCCAGGCCGCTGGGGCGGCGGCGCGCCCGCGAGGGGTCCGCAGCAGGAAGCCCTCGCGCACGAGATACGGCTCGACCATCGTCTCGACCGTCTCGGTCTCCTCCCCCACCGCGACGGCGAGGGTGGACAGGCCGACGGGCCCTCCCGCGAAGCGGCCGCACAGCGCGTTCAGCACCGCGCGGTCCAGCCGGTCCAGGCCCCGCTCGTCGACCTCGTAGACCCGCAGCGCCTCCTTGGCGGCACCGAGATCGAGAGCGCCGCTGCCCCGCACCTGCGCCCAGTCCCGTACGCGGCGCAGCAGCCGGTTCGCGATCCGGGGCGTGCCGCGCGAGCGGGAGGCGATCTCCTCCGCGGCCCGGTCCTCGAGCTCGACCTCGAGCCGCACGGCGGAGCGGCGCACGACCTCGCGCAGCTCCTCGGCGCCGTAGAAGTCCAGATGGCCGATGAATCCGAAGCGGTCCCGCAGCGGGGCGGGCAGCAGACCCGCACGGGTGGTCGCGCCGACGACGGTGAAGGGCGGCAGGTCCAGCGGGATCGACGTGGCGCCGACACCCTTGCCGACCACGACGTCGACCCGGAAGTCCTCCATCGCGATGTAGAGCATCTCCTCGGCGGGACGGGCCAGGCGGTGGATCTCGTCGAGGAAGAGCACCTCGCCCTCGTCGAGCGAGGAGAGGATCGCGGCGAGATCGCCGGCGTGCTGGATCGCGGGCCCCGAGGTGATCCGCAGCGGGGCCGACAGCTCCGCGGCGATGATCATCGCGAGCGTGGTCTTGCCGAGGCCGGGCGGGCCGGAGAGCAGCATGTGCTCGGGTGCTCCGCCGCGTGCGGCGGCGGCGTCGAGCACGAGCGAGAGCTGGTCCCGGACCACCTGCTGACCCACGAACTCCTCGAGCCGACGCGGGCGCAGGGCCGCCTCGGCGGTGCGCTCGGGCGGCATCGACTCGGGGCTCGTCACCGCCCCGGGCCCTTCCGCTGCCCCCTCGGTGCCGACTGCGCCCGAGGGGCCGACGCCGTTTCCGGTCACCGGTGACCCCCGAGGCCGCGCAGCGCGGTGCGCAGCAGCGTGGCCGCGTCGAGCTGCTCCCCGCCCTCCGTCCGGGCGGACTCGACGGCGCCGCGAGCGGCCTTCTCCGCCCAGCCCAGTCCGACGAGCGCCTCCACCACGTCGGCGTCGGGGCCGCCCGCCGTCGGGGCGACGTCAGGCGCCGGGGTCGCGGGCGCGGACGGGGCAGGCAGCTTCCCTCCGAGCTCCAGGAGCATCCGTCCGGCGACCTTCGGACCGATGCCCGGGGTGCGGGTGATGGTCTTCGTGTCCTGCTCCGCGACGGCGCGACGCAGCTCCTCGGGAGCGAGCACGGCGAGCACGGCGAGGGCGGTGCGCGGTCCGATCCCGGAGACGGACTGCACGATGCGGAAGGTCTCCGCCTCCTCCGGCTCGGGGAAGCCGTACAGGGTCAGGGAGTCCTCGCGGACGACGAGCTCGGTGTGCAGGGTGAGCTCGGCCCCGTGGCGAGTGGCGGCCAGGGCCTGCGGCGTGGTGCGCACGAGATAGCCGATGCCGGCCACCTCGAGCACGAGGGCGTCGAGGTCGAGGCGGACGACCCGCCCGGTCAGGGATGCGATCACGGGACCACCCTAGAACACCTGTTCGATCACTGGCGGGAGGTCGAGCGTTCCCGGGCGCGTCGGGCCCTGCGCTCGGCCTCGGCCCACACGGCCTGGGCGCTCGTGCGCGCCCCGCCGCTGCGATCCAGGGCGACCGGCCCGCCGCCGCGCCACAGCTGGGTCAGCGCGATCGCGACGGCGTCGGCGGCGTCGGCGGGCTGCGGAGGCGCATCGAGCCCGAGCAGCTTCGTCAGGACCGTCTGGATCTGCTTCTTGTCGGCGCGGCCGCTGCCGGTCACGGCGGCCTTCACCTCGGAGGGGGTGTGCAGCGCGACGGGGATCCCCCGCTCGTGCGCCTCGAGCAGCGCGATCCCGGAGACCTGCGCAGTGCCGATCACGGTGGAGGTGTTGGCCTGGCTGAACACGCGCTCGACGGCCACGGCGTCGGGCCCGAACTCCTCGAGCGCGGCGCGCAGGCCGTGAGCGATCACGAGCAGCCGCCGCTCGAGCGGGGCCTCGGAGGCGGAGCGGATCACGCCGGCGTGGACCAGCCGGGCCCGACGCCCGCCCAGGGCGTCGACCACGCCGATGCCGCAGCGGGTCAGGCCCGGGTCGATGCCGAGCACGCGCAGCGTGGTCATCCCCGCCTCGCGTGCGCGCGGGCGCGACGGGACAGCGCGCTCGCACCGGCGATCACCGCGCCGTCCCGTCCGCTCACTCGTCCTCGCCCAGCTGGGCCGCGACCTCGTCGGGGATGTCGAGGTTCGAGTACACCGCCTGGACGTCGTCGCTGTCCTCGAGGGCGTCGATGAGGCGAAGCGCCTTCTGCGCGCCCTCGAGGTCCACGGGCGTGCGCATCGTCGGCACGAACTGCGCCTCGGCGCTCTCGTAGTCGATCCCGGCCTCCTGGAGCGCCGAACGTACCGCCACCACGTCGGTGGCCTCGGAGAGGATCTCGAAGGCCTCGCCCTCGTCGTTGATCTCCTCCGCCCCGGCATCGAGGACCACCTCGAGCAGGTCGTCCTCGGTGTGCTCGCCCTTCGCGACCGTGACCACGCCGCGGCGCTCGAAGAGGTAGGAGACCGAGCCCGAGTCGGCCATGTTCCCGCCGTTGCGGTTGAAGGCCAGGCGCACCTCGGAGACGGCCCGGTTCTTGTTGTCGGTGAGGCACTCGACCAGCACCGCGACGCCGCCCGGCGCGTAGCCCTCGTACATCAGCGTCTCGTAGTCGACGCCGCCGCCGTCGAGGCCGCCGCCGCGCTTGACCGCGCGGTCGATGTTGTCATTGGGGACGGAGGTCTTCTTCGCCTTCTGGATGGCGTCGTAGAGGGTCGGGTTGCCGGCCGGGTCAGGACCGCCCATGCGCGCCGCGACCTCGATGTTCTTCACCAGCTTGGCGAACAGCTTGCCCCGCTTGGCATCGAGGGCAGCCTTCTTGTGCTTGGTGGTCGCCCACTTGGAATGCCCGGCCATCTCTCTCCTTCCGATCGTCCGCCTGGGAGGGCGGATCGCCGCCCCATCCTAGTGGCACGCGCGAGGAGCCCTCAGCCGCGCACGACGGGCGCGGTCAGAGCCCCGATCAGACGACGGTCCGCGGTGATCCGCTCGAGCAGCTCCCGCTCGCGGGCGCGGGTCCTCGCCGTCGGCCGGGCGAACAGCACGCTGTGCCGCTCCATGCCCAGCGACACGGCCGCCCGGATCAGGTCGTGCATCCCCATCCTCGCCACGGCGCCGTGGCGCCCGGCCCATGCCTCCGCACGCCGTCGACGGCGCATGGAGACCAGCATCCGCACCTCGTCGGGCGAGAACCAGCCGGCCCTGCCGTACTCGGCGAGCTGGCGGCGCAGGATCCGCTTCTCGCGCAGCCGCAGGAAGAGCACGATCCCCACCAGCAGCAGGAAGATCGGCACCTGCACGCTCACGTAGTAGCGCAGGAAGCCGGCCAGCGGCGCCTCCGGATCCACGGGGAGGAAGAAGGCCGAGCCGTTCCACAGCGCATGCAGCACCATGCCGAGCGAGAGACCGCCGAGCCCCAGGCCGAAGTAGAGCATCAGCGAGCGCCGCTCGGCGGCCAGCCCGATCCCGAGCCCGCACAGCGAGGTGAAGGAGACGTGGGCGAACGGGGAGAGCACCCCGCGCAGGAAGAACGTCTGCCAGAAGGCGTCGACCGATCCGGCGGCCTGCGCCTGGTGGAAGGAGTTGCTGAAGTAGAGGATGTTCTCGGTGAAGGCGAACCCTCCGGCGATCAGGGCGGCGTAGACCACCCCGTCCAGCGGGCCGGAGATGTAGCGCCTGCCCCACACGAGCAGCCCGAACAGGCCCGCGGACTTCATCGTCTCCTCGACGATCGGGGCCTGCACCGCGGCGCCGAGGAAGGAGTCGATCAGCTCGGTCTCGTCCTGCGGGGAGATCCAGGCGTCGAAGAACCCGCCGAAGAACAGCGACAGCAGCACCGAGCCGATCGCGCCCCAGGCGAAGGCGTAGACGAGGGAGAGGCGGGGCTGGGGCGTGTACCGGTCCAGCCACCACACCGCGGTGAAGACGAGTGCGACCGGGACCAGCGCCGCGGTGAAGGCGACCAGGGAGGTCCCGAAGCCGAGCGGGAGGATCACGAAGACGTAGAGCACGATCAGCGAGGCGATCAGCGCCAGCACGGACAGCCCCAGCAGCAGCCATCGCAGCCACCGCCGTCGGGGCCGGCCCGTCGGGCGGTGCCCGGGGCCGAGGCGTCCGGGCGCGCGCGGGTCCACCCGTGCGATGTCGTAGCCGTAGTCCGCACCGCCCGCGGTGCGAGGGGTATCCGCGGAGCGCGTCGGGGCGCCGGTCGAGCTGGTCACTGCCTGGCCCTGCCTCTCCCCCGGTGCGCTGACCTCGCGGGGCCGCGCCCGGACCGCGGTCCTTTCCCCTGGACGTCGCCGGTCATGCTAGCTCAGGGCCGTCCGGTGCCGGGCCACGCCTCGGCGTAGAGCCGGCGGGTGTCCGCCAGCAGGATCGGCACGGCCTTGGTGCGGGCGACGATCGGCAGGAAGTTCGCATCCCCCGCCCAGCGCGGCACCACGTGCTGGTGCAGGTGCGCGGCGATCCCGGCGCCGGCGACCTCTCCCTGGTTCATGCCCAGGTTGAAGCCGGCCGGGGCGGAGACCTCCCGGATCACGCGCATGGCGGTGCGGGTGATCTCGGCGACCTCCGCCACCTCCTCCTCCGTCAGCTCCGTGTAGTCCGAGACGTGCCGATACGGGCACACCAGCAGGTGGCCGGCGTTGTAGGGGTAGAGGTTCAGGATCGCGTAGGCGGTGCGGCCCCGGTGGACGATCAGGGCGTCCTCGTCGCTGCGGCGCGGGCCGGCGCAGAAGGGGCACTGCTCCCCGTCGTGCGGGTCGACGGGCTTGTTCTCGCCGCCGATGTACGCCATCCGGTGCGGGGTCCACAGTCGCTCGGTGTCGTCGGGGACGCCCGCGAAGTCGCGGGCGTCCTCGAGGACCGGACGCGAGGCGCCCTGCTCCTCCTGCGAGCTCACACCTGCACCTTGTCCGCGATGGCGGTGACGATCCGCTCCACGGCCACGTCGACGTCGATGCCGTTGTCCTGGCTGCCGTCGCGCATCCGGAAGGAGACCGCGCCGGCCGCCTGGTCCTCGCCGCCGGCGATGAGGAGATAGGGCACCTTCTCCTTGGTGTGGGTGCGGATCTTCTTCTGCATGCGGTCGTCGGAGGCGTCCACCTCGACCCGCACACCGCGGGCGCGCAGCTTCGCCGCGACCTGCTCGAGATAGGGCACGTACTCGGCGGCGACCGGGACCGCGACGACCTGGACCGGCGCGAGCCAGACCGGGAAGGCGCCGGCGTAGTGCTCGAGCAGCACGCCGAAGAAGCGCTCGATCGAGCCGAACAGGGCCCGGTGGATCATGACCGGCCGCTGCCGGGAGCCGTCGGGGGCGGTGTACTCGAGCTCGAAGAGCTCGGGCTCGAAGAAGTCGAGCTGGATGGTCGAGAGCTGCCAGGTGCGCCCGATCGCGTCCTTGGCCTGGACTGAGATCTTGGGGCCGTAGAAGGCGGCGCCGCCCGGATCCGGGACGAGCTCGAGCCCCGAGGAGGCCGCGACCTCCTCGAGGGTGGCCGTGGCCTCCTCCCAGGCCGCGTCGTCGCCCACGGACTTCTCCGGGTCGCGGGTGGACAGCTCGAGGTAGAAGTCGTCGAGCCCGTAGTCGCGCAGGAGGTCCAGGACGAACTGCAGCAGGCTCGCGAGCTCCTCCTTCATCTGCTCGCGGGTGGTGTAGATGTGCGCGTCGTCCTGGGTGAAGCCGCGCGCCCGGGTGAGCCCGTGCACCACACCCGACTTCTCGTAGCGGTAGACGTGCCCGAACTCGAACAGCCGCAGGGGGAGCTCCCGATAGGAGCGGCCGCGTGAGCGGTAGACGAGGTTGTGCATCGGGCAGTTCATGGGCTTGAGGTAGTAGTCCTGGCCCTGCTTGGTGACGTTGCCGTCGTCGTCGACCTCCTCGTCCATGTGCATGGGCGGGTACATGCCCTCGGCGTACCACTCCAGGTGTCGAGAGGTCTCGAAGAGGTTCTTCTTCGTGATGTGAGGGGTGGAGACGAAGGAGTAGCCGGCCTCGACGTGACGGCGCCTCGAGTAGTCCTCCATCTCCATCCGGATCATCGCGCCCTTGGGATGGAAGACGGGCAGGCCGGAGCCGATCTCGTCGGGGAACGAGAACAGGTCCAGCTCGCTGCCGAGGCGTCGGTGGTCGCGGCGCTCGGCCTCTGCGATCCGCTCCTGATGCGCGCGCAGCTCCTCCTTGGAGGGCCAGGCGGTGCCGTAGACGCGCTGCAGCATCGGGTTCTTCTCGCTGCCGCGCCAGTAGGCGGCGGCGGAGCGGGTCAGCGCGAAGCCGTTGCCGATGAGCCTGGTCGAGGGCAGGTGGGGGCCGCGGCAGAGGTCGGTCCAGACCACCTCGCCCTTCTTGTCCACGTTGTCGTACATGGTCAGGCCGCCCTCGCCCACCTCGACGCTCGCCCCCTCGGCGGCATCTCCCGCCGAGGACTTCAGGCCGATGAGCTCGAGCTTGTACGGCTCGGAGGCCTCCTCGGCCCGCGCGGCGTCGTCGGTGATCTCGCGCCGCACGAAGCGCTGCCCGGACTTCACGATCCGGGTCATCTCCTTCTCGAGCGCCTTGAGCGACTCGGGGGTGAAGGGCTCGGCGACGTCGAAGTCGTAGTAGAAGCCGTCGGTGATGGGCGGGCCGATCCCGAGCTTCGCGTCGGGGTTCGTCCTCTGCACGGCCTGGGCGAGCACGTGAGCGGCGCTGTGGCGCAGGATCGAGAGCCCGTCGGGGCTGGAGATGTCCACGCCCTCGACGCTCTGGCCGTCCTCGAGCACGGTCGCGAGGTCGCGCAGCTCCCCGTCGATGCGCAGGGCGACGACGGAGGGGGCCTGCTCGAAGAGCGCGGTGCCCGTGGTGCCCTCCTCGAGGTGCTGAGAGATTCCGTCGAGGGTGATGGCGATCTGGGCCACGGGGGTGCTCCTTCGTTCTCGGGTCGAGCCGGCCGACGATGCCGGCTCCACGGAGAATGGTACGGGGAGCCCGAGCGGTGACGGGACGGCGCACAGCCCCCCGGACCTGCCGGGAGGGGCGGCGCCGTGCACATCTCGCCGACATCCCGGCCCCCGGACGCACGTACGCCCGATCGTCGGACGACCGGAGGCCTGGATCCGGCGTATCGTGAGCTCGTTCTCGTCCCCTTCCCGAAAGGAGAGCGCCCCCTCCTCCCACCGTCCTCGGTGCGCCGGGGCGTCATCATGAGCCAGAACACTCAGACCACCAAGGATCTGGTCCACGACCTCCGCAGAGCGCGACCCCGACGCCGACGCGGGACCCAGACCTCCCCGGGGACCGACTGGGTGGTGTTCGGCAGCGCCGGCGCCATCGCTCTGGGCTTCATCGTGTGGGGCATCGTCTCCGCGAGCTCGCTCGGCACCGTGGCGGAGAAGGCCCTCGGCGGCGTGCTGGAGAACTTCAGCTGGCTCTACGTCATCGCCGCCACGGTCTTCACGCTCTTCGTGCTCGTCGTGGCGTTCAGCCGGTTCGGCCGGATCCCGCTGGGCAAGGACGGGGAGACCCCGCAGTTCCGCACCGCCTCGTGGATCTCGATGATGTTCGCCACCGGCATGGGCATCGGCCTGATGTTCAACGGCGTGGCCGAGCCGCTGTACTTCTACATGTCCCCGCCGCCCGGCACCGTCGAGGGCCAGACGCCCGAGGCCGCGACCACGGCGATGGGCACCGCGCTGTTCCACTGGACCCTCTACCCGTGGGCGATGTACGCGATCGTGGGCCTGGGCATGGCCTACGGCACCTACCGGCTGGGACGCTCCCAGCTGTTCTCCTCGATGTTCACCCCCCTGTTCGGGGAGCGGGCGACGCGCGGTGCCGGCGGCAAGGTCATCAACATCCTGGCGATCCTGGCGACCCTGTTCGGCTCGGCGTGCTCGCTGGGCCTGGGCGCCCTGCAGATCGGCGGCGGCTTCACCTCCTCCGGGCTGATGGAGGACGTCACCTCCCCCGTCCTGGTGCTGATCATCGCGTTCCTGACCGCGTGCTTCGTCGCCTCGGCCGTCTCCGGGATCGAGCGCGGCATCCAGTACCTCTCGAACATCAACATGGTGCTCGCGGTGGTGCTCGCGGTGATCGTCTTCATCGGCGGACCGACTCTGTTCATCCTCAACATCATCCCCAACGCGGTGGGCGGATTCATCGCGGACCTGCCGCAGATGGCCTCGCGCACCGCTTCCTCCGGCGACGAGTCGCTCGCCGAGTGGATGAGCTCCTACACGATCTTCTACTGGGCGTGGTGGGTCTCCTGGTCGCCCTTCGTGGGCCTGTTCATCGGCAGGATCTCCCGCGGCCGCACGATCCGTCAGTTCGTGGTCGGCGTGCTGCTGGTCCCCTCGGTGGTCTCGCTGCTGTGGTTCTCCGTCTTCGGCGGCGGGGCGATCGGCCTCCAGGAGCGCGCCGAGCGCGCGCAGGACACCGGCGGCATGCTCGCTCAGCTGGTCGACGGGGTCCCGGACATCGTCACCGACTCGATCCTGTTCGAGCTGCTCCAGTCCCTGCCCGTGGGCGGCGTGATCGCGATGGTCCTCATCGCCCTGTCGGTGGTGCTGGTCGCGATCTTCTTCGTCACCGGCGCGGACTCCGCCTCGATCGTCATGGGCGGCCTGTCCGAGCACGGCGCGGAGGAGCCGAGCCGTCGCTCCGTGATCTTCTGGGGCGTGGCCACCGGTGCGGTCGCGGCGATCATGCTGCTGGCCGGCGGGAGCGATCGCACCGCGGCGCTCAACGGCCTGCAGAACATCACGATCGTCTCCTCCCTGCCGTTCGTGCTCGTCATGCTCCTGCTGTGCGTGGCGATCTGGAAGGACCTCTCGAAGGACCCGCTGATCATCCGCAACCGTCTGGCGCGCCACGTGCTGGAGGAGGCGGTGGACTCGGCGGTCGACCGCCACGACGGCGAGGCCTTCGAGCTGCGCACCGTGGAGGCCGTGGTCGAGGTCTCGGCCGCCGATGCCGAGAAGATGGCGGCGGACAAGGCGCGCCGCCGCGGCGACGCCGCCGCCTCCTCCGAGGGGTCGGCCGCCCCGGCGGCCGGGGCGGGCGGGAGCCCGGCCGACGACGAGGGCTCCGGCTCCCGCGGCTGACGCCCGGCGCGAGCTCCTCGCGACCGACCCCCGAGAGCCCCTGCCGACGGCAGGGGCTCTCGTCGCACCCCGGGCCGGGATGGCGCACCGCGGCAGGACGGCATGGCGAAGGGCCCCGGTCCGAAGACCGGGGCCCTTCCGCGATGGTGGGCGATACTGGGTTCGAACCAGTGACCTCTTCCGTGTCAGGGAAGCGCGCTACCGCTGCGCCAATCGCCCGGGGCGACACCCGAGGGTGCCGTTCGAGGTGGGTACGGGATTCGAACCCGTGTACACGGCTTTGCAGGCCGTTGCCTCGCCTCTCGGCCAACCCACCGGGTGATGCTCTCGCATCATACGGAACAGCGCTCCCGACGTGATGTCGGGAGCGCCGTCCCCCCGGAGCGGACGACCGGATTCGAACCGGCGACCCTCACCTTGGCAAGGTGATGCTCTACCAGCTGAGCTACGTCCGCAGGACAGGGATCCAAGGATCCTGCCGTGGGCGATACTGGGATCGAACCAGTGACCTCTTCCGTGTGAAGGAAGCGCGCTACCCCTGCGCCAATCGCCCTGAGGTGCCGTCCGCTCTCTCGATCGGACTCGTAGAAGCCTACACGCTGTCTCGGGGTGCTCGCGCCACATGCGGGTGTGACCTGCATCCCGCTGATCCCCCTCCGCGGCGCCGTGCCGCCTGGACGGCATTCCCGCCGTGACCTCGGACACTGAGGGGCTTCCCGGTTTGCGCCGAGCGGCCGGTCGCCCCTAGAGTGACTCCTCGTCGGCCTGGCCGATGTGCGGACGTAGCTCAGTTGGTAGAGCATCACCTTGCCAAGGTGAGGGTCGCCGGTTCGAATCCGGTCGTCCGCTCCATCCCTCCCCCGCGCCTCCGGCGCGACGGGCGATTGGCGCAGCGGTAGCGCGCTTCCCTGACACGGAAGAGGTCACTGGTTCGAACCCAGTATCGCCCACCACACAAGGCCCCGGCTCCGGCCGGGGCCTTCGTCGTCCCCGGCGCTCCGCCGCCGGCCGCCGACCCCGCAGGCCGAGCTCCACCGCCGCGCCCCGCCTCCGTGCCCTGCACGAGCCAGGGCCCGTCCGCCGCCCGCGCACTAGTGTGGGGCCATGCAGATCTGGACAGGTCAGTCGTATCCGCTCGGCGCCACCTTCGACGGCTCGGGCACGAACTTCGCGCTCTTCTCCGAGGCGGCGGAGCGGGTGGAGCTGTGCCTGATCGACGAGGACGGCACGGAGCGGCGGGTCGAGGTCACCGAGGTCGACGCCTACGTCTGGCACGTCTACCTCCCCGCGGTCCAGCCCGGTCAGCGCTACGGCTATCGCGTGCACGGGCCCTTCGATCCGGCCTCGGGTCTGCGCTGCGATCCCTCGAAGCTGCTGCTGGACCCCTACGCCAAGGCGATCGCGGGGATGGCGAGCAACCATCCCTCGCTCTACAGCTACGACTTCGAGGATCCGTCCGAGCGCAACACGGAGGACTCCGCCGCCCACACCATGCACTCCGTGGTGGTCTCCCCCTTCTTCGACTGGGGCAACGACCATCCCCCGGCCCACGAGTACCACGACACCGTGATCTACGAGGCGCACGTCAAGGGCCTGACGATGCTGCACCCGGAGATCGACGAGAACATCCGCGGCACCTACGTCGCGATGGGGCATCCGGCCGTGATCGAGCATCTCCAGCAGCTCGGGGTCACCGCGGTGGAGCTCATGCCCGTGCACCAGTTCGTGCAGGACGGCCACCTCGTCGAGAAGGGCCTGCGCAACTACTGGGGGTACAACACGATCGGGTTCTTCGCCCCGCACAACGAGTACTCCTACGCGGGCGAGCTGGGCCAGCAGGTCCAGGAGTTCAAGCAGATGGTCAAGAACCTCCACGAGGCCGACATCGAGGTGATCCTCGACGTGGTCTACAACCACACCGCGGAAGGCAATCACCTCGGTCCCACGCTGTGCTTCCGCGGCATCGACAACAGTTCCTACTACCGCCTGGTCGAGGGCGACGAGGCGCACTACTACGACACCACCGGCACCGGGAACTCGCTGCTGATGCGCACCCCGCACGTGCTCCAGCTGATCATGGACTCGCTGCGCTACTGGGTCACCGAGATGCACGTGGACGGCTTCCGCTTCGACCTCGCCTCCACTCTCGCGCGCGAGCTGCACGAGGTGGACCGCCTCTCCGCCTTCTTCGACATCATCCAGCAGGACCCGATCATCTCCCAGGTCAAGCTCATCGCCGAGCCGTGGGACCTCGGCGAGGGCGGCTACCAGGTGGGCGGCTTCCCGCCGCTGTGGTCGGAGTGGAACGGCCGCTATCGCGACACCGTGCGGGACTTCCACCGCTCCGAGCCCGGGACCGTCGGCGACTTCACCTCGCGCCTGGCCGGCAGCTCGGACCTCTACCAGCACACCGGCCGCACGCCGATCGCCTCGATCAACTTCGTCACCGCCCACGACGGCTTCACGCTGCGGGACCTGGTCTCCTACAACGAGCGCCGCAACGAGGCGAACCTCGAGGGCGGCACGGACGGCGAGAGCCACAACCGCTCCTGGAACTCGGGCGTCGAGGGGGAGACCGACGACCCGGGCGTGCTCGCGCTGCGCAAGCGTCGGGCGAAGAACCTCATGGCCACGTTGCTGCTCAGCCAGGGCGTGCCGATGATCCTGCACGGCGACGAGATGGGCCGTACCCAGCAGGGCAACAACAACACCTACTGCCAGGACGACGAGCTCTCCTGGGTGGACTGGGACCTGGACGAGCACCAGGAGGAGATGCTCTGGTTCACCCGGCGCATGATCGCGCTGCGCCACGAGCACCCGATCTTCCGCCGCCGCCGCTTCCTGCAGGGCGTCGTGCGGGAGGACTCCGGCTCCGTGCTCAAGGACGTCGAATGGCTCGCCACCGACGGCGCCCCCATGACCGAGGAGGAGTGGGAGGACCCGGAGAACAAGTGCCTGACCATGTTCCTCAACGGCTCGGCGATCCCCGAGCCGACCAGCCGCGGGGAGCGGATCGTGGACGACTCCTCACTGGTGATGTTCAACGCCTCCGGCAACGGGGTGGAGTTCGTGCTGCCCGGCACGGAGTACGGGCAGGCCTGGGAGGTCGTGCTCGGAACGGGCGACACGATCGATGTCAGCACCGTGGTCGAGGCCGGCGAGTCGATCGTGCGGCCCGGGCACTCGCTGCTGATCCTCATGCGCCCCGCCGTCGAGGCCGAGGAGGAGGACCGTGCCGCCGAGGAGATCGAGCACCCGATCCGTGCCTGAGCGAGGAGCGTTCCCCCGTCCGCGGCGAGGCCGCCGGACATCGCCGACAGGGTCCGCCCGGACCCGAGGAGGACAGCCGAAGTGACCATCGAGACCGGTCCCCGTCCCCCGCAGCAGGACGCTGCCGCCGATGCCGCCCGGCGCACCGTCACCGGCGCCCTGCCGGCGGTGCGGCAGGTGCCCACCTCGACCTATCGCCTCCAGCTGCACGCCGGGTTCACGGCCGACGACGCCGCGCAGCTGGTGCCCTATCTCGCCCGCCTCGGGGTGGGGCACGTGTTCTGCTCCCCCGTGCTGCAGGCCGCGCCGGGCTCCACCCACGGCTACGACGTCGTCGACCATTCCCGCATCGGCGAGGAGATCGGCGGGGAGGAGGCGCTGCGCCGCCTCGCCGACGCCGCGCACGCGCACGGCATGGGCATGATCGTCGACGTCGTCCCGAACCACATGTCGTTCCCCACCCCGATCTGGCGGAACCGGGCGCTGTGGTCGGTGCTGCGCGACGGCCCCGCCTCCCCCTACGCCGACTGGTTCGACGTGGATCTGACCGGCGAGCGCTCGGTGCTCGTGCCCGTGCTCGGTCGGCCCGTCGGCGCGGTCCTGGCCGACGGGGAGATCAGCCTCGACAGCGAGGAGGTCCCGCAGGCGGACGGGTCCGCGCAGCGCGAGACCGTCGTGCGCTACCACGACCACGTCCTGCCCGTCGCGGCGGGCACCGAGCACCTCGGTCTCGCGGACCTGCTGGACCGGCAGTGGTACCGCCTGGCGTACTGGAAGATCGCCGACGACGAGCTGGACTATCGACGGTTCTTCGACGTGGACACCCTCGCCGCGGTGCGGGTCGAGGACCCTGCGGTGTTCGAGGCGACCCATGCGACGCTGCTGCGCCTGCAGGCGGAGGGCGTGATCGACGGGTACCGGATCGACCATCCCGACGGTCTCGCCGACCCGCGCGGCTACCTGCGCGACCTCGAGCGCGCCACCGGCGGTGCGTGGACCGTGATCGAGAAGATCCTCGAGGGCGAGGAGCGTCTGCCCGGGGACTTCCCCTGCGCGGGCACGACGGGCTACGACGCGCTGTGGCGGGTGACGGGGCTGTTCCACGACCCGCACGGCGCGCTGGGGCTGACCCACCTGTGGCAGCGCCGCACCGGCGACCTGCGCCCCTTCGAGGAGGTCGCCGCCGAGTCGACCGATCTCGTGGTCTCCACGAGCCTGTGGGCGGAGATCGAGCGGCTGACCACCCTGATCCACCGGATCTGCCAGGACGACATCCGGCTGCGGGACACCACCCGGCGCAACATCCAGAAGGTCGTCGTCGCACTGCTGGGCTCGATGGATCGTTATCGCGCGTACATCGTCCCGGGCGAGCACGCTCCGGGCTCCGAGCGCGCCGTGGTCGAGCAGGCGGCGGCGCGGGCACGGGCCCGCCTCGGGGAGGGCGAGGACGTGGCGGCGACGCTCGAGCTGGTCCTCTCGCTGGTGTGCGGCGACGAGGTGGGCAGCGCCGGCCGACGCCGCAGCGCCGAGCGGGACGAGGTGGTGGTGCGCTTCGCGCAGACCTGCGGCCCGGTCCACGCCAAGGGGCTCGAGGACACGGCCTTCTACCGCTACACCCGCTTCCTGGCCGTGAACGAGGTGGGCGCGGATCCCGACCGGATCGGCGTCGAGCCGGACGAGCTGCACGACCACGCCCAGCACATGGTGCGCACCCGGCCGGACGCGATGACCACCCTGTCCACCCACGACACGAAGCGCAGCGAGGACGTGCGGGCCCGGCTCGCGGTCCTCACCGAGCAGCCCCTCGAGTGGGCTCTGGTGGTGCAGGATCTCGACCGCGCGACCGCCGCGGCGCGCGGTGACAGGGTCGACGGGGCCATCGAGCTGCTGCTGTGGCAGACCCTCGCCGCGTGCTGGGAGCTGCCCGGCTCCGGGGCGGCGCCGCTGGACGCCGAGCGGCTCGAAGGCTATCTCGCCAAGGCGATGCGCGAGGCGAAGACCCGCACCACCTGGACCGAGCAGGATGCGGAGTACGAGCGGGAGGTGCAGGAGCTGGGCCGGGCGGCGCTGGCCTCGGAGGAGGTCGCCGCGATCCTCGACTCGTGGACCCGGCGCACCGCCGCCGTGCAGCGCGCCGCGATCCTGGGCCAGAAGCTGGTGCAGCTGACGATGCCGGGCGTTCCGGACGTCTACCAGGGCAACGAGAGCGTGGACCTCTCCCTGGTCGATCCCGACAACCGCCGCGAGGTGGACCATGCCGCGCACGCGGCGCGGCTCGAGCGGATGATCGAGGGGGCCGGACCGGAGGGCATCGGCGATGAGAAGCTGTGGCTGACGCACCGCGCGCTGGTGCTGCGGCGGGAGCGGCCGGACCTGTTCCAGGGGCGGGAGGCTGCCTATCACGCGCTGCCCACGACGACGGGCCACGCCGTCGCCTTCGGCCGGGCCCGGGGCGAGGGGCCGGTCGAGGTCGTCACCGTCGTGACCCGCCTCGCCCACGGCCTCTCCCAGCGCGGCGGCTGGGGCGAGGGCCGTGTGGCGCTGCCCGAGGGCAGGTGGCGCAGCGCCCTGGACGGCACCGAGCACGCGGGCGGGATGGTGCCGCTGGAGGCGCTTCTGGAGAACTGGCCGGTCGCGCTGCTGGTGCGAGTCGGCGCGACCCCGACCGGCGCCCTCCCGGTCGCCGCTCCCGTCGCGGAGGAGGAGCGATGACCCGCCCTGCGCAGAGCCACCCGCCCCGGGACGCCTCGTCGGCCGCGCCGACGGGACGCCCGGCGCCGCCGATCCCGCCGACCCCGCTCGGGGACCGGGACCGCTACCGGGTCTGGGCCCCGTCGGCCCGTGCCGTGAGGATCCGGATCGACGGGGTCGAGCATCCTATGGACGCTGCCGGCGGGGGATGGTTCGAGCTCGCCGATCCCGCGCCCGTGCCCGGTGCCCGCTACGCCTTCCGGCTCGACGACGCCGAGCCGTGGCTGCCCGATCCCCGCTCCCTGTCCCAGCCCGACGGCGTCCATGGTGCGAGCGAGGTCGTCGACCCCGCCGCTCTCGCGCCCTCGGGGCGCTGGCCGGGCCGGGACCTGCGAGGGGCGGTGCTCTACGAGCTGCACGTGGGCACCTTCGCCCCGGGGCCGGACGGGGCCGGCGGCACCCTCGACTCGGCGATCGAGCATCTCGACGAACTGGTCGACCTCGGCGTCGACGCGGTCGAGCTGATGCCGCTGGCGACCTTCCCCGGCGAGCGCGGCTGGGGCTACGACGGGGTGGGGCTGTACGCGGTGCACGCCGCCTACGGGGGCCCGGCGGCGCTGGCCCGTTTCGTGCGCGCCGCCCACGACCGCGGCCTCGCCGTCGTGCTGGACGTGGTCCACAACCACCTGGGTCCCTCGGGCAACTACCTGGGCCGGTTCGGTCCGTACTTCACCGCCGAGCACGAGACGCCCTGGGGCGAGGCCGTGAACCTCGACCAGCCGGGCTCCCGCCAGGTGCGCGACTTCCTGCTGGGCAGCGCCCGGCAGTGGCTGGTGGAGCTGGGGCTGGACGGGCTGCGGCTGGACGCGGTGCACGAGCTGAAGGACGACTCCTCCCCGCACCTGCTCGCCGAGCTGGCCGACGCCGTCGGCGCCTGGGAGGAGGAGACGGGCCGGCCTCTGGCCCTGATCGCCGAGTCCGACCGGAACCAGCCCTCGACGGTCACGCCCACCGCCGCCGGCGGCCTCGGCATGGACATGCAGTGGGCCGACGACGTGCACCACGCCGTGCACGCCTGGATCACCGGCGAGCGCACCGGATACTACGGCGACTTCGGCGACACCGAGGTGCTCGCCCGCGTGCTGCCGGGCATCTTCCTGCACGCCGGGACCTGGTCGAGCTTCCGCGGTCAGGTGTGGGGCGCGCCGGTGGACCCCTCCTCCCCCGACTACGACGGACACTCCTTCGTCACCTTCCTCCAGGACCACGACCAGGTGGGCAATCGCGCCGCGGGCGACCGGATCCATCACGGGATCGCCCCCGGCGCGCATGCCGCCGCGATCGCGCTGATCCTGCTGGGCCCGGGCACGCCGATGCTCTTCCAGGGCGAGGAGTGGGCGGCCTCGACGCCGTTCGCGTTCTTCACCGACCACGACGAGGAGCTCGGTCCGCTGGTCAGCGCCGGCCGAGTGGAGGAGTTCGCGGCCATGGGCTGGGCGGAGGAGGTGCCGGATCCTCAGGCGAGGGCGACCTTCGTCGGCTCCCAGCTGCGCTGGCAGGAGCGCACGGAGGGCGAGCACGCGAGGATGCTGCAGTGGTACCGCGAGCTGATCGCACTGCGCCGCGCGCATGCCGAGCTCGGCGCGGGCGACCTCGCAGCGACCGGCGTCGAGGTGCTCTGCGAGGACGCCGTGCTGATGCGGCGCGGGGAGCTCGCGGTGCTCGCCCACCGCGGGCCGGACGCCCTGGTCCTCGAGGCCGGGCGGGTGCTGCGGGCGAGCGAGCTGCTCGCGGGCTTCGGGGCGCCCGGGCACGGGGAGGACGGGACGGTGCGCCTGGACGGCCCGGGCGCCGCGGTGCTGCGCGGCGCGGAGGTCAGCGGCTGAGGACCCGACCGTCGCGGGCGAGGGAGGCCAGACGAGAGAGGGCCCGGAAGTACTTCTTGCGGTAGCCGGAGCGCAGCAGCTCGGCGGAGAAGAGCTCCTCGAGCACGCCGTCGCCGGCAGGGGCCGCGCCCCCGTCGGCCGCCGCGGCGAGAGAGAGCAGCACGGGCACCTCGCGGTCGTAGAGCCGGTCCACGAGCACGACGAAGCGCAGCGCGTCGTGGTGGTGGGTGAGCCCGTGCACGCCCACCAGGTGCGCGGCGGCGACTCCGTCGATCAGCGCGCCGTAGCGGGAGGGGTGGACCCGGGTGAGATGCGTCAGCAGCGGGTCGAACTCGTCGAGGGTCGCCCCTTCCTGCGCGTCCGCATGCTCGCGCACCTCCGCCTCGGGCAGCGCCGCGATCTCGCTGACGCCGTCGCGGCGCCGGTAGTCCTCGCCGTCGATCCTGAGCACCTCGAAGCGCTCGGCCATCGCCTGGATCTCGCGCAGGAAGTCCTGGGCGGCGAAGCGGCCCTCCCCGAGCGCGTCGGGCAGGGTGTTCGAGGTCGCGACGATCGCGACGCCCCGGTCGGAGAGCTCGCGGATCAGCCGGGTCATCAGCAGCGTGTCGCCGGGGTCGTCGAGCTCGAACTCGTCGATGCACACCAGGCGGGAGGTGCCCAGCAGGTCCACGGCCTTCTGGAAGCCGAGCGCGCCGACGAGGTCGGTGTACTCCACGAAGGTGCCGTAGACCTTCTCCCCCTCGACCTCGTGGAACAGGGAGGTGAGCAGGTGGGTCTTGCCGACGCCGAAGCCGCCGTCGAGGTAGATCCCCCGGGCCGGCTCGCTGCGTCGGCGCAGGCGGGACAGGAACCCGCCGCGGGGCCGGGCGAGCGAGTCGGCGAAGTCGCCGATGCGCTCCTTGGCCTCCTGCTGCGAGGGATGCGCTGGGTCCGGCTCGTAGGTCACCAGGCGCGCCTCGGCGAAGCGAGGCGGCGGCACCAGGTCCGCGAGCAGCCGTTCCAGGGTCGGTTCGGGACGGCGGTCGCAGAGGGAGTCGGTCACGCCGGTCAGTGTAGGGGCGTCTCGGCGCGCGGTGCTCACAGCCGCAGCCCGATCGATCCCGCGAGGGCAGGGGTCGCGGGATCCCGCACCGGCACCTCGAGCGCGGCCGCCTCCTCGCGCAGGTCCAGCACGTCCCCCAGGAAGTCGGCGAGCAGGCGCTCGTAGCGGGCGGGGTCGCGGTTCCACTCGCGGGTGTGGGAGGCGCCCTCGAAGGGTTCGAACTCGATGAGGTCCGGTCGCAGCGCCGCGAGATGCCGGCTCGGCGCCGGGGGCACGGTCGCGTCGTCCAGGGCGTGGAAGAGCAGGGTGCGGTGGCGCAGGTGTCGTCCGTAGTGGTCGGGCGTCATCTCGTCCAGCGCCAGCGGCTCGTGCAGGCGCACCATGCGCGCCCCGATCCGGGAGGTCATCATCCACAGGGCGAGGCGGCGCATCGGCGCGGGGGCCCTCAGCGCAGTGGCGTGGTAGACGAGGATGTCCTGCCAGTCGACGGCCGGCGAGTCCAGCACGAGGGCCGCGATGCGGTCGCGGTGGGCGGAGCGCACGGAGGTGCGCAGCACGATCCCTCCGCCCATGGACCAGCCGACGAGCACGAGGCGCTTCGCCCCGTGGTCGACGGCGTAGTCGATCGCGGCCTCCGCATCCTCCCACTCGGCCGAGCCCAGGTGGTGCATCCGGTCCGCGGAGGCGGGGGCGCCGACGTCGTTGCGATAGGTGATCGCGAGGCTCGTCAGCCCCAGCCGGTGCAGCAGCGGGATGATGCGCAGCGCCTCCCCGCGGGCCGAGCCGTGCCCGTGGACGAGAATCGCCCAGGTGTCCGCCTGCCCGGCAGCGGAGCCGGCGCTCTCGTCGGGGCGGACGCGCCAGGCCGGCATCGGGCCGACGGGCGAGCTGATCTCCACCTCTTCGGTGTCCAGACCGTGCGCGGTCCGCGGAGTGCCGGCCCAGAAGAAGCCGTTGGTCGTGGCCCGATCCACGCGCAGCGGCTCGGCGGTGTCCGCCGCCAGCAGCGGCCGGGAGACGGTGGTGGGGGTGGGGCGGCCGTCGACCGCCCCGAGGCGCACGTGGACGGTCCCGCCGGACTGGCGCAGCGCGAGCAGTCCGTCGCGGCGCGTCGTGGCGGAGTCGTCGAGATGCACACGCTCGGGGTGCACCGCGCGGACGGTGACATCACGACGGCCGCGCAGGCTCTCGCGCGGCACGAGCGGGAGGCGCGCCATGACCCGGGCCCCGACGGTGAGCAGACCTGCGCTGAGCGCGAACGCCCCGGCCGCCCCGGCAAGCCCGTATCCCGCCACATGAGGCCATCGCGCCTGGTCAGGACGAGGAGGGAGCATGCGCTGGAGCAGCGTGCCGCCAGGGGCCGTGCGGAGCCGGGAGAGGTCATGCATCATGCCGCGCATCCTATCGACGCACTAGCATCGGGCCTGAGAACACCCGTCCGCGCGGACTGCGACGCACCCGTCCGGCCCGGCGCGCGGACCAGGCGGCGCGAGGCGCCGCAGAGCGGAGGCACCATGTCCACCCATCCCATCGGCTCCCGTCCCTACCCGGTGGCGATCAGCGAGCAGGAGTGGCGCGAGCGCCTCTCCCCCGCCGAGTACCAGGTGCTGCGCCAGGGCGCGACCGAGCGCCCCGGCACCGGCGAGTACGAGGAGGTGCGCCCTGCGGGCACCTACGCGTGCCGGGCCTGCGGCGCCGAGCTGTTCACGGCCGAGACCCAGTTCGACGCGCACTGCGGCTGGCCGGCGTTCTACGCCCCGAGCGACTCCGACGCCGTCGAGCTGCTCGAGGACACCTCGCTGGGGATGCGGCGCATCGAGGTGCGCTGCGCGGCCTGCGGCTCGCATCTGGGCCACGTCTTCGAGGGCGAGGGCTTCTCGACGCCGACGGATCAGCGCTACTGCATCAACTCCGTCAGCCTGCTCCACAGCGACGACGCCCCCGCCGCCGGCTGATCCTCCGCGGGGAGGTCGTGCGGCCCTGCGGGCGACCCTTGCCCGTCGGCCCACGCCCGATGGGCGCTCCCCCGGCGCACCCTCCCGGCGCACCCTCCCGGCGCGCCTGCCGGGCGGGCCCGTGCGCCGGCGGTAGCCTCCCTGCGTGTCCGTCCATCGAATCCGCACCGGCGACGACACCTTCCGCGCCGCCATCGACGCCATGACCAGCGCTCGACAGCGCTCGGAGTTCACCTGGCACACCATCCCGGCCCCGTCCCGGATGGCGCCGTCGACGTGGGCCTGCACCGGCGAGATCCTGGTGCATGACGAGGAGCTCGCCGCGGGCCGCCTGGTGGTGCTGCACGATCCCGCCGGCCAGGAGTCCTGGGACGGCACCTCGCGGATGGTGGCGCTGGTCCAGGCGCAGCTCGAGCCCGAGTTCGCGATCGAGTCGATGCTCGGGGACGTCGCCTGGTCGTGGGTGACCGAATCGCTCGAGCTGCACGGCGCCGATGCGCGCGAGCTCGGGTGCACGGCGACCCGCGTCGTCTCCCAGTCCTACGGCGCGCTCGCCTCCCGCCCCTCGACGGTGGACGTGGAGATGCGGGTCTCGTGGACGCCGGAGCCCGAGGACGGCGACGACCTCGCGCTCGCCCCGCACTTCGCGGCCTGGACGGCGATGCTCGCGGCCGCCGGCGGCCTGCCCCCGGCCCCGCCGCAGATCGCGCCGATCGCCCCGACCCATCACGCCCGCGCACCACGTACGGAGGACGACGAGGACCTGTGATGGACACGAAGAGCTCCACGCCGACCCTGGAGGACCTCACCGCTCCCCAGGACGGCCTCGTCCCGGTGATCGACCGCATCCAGCCGCTGCTGGAGTGGTGCGAGGCCGCCGCCGCAGCGCCCGAGGAGCCGGTCGCGGTCGACGCGGAGCGCGCCTCGAGCTACCGCTACAGCTCCCGCGCCTATCTCGTGCAGCTGCGCACCGAGGCGGCCGGCACGGCGCTGCTGGACCCGCTCGCCTTCGCGATGCCCGGCACGCTCCGCACGCTCCTCGCCGAGCGGGAATGGGTGCTGCACGCGGCCGGGCAGGACCTGCCGAGCCTCGCCGAGCTGGGCCTGCACCCCGGATCCCTGTTCGACACCGAGCTCGCCGCCCGGCTGCTGGGCATGGAGAGGGTGGGGCTCGGCGCCGTCGTCGAGGACACCCTCGGCCTGCGCCTGGCGAAGGAGCACTCGGCCGCGGACTGGTCGAAGCGGCCGCTGCCGGAGAGCTGGCTCGTCTACGCGGCGCTGGACGTCGAGGTGCTGGTGCAGGTGCGGGACGTGCTGCAGGAGCGTCTCGAGACGGCCGGGAAGGCGGAGTGGGCGCAGCAGGAGTTCGCCCACGAGAGCACGCGCGAGCACGGCCCGACGCGCTCGGCGAGCTGGAGGGGCCTGCACGGCCTCGGCTCGCTGCGCACCGCGAAGCAGCTCGCCGCGGCGCGGGAGATGTGGACCCGGCGCGACGAGCTGGCGAGCGAGGCGGATCTCTCCCCGCACCGCGTGATCCGCGACCGCGACCTCGTGGCCGCGGCGAAGGAGGCACCGCGCGGCCGGGAGGCCTTCGACCGGGCGCTGCCGTCGAAGCTCAAGCACAAGGACCGGTGGTGGCAGGCCGCACGCGCCGGTATCGAGCTGCCCGCCTCGCACCTGCCCGAGCGGTCCGAGCGCTCCTATCCCCCGCCCCACAAGCTCTGGTCCAAGAAGCATCCCGAGGTGGCCGAGCGCTACCAGCTGGTGCGCGCCGCGGTGAACGAGCGCGCGGAGGATCTCGAGATGCCTCCGGAGAACGTCCTCCAGCCGGCCCTGCTGCGGCAGTGGGTGTGGGAGCACGAGCAGACAGGGACCGAGGCGGAGGTCGAGCAGGCGCTGCGCGACCTCGGCGCCCGTCCCTGGCAGGCGGAGCAGACCGCGCCGGTGATCCATCGGGCCCTCGTCGAGGCACGCTGAGCTCAGCGGTCGCTCGCGAGCACCCCGAACTCCAGGGTGCTCGTCCACTCGCCCTTGCTCCACCAGTCCTCGCGCAGGTGGGCTTCGCGCCGCATGCCGACCCGTTCGGCGAGACGGGCGGAGGCGGTGTTGCGCGCGTCCATGCGGGCGGCGACGCGATGCAGTCCGCTCTTCCCGAGGGCCAGGTCGAGCACGGCGCGCACGGCCTCGGTCGCCAGGCCCTGCCCACCCTCGGCGGGATCGAGTACCCAGCCGATCTCGGCGGCGAGGTGCGCGCGGTCGGTCAGCCACAGCGCCACGTCCCCGATGACGCGTCCCTCGTGCTCGATCACGAGCGCGAGCGCGCCCTCGCCGGTGTGGAGCCCGGTCCGCGCGAGCCGCTCCTCGATCCTGCGACGGGAGTCCTCCGTCGTCCACGGCTCCTCGAGCAGGTGACGGGCCACGTCGGGGCGCGAGTAGATCGCGAGCAACGCTTCCCGGTCCTGCTCACGGTGGAGGCGCAGACGCAGCCGGTCCGTGTCCACGGGGAGGTCGATGGGGCGTGGCAGCTCGCGCACGAGGGAGACGAGCTCGACGGTCTCGCCCGACGGTGCAGTCCCAGCGCCCCGCCCGTCCTCCGCGAAGCCCGCGCGTGCCAGGAGCGCCCGCGAGGCGGCGTTCTCGGGAGCGGTGCGAGCGCGCAGGCGCCGCAGGCCGCTGCCGGCGACGAGCGCGGCGGCGAGGTCCACAGCAGCACGTGCGAGGCCTCGGCCACGATGGGCGGGGTGCATCCAGAACCCCACCTCGGCCGCGTTCTCGGCGACGTCGAAGAGCACCAGGGAACCGGCGAAGGCGTCGGTCCCGGGCTCGGCGATGGTCAGCACGGCGAGGTCGCCGCGGGCGAGCCCGGGCTCCGCGTCCTCGGTGATCATGGCCCGGACCGACGCCGGGGTGTAGCGCGGGGCGGGCAGGTGGGCATGGGCGCGGACCTCCGGATCGGCGGTGCCCTCGGCGTAGGCGACGGCGTCCTCGGCGCGCATCGGACGCAGCCGGGCCCGGTCGGAGGCGAGCGGGAGCAGATCTGAGCGGAGCATGCCGTTAAACTAACAGCATTCGGTTAGCCTGAGTCCATGAATTACTGGACGGATCATCGCCCCGTGCACCGCTCCCGCGCGGTGGATGCGGAGGGGATCGCACGGGCGGCCCTCGCCCTGCTGGACGAGGGCGGCCTCGAGGCGCTGACCCTGCGGGCGGTGGCGGCGGCGCTCGGGGTGGCGCCCTCGAGCCTCTACTCCCGGGTGCGCTCCCTCGAGGACGTGCTCGATCTCGCGCTGGACGCGGCGCTCGGCGCCGACCCGGCCGTGCAGGCGCTGGTCCGTGCGCGCACCGCGGGGCCCGAGGTGCTCGACGAGCTGCTGCTGAGCCACTTCCGGCATCTGTGCCGGCACCCCTGGGCGCTGCAGGTCCTCCCCCGTCGTGCGCTGCGCGGGCCGCACCATCTGGCGCTGTCGGAGCGGATGTGCGGACTGCTCGAGCACGAGGGGGCGCGGGATCCCCTGGCCGCGGCCTACGCCCTGTCCAACCTCGTGATCGGCAGCGCGATGACCAGCGCGCTCGACGAGGAGGAGCTCACGACGCCGGTCGACGAGCGACTGGCTCCCGGCTACGCGCGCCTGCACGGTGCGGGGACGGCGGACAGCGAGGACGTGCTCCGCCTCGGCCTGGTCGCCCTGCGGGAGGCGCTCACGGCCTCGTGAGCGGCGTGGGCCGTGCTCCCGGAGCGCTCGCGGCTCTGACGTTGCCTCGCGGCTCAGCCGCGGCCCGGGCGCAGCATGAACGGCGCATCGGCCGGGCGCAGCGACGGGGTGCCTGCTCCCCCGCTGCGCAGCGCCTGCAGGGCGAGCAGCGCCGCGACCGTCGTGGCGTTGGTGATCCGGCCCTCGAGCACGGCGGCGACCGCCTCCGTGAGCGGCACCCAGCGGGAGATGAGCTCCGCCTCCTCGTGGACGCGCTCGAACTCCTCCTCGCTCGGGCGCACGCCCTCGGCGAGATAGACCCGGATCACCTCGTCGCTGCCGCCCGGGCTGGGCCGCAGGTCCACGAGGGTGGACATCCGCACCGGCTCGCAGCCGGCCTCCTCGGCGAGCTCGCGCGCCGCGGCGACGTGCGGCGGCTCGCCCGCGAGGTCGAGCAGCCCGGCGGGGATCTCCCACAGCCGGTGGCCGACCGGATGGCGGTACTGCTGGATCAGCAGCACCCGGTCGGCCTCGTCCACGGCGAGGACCGCGACCGCCCCGGTGTGGCGGAGGTACTCGCGGTCGAAGCGCACGCCCGGGGCGAAGTCGATCGTGTCGCGCACGAGGTCGAAGACCATCCCCTCGTGCACCGTGCGCTGCGCGGGGACGGGGCGTCGGTCCGCCTCGTCCCGCAGCGGGCCGTCGGCGCGGGCCGCGTCAGCGCTCGTCATCGGAGCTCACCTGCCCGCCGTCCTCGTCGCCGGCGAGCTCCGGCACCGTCCCGTCGGGCGCGACCTCGAGCAGACGCGTCGCCTTCTGGATCTCGAGCGCCGCGCCGATCAGCCCGGCGAACAGCGGGTGGGCGCGGGTGGGGCGGGACTTCAGCTCGGGATGGGCCTGGGTGCCGATGTAGAACGGGTGCACGGCCGGGTCGAGCTCGACGAACTCGACGAGGGAGTGCTCCCCGGCCAGCTCGGAGACGCCGGAGATGCGCAGCCCCGCCGCCTCGAGCCGGTCGCGGTAGGCGTTGTTGACCTCGTACCGGTGGCGGTGGCGCTCGGAGACCTCGGTCGCGCCGTACACCTGCGCGGCGAGGGAGTCCTCGGCCAGGGTGTGCGCGTAGGCGCCCAGCCGCATCGTGCCGCCGAGGTCGCCGGAGCCGGCCACGATGTCCTCCTGCTCGGCCATGGTGGCGATGACCGGATGGGCGGTGTCGGGCGCGAACTCGGTGGAGTGCGCGTCCGACAGCCCCAGCTCGGTGCGGGCGTACTCGATGACCATCGACTGCATGCCCAGGCACAGTCCGAGGGCGGGCAGGCCGTGGGTGCGGGCGTGGCGCAGCGCGCCGACCTTCCCGTCCACGCCGCGCACCCCGAAGCCGCCGGGGACCACGATCGCGTCGACGTCCGCGAGCTGCTCGCGGGCCCCGTCCTCGCTCGTGCACAGGTCCGACTCGACCCAGCGGATCGTGACCTTCGCGCTGTGGTGGAAGCCGCCGGCGCGCAGCGCCTCCGTCACCGAGAGATAGGCGTCGGGGAGGTCCACGTACTTGCCGACCAGCGCGACGGTGACCTCGTAAGCGGGGTGGTGGACGCGGCGCAGCAGCTCCTCCCACCGGGTCCAGTCCACGTCGTGGCTGAGCAGGTCCAGGCGGCGGATCGCGTAGGCGTCGAGCCCTTCGCCGTGCAGCACGAGCGGGATCTCGTAGATCGAGGGGGCGTCGGCGCAGGTGACGACCGCGTCGAGGTCCACATCGCACATCGAGGAGATCTTCGCCTTGACGGAGGTGGGCAGGGCCCGGTCCGAGCGCAGCACGATCGCGTCGGGCTGGATGCCGATCGAGCGCAGCGCGGCGACGGAGTGCTGGGTGGGCTTGGTCTTCAGCTCCTGGGAGGGGCCGATGAAGGGCACGAGGGAGACGTGCACGAAGAAGACGTCGTCGCGGCCGACGTCCTGGCGCACCTGCCGGGCGGCCTCGAGGAAGGGCTGGGACTCGATGTCGCCGACGGTGCCGCCGATCTCGGTGATGATCACGTCGACGTCCTCACCGGCCTGGGAGCGCATCGACTCCTTGATGGCGTCGGTGATGTGGGGGATGACCTGGACGGTGTCGCCGAGGTACTCGCCGCGACGCTCCTTGGCGATGACGGTGGAGTAGACCTGGCCGGTGGTGACGTTCGCGTCGGCGGTGAGGTCCTCGTCCAGGAACCGCTCATAGTGGCCGATGTCCAGGTCGGTCTCGGCGCCGTCCTCGGTGACGAACACCTCGCCGTGCTGGAAGGGGTTCATGGTGCCCGGGTCCACGTTCAGGTACGGGTCGAGCTTCTGCATCGTCACCCGCAGCCCGCGGCTGCGCAGCAGCATCCCCAGCGAGGAGGCGGTGAGCCCCTTGCCGAGGCTCGAGACGACTCCGCCGGTGACGAAGATGTGCTTGGTGGTGCCCGCGTTGCGGAAGGGGCGGGGAGCTGCGGCCGCCCCGATCCTGGGGATGGTGCCGGTGCCGGTCGGTGGGACGGGTCCGGACTGGGGGGTGCTCGCGCTCGTGTCTGCCACGGACGGCCAACCTACCATCGGCGCGGGGCGGGGGCGAGGACCTCCTCGAGCTGTGCGAGGAGATCCTCGGCGCCCGGGAGCTCGCGGGCACGTCGCCGGGAGGCGGCCTCGCAGCGGCCGCGCTCGAGGGGATCGCGCAGCGCGAGCACGGCTTCGGCGAGAGCGGCGGGATCGCCGACGGGGACGAGGTGCGCGGCGGTGCCGGTCACCCAGCGGGTGCCGCCGGCGTCGGTCGCGATGATCGCGCGGCCCGCGCCGAGGGCCTCCTGGAGGGCGACGGGCTGTCCCTCCCAGCGGGCTGCGGAGAGCACGAGATCGGCGCCGGCGAGCAGGTCGGGGACGTCCTGGCGGCGCCCGAGGAGCTCGACGGGCAGGCCCTCGGCGGCGATCCGTGCGGCGAGCTCGTCGTGCAGCGGCCCGTCGCCCGCGACGAGGATCCTCACTCCCCGGCCGCGCAGCCGGGCGGCCGCGTCGAGCAGGTCGTCGAGGCCCTTCTGCGGGGCGAGCCGGGCGATGACCAGAGCGGTGAGAGGGCCGTCCGGGTGCGGCGCGCCGGGTGCCGGCGGGCGCTGCGGCGCGTCTGGCGGTGTGCTCGTCGGGGCGCCCGTGATCTCCGCGACACCGGTGCGGGAGGGGGCGGGCACCACGGCGTGTCGCACCTCCCGGGCCCCAGCGCCCCGGGCCTGCACGGCGAGATCCGGGGAGACGGCGAGGACGACGTCGGCGCGCCGGGCGAGCAGGCGCAGCAGCGCGCTGCCGACCATGCGCGTGGCGCGGGAGCCGATGGTGCGGTTGTGGAGGGTGACCACGAGGCGGTGCCCGCCGCGGCGGGGCACGGCGAGGGCGGCCAGGGCTCCGGCGCGCAGGCCGTGCGCGTGCACGGCGACCGGCTCCGGGCACCGGCGCAGCACTCGGCGCAGCGTCGCGACGGTGGCGGCGTCGAGCCGGGGGCTGGGGCGCTCCCGGATCCGCACCGGCGCCTCGGCGACGCGGTGCCCCGCGCTCTCCAGCAGCGCGAGCTCCTGGTCGACGTGGGCGGCGAGGCCGCCGCTCGCCGTGGGGCGGACGAGCAGGACGCGCATCAGCGTCCCCTCCGCAGCCGTCCCAGCACGCTGCGGGCCAGCTCCCGGTCGACCGCGGCGAGCAGCCCGGCCGAGAGCACGGCCGCGACGAGGCCGCTGAGGATCCCGGCGAGCACCGAGATCGCCTCGCCGGTCTCGACGGTCACCAGCAGGCGGTCCAGCAGGAGCCCGGGCACGGCGCCGACGAGGACGGCGAAGGGGACCGCGACCGAGGTGCGCAGGACCTGGCGGGCGTGCCCGCCGTGCTCAAGCATGTCCCAGATCCGGGAGAGCCCGACGAGGCCTCCCACGGCCATCCCCGCCGCGATCGCGAGGGCGAATGCGGTGGCGGCCTCGGCGGCCGAGCGGACGGGGCTGGGCAGGACGACCACGAGCAGGACGACCCCCGCGATCCCCCAGCCGACGGCACCGACGAGGAGCGCGTCGCGAGCGCGCAGGGCGGCCGAGAGGATGCGGGTGCACTGGGTGGAGACCGCGAAGCCGACCAGGCCGAGGGCGAGCCCGGCGGTGGCGGCGCCGACCCCGGTCGCCTCGGCGCGGTCGATGTGGCGGAAGAACTGGCCGAGGGCAGGACCGGCGGCGATCAGCATCGCGGCGCCGACCACGGAGACGGCCATGACGGTGCGGACGGACACCGCGGCGACGCGGGCGAAGCCGGTGACGTCGCCGACCAGGCGCAGCTCGGACAGGTGCGGGAACACGGAGGTCACCAGCGGCACGACGAGCACCGCGTAGGGCAGCAGGTAGAGCGCCTGGGCGTACTGGAAGACGGGCAGCGTGCCGACGCCGCCGGCCCGCATCGCCAGGGCCATCACCAGGGCGAGCACGAGCTGCTGGGCGCCGACCGCGCCGAGGCCGGCCCCGCCCAGAGCGAGGGCACGGCGCACGTGCTCGGACGGCAGACGCAGGGCGGGGCGCAGCCGCAGGCCCGCCCGGGCGGCGGCGACCGCGACGGGGGCAGCCATGACGGCGACGCCCGCGGTGGTGCCCCAGCCGAGCCACCACACGGCGGTGCGGTCGATGGTGGAGATCGTCGCCACCGACGGCACGAGCAGCGCGTAGACGCGGTAGCTGCCCATCACCACGAGGGAGGACAGCAGAGGCATCATCGCAGGCCACAGGAACCGGCGACGGGCCTGCAGGTAGGCGGCGAGCACGACCGAGATCCCGTACAGGGGCAGCTGCACGGCGAAGATCCGCAGCAGCGTGGCGCCGAGGCCGACGCCCGCCGCTCCCGCCTCGTCGGTGGCCAGCAGCAGCTCGGCGAGCGGCTCGGCGAGGAGGATCAGGACCGCGGCGAGCAGCACCGTGCCGAGCACCGTCCAGGTCAGCAGCACCGAGATGATCCGGTCGGCGAGCGCCGCTCCCCCGGCGGCGCGGCGGGCGCGCTCGGCCTCCCGCGTGCTCATCGTCGTGCTCTCGGCCGCCCGGGCCTCCCCCGCTGCGGCGGGTCCCTCGGCCCGCACGGGATCCTCCCGGGCGGGACTCCGTTCGGGGACGAGCCCTGCGACGAGGGGGACCACCGCAGCGGCCAGAGCCCCGCCCGCCACGATCTCGAACAGGACGTTCGGGAGCATGTTCGCGGTCGTGTACGCGGTGCCGACGTCGCCCGCGCCGACGCTCGCGCCGAAGACGAGATAGCGCACGAAGCCCGCGATCCGGGCGACGACGGTGACCACGAGGATCACTCCGGCGCCGCGCAGGATGGAGCGGGCGATGCCGCCCCCGCGGGAGGGGACGGCCTCGGAAGGGCGGGAGGCGGTGCCGGGCCCCGTCATCGCTCCCCCCCGCTCGGCGTGCCCGCGTCCGGGACGGGCAGGCGCCCCAGCCGGTCCAGGGACCGCAGCGCCGGGGTGCCCTCGATGACGGCGCTGAAGCTCACCCGCTCGCTGGCGAGGGTCAGCGCCACGACGCCTCCCAGGAGCGCGAACCGCGCCGGGACGGGCAGGACGCGCGTCGCGGCCGCGCCCACGGCGGCGCCGAGCACGTTCGCCCCGGCGTCCCCGAGCATGCCCCGCTCGCGCAGGTCGACGGGCAGGGCGGCCAGCCCCGGCACCAGGGCGGCGACGGCGAGCTGCGCGCCGCTGCGGGAGCGTGCGTCCTGCCCCGCGGCCAGGGCGAGGAGCGCCGCGGGCGGGAGCATCGCCTTGAGCGCCCGGCCGGGCCGCAGGTCCAGGAGGTTGGCGAGGTTCGCGCAGCCGGCCATCAGCGCCGCGTCCAGCGGCACCATCGGGCCGCCGCGCGGGCCCGGCGCCGCAGCGGTGGCGAGGAGGGCGAGCACGGGGATGCCGAGCGCCTTCGCGGCGCCGGTGGTCACCCGTCCCCGCCGCAGCGAGCTGAGGTGGCCGCGCAGCCCCTTGGACACGGGGCGCCCGGCCCGGCGCTGATGGGGCTCGAGGAGGTCGTCGAGCAGGCCGAGGCCGCCGATCCCGGTGAGCGCGGCGAGGTCCGCGGGCCGGCCGGTCCGGGCGGCGAGCGCACAGGTCCCGGCGACGACGAGAGCGCCCTCGGCGAGGCTCACCTCGCGTCCGGCGAAGTTCGTGCGGGCGAGCTCGGCGCGCAGCGCGGGGATCATTCCGCTCCCCCGCCGTCGGAGGGCGCGTCGGAGCCTTCGCCGTGCGCGTCCCCGCCGCTCTGCTCGCCGCCGGCTCCCTGGTCGGTCTCGCCGTCGGCGGCGACCTCGGCGGTCTCGGGAAGGGCGGGCAGACGATCGTCGGCGTCGGCGGTGGTGCCGTAGGCGCCCGAGCCGCCGCGCGTCTGCTCGACCAGGGCGAGCACCGCCAGGACCGGGCCGTCGGACTCCTGGAGCCGGTCGGTGGTCGACAGCGCGTCGTACGTGCGCTCGCCGCGCACGGTGCGCAGGATCCCGGTGGAGGCGTCGTTGCCCGGGGTGACGGCGGAGACCACGGCAGGCAGCCCCGTCCCGGCGAGGGTGCCGAGCATGCTGGTGCGGGAGGCGAGCAGGCCCTGTGCGCGCTCGGCCGCGGCGTCGTCGTCCTCGGTCTCGTCGGCGAGCTCCTCGGGCGCGGCGCTGGCCTGGATCACGGCGTCCACCGCGGCGGGGACCTCCCCGCCGACGGACACCATCGAACGGTCCACGAGCACCTGCCACAGCTGGCCGCGCAGAGCGGCGTCCACGCCGGAGTCCTCCTCCCCCGCCAGCAGCCGCGGCAGCATCGCGGAGAGCCGCTGGGAGTCGGTGAGCTCCTCGCCGTCCCCCTCCTCGAGCACGGCGGGCGCGATCTCGCGCACCGCGGCGACCGCATCGGCCCGCTCCTGCTCGCGGCCCGGCTCCCACAGGGTGCTCTGCAGCTCGATGACCACGACCTCGGAGGCGCCCGACTCGTCCAGCAGCGACGTGATCCGCTCGACGGGGGTGCGGGTGGAGGTGTCGTCGGTGAGGACGGCGACCCGCTTCCCCTCGAGCGTCCCGTCGACGAGGTCGGGTCCGATCTCGGTGACGAAGGAGGAGAGCTGGTCGTTCTGGGCGGAGAGCTGCTCGGCCTCGGTGCGCAGCTGCTCCTGCTCGGTGCGGAGCTGCTCGACCTGGCCGGCGAGCTGGTCGCCGAGGCTCTCGCGCAGAGGGCCCGCGCCGAGCACGATGCCGACGGCGAGTGCGAGGAACACGGAGATCAGCGAGACGAGGTGGTAGCGGAAGTCGATCACGGGGTCGGGACCCTCCTACGACCCGGTGGCCCGGGGTGTGAACAGCGTGGTGAACCAGGACAGGAGCCCGTCGAGACGGGCGAACAGGATCTGCACCAGGGCCTGCCCGCCCGGTGTGGCCCACAGCGCCACCGCGAGGGCGGCCAGACCCGCGACGGCCAGCAGCACGAGCTGGAAGGTGGAGATCCTCTGACGGTACAGGCGGGAGACGCCCTTCGCGTCGACCAGCTTCGAGCCGATCCGCAGCCGGGTGAGGAATGTCGAGCTCATGCCGGCGCGGCCCTTGTCGAGGAACTCCTCGAGGGTGCCGTGGGTGCCGACGGCCACGATGACGGAGGCGCCCTTCTCGTCGGCCAGCAGCATCGCGATGTCCTCGCTGGTGCCGGAGGCCGGGAAGGAGATCGCGTCGGAGTCCAGGCCGAGCTCCGCCAGGCGGTCCATCCCCGGGGCGCGGCCGTCGCGATAGGCGTGGACGACGAGCTCCGCGCCGCCGCGCAGCGCGCGGTCGGAGACGGAGTCCATGTCGCCGATGATCATGTCGGGCCGGAACCCGGCCTCGAGCACCGCGTCCGCGCCCCCGTCGACCCCGATGATCACCGGGCGGTTCTCGCGCAGGAACGGCTTGAGGGTCGCGAGGTCCTCCTTGTAGTGGTAGCCGCGCACCACGATCAGCACGGGACGCCCGTCCAGGCGGGTGGTGACCTCCGGCGCACCGATCCCGTCCAGCAGCAGGTCCCGCTCGCGCAGCATGTACTCCATCGTGTTCTCGGCGAACAGCTCGAGCTGCTCGGAGAGCCCCTCCCGAGCCGCCTCCTGCGAGGCGGCGATGGTCGCGTCGTCCTGCGCGGTGCCGGCGGCGATCAGGTCCTCACCGATCCTGACCCGCCCCTCCTGGACGGTGATCGTCTCCCCGTCGCGGATCCCCTCGAACACCTCGTCGCCGAGGGAGTCCACGAGCATGATCCCGGCGTCGACGAGGATCCGCGGTCCGGCGTTGGGATAACGGCCGGAGGTGGAGGCGGCGACGTTGAGGACCGCGGCGGGCTCCCGCTCGACCAGCGCCTCGGCGGCGACGCGGTCGATGTCCTCGTGGTCGATGATCGCGATCTCGCCGGGCCGCAGCCGCTTGGTGAGGTCCTTGGTGCGCTTGCCGAGCCGGGCCACGCCCTCCGCGCGGGCGCCGCTCATCGGGCCCCGCCCCGGCCGCGGCCGGCGTCCTCCGCGCGTCGCGCCTCGTCCAGGAGCTCCTCGGCGTGGGCGAGGGCGACGTCGGAGGCGTCATCCCCGGCGAGCATGCGGGCGAGCTCGCGGATCCGGCCGGCACGGTCGAGGGTCTCGACGGTCGAGCTGGTCTCGCCGTCCTGCGAGGACTTCACGATCCGCAGGTGGGTGGAGGCGTGCGCGGCGACCTGCGGGAGGTGGGTGACGACGATGACCTGGGCGTGGCGGGCCAGCCGTGCCAGGCGCTGGCCGACGGCGAGGGCGGCGCGCCCGCCGATCCCGGCGTCGATCTCGTCGAAGACGAACACGGGCGCGGCCGTGCGGTCGCTGCGCGAGGAGGCGAGCGCCACCTCGAGGGCGAGCATGACGCGGGACAGCTCGCCGCCGGAGGCGGCCTGCGCGACGGGCAGGTGGTCGGCGCCGGGGTGCGGGGCCAGCAGGATCTCGACCTCGTCGCGCCCGTGGGAGCGGTGGGCACGCCCGGTGACCGCGACGCGGATCCCGGCGTCGGGCATCTCGAGGCGGCGCAGCTCCTCCTGGACGGCGTCCGCGAGCGCGTTCGCGGCCGCGGTGCGCGCCGCCGTGAGCTGCTCCGCGGCGGCGTCGAGCTCGCCCTCGCTCTGCGCGAGGCGGGCGGCGACGGCCCCCCGCTCCTCCTCCGCGCCCTCGAAGCGGTCCAGCTCCTGCGCCGCGGCGCGCGAGGTCTCCAGCAGAGTGGTGACGTCCTCGGCGGGGCCGTCCTCGCCGGGGAGCAGGGCGCCGAGGTCGCGCACGAGCACCGTCAGCTCGTGGAGGCGCTCGTTGGCCTCCTCGATCCGGCCGGGCGAGGCGTCGATGCCGTCGGCGTAGCTGGAGAGCTCCCCGGCGATGTCGGACAGCTCGATGCGCTGCGCGTCGAGCCGCTCGGTGAGGGGCTGGAGGGTCGGATCGGTGCGGGCGGCGCGGGCGAGGGATTCCCCCGCGATGTCGAGCAGCGAGCCGGCCGACGGGCCGTCGTCGTCGCCGACGAGCGCGAGGGCGGCCTGGCCGGCGGCGCCGCGCAGCTCCTCCGCGTTGCCGAGCCGTTCGATCTCGGCGCGCAGGGACTCGTCCTCGCCGACCTGGGGATCGGCCCCCTCGAGCCGGTCCAGCGCCTCGGCCAGGGCGGTGCCGCGCCGGTCGCGCTCGGCCAGCAGCGACTCGAGCTCGGCGAGGCGCTCGGTGAGGGCGGTGCGCTCCCGCCAGATCCCGCGGTGCCGCTCCAGCAGGGGGCGGATCTCCTCGCCGGCGAAGCGGTCCAGCGCCTCGCGCTGCGCGTCGTGGTCGCGCAGCCGCTGCTGGTCGGACTGACCGTGGACGGTCACGGCGGTGCCGACCAGCCGCGAGAGCGTCCCGATCGGGACGGGGACCCCGCCGATCTGGGCGCGGGAGCGGCCGTCGCGGGTCAAGCGACGCACGACGAGCACCTCGCCGTCGTCCTCGTCGGCCCCGAGCTCGTCCATCGCCTCGGCGAGCTCGGTGTGCCCGGCGAGGGCCAGGGTGCCGTCGACGGTGCTCGAGCCGCTGGTGCGGCCGCGGTCCAGCCGCCCGCCGAGCAGCATGGTCAGCCCGGTGACGATCATGGTCTTGCCGGCACCGGTCTCGCCGGTCAGGGCGGTGAACCCGGGGCCGAACTCGAGCAGGGCGTCGTCGATCACGCCGATGTGGCGGATGCGCAGGGTGGACAGCACGGCGAGGTCCTTCAGCGGGTGCGCGGGCCGCGGCCCCGCCAGCCCACGACGGGCAGCTGGAACTTCTCGACCAGTCGATCGGCGAACGGGGTCGGCGAGAGGCGCACCAGTCGCACGGAGTGCTCGGACAGCCGTGCCTCGATCCGCATCCCGGCGACGATGTCCTCGCTGCGTCGCCCGTCGAGGGTGAGGATCGCCTCCTCGCGGTTGTCGACGGTCATCTCGACGGCGACCTCGGAGGAGCGTCCCAGCACGAGCGGGCGGGCGAAGAGCGCGTGCGCGGCGAGCGGGATCAGCATCATCGCGTCGACCTCGGGCCAGATGACGGGCCCGCCGGCGCTGAAGGCGTAGGCGGTCGAGCCGGTCGAGGTGGACAGCAGCACCCCGTCGGCGCCGAAGCTCGAGACGGGGCGGCCGTCGATCTCGATGGCGACGTTGATCATCTTCTGCCGGTCGGCCTTCTCGAGGGACGCCTCGTTCAGCGCCCAGTGGTGGGCGATCTGCTCGTCGTCCTCGTCGAGGACGGCGATGTCGAGGGTGGAGCGCTTCTCGATCTCGTAGTCGCCGTCCAGGAGACGGGCGACGGTGATGGAGAGGTCCTCGACCTCGCTCTCGGCGAGGAATCCGACGTGGCCGAGGTTCACGCCGTGCACGGGCACGTCCGCCTCACGCACCGCCTCGAGGGCGCGCAGGATGGTGCCGTCGCCGCCGAGCACGATCCCGAGCTCGACGAGGTCCGCGGCGGAGACGGCGTCGAGCACGTCGACGCCGCCGTTGGTGAGGAAGGTCAGCAGGCGCGGGGGCGCCATGTCCTCGGGCAGGGCGAGGATCTCGTCGACCTGCTCGTCGACGATGACGCCGCGCACGCCGCGGCGCCGCAGCTCCTCGAGGATGGTGAGCGTGGCGCGCAGGGCGGCGCGGCGACCGGTGTGCACGTACAGGAGGAACCGTCGCATGGGTCAGTCCTCCTCGGGGGTGTGGTGGTCGCGGCGGCGCTGCGGGACGTCCCCGCGCACGGCAGCCCCGATCATGTCACAGGCCTCGGCGTCAGGGGCGCAGGTGGCGCCGGGCGCGCGGGCCGGTGCGGGGCGCAGATGCACGAAGTACTCGCGGTTGCCGTCCTGGCCGGGCAGGGTGCTCGGCCCCACGGCGGCGAGGTGGAGGCCGACCTCGGCAGCGGCGTCGACCACCCCGCGGACGGCGCGGATCCGCTCGCCGGGGTCGGTGACCACTCCGGTGCGGGGCAGCGCCTCGCGCCCCACCTCGAACTGCGGCTTGACCATGAGCAGCAGCTGCCCGTCCGCGACGACGAGCCCGCCGAGCGGGGCGAGCACGGTGCGCAGGGAGATGAAGGAGAGATCCGCGACGACGAGGTCCACGCGCGTGCCGAGCAGCTGCGGGGTGAGGTCCCGCACGCTCGTGCCGTCGCGCACCTCGACGCGGGGGTCCTCGCGCACATGGGCGGCGAGCTGGTCGTGGCCGATGTCGACGGCGATCACGCGCGCGGCGCCTGAGCGCAGCAGCACGTCGGTGAACCCGCCGGTGGAGGCGCCGGCGTCGAGGCAGAGCAGCCCGCGCGGATCGAGGCCGAGCAGCGCGAGCGCGCCCGAGAGCTTGTGCGCGGCGCGGGAGGCGTATTCGATCCCGTCGGGCACGTCCACGACACTCAGCCGGGCGTCGGGGCCGACGGGGGCGGAGGGCTTGTCGGCCCGTCGGCCGTCGATCCGTGCCCTCCCCTCCTCGACGATGCGCCGCGCGTGGGTGCGGGAGCGGGCGAGTCCGGCGGCGAGCAGCGCGACGTCGAGCCGGTCCCCGCTCACCGCGCCGGGGCGGCGGCGGGCAGGGCGTCGGCGCCGTCGCGGTCCAGGAGTCGTCCGTGCCAGGCCTGCTCGGGGCTGACGGCGCGCAGGAGCGCGAGCACGGCGCGCAGCACGCGCGGATCCTCCGGGACGCCGTGGACGACGGCGATGTCCTCGCCCTCGCGGCGCACGCTCACGGCTCCGCAGCGGGCGGTCTCCCCGTCCACGACGGGAAGCGGGAAGGGAGCGCCGAGCTCGGAGAGGTCGGGGGCGATGGACGTGGGCCGGCGCACGGGCTCGGCGCGCAGCGCGGTCTCGACGGTGTCGACCCCGGTGAGCACCAGCAGCGCGTCCATCCCGGCGCGGACGGCGCCCTCGATGTCGGTGTCCAGGCGGTCGCCGATCACGAGCGGACGGCGTGCGCCGATCCGGCTCGCCGCGACGGTGAACATGCCCGGCTCGGGTTTGCCGGCGACCTCCGGGACGGCACCGGTGGCGTGGCGCAGCGCCGCGACGAGGGATCCGTTGCCGGGGGCCATGCCCCGTTCGGTGGGCAGGGTCGCATCGATGTTGGTGGCCATCCAGCGGGCGCCGCGGCGGATGGCGTAGGCGCCCTCGGCCAGGCGCGGCCAGTCGAGGTCCGGGGACCAGCCCTGGACGACGGCGGCGACGTCCTCGGCGTCCGCGTCGACGGGCTCGAGCCCGTCGGTGCGCAGCTGGTCGGCGAGGCTCGGGCCGCCGACGACGAGCACCTTCGCGCCGGGGTCGAGATCCTCGGCGAGCAGCCGGGAGGCGACCTGCGGGGAGGTGATGAACTCCTCGGGGCTCGCCGTGAGGCCGATGACCGCGAGGTGGTCGGCGGCCTGCTGCGGGGTGCGCGAGGCGTTGTTGGTGGCGAAGACGACGGCGCGGCCGGCGGCGCGTGCGCCCTCGACGGCCTCGACGGCGTGCGGGATGGGGCGCGCGCCGTGCATGAGGGTGCCGTCGAGGTCGAACAGCAGCGCGTCGTGGAGGTCCAGGAGAGAGAGGTCGGGACGACGGATCATGCGGGCTCCTCCCGGGAGGCGGGGCTCGCTTCCTCATCCGGCTGCGCTTCCCGGTCCCGCACCTCGGACTCCTGGTGCTCCTCCGCGCCCTCGTCCGTCGGCTCCGCGGCGTCGGGCTCCTCCTCGGCCTCCGGGTCGAAGGCGTCGAGCACGCTGATCTGCTCGTCACCCTCCCACACGGGGTCCTCCGCCGGAACGGGGGCAGGCCGCCCGAGCCGCTCGGCGGCGTCGGTGAGCCCGTCGGTGTCGGCGTCGGCGGCGAGCGTGATCCAGCGCCGCGCCTCGTCCTCGCGGTCCGCACGCTCGAGGAGGTCGGCGTAGGCGACCCAGAGCCGCACCTGCCAGCGGCCGTCGACCTTGTGGCGCAGCGCAGGGATCTCGAGGGTGCGCAGAGCCGTCTGGACGTCCCCGGTGTCGGCGTAGGCGCCGGCGACGACCATCATGAGCTCGATCGCGGCCTCGACGCCGAGGTCGTTGGCGGCCTCGGAAGCGGCGATGTCGAGGGCACGCTCAGGGCGTCCCAGCCCGCGCTCGCAGTCGGCGATCATCGGCAGCACGTCGGTGCGGCCGGTGATGCGCATCGCGGTGCGCAGCTCCCTCGAGGCGGTGCGGTAGTCCCCGGCGTGATAGGCGAAGATCCCGTGGACCTCGCGCACCACGCCGACGCGGCCGCCGAGGCGCGCCGCGAAACGCGCATGGGCGAGGGCGGTCTCGGGATCGCTGTACTGCAGCAGCTCGGCGGAGACGAGATGGCGGCCGACGCGCTCGGCGGTCTCCTTGCTCAGGCCCCGCAGCTCCTCGCGCGTGTCCTTGTCCAGCTCCCGGCCGGTGATGCCCTCCGGGACGCGCGGCTCGATCGGGCGATCGGCGCGCTGCTCCTCGCCGGGACGGCCGCCGCGTCGGCCCTCGCGCCCCCGGTCCCGGGGGGCGCCGTTCCGGGCACCGTCGTCCCGATGCCCGCGGCCATCGCGTCGATCGCGGTCGTCACGACGTCCCCGGTCGTCGCGGCGGTCCCGCTGCTCGCGGTCAGGACGGACGTCGCGTCGGCCGCGCCCCCCGCCGCGGCCGTCGTCCGAGCGGCCTCGGCGGTCGTCGCGTCGCGGGCGCTGGTCCTGGCGACCCCGCTGCTCGCCGCGCTGACCGCCCTCGCGTCGGGCGTCGCGGTCCCGATCGCCGCGGTAGGGCCGCGAGGTGCCGTCCCGCCGATCGCGGGCTCCGTCGCGTCGTGCGCCGGTGGGCGCACCCGACCGGCGCGCCGAGCCGTGCTCGTGATGCCGCTGACCGTCACGACCCCTGTCGTCGCGGCCGCGGTCGCTCCCGTCGTTGCTGTGATCAGCCACCTGGACCGTCCGCCTCTTCGTCTCGCCCTATGCGCTTGTCCCCCGCGACTCTAAGCGAGGGCGGACCCTTGACCCTCGGGTAACGGCGTCATCCGTGACTGCTTTCACGAGGTGCGCTGGGCCGACGGGACGGGCCCGTGGGCCGCGGCACAGGGACCCGCGACGTGCGCGACCGCCCACGTCTCCGAGGAGGGCGATCAGGACTGGCCGAACGACGACGAGGCGCAACGCCTCCACGACGGTGACCCGATCGCGCTCGGCGCTCGCACCGCGCGCCACACCTCCGGACACACTCCCGAGCGGCTCGCCTTCCTGGTGTCCGACGAGTCTTTCGCCCGCTCCCCGGGGGCCTGCTCAGCAGCGACGTCGTCCTCGCCGGCGACCTGGGCCGGCCGGATCTGGGCCACGAGGCGGATCCACGCGCGGCTGGCGTGATCGTCTTCTGTCGGTCGGGACTGCGTGCATCGGTCGCCGCGGCCGCTCTGCGTCGCCCCGGTCACGACGTCGTCGAGCACGAGGGAAGTTCCGCGGGCACGACACAGAGCCCGCCATCACCGACCGTGCGCCGGCTGGACCCTCCTCATCACCCTCCGACCACCGCGAAGGCGCGCGGTCCCGGACGGGCGCGTCCGGTTTCGGGCATGACAAAAGGGAGTGGTGGAGGCGAACACCCTGACGGGGTTCCAGCACTCCACCACTCCCGATGAAAGATGTCCGGCGGCGACCTACTCTCCCACACCCTCCCGAGTGCAGTACCATCGGCGCGATCGAG
>NZ_QXCP01000019.1 GCF_003711805.1 Brachybacterium sp. EE-P12 | reverse complement strand
ACAACCACCCCGCACCGGCACCCGCCGACGCGGCACTTGCGAGCCTCTAACAAACCCGGGGCGATTCAGAGAGAAAGCGGGACGATGCGGGGCAGCACCGCGGCTTTGTCACCGCCGCTCGGTATACGGAGCGTTGGGGATGCGGCATGGATAAGGTCTTGCCTATGACCATCTTTCCTCCTCGTCTCCAAGCCGGAGGTCAGGTGCGCGTGGTCCTTTACCCGTTCTCCAAGTCCCGTGCCTACGGTCGCTGGACTCCTGAGACGATCAGAACGGGGGCTCGTCCGGCCCCCACGGATCGTGGTCATCCGACTCCCACGGGGAGGCATCGGGCATGTGTTCATCCGAAGCGTTTTCGCGCAAAGCATTAACTGGCCCCCCACCGCGGATGGCTTGGACAAGCATGTCGAACCGCTCTCCGGCTTTGCCCACGAAGTCGAAGTCGTCGAGCCTCTGGGCGGCGTACCTTGCGCGGAGCGGCTTGGACTCGCCGACAAAGGAGACGGCCTCTCCGTCGAGGCGTGTCCACGGATCACCGAACAGCGCCTTCATCGCGCCCTCGAAGTTCGGGTCGAGGGTGGCGTATCCGTCACCGACGTAGAGGGGCTCGCCGAGTAACGTCGCGGCCTCCGCTGGGTCACCCTCGCGGCCGAGCGCTGCAGCTATGTCCGTCCGCTTGGCGAGCAGTTGCGGGTCGCTGCCTCTGTTGGAGTCAGTGTCGAACAGACAGAAGCACTCGATGCCGAGGGCCGTGTATAGCCGGTGCCACTTGGCGATGTTGCCGACGCCCTCGACGGAGACCACGGCGATGCCCTCCCTGAGTACGTCAAGACCGCGGGCCCTGAGTAACTCGGGCAGCGCCAAAGACTCGGTCCGTCCCTCAACCAAGACACAACGCCTCGCGAAGAGGCCGCTGACAATCTCCGTCGTGGCGCCGGCCGCGTAGAACGGGCCGAGCGTCTCGGGCTGTGTCCTGCTCGGGTCCGCACCATGCTCGACTAGGTACGTTCTCAGGTCCTCGAGGGACCTCTGCACGACCTGCGTCGCACCGTCGTCGCCCTTCCTCACCATCACCAGGTTCTCGGGCCTGGCCAGGTCGACGAAGTATGGCGAGTGGGTCGTCACCACGACCTGAAGCCCGGGGGCCACCAGGTGGTTGAGCCGCGTCGCCAACCACTGCTGCGCGAGTGGGTGGAGGTTGGCCTCCGGCTCGTCGATCACGAGCACCGTGCCCTCCGACTGCCCGTAAGCGATCGCGTAGGCGTAGGCAAACGCCAGCGCGAGCACCTGCGACTGCCCGGTTCCAAGTTCGTCGAAGCTCCTTACCTCCCCCTCGAGAGTGGGGTGGATGCGTAACGAGCGGAAGAAGTTGCTCGGATCGTAGGCGCTGAAGTCGACGTCCAGCCTGTAGGGCAGGTTCTGCCCGAAGTTCTCGGCAGTCTCCGCGAGCAGCTCTTTGAAATTCGCGAACTCTGGTACCGCCCCGAACTCCCTGAGCAGACCATCGAAGATTGCGGTGAGCTGTTTCTTCCGCTCCGGGTCGTTGAGCAGGCGCTCGTGGAACCGGTGCATGAGCTTGGAGAGCATCGTGTACTTGCTCGTGTAGCTCAGCTGGTAATCGAGCCTGCGGTCGGCGTCGAGCACAGCGGCTGAGAGCGTCGACCTTAAAGCGCTATTCGGCCAGGACTTACCGCAGTATGTGTTGCTGCACGTGAAGCGATACTTGACAGGGTTGCCGTCCTGTCCGGTGTCCTGTGCGTCATAGGTCCAACGGAAGTGCTCGACCTCGCCGCGGGAACAGTAGGGGCACGGGATGCCGGCCACCGCCGCGCCGACCTCGACCGCAATGCCGTCGCTATCCCGCCCGTGGAAGTCGTGGTCGTCCAGACGGCGTGTCCCCGGCCAGTAGTCCCCGAAGAGGAAGTCAAGGGCGCGTGTGACGTTGCTCTTGCCGGCATTGTTCTCACCGAGTAGCACCAGCACGCCGCTATCCGGGAAGCGAATGGTCACCCTCTCATCCCCGATGGAGCGCAGGTTCTTGACGCTTAGCTTCTCGATCCGTGGCGGCATCGTCCGCTCCGTCCTATCTCTGGGTTGCACCATTCTCCCCCACCCGGCGGACCAACCGTTTGCGGATCACGGCGGCGGTGCGGCGCACGGTGTCGAGGATCGCGCGTCGCTCTGGGCATCGGGCTCGGTCCGCCTGTGCCGGAACGTCCCGATTGAGGAACCGCAAAAGGGACTTGAGCAGGTCGAAGCGTCCAGCGAAGCTAGCCAGAAGCACGTCGTCACCGTTTGCCCCGTCCGGGTGGTGTCACCAGGACGGGGGCGTCTTGCGAGACGGCTGTAGCGTCTCAGGAAACTACACTTTTGCGACACATCTGTCGCACTGGCTATACCCCAAAGGGACGCCCGTCCATGGGGGCGCGGCTTGACACACCCACGAGCCCGGAACGTTGCACCGCGGGCCGGCACTTCTCGATCCTTCAGTGACGATGGGTCGCTTCCGTGAAAGCATGTCGAAGCTTCTGCTCCCTGCACTCTTGAAAGGGCGGCATGCAGACTCGTGAAGTAGTCATCAGTGGGTCGACGGTGCGACGACCTCGAAAGCCGTGGACCGAGACGGTCCACGCGCTCCTTGTGCACTTGCGATCGTGCGACGTGCCGGTCCCGCAGCCCCTCGCGCTGGATGAGCAGTTCGAATACGTGAGCTTGGTCGGTGGGCACGCAGGCGATGAGGCATGGCCCGGCCACCTGACTGCCGACGCAGCTCATTCGATGGGACAGCTAATCCGCCGCGTCCACGATGCGACGCGAAACTGGAGCCCATGAATCGCCCCGGGTTTGTTAGAGGCTCGCAAGTGCCGCGTCGGCGGGTGCCGGTGCGGGGTGGTTGT
>NZ_QXCP01000011.1 GCF_003711805.1 Brachybacterium sp. EE-P12 | reverse complement strand
CACCTAGTCAAAACAGCCTGACCAAACCAACCGACTGACTCCAACCAGCTTGACAGTCAACGTTCTGAGCCACTTCTGCCCTGGAAGTGGCTCAGAATCGCGCATTCCTCGACGGGGGAGCCCCGCGTCCCACCTGACCACGCCGAGGGGAGTGGTCGCTGGGGTCCGTGCCACATCCGGCCGTGATCGCGCGGTGCCACGAGGGTGCCGAGGCGCAGGATGGGAGGCATGACCGAGCCGTCCGCCGCCGCCCCCGCGAGCCCCGCCCGCACCGATCTGCCCTTCCGCCTCCTCGCTCTCGCCTGGGTGATCACCGGCGGGCTCACCGCGGCGGTCACCGGTCCGCTCGGGCTCGAGCACGGCTCGTGGTCCGCGGCATTCCAGGTGCTCGTCGGCGGCGTGATGCAGGGAGTGCTCGGCACCGCGCAGCAGCGCCTCGCCGCCCGGGCGCCCAGCCGCGGAGTGCTCCTCATTGAGCTCCTGACCTGGAACCTCGGCGGCCTCGCGGTGATCGGCGGCACCGTTCTCGGCGCGCCGCTGCTGGTCGATGCGGGCGGCGCGCTGCTCGTGGTGACGATGGTGCTGATGCTCCGCGCCGTCGGTCGCGGTGCGACGGGGCCGACGTGGCTGCTGTGGGTGTTCCGGGCCGCGCTGGTGCTGACCGCGGTGTCGATCCCCGTCGGGCTCGTGCTCGCCCACCTCCGCGCCGCCTGACCCGGCCGGACCGGGCCGCCGACTCGAGGCGGGGATGCGCGATTCTGAACCACTTCCGGCGCGGAAGCGGTTCAGAATCGCGCATCCCCGCCTCGCGTTGGTGCTGGGGTCGCGTTGGTGCTGAGGGTCGCGGTGGTGCTGAGGGGCGCGATGGTGGTGCTGCTCCGCGGCGTCGGCACCGGCTGACCTACTGATACGAGACGAACCAGGGCCGCGGCTCGAGGTCGTAGGTCTCCTCGGGCGTGAACATCGGGGTGTCCTCGTCGATGAAGTTCTTCCACGCCATGCGGATCCCGCCGGGCAGGCCCTGCTGGAGGGCCCTCCAGGTGGCGAGCTTGTCCTCGTGCGTGCCGTGTCCGTCGGCGTGCAGGGTGATCGCGAGCTCGGGGCGGGAGGTGTCCACGTCCTGCCGGTCGGAGATCATCGAGAGGTTGAACTGGTGCAGGATCAGCACCTTCTGCGGCAGGGAGTGCTCCGCGGTGAGGTCCGCGAGCCAGGTGGAGACCTCGTTGACCTCCGCGGCGGTGACCGAGCCGATCTGCGCGAGGTGCTTCTGGCCGGGCAGCAGCCGCCACTCCGCATCCAGTGCGAGGCCGACGTGCGGGGCGGTCAGCAGCTCCTCGTAGCGCCTGGCCTGGGTGAGGAAGTCGGTGGTGCCCGGCTGCAGGTCGAGCACCACGTACACCCCGGCCTCGCCCGCCGCGTCGACCCACTCGCGCAGGCCCTCCACGCCGAGCTCCGAGGAGTAGTCCCCGTCGCCGCCCGGATCGGAGGAGGCGAGGGTCGTGATGAGCTCGAAGGCGGGGACGATCGGCTCCTCCGCGAGATCGTCGTAGTCCGCGGCCATCTCCTGCACCCGGGTGAGGGTCTCCTCGAGCCCCTGCTCGCCGAGGATCCCCAGCGAGGGCACGCCGGGGGTGCCGTAGGCCGCGATCATGCGCCGGCCGGGGAAGACGGTGGTGCCGCCGCCGGGCAGCTGCGCCATCGCGCCGAGCTTCCCGAGCATGTCGATCAGGGCGGTCGTCTCCCCGAAGGCGGCGCCGAGGGCGAGCACGCCCGTGGTCGCATCCTCGCCCGCGGCGGCCTTCGCGGCGGCGACGGTCTCGCTGCTGCGCCCGAGATCCCCGTCCGGCATCTCGACGACGGTGCCGCCGACGGCGGAGGCGACCGCGCTCGCGAGCGCCGGCGTCGGCGCCTCCAGCGCCGTGTCGACCAGCAGCGACACCGCGGGCTTCGGCTCCTGGTTCGCGACCCGGGGGAGGCCCGGCTCCTCGTCGGACGGATCGATCTCGACGACCTCCCGCCCGTCCTCGAGGCCGGCGAGATCGGTGCCCTCAGCGACCACGAGGGTGCCGGCGCCGAGCCGCTCGAGCTCGTCGGCGACCGCCTGGTCGGTGCCGAGCAGCAGGGGTGACGGGAGCCGGGGGAGATGCGGCAGCAGGGCCGTGACGGCCTCCGCGTCCTCCGCGGGGGCGAGCATCGCGACGTCGGAGGCGGCGAACAGCGCCGCGCTCAGCGCGAGGGCGGCGCCGGCGGGGTCCTCGCCCGGCAGCACGGCCGTCCTCGGATTCTCGACAGGCTCGATGGCCAGGTCGCTCCCCGAGCAGGCCGCAGCGCCGCCGACGAGGGCGAGCACGGTCGCCCCGGCGAGGGTCCGCTTCGTGATCAGTGCTCGTCCATCATGTCGTGCGCTCACCGCTGTCGCCTCTCCACGTCGCTGACGCCTCCCCAGGCACACTCTCACGGGAGGACCGGCGCCGTGCGTGCGAGACCGCGGGGTGCGCCGGCCGCGCGGGGGCGGGCGAGCTTGCCCGTCGTGCGCGGACATGGTGTAATCACTCTCGACGGAAAGCGGTTACCACCGCCGGGGGCTGCGAGTGCGGCACCGAGACCTCGAAGGAGAGCAGCCACATGGCAGAACGCAGGATCGGCATCATCGTCAACGGCGCCACGGGGCGCATGGGCTATCGGCAGCACCTGGTGCGCTCCCTCCTCGCGATCCGGGAGCAGGGCGGCGTCGAGCTCGCGAGCGGGGATCGGCTCGTGCCGGACCTGCTGCTCGTCGGCCGCAACGAGGAGAAGCTGCGCGACATCGCGCAGCGCCACGGGCTGGAGAACTGGACCACCGACGTCGACGCCGCCCTCGCCGATCCCGACTACGAGGTCTACTTCGACGCGCTGGTGACGAACCTGCGCGTCGCGAACCTCAAGAAGGCGATTGCCGCCGGCAAGGCGATCTACACCGAGAAGCCCACCGCCGAGACCTTCGAGGACGCCCTCGAGCTCGCGCGCCTGGCGAAGGCGGCCGGGGTGGTCAACGGCGTCGTCCACGACAAGCTCTACCTCCCCGGCCTGCTCAAGCTGCGCCGCCTGATCGACTCCGGCTTCTTCGGCGAGATCCTCTCCGTGCGCGGCGAGTTCGGCTACTGGGTCTACGAGGGCGACTGGCAGAGCGCCCAGCGCCCCTCCTGGAACTACCGCTCCGAGGACGGCGGCGGCATCGTCGCGGACATGTTCCCGCACTGGAACTACGTCATCGAGGAGCTCTTCGGCCGCATCGAGGACGTCTACGCCCAGACCGCCACCCACATCGCGCGCCGCTGGGACGAGCAGGGCGAGGAGTACGCCGCCACGGCCGATGACGCCGCCTACGGCGTCTTCCGCCTCGAGGGCGGGACCGTCGTGCAGATGAACTCGAGCTGGGACGTGCGGGTGCATCGCGACGAGCTGGTCGAGTTCCAGGTCGACGGCACGAAGGGCTCCGCCGTCGTCGGGCTCCACGGCGCGCGCATCCAGCCGCGCGAGGCCACCCCGAAGCCCGTGTGGAACCCCGACGTGAGGGACGGCCACGACTACCGCGGCGACTGGATCGAGGTGCCGGACAACGCCGGCCCGGACGGCTTCGACAACGGCTTCAAGGTGCAGTGGGAGGACTTCCTCGCCAGCTACGCGGAGGGGCGGGAGTACCCCTACGACTTCCTCTCCGGCGCGCGCGGCGTGCGACTGGCCGAGGCGGGGCTCGCCAGCTCCGCCGAGGGCCGCCGCATCAGCCTCGACCCGCTGACGGAGGTGTGAGAGCGATGAGCGACCTGCAGCTGACCCTGCTCGACGAGGACGGCGCGCTGCGCCGCGTCCCGCTCGCCGAGGCCCCCGCCTTCGCCCGCCCCGCCGCACCGCTGCGCTCCCGCGTGATCTACGCGGCGGTGCACGTGGTCCCGCAGGTGCACGGGGACAACACCCCCGGCGCCCCGGCCGCGATCGACTGGGACGCGACCCTCGCCTTCCGCCGCACCATGTGGTCGCGCGGGCTCGGGGTGGCCGACGCGATGGACACCGCCCAGCGCGGCATGGGCCTGGACCCCGCCGCGACCCGCGAGCTCATCACCCGCACCGCCGACGCGGCCCGCGAGGCGCTGGCCGACCCCGAGATCGCCGCCGTGTTCCCCGCAGGCGCGTCCGTGAGCGACCTCGTCGTCGCCGGGGTGAACACCGACCAGCGCGCAGAGCAGGACCTGAGCCTGGACGAGATCGTCGAGGCCTACGTCGAGCAGCTGCGCGCCACCGAGGCCACCGGCGCCGGGGCCGTGCTCATGGCCTCCCGCCACCTCGCCCGCACCGCACGCTCCGCCGCGGACTACGAGGAGGTCTACCGCCGCGTGCTCGCCGAGGCCAGCGCCCCGGTGGTCCTGCACTGGCTGGGCACCGTGTTCGACCCGCAGCTGGCCGGCTACTTCGGCAGCGACGACCCCGCCGCCGGGGCGGACACCCTGCTGCGCATCATCGGCGAGGACCCCTCCAGGATCCGCGGCGTGAAGATGAGCCTGCTGGACGACGCCGCCGAGATCGCCGTGCGCGAGCGCCTCCCGGACGGCGTGCGCATGCTCACCGGCGACGACTTCCACTTCTCCCACCTCATCGTCGGCGACGGCACCACGACCGCCGCGGCCGACGGGGAGCAGGTCCGGGGCGAGTACTCCGACGCCCTGCTCGGCGCCTTCGCCGCGACCGCCCCCGCCGCCTCCGCCGCCGTGCAGGCGCTGGACCGCGGGGACGTGGCCGAGGCGCGGCGCATCCTCGATGCCGCCGAGCAGCTGGGGCGGCACGTGTTCTCCGCCCCCACCTACCATTACAAGACCGGCGTCGCGTTCCTGGCCTGGCTGAACGGCCACCAGCAGGCGTTCACGATGGTGGGCGGCATGCACTCCGCCCGCAGCCTCCCGCACCTCTCGCGCACCGTCGAGCTGGCCGCCGCCACCGGCAATCTCGAGGATCCGGCGCTGGCCGCCGAGCGCTGGCACGGGATGCTGCGCCTGGCCGGCTACGAGATCGAGGAGGCGACAGCATGAGCCCGGACCGCCTGTCACTGAACCGCTGGACCTTCCGCACCACCCCGCTGCAGGAGTTCCTCGAGGCCACGACCTCCCGTGGCATCGGGGCCGTGGGCCTCTGGCGGCAGGACGTCGCCGAGGTGGGCCTGGACGCGCTGCGCCGCCGCGTGGACGACGCCGGGCTGCGCGTCAGCTCCCTGTGCCGCGGCGGCTTCCTCACCGCCTCCGCCGAGGCGGACCGTGCCGCAGCGCTGGAGGACAACCGCCGCGCGATCGACGAGGCGGCCGGGCTCGGAGCGCCCACGCTGGTGCTCGTCGTCGGCGGGGTGGACCGCGCCGACAAGGACCTCGTCGGCGCCCGCGCCAGGGTGGCCGAGGCGGTCGCCGAGCTCGCCCCCTACGCCGAGCAGCGCGGGGTGACGCTCTCCCTCGAGCCGCTGCACCCGATGTTCGCGGCCGACCGTGCCGTGCTCTCCACCCTCGACCAGGCCCTCGATATCGCCGAGGCCTCCGGCAGCCCCGCCGCCGGCGTCGTCGTGGACAGCTATCACGTGTGGTGGGACCCGTACCTCGAGCGGGCGATCCAGCGGGCCGCCGCCTCCGGGCGACTGTTCGCCTACCAGGTGTGCGACTGGAACCTGCCGCTCGCCGAGGAGCCGCTGAACTCCCGTGGCTACATGGGCGACGGCTACATCGACTTCTCCTCGATCACCCGCATGATCGCTGCGGCCGGCTACACCGGCGACATCGAGGTGGAGATCTTCAACGAGGACGTGTGGGCGACGCCCGCCGACGAGTCCGCCCGGATCATCGCCGAGCGGTACGAGCAGCTGGTGCTGCCGTACGCGTGAACGCACCGCGCCGCTGATGACAGTCACCTCGCCGCTCCGTGAGGCATGGGGCCTCACCATCGATCCCGAGGACGAGTACGGCACCGGCCCGCACGCAGCGTGCCGTGCCGGGCTGCCTGACGCCCTCTCGCGGGCCTTCGACCGTGTCGGGGAGCTGGTCGCCGTGCCGCGGCTGGCTCCCGGGGGCGGCGCGGCCGGTCTGCCGGACGAGCTGCGGGCGGCCCTCTCCGCACCGGCCCGGGCCTCTGCCACGGTGCCGCTGCCGTTCCCGCTGCTCAGCCAGTACGCCCGGTACTGGCGCGACGGCATCCGGACGGACCACGAGGACGACGTGCGCCGGCTGGGGGTCATGACCGGTGAGGCGGTGCTGGCGGCCGTCGGCACCGGCGAGACGCGCTGGATCGACCGCGCGGCGGATGGGCTCATGCTGCTGTGCGAGCTGTCGACCTGGTGCTGGGTCGCGCACGAGGAGGCGCATGATCGACGCGGCTGGGTGGTCCCGGACCGGGACTCGCCCGTCGTCGATCTGGGCGCCGCGCAGACCGTGCAGGTGCTGGCCTGGGCGGACCTCGCGCTCGGCGGAGCGCTCGAGGAGAGGGTGCCGGGCCTCCGAGCACGGATCCGTCGCGAGGCCCGGACCCGCGTGTTCGAGCCCTACCTCGCCCGGCGCGACTGGCACTGGCTGCACGGCGCCGCGCACAACTGGACCGGCTGGATCCACCAGCACCTTGTCGCGGCGTCCCTCATGCTGCTGGACGACGTGGGCGACCGTGCGGACCGCGATGCGATCCTCGCCCTGTCCATCGCCCAGCTGGACCGCTATCTGGCGTCCTTCCCCGCCGACGGAGGGATCGACGAGGGCTTCTCCTACTTCTGGAACGGTGCCTGCCGGCTGCTCGAGGCGATCGATCTGCTGATCATCGCCTCGGACGGGCTGCTGGCCCGGGAAGCGGTCGCCCGGATCGAGGTGATCGAGGCCCTGCTGCGCTTCCCTCAGCGGATGGAGCTCGGCGAGGGATGGTTCGTCAACGTCGCCGACGGTCCCGCACGTCCGCCGGCCGAGCAGCCGTGGGACGTGCTGCACCGTTGGGCGCGTGCTCTGGGGGCCGGAGACGTCGCGGCTCAGGCCCTCGCCCACCGCGGCTCGGGCGCTTCGCCGCTCGTGCACCCGCAGCTGGGGCTCGGCCGGGTGCTCGTCGCCTGCGGCGACGCCGCCTGGAGGGAGGCCGACGGGCGGGACAGCCGGCCGGTGCTGCCCGCCGAGACCTGGCTGCCGGAGGTGCAGCTGCTGGTGGCCCGTGAACGAGGCGGCGAGAGCAGCGGGCTGGCGCTCGCGGTCAAGGGCGGCCACAACGACGAGGCCCACAACCATCTCGACGTCGGCTCGTATCTCATCGCGCTCGACGGCTCGCCGGTGCTCATCGAACTCGGGCAGCCCACGTACACGGCGCTCACCTTCACCGAGCGACGCTACGAGATCTGGACCATGACGAGCTCGTGGCACAACCTGCCGGAGATCCGGGGTGAGCAGCAGGGCGTGGGGGAGCGGTTCCGGGCCGTCGAGGTGGTGGCGGAGCCGGGAGAGCCCGATGCCGACACCGCACGCACCCCCGAGCCTCGCACCGCGCTCGGCCTCGAGCTGCGCGAGGCCTATCCCGTCGCTGCGGGCGTGCTCAGCTGGCGGCGCACCGCCTCCCTGGATCGCGAGGCCCGCACAGCGCGCATCAGCGATGCCTGGGAGCTGGCGCCGCGCGCCGAGCACGAGGAGGGCCGGCCCGTCGTGCTCCACCACGTGATCGCCGGAGATGCCCTCGAGCATGCGCCGGGTCTGCTGCGGGTGCGCGCGCTGTCCGGGGCGGTCGCCGAGCTGCGCTGGGATCCCGGGCTCGGCGCGGGCGTCCTCGCACGGCAGCAGATCCACGACCCGCTGCTGGAGGCGTCCTGGGGGAGGGCCGTCCACCGTCTCAGCCTCGACGGCGCCGCGCACGGCAGTGCGGATCTCACCGTCACGGCCGACCGGGACCGATGGATGCGGTAGGTGCGGCGGGTCAGCCGGTGCGCGGACGGACCGTCGGCAGGATCGACCAGCGGGAGCCGGCCCAGATCACGTAGAGCACGAGCGAGGACGCGAGCACCCAGCACAGCAGCGGCTGCACGGTCAGGCCCATCACGGCGATCACCGTCACCGCGAGGTTCAGCAACGACAGCGGCCAGCTGCGCAGGGCGCCGAAGGCGGCGATGCGGAGCAGCACGTGCCAGGGAGCCTCGGCCCGTTCGCTGATCAGCGCCGCGGTGTTGAACGCGGTGACCAGAGCCAGTGCCGCGCCGAGCAGGAACGCGGGGACGAGCACGAAGCCCATGGAATGGCCCAGAGCCCACTGCGCGTCGACCACCAGGACCAGAGCCAGCGCCATCGGCAGTGCGGTCCCGCCGAGCGTGCGCGGGCCCGTCCGCCGCAGCACGTGCAGCGCGGGGCGCAGCAGCGACTGCTCGGGGTGGGAGCGCCACCACGAGTCCTCGTCGGCACCCTCCCTCGCGGACAGTCCGATCCGGAAGGCCGGACTGTCGCGGAAGGCGCAGAAGGCGACCGTGACGACCGGCATCGCCAGGTACACCGCCGCCAGCAGCGCGGGCGGCGCGCTGAAGGGGTCGGCGGCGAGCAGGAGCAGCAGCACCAGCGGCAGAGCCCCCACCGCCAGCACGATGTTCAGGCGCAGCGCCGCGAAGACGTACGAGCCCAGTGCGCTGAACGTGCGGGCGGCATGGCTGCTCGTGCTCGCCGGGCCGTCCCGGCCTCCCCAGCGCACCAGCGGCGCACGGCGGGCCGGCGGGGGAGCGTGCAGCTGCGACATCGTCGATCAGCCCTTCAGCCCGCTCGAGGCGATGCCCTGGACGAAGTACTTCTGGCCGAGGGCGAACACCACGGCGATCGGCAGGACCGAGAGCACCGAGCCGGTCATGATCGCGGCGTAGTCCGCGTTGTACTGGCCGATGAAGGTCTTCAGGCCCAGCTGGATCGTCCACAGGTCGGGGCTGCGCAGGTAGATCAGCGGGCCCATGTAGTCGTTCCAGGTGTTCGTGAAGGTGAGGATCGCCAGGGCGGAGATCGACGGCACGGACAGCGGCAGCATGATCCTCCGGTAGATGCCGAACTCGGTGAGCCCATCGATGCGAGCGGATTCCGAGAGCTCCTCGGGGACGGTGTCGTAGAACTGCTTCATGAGGAACACGCCGAAGGCGCTGAACGCCTGCAGCAGGATGATCGACAGCCGGGTGTCGGCCAGCCCCACCTCGGACAGCAGCTTGAACTGGGGGATCATGTACGCCTGCCACGGCACGGCGATGGTGCCGATGTAGACGAGGAACAGCGCATCGCGTCCGGGGAAGCGGATGCGGCTGAAGCCGTAGGCCGCGAACGAGCCGGTGAGCACCTGCAGGGCGGTGACCGTGACCGACAGGAAGATCGTGTTCCCCAGCCAGGTCGACATGTCGGCCTTGGTCCAGATGTCGATGTAGTTGTGCCACTGCCACTCGTCGGGGAACCAGGTGATCGGGGCGGTGAAGACCTCGTTGTTGCGCTTCAGCGAGCTGAGCGCCATCCAGGCGAAGGGTGTGAGCACCACGACGGAGATGAGTGAGAGGAGCACGTAGCGCACCGTGCGGCTGAGCACCGTCTGCGGCGTCATGGGTGCGGTGCGCAGCGGAGCGGGCCCGGAGGTGCCGGGCGCCGCAGCGGGACGTGAGGCGAGCTGGGTCATGTCACTTCTCCGCTCGACGGTTGTAGGCGAACTGGATGATGGTCACGACCATGCAGAGGGCGAACAGCACCACCGAGATCGTCGAGGCATACCCGAAGTCGTTGCGTTCGAAGCCCATCCGATAGATGTACTGGGACAGCACGAGCGTCGAGTTCCCCGGCCCGCCGCCGGTCATCACCAGGATCAGATCGAGGACCTTGAAGCTGTTGATCGTCAGCATCACGGTCACGAAGAACATGGTGGGGCGCAGACCGGGGATCGTGACGTTGAAGATGCGCTCGAGCCAGTTCGCGCCGTCCATCTTCGCGGCCTCGTGGAGCTCGGGGTTGATGGACTGCAGCCCGGCGAGGAACAGCAGCATGAAGTACCCGGCGTCCCGCCAGATGCCGACGATGATCACCGCCGGCATGGCCCAGGTGCTCGAGGCCACCCAGTCCGGCGTGTTCTCCAGACCGATGAAGCGCAGCAGCTGGTTGACCGGGCCGAACTCCGGGGAGAACAGCATGTTCCAGACCTGCGCGACCGCGACGATGGAGGTGAAGTACGGGAAGAAGGCCGCGGAGCGGAAGAAGGCCCGTCCCCGCATCTTCTCGTTCAGCAGCAGCGCCAGGCTCAGCGAGACCACGAACGTGACCGGGATGTGGATCGCCGAGTAGTACAGGGTGTTCCCGAACGACGTCCAGAAGATCTTGTCGCCGATGAGGCGCTCGAAGTTCTCCAGGCCCGTGAACTGCGGAGAGCCGAAGGCAGACCACTTGGTGAAGGCGATGTAGAACAGCGCGAGGACGGGACCGAGCGTGAGCAGGACGAAGCCGAGGAAGTTCGGCATGATGAACGTCCAGCCCGCGACGGTCCGTCGACGGCGGAGCGCTGTGCCGGCGCTGCGGGCCGAGCCGGCCCCTCCGCGCGACGTCTCGGGTGGACGAGGGGTGAGGGCGGGGGCGCTCACGCGGTCAGGCCCTCGTTCTCGAGCTGCTCCTCCGCCTTGGTCAGCGCCTCGTCGACCGGGCTGGACCCGGTGAGGATCTCCGAATGGGTGTCCTCGAGGATGGTGACGATGTCGTTGGTGAACTCTCCGATCGGATTCTCCGCCTCCACCTCGGTGTCGGCGAAGGCGGTGCGGGACAGCTCGTCGTCGGGCATCCCGTCGAGGGAGAAGATCGTGTCGACCACCTCGTCGGAGAAGTACGACGGTGTGATGCCGATCCCGGCGAGGGCCTTCGAGCAGTCCTCGGAGACGATGTAGTCCAGGAAGCTCTGGGCGACCTCCAGCTTCTCGCCCGAGAGCTCGGCGTTGATCGCCAGGGTGGTCGGATCCCCGAAGGTGATCGGGCCGGCGCCGGTGGTCTGCTGCGGTGCCGGGGCCATGCCCCACTCGAACTCGTCGGCATCGCCGCTCTCGCGCTGAGCGAGCAGGGTGCCGATGTACCACGTGCCCATCGGCATCATCGCGGCCTTCTGGGTGCCGAACTGCGCCTGGTAGCTCAGCGACTGCGAGTCCACCGTCGAGAAGGTCTCGGTCGAGCCGGCGTCCTGCATCGCGAGCAGCCGCTCGTAGTACGGGGCCAGGTAGGACAGATCCCCCGAGGCGAGGTCTGCGCCCTCGGTCTGCGCGAGCGCGAAGGACTGCACGATGGCGTTCGTCGCCAAGCTGGTCGGGAGTCACTGCGCGGGGCAACATGCACCGCCTGCCCTAACCGAAC
>NZ_QXCP01000018.1 GCF_003711805.1 Brachybacterium sp. EE-P12 | reverse complement strand
TGAATCGCCCCGGGTTTGTTAGAGGCTCGCAAGTGCCGCGTCGGCGGGTGCCGGTGCGGGGTGGTTGTGATGGTAGGTGTCCTCGAGCTCGACGGGCGGGATCATTCCGATCTCGCCGTGCAGACGCCGGTGGTTGAACCAGTCGATGTACTCTGCGGTCGCGATCTCGAGGTCGTCGATGTTCTTCCAGGGCCCGCGGTTGCGGACCAGTTCGGCCTTGAACAGCGAGTTGAAGGCCTCGGCCAGGGCATTGTCATACGAGTCGCCGGTGGAGCCGACCGAGGCGACCGCGCCGGCCTCGGCAAGTCGCTCGGTGTAGCGGATGGCGACGTATTGAACGCCCTTATCGCTGTGATGCGTGAGCCCGGTGACGGACTGGCCTGCGTGATCGCGGGCCCAGATGCCCATCTCCAACGCGTCCAGCGCAAGATCTGTCCGCAGCGATTTCGACAGCTGCCAGCCGACCACGCGGCGGGAGAACACGTCGATGATGAACGCGGCATACACCCAGCCGGCGAAGGTTCGGCAGTAGGTGATGTCCGCGACCCACAACTGGTTCGGAGCGGTGGCCGTGAAGTCTCGTTCGACCAGGTCAGGACGAGAATCCGGACCGCGACCGGAGATCGTGGTGCGCGGGCCTTTGGACCGGCTGATCCCACGTAGCCCAGCGACGCGCATGAGTCGCTCGACCGTGCAGCGCGCCACCGAGATGCCCTCCCGCCGCAACTGCGCATGGACCTTCTTTGCCCCGTAGACGCTGAAGTTCGCGGAGTGGACCCGGCCGATATCGACCAGTAACTCCTCGTCACGCAGTGCTCGCTTCGAGGGCGGGCGGGCCGTGCTCGCGTAGTACGTGCTCGGCGCGATCTGCGTGCCCGCTGCGGTGAGCGTCCGACAGATCGGCTCGACGCCGAACTCATGCTTGTGCTGGTCTATGTACTCCACGATCAACGCTGTGGGCGGTCGAGCTCCGCCGCGAAAAAAGCCGACGCCGACCTCAGGATCGAGTTCGCCCGGCGCAGCTCACGTACTTCCTTCTCCAGCTCGATCAAGCGCTGGGACTCGCTAGTCGTGGTTCCGGGACGGTATCCCTCGTCGACCTCCGCCTGCACGACCCAATTCCTCAGAGTCTCGGGATTGATCCCGAGCTGCTCGCCCACACGACGGAACGTGCCCGACCTCGTCGATGGATCCAGTCGCGCCTGAACAGCCATCCTCGTGGCTCTCTCCCGAAGCTCGTCCGGGTACTTCCTCGGTGCTGCCATGCTCCTCATCCTCCCGTGGATTCAGAGCCTCCACCAGACCCGGGGCGATTCA